>NZ_LZMH01000023.1 GCF_001673635.1 Mycobacterium asiaticum
CCACCGCATGCCCGGGCACGCGCAACTTACGCACCACCCGCTGCATACCCTCGATGATCGACAGCAACTCACTCGTATCACAGGCGTCAAAATCCAACGCCCCCAAGCGATCCGCAAACGCCTCAAGCCCGCCGAGAAACTCGACGATCTCTTGCGGCGTGCTCGCTGACATACCCCTATCGTAGGGAGGGGCACTGACAACCCGGCCCAAAGCTATTGGGCCGCTGAGCCTTCCTCCGGTTCGGGTGTCACCGCGCCGACCGCCTTCGACAGCCATTGCGGTGCGAGCACCGAGACGGCGGTGGTGCCGGCGGTCGCGCCGATGACACCAGTCCAGGCGACCGGGCCCAGTGGCGTGCAACCGAAGAACTGGCTCAGCACGGGTGTTTGGATGATGCCGACCAGCACTCCGGCACTGCCCAACGCCGTGGCCACCACCAGCGGGCTGTGCCGGCGGGTCAGCAGCGTCTGGGCCAGCTGCGTGGTCACCAGCGCGGTCAGACCCATTGTGGCCGTTCGCCGTTCGGTGCCGGGAGTCCACCGTCCGATGGCCCACGCGGTGGTGGCGCCGGCGGCGGTGACGACCCCGCGGCTCACGATGTCGCGCATCAGCGAATCGCCGAGCGACGGTTTGGGCTGGGTGAGCACCTCGAGCTGACGGGTCAGGCGCGCGTCGTCGACCTGGTCCTCGGTGAGCCCCTCGTCCTCCTCGGGGTCGTCGTACTGCGAGGTGACCGCCACCGCCAGCGCCGGGAACATGTCGGTGAGCAGGTTGACCAGCAGCAACTGGCGGGTTCCGATCGGCGCACGGCCCTGGCCGAATGCCGTGCCGAGGATGGTGAACAGCACCTCACCCACATTCCCACCGACCAGGATGGTGACCGCGTCGCGCACGCCGGCCCACATGTTGCGACCCTCGACCAGCGCGTCCACCAGCACACCGAGGTCGTCGTCGGTCAGCACGATGTCGGCGGCGCTACGGGCGGCCGAGGAGCCGCGGCCACTGACCCCGATGCCAACGTCGGCCATCCGGATCGCGGCGGCGTCGTTGGCGCCGTCACCCACCATCGCGGTGACCCGGCCGCAGCGCTGCAGCGCCCCCACGATCTGCACCTTCTGCTCCGGGCTGACCCGGGCGAAGACCTGTACGTCGGCGGCGAGCTTGGCGTGCCCCTCCTCGTCGAGGCTGGCGAGCTCGGCCCCGGTCACCACGCGGACGTCCTCGGGCAGGCCCAGTTGCCGTGC
Organism: Mycobacterium asiaticum; assembly: GCF_001673635.1. Taxonomy (GTDB): domain Bacteria; phylum Actinomycetota; class Actinomycetes; order Mycobacteriales; family Mycobacteriaceae; genus Mycobacterium; species Mycobacterium asiaticum_C. Next base: position 1,246 of record NZ_LZMH01000023.1, read on the forward strand.
GATGGCCCGTGCGGTGATGGGGTGGTCACCGGTGATCAGCACGACGTTGCGCTCGGCCGCCAACAGCGCCTCGATCAGCGGTCTGGCCGACTCCCGCGCGGTGTCGGCCAGGCCGACGTATCCCAGCAGTTCCAGATCATGGGCCTCGGCGTCGACGGCATCAGCGTCAGTCTCCTCTTCCTGGCTGGTCCCGTTCGCCCACGGGCGCTGCGCCACCGCCAGCACCCGCAGGCCTTGCTCGGCCAGGCTGCGTACCAGCGAATCCGCCTGGGCCTGATCGTATTCGGCATTGTCGAACCGGCAACGCGGCAGGATCACTTCGGGTGCGCCCTTGACCATCAGCATCGGTGCCGAGTCACTGGCGGTGCCAATGCCGATCGAGGCGGCGTAGCCGCGGCTCGATTCGAAGGGCACCTCGGCCAGGATCGTCCAGTCCCCGTTCTCGTGCCCGTTCAGCGACAGGGACGCGTTGATGATCGCTTCATCGGTGGCGTGCGCGTGACCCTCACCGTCCTGCGGCTGCGTCGACGCGCGCGCCGCGGCCCGCAGCACGTCGGCGTAGCTCTGATCGGTTGGCTCAGGGAACGGATCCTGCGGTGCCGAACCGCTCGGCACGGCGCGCACCACCCGCAACCGGTTTTCGGTGAGCGTGCCGGTCTTGTCGAAACATATGGTGTCGACCCGGCCCAAAGCCTCGATGGTGCGCGGCGAGCGCACCAGCACCCCGCGCGCGGTCAGCCGCTGCGCGGCGGCCAGTTGGGACAGGGTGGCCACCAACGGCAAGCCTTCCGGCACCGCGGCCACCGCAATCGCGACGCCGTCGGCCACCGCCTGACGCAGCGAGGCGCGCCGCAGCAACGCCAAACCGGTCACCGCAGCGCCGCCGGCCAGCGTGAGTGGCAGGACCTTGCTGGTCAGTTCCCGCAGCCGCGCCTGCACCCCGGCCGACGTCTCGACGTTGGCGACTGCCGAGATCGCGCGCTGCGCGGCGGTGCCGACCCCGGTGGCCACCACGATGGCGCGCGCACGTCCGGCGACGATGGTGCTGCCCTCGAACAGCATTGACGCCCGTTCCGGGTCGTTGACGGCGACGGGGTCGACCTGTTTGTCGACCGGCAGCGACTCGCCGGTCAGGAACGACTCGTCCACCTCGAGGTCCTCGGCCACCAGCAGGCGCGCATCGGCCGGCACCACTTCCGGTGCGGCCAGGTCGATGACATCGCCGGGCCGCAGCTTCTTGGCCGACACGGTGGCAGTGCGGGTGGCGTGCTGAGCGGCCTCCAGCCTCCGTCGCGTGGTCGCCACCGCCGGTACCACCACGCGACGCACCAGCTGGTCCTGCTCGGCGAACAACTCCGCGGCGGCGGCTTCGGCGCGCAGCCGCTGCACGCCGCCGGTCAGCGCGTTGACACCCATCACGCCGGCGACCAGCAGCGCGTCGACGTTGCTGCCGACGATCGCCGAGGCCGCGGCGCCGACCGCCAGGATCGGGGTCAGCGGGTCGCCGAGCTCGACCCGGGTGGCGGCCGCCAGCCGCGCCAGCATCTGAGCCGGCCCGCGCAGCGGCGCCACCAGCGGCTCGTAGGACAGGTCATCGAGGCGGCGCCGCCAGGTCGGGGTGGCGGACTCGACCGCCAGTGGGCGCTTGCCGCCGGCGAGGCGCGAGTACACGATCTCCGGATCCAGCGCATGCCAGGCGGTGAGCGGTTGCGGCGACGGGTCGGGTAGCCGCAGCACCCGGCTGGCCGACCAGAAGCCGGACAGCAGCGCCGTGGCCGCGGCGGCGTTGACCGGGTTCAGCCAGCGCCGCAGGGTTGCCGGGTTGCTGGTCCGGTTGTCCTCGCCGGTGACCAGTAGCAGGCCCGCCAGTGTGGTGCCGCCCTGCGCCAGGTGAACGCCTGATTCGCTGGCCGCGCGGGCCACCGGCAGCGCCGAGAGGATTCGCACCGCGGCGGCCAGGTCGGTCCCGGTGATGATGTCCGCGGTCCACGGCGTGGCCGCCCGCGGGTCATCGAGGGCAATGCCGACGTCGGCGATGGCCAATGCGGCCAGCGTGTCGGTCGACGCGAAGTCGCGGTGGAGCGCGGTGATCAGCAGCACCGGTCCGCGATCGGTGCGCAGGTCGCGCACCAGCTTGAGCAGTGGTGTTCCGGGCGGATGTGTGGAACCGACGCTGGCCGAGAGGTCTTCGGTGCCGGCCACATGCCGCAGCACCACCCTGGCGCCGGTGCGGTGCGCGGTCTGCAACAGCGGGATGGCGTAGGGGTCGACTTCCCACCCGACGTCGACCCGGCCCACCTGCCGGCCTTCGCAGACCAGTTCGGCGTGCTCCAGGCCCTGCGCGGGTGTCGCTGAAGATCCTTGCGCGCGTTGCCATTTCAACCGCGCCCCGGTGGCCGGCAGCTCGTCGGGATCGGGTTCGGGCGCCTCTTCGCCGTGCAGCAAGGCGTCGGCGACCTCGTAGACGCGGTCGTCGTCCCAGCCGGTTTCCTCGCCCTGGGCGCGCAAGACCGCGCGATGGTCGCCGCGCAAGGCGGCGCCGTCGATGACGACCACCTTCACCCGGTCCAGCCGACGCAGCGCACCGGGGTCGAGCACCAGCAGTCCGGAATTGGCCAGCCCGCGGCCGAGGGTGGTGGCGAACGCCTGACGGCTGAGGTGGGCGGCCTTGGGCACGCCGGCCAGGATGGCCTCGGCGGCCTCGGCGGCGCCCCCACCGGCGAACAGTGCACCCGCCGCGGCTATTACCGAGCCGCTGGCGGCCTGCGTCACGTAGTCCTCCACCGGGCCGTGCATCGAGCCCTTTTCGGTGTCGATGGCGGAGTCGATCGCGCCGTCGACCACCACGTGCGAGGCTTCACCGGCCGCGGCCGCCGCCCAATTGTGGCGGGGCACTTGAGATTCGGCTCCCGCCGAGGACAGGATCGGGACCACCGGCGCCTGCGGCCGGGTGGGGGAGGCCAGTTCGGGTTCGCGTTCCCGCCACCGCTGGCGGTGCGCCGCCGCCTCGGAGAGCTGCAGGCCCCGCTGCAGCAGGTCCAACACCGGCGTTCCCACCGACTGGCTCAGCCCGTAGGCCAGCGCCGTCGATCCGCTGAGCGCGATGTCGGTGCCGACGCGACCGAGCCGGGACTCCAGCACCGCTACGACACGGGGTTGGTAATTGATCAGCGCCGCCGCGGCGCGGGCACTGCGCGGTGCCACCGGCAGCCGCGTGAACCAACCTGTCACCGCGGCGCCCACGGCGACGACATCCATCGCGGCAGCGGTCAGCGGCACCAGGATCGCCAGCGGATTGCCTGGATCGGCGAATGGGGCGGCCTGCGGCGCCACGACATCGCCCGAGTCGCTGAGGTCGGCAGCCACCGCCGAGGCGGTGTCGCGCACCTCGTCCAGGACGGCGTCCGCGTCTGCGGCAGCGGCGATTTCCAGGACCAGCCGGCCCAGCGCCCCTTCGACATGGGCCTCGGCGACGCCCGGAATCCGGCGGACCGGCTCTTCGATCACGGCGGCGTATTCGTGCCAACTGGGGAAGGGCAGCAATGGGTCGAGGTCCAGATGCACGCGTCGCCCGCTTTGCCAACGCACCGGCGGAGTGACGGGTTCGGGAGCGCCGTCGAGGGACCCGCCCAGCCCGATCGCGCGGCCGGTGGTGTGCGCCACCGCTTGGGCCACCGGTCCGACCAGTTCCGTCATCGGGCTGGTCAGCGATTGCATGACGCCGGCTGCGCCGGCGGCGGTCTGCACGCCGGCACGCACGACCTGTGTGGCCCCTCCGGTGAGAGTGCCGACGATGTCGGCCACACCCGGAATCTTCATCCGTCACCCTTCGACTGCATCTACCGCGCCAATCCTTCCGGTGCCGTCGAGACCTGTCCACACGGCCCGCGGAGTTGCTTCTGGGCTACCCCGTCAGTGGCAACCCGAAAGCGGGAAAGAGCGTCGGATCGAGAAAGACGGTCAGCGCGGCCAGCCCCGCACCGCCGCCCCGGCGAACAGAGGTGAGCACCTGGATGGAGTGGGCTGCCATGATGCTATCGGTGTTGCACCGGTATTCGGCGACGGCGGGCTGGCCGTTGGCGGCCGTCTGGACCATCACGATGTCGCCGGGCGGGGCGAGGGCACGAGTAGTCAGGAAGTTCAGCACTGCGTCTCGGCCACTGAACCACATTGGCATCGGCGGCATTTCGAGCCTGACATCGTGCTGCAGCAAATCAGCCAGGGCGGCCATGTCCGCATTTTCAAAAGCCGCGCAGTAACGGTCGAGCAGTTTTCTGCGCGCGTCGTCATCGGGTTCGGCGGGTCGGTCCTGGTCGGCGGACACCTCGGCGAGGCGGGCGCGGGCCCGCTGCAAGGAACTGTTGACGGCCGCCGGTGTCGTCTCGAGGAGTTCGGCTACTTCGGCGGCGCTGAATTGGACGACCTCGCGCAGCACCAACACGGCGCGTTGCCGTGCCGGCAGTTCCTGCAGCGCCGTCATCACCGCTAGCCGGACGGTTTCGCGGGCGGCGACGATATCTTCCGGCGCTTTCGGTAGATAGGCGTCGGGGATGGGTTCGAGCCACTCATAAGCGGGGTCGGAGTCCGGGCCCACGCCGGCCGGCAACACCCGGCGGGCGCGGTTTTCCAAGGCGCGCAAACAGGCCGTCGTCGCGATCCGGTACAGCCAGGTGCGCAGCGCCGCGCGCTCCTCGAACGCCGAATAGCCGCGCCAGCCGCGCAGATAGGTCTCCTGCACCAGGTCCTCGGCGTCGTGCACCGACCCGAGCATCCGGTAGCAATGGGCAATCAGCTCGGCGCGATACGGCGCCGCGCGCTCCATGAACTCGTCCTGCTCCGGCACAGCCAACTCCTCGCGATTGCCCAACTAGATCGCCCTAATGGATAGATAACTCCTGCCGTCAAAAGTCATCGACCTGCGCGGCGATGAATCCTGGGGCCGCGACGTATCTGCATTGGGAGAACACCACCCGATACGGAAGTGAGCACCACCATGAACGAACTTGACGGCACCACGGCGATTGTGACCGGCGCCAGCCGCGGATTCGGCCGAGCCATCGCCGCGCAGCTGGCGGCGGCCGGCGCGCACGTCGTCGGCATCGCCCGTAACCGCGCTCATCTGGACCTGGTGCGCGAGGAACTGGGCGACAAATTCGAGGCGCTGGCAGCCGATGCCGCCGATCCGGCGGTGGCGGGCCGGGCCGTCGCGACGTATCGTCCCGGCACCATCGTGCTGGCTGCCGGGCTGGCGCCCCGGATGGCCGCCCTGACGGACCAGACCTGGGACACCTTCACCGAGAATTGGAATGTCGATGTCGCGCAGGCATTTCACTGGGTCCAAGCCGCGCTGCGACTTCCGCTCGCGCCGGGCAGCTCGGTGATCGCGATCTCCAGCGGCGCCGCGGTAAACGGGTCACCACTCAGCGGCGGCTATGCGGGCGCCAAGGCCACCGTCAGGTTCATCAGCGGCTACGCCGCGCAGGAATCGGCGCGCGCGGGGCTGGGCATCGACTTCGTCTCGTTGCTGCCGCGCCTGACCCCGGCGACCGATCTGGGCGCCAAGGCGGTGGCGGCCTACGCCGAGCGACAGGGTGTCGACATCGATGCCTATCTCGAGTCATTCGGGCCGATACTGACTCCTGAGCAGGTCGGGCAGTCGGTGCGCGACATCCTCGGTAAGGGAGCAGGAGATCAGGACGCCTACCTGCTCAGTGCGGCAGGCTTGGCGCCTCTGCGATGAGACGGTCCAACGGAAGAATGAGGAGCACAATGAAGACACCGGAGATCGTGTCCCCGCAGGAATGGGCCGCCGCCCACGCGCGATTGTTGGTCAAGGAGAAGGAGCTGACCCGCGCTCGTGACGCGCTGGCCGCCGAGCGCCGGCGTATGCCGTGGCTGCCGGTGGACAGGGACTACGTGTTCGACGGGCCCGACGGCAGGGCCGCCCTGCTGGACCTGTTCGCCGGCCGGCGCCAACTGCTGGTGTACCGCGCCTTCTTCGGGCCGGACATCCACGGCTGGCCCGATCACGGTTGCCGAGGGTGCTCGATGATGGCCGACCACGTCGGCAATCTGGCCCACCTCAACGCCCGGGACACCACGCTGGTCTACGCCTCGCGCGCGCCGCAGCCGGACATCGAGCGCCTCAAGGCGCGGATGGGTTGGCAGATGCCGTGGTACACGATCACCGACGACTTCGACGCCGACTTCGGTGTGGACGAATGGCACGGCACCAATGCGTTCATCCGCGACGGCGATCGGGTGTTCCGTACCTACTTCGTCAACAACCGGGGCGACGAGGCGCTGGGCACCACCTGGAGCTTCCTGGACATGACCGCGCTGGGACGGCAGGAGGACTGGGAGGACTCCCCGGAGGGCTACCCCCAGACCAAGCCGTACGAGTGGTGGGACTGGCACGACGAGTACGGCCAACACGAGCCGTCCCGGTGGTTCGGTGAGCCGGATCCGAATGATCCCAACGATCAACGGCCACCGCGAAATTGATTGTGGAATAACGTGACGTGAATGACTGGTAGCCGTCCGAAACGGCTACTGACGGCAATATCCTCCCGGCAATGCCGGTCCGCGGAATTGCCTACAGAATTCGGTGGTGAGCCCTTCCGACGTGGTATCCGGTCGGAAAGGATTTTTCGATGACCTGCAGCTGGTGATCGACCCTGGACTCCAGCTCAAGGACCACACAACTGTCGCCGACAGTCTTGGACTCGAGAACTATGTAGCGTTGACCGCCATCGGTGATGGGGTCACCGGAGTGCAAATGTTCGACGGGCACCAATTCAGGGTTTCCGTGTGATTCCACCCGAATCACAGTAGGTCAACTCGGCGGGTGAGGGAATAGCCTCGCCAGCGGGTCACCCGCGGCGGCAAACTGGCGAGGCGGGCAAGATTGGGTGCGATGAGTACACCCGACGCACCGACCTGTTACCGGCATCCGGACCGTCAGACCTACGTTCGGTGCACCCGCTGCGAGCGTCCGATCTGCGGTGACTGCATGCGCAGCGCGGCTGTCGGGCATCAGTGCGTGGAGTGCGTCCAGGCGGGTGCCCGCACCATCCGGGAGAAGCGGACGCCGTTCGGGGGACGGGAACGGTCGGGCGCGCCGGTGGTCACGATCGCGCTGATCGTTGTCAACGTGCTGGCGTTCATTGCCGAAGTGGCGGTGCCCGACGTGCAGAAGCAGTTCACGCTGTGGCCGCCGGCCGTCGCGGACGGACAGTACTACCGGCTGGTGACGTCGGCGTTCCTCCACTACGGCGCGCCGCACCTGCTGCTGAACATGTGGGCGCTGTACGTGGTGGGTGCACCCTTGGAGCGATGGCTGGGCCGGCTGCGCTTCGCGGCGCTGTACGCGGTGAGTGGCCTGGGCGGGTCGGTGTTGGTGTATCTGCTCGCGCCGTTGAACACCGCCACCGCGGGCGCCTCGGGCGCGGTGTTCGGTCTCTTCGCGGCCCTGTTCGTGGCGGCCAAGCGGCTCACCCTCGACGTCCGGGGCGTGGTTGCTGTGATCGTGATCAATCTGGTGTTCACCTTCCTGGTGCCGGCGGTCAGTTCCCACGCGATCAGCTGGCAGGCGCACGTGGGCGGGCTGGTCGCCGGTGGGCTGCTGGCGGCGGCCTACGTGTATGCGCCGCGCAAGCAGCGGGACACCGTCCAGGCCGCGGCGACGGCGGCGGCGTTGACGTTGTTCGCTGTGCTGGTCTGGTGGCGCACGGGTCAGCTGCTGGCTCAGTTCGCCTAGGCCTCCCTTTCGCCCCGGGAGCCCCCCGCGAGCAGACGCAAAAGCGCCCCAAGAAGGCACTTTTTGGGTGCTTTTGCGTCTGCTCGCGCTATGGGGTGACCCCTCGGCGCAGTAGGTTGGCTGCAATGAGCTGGTGGACTGCCCGCGCCGAGCGGACGCTGAGCGAAGAGGTGCCCGCGGCGCCGGAGCGGGTGCGCGACTACTACGTCGACCTGGACAACATCAGGCTCGTGCACCCGCTGATCGTTTCGGTCGAAGTGCTTTCGCGCACCGAGACGGCCGACGGCTATCAGCAGAGCTACCGCGTGGTGGACCGGATCCCACTGGGGCCGGTCACCATGAGGGTGACGTACCTTGCGCGGCTGCATGTTCCGGCCCACGGCGACGTGCTGACCGAAGCCGACCAGTCACCGGGGGTGCGGCTGCGCGGGACGGTGAGCTTCCTACCGATCGAGGGCGGCACCCGCATCACCGAACGGATCCGGTTCGAAGCGCCCCGTCCGCTGGCCGCGATCACCGTCCGGGAGGCGGTCAAGGCGCACGCCAAGATGCTCTACGGCATCCGGCGGCATTTCGAATCACGCTGAGCTAACGGACGTTCCACTCCGAGTTCAGGGCCCGATCCGACAGGTACTTCGTGGAGCTCCAGCCGCCGTCGACGACGATGGTCTGCCCATTGATGAACGCGCCCCCGGGCGAGCACAGGAACGCCACCGTGCTGGCGACATCCTCGACGGTGCCCAGGCGTTGATGCGGGGTCATCTCGGTGTTGATGCGCCGGAATCGCTCGTCGGCCAGCCGGTGCTCGGTCATAGCTGTCTGGATGACCCCGGGAGCCACGGCGTTGCAACGGATTCCCTGCGCGCCGTACTGGCAGGCGATATGTGTGGTCATCGCGGTCAGCCCGCCTTTGGCGGCCGAGTAGGCACCGCCGCGCATGCCGCCGACGACGGCGAACGTCGAGGTGATGTTGACAATGGCCGATCCGGGCTGCAGATGCGGCAGCACTTCGCGGATAAGCCGGAACGGCGCGCGCAGCATCAATCCGAGGAAATGGTCCAGGGATTCGTCGTCGGTCTCGTGCAGCGGTCTGGGGCTACCCACGCCGGCGGTGTTGACCAGGAAGTCGATGCGGCCCCAACGGGCCAGGGCGGCCTCGGTGATCCGCTCGGGCGCCGCGTCGTCGGTGAGATCGGCGGCGTGGGTGGCCACCCGCTGCGGATCGCCGATCGCCTCGGCCAGCGTGTCGAGCTTGGCTTGGTCGCGCCCGGTGGCGAAAACCGCGATACCGGACTCGGCAAGCTTTGCCGCGCAACCGGATCCGATGCCGCCGGTCGCCCCGGTCACAATCGCTACCTGCATGTCATTGCCCTGCCTTTTCCAGCGTCGCCTTGATCCGGTGCTTGAGCACCTTGCCGGCGTCGTTCTTCGGGAGGTCATCCCAGATGACCACCTGCTCGGGCGCTTTGAAGCGGGCAACGCCGGCGCTCTCCAGGAAGGCACGCAGCCCGGCGACATCGGGTGCCGCCGGGCCGGCCGCCACCACCACCGCGCACGCCCGCTCACCGGTACGGGCATCGGGCAGGCCGACCACGGCGACCTCGGCCACGTCGGGATGGTTCACCAGGACGTCCTCGATTTCCTTCGGTGAGATGTTCTCACCATTGCGGATGATGATGTCCTTGGCTCGCCCGGTGACGACGAGATAGTCACCGTCGACCCAGCGCGCCAGGTCGCCGGTGCGGAAGTAGCCTTCGGCGTCGAATGACCCGTCCTCGTCCTCCCGATGCAGGTAGCCGACCAGCATTTGGGGTCCGCGCACCCGGATCTCACCGTCGACCAGCTTGACCGCGGCCACACCAACGCGTCCGTCGGTATCGCAGGCGTGCTCGCGGTGCCCCGGGGAGCCGATCGTCGTCACCGGCACCTCGGTGGAGCCGTACACGCGCGTCACCACGGCCGACTCGAAATACGCTGCCGCGGAACGTATCAGCGACGGCGATACGGAGGCGCCGCCGCAAATGAACACCTTCAGATCCGGCAATCGGGTACCGGCACGCTGTGCCGCCGCCAGCAGTTGCGTCAGGAACGGTGTCGCGCCGGCCATGTGGGTGCAGTGTTCGGCCGTCATCAGGCGGACCGCCTCGTCCGCGTTCCAGCGCTCCATCAACACCGCGGTGGCGGAGAGCAGGTAAGGCGCCTCGAAAGCGTAGATGGAACCGCCGATGTGAGCTATCGGTGAGGCGACCAGGAACGAGTCGCCCGGCTCGGCCAGCCAATGCCGGTGAATCTGGCGCAGCAGCGCATAGATCGAGTTATGGCTGTGCAGAACCCCTTTGGGCCGGCCCGTGGTACCCGAGGTGTAGAGGATCATGCGCACCGCATCGGGATCGAGCGTGGGCAGCGGTAGGGACACTCCGCCGTTGTCGCTGACCGCCTCGAACGGGGTCTGGCCCGGCTCGCAATCTCCCCGCAGCACAATCACTTCTGGTGGCGACTCCAATTGCGCGGTGACCCGGCTCAGCATCGCGGGATAGTCGTACCCGCCGAAGCCGGCGGGAACGAAGATGATTCGGCTGTCGGCATCCTCCAGGATGAACCGCAGTTCCCGGTCGCGCAGCGACGGCAGGATCGGATTGGCCACCATGCCGGCCAGCGTGGTCGCCAGATAGATGACCGCGGCCTCGTGCCAGTTGGGCAGCATGAACGACACCACGCTGCTCGGCGGGACACGCTGCTGCAACGCGTGGGCCAACGCGGTGGCCCGCCGGTGCAGGTCGGCGCAGGTGATCCGAATATCGCCGTCGATCAACGCAATCCGGGCCGGGGTGTCCCGCGCGGCCGCATCGACGGCGTCGGCCAGCGTGGTCTGGGTCCACCAGCCGTGCGCGTAAGCCTCGGCGGCGCGCTCGTCGTCCCAACGAACCGATCGCCCGGCCTTGAGCCTCCTAGCCACGCACTCGTCGCATCGTCATCGAATGCCGGAACCGCGACGCCGGGTGGGTGTTGATCGTCACCTGGGCAACCTGGCCGTCGGAAGCCCGGTAGGTGCGTTGCACCTGCAGCGCCGGCGTGCCCGGGTCGGCGTCGAGACCAGCGGACAGTTCGCGCGTCAGCAGCACGGCGACGATCTCCTGGTGCACCTCAACGATATTGAGCCCGAACAGGTCCTCGATCAACGGGAAGATGGGGCCCTGGTGGCGCTGCAGCAACCTGCCCACCGCCGCGAATGCGCGGTTGATGTAGTACTCGGTGCGGCACAGCGCGGGGCCGGTGTCCTCGACGCCGTCGGTCTGCCGGAAGCCCCGCACCGTCAGCCACTGGTCACCGATCCCCAGACCGGTGCGCGCGGCAAGTTCGTCGTCGATGGTGACCATCGCGACCGATTCGATCGCGAACCTGGTACCGGTCGCGAACTCCAGCAGGTCGTTGATCGACATGACGTGCTGGACGTAGGAGTCCGCCGACGGCCGCGGCACCACCAGGGTGCCGGCACGCGGACGCGACGACACCAGATTGTCGTCGCGCAACCGTCGCAGTGCCTCCCGGACCGTGTAGCGGCTGACCGCGAATCGTTCGCATAACTCGTGTTCGGTGGGCAGCTGGGACCCCACCGGGTAGACCCCGTCGACGATCTCCTTGCGCAGCGTGCGCGCCACTTGCAGGTAGCGGTGGTCGGCGACCTTGGTATCGGACAACGCGGTGGCCCTTCAGAATTCCCGGTGCAGGGCCAAGACGCTGCCGTCGGCATCGGCCGAGACGTACAGGGTGCCGTCGGGTCCGGCGGCGATGCCGGCGAACGGTCCCTGCGGTCCGGAGAAGGGCGGCATGCCCCGCAGCGGTTTGGGGCTGACACCGGGCGGGGCGCCGACCGGCAGGTCGGTGGCGATGGTGCGCCGGGCGCCGCCGGTCAGGTCGACGGAGACGAGTTCCTTTGCGCCCGCGTCGACTACGTAGACCCGGCCGTCGAGCACCAGCAGACCCTGGGGTCGTTGCAGTCCCTCGATCAGCGGGGCGTTGTCGCCGACCCGCACCACGCGTCCGGCGCCGGCCTCGGAGACCAGGATCGTCCCGCCGGGTGCGACCGCCACTCCGATCGGCTCGGCCAGTCCCGTCGCCAACACTTCGACACCACCGGCGCCGATGCCCAGCACCCGCCCGGCGCCCAGTTCGGCCACCACGAAACTGTTCGGGCCGGCCACCGCCACCCCGTAGAGTTGGTCGAATCCCGTTGCCAGGAAATCGCTTTCGCTCGCCGCGGGCCGGTAGCGGGCTACCTCACCGTTGGAGGTCGTGACGACGAATTCGCCCGGCCCGGTGCTGGCCACCCCGCGCAGGAAGCCCGGGTAGCCGGGACTGAACAGCATGCCGGCGGGACGCAGAGTGCCATCGGCACCCAGCACGTAGAAGTAGGTGCCGTCCGCGACGTAGAGGTTGCCGTCGGCGGCCACAGTCAGGTCCAGCGGCCAGTTCAGCCCACCGGGCAGCACCGGCCGGGTGCTGCCGTCGCTGAGGATCTCGGTGATCTCGCCGGTGAAGTTGGACACGAACAGCCGCTCGCCGACGAAGGTCAGGTTGTCCAGCCCCGGGTTCAGATTGGCCAGCACGCTGCGCGCGCCGCTGCGCGGATCGATGCGCAGTACCTGACCGCTGTGTACCTGCGTCGAGACGATCTGGCCCGCGGCGTCGAACTTCACCGCGTCGGGGACCCCGAGATCAGCGGCAACGCATTCCGGTTCGCCGCCCTCGGGGTCGATGCGCCAGATCTCGTTGGCGCCCATCACCGGGAAGTACAGCAGCCCGTCGGAACCCACCTCCATCGCGTTCGGCGACGGGACCTCGTCCAGCAGCACGCGGGGTGCGCCGCCGTTGCGGTCGAGCTCGAGCAGGCGACCGCCCGCGCGGCATTCTCCGATGAACAGCCGGCCCCGGTGCACCGTGATGCCGTTGGCCGAGGGGACGTCGTCACGCAGCACGCGGGTGCGGCCGGCGGGGTCGCGCACGCTGACCCGCCCGTCCATCACCTCGGTCGCATAGAGGTTGCCCGCCGCGTCGAAGGCCACGTCGTCGGGCGCGATGATCTCGCCGCCCTTGGCGCTGACCGTGTCGAGTCGGCCGGTCTGAAGGTCCAGCGCACTGATCTGGCTGCCCGTCACCTGTGCGATGTACACCCGCCCGTCCGGGCCGGTACGCAGGCCGTTCGCCCCGAACAGCCGGCTGGGCTCGGTGAGGCGGGTCAGGGTCCAGCCTTCGGCGACGCCCGGGGGCCGTGCGGCGCGATAGCGAGCAGCCTCCACCGCTCGGACGATAGCAACCCTGCTTTGTCCAGACAATAGCCTTGCCGAAAGCGTCGGCGGCCTTGACGTGCAGCCAGCCGGTGGAGAATCATGCTCTCTAATGAATGCACGTCATTATCTTGTCCGGACAAATAGGTGACACGCGATTTCTTGGGACTGGCCGGGCGGGTCGTGGTGGTCGCCGGGGCCGCCGGGGGCGGGATTGGCACCACCGTCACGCGGACGGTGGCCGAGGCGGGGGCGACAGTGGTCGCGGTGAGCCGGGGCAAGGACAATCTCGACGAACACGTGGGCCCGCTGATCGCCGACGGCCTGCCGGTGGTGCCGGTGGCGGCCGACGTGTCCACTGACGACGGCGTCAGCGCGGCCCTCGAGGCGGCATGCCGCGCCGACGGCGAGTTGTACGGCCTGGTCAATGTCGCGGGCGGGGCGGACCCATCGACATGGATGCCGTCGACCCGGGTGACGCGCAGTGACTGGCGCGACCTGTTCAGCCGCAACCTCGAGACGATGTTCTTCATGAGCCAGGCGGTGGCGGCGGAATTGAAGCGTCGCAAACGGCCCGGCTCGATCGTGTCGATCTCCTCGATCAGCGGAATGAACACCGCGCCGTTCCACGTCGCCTACGGCACCGCCAAAGCCGCGATCGTGGCGGTCACCCGCACCATGGCCGCGGAGTTGGCATGCGACGACGGGGGTGCCATCCGGGTGAACGCCGTGGCTCCCGGCGTCACCGAGACACCGGCGTCGCGCACCTATACCGACGATGATCCCGAGCGTGACCGTCGTGCCATCGCGATGGGACGGCGCGGACGGCCCGACGAGGTGGCCGGCGCGATCCTGTTCCTGCTGTCGGACCTGTCGACCTACATCACCGGCCAGACATTGCTGGTGGACGGCGGTCTGAATCTGAAGTGGGGACACCTGGGGGCCGACAACACGTCGTTGTTCTTGAAGGACGAGTCCTTCCGCGCCGCGATACAGCGTTGGGAGCAGCAGGAGGAAGAAACCGGTGACTGACGATTTGACCGCCCCGGTGACGATCGGGGTCGAGGCCTACATCTCCGAGGAGTACGCCCGTGCCGAACGGGACAGGTTGTGGCGCAAGGTGTGGCAGCAGGTCGGGCGCGTCGAAGACCTACCCAAGGTGGGCAGCTATCTCACCTACGAGATTCTCGACGACTCAATCCTGGTTGTGCGCACCGGTTCCGACACCTTCGCGGCGCACCACAACGTCTGTGTGCACCGCGGCCGACGTCTGGTGGACACCCCCGTCGGCGCCAAAAGCGCTTGCGGGCACAAGAAGTCGTTCGTCTGCGGATTCCACGGCTGGACCTACGACCACGACGGCAATTGCATCCACATTCCCGAACGGGCGGACTGGCAGGGTGCGCTGACGCCGGAGAACACCCACCTGACCGGCGTGCAGGTGGACACCTGGGGCGGCTGGATCTGGATCAACATGGACCCCGCCGCGGAGCCGTTGCGCGACTACCTGGAACCCGCGGCCACCATGCTCGACCCGTTCAACCTGGCAGACATGCGCTGCAAGTGGCGCAAATGGCTGCATTTCCAGTGCAATTGGAAGGTTGCGATGGAGGCCTTCAACGAGACCTACCACGTCGCGACCACGCATCCGCAGTTCAACAAGTTCGGCAACTTCCGCGGCTGGGCCGCCGCCCACGGCAAACACAGCAACATCGGCTACGACGCGCCAAAGGACCTCGCCGAGACCAAGTCGAAGATCCGGCTCGGCACCGGGGCCGACGCGCGGGTGTCGACCGCCGAGATGCAGCTCTACACCTTGGAGGAGACCAACGCCACCACCACCCGGACGCTGGTGGATGCCGCGCTGCGGCTGGTCGACGAACTGCCCGAGGACGCGCCCGCGGACCAGGTGCTCAGTCATTGGCTCAGCGCGGCGCGCCGGGATGACGAAGCGCGCGGGGTGATCTGGCCGACCATCGACCCCGAGCACCTGGCCAACAGCGGGACGGCGTGGCAGATCTTCCCGAACTTCCAGATCGGGCAGGGCCTGACAACCGCGCTGTGCTACAGCGCCCGCCCGCACGGCTACAACCCGGACCAGTGCATCTTCGAAGCATCATGCTACGAGCTGTACCCGAAAGGTGAAGAACCGCAGACGGAGTGGGTGTACGCACCGCCCGATGACCCGAACTGGCGCAGTGTGCTGCCGCAGGACTTCTCCAACATGGCCGCTGTTCAGCAAGGGATGAAATCGCTGGGTTTCCGCGGGCCCAAGCCCAACCCCTACATGGAGCGCAGCACCGCGAACCTGCACCGCAATCTTGCCGAGTACATGGGGACGGGAGCCCCGCGGCAACTGGCTTCCGAATTGGAAAGAGATACGGAGACGCAACAATGAAGGTCAATCTTGGGTTCGGAGCACACAACTCCAAGGACTGGGACCGGGTGCTGGCCGAGGACTTCAGCCGGCCGCCCGCGACACCGGACTGGGAGTGCGTGCAGGGCACGCTGGCGATCGCCGACCTGGCCGAACCGCTGGGGTTCGACGGCGTGTGGATGCCCGAGCACTGCGGGACGCCGTATGGCATGACGCCCAACCCGATTCAGGCGTTGAGCTACTTCGCCGGGCGCACCGAACGGATCAGCCTGGGCACCTTTGTGGTGGTCGCACCCTGGTGGCACCCGGTCCGGCTGGCGCACCAGATCGCCTATCTCGACATCCTTTCCAACGGCCGCTACGACACCATCGGGATCGGCCGGGGCGTGTCGAAGGGCGAATTCGACGCGGTCGGCGTCCCGCGCGAGGAGAGCCGGCAACGGTTCAACGAGACCCTGGACATCCTGCAGCTGGCGTTCTCCGGCGAACGGTTCTCCTACGACGGCGAGATTTTCAAGGTGCCGGAAATGTCGCTGCGTCCCGAACCGCGCAGCAACGACCTGTTCTCCCGCATCTACAGCTCGTCGTCCACGGCGGAGTCGCTCGAGATCCTGTCCCGCCGCGGCATGGTGCCACTTTTCGTGGGCAACAAGCCCATCGAGGATGCCGGCCGGGAAGTGCAGAAGGTCAACACCTTCCGCCAGGAGGAAGGCCTACCGCCGTGCCAGCCGAAGAACGTCATGTTCATGTACTGCACGGCCGACCCGGAGGACGCGGCCAGGTCCGAAGAGTGGATCTGGACGGCGAACCGCGACGTCACGGTCCACTATGGCTTCGCTGACGCCTCGAACTTCAAAGGCGTCAAGGGATATGAGGCCTATGCGGCCCGGGAGGCCACGGCGACCGCGGTTTTGGCGTCCTCAGTCTCGGGAGATACCAAAGGGCCGTCGAAGACGCCGGGTTACCACGCTTCCAATCTGCTGATCGGCACACCGGAGGAAATCTTCACCCGTATCAAAGCGGCCCAGGAGGCCTGCTCGTTCTGTGAGCTGACGATCGTCCCCCAGTTCGGCACCATGCCCTACGAGGATGCGATGGCCAGCACGCGACTGTTCGCCAACGAGGTGTTGCCGGCCGTGCAGAAAATGGACGCGCCGCTGCATCCCGCCGCTCTTCCGGAGAACGCCCTGGCATGACTGGAATTTCCGACTGCCCCCCGACGACGACGCCGGACGACATCGACATCGAGGCGCTGCGGGAGAAGTACCGTCTGGAACGCGAGAAGCGACTGCGCCCAGAGGGTTCCAAGCAGTACATCGAACTCTCCGACGAATTCGCGGACTACTACGAGACTGACCCCCACTCGCCGCCGCTGATCCGGGAGCCGATTTCGGCGGACATCGACGTCGCGGTGCTCGGCGGTGGCTTCGGCGGTCTGCTGTGTGCCGCCTACCTGAAGAAGGCAGGCGTCGAGGACGTCCGGATCATCGAGCTGGGTGGCGACTTCGGCGGGGTGTGGTACTGGAACCGCTATCCCGGGCTGCAGTGCGACAACGAATCGTATTGCTACATACCGTTGCTGGAAGAGCTCAACTACATACCGAGCAAGAAGTTCGCCGACGGGACCGAGATCTACGAACACTGCCGCCGGATCGGGAAGCACTACGGCCTTTACGATTCCGCGATCTTCTCGACCCAGGTGCGGGCCCTGCACTGGAACGACGAGACCAAGCGGTGGCGGGTCAGCACCAACCGGGACGACGACATCCGGGCCCGGTTCGTGGTGATGGCATCCGGCCCGTTCCACCGGCCGAAGCTGCCGGGTATCCCGGACATCAAGAACTTCCGCGGGCACAGCTTCCACTCGTCGCGCTGGGACTACGCCTACACCGGAGGTGACAGCACCGGCGGGATGCACAAGCTGGCCGACAAGCGGGTCGCCGTGGTGGGCACCGGCGCAACAGCGGTCCAGATCGTGCCGTTCCTCGGCCGGGATGCCAAGCACCTCTACGTGTTCCAGCGCACACCGTCCTCGGTCGGAGCGCGCAATAACACGCCGACGGACCCCGTGTGGGCGAAGTCGCTGCAGCCGGGCTGGCAGAAAGAACGCCAACGCAATTTCCACTCCTGGACGTTCGAGGGCATGGCGCCCGGCCAGCCCGATTACGTGTGCGACTTCTGGACCGAACTCGGCCGTAACACCGCGGCACGCGTTCTCGAGCTCGACGATCCCGCGTCGATGACCCCCGAGCAGTTCATGGCCATCAACGAGGAAGAGGACTACAAGCTGATGGAGCGGCTGCGGCGCCGCATCGAAAGCATCGTCGACGACCCCGCGACGGCCGAGGCGCTCAAGCCCTACTACCGATTTTTGTGCAAGCGGCCGTGCACCAACGACGACTATCTGCCTACCTTCAACCGGCCGAACGTCACGCTGGTCGACGTGTCGTCAAGCAAGGGCATCGAGCGTGCCACCGAGAAGGGCCTGATCGCCAACGGCATTGAGTTCGAACTCGATTGCATCATCTACGCCAGTGGTTTCGAGATCTCGACCGAGATCAGCCGCCGGTACTCGATTGACGCGATCGAGGGCCGCGGTGGCCGTTCGCTTTTCGATTATTGGCACGACGGATACCAAACCCTGCACGGGATGACCAGCCGAGGCTTCCCCAACCAGTTCTATACCGGGTTCACCCAGGTCGGCATCTCCGCGAACATCGCCGCGAACTACGAGCTGCAGGGCGAGCACATCGCCTACATCATCGCCGAAGCCCTGCGCCGCGGGGCCGAGACCGTCGAGCCTTCGCAAGAAGCGCAAGACCAGTGGTGTAAAACCATCAGGGACACCGCGATCGACAACACTGCGTTCATCGGGGAGTGCACGCCGGGCTATTACAACAACGAGGGCGGCGGCGGAGGTGAAGGTATCCGGTTCTACCTGGGCGAACCCTACGGGCCGGGTTTCTACGCCTTCGGTGACCTGCTCGCCGAGTGGCGGGCCAAAGGCGATCTGGACGGGCTCGAATTGGAATGACCGAACGAAGATTCGACAACCGGGTCGCCGTGGTGACCGGCGCCGGCCGCGGGCTGGGCCGCGCCTACGCGCTGATGCTGGCGGCCCGGGGTGCCAGAGTGGTGGTCAACGACACCGGCAGCACGCTGACCGGAGATGGCGCGGATTCGGGTCCGGCGCACGAGGTTGTGGCCGAAATAGCGGCGGGCGGAGGAGAAGCCGTCGCCTGTGCCGAATCGGTGACCACCTCGGCCGGGGGCCGCGCGATCATCGAGTCCGCCCTCGAGAATTTCGGGCGCCTCGACATCTTGATCCACAACGCCGGCACCGTGCGGCGCGCGTCGTTGAAGGAGATGAGCTATGCCGACTTCGACGCCGTGCTCGATGTGCACCTGCGCGGCGCGTTCCATGTGGTGCGACCGGCGTTTCCGGTCATGTGCGATGCCGGCTACGGCCGGATCGTCCTGACCTCGTCGATTGGCGGGCTGTACGGCAACCACGCGGTCGCCAACTACGCCGCGGCGAAGGCCGGACTGATGGGCCTGGCCAACGTGGTCGCCCTCGAAGGTGCCGCCGAAGGTGTGTTGTGCAATGTCATCGTGCCCTCGGCGGTGACCAGAATGGCTGAGGGACTGGATATTTCGGCGTATCCGCCGATGGGCACCGACCTGGTGGCGCCGGTGGTGGGCATGCTGGCGCATGAGTCCTGCCCAATCAACGGCGAGATGCTGATCGCCATCGCGGGCCGGGTCGCCAGGGCCGTCGTCGCCGAAAGCCCAGGGGTGCAGCGGTTGTCGTGGACGATCGAGGACGTCGCCGAACAGCTCTACGCCATCCGGGATCTGACGGCGCCGCTGGTCTTTCCGCCCGTCCCCAGCGGGCATGCCGACCACATCCGCTACAGCTTCGAGTCGGCGCAGTGGGCCGGCCGGGACAGCGCATCTCATGTCTAGCGCCGGGCCGCTGGCGGGCGTGCGCGTCGTCGACCTCACCGCGATGGTGATGGGGCCCTACTGCACCCAGATCATGGCCGATATGGGCGCCGACGTAGTCAAAATCGAGCCGCCGCAAGGTGATGACACGCGGTACATCTCGGTGGGGCCGGCCCCCGGAATGAGCGGGGTGTTCGTCAACGTCAATCGGGGCAAGCGGGGCATGGCCATCGACCTCAAGTCCGAAGCCGGCCGGACCGCGCTGCGCACGCTGATCGAACGGGCCGACGTGTTCATCCACTCCATGCGCGCCAAGGCGATCGCTCGGCTCGGATTCAGCTACACCGATGTCGCCGCCATCAATCCGGCCATCGTCTACACCAACTGCTACGGGTACGGCCGCCGCGGACCCAACCGCGACTTGCCCGCCTACGACGACACGATCCAAGCCGCGTGTGGGCTGCCCTCGGTGCAGGAGCAGCTGACCGGCGAGGCCAACTTCGTCGGAACTATATTGGCCGACAAGGTCGCCGGGCTCACCGCGCTGTACGCGACGATGATGGCGTTGTTCCATCGCGAGCGCACCGGCGAGGGGCAGGAAGTGGAGATCGGCATGTTCGAAGCGATGGCGTCGTTCATGCTCGTCGAGCACGCCAACGGCGCCATGTTCGAACCGCCCTTGGGGCCGGCGGTCTACCCGCGCACGGTGGCGCCCAATCGACGACCGTACCGCACCAGCGACGGCTACATCGCCGCGCTGATCTACAACGACAAGCATTGGGCCGCATTCATCGACGCCGTCCAGCCGCCTTGGACCACTGACCTGTACGCCACGCTCGAGGGCAGGGCCCGCCAGATAGACACCGTTTACTCGCTACTGGCCGAGACCTTCGCCCAGCGCACCACCGATGAATGGCTGAAGCTCCTGCGCGAGCTGGAAATTCCGGCCTCGCCGATCTCCAGTCCGGCCGCGCTGTTCGACGATGAGCAACTCGACGCCGTCGGATTCTTCGAGACGGTCGACAGCCCGCACGGCCCGGTGCGGTTCCCGGGCGTGCCGACCTGGTTCTCCCGCACCCCGGGCCGCGTGGCGGGCCCGGCTCCCGAACTCGGCGCGCACACCGACGAGGTGCTCGACGAATTGGGATTGCGCTCCGCCGAAGCAAATCCCGCCTGAGCTATCCGGCGGCGTACACCCGGTAGAAGTAGGGCAGGTTGTCCGGCTCGCCGTAGTCGACGCGCTTGAAGGCCTTGCTGATCGGGTTGGCATGGGCGCCGGTGTCGGGGTGGTAAACCGTCAGGGCGCCCAGGTGCTGGGCCAGGTGATCAGGTGTGTCCACCCACACGTAACCGGCATTGCGGACCATCACCTCGCCGACGTAGCAGCCGAACAGAAAAATCGACTCGGCCATGATGTCCGAACCCGGCTCGCGGAACACTTCCAGCATGGCGTCGACGTACTCGAGCGAATCCGGGCTGTAGTCGAGTTCGACGCCGGAGACGGTACGCGCGGCATCGGCGGCGTGTCCGGCCAGTTCGGCGGCCGCGGCCGGCGTCGGCAGAATCGGGAGCCGCAGGGCCCGACCGACCCACGGCGGCCCGGCGTGGGTCTTCGGCGGGACGTAGTCGCGGGTGGCCCGGGTGGGAGAAACAGGCTCTGAACCGGACTCCGAAACGGGCTCCGAAGAAGCCGTCGCGACGGCCTTGTCGCGCCGGGAGAACCACCCCATTTTCCGTTGCCTTCTGTTCGTTCTTCTTCAAACCGCATCCACGATACGGCGTTACCATCCGCTACGTTGATATATCAAATACATTTATGTATATTATCACCGCGAGCGATAACGGTGCCGGAGTCGAGCGATAACGATGCTGGAGTGATGAAAGGAGGCGCGGAGTGGACGAACTCTCGGCTACCGTCGCGGGTGGTGTGCTGTCGGTGACGATCAACCGGCCCGAGCACCTCAACACGTTGACGGTTCCCGTCCTGGCCGGCCTCGCCGATGTCCTGGAAGCCGCGGCCGCCGACCAGCGGGTAAAGGTGGTGCGCCTGAGCGGGGCGGGTCGCAGCTTCAGCGCCGGGGCCAGCATGAAAGTCGACGACTGGCACGGGGCCGGCGCGGCAATCGACATCACCGTGCAGGCCAACCGCGCGGTGCGCGCGGTCACCGCGATGCCGCAGCCGGTGGTCGCCGTCGTGCAGGGCCCGGTGGCGGGCAACGGTGTCTCCCTGGCCCTGGCGTGTGACCTCGTGGTCGCCTCCGAGCGGGCGGTCTTCACCATGGGCGTCACCAAGGTCGGGCTGATGCCCGACGCCGGCGCTTCGGCGCTGCTGGCCGCCGCGGCGGGGCGGGCCCGGGCTATGCGGATGGTGCTACTGAACGAACGCCTGACGGCGGCTCAAGTAGCGGCCTGGGGTCTGATCGCTGCTGTCTGTCCGCACGGTGAGCTGGAGGCCGAGACGAACCGCATCATTGAGCTGTTGCTGTCGGGTCCTGCGCCGGCGTTCGCCAAGACGAAAGCGGCGATCAACGCCGTGGCGCTGGCCGACCTCGAGCCCGCACTTCAACGGGAGATGACGGGTCAGGCCGAATTGGTGCGAACGAACGACTTCATCGAGGGCGCGACAGCATTTCTGCAACGCCGTCCGGCTGCCTTCACCGGCACCTGAGCGGACCGGTTCGCCGAAGCAAATCCGTTGCGCGTCTTCGGTATCCCGCGTGTCGTACGCGTTTCCGGGCGCCTCGCCTTTAAACTTTCTCGGATCAAGAGGAGGGGCAGCGACGTATCGGCATCAAATACGGCGCCGGACGGCAAGGCGGTCAGGGCGCGCTGACAGCGAGCACTGAGTCGGGCGGAAACAACCCCGCACCGGCGCTTTCCGCATCAAAACGTGCAGCCAAGCGTGCGGCGAAACCGCGCTGGGTGACGCCGGTGCGCCGGGTCGGCCGGCTTGCGGTCTGGGACCGGCCGGAGCGGCAAAACGGCATTCCCGCCCTGGATGGGCTGCGCGCCATCGCCGTTGCGCTGGTTCTGGTCGGGCACGGCGGCATCCCGGGTGTCGGCGGCGGATTCATCGGTGTCGACGTCTTCTTCGTCCTGTCCGGGTTCCTGATCACCTCCCTGCTACTCGACGAGCTGGGACGCTCCGGGCGCATCGACCTCACCGGCTTCTGGATCCGCCGCGCCCGCCGGTTGCTGCCGGCGCTACTGCTGATGGTGCTCACCGTTGGAGTAGCCCGCGAGTTTCTGCCTTACCAGGCGCAGAACGGATTGCGCGGCGACGCGATCGCGGCGTTCCTGTGGGTCGCCAACTGGCGGTTCGTGGCCCAGCAGACCGACTACTTCACCCAGGGCGCCCCGCCCTCGCCACTGCAACACACCTGGTCTCTAGGCGTGGAAGAGCAGTATTACTTTGTCTGGCCGCTGCTGCTGATCGGTGTGACGCTGTTGCTGGCCGCGCGCGCCAAGCGCTACTTCGCCAAGATCACCGTGGGACACGTGCGGTTAGCCGCGTTCCTCATCGCCACCCTGGGCGCCCTGGCGTCAGCCGCCGCCGCGATCGTGTTCACCTCGGACGCCACCCGCGACCGGATCTACTTCGGCACCGACACCCGTGCGCAGGCGTTGCTGGTCGGTGCCGCCGCGTCGGCTCTGCTGGTTCGGGACTGGCCGTCGCTGAACCGGGGCTGGTGTCTGATCCGCAGCCGATGGGGGCGGCGGATCGCCCGGGTGCTGCCGCTGGTCGGTTTGGCCGCGCTGGCCGCGATCACCCACTTCGCGACCGGCAGCGCCGGCGAGTTCCGCCATGGCCTGCTGATCGCGGTGGCCATCGCCGCCGTCCTGGTGGTCGCTCCCGTCGCGCTCGAACAGCGTGGCGCGGTGTCCCGGGTGTTGGCCTGGGGCCCGCTGGTGTGGCTGGGCACCATCTCTTACGGCGTCTACCTCTGGCACTGGCCGATCTTCCTCGCGCTCAACGGCGAGCGCACCGGATGGTCGGGGCTGAGCCTGTTCAGCGCGCGCTGTGCCGCCACCGTCGTTGTGGCGGCGGTGTCCTGGTGGGCAATCGAACAACCGATCCGGCGCTGGCGGCCGCAACGGGTGCCGCTGTTGCCGCTCGCCGCGGCCACCGTGGCAAGCGCCGCCGCGGCGACGATCATGGTGGTCCCGGTCGGCACGGGACTGCGCGAAGTCGGCCTGCCGCCGGGCGTGTCGGCGGTGGCCGCGGTGTCCCCGTCGCCGCCGGGCGCCGTCCTGGCACCGCCACCCGGGCCGCGAGACCCCAACCAGCCGTTCACCGTTTCGGTGTTCGGCGACTCGATCGGGTGGACGATGATGCACTACCTGCCGCCGACGCCCGGCTTCAAGTTTCTCGACCACACCGTCATCGGCTGCAGCCTGGTGCGCGGCACGCCGTACCGGTACATCGGTCAAACCCTGGAGCAGCGACCGGAATGCGACGGCTGGCCGGGCCGCTGGGCGACACAGATCAGCCAGGACCGCCCCGACGTCGCGCTGCTCGTGATCGGCCGCTGGGAGACCGTTGACCGGGTCAACGAAGGCAAGTGGACCCACATCGGCGACCCGACCTTCGACGCCTACCTCGAATTCGAGCTGAACCGCGCACTGGACATCGTGGGCTCCACCGGCGTGCGCGTCATGGTCGCCACCGTGCCCTACAGTCGGGGCGGGGAGAAGCCCGACGGCCGGCTGTACCCCGAGGACCAGCCCGATCGGGTCAACCAGTGGAACACCATGCTGCGCAACGCGATCGGACAGCGCCCCAACGTCGGGATCGTGGATCTGAACAAAAAGCTGTGCCCCGACGGCGTTTACACCGCGAAGGTCGACGGCATCAAGGTGCGCAGCGACGGCGTGCACCTCACCCCGGAAGGGGTGAAATGGTTGTTGCCGTGGCTGGAGGAGTCAGTCCGATGACAAGTGGGCCTAGGCGCCTGTCCAGCAGCTGAGTTCCATGCTGTCACTGGCCCGTGCCGGGAAGTTGAAGCTCACGTAGCCGTTGTCCGGATTCCGGACGTGGTCGAGATAGCTGCGCGTGTCCGCGGCCTCGGTGTTGTCCGCAATGACCAGCGCACCGGGTGACAGCGACGGCTCGAGCAGCTGGATTACCTTCAGGTACAGGTCTTTCCAGCCGTCCAGCAACACGAAATCGATAGTTCCGTCCAACTCGGCCAGGGTGGCCAGTGCATCGCCTTCCAGAATCGTGATGACGTCGTCGAGCCCGGTGTCGGCGAAAGTCTGCTTCGCCGCTGCGATCTTGGTCTCGCTGAGTTCGGTGGTGACGACTCGACCGGTGCCGTTGTCTCGCACCCCGGCGGCCAGGTGCAGCGCCGAGATGCCGAACGACATGCCGAACTCGACGATCGTGCCGGGGCGGGTGGCGCGGACCAGTCCGTAGAGCAACCGGCCGGCCTCGGGCGTCACCGGGATGTAGAACTCGCTCATCGCTTCGGTGCGCTCCTGCACGGTCATCGGCCGGCTGAACTCGCCCTGTCTGTCCCGCAGCAGCGTCATCTGGTCCTGGGCGGCGGTGTACATCCGGTCGAGCATCGAGGCGACCCTGGGGTCTCGCAATGTGTTGGCCATGGCCACGACAGTAGGCCTGTGTGCGACGGCTGCGTTTGACGAGTGTGCATCCCGGTGCCAACATGGGAGGCTGCAAGCACCTCGGTAGGTGAGGCGTCTGCACGGATACAGGCCACTGACCCCGAACGTCGAAAGACGCCCCGGGTCAGGACAGCTCTTCCCGGCCTAAGGGTTGAGCCCAAGTGGCTTCCGGTCCCCGGGCCGGATACGCCGTGCAGTGCCAAAGCTCCGACGAGAGGGGTGCGTCCGCTCGGCGGCTGTGGCTGCCGAGTGTCGCCCCTTTCGTTCAGGTGATAGTGGTGACACCCCCGTGTGTCCTGGCCGTGAGGAGGTGAGGGCGAGATGAGCGTGCCTTGTCCAGGCGATAGTCCCCATGCCATATCCATCGCGTCCCGATCCGGCTCCGGCCTTCCTGCTGCCTGAGTTCCTGCCTCCCATGCCTGCACTGTTGCGGGAATGACGCACGCCGGTCGGGCTTTCCGTCAGGAGCAGACCTATGACCACAGCGACAACAGCGACGACAGCCACACTCCACCTCGTTCCGGCACCCCGTCCCGCGCTGCGCCGCCGCGCAATTCGCCGCCTGTGTCGTCGCTTGGGCGAGGCCTGGACCGCAGCACTCGAGATGACGCCGCAGGACCGGGCCAACGCATACGTGGCCCGGATGCCGGTCGCGATGATCGCCGACTTATTCCATGACTGCGATCTCGAGCGAGAGCCGGTTACTGCCAACCCTTTCCGAGCCGCTGGACTCGGCACACACGGGAGACATCGTCGGGGCGTTCGGCCGCATCGGCCGGGATGCCGCCGTCGCCGGTCGTTGGCGCCGCCTGCGCACGCTGATGGTGATCAGCGGTCCCGGGCTGATCGCAATGGTCGGTGACAACGACGCCGGTGGTGTCGCGACGTACGCGCAGGCCGGGCAGAACTACGGGATGGCCCTGCTGTGGACGCTGGCATTGATGATTCCCGTGCTCTATGTCAACCAGGAGATGGTGTTACGGCTGGGCGCGGTCACCCGGGTCGGGCACGCGCGCCTGGTATTCGAACGGTTCGGCAAATTCTGGGGCGCGTTCAGCGTCATCGATCTGTTAGTCCTGAACGCTTTGACGATCGTCACCGAATTCATCGGCGTCGCATTGGCGTTGGGGTTCCTGGGCTGCCCGAAGATCGTGGCGATCCCCGTCGCGGCCGTGCTGTTGTTCGCCGTGGTGGCCGGTGGCTCGTTCCGGCGCTGGGAGGCACTGATGTTCGTGCTGATCGCGGTGAACGTGGTGATGATCCCGATGATCCTGTTCGTGCATCCCACCTGGAAAGAGACGGTGCACGGACTGGCCCCGCAGTTCCGGGCGGGCTCAACTCCACGGTGCTGTTGCTGGTCGTGGCGATCGTGGGCACCACGGTGGCGCCCTGGCAGTTGTTCTTCCAGCAGTCCAATGTGGTGGACAAGCGCATCACCACCCGTTGGATTCCCTATGCGCGAGCCGATTTGGTGCTGGGCATCGTCGTGGTGATGGCCGGGGCGACAGCGCTGATGGCGGTGACCGCGTTCGGATTGTCCGGCGACGCCGACGTGGGCGCCTTCACCGACGCCGGCGCCGTGGCATCGGGTCTGGCGCACCGGTTCGGCAGCACGGTGGGAGTCCTGTTCGCGATCATCCTGCTGGACGCATCCCTGATCGGCGCCAACGCCATTGGACTGGCCACCACCTACGCCGTGGGTGACGCGATGGGCAGGCGGCACTCCCTGCACTGGAAGATCGGCGAGGCCCCGTTGTTCTATGGTGCCTACGCCCTGCTGCTAGCAGTGTCCGCGGCTATCGCGTTCAGCCCCGACCACGTGCTGGGCTTGGTGACCCAGGGCGTGCAGGCGCTCGCCGGTGTGTTGCTGCCCTCGGCGACGGTGTTCCTAGTCCTGTTGTGCAACGACCGCGATGTGCTGGGCCCGTGGGTGAACACATTGCGGCAGAACATCTTCGCGTGGACAACCGTGTGGTGCCTGGTGCTGCTGTCCTTGGCGTTGACGGCGGCAACCTTCTTCCCGAAGCTGTCCACGGCGACCATCGAGATCGGGCTCATTGCCGGCGCGGCCGCCGGAGTCGTGGGCGGTGCCGTGGTGGTCCTGGCCGGCCGCCGTTATGACCGGCCGATCGGCGGTGACCATTTTACTGTGAAGCTGAGGCGTGCCGAGCGTCGCGAAATTCGCCGACGGGAACTCGCCGACTGGCGCACTCCCGCGCTTGCGACACTTGCCCGGCCGGCCATGTCACCGGCGCGGCGGGCCGGTTTGTTGACGCTGCGCGGCTATCTGGTCCTGGCCGTGGTGCTGGTGGTGGTCAAGGTGATCCAGACCGGGGTGGCCTGAAGGCCGCGGTTTCGCTCAGACGAGACCGAGCAGCTTCAGATCGGCGACGTACTTGTCGATCAGGGCCGCGGAAAGGTGTGGAATGTCCTTGTCCGAACCGATTTTCGCGTCCTGCACCGCGGTGCGGAATACGTCGGTAGGCGCCGGCGCTCCGGGCAAGGGTTGCTGGGGAATGCGGTAGGAATCCAGCAACGGCAGTAGCGAGTATTGGCGCTGGCCCTCGGGCAACGCCCGTAGCGCGGTCTCGAAGCGGCTCAGCCACTCGTCGTAGTCGGCGATACGCCGGATGTCATTGCCGCCCTTGATCAGCCAGTCCACGAACACATCGAGCGAGATGCCGTCGTCGTGCGGGTTCATCACGTCGAACGAATGGTAGGCGTCGGTCGCCTGCGCGCCGAGCGTGGTGACCGCCTCGGCCACGAAGTCGGCCGGCAACCCGTCGTAGTGGGCGCGCGGACGGGGACCTCCCGGGACGGTCCGGTAGAAACTCTCCGGCGCGATACCGGTTACCAGCAAGCTGAAGATCAACCGGGTGAACGCATCCGGGACGTTCAACTGACCCGGGAAGTCACTGTGGGCCAGAATCATGTCCGAGCGGAACACCGCCGCCGGCAGGCCGCACAAATCGTGTGCTTCGCGCAGCAGCACCTCACCGGCCCACTTGCTGTTCGCGTATCCGTTGGCGTAGCTGTCGTCGATGGTGCGCACCGGGCTGACGGTCCGGATGTCGCCGTCTTCGTCGAACGTGTCGACGGTCATGGCGACCGCCACCGTCGACAGGTAGGTGATCGGCTTGATTCGGCCGGTGATCGCCAGGCGGATCACCTCGGCGGTACCGACCACGTTGGGCCCAAACAACTGATCGTAGGGCAGCACGTGGTTGACCAGCGCGGCCGGATGCACGATCAGATCCACGGTATCGGCGAGCCGCTGCCAAACCTCCTCGGACAGGCCGAGATTGGGTTCGCCGATGTCGCCGACGACGATCTCGAGATGGTCGGCCGCCAGTGCCCGGAACTTCTCCAGCAGCTCGGGATCCCCGGCGCGGTACGCATCCTCGAGTCGCTGCCGGGCCGCTGTTTCGTCGGCGCCCCGCAGGACTGAGATAAGACGTCCGCCGGTCTCGGCGAGCCGCTCCAGCCATTCCAGCGCCAGGAAACGCCCGAGGTACCCGTTGGCTCCGGTCAGCAGCACCGTCTGCCGCGTCCCGGTGATGTGGGGCAGCGAGCCGGCAACGGCCAGGGTGGCCGCATCGATGAACTTGTCCAGCGTCAGGTCGGCAGCCCGGGCCTGTGCCGCGCCCCGGCCATGCACGTTGGCGAAAGTGGGTCGCTTCGAGGCTGATTCACGTTCGGCCGCCACGTAGTCGGCGATCTGGGCCAGATTGCTGGTTGGCCCGATGATCAAACCCACTGGAACCTCGACGTTAAAGATGTCGCGCAGCAGGTTGGAGAACGTCAGTGCCGACAGGGAATCGCCGCCGAGATCGGTGAAGTGCTCATCGGGCCCGGGTGCACCGCCGACCAGGCCAAGCAGGGCCTCGGCCCCGCGTGCCACGGTATCGATAACCGGCCGCTCGCCCGCACTTTCGCGCAACGACCGCAACTCGGCCACCCGGGTATCGGCCAGCTCGGCATACCGCCGCTCGAGCCGTTCGCCGTAGTGCTCCTTGAGCTTGGGGCGCAGCAGCTTGCCGACCCCGGACAGCAGCCCGTTGTCGGAGCTGAACGGCTCGAGCTCGACCAGGAAATCCGCGGGCACCTCGTAGGATTGCAGCTCCGCGGATTTGGCTGTCTGGCGCAGGGATTCACTCAACGCGGCCTTGAGGGCGGCGTCGTCATCGCCGAACCGCTGCAGTGCCTCGGTGGTGGGTACCACTACGGCCAGCAGATACGGGCGTTCGCTGTTGCCGTAGACGAAAATCTGCCGGACCAGCGGCGCGCTGGCGAAGATCGCCTCCAGTCGGGCCACGGCGACGAACTCGCCCTGCGCCAGCTTCAAGACGTTGTTGCGCCGGTCGACATAGGCCAGTCGGTCCGGTTCGAGTTCGGCCATCACATCGCCGGTCCGGTAATACCCGTCCGGGTCGAATGCGTTGGCGGTCACGTCGGGCCGCTTGTAGTACCCGGAGAAGGACGTCGCCGACTTCACCAGCAGCTCACCGCGTGGAAACGGTTTGTCGGTAAGGAAATAACCGAGCTCGGGGACGTCGATCAGCTTGTAGTCGATCACCGGTGGCTTGGTCACCAGGCCGTCCTTGGCGACCATGCCGACTTCGGTCAGGCCGTAGCCGTCCAGCAGATGCACGTCGAGGCAGGTCTCGATGAAGGTTCGCATCTCCGCCGCCAGCGGGGCGGTACCGGTGAAGCTCGTGACTACCCGCCCCCCGAGTACCTGCTCGCGCAATTCTTCCCGGGCCGCCGCCTCGGCCGCATCGACGTCGGCTCCGTCGAAGACTCGCCGGTCCACGGCGCTCTGGTAGCTCTGATAGAGCATCTCGGCGACCCTCGGGACCAAACCCATCTCGGTGGGACGCACCAGGTTCCAGTCCTCGAACAGCGTGGACAGGTCGCTTTCCGGGACGAAGTAGCTGGTGCCGCCGGCCTGGAACGCCGAGGACAGCGGGATGCGGCCGCCGAGGTGATTCAGCGGCATGAAGTTCACGTTGAACACCGGAATGTGGTCGTATCTCGGCATCAACTCGTTGGTCCAGATCTTGACCACCATTCGCTCGGAATACATTGCGCCCTTGGGCAACCCGGTGCTGCCGGAGGTGTACATGATCATGGCCAGCCGTTGGTCGGTGTCGCCGGTGTACATCGTTGCGGGTGACAATGCGCGTCCGTGCGCGATCACGTCGGTCAGGATCTCGATGGTCACAGTCAGGCCGGCCTCGGCGAACCTGGCGCGGGCCCGCTCCAATCCGTCCCGGTGGTCGTCGATCTCGGGCCGGTAGTCGAAGACCACCAGGCGGCGTACGGACTTGATGCCGGCGGCGGCTTCGGTGGCCAGGTCCAGGTAATCGGCACTGGCCGCCAATGTCTGCGGTTCGACCTCGGCCAGGATGGGCTGCAATCGCGACGCGGTGGTGTTGTGCTGCAACGGCACGGCCACCAGCCCCAGATAGCCACAGACCAGATCGACGGTCAGGTACTCCACACTTGCGAACCCGACGGTCGCCACGAAATCCCCGGGCGCGCTCGGATTGACCGGGTCGTGCTGCCAGGCCGCCGCAATCGCCTGCACGTTGGCCCACAGGTCGCGGTAGGTGATGGTGTCGAATCGGGGCAGCAGTCGCGCGACCGTGCGGCCGGTGGCCGGATCGGTGGTGAGTTCCGATGCCCGCCAGCCCATCGCGGGACGGTCGGCGTAGCCGTCGACCAACGTCTGGATCACCTGCGGCAACCGCAACCCGGGCTGCCGTGCCGCGGCGCGGATCGCGGGATCGGGTTCGGCCCGCCGGAACTGCTCGTCCTCTGCGAAAAGTCGCTGAATGCGTTGGTTGAGTCGATGTTCCTGCGGACCGGTCATGGTCAGCCTTTCGTTCGCTTCGCTATCTAGCGCAAACCGATCGACCGCAGTCCGTCTTCCGGGTCAAGGGTGTGACCGTCGCCACACCCGCGTTATCGCGAGTGGATTCAGGCCACCACGTTGATCGGGTCGCCGATCGTGACCATGTTGAAGTACCAGGCCGCGTTGTCCGGGCTCAGGTTGATGCAGCCGTGACTGACATTGGCATAGCCCTGCGAGTTCACCGACCACGGCGCCGAGTGGACGTACACCCCACTGCCGGTGACCCGCACCGCGTATTGGGCGGTGATCAGGTAACCGTCCGAGGAATTCAGCGGGATGCCGATGGTGCGGGAGTCCATCACGACCGAGCGTTCCTTCGACATGGCGTTGAAATTGCCGATCGGCGTGGGCCGGCTCGGCTTGCCCATCGAGGCCGGCATGGTGCGCAGCACTTCGCCGTTGCGGCTGACGGTGAATGTGTGAGCGGAGATGCTGGCGACCCCCAGCAGGGCGTCACCCGTCTCGAAACCCTCGGTCAACTCCTGCACACCTACCGAGATCCGGGTGTGCGCGGGCCAGTACTGATCCGGGATCCATTGCACGACATTGCCATCCAGCCACTGGTAGTGACCGGTGATGTTGGCCGGTGCGCCGACGTGGATGGCTCGTTCGGCGGCGCGACGGTCGATTACCGGCGCGGCGAACATCACCTCGACCGGGGCGCCCACGCCCACAACGGCCCCATCGGACGGGAAGATCGATGCCACCGCGGGCAACGGATGTGGCACCGGGACGGCGCCGGTGGCCGGACTGCCGGACCCGGCCGCGGCCATCGTCGTGATTGCCACCACCACGAATAGATACCGAACCGCTCGACGCATGGCGTTCACCCTTCG
Source organism: Mycobacterium asiaticum (assembly GCF_001673635.1). GTDB lineage: Bacteria > Actinomycetota > Actinomycetes > Mycobacteriales > Mycobacteriaceae > Mycobacterium > Mycobacterium asiaticum_C. Next base: position 32,990 of record NZ_LZMH01000023.1, read on the forward strand.
GGTTGGTGCGACAAACACACCCAATATTCTAGTGGTTATCCGTTCGGGGCGGGCCATAGCAAACAATTTCGGCGTAGCCCACGCGGGTTGGTCAGCGGGCTGGCCGGGCCGGGATGGACGCGTTAGCCTCAGCGGGAGCCGGGGCCGGGCCGGGCCCGCCGCCAAAGGAGGTGCGGGTGCTCTTTCGCCAGCTGGAGTACTTCGTCGCCGTGGCCCAGGAGCGCCACTTCGCTCGCGCCGCCGAGAAGTGTTTCGTGTCCCAGCCGGCGCTGTCCGCGGCTATCGCCAAGCTGGAACGCGAACTGAATGTGACGCTGATCCACCGGGGTCACAGCTTCGAGGGCCTGACGCCCGAGGGGGAGCGGTTGGTGGTGTGGGCCAAGCGGATTCTGGCCGAGCATGACGCGTTCAAGGCCGAGGTGCACGCGGTGCAGTCGGGCATCGCCGGAACCCTGCGCCTGGGCACCGTGCCGACCGCCTCGACGACCGCTTCGCTGGTGTTGTCGGCGTTCTGCTCGGCGCACCCCTTGGCAAAGGTGCAAATCAGCTCACGGCTGGCCGCAACCGAGCTGTACCGGCGGCTGCACGAGTTCGAGTTGGACGCGGTGATCGTCCATCCGGCTCCCGAGGCGGGCCAGGACGTGGCATTGGTGCCGCTCTACGACGAACACTATGTGTTGTTGGCCCGCGCGGACATGCTGCCGCCCGGGGCCTCCGGAATGCGGTGGCCGGAGGCGGCGCAACTACCGCTGGCGTTGCTCACGCCGGATATGCGGGACCGACAGGTCATCGACGGGGCCTTCGCCGACCACGGCATCACCGTCCGGCCCCAGGTCGAAACGGACTCGGTGGCCTCCCTGTTCGCGCAGGTGGCCAACGGGAACTGGGCAACCATTGTTCCGCATACCTGGTTGTGGATGACGCCGGCCCGCGGCGAGATCCGGGCGGTCGAGCTGATCGATCCGGCCCTGCGCGCCCCGATTGCGTTGGCCACCATTGCAACCGGGCCGGGATCACCCGTTGCCCGTGCGCTCGTCGCCTCGGCGCAGCAGCTCGCGCTCGACGAGTTCTTCGACGCCCAGTTGCGCGGGCTCACGCAGGGGCGTTAGCCCGGGCCGGGTTGAGGCTGGCGAGATGCCCGCTCTCCACCCCCGCGGCGGGGTCGAGTTCGCAGTCGATGAGTGCGGGCCCCCGCGCGGCCAATGCCTCGGTCAGCGCGGCCTCGAGTTCGGCCGGCTTGGTCACGTGATATCCCTTGCCGCCGAACGCTTCTGCCAGCAGCTCGTGCCGGGCGCCGGCGTTGAGCACGGTGGGTGCCGGGTCGGTCCCGGAGACGGCCTCGTCGCCGCGGTAGACGCCGCCGTTGTTGAGCACGACGACGATGACCGGTAACCGGTAGCGGCAGATGGTCTCGATCTCCATGCCGCTGAAGCCGAATGCGCTGTCGCCCTCGATGGCCACCACGGGCCGCCCGGTCTCGACCGCCGCGGCGATCGCATAGCCCATTCCGATGCCCATCACGCCCCAGGTGCCGGTGTCGAGCCGGTGCCGCGGCAACTCCATCTCGATGACGTTGCGAGCCAGGTCAAGCGCATTGGCTCCCTCGTTGACCACATAGACATCCGGGTTGCTCTGCAGCACAGTCCGAATGGCGCCCAGCGCGTTGTAGAACCGCATCGGGTGCGGATTCTCGGCCAGCCGCTCCCGCATCTTCGCGTCGTTGCGGGCCTTGCGTTCGGCGATCTCGTCAGTCCACGCCGCCGGGGCGCTCACCGGTTGCACGCTCACGGCCTCGAGCAGAGCAGTCATGACCGAGCCGATGTCTCCGGTCAACGGTGCGGCGATCGGCTGATTGCTGTCGAACTCCGACGCGGCGATATCGATCTGGATGAACTCGGCGCCCTCCGACCATTGCGGTGAGTCGCCATGCCCGAGAAGCCAATTCAACCGCGCACCGACCAGTAACACCGCGTCGGCCCGGGCGATCGCCAGGGAGCGCGCGGCGGCAGCCGACTGCGGGTGCGAGTCCGGTAACAGGCCTTTGGCCATCGACATCGGCAGGAAGGGGAACCCGGTGGTCTCGACGAACTGCCGAATCGCGTTGTCGGCCTGGGCATATGCGGCACCCTTGCCCAGCACGATCAGCGGTCGGGAGGCGCGGCCCAGGATGCCCAGCGCACGCTCGACCGCCTCGGGTGCCGGCAGCTGGCGCGGCGCGGGATCCACGACCTGCCAGATCGACGCGGCACCGGCCGCTGCCGGCATGACCTGGCCCAGCACCTCACCTGGGATGTCGAGGTAGACCCCGCCCGGCCGGCCGGAGATCGCGGTGCGGATCGCCCGCGCGACGCCCCGGCCGATGTCCTCGACCCGGCCGATCCGGTACGCCGCCTTGGCGAATGGGCGCGCGGCGTTGAGCTGGTCGAGGTCCTGGTACTCACCGCGTTGCAGGTCCACCAGCGGCCGGGCACTCGACCCGGAGATCTGGATCATCGGGAAACAGTTCGTGGTGGCGTTGGCCAGCGCAGGCAGACCGTTGAGGAACCCGGGCCCGGACGTCGTCAGGCACACGCCGGGCCGTTGGCTCAAGAACCCCGCGGCGGCGGCGGCGTTGCCGGCGGAACCCTCGTGGCGGAAGCCGATGTAGCGGATGCCCGCGGCCTGCGCGGTGCGCGCGAGGTCGGTGATCGGGATTCCGACGACTCCGTAGATGGTGTCGACGCCGTTGGCTTGCAGCGCGTCCACCACGAGCTGAAAGCCGTCGGTCAGGCTGGATTGCGTGGTCATGGTTCCTCACTGTTGTCGCGACACTCGACTATGTCCAAGACCGGATCCTTATTCGACGATTCATGCCGTCTATTGACCATTAGCGGATGGGTATTGGACAGCCCCTGTCGATCACCGGCAGGGTTTCGTTTAGGACACCGGCACGACGCAGGTGCAGCCGGAAGGAGCGAGGGATGACATCGGAACAGATCACCAGCAACCAGGCGCTCGTCGAGCCGACCTCCGGCATCGCCGATCTGATCGCGAGCACGGCCGCACACCTGCCCGACGCGCCCGCCGTCGTCGTCACTGCCGAGCGCGTCCCGGTCAGCTACCGGGACCTGATGCGACTGGTCGACGACCTGGCCGGGCAGCTGACCGCGGCCGGCCTGGCCCAGGGTGACCGGGTGGCGCTGCGGGCGGCCAGCAACGCCGAGTTCGTCGTTGCCCTGTTGGCGGCGTTGCGCGCGAAACTGGTCGTGGTCCCGCTCGACCCGGCGCTGCCGGTCGGTGACCAACGGGCCCGCAGTGAGGCGGTCGGCGCCCGGGTGGTGCTTGTCGACGGCGAGGGTCCGGGAGACAAATCCGAACCGTCGATGCCGTGGTGGCCGATCGCGGTGACCGTCGGCCGCGATGCCGTCAAGCGCGAGCTGTCCGTGCATCTGGACTCGGCCACCGCCGCCAACCCGAGCAGCTCCTCTCCAGAGGGATTGCGGGTGGACGACGCGATGATCATGTTCACCGGCGGGACCACCGGGTTGCCCAAGATGGTCCCGTGGACACACGACAACATCGTCGCCTCGGTCCAGGCGATCATCGCCGGATACGAGTTGGGACCGCAGGACGCGACGGTCGCGGTGATGCCGCTGTACCACGGCCACGGGCTGGTCGCCGCGCTGCTGTCGACGCTGGCGTCGGGTGGTGCGGTGTTGCTGCCGGCTCGCGGACGGTTTTCGGCGCACACCTTTTGGGACGACATCGAGACCGTCAAGGCCACCTGGTACACCGCCGTTCCGACGATTCACCAGATTCTGTTGGAGCGGGTGACGGACGGTGGAGCCGAAAACATCGAGGCCGCTTTGCGTTTCATCCGCAGCTGCAGTGCGCCGTTGACGCCCGAGGTGGCCAAGGCGCTGCAAACCCAATTCTGCGCGCCGGTGTTGTGCGCATTCGGCATGACCGAGGCTACCCATCAGGTCGCCACCACCGGCATCGACCAGGAGGTGAACCCCGCCGCTGCAACGGGTTTGGTGGGCCGCTCCACTGGCCCCGAGATCCGCATCGCCGGCCCGGATGGACAGCCCGTTGCGCCGGGCGCCGTCGGGGAGGTGTGGCTGCGCGGCCGCACCGTGGTGCGCGGTTACCTGGGTGACCCGAAGATCACCGCGGCAAACTTCACCGACGGTTGGCTGCGCACCGGGGACCTGGGAACGCTGTCGCAGGACGGGGATCTGAGCATCCGCGGCCGGATCAAGGAACTCATCAACCGGGGCGGGGAGAAGATTTCGCCCGAACGGGTCGAGGGTGTGCTGGCCACCCACCCGAACGTGCTGGAAGTCGGGGTGTTCGGGGTGCCGCACCCGATGTACGGGGAAGCGGTCGCCGCGGTCATCGTGCCCCGGGACAGTGCCCCGAGCGCCGACGAACTCATCGAGTTCTGCCGGGACCGGCTGGCGCCCTTCGAAATCCCGGCAATCTTCCAGGTGGCCGACGAGCTGCCGCACACCGCCAAAGGCTCGCTGGACCGCCGCGCCGTCGCGCAGCGCTTCAGCCCGGGGACCGACTGACGGACGCGGCCGCGACGCTGCCCCACGCGGCCCGCGCGCCCGAATCCCCGACCCGGTAGGTCTGTACCAGCGTCGCGGCCGCGGCGGCGACCACGAGCACGGCGATCACTGCGTGCGCAGCGGGTTTCACGGTTCGGCCGCGGGCCAGGCGTAGATGCACGACGGCCAACAGGGTGACGGCGACGACCAGTGCCGAGGCGAAGTAGGCCAGCGTCTCACCCAGCGCCGCGTGCCGGGCCAGCGACGGTGAATCGCCGACTTTGCCGGCCAGCCAGCTACCCGAGGACGTGGTCAACGGCGTGACGGCCAGGGTTACGGCCGCCAGCACCAGGGTTAGCCAGATGAACCGTCGGCGCGCCGCCGCCCACACCGCACACAGGATCGCCAGGATCGCCGCCAGCGGACCGAGCACCACAACGAGGTGATTGAGCAGGATGTGCGCCGGGAGTCCGTCGACCGTCGACATCGGCGGCTACGCCGTGGCCTTCACCCGGGCAGCTGCGGATTCGGGCATCGGTTCATAGCGGGCGAACAAGCGGGTGAACGACGCCGCGCCGTGCGCGAGCGAACGCAGGTCGATGGCGTAGCGGGTCAGTTCCACCTGCGGCACTTCGGCATTGACCACGGTGCGCTCATTACCGGCCGTGTCGGTGCCAAGCACCCGGCCACGCCGGCCGGAGAGGTCACCCATGACCGCGCCGACGAAATCGTCGGGCACCAGCACCGAGATCTCGTCGATCGGCTCCAGCAGCACGACCCGCGTCGCCGCGGCGGCTTCGCGCAGCGCCAGCGCGCCGGCCATCTGGAACGCGAAGTCCGACGAGTCCACGCTGTGCGCCTTGCCGTCGAGCAGGGTGACGCGGATGTCTACCACCGGATATCCGGCATGCACGCCCTTCTCCATCTGCGCGCGGACGCCCTTCTCCACACTGGGGATGAACTGGCGCGGCACGGCGCCCCCGACGACCTTGTCCAGGAACTCGAATCCCGAACCTTCCGGCAGCGGCTCCACCTCGATGTCGCACACCGCATACTGGCCGTGCCCGCCGGACTGTTTGACGTGCCGGCCATGCCCTTTCGCCTTGCCGCCGAACGTCTCCCGCAGCGGCACCCGCAGTTGGACGGTGTCGACAGTGACGCCGTAGCGGTTGGCCAGCGCATCGAGCACCACGCCGACATGCGCCTCGCCCATGCACCAGAGCACCACCTGATGGGTCTCCGGATTCTGTTCGATCCGCAGCGTCGGGTCTTCGGCGGCCAGCCTGCCCAGCCCGACCGACAGCTTGTCCTCGTCGGTCTTGGCGTGTGCGGCAATGGCGACCGGCAGCAGCGGTTCCGGCATCGTCCAGGGCCTGAGCACCAGCGGCTCGGACTTGTCCGACAGCGTGTCCCCGGTTTCGGCGCGGCTCAGCTTGCCGATCGCGCAGATGTCCCCGGCGACCACGGCCGGGGCGGGCCGTTGCTGCTTGCCCAGCGGGAAGGACAGGACGCCGATGCGCTCGTCCTCGTCGTGGTCGGGGTGGGAGTGAGTGGCTCCACCGTTGGTGTCGCCGCCTCCGAAGAAGGACGAGAAATGGCCTGACACATGGACGGTCGCGTCCGGCTTGATCATCCCGGAGAACACCCGGACCAGGCTGACCCGTCCGACGTAGGGATCGGACGTCGTCTTGACCACTTCGGCCAGCAACGGCGAATTGACGTCGCAGGCCAGCTCTTCGTGGGCCGCGCCTTGGGGGGTGAACACCTCGGGCAGCGGGTGTTCCATCGGCGACGGGAAGCCGCGGGTGATCACCTCGAGCAGTTCCTGCGTGCCCACGCCCGTGCTGCTGCACACCGGGATCACCGGGAAGAACGAGCCGCGCGCGACTGCCTTCTCCAGATCCTCGATCAGCACGGACTCGTCGATCGACTCGCCGCCGAGGTAGCGCTCCATCAGCGACTCGTCCTCGGACTCCTCGATGATCCCTTCGATAAGGGTGCCGCGCTCTTCCTCGATCAGTTCGGCATCGTCGGCCTCGGGTGACGACGTGGTGCGCTTGCCGTCGGCATAGGTGTACCTGGTTTGCGAGAGCAAGCCGATCAGGCCGGCGCAGTCGGTCGCCGAGGTCGGCAGGTAGAGGGGTAATACCTTGTCGCCAAATGCATTCTGCGCCGCCGCCAACGCCTCCTGGTAGTTAGCGCGGGCGTGGTCGAGCTTGGTGATGACCACCGCCCGCGGCATCCCGACCTGGCTGCACTCCTGCCAGAGCGATTTGGTCGGTTCGTCGACGTCCTCGTTCGCCGCGATGACGAACAGTGCGCAGTCGGCGGCGCGCAGCCCGGCCCGCAATTCACCCACGAAGTCGGCGTACCCGGGCGTGTCGACCAGGTTGATCTTGATGCCGCCGTGGGCCAGCGACGCCACCGCCACACCCACCGAGCGTTGTTGGCGGATCTCGGCGTCGTCGAAGTCGCAGACCGTGCTCCCGTCGACGACGGAGCCGGGCCGGGACAACACTCCGCCGGCGACCAGCAGTGCTTCGACGAGGGTGGTCTTGCCGCCTCCGGACGGGCCGACAAGCACGACATTGCGGATGCCGTCCGGCGCGCTCGCGGTCGGGGCAGCGCCCGCGCCCTGGGAAGTACTCACTCTGTCGGCCATGACGTTCCTCCAGTTCTTCCTGGGTGCGTGGCCGCCGACTCCCGTACGCGGCGTGATCCAGCCCACAGGACGCAACGCCAACTTTTCCCCCAACGGCCGTTCAGCACAAGGGCCGGCGGCGCCGGAAAGTCAGGCGTGCCAGCTGGACCAGCGGGTCACGGTGATCGCTATCACCGGGCCATTCAACGAAACGGATTGATACTGGTCGTATTTCGCCCGCAGTAATCGGTATCCGGTGGTTAAGGCGGCGCCGTCCTGCGCGATCGTTGCGGTGCCGTCCACGCGAACCCACCACAATTGAGCCCAGTCGTCGGCGTAGTGGTCCACCAGCAGACTGACCGCCGCATTGGCTTTGATGTTCTTTAGCCGGCGCAGCCGCTGGGTGCTCTTCGGCTTGGCGTCCACCGCGGTGTAGACGACACCGTTGTTCTGGTCGAACTGCACAGCGAATACCACCGGCACCAGGTGCGGCCGGCCAGACGAGGTGACCGTGGCCAGCCGCGCGACCGGCGAGGTCGCGAACGCCGACCGTGGTTCGAAGTCCACCGCACCACCCTAAGGCGGGGCGCTAAAAGAGTGTCGCTGCTCACACATTCGCGATAACGGCGCAATCCGACGACATTTTCGCGTTTTCGCGGGCAGGATTCGGAGCGGTTTCTGGACGGTGCTCGGGGGAGGATTTCGCCATTTCGGGGTCTGACCACCGCATTAGTGGGTATCTGGATTACGGTGGTGGCAACAACGTCCGCCATCATCCGGCGCTTACGGCCGGGTTAATTGAATTCTTCATTCGACGCAGGAGGATTACCGGATGAGCAAATCGCGCCACCGCACTATCAGGTGGGCATGGTTGGTCGCCGTATTGACCCTGATCGGGTTGACCTCCGGCGTCGGTCCGGCGGCGCCGGCCCTGGCGACGCCGCTGAAAGAGTTTCCCAAGGTTCCGCTCGACCCGGCCGCGGCCGTGGCGCAGGTCGGCCCGCAGGTGGTCAACATCAACACCAAGCTGGGCTACAACAACGCGGTGGGTGCCGGAACCGGCATCGTCATCGACCCCAACGGCGTGATCCTGACCAACAACCACGTCATCTCCGGCGCTACCGACATCAGCGCGTTCAGCGTCGGCGACGGCCGCACCTACGGGGTCGACGTCGTCGGTTACGACCGTACGCAGGACGTCGCGGTGCTGCAGTTGCGCGGCGCCGGCGGTCTCCCCACCGCGGCGATCGGCGGCCCGGTGAGTGTCGGTGAGCCCGTCGTGGCGCTGGGCAACACCGGCGGCCAGGGCGGTGCCCCCCGGGCTGTTCCGGGCCGGGTGATTGCCGTCGGGCAGACCGTGCAGGCTTCCGACGCCCTGACCGGCGCCGAGGAGACCCTGAACGGGCTGATCCAGTTCGACGGCGCGATCCAGCCGGGCGACTCGGGTGGTCCGGTTGTCAACGCTGCCGGTCAGGTGGTCGGCATGAACACCGCTGCCACCGAGAACTTCCAGCTGTCCGGCGGGCAGGGCTTCGCCATCCCGGTCGGCACCGCGATCGGCATTGCGAACCAGATCCGCTCCGGCGGCGGTTCGCCCACCGTGCACGTCGGGCCGACGGCATTCCTCGGCCTCGGCGTCGTCGACAACAACGGTGCCGGTGCCCGGGTGCAACGTGTGGTGGGCACGGCTCCGGCCGCGTCGGTCGGAATCGCCGTCGGTGATGTGATCACCGCCATCGACGGGGTGCCGATCAACTCGGCGACCGCGCTGTCGGACGCGCTCACACCGCACCACCCTGGCGACTCGATCGCGATCAGCTTCACCTCCAAGTCCGGCGTCGCCCGTACCGAAAACGTCACGCTGGCCGAGGGGCCGCCGGCCTGATCCGACCGCATGAACTTCCCGGCACGCGAAATGCAATGGTGTGAGCGGGAATTCAGGATCGGTACGCTTAGGGTGATTCTTCGACAGGCCTCTCGGGTACACGTGGCATCGTGGATTTGATGAATGACGCGACGCAGACCTCGAGGCAGGATCCCGCGCACCATCCCGCCGAGGGCAGTCACGTCGAAGGAGGCGTGGTCGAACACCCGACCGCGCAGGACTTCGACAACGCCGCTGCCCTGCCCGCAGATCCCACCTGGTTCAAGCACGCGGTGTTCTACGAGGTGCTGGTGCGGGCATTCTTCGACTCGAATGCCGACGGGTCCGGCGACCTGCGTGGCCTGATCGACCGCCTGGATTACCTGCAGTGGCTCGGCGTCGACTGCCTCTGGCTGCCCCCGTTCTACGACTCACCGCTGCGCGATGGCGGCTATGACATCCGCGACTTCTACAAGGTGCTGCCCGAGTTCGGCACCGTGGAGGACTTCGTCGCGCTGATCGACGAGGCCCACCAGCGCGGCATCCGCGTCATCACCGACCTGGTGATGAACCACACCTCCGAGTCCCACCCATGGTTTCAGGAATCCCGGCACGACCCGGACGGTCCGTACGGGGACTTCTACGTGTGGAGCGACACCAGCGAGAAGTACACCGATGCGCGGATCATCTTCGTCGACACCGAGGAATCCAACTGGACGTTCGACCCGGTACGGCGCCAGTTCTACTGGCACCGGTTCTTCTCCCACCAGCCGGATCTGAACTACGACAACCCCGCCGTGCAGGAGGCGATGATCGACGTCCTGCGGTTCTGGCTCGGGCTGGGCATCGACGGTTTCCGGCTGGACGCGGTGCCCTACCTGTTCGAGCGGGAGGGCACCAACTGCGAGAACCTGCCCGAGACACACGCCTTCCTGAAGCGGTGCCGCAAGGTGGTCGACGACGAGTTTCCGGGCCGGGTGCTGCTGGCCGAGGCCAACCAGTGGCCCGCCGACGTCGTCGAATACTTCGGCGACCCCACTACCGGCGGCGACGAATGCCACATGGCATTTCACTTCCCGCTGATGCCGCGGATCTTCATGGCGGTTCGGCGGGAATCGCGGTTTCCGATCTCCGAGATTCTGGCCCAGACGCCGGGCATTCCGGACATGGCGCAGTGGGGCATCTTCCTGCGCAACCATGACGAGCTCACGCTGGAAATGGTCAGCGACGAAGAACGCGACTACATGTATGCGGAGTACGCCAAGGACCCGCGGATGAAGGCCAACGTCGGCATCCGGCGCCGACTGGCGCCGCTGCTGGAAAACGACTTCAACCAGATGCGATTGTTCAACGCGCTGCTGCTGTCCCTGCCTGGTTCGCCGGTGCTGTATTACGGCGACGAGATCGGAATGGGTGATGTCATCTGGTTGGGCGACCGGGATGGGGTGCGGACACCCATGCAATGGACGCCGGACCGCAATGCCGGTTTTTCCACCGCCAATCCGGGCCGGCTCTTCCTGCCGGCCAGCCAGGACTCGGTCTACGGCTACCAGGCGGTCAACGTCGAGGCACAGCGCGATACTTCCACCTCGCTGCTCAACTGGACCCGCACGATGCTGGCGGTGCGACGCCGACACGAGGCCTTCGCCGTGGGATCGTTTCAGGAACTGGGCGGGTCCAACCCGTCGGTCCTTGCGTACGTGCGCGAAACCCGGGGCGAAAATGGTGAGGAAGACGATGTGGTGCTGTGCGTGAACAACCTGTCACGGTTCCCGCAGCCCATCGAGCTGAACTTGCAACAGTGGAACAACTACACGCCGGTTGAACTGACCGGGCAGGTCGAGTTTCCCCGCATCGGTCACCTGCCGTACCTACTGACCCTTCCCGGGCACGGGTTCTACTGGTTCCAGTTGTCCGCTTCGGAGGAGGAACGATGAACGCGCCATTCTCGGCCACGCAGCCGGCCAAGCTGCCCTGGGCGGAGTGGCTGCCGCAGCAACGCTGGTACGCCGGCCGCAATCGGGAACTGGTCAGCGCCGACGTCGCGGTTGTGGTGCCGCTGCGCGAGGCGCTGGACCTGGTGCTCATCGACGTCGGCTACGCCGACGGCTTCAGCGAGCGCTACCAGGTGCTGGTCCGGTGGGACTCCGAACCGGTTCCCGAGTTCAGCACCCAGGCCACCATCGGCTCGGCCGACGACCACATCGGGTTCGACGCGCTGTACGACTCCAAGGCGCCCCGATTTCTGCTGTCGCTGATCGACGAGTCGGCGACGCGTGCCGCATCCGGCGCGTCGCCGGGCACGGAGCTGAACTTCACCAAGGAGCCAGACGTCGAACTGCCGCTGGACGCCTATCCACGCGTGTCCGACGCCGAGCAGAGCAACACCAGCGTGATCTTCGACCGCCCGCCGGCCGCGATCTTCAAGGTGTTCCGGCGGGTCAGCCAGGGCATCAATCCCGATATCGAGCTCAACCGGGTGCTCGGCCGGGCCGGCAACCCGCATGTGGCCCGGCTGCTGGGCGCCTACGAGGTCGCCGGATCCGGCCAGGACGACGGGTCTCCGCTGGGCATGGTGACCGCCTTCGCGGCCAACGCGGCCGAAGGCTGGGCGATGGCCACCGCCAGTGTTCGTGACCTGTTCGCCGAGGGCGACCTGTACGCCTACGAAGTGGGTGGTGACTTCGCCGGGGAGTCGTACCGGCTCGGCGAGGCCGTCGCGTCGGTGCACGCCACCCTGGCCGAGCAGCTCGGGACGCGGCAGGCGACGTTCCCGGTGGACACGGTGCTGTCACGCCTGTCGTCAGCGGCGGCTACCGTGCCCGAGTTGAGCGACTACGTGGTGACCATCGAAGAACGCTTCGGCAAGCTCGCCGACGAACCGATCACCGTGCAGCGCGTGCACGGTGACCTGCATCTGGGGCAGGTGTTGCGCACCCCGGAAAGCTGGGTGCTGATCGACTTCGAAGGGGAGCCGGGTCAACCGTTGGCCGAGCGCCGGGCACCGGATTCGCCGCTGCGCGACGTGGCCGGTGTGTTGCGGTCGTTCGAGTACGCAGCCTATGGGCCGCTGGTCGATCAGGGCGGGGACAAGCAGCTCGCCGCCCGCGCCCGAGAATGGGTCGAGCGCAATCGCGCCGCGTTCTGTGACGGCTACGCGGCCGCCTCAGGAACCGACCCGCGGGACTCGGCGCTGGTGCTCGCCGCCTACGAACTGGACAAGGCGGTGTACGAAACGGGTTACGAGTCCCGGCACCGGCCTACCTGGTTGCCCATCCCGCTGCGATCGATCGCCCGTCTGACGATGGGCTGATCCCCAGCAGCCGGCCACGGCATGATGTGACGGTGCCCCTGCAAAAAGAGATCTACGACAGCGAAGCAAGACTGTCATGGGTGCTGGCCGGCCTGGCCGGCGTGCTGGGGGCCACCGCTTTCAGCCACTCCGCCGGCTACTTCGTCACTTTTATGACCGGCAACGCCCAACGAGCCGTGCTGGGCGTCTTCCGCGATGACGTGGCGTTGTCCGTGAGCGCGGCCGCGTTGCTGCTGTGCTTCGTCGTCGGCGTCGTGGTCTCGTCGGTGTGCCGCCGCCGTTTCTGGGCGGAGCATCCCCACGGTCCCACCGTGTTGACCACTTTCAGCCTGGTGTTCGCCACCGGCCTGGACATAGTGCTGGGTGGCTGGGAGGAGTCCCTGCTGGATTTCGTGCCAATTATGTTTGTGGTCTTCGGGATTGGCGCGCTGAACACCTCCTTCGTCAAGGACGGTGAGGTGTCGGTGCCGCTGAGTTATGTCACCGGCACCCTGGTCAAGATGGGCCAGGGCATCGAACGGCACGTCGCCGGTGGACGGGTGGAGGACTGGCTGGGCTACTTCCTGTTGTTCGCCAGCTTTGTCTCGGGCGCGGCAATCGGCGGCGCCATCAGCACTACGGTCAGCGGTACCCAGATGCTGGGTGTGGCGGCCTTCGTGTGCGCGCTGACAACCTGCTACACCTACCTGCACGCCGACCGGCGTGGGCTGCTGAGCTGAAACACGGGCTGAATCTGCCTCCGAAAAATGAACATCGGCAGCAGCGCTGGCCGTTGCGCTGCTGCCTCCGAAAAATGAACATCGGCAGCAGCGCTGGCCGTTGCGCTGCTGCCGATGTGGTCCATCGGTGACCGGCTGGGTCAGGTGGCGGGCCCGGTGACCGGGGCCGGTGCGGCGGCGGGCGCGGGCGCCGGTGCCGGTGCGTTGACCGCGTTGATCACCTGCAGCATGTCCGGCTTCATCGCCATCAGCTGCTGGTTCCAGTAGTTCCACGAGTGGGTGCCGTTGTTCGGGAACTGGAAGACGCCGTTGCGTCCGCCCGAGGCGGCGTAGGTCTGCTGGAACTGCTGGTTGGTGCGCAACGTCAGGCCCTCCAGGAACTTGGCCGGCATGTTGTCGCCACCCAGGTCACTCGGTGTGCCGTTGCCGCAGTAGACCCAGATCCGGGTGTTGTTGGCGACCAGCCGCGGGATCTGCAGCATCGGGTCGTTGCGCTTCCACGCCGGGTCGGTGGACGGGCCCCACATGCTGTTGGCGTTGTAGCCGCCGGCGTCGTTCATCGCCAGTCCGATCAGCGTCGGCCACCAGCCGTCGGCCGGGTTCAGGAAGCCCGACAGTGACGCGGCATACGGGAACATCTGTGGGTAGTAGGCGGCCAGGATCAGCGCCGAACCACCGGACATCGACAGCCCCACCGCCGCGTTGCCGGCGGGCGATACACCCTTTTGGGCCTGCAGGTAGGCGGGCATCTCCCGGGTCAGGAAGGTCTCCCATTTGTAGGTGTAGTTCTGCCCGTTCCCCTGTGAAGGCTGGTACCAGTCGCTGTAGAAACTGGACTGACCGCCCACCGGCATGACCACCGACAGCCCGGACTGGTAGAACTCCTCGAAGACCGGGGTGTTGATGTCCCAGCCGCTGTAGTCGTCCTGTGCGCGCAATCCGTCGAGCAGGTAGACCGCGTGCGGTCCGCCGTTCTGGAATTCGACCCTGATGTTGCGTCCCATCGACGGCGACGGAATCTGCAGATATTCCACCGGAAGCCCCGGCCGGGAGAACGCCCCCGCGGTCGCCGATCCGCCGACGGCGCCGATGAGACCCGTCAGCAGGGCAGCCCCCATAGCAGCGATCGCCAGCCTGCGGGGCATGGTTGCCGCTGCGCCACGCAGCTTTTCAACGAACTTCATCGCTTGACCCGTCCCAACTTTCATCTGCCGCTCGTGCGGAGAAATCTTGTTCTGGGCGAGTGAAACACAAGTGACCGACGCCACCCGGCCGTCACGGCCGACGGCACATGTCGCGGTTGGCTAACGATTAGGCTTCGGGCCGGACTCCGCGGCGAGACGGTCGCGATCCGGTCACAATGCGATAACTAGGCGACCAGCCGTCGCAAAAAGGTTGACGCCGTGATGATTCCGATCACCGGTGCTACCAGGAGCACGACGATGTCCACCGCGTGGAACGGGGCGCCGATCAGCAGCGCCCGCAACACGTCGACCTCGTAGCTCAGCGGGTTGATCTTGCTCAGCGCATGCAACCAGGCCGGCATCACGTCGACCGGGTACAGCGCGTTGGACGCGAAGAACAGCGGCATGGTGATGGCCTGACCGATGCCCATCAGGCGGTCCCGGTTGCGCACCAGTCCGGCCAATGTCATTGACAGGCAGGCGAAGAACGCCGCACCCAGCATGACCGCAACCATCGCGGCCAGGATCCGCAGCGGGTTGACCGTCAGGCCGATCCCCATCACATACGCCAGGACAAGAACACCCACAACCTGCGCCACCGAGCGCACCCCCGCGGCGAACGACTTGCCCGTGATCAGTGCCGACGCCGGTGCGGGCGTCACCATGAGTTTGGCCAGCACGCCCGCGTCGCGATCCCAAATGATCTGGATGCCATAGAAAATCGAGATGAACAACGCCGATTGGGCGATGATGCCCGGCGCCAGGAACGCCTGATACGAGACCGGCCCGGTATCGATGACGTGCAGGTGGCTGAACGTGGTACCGAAGATGAGCAACCACAACGCGGGCTGCACCATGCGCATGACGAGCTCGGTGCGGTCGTGCCGCAACTTCTGCAGTTCCACGATCGCGAATGCGCCGACGCGGCCCAAAGTTGCTCCGACGCGGTCGATTCCGCGGGGCGCACGGACCAGCTGCACCTCGACGGGCTGGCAGTCTCGATCAACCGTCATTACGCTGGCGCCCTTCTGCTAGACCGGAGTTCGCGCATATCGGCCGACGGCTGGTCGAGATCCGATGCGGCGTAGTGGCGGAACACGTCTTCGAGGGAGGCGTCCGGCGACACCGTCTCCTTCAACTCATCCGGCGTGCCGACCGCTTGCAGCGCGCCCTTGTGCATCAGCGCGACCCGGTCGCACAGCGCGTCCGCCTCTTCCATGTAGTGGGTGGTGAGCAGCACGGTCATACCGAACTGTTGCTGCATCTGCTGGACCTGCCGCCAGACGCCGTCGCGCGCTATCGGGTCCAGGCCCACCGTCGGTTCGTCGAGCACCAGCAGCGAGGGCCGGTTCACCAGCGCCTGGGCCACTTCCAGCCGGCGGACCATCCCACCGGAATAGCTCGACGCGAGCCGGTCGGCGACGTCGAGCAGATCCATCGCGGCCAGCGCCTGGTCGACACGTTCGGCGCGCTCGGCGCGCGGCACCCCGTACAGGCGGGCGAACCAAGCTACGTTCTGCCGGCCGGTGAGCGCTGTCTCGATCGAAAGCTGTTGTGGCACATAGCCGATGTTGCTACGGATGTCCACAGTCTGGTGCCGCGCGTCCAGCCCGAAGATACGCAGCTCGCCCTGCTGGACCGGCGCGAGCGTGGTCAGCACCCGCACCACCGTCGTCTTGCCGGCGCCGTTGGGGCCCAGCAGACCCATCGTCTCGCCCGGCCTGACCGAGAACGTCACGTCGTCGACGGCCGTGTGCGGGCCGTAGCGGTAGGTCAGCCGACGACAGTCGATCGCGTCAGTCATGTGTATCGCTCCTGCAGTTTCCTGGTGATCCCCTCGAGGACCTCCAACCCTTTGGCCAATACCCCGATCTGGTGGTCGTCAAGCTCATCGAGCAGGTCGATCAGCACGGCGCGCCGGGTCGCGGCAGTGGCATCCATCACGTGCTGTGCCGATTCGGTGAGCCGCAACCGGCTGATCCGCCGGTCGGCGGTGTCGGCGGTACGTTCCAGCAAGCCCGCGCAGCACAGCTTGGACACCAGGGTGGAGGCGGTGTTGGGTACCAGTCCGAGTTCAGCGGCCGCGACGCTCACCGAGACGCCAGGTCGGCGCGAGACCAGGCGCAACAGCTCGGCCTGCGATTCGGACAGCTGACCGGGCGGGTAGCCGGTGCCGGTGGCGCGGCGCAGCTGCCGGCGGAACCGGCCCAGGGTGCGGGGCAGTTCGGCGGCGAGATCGGCAGCGGTGGTCACTCCATTGGTCACTCCACCCAGAATACCTCTGTAGGCGAGCTATCTATGTAACCCTGCGCATGGCGTCGCGCAACGACGACGCCGAGCCGTAGCCGACCATGCCCGCGATCTGGTTCAGCGTCAGCGGCGTGGTCTGGCGCAGATGCCTGGCCCGCTCGACGCGGATGCGCTGCACAAACGCGTACGGCGTAATGCCCAGCTGTTGCCGCACCCGGCGTTCTAGGGTGCGGCGAGTGGTGTCCAGGTCCAGTGCGGCACGGGCGATGGAGACATCGGCATCGAGGTTGTTGCGAACCCACGCCTCGAAGTCGACGACCAGGCGGTCGGTGTTGGCCAGGTAACCGTGGGCGGCCCGCACGCTCGGCGCGGGCCGCTGGTCGAAAAGCAGAATGGCGCCCGCGGCATCGGCCAATTGCGGGCTGATACCCGCCACGATGTGCATCGCGAGGTCGATGTGCGCGAATGCGGCGCCGGCCGTGGTGATATGGCCGTCCGTGATGACCATTCGGGACATGTCCAGATTGACCCGCGGGAAGCGCCGGGCGAACTCGGCGGCGAGCCACCAGCTGGTCGTGGCGTGCCGGGAATCGAGCACACCGGCATCGGCGAGCACAAATGTCCCGGTACACGCGGCGGCCACCGGTCGGTCGGCACGCACCCAATCGCGCACGGCACCACGCGCGGCGCGGATCTCGTCGCGCAGCAGTGCGTCGATGACTCCCGTCGGAGTGTTCATGGTCAACGCCGGCACCACCAGCAGATCGAGCCCGTCCATCGCGGGGTCGTCGACCGTCACCTCGACCGGCACCGAAAGGCCGCCCGCCGTCCGGACCGGCTCCAAATCGATACCGACGGTGCGCACCCCGATCTCAGGAATAGCGCCGGGCAGCTGAATCCGCGCCGCGTTGGCGCCGCGCAGCACGTCGAGGATGGTCACCAGCCCGGAGTCCCAGCAGCCCGGCAGCGCCATCACTCCGACAAACATGTCGCAAATGGTATGCCCACTGTCGTAATCTCGGCGGTTCGCGCGCCTAGCGTCGCGCCATGACCTTCTCCGACAAGCACGCCCTCATCGGTACTCACGCACGGCACTACACGCGTCTCGGGTTGACTCCCAACCAGATTCAGACATGGGAAGACGGTTGGCGGACCAGCACAGCCGATCAGACACGTGGGACGTTCGAGTGGTGGTACTTCGACGCCCATCTCGACGACGGATCGACGGTGACCGTGGAAATGCACACCAAGCCGCCCTACGTCTCTCCGAAGACCCCGCTGACCCCCTTTGTCCTGCTGACGATCACCGCGTCGGACGGGACGCGTACCGACCGCACCCTCATCACCGAACCGGAGCTGTTCAGCGCGTCCATCGAGGACTGCGATGTGCGGATCGGCGCGAACTTCTTCCGCCGTACCGCGGGCGGTTACCGGATTCACGTCGAAATCGACGACACCACAGCGGATTTCATGCTTACGCCGGAAACGCCAGCGTGGCGCCCGGCTACCGGCCATGTCTTCTTCGGCGCCGAGGAGCAGCACTACATCGCCTGGCTGCCGATGGCCCCCCGCGGCGCGGTGCAGGCGACCATCACCGTGGACGGCCGTACCCGCCGGCTCACCGGCGCCGGTTATCACGACCACAATTGGGGCAATGTCGCCCCGCGCAAGGTGCTCGATCACTGGTATTGGGGCCGGGCACGGGTGGGGGAGTACACCGTCGTCACGTTGATGTTCGTCAGCCACGCCGACTACGACACGGCGCCGCTGCCGGCGGTCATGGTGGCGAAGGGCGACCAGATCGTCGCCTCGGCCGTTGGCGCCGAGGCGGTCGTGTTCAGCGGATCAGAAGTCGACACGCACGCGCAGACCGGCATCCCGGTGGCGCACCGGCTGCAATACCGGGTCTCGGCCGGTGCCGACACCTTCACCGTGACCTTTCGCCAGCAGCGGGAGGTGTCCACCCTCGACTTCGGTGCGGCCGGCGCCTACCTACGGTTCCTCGGCGAGGTCACGCTCGAGCACCAACACGGCGGCGCGGTCGACGTCGCGAGCGGCCGAACGTTGTGGGAGTTGCTCTATTTCGGCGCGCGGGTCGCGGCCCCGGGTTGTGCGCCCGGTCCCGCCGACGGCATGCTCATCGGTCACCAGGCCTGAGTCGCTCGAGGGAGACGTCCACGGACCCGTCCCGCAGCAGCACGGTCATGTAAGTGCAGAAGGGTTGGCGCCGGCGGTCCGTGGGTGACCCGGGGTTGAGCAGGCGCAGGCCGGTCGGCGTCGTGGTGTCCCAGGGGATATGGCTGTGGCCGAACACCAGCACGTCGGTGTCGGGATAGAGCCGCGACATCCGCGCCTCGCGCCCGGCGGCGGCACCGGTCTCGTGCACCACGGTGAAGCGCACCCCGGCCAGCTCGGCGTCGGCGCGTTCGGGCAGGCGGGACCGCAGTTCGTCACCGTCGTTATTGCCCCAGCAGGCGATCAGCCGCTTGGCCCTGGCTTCGAGCGAGTCGAGCAACTCGGGGACCACCCAGTCGCCGGCGTGGATGACGACGTCGGCCGCCGCGACCTCGTCCCAGACCCGCGCGGGCAGGTCGCGGGCCCGTTTCGGGATGTGCGTGTCGGCGATCAGAAGGAGCCGCATAAGTTCTATGCATACCCCCAGCAGAGGAGAGACCATGCGCACTTTCGAGTCAGTCACTGACCTCGCCGCCGCCGCGGGCGAAACGATCGGGCAGAGCGACTGGGTGACGATCAGTCAGGAAGAGGTCAACCTGTTCGCCGACGCGACGGGTGATCACCAGTGGATCCACGTGGACCCGGAACGGGCCGCCAAGGGTCCGTTCGGCACGACCATCGCCCACGGGTTCATGACGTTGTCGTTGCTGCCGCGACTGCAGCACGACATGTACACGGTCAAGGGCATCAAGCTGGCAATCAACTACGGCCTGAACAAGGTTCGCTTCCCGGCGCCGGTGCCGGTGGGTTCGCGGGTGCGGGCGACCAGCTCGCTGGTCAGTGTCGATGACGTGGGCAACGGTGCCGTGCAGGCGGTGGTGTCGACCACCGTCGAGATCGAGGGTTCCGCCAAGCCGGCATGTGTGGCCGAAAGCATCGTGCGGTACGTCACCTAGTTGGCGCGAGCAGACGCAAAAGCCCCCGCACGCACGGCGTGTCGGGGGCTTTTGCGTCTGCTCGCGCCGGTAACCGGCGTCAGAACTCGGCGATTGAGTGTTCCAGCCGCGCGGCCAGGCGCGCCTCGGCCTCGGCCTTGCGGGTTGGAATGTGCTGTGACGGGAAAGGCGTTGTGACGGGCTGATATTCGCGCAGGGTGCGGCGCGCCACCGTCATCTTGTGCAACTCGGTGGCCCCGTCGGCGATGCCCAGTGACTCCGCGGCGATCAGCATCTTGACGAACGGCATCTCGTCGGAGACTCCCAGGGCGCCGTGCAGATGCAGCGCGCGCTGAGCCACGTCGTGCAACACCTGCGGCATGGCCACCTTTACCGCCGCGATGTCACGACGCACCTTCTGGTAGTCGTGGTGCTTGTCGATCAGCCACGCCGTGCGTAGCACCAGCAGCCGGAACTGCTCGATCTGGATCCAGCTGTCGGCAATCTTCTCCTGCGTCATCTGGAAGTCTGACAGCCGCCCGTGCCGGGTCTGGCGCGACACCGCGCGCTCGCACATCATGTCAAATGCCCTGCGTGCCAACGCGATCGTACGCATGGCGTGATGGATCCGCCCGCCGCCGAGCCGGGTCTGGGCGATCATGAACGCCTGGCCCTCACCGCCGAGCACATGATCGGCGGGAACTCGCACGTCCTTATAGCGGACGTAGCCGTGGCTGGCGCGCTTGGCGGATTCGGCTCCCACACCGACGTTGCGCACGATCTCGATGCCCGGCGTCTCGGCCGGCACGATGAACAGCGACATCTTCTCGTAGGTACGGCCTTCGGGATTGGTGACGGCCATGACGATGAAGAACGACGCGTGTTTGGCATTGGTGGAGAACCATTTTTCGCCGTTGATGACCCAGTCGTCACCGTCCCGGGTGGCGGCGGTGACGAAAAGCCCCGGGTCCGAGCCGCCCTGCGGTTCGGTCATCGAGTAGCAGGAGGTGATCTCACCGTCGAGCAACGGTTGCAGGTACCGAGCCTTTTGCTCGTCGGTGCCGAACAGCGCCAGGATCTCGGCATTGCCCGAATCCGGTGCCTGGCAGCCGAACACCGACGGCGCCCAGCGCGATCGCCCGAGGATCTCGTTGAGCAGCGCCAGCTTCACCTGGCCGAAGCCCTGGCCGCCGAGTTCGGGCCGCAGGTGCGCGGCCCACAACCCCTGGTCTTTGACCTGTTGCTGCAGCGGCCGCAGCACGGCCATCATCTCGGCGTTCTTCTTGTCGTACGGGTCAAGCGCGACCAGGTCGAGGGGCTCGAGCTCCTCGACCATGAATTTCTCCACCCAGTCCAGCTTGGCCTGGTATTCCGGGTCTGTCTCGAAGTCCCACATTGTCGGCACCGTTCCCCGGTGCACCGTCGCACCGGCATCGTTTCAGGAGCGACACCATCGTATGTGCCTTGTCTGCGACCGTTAGTAGTACTACGATGCGTAGTAACAAGGGCGGGGTCCAGCGGAGCGGAGCGCAGCCGATGACCAACCAACCGAAGTCCGACCGGTACGGTGCCGAGCGCCGGTTTTACTGGGCCGCAATGGTTTTCGCTGTTGCCCTGGCGCTGCATGCCGCTGACCACTTTCGGCGAGGTATGAATGTCATCCCGCCGGCGGTGATGATGGCGGGCAACATTCAGATTGTTGCGGCCGTGATCACCCTCGCGCTGGTGGTGCGGCGAGACCGGTGGGCGCCGCATGCGGCGGTCACGCTCGGCCTGACCAGTGCGGTGGGCTTCGGTGCCGCGCATCTGCTGCCCAGGTGGGGACCGTTCAGCGACAGTTTCATCAATCCCGCTGCGGGCTCGGGAGTCACGTGGTTCTCCTGGGTGACGGCGGTCGGTGAAATAGGCACTGCCCTGGTGGTGGCCGCCGCCGGGATCGCCTTGCTGCGCGCCGTTATGTTTCGGCGATCTGTCGCCTGAGTTCGACCACCGCACGCGCGATATTCACCAGCGGCGTATTGGATTCCTGGGAAAGCCGCTTGAGCAGTTCGAAGGCGCGCACCGCGTCGATGTCGAACTGATGCATCAACATCCCTTTGGCCTGACCGATGATGTCCCGACTGGCCAGCGCGCTCTGGAAGTTGCGTTCACGCTGCACGCTGTCCCACACCAGCGCCGCATGTGTGGCAAAGACAAAGCCGATCTCCACGGCCTCGTCATCGAACGCGTGGGGTACCTCCGCATACACGTTCAGCGCACCCAGGGTGTGGGTGCTGGTGAACAATTCGAACGACAGGATCGACCGTATCGGTGTCTCGGCGAGCGCCGCGTGCCGATACCGCGGCCATCGCGCGTCGGCTACCAGGTCATCGACCCGCACGGTGTGGTGTTCCCACGCGGCGATCAGACACGGTCCCTCTTGATATCGCTGTTGAATCTGGTCGAGCCACCTGGGCCACTGGTGGGTGCTCGCCTGCGTTGAGATCTGACCGTGCCGGGTGGCCACGGTAAGCCCCGCGTACTGGGCGCCGGGAATCGTATGTGCGGCTTCGGCGATCAATTGGTCGATCACGACCTCGCTGTCGGTGCCGGGCCGATTGTGCAGGTCACGCGCCAGATCCGCGATCTGCTGATGGAGGAGGCTGATGTCCTGGTTCACGAGGCGTCCTTTCAACACACCCGATGGCGCGCCGTGTTCCATCTTACGAGCGATGCAAGGTAACCCGAAACACCATCGAATCCTACTGTTGCACAATGTCTTTGCGAATCGCCCGGAATTTATCCGATCATGCCGTCTAGCCTCATGGCCCATGGGACCTCGGGTACGTCCGGCGCAGCAAGCAGATATCGGTGGATTGGCGCAAACCATGGCCCGGGCGTTCTATCACGACCCGATCATGACCTGGATCCTTCCGGACGCTAAAGCACGGTTGGCCAAATTGAATCGGTTGTTCGCGACCATGACGCGTCACCACCATCTGGCCGGCGGTGGCGTGGAAGTGGCTTGCCAAGGCTCGGCGATCGGTGCGGCGGCGCTGTGGGATCCGCCTCATCGCTGGCGGGAATCCCGCTGGACGCTGCTTGCCCAGACCCCGGATTTCCTGCGGGTGTT
Source organism: Mycobacterium asiaticum (assembly GCF_001673635.1). Taxonomy (GTDB): domain Bacteria; phylum Actinomycetota; class Actinomycetes; order Mycobacteriales; family Mycobacteriaceae; genus Mycobacterium; species Mycobacterium asiaticum_C. Next base: position 55,715 of record NZ_LZMH01000023.1, read on the forward strand.
CGGCTTTCGCAGCGGGCGGGGCCGAGCACTGCAGGAAGCGATGCACCGAGTGCACCCCGAAGAACCGCACTGGTATCTGTCCGCCATCGGCAGCGATCCCGCATTGCGCGCCAAAGGTTTCGGGCAGGCGCTGATGCGGTCCCGTCTCGAACGTTGCGATGCCGAATACTGTCCGGCCTACCTGGAATCGACCAAAGCCGAAAACCTGCCGTACTACGCCCGTTTCGGCTTCGTGGTCACCGGTGAAATAGTGCTGCCGGGTGGCGGTCCGACGATGTGGCCGATGTGGCGCGGTCCGCGCTGACCGGGCTATTAACCTGTTGGCATGACCCCGCAGGCGCGCGCGGCGCAGCAGGCAGATCTTCGCGAACTGGGACGCACCCTGGGCCGGGCGTTCTTCGACGATCCGGTTTCGGTCTGGTTGCTGCCCGACGCCGATAAGCGCCGCGCGCACCTGTCGCGGCTGTTCACGACCATGACACGCCATCACCATCTGGGTGCCGGCGGCGTGGAGGTGGCCTGCGACGGCCCCGGGATCGGCGCGGCCGCGCTGTGGGATCCGCCGAATCGATGGCAGGAGTCGCGCCGCGCGCAGCTGGCCCAGACGCCGACGTTCTTGCGGGTGTTCGGCTTCCGGACGGCCAAGGCACGGGGCCTGCAGGAGCTGATGAAGAGCAAGCACCCGGAGGAACCGCACTGGTATCTCGCCGTCATCGGCAGCGATCCGGACGTCCGCGGGCGCGGCTTCGGCCAGGTCCTCATGCGGTCTCGGTTGGACCGCTGCGATGCCGAATACTGTCCTGCCTACCTCGAGTCCAGCAAAGCCGAAAATGTGCCGTACTACGAGCGTTTCGGCTTCCGTGTCACCGGCGAGATCGTCTTGCCCGGCGGTGGGCCGACGTTGTGGCCGATGTGGCGAGACCCGCGTTGAACGGTCCGCGCTTCGCGCACGACGACGCGTCATTCGTCACCGGCGAACGCTGGAGGTCAGCGAAGGCTATCTGAGCGGGTTTAGCGGCCATATCTTGCGGGCAACCGTGGCCAATGGCTACCGATGACGCAGGTTCTGTCGATGCCGCCGACTTCCCCGAGGAAGGCGGACCCGGTGACACCCTGAACGCGGAAGAGTCCACCGACTCCGACGAGCTGCGGAACAACGACGGGGACATCGTCGTCGACCCGCCCGAGGATTGGAGCGGTGCCGACAAGTTCGGCATGACCGCGCGCGAAGAACGAGAGGGCGAATCGCTCGACGCGCGACTCGCCGCGGAACAACCCGACGTCACTGAGCAGGCGGCCACCAGCCCGATCCCGGACGACGAAACAGGCCGAGCCCATCGGGGCCAGATCGACGGCGCCCCAGAAGACGGCGATTCGCTGTACCAGGTGGTCGACGAGTAGTCAGGGATTGCTTTTCCAGCCGGCCACCCCGATTGCGATCATGCGCAGCTGCTTGACCGCGATCCGGTGAATGTCCTGCAACGCCTCGGTGCTCTGCGCGTCTTCGATGGCTTCGGCGATCACGATCATCGAGTTCACGAAGAGGCTGGCCAGCACGTTGAGGTCCTCGGTGCTCCATTCGTTGAGCCGCGGGAAACGCGCCAGGTCGGTGGCCAGTTCGGAAGTGATCAGCCGAATCTCGGTCCGGATCGCATACCGGAGCACCGAGACTCCGGTGGAGCGTTCGCGGGCGATGAAGCGCCAGTGTTCGCGCTGTTCGGCGACGCTGCCAACCAGGATCTCGACCGACGATTCGATCACCCGGTTCGGGTCCAGCTTTCCGGCGCGCGCGCCGCGCAGCGTGTCCCGCAGGCTGCGGAACGATTCGTCGATGAGCACCAGGCCGAGCGCCTCCATCGACTCGAAGTGCCGGTAGAAGGCCGCGGGCACGATCCCGGCCTCCCGGGTCACCTCCCGCAGGCTCAGCCCGCTGAAGCTGCGATCGTTGAGTGCCTTTAGCGCCGCGGCGATGATCGCGCGCCTGGTGGCTTCCTTGCGTTCCTCGCGCGAAGGGCTTTCCCGGCCGTTGGAACCGCGCGAGTCACGGGCCCTGTCCTGGCCCGATCGCCGCGAGTGTGAGCTAGGAGTACGACTGTTCACTATGTGAACCGTAACACAGAGCCGACGAATCCCTTGACCACCTGCGGGAAACGGTGCGACGGTGTACACATGTTCACTCAAACTTTCACTCGGACGATCGCCAAGCGGGTCCTGAGTTCCGACCTTATCGATCTGCTCACCGGGCCGCATGGCGTCGACCGGTACACCGAGCTTGTGACGCCGACCTGGACGTCGGGCGAGGCCCGCGCCAAGGTGGTTGACGTCCGGCGCACTACGCCGCGCAGCGTCACGCTGACGCTGGCACCGAACGCCGCGTTCACTGACCGCTACACCGTCAGGGCCGGGCAGTTCGTCAACGTCACGGTCGAGATCGACGGGCGCAGGCACTCCCGCTGCTACTCACCGGCCAACGTCGAGGGCAGCACGCACCTCGAACTCACCATCGGCGTGCACGACGGCGGGCTGGTCTCGACTTACCTGTACGAGCGGGCCCGTCGGGGCATGGTCGTCAGCCTGGACGGCGTCGGGGGCGACTTCGTGCTGCCGGTTCATCGGCCCAAGCGGATCCTGCTCGTGTCGGGTGGCAGCGGCATCACGCCGGTCATGGCGATGCTGCGCACCCTCGTCGCCGAGCGGCACCAGCAATTCCGCAGGGGCGAGATCGCCTTCGTCCACTACGCCCGCACCCCAGAAGAGGCCTGTTACCGCGAGGATTTGGCCGCAATGCGCGGGGTACGGGTGCTGCACGGCTACACCCGGTCCGGTGACGGCGACCTGCAGGGCCGCTGCGGCGCCGAGCACCTGGCCGCCGCCATGGAATCACCCGACGCGGTGTTCGTCTGCGGGCCAACCGCTTTGGTCGACGCCGTACGGCAGCACTGTGAAAACGTGTTCACCGAAAGCTTCGTGCCGCCGGTGATCGAAGTGCCGGCCAATCCCACCGGCGGGCGAGTCAGCTTCGCCGACAGCAAGGTCGACGTCGTCGACGACGGTCGCTCCCTGTTGGAGCAGGCCGAAGCCGCCGGCCTCTCCCCGGAGAACGGATGCCGGATGGGCATCTGCCACACCTGCACGCGTCGCAAGACCTCGGGCACCGTACGCAACCTGGTCACCGGCGCCGTCTCCACCGGAGCCGACGAGAAGGTCCAGATCTGCGTTACCGTCCCCGTCGGCGACGTCGAAATCGACCTCTGACAGCCCCACCAAACACACCAAAAGACTTAGGAGGAAAAGCCATGCCTCAGGAGAAGATCACCCTCACCAAGGAGCAGGCCGAGGCCTTCGGCCGCGAACTCGACGCCATCAAGGAACGCGAGATGGCAGACCTCGGCGAAGAAGACGCCGAATACATCCGGCGCATGATCAAGATCCAGCGCGGGCTGGAAGTCGGCGGCCGAGCGCTGCTGTTCCTGCCGCCCGCCTGGCTGCTGGGCACCGGGATGCTCGGCATCGCGAAGATCATGGACAACATGGAAATCGGCCACAACGTCATGCACGGCCAGTACGACTGGATGCGTGACCCGGCGATCTCGGGCCGCGACTTCGAGTGGGACACCGCCTGCCCGGCCGACCAGTGGCGGCACTCGCACAACTACATGCACCACACCCACACCAACATCGTCGGGATGGACCGCGACATCGGCTACGGCATCCTGCGGATGAGTGAGGACCAGCGCTGGACGCCATACTTCCTGGGCAACCCGGTCTACGCGTTCCTGCTGATGGTGCTGTTCCAGTACGGCGTCGCCCTGCATGAACTGGAAACCGAGCGCATCCGCGCCGGCGAGATCAGCCTGCGGGACAAGCGCGACACCCTGAAGGAGATCTGGAAGAAGACGCGTCGCCAGTCGCTCAAGGACTACGTCGCCTTCCCGCTGCTGGCCGGCCCGTTTGCGCCGTTCGTCTTCACCGGTAACCTGACGGCCAACCTGATGCGCAACGTGTGGTCGTACATGATCATCTTCTGCGGCCACTTCCCGGACGGCACCCAGGAATTCACCATCGAGGAGACCAAGGATGAGACCCGCGGCCAGTGGTACTTCCGCCAGGTGCTCGGTTCGGCGAACCTGACCGGCGGCAACCTCTTCCACGTGCTGTCGGGCAACTTGTCGCACCAGATCGAGCACCACCTGTTCCCGGACATGCCGGCCCGCCGGTACCCCAAGATCGCGCCCGAGGTGCAGGAGATCTGCGAGCGCTACGGCATCCCCTACAACAAGGGCCCGCTGCTCAAGCAATTCGGCACCGTGGTCCGCAAGATCGTGCGGTTGTCACTGCCCGACTCGGTGCGGCTGCGCCGCAAGCCCACCGCGCCCGCCGAGTTGGAGTTGGTAGCCGCGTAAGGGACGAGGCCGGGCCGATGGCGCCGAGACTGCGTCCAGGGTGTGTCACTTCGACATCGGGTCACCCTGGACGCAGCCTCGGCGCCACATTGGGTGGACAATGGCTTGGTGCAATGGACCGGCGCACGGTATTCGGACACCCCGACGGTAGAAGGCACGACGTGGGTCGACGCCGACCAGCACCGAGTCTGGGATTTGATTTCCGATATCGAGCTGATGCCGACCCTCAGCAACGAGCTGTTGGCCGTCGAGTGGCTGGACGGCGCCACCGGTCCGCGGCTCGGATCCCGGTTCATCGGGCACAACGAGCACGACGCGTTCGGCCGGTGGTCCACCACCTCACAGATCATCGCCTGTGACGAGCCGCACGAATTCGCCTGGGCAGTAGGGGAACCCGAAACCCCGTCGGCTATCTGGCGGTTTCGGCTGACCTCCCGGGACGGCGGCACCGCGTTGTCGTTCTGGACCCAGCTGGGGCCGGGCCGGTCCGGGTTGTCCAGCGCCATCGACGCCATGCCGGACAAGGAACAGAAGATCGTGTTCGTGCGGCTACGGGAGTTCGAGGCCGCGATCGACAAGACGCTGGCGGCGATCAAGAGGTTGGCCGAACACGGGGTCCGCTGATGCGGACCGCCACCACCGTCGAACTGTCCGCGGGCCCGAACGCCAGACAGACCGCCGACTTTGTGGTCGAGTCCGAGCGACTCGGGCTCGACGTCTGCTGGGTGGCCGAGGCATGGGGCGCCGATGCGCCGTCGGCGCTGGGGTACCTGGTGGCCCGAACCGATCGGATGTTGCTCGGCTCCGGGGTCATTCAGGTCGGTACCCGCTCGCCGGTGCTGATCGCCCAGACCGCGATTACGTTGTCCAACCTTTCCGGCGGGCGGTTCCTGCTGGGTCTGGGGGCCTCGGGCCCCCAAGTGATCGAAGGCCTGCACGGCGTCGCGTTCGCGCGCCCGCTGGCCAGGGTCACCGAAACCGTCGAGGTGATCCGCCAAGCCTTCGAAGGCGGCAGAATCTCATACTCCGGCAAGGAGATTCAGATTCCGCGCCCCGGCGGGGACGGAAAACCGATGCGGTTGTCGACTCGCCCGGAACACGCCATCCCGATCTACCTGGCCACCCTGTCACCGGCGATGTTGCGGCTGACCGGAAGGATCGCTGACGGATGGCTGGGCACCAGCTTCGTCCCAGAAGGCGCCGACGACGCCTACTTCGCGCATCTCGACGAGGGCCTGGCGTCCGCCGGTCGCCGTCGCGCCGACATCGACATCTGTCAGGGCGCCGAAGTCGCTTTCGCACCGGACGAAGACGCGTTGCGCGATATGGTTGCCACCCGCAAGGCGGAACTCGCGTTCAGCCTCGGCGGCATGGGGTCGGCCACCACGAACTACTACAACCAGGCCTACAGCCGGCAGGGCTGGGCTGAGACGGCCGCGGCGGTGCGGGAACGCTGGCAGGCCGGCGACCGTGCCGGAGCGACCGGCCTGGTCACCGACGACATGGTGCTGGCCACCACGCTGATCGGCACCGAGGAGCGGGTGCGGGCCCGCCTGGCGGTCTGGCGCGACGCTGGTGTGGACACCGTCCGGCTCTATCCCGCCGGGGAGACGCTCGATGCCAAACTCTCGACACTGGGCCGCGCGATCGAGCTGGTCCGCGAAACCTAGTGCGCCGCAGTGGGCGCGTCGGACACCTTGACGAGTTCGACTTGCGGGCGTGCCGGCACACTGTCCGCGAGGAACCATCGGAATGCGAGATTCCCGCGCGGATAGCCAAGCGTGGTCAGCGAATTGGGATGCTCGGTCCTGTTCCGGGACAACACGATCGTCACCGAGCCGTCAGCGTTGGGCACCGCGCTGTGCCCGTTGACCGACCAACGGGCATCGGGACCTTCCGCGGGGCCGTAGGTCGCCATGAACTGGTTCCACACCACCATGTTCCAGAATCGGCACGACGGCGGCCGGTGCGTGATCACGAGCGCCTCTTCGTCGTCCAGTACGAAACTTCCGTAGGCGTAGCAGGCGTCGCGCGCCGACCAGCCGAAGTTGGCGTCGGGAACCTGGTAGGGGTCTGCGAATTGGTTTGCGGTATGGGCGACTTCGTGTCCCAGCGAATGCTGCCCGTCGGCCCGGCTGCCGACCGGCAGCGGCACGATCGCGAACATGGTGCGTAACCAGGTGGCCGCCGCCCGCAATCGGTCGGCGGTTTCGTTGTCCCCGTGTGCGATCGGGTCGGGTTCATCGAGCGCCTCGATATTCCAGACCACTGGGCGACCGGTCAGTGGGTCGGCCTGGTAGTCCCGGGTCATCAGGGCGGCCGCGTCGGGCGTCGGCGGGAACTCGAACGAGAAGTTGCCGTCGGCGTCGATGTCGAGATCGGTGTCGCGCACGATCGCCACCACCCGGTCTGACCATGCCCCAGGCGAGGGCTCGTTGTACGCGGTGACCGAAAAGTACACGCTGTCACCCTTATTGCCGCTGATGCGGTAGTGCCGGTCGGGGTCGACCGGGCACATGTAGTAGTACGCGTCGGTGTTGTCGCCGCCCCATCGGCGGTCGCGCCGGAAAGGCGTGTTGACCGCCACGAACTGCGGGCGGCCGGGCTCGGTGAACAGGTAGCTGTCGAACGCGACCCCGAGGGTGGCGGCGAGCATACGGTAGCCGTCGGCCACGTGCCGCTCGTCGGTGACCGCGCGGTCACCCTCGAGGAAGGAGCTGTCGAGGTCGCCCAGTGCGCTCAACAACTCCCGCCACGCGGTCGTCGATTCGTGCTTCATGCGCTGATTCCTTTCAGGAGCAACGTGGTGGTGCGATCGATCCAGGCGTCGTCGAGGCCGTTCGGGCGGGTGAGCAGGGCAAGCAGGATGACCCCGGCGACCGCGTCGGCCAGTTCGGCCGCGGTCACGTCGGCACGCACGTCGCCGCGCGCGGCGGCCTCGTCCAGCCACCCGGCCAGCGTGCCGCCGATCAGGCCGGAGAACCGTTGCAGCAGTGCCGAATGCAGGCTGGGATCGGCGGCCATCTCGCCGATCAGCCCCGGCAGCGCGGCCCTGGCCGCCGGCGTGGTCAGCACGGCCATTGTGCGGCAGACCATTTCGCGCATGTCCTGGCGCAGGGACCCCGAGTCGGGAATTGCCGTCGCGGCGTCGATCGGGAACACCGCCTCGTGGACGAGGTGCGCCTTGCTGGGCCAGCGCCGGTAGATCGCCGGCTTAGAGGTGCCGGCCCGCTCGGCGATGGCCGAAACCGCCAGTCCCGCATACCCGGTCTCGGCGAGCAACTCCACGGTGGCGGCCAGCACCGCGGCGTCGATACGCGGATCGCGGGGGCGGCCGAAGTCTACTACCATTACGAAACTCAGAGTAACATAAGTCGCCGTGACCGCCACCGTTCAACTAGACGACCTCGCCAACCCCCGGTTCAGCCCGGAGGCCCAGCCGATCCTGGACATGATGGCCGGGCTGGCCGCGGACTGCCCGCTGGACGCCGAGGCGCTGCACGCCCGGGCCAGTGCCGACACCGGCCTGCACGATTTCGGTCCCGCGGACTACCGGGAACGACTCGACGTCTACCTGGCGGCGCTGCGGGAGATCGACGGCGTGCACGGGGCCGGCGTGGTCAATTTCTACGGCCAACTGCTGCAGTTGCTCAAGAACCGCCTGCTGCTGGCCGACCTGTTGAACCGGCATCCCGAGATCAACGACATCGGGTTGCGCTCGCCGGTCGTCATCGCGGGCCTGCCCCGCACCGGCACCACCCATCTGCACAACCTGCTGGCGGCGCCGCCGACGTTCCGCACCATGCCGTACTGGGAGAGCAACGAGCCCTTCCCGCTGCCGGCCGAGGCCGGCCAGGAACCGGATCCGCGACGGATCCGGATGGATATGGCGGTCAGCGTGATCAACCTGGTGATGCCACATTTCGCGCTCATGCATGAGATGACCACCGAGCACGTGCACGAGGAGATCCAGCTGCTGGCCAACGATTTCTCCACCATGCTGTTCGAGACGCTCGCCCATGTGCCGCGCTGGCGCGACTACTACCAGGCCCACGATCAGACGCCGCACTACGAATACCTGGCGACGCAACTGAAGGCCATGCAGTTCCTTCGCGGCGGCCAGCGCTGGTTGCTCAAGTCGCCCCAGCACCTCGAGCAGGTGCCGGTCCTCGATCGGGTCTTCGGAGACGGCATCGTCGTGTTCACCCACCGCGATCCGGTTCCCGTCGCGCTGTCGATGGTCGCGATGATCACCTACTCCGCGCGCATGCACCGGTCGCCGGTGCCGGTGCGGCAGATCGCCGGGTACTGGATCGACCGGCTCGAGCAGATGCTCAATGCGCTCGTCCGCGACCGGGACACCATCGGTCCGGATCGCTCGATCGACGTTCGCTTCGACGACTTCATGGCCGACGAGCTCGGCCTGGCCGAACGGGTCTATGCCCTGGCGGGTGAGCCGTTCACGGAGGCGGCCCGGGGCGCGGTCACCGATTACCTCGCAGGCCATCGGCGTGGCCGGCTCGGCAGCGTCGAAACGTCTTTCGAGATGTTCGGGCTGAACGAAGCCGATCTGCGGGACCGCTTCGCGCCCTATGTCGAGCGGTTCCTGCGCTAGGACACTACGTTCTCAACTCATGAGTACTCTGCCCACGCTCGAAGGCGTCGAACACCGGTTTGTCGATGTGGGCGGGGGTGTCACGATCCATGTCGCCGACGCCGGACCGGCCGGAGGGCCGGCCGTGATGCTGGTGCACGGCTTCCCGGAGAACTGGTGGGAGTGGCACGAGTTGATCGGCCCGCTGGCCGCCGACGGCTACCGCGTGCTCTGCCCCGACCTGCGGGGCGCAGGCTGGAGTTCGGCGCCGCGCTCGAGCTACACCAAGGCCGAGATGGCCGACGACCTCGCGGCCGTGCTGGACCGGCTGGGGGTTGCGCAGGTGCGGTTGGCCGCGCACGACTGGGGTGGCCCGGTGGCCTTCATCCTGATGCTGCGTCATCCCGAAAAGGTGACCGGGTTCTTCGGGATGAACACCGTGGCGCCGTGGGTGAAGCGAGATCTCGGGGCGGTCCGCAACATCTGGCGGCTCTGGTACCAGATTCCGGTCTCGCTGCCGGTCATCGGTCCCCGCCTGCTTCGCGACCCCAAGGCGCGCTTCGCCCGCGCCCTGGGGAACTGGGTGGGCGGCGGGTTCAACCTGCCCGACGACGCCATCCAGCTCTACATCGACCGGATGCGCGAGCCGGGCCACGCCGAGGCCGGTTCTCGGTGGTACCGGTCCTTCCAGACCAAAGAGATGCTGAGCTGGATGCGCGGCGAGTATGACGACGTGCGGGTGGAGGTGCCGGTGCGCTGGCTGACCGGCACCGATGACCCGGTGATCACGCCGGATCTGAGCGATTCTTATGCCGACCACATCACCGATTTCGAGGCCGAGCTGGTTCCGGGCGTCGGGCACTGGATCGTTTGGCAGCGACCCGATCTGGTGCTCGACCGGCTGCGGGCGTTCCTGCGCCTCTAGCCCGGCTGTACCAGGATCCGGATCGGGTTGCCTTCCTGGCGCTCCAGCTTCTCGATGCCGGCGTGGATGTCTTCCAGCCCGATGATCTCACTGATGGATCGCGAAAGATCAAGGCGCCCAGCCGAAACCAGCTTCGCCAAGGTTTCGATGTCGACGTTCTGATAGCCGAGGTGGCCCAGCGCCTGCTTACGGCTCAGCCCGAACATCGCGGTGGGTCCCACCGTTGGTGACTCCGCGCTCATGCCCACCCCGACCAACCGCCCACCGGAGGTCAGGGAATCCAGCGCCTGCTCGAAGGTCGCCTTCAGGCCGACGGCATCGAACGCCACGTCCAGCTTCCGGCCGCCGGTGACCTCGGCGATCTTGTCCTGTAGCGCCTCGTCCCGGGTGTCGAACGCATAGTCCGCGCCGATCTCGAGCGCCCGGTCCAGTACGGCGGGGTTGATGTCGAGGGCGATCACCGGCACCGCACCGACCAGGCGCGCCAGCTGCACGATATGGGTGCCGACACCGCCGACGCCCCAGACCCCGACCGATTCCCCGACTGCGACCTTGCCGGTGCGCACGACGGCACCGAACGGAGTGGACACCGCGTCTGCCAGGATCGCGGCCTGCTCCAGCGGCACGTTGTCCGGCACCCGGGTCAGGCCCTGCGCCTGGGCGAGGGTGTATTCGGCCCACGCGCCGTCGTAGGCGAACGCCATCAATTGGATGCGCAGGCAATTCGACTCATCGCCGCGCCGGCAGTTCGGGCAACGCAGGCAGGGGCGGCCGGCGGCCACCACCACCCGGTCGCCCTCGGCCCAGCCGGTCACGTCGGGGCCGAGCTTGGCGATGGTGCCCGCGGCCTCGTGGCCCTGGGTCACCACCGGCGTCTGGGCCGGGAAGGTGCCGTTGATCAGACTCAGGTCCGAATGGCAGATCCCGCAGAACGCCACCTTGACCAGAACTTCGCCGGGGCCCGGCTCCGGAATCGGAACATCTTCCAGCACAACCTTTTTGGTGTCTGCATAGAAACGCTCAGCCCGCATGGTCGGTGCCATCGGTTAATCGACGCCGATGGTGACTTCGGTGGACTTGATGAACACCGTGGCCGGCTGGCCGACCTGCAGGCCGAGATCGGTCGCCGCGTCCTTGGTGATGGAAGAGGTGACGGTCTGATCGCCGCCGTCGAGGCGGATCTTGACGATTGCCATCACGCTGCCGAGATCGATTTCGGTGATGGTCCCCTTGAGCTGGTTTCGCGTAGACAGGCGCATGGCAACCGAGCCTAGGCCCGCGGTCCGAGCAATGCGATGGCAGCGTCCACGGCAGGTTCGACGATGTCGCGGGTGGACCTGCCGTCCTCGACCGCCAGCGCGACGAGTTCCCGCAGACCGCCCAACAGGATCACCGCCAACGGGACGCTCAGCGGCGGCAGGTTGACCCGGCGGAACCCCGGGCTGCCGCTCAGGTCGATCAGCAGGTTGGTCAGCAGGTCCAGGCCCTGGCGCTGGACGGGCCGGGCGACGTCGCCCAGGTACGGAAGCTCACGAATCCAGCTCAGGGCGATCGCCGGTCGCGACTCGATGCTGCCGACGTAGCCTTCGACCGCCTGACGGATCTGGACCTGCCAGTCGGCCTCGGGGTCGACCGCGTCGCGGATGTCGGCGGCCATGATGTCGATCTCGAGCCGCAACAACTCCAGGAAGCACTCTTCCTTGCTGGCGAAGCGGTCGTAGAACGTGCGCTTGGATGTCCGTGCGTGGCGGACGATGTCGGCGACGGTGGTCGCGCGGTATCCGCGCTCGCAGATCGAGGCATCCAAGCCGTCCAGCAGGCGACGCCGGAACGGATCGGGCTCGCTCAGAACCGTCTCGCCAGCTATTGCCGTCACGACCGGCTCCTTTCGGCCAAATGCTTGTCAGCCTGTGGTACCACAGAGTACCGTACGGGGAAAGCACTTGGTACACCGCAGTACCAACCCCCGTGTTGGGGTGTAGTCGTTGGGAGTTCCACCTCTATGAGCCACGCCATCACCGACGCACCGGCCTCCCTCGAGGTCAACTTGCCTCCGGCGGCGCGCATGCCGAAGTTGTTGCAGGGCTTGGGTTTTTCGATCTTCCGGCGGGGGATGATGCGGCGGCTGGCCGACCGCCACGGGACCGTCTTCACGGTGCACATCCCGATGTACGGCCGGCTGGTGGTGATCGGTGAGCCGCAACTGGCCAAGCAGGTCTTCACCACCAGTCCCGACGCGCTGGGCAACATTCAGCCCAATCTGAGCCGGATGTTCGGCTCGGGATCGGTGTTCGGACTCGAAGGGGACGACCACCGCCGCCGGCGGCGATTGCTGGCGCCGCCGTTCCACGGCAAGAGCATGAAGAACTACGAAGCCATCATCGAGGAAGAAACCCTACGGGAGACGGCGAATTGGCCGGAGGGACAGTTGTTTCCGACGCTGCCCTCGATGATGCACATCACCCTCAATGCCATCCTGCGAGCCGTTTTCGGCGCCGACGGCGCCGAACTCGACGAACTGCGCCGCATCATCCCGCCGTGGGTCACGCTGGGCTCACGCCTGGCCGCGGTCCCGATACCCAAACGAACGTACGGCCGGTACAGCCCATGGGGCAGGCTGGTTGAATTCCGGCGGAACTACGACCGGGTCATCGACCGCCTGATCGACCTGGAGCGCTCGGACCCCGACTTCGCCGACCGCAACGACGTGCTGGCCCTGATGCTGCGCAGTCGCTACGAAGACGGTTCGGTCATGTCCCGCAAGGACATCGGCGACGAGCTGCTGGCGCTGCTGGCGGCCGGCCACGAGACCACGGCGTCCACGCTCGCCTGGGCATTCGAACGGATCACCCGTCACCGGCAGATATTGGCCGACCTGGTCGACGAGGCCGACAACGGCGGCAGCGAACTGCGGCAGGCGACCATTCTCGAAGTGCAGCGGGCGCGGACCGTGATCGACCTGGCGGGCCGGCACGTGTACCCCGAGACGTATCAGTTGGGCGAGTGGGTCATTCCGCGCGGCGACTCGATCATCGTCAACATCGGGCAGATTCACGAGAACCCCGATGTTTTCGCCGATCCCGAGCGCTTCGACCCGCAGCGTTACCTCGGCGGCAAGCCGTCGGCGTTCGCGTGGATCCCGTTCGGCGGCGGCACCCGCCGGTGCGTGGGTGCCGCGTTCGCCAACATGGAGATGGACGTGGTGTTACGTACGGTGTTGCGCGAGTTCACCATTGAGACGACAACCGCACCCGGCGAGCGCCGGCACTCCCGAGGTGTCGCCTACACGCCCAAAGACGGCGGGCGCATCGTGGTGCACCGCCGCTAGCGGTTCGCCTCGGCGCGGCGCGGCAGCTTCCAGCCCGGCCGCACGAAGTGGCAGGTGTACCCGTTGGGGTAGCGCTGCAGGTAATCCTGATGCTCGGGTTCGGCTTCCCAGAAGTCCCCGGCCGGGCTGACCTCGGTCACTACCTTGCCGGGCCACAGGCCGGACGCGTCGACGTCGGCAATGGTGTCCAGGGCCACCCGCTTCTGCTCCTCGTCGGTGTAGAAGATGGCCGACCGGTAGCTGGGGCCCCGGTCGTTGCCCTGCCTGTTCCTCGTGCTCGGGTCGTGGATCTGGAAGAAGAACTCAAGGATGGTCCGGTAGTCGGTCACCGACGGCTCGAAGACGATCTCGACGGCCTCGGCGTGGTTGCCGTGATTGCGGTAGGTGGCGTTGGGGACCTCGCCGCCGGTGTAGCCCACGCGTGTGGAGATCACCCCGGGTTGCTTGCGGATCAGGTCCTGCACGCCCCAGAAGCAGCCACCGGCCAAGATGGCCTTCTGTGTGCTCGTCATTGCTGTCTCCTCACCTGGCCCGGGTTCTGGTGGACTCTGAGCAGCCCCAGGCTACACTCCGCCCGTGAGGTGTAACGGCTCGTGAGCGGCCCGAAATTCCCGCGCGCCGAACTGGCGGCCGCCTTCGAAAAATTCGAGGAGACGGTCGCGCAAGCCGCCGAAACACACGACTGGGACGCCTGGGTGCAGCACTACACACCCGACGTGCTCTACATCGAACACGCGGCGGGCACCATGCACGGCCGCGACGAAGTGCGGACCTGGATCCAGCGGACGATGACGTCGTTCCCGGGTAGCCACATGGTGGAGTTCCCCTCGCTGTGGTCGGTCATCGACGAACCCACCGGGCGCATCATCATGGAACTGGACAACCCGATGCGCGACCCGGGCGACGGCAGCGTGATCACCGCGACCAACATCTCGATCATCACCTACGCCGGTGACGGGTTGTGGCGCCAGCAGGAAGACATCTACAACCCACTGCGCTTCGTGCAGGCCGCGCTCAAGTGGTGCCATATCGCGCAGGAACACGGCAATCTGGACGACGACGCCGCGCAATTTCAGTCGCAGTACGGCGGCACTTCGTGAGCGCCACACCGAAACTGGTGATCGGCGCCAACGGTTTCCTCGGGTCGCATGTGACCCGGCTGCTCGTCCAGGACGGCAACCAGGTGCGCGTCATGGTGCGCCCGTCGGCGAATACCCGCTCGATCGACGACCTGGACGTCACCCGCTTTCACGGCGATGTTTTCGACACCGACGCGGTGCGGGAGGCGATGGACGGCTGCGACGACGTCTACTACTGCGTCGTGGACACCCGCGCGTGGCTGCGCGACCCCTCGCCGTTGTTCCGCACCAACGTCGAGGGCCTGCGCAACGTGCTGGACGTCGCCGTTGCAGAACCGGTTGCGGCCGGTCTGCGCAGATTCGTGTTCACCAGCACCTACGCCACGGTGGACCGTCGCCACGGCCACGTGGCCACCGAATCCGACCGAATCGGCCCGGACCGCAAGGTCACTCCCTACGTCCAATCCCGGGTGCAGGCCGAGGATCTGGTGCTGCGCTATGTCGCCGATCATGGCCTGCCCGCTGTCGCGATGTGCGTCTCGACGACCTACGGCGCCGGAGACTGGGGCCGCACTCCGCACGGCGCGTTCATCGCGGGCGCGGTCTTCGGCAAGCTGCCCTTCCTGATGAAGGACATCCAGCTGGAAGTCGTAGGCGTCGATGATGCCGCGCGGGCGATGATCCTGGCCGCCGAGCGGGGTCGCAACGGTGAGAAGTACCTGATCTCCGAACGGATGATCCCCCTGAGCGATGTGGTGCGCATCGCCGCCGACGAGGCGGGGGTGTCGCCGCCGCAACGGTCGATTCCGGTGCCGGTGCTGTACGCCCTCGGCGCGCTGGGCAGCCTGCGGGCCCGGCTCACCGGCAAGGACGCCGAACTGAGCCTCGCCTCGGTGCGGATGATGCGCGCCGAAGCCGATGTCGACCACGGCAAGGCGGTTCGCGAGTTGGGTTGGCAGCCGCGCCCGGTCGAGGAATCGATTCGCGAAGCGGCGCGCTTCTGGGCGGATATGCGCAAGGGCAAAAGCCGCTCGGGCTAGCTCAGGTGTGGGCCCGCCTCACGCGTGTTCAATCCGGTCGCGGCCCAGCGTTTTCGCCTGGTAGAGCGCGGCGTCGGCGCGGTTCACGGCCTGCGTGAGCGATTCCGGCGGTAGCCAGGTGGTATACCCGACCGAGCAGGTTTGGCCCGCGGGAATGCATGCCCGGATGCGATTCAAAAGGGAAAGGGTTTCCTGGGGTGGCGTCTCGGGAAGGGCGAGAATGAACTCTTCGCCACCCCACCGGGCGAAAAGATCGTGCGCCCGTAGTGCGGCACGTGCGGTGCCAGCGAAGTTGCGCAGCAATTCATCGCCTTGCGGGTGCCCGTAGGCATCGTTGTATGCCTTGAAGTGGTCGAAGTCGAACAGCGCTATCACCCACGGCGCAGCGTCCTGGCGGACGTGCGGCAGCAGCGCCGAAAGGCTCGTATCCCACCCGCGGCGATTTAGTAGACCGGTCAGCGGGTCGGTCGAGGCGAAACGTTCGAGTGCCGCGCGGGCGGCCGCGGCGGCGGTCACGTCGCGCATTTCCAGCAGCACCGCCGGGACGCCATGGTAGGTGATCAGCGTGGCGTTGATCTCTGCCGTAACTCGTGTTCCATCCGCCCGCTGCAGCAGGCTCTGGTGCGCGCGCAGCGGTGCCCCGCCCGCCAGCAACCCACCCAGCAGTTGACGGCCGGTGCCACGTACCCCGGCGGGCAGGAAGTCGAACGCACACCGGCTCTGCACGCGCGTTCCCGCGTCCATCCCGCACATGGCAATGGCTTGAGGATTGGCATAGGCGACCTGTCCGTCGGCGCTGACCACGGCCATGGCGACCGGGGACTGTTCGATCAACGCGCGCCAGCGTTGCTCGGCGGCCTCGTGCGCCGCGCGTGCGGCATCGAGCTCGGTGACATCCGTTGACACTCCGCCGATGCCGATGACTTCGCCTGCGTCGTTGATCAGTGGGAACTTGGTGGACCGGTAAGTGTGCGTGGATCCGTCGGGATGAATCAGATCTTCGGTGAAGACCTGACGTTCACGGGTGGCCATGATGTGGGTGTCATGGCGCCGGTATTCGTCGGCGATGTCGATCGGGAACAGTTCGTGGTCGGTGCGGCCGATCAGGCCGCCCGTTACCTGCGTCACCCGTTGTAGGGCGGCGTTGGACATCACGAAGCGCCCGTCGACGTCCTTGGCGTAGATCAGGACGTCGGTGTGCTCCAGCACAGCGGCCAGCATCCGTTGCTGTTGACGCAATGCGGCGCCCTGCCGTCGCATCTCCAATTGGCTGATCACCTGGTCCGCAAGCACGGTCAGGAACCGGCGCGCGGGCTCGTCGAGCACGCGGGTCTTGGTGTCGAGCACGCACAACGTGCCCAGCACGTGCCCGTCGGCGGTGCGCAACGGGGCGCCGGCATAGAAGCGCAGCTGCGGCCGGTCGACCACCAGGGGTATGGCGGCGAAGCGTGGATCAACCCGAGCGTCGGCAACCGTCATCGTGTCGGTGCTGTACAGCGCGTGAGCACAGAAAAAGTGGCGCCGGGCAACCTCGGTGAGGTCGAGTCCGTGTCGAGCCTTGAACCAGTGCCGCTCGGCATCCACGAGGCTGATCAACGCGATGGGTGCGGCACAGACGTGCGCCGCGAGGGCGGCGAGGTCGTCGAACACCTTCTCGGCGGGCGTATCGAGCACCGCAAAGGAGGCCAGCGCGCGCAGCCGGTCAACTTCGCCAGACTGTCGGGCGGGTGCGCAGGAGATCACGGCATCGAGCGGGGGCCCAGCGTGCCTCAGTTCAACCTGCGCCATTCGGGGATGTCCATGGTTCGTTCGCGTGTTGCACCGCCGGCCGAGCTGCTTTCGAAACGACGGTAAACATACAGATTGGCAGATCGAGCAAAGGGCCGCCACTATCACCGGTCAATTGGCTGCACGCCGCAGAATCTAGCCGAACGCGGGCGAGTTCTGAGATCATCTTGATAAATTGAGAGGTGCCGACGGCGTAGGGGGGACGGAGATTTCAGTCGCAAGCCAGCAAAGCGGCAATGCGCGCCGTGCCGACGACGAACGGTGGCAGCTGATCCGAAAAGTCGCGATGGAATTGTTCCGTCGGGAAGGGTTCGCGCGGGCCAGGCTGGAAGACGTCGCCATCGAAGTGGGCATCGACCGCGCCTCGCTGTGCTCCTACGTCCGGTCCAAGGAGGAGTTGTTCGTCGCGTTGATCGAGCGACCCGCTTACCAGATGACGCGGCGTTGCCGTGAGGCCCTCGCGTCGAATCTGACTGCCGACGAAAAGCTCCGCTATGCCTTGCGCGCCTTCGTAGAAGGGCTCACCGAGCACCCGGAGCTCTTCTTGCTGTTCAGCGAAAGTCAGCACCTGTCAGCCACTTTCGAGGCACGAGACATCGTCGCCAACGCCGATGCCTACGGCAAGACATTGGCCGCCATCGTCAGCGAGGGGATCAGATCCGGCGTGTTCCGCGCCGATCTGGACCCGCGCCTGGTCATGCTCGGCATCCTGGGCATGCACAACTGGATCCATCGTTGGTATGTCCCGGGCGGGCGCAACACGCTGACTGAGATCGGCGACACCTTCGCGGAGATGATCCTGGCCGGTCTGCGGGCCTAAGCTGGCGCCCGTGGACCGGGTTCACGTCGATCTCAACGGGCCGCCGCAGACCATGCTCGCGACGTTGTACGCCAAGGCGCTCGATGCTGACGCGCCGCAGCCGATCCTGCGCGACCAGTACGCGAAGGCGGCGGTGGCGCGCATCGATTACGACTGGGGCGTCACCACCATCACGCCCCGCCGGGCACCGTCGGTGGCGATCCGGACCGCCCACTTCGACACCTGGGTGCGCCAATTCCTCGCTGTCTACGACGCGGCCGTTGTGCTCCACGTTGGGTGCGGGCTGGATGCCCGGGTCTTTCGCATCGACCCGGGTCCGGGGGTGCGCTGGTACGACGTCGACTACCCGGAGGTGATCGAGCTGCGCAACCGGGTCTATCCGCAGCGCGCCGGATGCGTGACATTGCCGGCGTCGGTGACGGATCCGGGCTGGCTGGCCGAGATCCCGGTGGATCGTCCTGCCCTGTTCATCGGCGAGGGACTGACGATGTACCTGACCAAGGAAGACGGATTGATGCTGCTGCGTCGCGTCGTCGACCGGTTCGGTTCCGGTGAACTGCAGTTCGACGCGTTCAACACGTTCGGGATCAGGACGCAGGTGATCAATTCCGTCGTCCGTCGTTCCGGCTCGACCCTGCACTGGGGGATTGACACGCCCGCCGACATCTTGGCGGCCGTGCCGGGCTTGCGACTGCTGCAGTGGCAGTCGGTGTTCGACAGCGACACCTTCGAGCTGGTGTCGGCGCCGATACGCCTGCTGGGGCGCGCCATGTCCGCGGTACCCGCATTGCGGAACATGGCGCAGTATCACCGCTACGCATTTGGCCGGGAATGCTGACCGACGAGAGGTGTTGCAGATAACCATGAGCCATCCGGAAATCAAAGAGCCCAGTGCCGGGCACCCCATCACCATCGAACCCAACCCGAGCCGGGTGCAGGTGCGCATCAACGGCGAACTGATCGCCGACACCACCGCTGCGTTGGCGTTGCGGGAGGCGAGTTTGCCTGTGGTGCAATACATTCCGCTCGCAGATGTGGTGCAAGAGCGGCTGACGCGCACCGATACCAGCAGCTACTGCCCGTTCAAGGGTGAAGCCAGCTACTACAGCGTGACCACCACGGCCGGCGACACGGTCGCGGACGCGATCTGGACCTACGAACAGCCCTATCCCGCGGTAGCCGCGATCGCCGGGCACGTCGCCTTCTACCCGAACAAGGCCGAGATCACCCTCGGTTAGGCGTCTAGCAGGCGCCTAAAACTCGACGTAAAACTCGACTAGGAGAACATCCGCGCGAACGACTGGGTATCGCTGTATTCCCGCAGCGAGGTGATCATGCCGTCGCGCGTCTCGAAGATGCAGACGAACGGGCTCTCGTATTTGCTGCCGTCGCCGGTGACGCCTTCGGTCTGCCCCTCGATTACCACCGTCTCGCCCTCGTTGACGCAGCGGAGGAGGTCGATGTGGCTGACATCGAAGACCTGCATGCGCCGCTCGTTGGCCCGGCGCATCGTCTCCTTGTCCAAAGTTCTGCGAGTGACGATGCTCCAGTAGGTGAAGTCGTCGGCCAGCAGCGCGAAGCCTTCTTCCAAGTCTCCGCCCTGGCACAGGTTCTGCAGGAACATCCATGCCAGTTCGGCCTGCGGGTCGTCAAATGGCGTCGTCACGGCGTCATCACAAACGTCATCCTGACTTGCGACATAGTTGAGGGTCAATCGATGAAGCCGCGAAACGGACAACCGTTCGGCTATCGGATAGGAGAAGCGCCGGGTTGACCATCGCGCGAACCGTCACGTTCCCCGGCGCGGTCAGCTTCGGGCATACGCTGGCGCCGCTGCGGCGGGGTCCCCGGGACCCGTGCTTTCGGCCCGTGGGCGACGGCACGATCTGGCGAACCAGCCTGCTTGGCAGCGGCCCGGTCACGGCGCGGATCAGTCGTGCGGGCGTCGCCGAGGTGCACTGCTCGGCATGGGGTGACGGAGCGGCCGAGTTTGTCGAGGCGCTGCCCGCGCTGTTGGGCGCCGATGACGACGATTCGGACTTCGTCCCGCACCATCCGACCGTCGCCGCCGCACAGCAGCGGGTGCCGCACTTGCGGCTGGGCCGGACGGGTCGGGTGCTGGAAGCGCTGATCCCGGCGATCATCGAGCAGCGGGTGCCCGGCGCGGACGCCTTTCGGTCCTGGCGGGTGCTGGTGACCAAGTACGGGACTCCCGCCCCCGGTCCGGCGCCGGACGGCATGCGGGTGCCCCCATCGGCGGACGCGTGGCGCCACATCCCGTCCTGGGAGTTCCACCTGGCCAACGTCGATCCCGGGCGGGCGCAGACGGTGGCGGGCGCCGCCCGCCGGGCGTCGTCATTGGAACGGCTGGTGTCGGTGCCGTCGGTGCAGGCCCGCGCGGCGCTGATGACGCTTCCCGGAGTGGGCGTGTGGACCGCCGCGGAGACCGCGCAGCGGGCATTCGGTGACGCCGACGCGGTGTCCGTCGGCGACTACCACGTCCCGAAGATGATCGGCTGGACGCTGATCGGCCGACCGGTCGACGACGCAGGAATGCTCGAGCTCCTCGAGCCGATGCGGCCCCACCGCCACCGCGTGGTCCGATTGCTCGAAGCCAGCGGACTGGCGTACGAGCCCCGCCGTGGCGCACGACTGCCGGTGCAGCACATCCGGTTTCTGTAGCCGCTTTGTGTAGCGATTAGGGACCGGGCCATCGGGTACCCAAGCGAAGAGCAAAAACCGTGCAGGCGAAATCAGGAGAGAAATCCATGGCGCAGTTCACAATTCCGGGCTTGAGCGACAAGCAGGGAGTGCGGCTCACCGAGCTGTTGCAGAAGCAACTGAGCACCTACAACGATCTTCATCTGACGCTCAAGCACGTGCACTGGAATGTGGTCGGGCCGAACTTCATCGGCGTGCACGAGATGCTGGACCCGCAGGTGAAAACGGTCCGCGAGTACGCCGACGAGGTCGCCGAGCGCATTGCGGCGCTGGGCGGTTCACCGGAAGGCACCCCTGGCGCGATCGTGCGGGACCGCACCTGGGACGACTACTCGATCGGCCGTGACTGCGTACAGTCCCACCTGGCCGCATTGGACCTGGTCTACACCGGAGTCATCGAAGATCTCCGCAAGAGCATCGAGGAGACCGAGGAACTCGACCCGGTCACCCAGGATCTGCTGATCGGCCACGCGGGTCAGCTCGAGCAGTACCAGTGGTTCGTCCGCGCCCACCTGGAGAGCGCGGGTGGGGACTTGGCCCACGAGGGCGCATCAAGTGAGAAGGACGCGGCGAGTTCGGCTCGCGATCAGTCCTGATCCGGGGCGGCATTGCGGGCGCGTTGGGCCGCCTCCCGCTCCTGCAGTGCGGTTTGGCGGTCGAGCCGCTGCGCCTCGTACATGGTGACGTTGGTCAGCGACATCAGCAGCGCCGCGATACCGACGGCCAGGATCGCGCCTGGCACCACTGAGAACGACCCCGTCATCTCGGCGACCATGATCATGACCGCCAGCGGGGCGCGGGCGACGCTGCCGAAGCAGGTCATCATGCCGACCACCACGAAGATGCCGGGCTGTTCGGGCACCCCGGGCAGGCCCGTCAGCTCGCCCAGCCGCCACACGGCGGCGCCGACGAACGCGCCGATCACGATCCCGGGCCCGAACAACCCGCCCGATCCGCCGCTACCGATCGACAGACAGGTGGCGACGATCTTGGCGACGGGCAGCACCACGATGATCCACAGCGGGATCGACAGCAGCGTGCCGCGATCGGCGGCCAGTTGCGCCCACCCGTAGCCACTGCTGAGCACCTGCGGAATCAGCAGGCCCAGTAACCCGACCAGTAACCCACCCACCGCCGGCTTCACGATGGGACCGCCCGGAAGGCGGCGCGTCAGCGTGACAGACGCGTGGAAGGTGCGGGCGTAGAGGTAGCCGACAGCCGCCGCGACCACGCCGATCACCACGAACCACAGCAGCGGCCCGGCCCGCTCGAAGCGGTATTCGGCGTCGATGTAGCCGAACAGCGGCTCGAAGCCCAGGAACGAGCCGAGCACCGCGTACGCCGTGCCCGAAGTGATGAAGCCGGGCAGCAGGCTGCGGTAGTCGAAGTCGTCGCGGTAGGTGATCGAGGCCGCCAGCACCGCCCCGCCCAGCGGTGCGGCGAAGATCGCGCCGATGCCGGCGCCGATGCCCAGGGCCACCGCGATGCGCCCGTCCTCGTCGGACAGGTTGAGCCGCCGGGTCAGCAACGAGCAGAAGCCTGCCGAGATGTGCGCGGTCGGGCCTTCCCGGCCGCCCGATCCGCCCGACCCGATGGTGAGTGCACTGGCCACCAGCTTCACCAACACCGCCCGTCCGCGAATGGCGCGCGGATCGGTGTGCACCGCCTCGATGGCTTCGTCGGTGCCATGCCCGGTCGCTTCCGGGGCGAGCCTGGCCACGATGAGCGCCGAGAGCAACGCCCCGCCCGTCGTCACCAGCGGAATGGCCCACGCCCGGACGAACCCGGCGGACCCACGGTCGCCACCCTCGCCCACCGGGGTGGGCACGTGATAGCCGGCCAGGTAACCGAGCAGAAATTCGCCGGTGTATTTCAGCGCGAGATAGAACAGGACCGCGCCGAGCCCGGCGATGACACCGATCGTGATGCCCAGTCCGAGCCATTTGGGCAGGTAGGGCACGTTGCGAGCGGGCGCCTGATCCGGCTCCGGGTCGTCCACCAGGCCATCGTAGCCAGCCGGGTAGACCGGTCGGGAATAAGTGGACCCTAGTCCGGTTATACCGGGCAACCGAACGAGGAGGCGTCCAATGCCAGCTATCGCCGCAGACACACTCACCCTGACCCGGATCGGTCCACCCGCTCCGGCCGACACCGAACGCCCGGTCCGATCGGTCACCACCGGCCCGCGCGGCTACGAGGGGCTGGGGTTCCCGGTGGTGCGCGCGTTCGCCGGCGTCAGTTCCGCCGCACTCGACCCGTTCGTGCACATGGACCAGATGGGCGAAGTGGACTACGAACCCGGCGAACCACGGGGAACCGACTGGCATCCCCACCGCGGCTTCGAAACCGTGACCTACATGATCGATGGGAAGTTCGCGCACCAGGATTCCCATGGTGGCGGCGGACTGATAACCGACGGTGCCACGCAATGGATGACGGCCGGTTCGGGCATCCTACACATCGAAACTCCGCCCGTCGAGATGGTAAATAGCGGCGGCAAATTTCACGGGATCCAGTTGTGGGTGAACCTACCCAAACGGGACAAGTTCGCCACGCCCCGATACCAGGCCATCGAGGGCACCGATGCCAAGCTGCTCTCCTCCGATGACGGCGGCGCGCTGATCCGTGTGATCGCCGGCGAGATTGACGGCCACCGCGGGCCGGGCATTACCCACACCCCGATCACGATGGCGCATGCGACGATCGAAAGTGGTGCACGCCTTAATATTCCGTGGAGTCGTGACTTCAACGCCCTGGTGTATGTGCTCTCCGGCGAAGGGTCCGTCGGGCCGGTAGGGCACCCGATCAAGCAGGGCCAGCTGGCCGTGCTGGGACCCGGCGACCGGATCTCCGTCGCGGCCGGCCGCTCGGTGCTGGACGTGCTCCTGCTGGGCGGGCAGCCGATTCGGGAGCCGGTCTTCCACTACGGGCCGTTCGTGATGAACACGCGGGCAGAGGTGCTGCAGGCGCTGGAGGACTATCAAACCGGCAAGTTTCGTGGCATCCCGGCGAACGCGGTGATGCCGCACCGTGGCGGTGGCACACTCTAGTAATGCCACAAGTGGCAAGTCGCGGGCCGGGACGTCCCCCGGCCGCGAAGGCCGATGAGACGCGTAAGCGGATTGTGCGTGCTGCGCGTCAGGTGTTCAGTGAGCGTGGCTACGACGGTGCGACATTCCAGGCCATCGCCGTGCGCGCCGATCTGACCCGGCCGGCGATCAATCACTACTTCGCCAGCAAGCGCGTCTTGTACGCCGAAGTGGCCGACCGGACCAACGAACTCGTGGTCAGCGCCGGCATCGACCGCGCCCGCAGTGAAACCACGTTGATCGGCCGGGTGGCCGCCTTCATCACCGTGGCAATGGAGGTGGACGCCCAGAACCCTTGCACCGCAGCGTTTTTGGCTACGGCGGTATTGGACTCGCAGCGGCATCCGGAACTGCGTCGGGACGAGAACGACGCGGTGCGGCTGACCCGGGAATTCCTCGTCTGGGCGGTGAACGACGCCGTCAAGAGCGGGGAACTCGCCGCGCACGTCGAGGTCGACGCACTGGCCGAGGTGTTGTTACTGGTGCTGTGCGGTGTCGGGTTCTACGCCGGGTTCGTCGGCAGCTACCAACAGGTGCAGAACATCCTGGACACGCTGCGGCAGTTGATCGCCGGCAGTCTGTGGACGCCGCAGTGAACTGGCGCACAAAGCGTATAGGTTGCCTAACTTATTAGGTACCATGGGCGGGTCATGACTGAGCTCGACTCGCCCTCGCTGCGCACTGCCGGCGACAGTTGGGAAATCACCGAAAGCGTCGGCGCCACCGCTTTGGCCGTCGCGGCATCCCGCGCGGTCGAGACGGCGGGACCGCGCCCACTGATCCGTGACGAGTTCGCCGCCGCGCTGGTCTCGTCGGCCGGTCCGGCCTGGGCCAAGCTGGCCGATCCCGAGATCGCCTGGCTGGACGGAGACCGGCACGGGCAACGGCTGCACCGGATCGGCTGCGACTACCAGGCCGTGCGCACCCACTACTTCGACGGATACTTCGCCGCCGCGGGCGAGGCCGGCATCCGCCAGATGGTGATCCTGGCCGCCGGCCTGGACTCCCGGGCGTACCGGCTGCGCTGGCCGGACGGCACCAAGGTGTACGAGATCGACCAGCCGAAGGTTCTGGAGTACAAGGCCTCGATCCTGGCTGCGCACGGTGCAGCCCCGGCCGCGGACCGCCACGCCGTCCCGGTCGACTTGCGCGACGACTGGCCGGCGGCCCTCATCGCCGCGGGCTTCGAGCCCGGGCGGCCGACCGCATGGCTGGCCGAGGGCCTGCTCGCCTATTTGCCCAGCGACGCCCAGGACCGGCTGTTCGAGATGTGCACCGAGTTGAGCGCGCCGGGCAGTCGCATCGCCGTCGAGGCATTCACGATGCGGATCGACGGGAACAGGCAGCGCTGGAACCGGATGCGTGACCGGCTGGGTCTCGATGTCAACGTCGAGGCCCTCACCTATCACGAGCCGGACCGGTCCGACCCGGTGCACTGGCTGGCCGAGCACGGTTGGCAGGTCGACAGCATCGCCAACCACCAAGAGATGGCGCGGCTGGGCCGGCCGGTACCCGACGACCTGGCCCACGAGGCGGTCACGACCACGCTGATGTGGGCGACTAGATCAGTTGACGATTCGGAGAGAGTGAGAGCACGCGGATGAGCACACTGCGCAGCCACGACGACACCTGGGACATCAGGACCAGCGTCGGCAGCACCGCGGTCATGGTGGCCGCGGCGCGGGCCGTAGAAACCGAGCAGCCCGACGCGCTGATCCGCGACCCGTACGCCAAGCTGCTGGTTACCCAGGCCAACGCCGGGGTGTTGTGGGAGGCCATGCTGGACCCGGCAGTGGCGGCCAAGGTCGAAAGCCTGGACGCCGAAGCCGCCGCGATGATCCGGCACATGCGTGGTTACCAGGCGGTGCGAACCAACTTCTTCGACACCTTCTTCGCCGATGCCACCGCGGCCGGCATCAGGCAGATCGTCATTCTCGCCTCGGGACTTGATTCGCGGGCCTACCGGCTGGCCTGGCCGGCCGGCACCACCGTGTACGAGATCGACCAGCCGCAGGTGCTGGAGTACAAGTCAGCGACGCTGGCCGACAACGGGGTGACGCCGTCCGCGGACCGGCGTGCGGTGGCTGTCGACCTGCGCCAGGACTGGCCCGCCGCGTTGCGCGCGGCGGGATTCGACCCGACCGCGCGGACGGCGTGGCTGGCCGAGGGACTGCTGATGTACCTGCCGGCCGAAGCGCAGGACCGGTTGTTCACCCAGGTGGGAGAGCTGAGCCCGCCGGGAAGCCGGATCGCCGCGGAGACCGCCGCGTCCCACGCCGACGAACGGCGCGAGCAGATGCGGGCGCGGTTCAAGAAGATCGCGGAGCAGATCGGTCTCGAGGAGACCATCGACGTCGGCGAGCTGATGTATCGCGACGAGCACCGGGCCCCAGTAGCCGATTGGCTCAACGACCATGGCTGGCGGGCCGTCGGACAGAGTTCCGCCGATGAAATGCAGCGGTTGGGCCGCTGGGTCGCCGAAGTGCCGATGGCCGACGACAAGGACGCGTTCTCCGAGTTCGTGACCGCGGAGCGGTTGTAATGCCGCGCACCGCGGACGACTCCTGGGACATCGCGACAAGCGTGGGAGCGACCGCGGTCATGGTCGCGCTGGCACGCGCCGCAGAGACCACCGGCGCCGATCCACTGATCCGGGACGAGTTCGCCGAGCCCCTGGTCTCCACACCGGAATTGGCCGCGGTCCGGGAGCAGGTGGCGGCGTGGTGGGCGCCCGAGCCGGATGACGACCCGGAATACACGGTGGACTCCCAGCAGATGATCAACTACCAGGCCGTCCGGACGCACTTCTTCGACGAATTCTTCGCCGACGCCGCCGCGGCCGGTATTCGGCAGGTGGTGCTGCTGGCCGCCGGGCTGGATTCGCGCGCCTACCGGTTGGACTGGCCGGCCGGCACGACCGTGTACGAGATCGACCTGCCCAAAGTGCTCGAGTACAAGGCGGCCACATTGGCCGGCATCGGTGCCGAACCGACCGCGGACCGCCGAGCGGTTGCCGTCGACCTGCGCCACGACTGGCCCCGGGCGCTGCGCGACGCCGGCTTCGACGTCGACCGGCCGACGGCCTGGCTGGCCGAGGGTCTGCTGCCATTCCTGCCCGCGGCGGCGCAGGAATCGATGTTCGGTTCGATCGATGCGCTGAGCGCACCGGGCAGCCGGGTAGCCGTCGAGGTCTTCGGGGTCGACGGCGAGAAGCGTGCCGAAGCGCAACAGAGGTGGGAGCAACTCCGTTCCCGGCGCGCTGCACGCGGCCAGGACACGTCCTTCAACCCGTTCGATCTATGGTTCGACGACGAAGGCCGTCCCGACCCGGCAGACTGGTTCGCCGCGGGCGGTTGGACGGCCGAGGCGGTGTCGGCGCGCGACGAAGGGGCACGGTTGGGGCGGCCGCCACAAACCGACGACCGCCCGTTCCTGAACAGTTTCGTGAAGGCTGCCAAACGCTGATCGATCGGTTGGTCCTGATCTTTCCTATTGCCGTCCTACTGCCGCCCGAGCGGGGTGACTAGGATCGCGTCTATCACGGGAAGGAAGGACAACGATGACTACCGAATCCCCACCCAAGGCCGGCTCTGAGCCCGCCTCCGGGGCTGCCAATGGGCACGCGGCCCCCGACGCACCCGACATCCCCGGGACCGTGGCCCGGCTGCGCCGGACTTTCGCCACCGGACGCACCCGCGACATCGCCTGGCGAAAGCACCAGTTGCTGCAGCTGGCCAGGCTGGTGGAAGAGAACGAGCCGGCAATCGCCGCCGCTCTCGCCGAAGACCTGGACCGCAACGCTGTCGAGGCATTCATCGCCGACATCGCCACCACGGCGGGTGAGGCCAAGTATGCGGCCAAGAAACTGCGCAAGTGGACCCGTCGCAAGTACCTCCTGCTGGAGGCCCCGCAGCTGCCCGGCCGCGGTTGGGTGGAATACGAGCCCTACGGGACCGTGCTGGTCATCGGGGCGTGGAACTACCCGATCTATCTGACTCTGGGTCCAGCTGTCGGCGCTCTGGCGGCGGGCAACGCCGTGATCCTCAAGCCGTCGGAGATCGCGCCGGCGTCATCGCGGGTGATGGCGGAGTTGGTGCCCAAATACCTGGACAAGGACGCTGTCGCGGTGGTCGAGGGCGACGGTGCCGTCACCCAGGAATTGATCGCCCAGGGCCTGGACCGCGTCCTGTTCACCGGCGGCACCGAGATCGGTCGCAAGGTGTACGAGGGTGCGGCCAAGCACCTGACACCGGTCACGCTCGAACTCGGCGGGAAGAGCCCGGTGATCGTGGCGGCCGATGCGGACGTCGACGTTGCGGCCAAGCGGATCGCCTGGATCAAGATCCTCAATGGCGGCCAGACCTGCGTCGCGCCCGACTACGTGCTGGCCGACGCCTCGATTCGCGACGAGCTGGTCGAGAAGATCGGTGCTTCCCTGACCAAGTTCCGGGCCAAGGAGAACCAGGCCGGACTGCGCATCGTCAACCAGCGCCAGTTCGACCGGCTGAGCGGCTACCTCAGCGAGGTCGAGGCCGAGGCGAAGGCGGGCGCCAAGTGCAAGGTCGCCGCCGGCGGCAAGTGTGATGCATCAAGCCTGCGTATCCAGCCGACGGTGGTCGTGGACCCCGATCCGCAGGGGCCACTGATGCAGAACGAGATCTTCGGCCCGATCTTGCCGGTGATCACGGTCAAGTCGCTCGACGAGGCGATCGAGTTCGTCAACTCGCGCCCCAAGCCGCTGTCGGCCTACGTGTTCACCAAGTCCAAAGACACTCGTGAGCGGGTGATCCGGGAGGTGTCCGCGGGCGGCATGCTGGTCAATCACCTCGCCTTCCAGGTGTCGACGGCCAAACTGCCGTTCGGTGGCGTCGGCCACTCGGGCATGGGTGCCTACCACGGGAAGTGGGGGTTCGATGAGTTCAGCCACCGCAAGTCGGTGCTGACCAAGCCGACCCGCCCCGACTTCTCCGCGATGATCTACCCGCCCTACACCGACCGAGCCTTCAAGCTGGCTCGCAAACTGTTCTAGCCTGACGTCCGCCCGCGCCGGCACCGGTTGTCTCCCGGTGCCGGTGCTCAACATTGATAGCCCCAGAGAGGAACCTGATGCCCGGAGTGCAGGATCGCGTCGTCGTAGTCACCGGAGCCGGTGGCGGATTGGGCCGTGAATACGCCCTCACCCTCGCCCGGGAGGGCGCGAGTGTCGTCGTCAACGACCTCGGCGGTGCCCGGGACGGCACCGGCGGCGGATCGGCGATGGCCGACCAGGTGGTCACCGAGATCCGGGACGCGGGTGGCCGCGCGGTCGCCAACTACGACAGCGTCGCCGAGCCCGAGGGTGCGGCCAACATCATCAAGACCGCGCTCGACGAGTTCGGCGCCGTGCACGGTGTGGTCAGCAACGCCGGGATTCTGCGCGACGGCACCTTCCACAAGATGACGTTCGAGAACTGGGACGCCGTGCTCAAGGTGCACTTGTATGGCGGGTACAACGTCATCCGCGCCGCGTGGCCGCACTTCCGGGAGCAGAGTTTCGGCCGGGTGGTGGTCGCCACCTCGACCAGCGGGTTGTTCGGCAACTTCGGCCAGACCAACTACGGGGCGGCCAAGCTGGGACTTGTCGGCCTGATCAACACCCTGGCGCTGGAGGGTGCCAAGTACAACATCCACGCCAACGCCGTCGCCCCGATTGCCGCCACCCGGATGACCGAAGACATCATGCCGCCCGAGGTGCTCGAGAAGCTCACGCCCGAGTTCGTCGCCCCAGTGGTGGCCTACCTGTGCACCGAGGAAAATCCGGACAATGCATCGGTTTTCGTCGTCGGCGGTGGCAAGGTGCAGCGGGTGGCGCTGTTCCAGAACGAGGGGCTCAACTTCGACAAGCCGCCGACGGTGCAGGACATCGCGGACCACTGGAGTGAGATCACCGACCTGTCGGCGGCGCAAAAAGCTGGATTCAAGCTCTAAATGTAATGAAAGCCTGTGTCGTTCAGAAGCTTTCCGGCCCGTCCGGCATGGTCTATACCGATATTGACGACGTACCCGATGGCGGTGGCAACATCGTCATCGAGGTACGCGCCGCGGGTGTCTGCTTTCCAGACCTGCTTCTGACCAAAGGCAAATACCAGCTCAAATTGTCCCCGCCGTTCGTGCCGGGCATGGAGACTGCCGGAGTGGTGCGGTCAGCGCCCCCGGAGTCGGGTTTCCGCGTGGGCGAACGGGTTTCGGCATTCGGTGTGCTCGGGTGCTACGCCGAGCGGGTCGCCGTACCCGTTTCGAACGTGATTCGCAGCCCGGCCGAGCTCGACGACGCGGAAGCCGTGTCGTTGTTGGTCAACTACAACACCATGTACTTCGCGCTGTCGCGTCGCGCGGTGATGCGTCCCGGCCAGACGGTGCTTGTCCTCGGCGCCGCCGGCGGGGTGGGCACGGCCGCCGTCCAGATCGCGAAGGCGATGGGCGCCAGTCAGGTGATCGGCGTCGTACACCGGGAAAGCGCAATGGATTACGTCGCGGCGCTCGGAGCTGACCACGTTCTGCACCTGGCCCGGGGCTGGGTCGAGAAGGTGCACGAGCACACCAACGGCCAAGGGGTGGACATCGTCGTCGATCCCGTCGGTGGCCGCGCCTTCGACGACGCCATCCGCGCCTTGGCGATTGACGGCAAGTTGCTGGTGATCGGGTTCGCAGCGGGAAGCATCCCGACGCTGACCGTCAACCAGCTGTTACTGCGCAATGTCGGCGTACTGGGTGTCGCCTGGGGTGAATACCTCAACAAGGTCCCGGGTTCGGCCGTGGAGTTCTCCGCGGGCCTCAACCAGCTGGTCGCACTCGGGCTCAAACCCCCACCACCACAACGTTATCCATTGTCCGAAGCCCGAGCCGCGCTGCAAACGCTGGACGACGGCGGGGTGCTCGGCAAAGTGGTGCTGGAGCCCTAGGCGAAGTCAAATCTTCAGTTCGCGGCGCCGGTGAGGTCACCGATCACCGAGGAGATCGTGTCGATCGTCACGATGGTCTGGAACCCGCCGGCCAGGGTCAACAACGCGACGTCGGCGGCGATTGGATTGCCGAATGCGTTGACGATCCCCATCGGGTCACCGTTGACGGCTTGCTGGACTCCGTCGAGGAAAAGGTTGAAGTTGTACGACGGGAGCGTGGTGGCGATCGTGTTCGCGATGTCGGCGGTGGGTAGCAGCAGGGCATAGCCGTCGGCCGCCGCGCTGGTAATTGCGGTGGTGACGTTGGTGTTTGCCGCCTTGATCGCGTCGAAGATGCCATCGACGGAGAAGCCGGTGACGGGTGGCAATGCGAACGGAAGGCCGCCTCCGCCTCCGCCACCGCCGCCGCCGCTCGGCAGCAGGTCGGTCAGCGACGGCAGTGACGTCGGAACCATGGCGCTGATGTCACCGACAAAGGCACCCCAGCCCTGGTTAGCGAGGGCGATCTGATCGCCGACGAAGTTATCCGGGATCGGCGGGAGCAACCCGAATGGGGTGTGCACGTCCGCATAGCCGGTCGAGTAGCCGAGGTGCGGGTCACCGTACCCCCAGTTCACCAGGTAGGTCAGGTTCGGTTCGACCAAGTCCGCAAATGCGTTGCCGAACACCGGAATTGCGCGCAGCGGCTGCACCAGCGGCAGACCGTCGTAGGTGATCAGGAAGTAGCGGTCCAGGCCGTTGTTGCCGGGTGAGACGGGCAGCTGGATGGCGTTGTAACCGGGAGCAAGTGTGCCGTCCGGCCGGATGATGCTCGGATAGTCGCCGTGCACCGATTGGATACCCAGGAACGCATTCAGGTCGGCCAGGAAGTTGATCGGATACTTCGGGAACTGGGTGTAACCGTCGTACTGCAGCGAGAAGGTGTCGACCGGGTAACCCGAACCTGAGGGTGTCGGTCCGAAGAAATTCAGGCCGAGAGCCGGCATGTTCAGCCCCGGGAAGCGGGACAACAGGCCGCCGTTGGGTGCCATCGGGTTGCCCAGCAGGGTGAAGCTCAGTGGCGTGGCCGGATCGAACGGTATGCCAAGCGCCATCAAGTTGCGCAACTCCATCGAGGACAGGATTGCGCTCTGCGAATAACCCAGCACGGAAACGCTTGTGCCGTGGGATATCAAGCCCTCGGTGGGCCCGAACAGCGCGTTGTGCAGCATTTGAGTGCCCAGTTGGACCGACTGGGTAAGCGGTAGGTCCTTGATCTGGGTGAGCGGGTACAAGCCCTCGGGGGTGTTGAGAGGCAGCGACGGCGCCATTCCCGTCAAGAACTGAATCCAGGGTCGCACGCTGGCCATGTAAGGCAGCGAGGGGATCGGCGTGCCGCTGCCGGTCATGATCAACACCGATTCGAACGTGGTGTTTGTCAGGCCCGGCGGCGGACCTACCGGCAGGGTGACCGGAGTGCCGGGGCCCACCGAGTTCACTGCGGGGGCGAAGAAGGATTGGATTGGCGCCAGCAGCGGTTGCAGCGGCGCGAGCACCGGTGCCAGCAGCGCCTCTATCGGCGAAGCGGCGGCAAGGGCGCCCCCTACGGCGGCCGCGTTGAGGAATTCAGCGTCGGCATAGGCGATGCCGGCCGACGCCAGTGCCCGCTGGAACTGTTCGTGGAACAGCGTCGCCTGACCGATCACCTCCTGGTATTCCAGACCGAACGCACCGAACAGCTGGGCGGCTGCCTCCGACACCTCATCAGCCGCGGCGGCCGCCAGCCCGGTGGTTTGGCCGGCGACGGCCGCGTTCACCTCGCTGAGCGAGGCCTGCAAGCCCGCCAGGTTCTCGGCGGCAGCGGTCAAGAGTTGCGGTTGCGTCGTCAAATAGGACATGCGGAATCCCTTCACGGCCAATGTGTTTCGCAGCGACCGGAGCCCACACCGCTACGGCGTCGCGGAGCTGGCGCGTTCAGCCATTCGGGGAGTCCGGCACCTGTGAGCCTAGAACGGTCCGGCCGTTAGGTGGTGAAAATCGCGTGGATAGCTGCCCTAAATTTCTGTGAATTCGCTGGGGGCACCTCGGGTGTCCGGTATGCGAATTATTTAGGCGAAGAGACCCTGGATGTCCTTGACGTTGTTGCTCAGCGCCGCCAATATGGTGAGCCCTTCGACCCCGCCGGCGATCGTGGCCAAGCCGATGTCGGCCGCGATCGGATAGCCGAACGCGTTGATCAGGTTGCCCTGCGCGAGTTGCTCGACGAAGAGCTGAGCGTTGTACAGCGGCATTGCCGTCACGAAAGAAAGGCCGATGTCGGCCGTGGGCAGCAGCACGGCGTAGTCGTCCGAGATGATCGACGCGACCGTGTTGACTAGCTTCTCCGGCGACGGGAGCTTCAACGCGGCCGTCATCAGGTCGCCCGTGCTCGGCGGTGTGAACGAAGGCAGCGTCACCGGATTCGCGGCAAGGAGCTGCACGTCGCGGGTGAAGTCGTGGATGCCCTGCTGCGTCCCGGCGACCAACGCCTCGGCGATGACGTGTGGCGGCACCTCCGGGAACAGCCCGAACGGGGTGGGCACGTCGGCGTAGCTTGTCGAGTAGCCGTGGTACGGGTCGCCGTAGCCCAGGTTCACCAGCACCTTCAGGTCCGGTTGGATCAGGTTCGCCAACGGATTGCCGATCACGGGCACCGCCCGCAGCGGCGCGAGCAGCGGCAGGTTCTCGGTGGGAATCACGTAGTAGCTGGTGTTCCCGGTGTATCCAGGAGATGTCGGCAGCTGCACGGCGCTGTCGACGTGGGCCATCGTGAGGTCGAAATAGGTGGGGTGCACGAAGACGATGCCGGCCAGTGCGTTGAGGTCGGCCAGGAAGTTGATGGGGTACCGGGGGAAGTCCGCGAAGCCGTCGTATTCCAACGTGTAGTTGGCCACGTGGTAAGGGGTGTTCGAAGGCGTAGCGCCGTAGAAGTCCAGCCCCAGCGCGGCGAGATTGAGACCCGGGAACCGCGACAGCATGCCGCCGTTGGGGTTCATCTCGTTGCCGGTCAGCACGAAGTTGAGCATGCTCGGGTCCGGCGGATTGGCACCGAAGATTGACGTGCCCGCCATCAGGTTTCGCATCTCAAGGGACGCGATGATCGCGCTCTGCGAGATACCGAAGACGGTGACCGGCTTGTTGAGCGTGACGATCTGCTCGTAGAGCGTGTTGTCCAAGATCGTCAAGCCCTCTTGCACCGACGCGTTCAGGGTCAAGCTCCGTACGCCCGTCAGCGGGTACAACTGTTCTGGCGTGACGAGCGGGAATGAGACGGTTGGGTTTTGGGCGTCGGGGCGGATGTAGAGGTTGAGAGCGCCGTTGATCAGTTTTGCGGTCGGGATCGGAACTCCGGTGCCGCCCATGATGATCGACACCGGATTGGGCGGGAAAGGCGGCAATGCGGCCGCGGTCGGCGCGAAGGTCTGCCCGGGCGCGCCGCCCAGCAAGCCCTGCAAGCCGGTGGCGATGGCGGTCTCGGCGTTGGCATAGGCGGTGGCCGCCGCGGCCAGTGACAGCTGGAATTGGTTCTGGAAAGCCGAAATCTGTGTAAGCACGGCCTGGTACTCCTGGCCGTACGCACCAAAGGCATTCGCGATCGCCGCCGACACTTCGTCAGCGGCGGCCGCCAGCACAGCCGACGTCGGTGCCGCGGCCGCCGCGCTGGCGCTGGTGAGCGCTGAGCCGATCCCCTCGATGTTCGCGGCAGCCGTCGTTATGAAATCCGGCTCGGCAAGCAGAAACGACATGTATTTACGACCTTCCCGACAGGCAATGGTCGTCAGCGTAGAGGGATCTCGCGGTGCTGTCTGGCGTTTAGCCGCAGCGATACGAGGCTCAGGGAATGAGGGCCCGGATGTCGCTGATGTTTTGGGAGATCGCCTTCGAGATGACAAGGAACTGGACAATGCCGGCGATAGTGGCCAGTCCCACGTCCGCGGCGATCGGATAGCCGATCGCGTTGACGAGGTTGCCTTGCGCCAACTGTTCCACGAACAGCTGAGAGTCGTACAGCGGCAACGTGGTAGCGAATGCCATCGCGGTGTCGGCCGCCGGAAGCAGCACGGCGTAATCGGTGGAGATGACCGTGGCCGCGGTGTTGACGACCTTTTCGGGTGAGGGCAGCTGGCTCAGCTTCGCGAGGATGTCCATCGGTTGCGGCGGGGTGAACGTCGGGAACTGCGGCGGCTGGGCGGCCAGCGCCTGCAACTCGGTGTGGAAGTCGGTGATGCCCTGCTGTGTCCCCCTGGCGAACGCGTCGATGAGCGTGCCGGGACTGACCTCGGGGAACAACCCGAACGGGGTGTGCACATCGGCGTAGCCGGTCGAGTAACCCAGGTTCGGGTCGCCGTAACCCAGGTTGACGATGACTTCCAGGTTGGGCTCGATAAGCGCGGCCAGCGGGTTGCCGATCACCGGTATCGCCCGCAACGGGGTCAGCAGCGGCAGTTCCTCGGTGGGGATCATGTAGTACGTCGTATGGCCGGAGTAACCAGGAGACGTCGGCAACTGGATGGCACTGTCGACCTGCGCGGGAGTCAGATTCAGATATTTGGTGTGCACGGTGGCGATACCGAACACCGCGTTCAGGTCCGAGATGAAATTGATCGGGTAGCGCGGGAAACTGGCGAAGCCGTCGTACTCCTGTGTGTAGATCGCCACGTTGTACGGCGTGTTAGACGGTGTCGCGCCGTAGAAGTCCAGGCCAAGCGTTGGCAGCGTCAGGTTCGGGAACCGCGCGAGCATGCCGCCGTTGGGGTTCATCTCGTTCCCGACCAGGATGAAGTTGAGATTCTCTGGCGGGATGGGAAAGCCCGCCGCCGCCAGCTGCTGCATGTACAGCGACGAGATGATGGCGCTCTGCGAGTAGCCGAACACGGTGACGGAATTCTGGGGTATGGCCAATTGGGACTGAACGTAATTTCCGAGAATTGTCAAGCCTTCGGAAACCGACTGATTCAGTGTCAAGCTTTTGACGCCGGTGATCGGATACAACTCTTCCGGCGTGTACAGGATCTGCTGGAGACCGGTCGCATGCACATAAAGTTCATTGGCCAGCGTCGCGTATGCGGGCGGCGGTATGGGCACACCGGTCGGGCCAATGAATACCGAGGTTTTAAGGGCATCGAACGGCGGATTGCTCAGCGGCGACGCCGGGGGCAGTGCCGCCGGGGCGGCGGCCACTCCCAGGGCTCCGGTCAGGGCCGCGGCCGCTGCGTTCTCGGTTTGTACGTAGGCGTTCGCGGCCGCGGTCAGCGTCTGCTGGAACTGACCGGCGTACGCCTCGACCTGGCCGACCACAGCCTGGAATTGCTGTCCGTGTGCGCCAAAGAGATTCGCGATCGCCGCCGATACCTCATCGGCGGCCGCCGCCAACAGCCCGGACGTCGGCGCGGCCGCGGCCGCGCTCGCCGCTCTGATCGTCGAACCGATGCTGTCGATGTCCGTAGCGATTGTCGTGATGATCTGCGGGTCCACCAACAGCTGCGTCATCGCCTACCCCCCGTACCCCCGGCCACCAGATTTACTGGTGGAAACAATTGGTCAGCGTAATGGCTTGTGGCCATTCATGTACAAGTTTTCACGCAAAAGAAAGTTATTGAATGAAGTCTAATAGAGAACCAGCGTACAAAATGGGACGTTTGTGCAGAAATCGGCTTTTCAAATAGCGAGACTCTGCAAATCCTGAACGATCTCAGCAGCGGCCTCGACGACAGCAATGAACTCGATCATGCCGCCCAGCGCCGCCAGTCCGGCAGTGGCGGCGAGTGGCAGTTCAATGGCATCCCGGAGATTTCCTTGCGCGAGTTGGCTGAAGAACAACGTCGCGTCATAGGCCGGCATGGTAGTTAGAAACGCCGTGCCCAGGTCAGCCGTCGGAAGCAGAACCGAGTAGCCGGTGGACACCACCGAAGCAAAGGTGTTGACGATGTTGGCCGGTGTGGCCGGGACGGTCGGCGGCGGCGGCCCCACGTACTGCTGGATCAGCGGGGGGAACGCGGGCGGGGTGATCACCGGCGGCGTGGTAAGTGCCGTCGGCGCGACAGCCAGGAAGTCGTTGATGCCCTGGTGGGTGCCGGCGACGAAAGCATTGGCGATCACGTCCGGTGGCACCTCGGGGAACAGCCCGAACGGTGTCGGCACGTTCGCCGGTGACGTTGAATAGCCGTAGTTCGGATCGCCGTAGCCGAGGTTGACGATCACCTTCAGATTCGGTTGGACAAGTGCCGCAATCGGTTCCCCGATGACGGGGATGGCTCGGACCGGGTCCAGCAGTGGCAGGTCCGGGTGCGGAATGATGTAGTACTCGTTGTTCGTCGGGCCCTGGGTCGGCAATTGAATGGCCGACTGCACCTGCGCCGGAGTGAGGTCGGCGTACGTCGTGTGCACGGTGAGAATGCCGAACACCGCGTTGATGTCGGACAGGATGTTGAGGGGATATCGCGGGAAGTCGGCGAACCCGTCGTATTCGAGTGTGTAGGTGGTGGTTTGGTACGGACCGTCCGGGGTGGCGCCGTAGAACGGCAGGCCGAGGGTCGTGATGTTCAGACCCGGTATGCGTGCGAGGATCCCGCCGTTGGGGTTCATCTCGTTGCCGGTCAGGATGAAGCTGAGCCGCGACGGGTCCGGCATATTCGGGCCAAGAGAGATGTAGTGCTCCATCAGCAGCGACGAGATGATGGCGCTCTGGGAGTAACCGAAAACCGTGACGTTGTTTCCGGCCGCGAGTTGCTCTCCGATGGCCGTATTGAGGATTTGCAGTCCTTCGGACACCGATGTCGCCAGCGGCAGCGACCTGACACCGGTGATCGGATACAGCTCTTCCGGAGTGAATAAGGCTTGGACGATCGCTCCGGGCGAGATCGGCTGTACGAAGAGACTGTTGACGGCGTTCAGGTAGGTGGCTCCCGGTATCGGGGTGCCGGTGCCGCCCATGATGATTGCGGTGGTGGCGTTAGTCGGTGCGCCCACGGTCGGTGTGGTCAGACCGGCCGTGACGCTTTGCACCAATTGGGCGGTGTTGATCGCTTCGGCGTTGGCGTAGTACTCCACCGCTGCGGTCAGCCGCTGAACAATCCCGGCATAGAGAGCGCCGAATTGCGCGTTGACCGTTTGGAACTCCTGGCCGAAGCTTTGGAACAGGCCGGCGATGGCCGACGACACCTCGTCGGCTGCGGCGGTCGCAATGGCGCTCGTTGGCGCTGCCGCGATCGCGGTCGCCTCCCCGAGCGCCGACCCGATCCCCGCCAACTCAGTTGCCGCAGCAGCCAACGCGGGCGGCTGCGCGAGCACGTACGACATCTGACCCCTCCCGGTACCGGTCGAGGGTAAAGCGATTCCGCCTCGCTGTCCGGGCTTTGACCCGAGCTCATAGACTCCCTCAGCCGAGCAGCGCGCTCCGCAGCTTCGACAGGTCGGCCTCGGTGAGTCCGGCAGCACGCAGGTAGCTGTCCAGCGAGCCGAAGGACTCGTCGATCGTCTGCCATGCCGCCCAGAGGTATTCGGCGCGAACGCCGAGCACCCCGTCCGAGAGCCGCGCCTTGGTGAAGGTCTCCACCTCCGGAGTCAGCTCGACATCCGAGCGCTGCTGGATCATCTCGGTGATCCGGGTGCGCAGCTGCGGCACGGCGGCATTGCTGCGCAGATAGTCGGCGACGATCGCGTCACGGTCCACGCCCACCGCTTCCAACACCGTCGCGACCACAAACCCGGTGCGGTCCTTGCCCGCGAAGCAATGGGTGAGTACCGGCCGCCCGTCGGCCAGCAGGGTGAACACCCGGTGCACTGCGCGCTGGGCGCCGTTGCGTGTCGGGAATTCGCGGTACTCCTCGGTCATGTAACGCACCGCGTTGGCTTCGATGGCTTCATCGGATTCGTCGGAATCGCCGTTGGTGAGCAGGCGCTTGAACGCGGATTCGTGTGGTGCCTCGTCGGTTTCGTCGGCCTGGTCATCGGCAAGATCGGGAAACGGCAGCAGATGCACGTCGACCCCGTCGGGAACCCGGCCCGGACCGCGCCGGTTGACCTCGCGGGTGGAGCGCAGGTCGGCGACGTCGCTGATGCCCAGCCGGCGCAGGGTCTCCCGGCCTTGATCGTCCAGGCCGCTGAGCTCGCTGGAGCGGAACAGCCGGCCCGGCCTGATCCCGGTGGTGGCATCCGCTACGTCGCGAAAGTTCCACGCGCCGGGGAGATCTCGCAAGCCGTCAGCCATGGTTGGTGACCGCCGCGGCCAGCGCGGACTGTTCGCGTCCCAACTCGGTGCGGGCGATGGTGCGCATGTGGACCTCGTCGGGCCCGTCGAAGATCCGCATGGCGCGGTGCCAGCCGTACAGCCGGGCCAGGGGTGTGTCGTCGCAGACGCCGGCCGCGCCGTGCACCTGGATGGCCCGGTCGATCACGTCGCACGCCACCTGCGGGGCCACCGCCTTGATCTGCGACACCAGCAGATGCGCGGCCTTGTTGCCGTGCTGGTCGATGGTCCACGCCGCCTTCTCGCAGAGCAGCCTGGCCTGGTCGATTTCGTTGCGGGACTTGGCAATTGCATGCTGGACCAAGCCCTGATCGGCCAGCGGCCGGCCGAACGCGATCCGGTTGTTGGCGCGGTTGACCATCAGCGCCAGCGCCCGCTCGGCCCCGCCGAGGGCCCGCATGCAGTGGTGGATGCGTCCCGGGCCGAGCCGGGCCTGTGCGATCGCGAAGCCGGCCCCCTCTTGGCCGAGCAGGTTGGTGGCGGGCACCCGGACGTTGTCGTAGATGATTTCACAGTGACCGTGCTGGTCCTGCCAGCCGAACACGCCGGTCGAGCGGACCACCGTCACGCCGGGGGTGTCCATCGGCACCAGCACCATCGACTGCTGCTGATGGCTGGCCGCCTCGGGATTGGTGCGGCCCATCACGATCAGGATCTTGCAGCGCGGGTCCGCCGCGCCCGATGTCCACCACTTACGGCCGTTGATCACGTAGTCGGCGCCGTCGCGCACGATCGAGGTCTCGATGTTGCGGGCGTCGCTGCTGGCCACCGCGGGCTCGGTCATCGAGAACGCGCTGCGGATGTCGCCGTTCAACAACGGTTCCAGCCAGTCCTTGCGTTGCTGCTCGGTGGCGAACAGGTGCAGCGTCTCCATGTTGCCGGTGTCGGGCGCCGCGCAGTTGAGCGCTTCCGGTGCGATCTCGAGGCTCCAACCGGTCAGCTCGGCCAGCGGTGCGTATTCGAGATTCGTCAGACCCGACTCGGCCGGCAGGAACAGGTTCCACAGGCCACGCTCTTTGGCCTTGGCCTTGAGGTCCTCGATCACCGGCGGCGCCGTGTGGTCGCCCGGGCCGGCCTCCTGGCGGTAGTTCTCGTACTCGGCTTCGGCCGGGAAGACGTGGTCCGTCATGAATTCCGTCAACCGCTTGTGATAGTCGCTGGCTTTGGCCGACATTGCGAAGTCCATCCCGCCACGATATGACAATGGCCACCAACCCCCGCGAGCAGACGCAGAATCGCATCTGAGAGC
Source organism: Mycobacterium asiaticum (assembly GCF_001673635.1). Classification (GTDB taxonomy): domain Bacteria; phylum Actinomycetota; class Actinomycetes; order Mycobacteriales; family Mycobacteriaceae; genus Mycobacterium; species Mycobacterium asiaticum_C. Next base: position 95,958 of record NZ_LZMH01000023.1, read on the forward strand.
ACTAATGGGTGTGATTCTGTGTCTGCTCGCGGTAGAAAGGTGCATGCCCGCCCCGTTTCCGCCGTTCACCCTCGAGACCGCTCTGCAGAAGGTGCAGGCCGCCGAGGACGCCTGGAACACCTGTGACCCCGAACGCGTGAGCCTGGCCTACACCGTCGACTCGGCGTGGCGTAACCGCGACGAGCACGTTGTCGGGCGAGAGGAGATCGTCGCGTTTCTGACCCGCAAGTGGCAGCGCGAGCTCGATTACTCGCTGCGCAAGGGCTTATGGAGTTTCCACGACAACCGCATCGCGGTGCGGTTTCAGTACGAGAGCCACGACCGCACCGGGCAGTGGTTCCGCAGTTATGGCAACGAACTATGGGAGTTCGATTCCGAAGGTTTGATGGCGCGGCGCGAAGCCAGCATCAACGACGTACCGATCACCGAATCGGATCGGCGAATCTTCGGTCCGCGCCCGGCGAGCGAGCACGGTGCGGACTTCCCGCTGTGGTGAGTTCTAGACAGGCGGGTAGGCCGGCGGCGGGTATCCGTTACCGGACTCCACACCGCGTAAACCCCAGGTGAGATAGCTGAAGAAGAACTCGATCTCGTCGCTTCCGTCGTAGTCAGGAACCGGGTCCATTACTCCACCTCTCCAAGCGACTGCGTTCTCCCCAGCGAGTCTAGTCCTATCCGCTGCAGTGCGACAGGCGCGGCGTTGCTTAAACTGTCCAACCAGTTGATTGATAACGCAGCGACGATAGTGAGTGCAGATGCCGTCCGGAAATGGCCTTTCGCGCCGTGAGGAGTTGCTGGCTGTCGCCACCAAGCTGTTTGCCGCCCGCGGCTATCACGGCACTCGGATGGACGATGTCGCCGACGTGATCGGACTGAACAAGGCGACGGTATATCACTATTACGCCAGTAAGGCGCTGATCCTGTTCGATATCTACCGCCAGGCCGCCGAGGGCACCCTGGCCGCCGTGCACGACGACCCGTCCTGGACGGCCCGCGAGGCGCTGTACCAGTACACCGTGCGGTTGCTGACCGGGATCGCCGGCAACCCCGAACGCGCCGCCGTCTACTTCCAGGAACAGCCCTACATCACCGAGTGGTTCACTTCCGAACAGGTCGCCGAGGTGCGCGAGAAGGAGGCCCAGGTCTATGAGCACGTGCACGGGCTCATCGACCGTGGCATCGCCAGCGGCGAGTTCTACGAGTGCGACTCGCACGTGGTCGCGCTCGGCTACATCGGGATGACGCTGGGCAGTTACCGCTGGCTGCGGCCGAGCGGCCGGCGCACGGCCAAAGAAATCGCGGCGGAATTCAGCACCGCGCTGTTGCGCGGTTTGATTCGCGACGAGGAGATCCGCACCACCGCGCCGCTGGGTCCGTGACCGGTTAGTTGAAGATCGGCGGGATGATGTGCAGCACGTCGCCGAGTGTCCCGCTGAGCAGGGACAGCGCCGTCACCGGAGGCTGGCTCAGGGCGGGGCCGAAGTAGAGGTTCAGACCCGGGTTGACCATCGGAACCCACGGGTAGGCGTCCGGGAAGTACTCCGGTCCCCAGAGTCCGGCCTGAACGCCGATCTCGACGGCCGCGCCGTATGGCGCCTGCAGCAGTCCCTGGCCCATGTAGTAGGCGAAGTTGAACGGGTTCGGGATATTGATCAGCCCGGCGGGTGTGGGCAGATCCGCGTAACCGTCGGAATAGCCGAGGTCGATCATGACCCGTAACGGTGGCTGCAGCAGGTCGGCGATCACCGGTCCGGCGTAGGGGATGTCGCGGATCGGCTGCAGTATCGGCAGGTTCTGGGTCAGGAACATGTAGTACTCGGTGTTGCCCGTGTATCCCGGTGAGGTCGGCAGCTGTACCGCGGTGGTGGACAGCAGGTCCGGGTAATTGCTGTGCACGTAGAAGTAGCCCATCAGCGCGTTGATGTCGGCCAGGATGTTGGTCGGGTACTGCGGTACGTGCGCGATGCCGTCGTACTGCGCGGTGTAGAAGTAGGTCTCGTACGGGCTGTTCGCCGGCGTGGCGCCGTTGAAGAGCACGTCCAGACCGGGGATGTAGAAGCCTGGGAAACGCGACAGCAGACCGCCGTTGGGGTTGTTGCCGGCCGCGGCCAGGATGAAAGCCACGTCGTTCGCGTGCTGCCCACCGGCGGCGATCATGTTGACGATCTGGTTGTGGACGATCGATGCGCTCTGCGAGTAGCCGAAAACGGCGATCTTCTGGGTAGCGACGAGCGAATTGATCTCGGCGTTCAATAGGGCCACACCCCTGGCCACGGATTGCGTGTACGTCATCGTGCCAAGGTCGGGGGTTATCGGCCAGAACTGCTCCGGAGTGAAGAAGCCGAGCGGCGTGCCGCTATTGAAGATCGGCCGGATGTAGTTCTTGTTGATGTCCGCCACGTACCTGGCCAAGGGGAGCGGGTTGCCGGTGCCGCCCATGATGATCGCGGTGTCGATGTTCAATGCCGCCGCTGGCGCCGCCAATGTCGTGGCGGTCCCGCCGCCGGCGAACGTGTTCAGCAGGGCGCCGTTGAATGCTTCGGCCTGCGTGTAAGCGCGCGCCGCTTCGGACAGCGCCCGGTTGAACTCGCTCTGGAACAGCGCTGCCTGCCGGACAACGGTCTGATACTCGTCGCCAAAAGCGTTGAAAAAGCCCGCGATCGCCGCCGACACCTCATCGCCGGCCGCCGCCAGCAGGCCCGACGTCCGGCCGGCCGCGGCGGCATTGGCGGCGTGGATCGCCGCCGCGATCTGGTCGACATCCGTGGCCGCCGCCGCGAGCGACTCAGGGACTGTTAGCAAATAGGACATGGCCCCCGTCCTTCAATACCCGCAACCGCGGGTAGTAGATATGAGAGCAAGAGTAAAGCGGGTCCGTGGGGAAATCCGGCGTTTCGGCCGTTAAACGCCTGCGTTCTGCAGATGCCGGTGGAAGAAGGCGATCTGGTCGGTGACGACCCGCTCGAAGGCGTCGCCGACGTAGATGTCGAAGTGCCCCTCGGGATAGGTCTTGATTTCGCCGCGTGGAGCCTTGGCGGCGTGGCGCAGGGTCGGGCCTGACGGCGCGACCGAATCGGTCTCGCAAACGCAGAACAGAATCGGGCAGCCGATCTTCGCGGCGCTACGGCCGGGACGGTAGATCAGCACCTTCAGGCCGATGCGGGCGGCGACCTCGTTGGGCAGTTGGACACCGTCGGGCACGAGATTCAGATATCCGCTGTACGCGTCGGGCGCGGTCATCAACGCGACCTCACCTGGGCGGCCGGCCGTCGGGATCATCACCGGTGGCTTGCCCAACCGGCTGGCGATGACGTCGCGAATCCCCAATGCCGTGATGCGGGCCGCGGTCGCGGGGTTGATCGCACCTATGGATGCGAAGCCGTCGGTGAACGGGCACTGCGCCACCGCGGCGGCGATGCCCGGCAGCCGTGCCGCCGAGGCGATCACGTGTCCACCACCAAAAGAACTACCCCACAGGGCGATTCGGTTGGAATCCACTCGCGGCTGGGTCCGGGCGAAGTTGACGGCCGCCGCCCAGTCGGCCAGCTGCATGTCGATGTCGAGCAGCTGCCGCGGCTGCCCCTCGCTGTCACCGAAGTTGCGATAGTCGAACACCAGGCAGGCATAGCCGGCCGCGCTGAACCGCTCGGCATAGGCGTCCAACCGCATCGTGCGCACCGCGCCCAGACCGTGCGCCATCACGATCAGGGGGACGACGGCGTCGCCGGCGGGCCGGTACAGCCAGGCGCTGATCCGGTCGGTGCCGGAGGTGAACCACACGTCTTCGCGCTCAGGCATGACGCAACGATAGTGCCGCTTTATCGCCGACGAAATTATGGACTAGTGTCTAGAAAAATCGCAGCGTCGGGATGGAGGACACTCATGGCGATTCGCGTCGCCCACGTCGGCACCGGAAATGTCGGTGGGCTCGCTCTCGCCGCACTCATCACCAACCCGCAGTTCGAACTCACCGGCGTCTGCGTCTCCACGCCGGAAAAGGTGGGTAGAGACGCCGGCGAACTCTGCGGGGTCGGACTGGACCAGCCGGTTCAGACCGGCGTGAACGCCGTTAACGACCTGGACGAGCTACTGGCCGCCAAGCCCGACTGTGTCGTCTATTGCGCGATGGGCGATACCCGGCTACCGGATGCGATGGCCGACGTGATGCGCATCCTGGCGGCCGGCATCAACGTCGTGGGCTCGGCGCCCGGCCTCCTGCAGTATCCGTGGGGTGTGATGCCCGACAAGTACATCGGCCGGGTGGAAGCCGCTGCGCAGCAGGGTAATTCAAGTATTTTCATCACCGGTGTCGACCCCGGGTTCATCAACGACCTGTTGCCGTTCGCGCTTGCGGGAACCTGCCAGCGTATAGAGCAGGTGCGCTGCATGGAGATTCACGACTACGCGAGTTACGACGGCGCGGAGGTCATGCACTATATGGGCTTCGCGCGGCCGCTGGACGAGGTGCCGATGCTGCTGCAACCTGGCGTGCTCAGCATCGCCTGGGGGACGGCGATCCGGCAGCTCGCCGCCGGTCTGGGTATCGAGGTCGATGAGATCACCGAGTCGTATCGGCGCGAACCGGCGCCAGAGGACTTCGACATCGCGGTCGGACACGTGGCCAAAGGCACGCTGGCCGCACTGCAATTCGAGATTCGCGGCATGGTCAACGGACGCCCGGCCATCGTGATCGAGCACATCACCCGGCTACGGCCGGACCTGCAGCCGGACTGGCCGCAGCCCGCAGCGGGGGGCGGCTCGTATCGCATCGAGATCACCGGTGAGCCGTCGTACGCGGTGGATATCGTGCCCAGCAGCCGCAAGGGCGACCACAACCACGCCGCGATCGTCGGCGCCGCGGGACGGATCGTCAATTCAATCCCGGCGGTCATCGCGGCCCCGCCCGGAATCCGGTCCACTCTCGACTTACCACTGATCAGCGGCAAGGGTCTGGTCACACCGAACTAAACGGAAAGGAGCCCTTGATGGGGCGAGTAGACGGCAAGGTCGCGTTGATCAGCGGTGGCGCGCGGGGGATGGGGGCAGAGGACGCGCGCCTGCTGGCGGCCGAGGGCGCCAAGGTGGTGATCGGCGATATCCGCGATGACGAGGGCGAGGCGCTCGCCTCTGAAATTAACGATGCGATCGGTGACGCGGCGCGCTATGTCCATCTCGATGTGACCCAGCTCGACCAGTGGGAGGCTGCGGTGGCTACCGCCACCGGCGAGTTCGGCAAGCTCGACGTGCTGGTGAACAACGCCGGCATCGTCGCGGCGGGACCGCTGCGCGAGTTCCGGATGGACAAGTGGCAGAAGGTTATTGACGTCAACCTGACTGGCACGTTCCTGGGCATGCGGGCGGCCGTCGACCCGATGACCGAGGCCGGCGGCGGGTCGATCATCAACGTGTCCTCGATCGAGGGGATCCGCGGCGCGCCGCTGGTGCATCCGTATGTCGCCTCGAAGTGGGCGGTGCGCGGCATCACCAAGTCGGCGGCGCTGGAGTTGGCGCCGCTGAACATCCGGGTCAATTCGCTGCACCCGGGCTTCATCCGCACCCCGATGACCGCGCACCTGCCCGAGGACATGGTCACCATCCCGTTGGGCCGGCCGGCCGAGGCGCGCGAGGTGGCGACATTCGTCGTCTTTTTGGCCAGCGACGAGGCGTCCTACGCCACCGGCAGCGAGTTCATCATGGACGGCGGGCTGGTGACCGACGTGCCGCACAAGGACTTCAGCGCCGGATGAGGCCGTAGCCGATGCTGGAGAGCCTGGCCGCCGTGGTGGGCTCGAACCACGTCATCACCGACCCGGACGTGCTGGCCGGCCGGAGCGTCGACCACACCGGCCGGTACCGCGGCCGGGCTAGTGCGCTGGTACGTCCCGGCTCGGCGGAGGAGGTCGCCGAGGCGTTGCGGGTGTGCCGCGATGCGGGCGCGTACGTGACGGTGCAGGGCGGCCGGACGTCGCTGGTGGCCGGCACGGTACCTGAACACGACGACGTGCTGCTGTCCACCGAAAGGCTCAGTGCGATAAGCGATGTGGACACCGCGGAGCGGCGAGTGACGGCCGGTGCCGGTGCCACGCTGGCGGCGGTGCAGGGTGCCGCCGCGGCGGCGGGGCTGTTGTTCGGCGTTGATCTGGCCGCGCGTGACACCGCGACCCTCGGCGGCATGGCGTCGACGAATGCCGGCGGCTTGCGGACCGTCCGCTACGGCAACATGGGCGAGCAGGTGCTGGGACTGGATGTGGCATTGCCGGACGGCTCGGTGGTACGCCGGCACTCTGCGGTACGGCGTGACAACACCGGCTACGACCTGCCGTCGCTGTTCGTCGGAGCGGAGGGCACTCTCGGGGTGATCACCGCGCTGGATCTGCGCCTGCACCCCACCCCGTCGCACCGGGTGACCGCGGTGTGTGGATTCGACGACCTGGACGCGCTGGTCGAGGCGGGCCGGGTGTTCGCCGACGTCGACGGAATCGCGGCGCTGGAGTTGATCGACGCCCGGGGCGCGGCGCTGACGGGGGAGCACGCCGGGGTCGGCGCCCCGGTTCCCGGTGACTGGCTGTTGCTCGTCGAATTGGCCGGCGACCACGACCAGACCGACCGGCTGGCTGAGCTGCTCGACGGCATTACGGCTGCCCGAGGTTCGGAACCGGCCGTCGGCCTGGATGTGGCTGCGCAGCAACGGCTGTGGCGGGTGCGCGAGGCGCTGGCCGAGGTGCTTGGCGTGTACGGGCCGCCGCTGAAATTCGATGTGTCACTGCCGTTGTCGGCGGTGAACGGGTTCGCCCGGGACGCGGTCGCGCTGGTAGGGCGCCACGAGTCCGATGCGCTGCCGGTGCTGTTCGGTCACATCGGGGAGGGCAACCTGCACCTGAACGTGCTGCGTTTCTCGACCGAGCGCGAGGCGGCGCTGTACGCCGAGATGATGGACCTGATCGCCGGCTGCGGCGGCAACGTCAGCTCCGAACACGGCGTCGGGACCCGCAAGCGGCCCTACCTGTCGATGTCGCGTGAGCCCGCCGACATTGCGGCGATGCGGACCGTCAAGGCGGCGCTGGACCCCACGGGTTATCTCAACCCGGCCGTGCTCTTCTAATCCGCACCTTTGATGCCGACAGCGTGCCGCAGCTGCGCCAGGAACTGCTCGCCGTCGTCGCTGCGCACCACGTAGTGCGAGATGGCGATCCGGATGACGGTGGCCGCCTTCACCGCGGCGTTGGGGCCTGGCAGCAAGCGCTGCAAACCCGCGCGCATCTCCGGGATCACGCCCGACATCTGAGCAATAACGTGCTCGGGTTCGATGTCGACCATGCGCACGCCGGAGTAGGAGTACTGGTAGTCGACGATGAATCGCAGTGCGGCGTCCAGCCTTTCGACGCCCTTCAGCCCGGCGGTAGCTTTAGCCAAACCGCGTTCGAAGATCTCGCGCTCGTAGCGCGAGAACGCCGAGAGCAGTTCTTCCTTGGAGGCGAACCAGCGGTACAGCGTCGGCCGCGACACCCCGGCCTGGGTGGCGACCTCGGAAAGGCTGAGTTTGGTCTTGCCGCTGCGGGCCAGCACCTCGGCCGTGGCGGCCAGGATCCGCTGACGGGTCGAGGTGTCGGTGTCCGGGATTTCGTCCACCTGGGCATTCTGGCTCATGAGTTCTCCCCCGGTGGCTTGTTGGGCTTGGGTGGCCTGGGTCGTACCAGCACAGACTGCTGGATGGCGCCCACCGCGCTGTGTTCGTCGAACAATGTCCCGATTGTCGTTCCGATGCCGTCCGGCCCGTAGCTGGTTTCCGCCCGGATGCCGATCCAGTCTCCCTCCGGGACCCGGAACACGTGCACGGCCAGGTCCGTGTTGAGGAAAGTCCACTTGCTGATGTCGAGCTTGCTGCCGATGCCGTTGGCGCAGTCGGCCACCGCGAACAGCCGCTCCAGCTGGGTCATGGTCTCGCCGGCGACCAGGTCGGCGATCGGTCTGATCCACGATTCGCCCGGACCCGCTGTCAGCGGCTCGGTCAGCCAGAGCCACTCGAGGCTGTGCACGTAGTTGCGGTCCCAGTTCATCGCTTTGATGTTGCGGTTGTACGCCTCAGACGGCGGACGGGGCAGCGGGGTGGGTGCGTGCACCACGGCGGCGGTGTCGAGCTTCTGCAATCGCCAGCCGCTGGCCCGAGCGACCGGGCGGGGTTGGCCGTCGGGGGCCAGCGCCCGCATCTCGGCGGTCACCAGCTCGATCTGGCGGCCGCCGCGGTCCACGGAGGAACGCACCCACAGGTCGCCCTCGGCCGGGACCGGGCCAAGCAGGTCGATGACCACCCGGCTGAGCCGGGTATCCTCGCGCGCCTGGCAGCGTTCCAGCGCGCGGACCAGCAACCCTGACACCGGGCCGCCGTGCTGGATGGCCGCCGACCAGGTGCCCCGGGCCAGGTCGGTGGCCCGGAACTTTTCGCCCGCGGCGTCGTCGGCGTCGATCAGCTCGTAGTACGAGTCGGACATGGCACCTCTTTGCTCGGGGGTTCGCTCGCGGTTCGCTTCGGGTTCGCTCAGGGCAGCCCGGCGCCGGGGACGTCCACCCGCACGGCGTCCAGCCGGGACAGGCGGGTTCCCGCCAGTCGCTTGGGGTAAGCGTCGGTGCTGGACAACAGAAACAGGGTGCGGCGTTCCGGCCCGCCGAGCGCGCACGCGATCGCGACCCGGTCGCCCATGTCGATGCGGTCGGTCACCTCGCCGCCCTCGGTGATCCGCTCGAACTGGTGTGTCAGCGTCATGGCTGTCCATACTCCGCCCCCGGCGTCGAGCGCGATGCCGTCGGGCGGCCCGTCGAGCTTGTCGGCGAATATTCTTCTGTCGCTGAGGCTCCCGTCCGGGTCGATCGTGAACGCGGTGAGCCGCCGGCCCATCGACTCGGCGACGATGAGCGTCCTGCGGTCCGGCGTGATCACCATGCCGTTGGGAAACTCGAGGTCGGCGGCGACGACGGTCGCGTGATCATCGGGGTCGAGGCGAAGGATCACCCCGCCTTCATATGCCTGCGAGCCGATGTAGGCACGACCGCTGTCGTCGACGACCATGTCGCCGAGGTCGGCCGGAGCAAGTTCGGACAGGTCGACCAGGGGGAGAACGGTCTCGCCGTCGTAGCACAGCACCATCCGGTCCTCGGCCGACACGATCAGCAGACAGCCGTCGGGCCGGAAGCCCAGGCCGGACGGCGAGTGTCCCGGCAACGGGACGGTGGTCAGCGAGCCACGGATGTCGGATGTGTGGACGGCTTCACCGAGCATGTCCGAGAACCACAGCAGCCCCTCGAACCAGCGCGGACCCTCGCCGAAGCAAAAGCCGTGGGCCAGCGGCGTAGGCGGCGCCATACCTTTACAAATCACTGCAAAAGTGTCATGCACCACGGGCTGCCGTGTCAACGCGCATGCAACTTTACAAATAGTGAGCAAAGTGTCACGCTGAGCCGTGAGCTGCCGGAACGAGGGGTGAGCGCTTTGACGACAGAATCCGAACAGGTCCAGTGGTCGGTCCAGAGTCTGTTGGATCTTTTCGAGGTGGAGGCGGCCGGACCGGATCGGTTCACCGCGCAGACCGGCTTGGCCGGGCAGGACGGCAGGCAGGTCGTGGAGGGCACCCAGGTGGTCGCCCAGGCGATCGTGGCCGTGGCGAATCGTTTCCAGGGCAAGGCGGTTCGGTCCGCGCATGCGGTGTTCGCCCGCGCCGTGCTGGTGGGCCCGCCGCTCGAGTTGGTCCTCGACGTGTTGAACGAGGGCCGGTCCACCGCCACCGCGATCGTCTCTGCCGTGCAGAATGGCAAGCGCTGTGTCAGCGTGACCGTCCTGACCGACGTCCCGACCGGCGACGTTATTCGCCACCATGTGCCGCGGCCCGACGTCGCCGCACCCGCGGACGCGCACAACTCAGAGATGCCGATGCTGGGTCGGCAGGTGCGGGTCGTCGACGTGGTCGACGTCAACAGTCCCGACGAGGTCGGTCCGCCGGAATTGTACGCGTGGCTGCAGTACGACCCGATCCCCGACCGTGACGACCTGGCCAAGGCGCTCGTCGCGTACTTCACTGGACACCTGGGTATTTCGACCACGATGCGCGCGCACCCGGGAATCGGCACCAGTCAGGCTCACCTGACCGTGTCGACCGCGCCGATGTCGATCTTCGTGTCGTTCCACGAACCGGTGCGCTGGGACGACTGGTTGCTCTACTCGCACGAGAGCACTCAGGTGGGTGCGGGAATGTCGTATGTGCGCGGCACGGTGCACACCGAGGCGGGCGACCTGCTTTGTTCCTTCGCGCAGGAAGCGCTGATCCGCCCGCTGCGCACCACTGACACTTCGATCGACGCCGCGGCCCGGTTCTGATTCCATGCGATTCACCATCACCCATCCGATGCACAGCCACCCGTATAACCCGGAGCTGGCCAGTGGGTCGGGTATCGCGACCGTGGCGGGAGCGGCGGAAAAGGCGGGATTTCACGGTTTCGGGTTCACCGACCACCCCGCCCCGTCCCAACGCTGGCTGGACGCCGGCGGACACGATGCCCTGGATCCGTTTGCGGCCCTTGGCTTTGCGGCGGCACACACGACGACCCTGCGCCTGATTCCGAACGTGGTGGTGTTGCCCTACCGAAACCCGTTCGTGGTGGCCAAATCCGGGATGACACTGGATTTGCTTTCGGGTGGCCGGTTCACGCTGGCGGTGGGGGTGGGTTACCTGAAGAAGGAATTCGCCGCGCTTGGGGTGGATTACGACGAGCGCGCCGAGTTGTTCGAAGAAGCGCTGGAGGTGATTCGCGCGGTCTGGACCGGTGACGACATCACCTATGAGGGAAAGCATTTCACCGCACGCGGGATCACCGCGCATCCACGTCCGAGCTCCCAGCCGCATCCACCGATCTGGATCGGCGGCAACACGGCGGCGGCGCGCAAGCGGGTCGCCGAGCATGGTGATGGTTGGTGTCCCTTTGCGGCACCGGCGGGTTTGGCGCGCACCGCGGGCACCGCGGTCATCGATTCGGTGGATGCCCTCGCGTCCGGCATCGACGACATGCGGCGGCGGTGCGAAGCGGCCGGCAAGGACCCCGCGGCCGTCGATATCACCTTCACCAACTTCGAGGGCGGCAGCCCCGCGGCCGACGACTTCAACGCCGACGCATACCTGGCCGGGGTGGAAAAGCTTGCGGCCCTGGGCGTTACCTGGCTACAGGTCGGGCTCCCCGGCGACAGCGTGTCGCATGCGGTGGAAGTCATCGACCGGTTTGGTTCGCTGGTAATCGATGTGATCTGAATGGATTTCGCGCGCGTATCACTCTCCGATGAAGACGAGGCTTTCTACCGGCAGACCCGGGCCTTCGTCACCGAACACGTCACCGACGACGTGCGCCGCCGAAACCGCGAGTTCGGTGAGAACTTCGACGAAGGCGTGCATCTGGCATTGGGTGAAGCGGGTTACCTGGCTGGCGATTTCAAGCCCGAATCCGAGGGCGGCTTCAGCGCGGTGCGCCGGCGCATCTTCAACCTGGAGATCGGCCGGGCGCACACCCCTTGGTATCACTGGGGCACCACGTCAGCGGTCGCGCGATTGGTAGCGGAGTTCGCTCAACCGGAACTGGTGGACATGGTGCTGCCGGGGGTGCTTTCCGGGCATGTCCGGCTGTGTCTGGGCTACACCGAACCCGAGGGAGGATCCGACGTCGCCACCTGCAAGACCCGCGCGGTGCGAGAAGCGGATGGATCGTGGGTCATCAATGGCTCCAAGATGTTCACCTCGAACGCGCAGAACGCCAAATACGTCTTCCTGCTTACCAACACCGATCCCCAAGGGCTGAAACACCGGAACCTCACCATGTTTCTGGTCCCGCTGGATTCGCCTGGCATCGAGATCCAGGGGATCCGCACCCTCGACGGCGATCGCACCAACATCGTCTTCTACAGCAACGTCCGGGTCGACGACCTGTACCGGATCGGCGGGGTGAACGATGGCTGGACGGTGATGCGGTCGGCGCTCGCGGCCGAACACGGCCTGACACAGGGCGATGACGAGGGCTTACAGGACGCTGGAACCATGGCAGGACACGGCATGCTGATGGCGGAGGCGGTCGACCGGGTCGCCGCTTTGGTCTCCATCGCCGACGACTCCGCCCAGTACCGCCTCGGACGCGATTTCGCCCGTGTCGAGGCGGCGTTGTCCACGCCCAGCATGTACGGCCGCGTCGCGATCGGGCAGACGATGCGTGATATTGCCGCCGATCTGATGGATCTGTTGGGGCCGGCATCGGCCTTGCCGACCGAGGTCAAGGGGTCACCGGATGGCGGTGTCACCGAACACCTCTTCCGGCTGTCCCTGCCGATGGGAATTTACGGGGGCAGCCTGGAAGTGTTCCGCAACATGATCGCCCAGCAGGAACTGCGGCTGGGGCGGCCGGCTTATGGCGCGGGTAAATCCGCCTCGACCTGAACCTTTTCCGTATCGAAGCTCAAATAGTCTCGGATGGCCGCGCTTTCGGGTAGCGGTTCGTCGTAGCTCCAGGCGATGTCCTCGATGACCGTGCCGCCTTGGTCGATGGTGGCCGCCCAGTATGTGGCGACGCCCTTGTAGTTGCAGTACGACGACGTTTCGGTCTTGCGGAGCAAGTCGGTTCGGACGTGCTTCGGTGCCACGTAAAGCCTTGGGGCGAGCGCGGTCTCGAAGACGATCACGGTGTCGTCGGTGTCCACCAGCGGGATGCCGTCGATGGCGACGCGCAGGCGTCTGGTGGTCGGACGGCAGTCGACGCGGTGATAAGGGTTCGGCGGATAGTGCACCAGTTTGCGGCCCTCCTCGAACCAGGTGTCGACCGCGTGCCACGGAACGTGCACGTATCCGGGCGCTTCGGGTTCGGGCTCGGTAGGCAGGCCGGTGATACCTTCGGCGGGAAATGCATAGCTCAGTGGGCGATTTCGCCGGTGCACCAGCAACGCCTTCTCGGTGTCGATGACGGTCCGCCCGTGGCGGACGGCCTGAATGCGGCGCGGATGGGGTTCGATGTATACCACCTCGGCGGGTATCGGCGGCGCGAAGCGCCCCGCTGGATCGGCACTCAGTGGGCCGCGGCCGGCGACCAGGCTCATGGCGTTCCTCCCATTCCTCCCGGTGTGTAACCGTCCACCCAAACATCCCCTTGAACGACGAGGATCCCGCCGCCGGTGGCAAGACGATGTCGGCGGCCCTCAAATGCCGTTGCCGCTAACACTGTCGGATCACCACGCTTTGGAGCCATGTCGACCCGCACCATCGGCGAATCGCTGTGCGCCTGCCTGCAACTCGGATGCCGAACGTGACAGGCTGGTGAACTCGAAGTCCATGGCCTCGGCCTCGCTCCGGCCCCACTGATAGAGCATCGACATACGGTCGGAGCGCATGCACAGTTGCGGCAGCGCCGCAAGTTCGGCGGCAAGCTCCTCGGCGGCGGCTCGGGCGGTGCCAGTCGGCACAACGCGATTCGCCAAGCCGATGGCCAGCGCCTCGGTCGCGTCAACCGGGCGCCCGGTGAGGATCAGATCCATCGCCCGGCTGTGCCCGATCAGCCTTGGGAGCCGGACCGTACCGCCATCGATCAACGGTAATCCCCAGCGTCGGCAGAACACGCCGAAGGTTGCATCCTCCTCGACCACTCGCAAATCGCACCACACCGCCAGCTCTAGGCCGCCAGCGACGGCATAGCCACTGACAGCGGCGACCACCGGTTTGGACAGGACCATCCGGCTAGGACCCATCGGCCCCGGACCGGTCGGGTTCACCGGGTTGAAGTCACCTGTCTCGGCTCCTTTCAGATCCGCGCCCGAGCAGAAATTTCCGCGATCCCCCCACAGCACAGCCACCGACGCGGAATCATCATTGTCGAACTCCTCGAACGCGGCGACGAGCGCGGCGGCAGCAGATCCGTTGACCGCGTTCCGGGCCTCCGGACGATCCATGATCACGGTGGTCACTGCCCCGTTCTTCTCGACCCGAATGCCGCCGGTGCTCTTGGTTTCAGTCGTCATGCCCACACCTACGACGGTATCCGCACCGCCCGGACCGGAAGGGTAAATGCCCCGGTGCCCGCAGCACTACGGCGTCGGATTCGGACGTCGAACACTTCGATGGTCGGCGTGATCGGCAAGTCGCCGGTGACACCGTGCTTTGGACTTCGGTGACCGACCCGCGCGAACCAGAGGCGTTGCCGGACGATCCACCGTTGTAATGCGCGGTTAGGGTTCATTCATGGCCGGACCGGTTGAAGGCATCAGGGTCGTCGAACTCGGAGTTTGGGTGGCGGGGCCGGCGACGGGCGGCATCCTGGCCGACTGGGGCGCGGATGTCATCAAGATCGAGCCGCCGAGCGGTGATCCCGGACGGCTTTTCGGGCGGATGCTGGGTTGCGAGCTGGGGGTGAACCCGCCGTTCGAGATGGACAACCGCTCCAAGCGCAGCATCGTGCTGGACCTCACCACCGAGTCCGGTCGCGGCACCGCCCTCGAATTGCTCGCCGAGGCAGACGTTTTCATCACCAACGTGCGACCGGGGGCGCTGCAGCGGCTGGGGCTGGATTACGAGTCGGTGTCCGCCGCCAACCCCCGACTGGTCTACGGACTGATCACCGGCTACGGCGACAGCGGGGCCGACGCCGACCGGGCGGCCTACGACGTGGCGGCCTTCTGGTCGCGCGGCGGCATCGCGCATCTGCTCACCCGGCCCGGTGACACACCGCCCTTCCAGCGTGGCGGCATGGGCGACCATTCGGCCGGGATGACCCTGGCGGCGGCGGTCTGCGCGGCGCTGCTGGCCCGTGAGCGCACCGGCTCCGGGCAACTGGTGACCACCTCGCTCTACCGCCAGGGCGCCTACACCGTGAGCTTCGACCTCAACACCTACCTGCTCACCGGTCAACCGATCGCGATCGGACAGCGCGCGACCATGGGCAACCCGTGCATGAACAATTACGCCGCGGGCGACGGGCGGCGCTTCTGGATCGTCGGCCTCGAGGTCGACCGGCACTGGCCCGCCCTGTGCCGAGTGGTGGGCCGGACCGAGTGGCTGGACGACCCGAGGTATGCCGACGCGCGCGGCCGTGCCGTCAACGCAGTGCAACTCATCGCCGAACTGGACGAGATCTTCGCGACCAAGCCGCTGGCCGAGTGGTCGGAACTGTTCGCGGCCGAGCCGGACTTCTTCTGGTCGCCGATCAATTCCATCGAGGACGTCGTCGCCGACGAGCAGTTCCACGCCGCGGGCGGGATCGTCGACGTACCGGACGGCGATTCCAGCGTGCCGATGGTGGCCACCCCGGCGGATTTTCGCGGAACGCCCTGGTCACCGCGGTCGGTAGCGCCGACCCTCGGCCAGCACACCGACGAGGTTCTCGCTGAGCTGGCCGTCCGGCGGGACTCCTGAGCGCCCGCGACAGCTTTACAAATCTCCCTAAAACTGTCACGCTGTCCAATGCCCTGACAGCGCGGCGAGGAAGGGATCGATGGTCACTCCAACGTTCGACATCAGCGGGCACCCCGCGAACCGTGCTCGCCGGACCTCCGTCGACGGCGAGGTGCTACGGCATCGGCTGGACGTATTCGCGGCCCGGCCGGATGACGTCGTGCAGACGGCCGGCGGGTGGCTATTCGACCGGGTGATGGCGGGCTGGCAGGTGAATGTGATGCTGCCGGGCGGCGGCGATGACAGGTCGCTGCGCATCCTCGGTGTGCAGGTGCTGGACCTGGAATCGGAGCTGGACCTTTCGGCACCACTGAGCCAGAGTCTCGCCGTCAGCGGCGAAGCGTTCATCGCCCACGGGTGCCTGCGTGAAAAGATGCGCAAGGCCATGGGCAACCGGCTGGTCGAGGTCGCGCTGTGGGGTCAAGGTTGGCCCCTCGGTACCGACCGCAGCCTCGTCCGGACCGAGTACCAGCTCAGCGCGGCGGCCCGGGCCTTTAAGGGGCAGGCGTTACGCGCAGCCGGAATCGCCTACCAGTCAATCGATCCCAGCGAAACCTTGTTCACCGACTCAGCTTGGCTGGGCTGACGCATTGCGATGAAGAAGTATTTCGGCCACACCCTGCTCTACCTGCACGAGACGATCGAGCTGGGCTCCGGGCGAAGCGACCGCTTCACCGAGGTCTTCGTCGACACCTATCAGCCCTTGATGGAGGAGCTGGGCGCTCGGCTCTTCTCGATCTGGCAGAGCACGCCCTACAACGGGCACTGGCCGCAAGTGACGATCATCTGGGAGATCGACGCGTTCGGCGATTATGCCCGGATCGGGGCCGCGCAGGCCCGCGGCGGCAGCCACGAGGCCGCGGCCGGCAAATGGGCGGCGTTTCTGGCCGACATCGGCGCCAAGGGGGAGGGCCGGATCATGTACGCCGGACCGAGCAACAGGCCCCTGGCCCAGCTACGCGAGACCAATTTCGATGCGTCACTGGTCATTCAGGAGATCATGCAGACCAAGCCGGGCCGGCAGGACGACTACATCCGCGAACTGGAACGGTTGTATGTGCCATGGTCGGAGCGCACTGGCAAGCATTGGCTCGGTTCCTTCACCACAACCTTCCGGTTCAACGAAGTGATCCACTACTGGGCGCTGGAGGGCGGTTGGGAATGCTTCGCCAACCACTACCCGTCCTGGAAGGACAGCCCGCCCGCCGAGATCGTCACCTGGATGAGCGTGGCCCCGGCGCTGCGTGACGGTTGGGAGGACTCCATCCTGCAGGCGCTACCGCCGTCGCCACTGCAGTGAGTTTCTCCTACGACCCGTTCGACGCGCGTGTGATGGCCGACCCGCTGCCGTACTACCGCACGCTGCGCGACGAGCATCCGCTGTATTACATGCCGCAGTGGGACACCTACGCGTTGTCGCGCTTCGACGACATCTGGCGGGTGCTGGAAGTCAACGACGGCACCTTCGTCGCCTCGGAAGGAACGCTGCCGGCGGCATCTGTTCTGGCCCAGCACAATTCCGGGCCGATCCCCGACCCGCCACTGCATCCGCTACCGTTCCATGCGGTGTTCGACGCGGACCTGTACGGCGAGATCCGGCGTGCCCACTCACAACCGTTGCGGCCCAAGTGGGTCGCGTCGCTGGAGGGCAGGATCCGTGCGTTGGCCAATGAACGCCTCGACGAGCTGATCCCGCGTGGTTCCTTCGATCTGACCCAGGACTACGGCGGCATCGTGGTCGCCTCGATCGTCTGTGAATTACTGGGAATCGCAACGGATCTCGCTCCGCAGGTATTGGCCGCCGTCAATGCCGGCAGCCTGGCTGAGCCCGGCGAAGGCGTCGATACCGCGGAGGCCCGGCCGAACTACCTGGGCTTCCTGGTCCCAGTGGTCGAGCGGCGTCGCGCGGAGCGCAACGGCGCGTTGCCCGTCGTCGACGGACTGCTCGCCTACCGGCTGCCCGACGGCAGCGCTCTCGACGACACCGAAGTAGCCACCCAGATGCTGTGCATCTTCATCGGCGGCACCGAAACCGTGCCCAAGATCGTCGCCCACGGACTGTGGGAACTCAGCCGGCGGCCCGAGCAACTGGCGGTGGTCCGCGCCGACCCGAACGCCAACGTGCCGGTCGCCCGCGAAGAGATGATCCGCTATTGCGCACCGGCACAATGGTTTGCCCGCACCGCGCGCAAGCCGTTCACCTTGCACGACCACACCATCGCGCCGGGACAACGCATCATCACGCTGCTGGCATCGGCCAACCGAGACGAGCGGGAGTACCCCGACCCCGACCAGTTCATCTGGGACCGCCCCATCAAGCGCTCCCTGGCCTTCGGGCGGGGGCAGCACTTCTGCATCGGCTACCATCTGGCCAGACTGGAAGTCGCCGTGCTGGTTCAGGAATGGCTGCGGCGGGTTCCCGACTTCGGCGTCCGCGAGCGCGACGCCACCCGGTTGCCCTCCAGCTTCCAGTGGGGCTGGAACAACATTCCGGTGGAGGTGTGACGTGTGGTCCTACCGGATCATCGCTCCCTACCTCTTCGAGCGGACCACGATTGCGGACAAGACGCCCGAGTGCCTGGTGGATCGCCAAGTGCTGCTACGGTTTCAGGCCGCTGGTATCTGTGGCAGCGATTTGCCCGCGTTTCGCGGCGCCAAGGGACGGCTGCCGGGTGACGACGGTCGCAGCGCCGCGGAGATGGACGGCTTCCCCATTCACGAAGTGGCCGGTGAAGTCATTGCCAGCCGGCATCCCGACCACCGGCCGGGTGACCGCGTGGTGGGCTGGGCGTCGAGCTTCGACGGCCTGATGGAGCGCGTAATGAGCGACGGTGACGGACTGGCGCGCTACGACAGCGCCCTCACCCCCGCGCAGGCGGTTGGTTTGCAACCGCTGGCCTGTGTGCTGTACGCATGCGAACAGTTGCCGGACCTCGCCGGACGCCACGTGGCCATCATCGGCCAAGGCTCCATCGGACTGCTCTTCTCCTACGTGGCCAAGGCCGCCGGCGCCCGGCGGGTGACCGGGATCGATCCGGTCGACCGCGAAAAGATCTCGTACGCCTACGGTGTCGACGACGCGGTGCGGGCCACCAGCGACAGGTGGGTAAGCCGGCTCGCCCCCGAGGACCGGCCCGACGTGGTGGTCGAAGCGGTCGGCCATCAGGTGGCAACCCTGGGGCACGCCATCGAAGCCGCCGCACCGGGCGGCACCGTGTTCTACTTCGGGGTCGCCGATGACCCGACGTATCCGATCGATATGCGGGCCATGCTGCGCAAGAGCCTGACCCTGAAATCCGGTGTCACGCTGGACCGTCGGCGTGTTCTGGAAGCAGCGAGCCGATTCGCGGCCGAACACCCGGGTCTGCTCGAGAATTACCTCACCCACACGTTCCCCGTCGACCAGGTCTCCGAGGCGTTTGAGCTGGCCTGCCAACCGGACCCCGGGCGAGTCAAGATCGCGGTCACGGTATGAGTGTGTTCCGCAACAACTCCAAGTCACCCATCTGGGGCGGCTGGGTGACCGGGCCAACCCAGCACGGACCGCAGGAATTCGCCCGTGCCGGTTACGATTACGTCGGATTCGACACCCAGCACGGGTATCTCGACGACGGCGACGTGGCGAACCTGCTGCGCCACCTCGAACACGTTCCGATCGCGACCGCGGTTCGGCTGCCCAACGCCGACCCGGCACCCATCGGGCGCGTGCTGGACGCCGGCGCCGACGCTGTCATCATCGCCATGATCGAGTCAGCCGACCAGGCCGCGGCCGCGGTGGCTGCCACCCGCTACCCCCCGGCCGGCGTACGCAGCTTCGGCCCGCTGCGGGCCGGCCTGGGCCTCGATCCTGGCGCCCTGCAATCCCGGGCGAACGTATTCGCCATGATAGAGACGGCCGCGGCTCTGCAGGATGTGGAAAACATATGCGCGGTAACGGGTTTGACTGGCATCTACCTCGGACCCGCCGACTTGGCCATCTCGTTGGGTGCGAACGTTTCAGGGGCTACCAAGGATGAGCGGGTGCTCGAGGCGATCACCCGAACCCGCGAGGTGGCGGCCGCCGCGGGATTGGTCACCGGTATCCATGCCAGTGACGGCAAGACCGGTAACGCGATGGCGGAGCTCGGCTTTGAGATGATCACCCTGGCATCGGAGTCGCAGGCCCTGCGCCGGGGAGCGGCCGAACACCTGCGCGAGGCGACCGGCAAATGAGCGATATCGAGGCGATCCGGAGCCTGCTGTCGGAGTACGCGCTGGCCCTCGACGTGGGTGACTTCGACGGGGCCCTGCAACTGTTCGCCGCCGATGGCGAATTCCAGGTGTACGGCAAGACGTTCAAAGGCCGCGACGACATCGGCGGTATGTTTCGCGCGGCACCCCATGGCCTGCACCTGACCGGGGCCTCACGCATCGACATCGACCACGACACCGCCACGGCGCGATCCCAGGTGCTGTTCGTCAATGTTGTTCACCAAGCCGTCACCCAGCAGCTTCGTCCGGCTCTCTACGATGACGACCTGACCCGCCACGACGGCCGATGGCTGTTCGGCCGCCGTCGGTGCCGGTTCGTCACCGGTACCGGACTCAGCGACACACCGGAGGCCACGTAGCGATGACGCGAGTCGCATTGGTCACCGGAGCCGCCGGCGGGCAGGGCTGGGCGATCGTGCAGCGGCTGCGAGACCGCGGCTACTTCGTCGCGGCCGTCGACGTCCGAGCCGACGAACTGGGCGCAGCGGTGAGGAGAGCAGCGGACGACGCGGTGCTCGGCATCGCGCTGGACGTCACCGATCAGCGGCAGTGGGAGGCCGCCGTCGCCGCTACCGTCGACCGATTCGGCGGACTGACGACGCTGGTCAACAACGCCGGCCTGCTGCACCGCGCCGCACTCGCCGACGAGACCCCAGCGGACTTCGAAAACTCCTGGCGGGTGAACTGTTTCGGCGCGTTCCTGGGTATGCAAGCCGCGCTGCCATATCTGCAGGAGGGCGCGGCGATCGTCAACATCTGCAGCACCGGCGCGGTCCGCCCGTTCCCGCAGCACTGTGCCTATGGCTCGGCGAAGTGGGCGCTGCGGGGCCTGACCCAGACGGCCGCAGCCGAACTCGGCCCAGCCGGCATCCGCGTGAACGCCGTCCTGCCCGGACCGATCGCCACGCCGATGCTCGACGACGCCGTCCAGCAGCGGCTTGCCGCGGTAGCGATGTTCGGCCGGCTGGGCCGTCCCGCCGAAGTCGCCGATGCAGTCGCCTTCCTGGTCTCCGAGGAGGCGTCGTTCATCACCGGGGCTGAGTTGGTCGTCGACGGTGGGCAATGCCTGCAGATCCGCTGAGCGTCAGGCAGGTCGACCGGTTGGACCCGGAGTTGCGCCAAGTCGCGGTGACCCGCACCGTCTTCACCGCCGACGCGATCCCGCTGATCCGTGAGTCGATGAACCAGCGGCGCGCGCAGGCGCACCATGACGCCGCGGGCGTGCGGGTCGAACATGAGGTTGCCGCCAGTGTGCCGGTGCGCATCTATCGATGCGGCGGCACACAGGCGCCGGCGGTCGTCTACTGCCACGCGGGCGGGTTTGCGCTGGGCAACCTCGATACCGACCACCGGCAGTGCCTGGAACTCGCCCGCCGCGGACGCTGCTGCGTGGTGTCCGTCGACTACCGGCTGGCACCCGAGCACCCTTTCCCGGCAGCCCTGGATGACGCCGCCGCGGTGCTGAACTGGCTGGCGGACAACGCAACCCGACTGGGCATCGACTCAGCAAGGATGGCCGTGGCGGGCAGCAGCGCGGGCGGCGCCCTCGCCGCGGGCCTGGCGCACCGGGCTGCGGACGGCAAGTCACCGCCGGTGGTATTTCAGCTGCTCCATCAACCCGTACTCGACGATCGCCCCACCGCGTCCAAAACCGAATTCCGGGCGACTCCCGCGTTCGACGGCGAGGGCGCCGAATTGATGTGGCGCCACTATCTGGCCGGTCAGTCACCGAGTGCACAGTCGGTGCCGGCCCGGCGATCCCAAATGAACCGCATGGCACCGGCTTTGATCACTTGCGCCGAGATCGACCCGTTTCGCGACGAAGCGGTGGAGTACGGGTGGCGGCTGCTGCGCGCCGGTGTCTCCGCCGAACTGCACGTCTTTCCCGGCGCCTGTCACGGGTTCGATTCGCTGCTGCCGGAATGGCATGCGTCGCAGCGCCTGTTCGCGCTGCAAGGCGACGCCCTGTCGCGGGCGTTCAGAAGGTGATGAGCTGGCGTACGGAGGTGCCGTCGGCCAAGTGGTCCATCGCCTGATTGATGTCCTCGAGCCGGATCGTCGACGACACCAGGGATTCCACCGGCAACCGGCCCGAGCGCCACAGCGCGACGAACCGGGGAATATCGCGACTGGGTACCGCCGATCCGAGATAGCTGCCGATCAGCGACCGGCCTTCGGCGACAAAACCCAACGGTGACAGGTTGATCCGGGCATCCGGACGGGGCAGTCCCACGGTGATCGTGCGCCCACCCGGCGCGGTGATCCCGATCGCGGTTTCCAATGCCAACGGGTGCCCGACGGCTTCCACCACTACATCGGCCTTGATGCCTGCCGCCTGTTCCGGAGTGTAGGTTTCGTGCGCGCCCAAAGCGGCTGCCTTGGCGAGCTTTTCGGGCAACTGGTCCACGCCGATCACTCGTACGCCGTCGTAGGTGAGTGCGGTGAGCACCGCGGCCATGCCCACACCGCCCAACCCCACCACCGCCACGGACTGGCCCGGCCGGGGATTGCCCACGTTGAGCACCGCGCCCCCGCCGGTCAGCACCGCACAGCCCAGCAGCGCCGCGACGCCGGGTGGCACGTCGGACGGCACCGGCACCGCGCTGGCCAGATTGACCACGGCGTGCGTCGCGAAGCCCGACACCCCGAGGTGGTGATACACCGGGTGACCCTCCCGGCCCAGCCGGATGCCGCCGCCGAGCAGCGTCCCGGCGTTGTTGGCGGCGCTGCCCGGTATGCACGGCGTCATGCCCTCGGTCGCGCAGCCCGCGCAGTGGCCGCAGCGCGGCAGGAACACCAGCACCACCCGCTGACCGACGGCCAGGTCCGCCACGCCCTCACCGAGGGCCTCCACGATCCCCGCAGCTTCGTGGCCCAACAGCATCGGCACCGGCCGGACCCGGTTGCCGTCCACCACCGACAGGTCCGAATGGCAAATGCCGGCGGCCTCGATGCGTACCGCAACTTCGCCGGGACCGGGCCCGTCCAGGTCGACGTCGACGATGCTGATCGGCCGGGATTCGGCGTACGGGCGGGGGGCTCCGATGCGCTGCAGCACCGCGCCCCGGATGCCAAACATGTTGGAATACAACCATGACGTCAGTGCCGGACGCGAACGATCTCACCAGCGCCGACTTTCCGGTGCACTGGCCGGTTCTCACCCGCTGGGCCGACAACGACATGTTCGGGCACCTGAACAATGCGGTGTACTACCAGCTCTTCGACACCGCGATCAACGGCTGGATCGCCAGCGGCGCGGGCGTCGACCCGTTGACCATCCCGGAGCTGGGCATCGTCGCGGAATCGGGCTGTCGGTATCTCGTCGAGCTGGCCTTCCCGGAGCGGCTCAGCGTGGGGTTGGCGGTGACGCGACTGGGGCGCAGCAGCGTCACCTACCGCCTGGCGATCTGGAAGCAAGACCCAGCAACCGGCGAGCCCGGACCGATCGCCGCGCTGGGTCACTGGGTGCACGTCTACGTTGACCGGGTCGGCCGCAGGCCGGTGCCGATTCCCGAGGTCATCCGCTCCCTACTGGCCACCGCCTGCCTGAATTAGCCATCGTTTGCCGCACGTATGCTTCGCCAATGCCAGTTATGAGCAAGACGGTCGAGGTCAATGCCGACGCCGGCGCGATCATGGGCATCGTCTCCGACATCGAGCGGTACCCGGAATGGAACGAAGGCGTCAAGGGCGCCTGGGTGTTGGCCCGCTACGACGACGGCCGCGCCAGCCAGGTCCGGCTGGACACCAATCTCAACGGCTTCGAAGGCGTCTACATCCACGCCGTTTATTACCCGGGCGAAAACCAGATCCAGACCGTGATGCAGCAGGGCGATCTATTCGCCAAGCAGGAGCAGCTGTTCAGTGTGGTGGCCACCGGCGCCAGCAGCCTGCTGACGGTCGACATCGACGTGGAACCCAGCATGCCGGTGCCCGCCCCGATGGCGAAGATGCTGCTGAACCAGGTGCTGGACCAGCTGGCCGCCAACGTCAAGCAGCGGGCCGAGCAACTGGCTAGCTGAACTAGTGGCGATCGCAAGGGCGGCGTAGCCGGGCGCCGCGGGTCGCCACTATGAAAGTGGGGATCGCAAGGGCGGTGTAGCCGGGCGCTGCGGGTCGCCACTATGAACTGAAGATCCCGGTCCGGTCCAGCGTCTCGGTCAACCGGCGGGCCGCGTCGGTGAACTGCCACACCGTGTGCTCGACCACCGCGACGGCGTCCCGGGCCCGCAACCCGGCGATCAGCCGGCGATGGTTGTCGATCGCTGACGCTCCCCACTGCGGATCGGCGGCGTACAGCTGCGCCGGCATATAGCGCGCGGCGTTCAGCAGAAACCAGGCCAGCTTGATCCGGCCGCTGGCCTGGTTGAACACCCGGTGGAAAGAGAACTCCAGCGAGGCGATGGCTTCGGTGTCGGCGGCTGACACGGCCGCGGCGAGCAGGTCGTTGATCCGTTCGAGCTCGGCAATGTCGCGTTCGGTGATGCGGTCGGTGGCGGTGACGGCCAGCTCCCGCGCGATGGTGGCCTGCAGCCAGAAGATGTCTTCGATGTCCTGGCGGGTGAGCGGCAGCACTACATGCCCCCGGTGCGGCTCCAGCTGCACCATCCCCTCGCCGCGCAACTTCAGCAATGCCTCGCGCACCGGCGTGATGCTCACCCCGAGCTCGGCGGCGGTCTCGTCCAGCCGGATGAAGGTGCCGGGCCGCAACGTCCCGGACATGATCGCGGCGCGCAGGTGGCCCGCCACCGCATCGGACAGCTGTGCCCGGCGCAGTGGACGGCGCTTCCGGGACTTCTGCTCCGGGGCAGCCGAAAGAGGTGCGTTCACGTGGCCTGCCAGGCCTTTCAGCGGCGTATCGGGTCTTTATTCGGCTCTTGTTAAGGACTTCCAGGCCCGTTAATGTGACCCAGACAACACATGTTTTATCAAATATCAGCCTGGCGCAAGCGGTGCGTATGTAAACGGAAGACAGCTAAGGGACTTGAGGGGAACTAGTTGACCGCGCAACTGGCCAGCCACCGGACTGAGAAGTCCGAACAGGCTAAGGGCCTCGCTCTCGAGCAGCCCTATCGCGCCCGGCGCCAGAACTGGGTCAATCAGCTCGAGCGGCACGCCATGATGCAGCCGCAGGCCCCGGCGCTGAGATTCCTCGGGCGCACAGTGACGTGGGCTGAACTGCGGCAACGGGTGGTGGCGCTGGCCGGCGCGCTGAATCGTCGCGGCGTCGGATGCGGCGATCGGGTGATGATCCTGATGCTGAACCGCACCGAGTTCGTCGAATCGGTGCTGGCGGCCAACCTGCTCGGCGCTATCGCCGTCCCGCTCAATTTCCGGCTCACCCCGAGCGAGATCGCCCTCCTGGTGGAGGACAGTGGCGCCCGGCTGATCATCACCGAGTCGGTGCTTGCTCCGGTGGCAACGGGTGTCCGGGGGATCGCACCGTTGCTGGAATCGGTGATCGTCGCGGGGCATGCCGCCGGGGCGACGCGCGACGACGATGTCCTCTTCTATGAAGACCTTATGAATGAGGCGGGCGATGAGCCCGAGCCGGTGGACATCCCCAATGACTCGCCGGCGCTGATCATGTACACCTCCGGTACCACCGGCCGGCCCAAGGGTGCGGTGCTCACCCACGCCAATCTGACCGGTCAGACGATGACGATGCTGTACACCAGCGGCGTCGACCTGAATAACGACGTCGGCTTCATCGGTGTCCCGCTTTTCCACATCGCCGGCGTCGGCAACCTGCTTTCCGGGATGCTGCTCGGCCTGCCGACGGTGATCTATCCACTGGGCGCGTTCGATCCCGGGCAGCTCCTCGACGTGCTGGAAGCCGAAAAGGTCACCGGCCTGTTCCT
Source organism: Mycobacterium asiaticum (assembly GCF_001673635.1). Taxonomy (GTDB): domain Bacteria; phylum Actinomycetota; class Actinomycetes; order Mycobacteriales; family Mycobacteriaceae; genus Mycobacterium; species Mycobacterium asiaticum_C. The sequence continues at coordinate 121,528 of NZ_LZMH01000023.1, forward strand.
GGTGCCCGCGCAGTGGCAGGCGGTATGCGCAGAGCAGCAGGCCAGACCGCGGGATTTACGGCTGCGGGTGATGTCGTGGGGCGCGGCGCCGGCGCCAGATGTGTTGCTGCGGCAGATGTCCGCAATCTTCCCGGGCACGCAGATCCTGGCTGCCTTCGGCCAAACGGAGATGTCGCCGGTCACCTGCATGCTGCTCGGCGACGACGCCATCCGCAAACGCGGCTCGGTCGGCCGGGTGATCCCGACAGTCGCGGCCCGCGTCGTCGACGACGACATGAATGACGTGGCGATCGGCGAGGTCGGTGAGATCGTCTACCGCGCACCGACATTGATGAGCGGGTACTGGAACAACCCGGAGGCCACCGCGGAAGCCTTCGCCGGTGGCTGGTTCCATTCCGGGGATCTGGTCCGGATGGACGCCGACGGCTACGTATGGGTCGTCGACCGCAAGAAGGACATGATCATCTCCGGCGGCGAGAACATCTACTGCGCCGAAGTGGAGAACGTGCTCGCCGGTCACCCCCGCATCGTCGAGGTCGCCGTCATCGGCCGGGCCGACGAAAAATGGGGCGAAGTGCCGATCGCGGTCGCCGCTGTAACGGACGGACCCCTCTCGATCGAAGAGCTAGATGAGTACCTGACCGAGCGGCTTGCGCGCTACAAGCATCCCAAGGCGCTCGAGATCGTAGACGCCCTGCCCCGCAACCCCGCCGGGAAGGTCCTTAAAACTGAATTGCGTTTGCGGTACGGGGCCCGGGCCGACTCCGAAAACCGTTCTGCGTCAACGGGTTCTGCGTTATGAGAGGAAGTCGACGGGCCAGAAAATGTTTGCCAGGTGCTGACGTGACACCAATTGCCGACTTGGTATACACACCTAGCCGACCATCGGGTACATTCCTGTGGTCTCCGTTACTACCTGTCGGTAGGGAGCCGTTGGTCACACACTTTGGGTCGGGGCAAGGAGGAGGCGTGCGACACCATCCGCCGCAGCGCCGTCGCATTTCTGCTTCCGCTGTGAGGGGGCAATCGTGACGACATCCTCATCCTCGCGTCCCCGCCTGGTGGGCTATCTGCGCGATCAACTCGAGACGCCGCTGACGATGATCGGCGGTTTCTTCCGGATGTGCGTTCTGACCGGCGCGGCACTGTTCCGCCGGCCGTTCCAGTGGCGCGAACTGATCCTGCAGTGCTGGTTCATCATGCGGGTCGCCTTGCTGCCGACGATCATGGTCTCGATCCCGCTGACCGTGCTGCTGATCTTCACGCTGAACGTGTTGCTCGCCCAGTTCGGCGCCGCCGATCTGTCCGGTGCGGGCGCGGCGATCGGCGCCGTCACCCAGCTCGGTCCGCTGACCACGGTGCTCGTGGTCGCCGGAGCCGGCTCCACCGCCATCTGTGCCGACCTCGGCGCGCGCACCATCCGCGAAGAGATCGACGCCATGGAGGTGCTCGGCATCGACCCGATCCACCGCCTGGTGGTGCCCCGGGTGATCGCCGCGACGGTGGTCGCCACCCTGCTCAACGCGCTGGTGATCACCGTGGGTCTGGTCGGCGGATACCTATTCGGCGTGTACCTGCAGAACGTTTCCGGCGGGGCCTACCTGGCCACACTCACCACCATCACCGGGCTGCCCGAGGTGCTGATCGCCATGATCAAGGCAGCGACGTTCGGCCTGATCGCCGGCCTGGTCGGCTGCTACCGCGGCCTCACCGTCCGCGGCGGGTCCAAGGGTCTGGGGACCGCGGTGAACGAAACCGTGGTGCTTTGCGTGGTCGCGTTGTACGCGGTCAACGTCATCTTGACCACGATCGGGGTTCGATTCGGGACGGGGCGCTGACATGTCGACATCGACGGTAGTTAAGGCGCGGTTCCCGAAGGCGGTAGCCAACGTCAACCGCTACGCGGGCGCGGTCACCCGGGGAGTCGACGAATCGGGGCAGCTCGCCTGGTTCTTCCTCACCAGCCTCGGCCAGATCCCGCACGCGATCAAGAACTACCGCAAGGAGACGCTGCGCCTGATCGCCCAGATCGGCATGGGCACCGGCGCGATGGCTGTCGTCGGCGGCACCGCCGCGATCGTGGGCTTCGTGACGTTGTCCGGTAGCTCGCTGGTGGCCATCCAGGGTTTTGCGTCGCTGGGCAACATCGGCGTCGAGGCGTTCACCGGGTTCTTCTCCGCGCTGATCAATGTGCGCATTGCCGGGCCGGTGGTGACGGGCATCGCGCTGGCGGCGACCGTCGGTGCCGGTGCGACGGCCGAACTCGGTGCAATGCGGATCAGTGAGGAGATCGACGCCCTGGAGGTGATGGGCATCAAGTCGGTCTCGTACCTGACGTCGACGCGCATCGTCGCCGGGCTGGTCGTGATCATTCCGCTCTACGCGCTGGCGATGATCATGTCGTTCCTGTCCCCCCAGATCGTCACGACCGCGCTGTACGGCCAGTCGACGGGAACTTACGAGCACTACTTCCGAACGTTCCTACGCCCCGACGACGTTTTCTGGTCGTTTTTGGAGGCGATCATCATCGCGGCCATCGTCATGGTGACCCACTGCTACTACGGGTACAACGCCGGCGGCGGCCCCGTCGGCGTCGGTGAGGCCGTCGGCCGGTCGATGCGTTTCTCGCTGGTATCGGTACAGATCGTCGTTCTGTCCGCCGCGTTGGCGCTCTACGGCGTCAACCCCAACTTCGCACTGACGGTGTAGCGCCATGACAGGTCCGTTGAAAACCAACAAGATCAAGTCGCCGCCCTACAAGACGGTGGGCCTGGCAGCCTTCCTGGTGCTGCTACTCATCTTCACCTTGGTCTACTTCCAGTTCCGCGGTGACTTCACCAAGAAGACCAATCTGACGATGTACTCCGACCGGGCCGGTTTGGTGATGGACCCCGGCTCGAAGGTGACCTACAACGGTGTTCAGGTCGGTCGGGTCGGCGAAATCCAGGAGGTCCAGCGCAACGGCAAGCCGGCGGCGAAGTTCACCCTCGAGATCTACCCGCAGTACCTGGGTTCCAAGGGCGTCATCCCGGAGAACGTGGACACGCAGATCAAGGCGACCACGGTGTTCGGCGGCAAGTACGTGTCGCTGACCACTCCGAAGGACTCGCAAGGCAACGTCATCTCTCGCGGTCACCTCACCGCCAAGAGCGAATTGCACGCCTCGGCTGTGACGACCGAGATCAACACGGTGTTCCAGACGTTGACCTCGATCTCGGAGAAGGTTGACCCGGTCAAGCTGAACCTCACCCTGAGCGCGGCCGCGCAGGCCCTGACCGGATTGGGCGACAGGTTCGGGCAGTCGATCGTGAACGGCAACGCGATCCTCGACGACATCAACCCGCAGATGCCACAGGCCCGGCGCGACATCCAGCAGTTGGCGGCCCTCGGTGACGTCTACGCCAACGCCGCGCCCGACCTGTTGGATTTCCTGAACAACTCGGTGCCCACGGCCCGCACGATCAACGCCCAGCAGCGTGACCTCGACCAGGCACTGCTCGCGGCGGCCGGCTTCGGCAACACCGGCGCCGACATCTTCGAGCGCGGTGGACCCTACCTGGCCCGGGGCGCGGCCGACCTGGTGCCGACCGCTCAGCTGCTGGACACCTACAGCCCCGAGCTGTACTGCACGCTGCGCAACTACCACGACATCGAGCCCAAGGCCTTCCAGTTCCTGGGCGGCAACGGCTACTCACTGAACAGCCACTCCCAGATCCTCTCGGCGCTGGGCGCGTTGCTGAACCCCGTGTCGCTGGTACCGCTGCTGCTGTCGCAGGTCGGCGGGCTGGCGGCGGGCCTCATCGGTGGGGCACCGAACCCCTACACCTACCCAGAGAACTTGCCGCGCGTTAACGCCCGCGGTGGGCCGGGCGGTGCGCCCGGTTGCTGGCAGCAGATCACCCGTCAGCTCTGGCCGGCCCCCGAGCTGGTCATGGACACCGGGAACAGCATCGCGCCTTATAACCACTTGGACACCGGTTCGCCCTACGTACTCGAGTACGTCTGGGGCCGTCAAGTAGGGGATAACACGATCAACCCATGAAAATCACCGGGACCCTCGTCAAACTCAGCGCCTTCGCGCTCGTGCTGCTGCTGTTCAGCATCATGATCATCATCGTGTTCGGTCAGATCCGCTTCGACCGGACGAACTCCTACACCGCTGAATTCAGCAACATCAGCGGGCTACGCAACGGCCAGTTCGTCCGCGCGTCCGGGGTGGAAATCGGCAAGGTCAGCAAGGTCGAACTCGTCGACGGCGGCAAGCGCGTGAAGGTGAACTTCAACGTCGACCGCGCGATCCCCCTCTACCAGTCGACCACCGCGCAGATCCGCTACCTCGACCTGATCGGCAACCGCTACCTGGAGCTCAAGCGTGGCGAGGGCGACGGTTCGGACAAGATCATGCCGGCGGGTGGAATGATCCCGCTCTCGCGCACCTCTCCGGCGCTCGACCTGGACGCGTTGATCGGCGGCTTCAAGCCGGTGTTCCGGGCGCTGAACCCGGACAAGGTGAACACGATCGCCGCCTCGCTCATCACCGTCTTCCAGGGCCAGGGCGGCACGATCAACGACATCCTCAATCAGACCGCCCAGCTCACCTCGCAGCTCGCCGAGCGTGACCAGGCGATCGGCGAAGTGATCAAGAACCTGAACACGGTGCTGGACACCACGGTTCGGCACCGCAAGGACTTCGACCAGACCGTCAACAACCTCGAGGTGCTGATCACTGGGCTGAAGGACCACGCCGACCCGCTCGCGGCGGGAACCGCGAACATCAGCAACGCCGCCGGGACGGTGGCCGACCTGTTGTCCGAGGACCGCGCGCTGCTGCACAAGGCGATCAACTACCTCGACGCCGTCCAGCAGCCGCTGATCGACCAGCGTCAGGAACTGAACGACTTCCTGCACAAGGTCCCGACCGCGCTGAACCTGATCGGGCGCGGCATCGGCTCCTACGGCGACTTCGTGAACTTCTACTCCTGCGACATCAGCCTCCGGATCAATGGCCTGCAGCCCGGTGGGCCGGTCCGCACCGTCCGGCTCTTCCACCAGCCGACTGGAAGGTGCGCGCCCCAATGAGAACCCTGGAACCGCCCAACCGGCTGAAGATCGGCCTCATGGGCATCGTGGTGACCCTGTTGGTCATCGGCGTGGGCCAGAGCTTCACCAGCGTGCCGATGTTGATGGCCAAGCCCTACTACTACGGGCAATTCACCGACACCGGCGGCATCAACAAGGGCGACAAGGTCCGCATCGCCGGCATGGACGTCGGCAAGGTGGAGGCCATCAAGATCGATGGCGACCACATCGTGATGAAGTTTCAAATCGGCACCGAGAGCATCGGCACGGAGAGCCGGCTGAACATCCGCACCGACACCCTGCTCGGTAAGAAGGTGCTCGAGATCGAGGCGCGCGGCAACCAGCCGCTGCGGCCGAACGGCGTGCTGCCACTGGGGCAGAGCACCACGCCCTACCAGATCTACGACGCCTTCCTGGACGTCACCAAGGCGGCCACGGGCTGGGACATCGACACGGTCAAGAAGTCGCTGCACGTGCTGTCGGAAACCATCGACCAGACCTACCCACAACTGAGCCCAGCGCTGGACGGCGTTTCCAGGTTCTCCGACACGCTTGGCAAGCGTGACGATGAGATCAAGCACCTGCTCGCCCAGGCCAACCAGGTGGCCAGCGTCCTCGGTGACCGCAGCCAGCAGGTGGACCGGCTGCTGGTCAACGCCAAGACCCTGCTCGCCGCGTTCAACGAGCGCGGCCGCGCGATCGACGCGCTGCTGAGCAACGTCGCCTCGTTCTCCACACAGGTGCAGGGCCTGATCAACGACAACCCGAACCTCAACCACGTGCTCGAGCAGCTGCGCACCGTCAGCGACCTGCTCGTCGAGCGCAAAGAAGACGTGGCTAACGGGTTGCTCATGGTCGGCGGCTTCCTGCCGTCACTGAACGAGGCGATCGGTTCCGGACCGTTCTTCAAGGTCGTCATCCACAACCTGGTGCCCGGGCAGATCATCCAGCCGTTCATCGACGCTGCCTTCAAGAAGCGTGGCCTGGACCCCGAGCAGTTCTGGCGCAGTGCCGGGCTGCCCGCCTACCGGTTCCCCGACCCGAACGGCACCCGGTTCCCCAACGGTGCGCCGCCACCGGCACCACCGGTGCTGGAAGGCACCCCGGAGCACCCGGGACCGGCCGTCCCGCCTGGGACGCCCTGCTCGTACACGCCGCCCGCCGACGGGCTGCCGCGGCCGGAGAACCCGCTGCCATGCCTCGGGCTCAACATCGGACCGTTCGGTGGCCAGGGCTTCCCGGCACCGTTGGATGTCCAGGCCTCGCCGCCGAACCCCAACGGCGTCCAGCCGGCACCGGGCATCCCGATCGCCGGACGGCCGGGTGACCCGGCACCGGACGTGCCTGGCACGCCCGTGCCGCTGCCGCCGAACTCCCCACCGGGCTCGCGCACCGAGCCGCTGGGACCGGCGGGACCGGTGGGACCACCGTCGACATTCGCGCCCGGACTGCCCCCGGGACCGCCGGCACCACCTGGACCCGGCAACCAGTTACCGGCACCGTTCATCAACCCCGGTGGCACCGGCGGTAGCGGCGCAGCGGGAGGTAGCGAGAATTGAGCACCATCTTTGACGTCCGCAACATCCGGCTCCCCCGGATGTCCCGGACCACGGTGGTCATCGGATCACTGGTGTTGGTCCTGGCCCTGCTGGCCGCTTACTTCGGCTGGCAGCTGTACCAGAAGCTGACCAACAACACCGTGGTCGCGTACTTCTCCCAGGCGCAGGCGCTGTACGCCGGGGACAAGGTCCAGATCATGGGCATGAAGGTGGGCCGGATCGACAAGATCGAACCGGCCGGCGACAAGATGAAGGTCACCTTCCACTACGAGAACAAGTACAAGGTGCCGGCCAACGCCTCGGCGGTGATCCTGAACCCGACGCTGGTCGCCTCGCGGGCCATTCAGCTGGAGCCGCCCTATAAGGGTGGTCCGGCGCTGGCCAACAACGCGGTGATCCCGCTCGAGCGCACGCAGGTGCCGGTGGAGTGGGACGAACTGCGCAACAGCATCACCAACATCATCTCCAAGCTGGGGCCCACCGAAGCGCAGCCCAAGGGTCCGTTCGGTGAGGTCATCGAGTCGTTCGCGAACGGCCTGTCCGGCAAGGGCAAGCAACTCAACTCCACGCTGGACAACTTGTCGAAGGCACTGACCGCGTTGAACGAGGGTCGCGGCGACTTCTTCGCGGTCGTCAAGAGCCTGGCGTTGTTCGTCAACGCGCTGCATCAGGACGACAAGCAGTTCGTGGCGCTCAACCAGAACCTCGCGGACGTCACCGGCCGGTTGGCCAGTTCGGACCAGGCGCTGGCCAGCGCACTGCGGCAGTTGGACAGCCTGCTGACCACCGTGCGCCCGTTCCTGGACAAGAACCGGGAGGTGTTGACGCACGACATCAACAACCTCGCGACGGTGACGAACACGCTCCTGCAGCCCGAACCGCTGAACGGGCTGGAGACCGCGCTGCACGTCCTGCCGACGGCCGCGGCGAACGTCAACATGATCTACCACCCCTCGCACGGTTCGGTGGTGGCCGTCCCGGAGATCACCAGCTTCGCCAACCCGATGCAGTTCATCTGCAGCTCGGTGCAGGCGGGTAGCCGACTGGGCTACCAGGAGTCGGCGGAGCTGTGTGCGCAGTACCTGGCCCCGGTGCTGGACGCGATCAAGTTCAACTACTTCCCGTTCGGGTTGAACACCTTCAGCACGGCCGAGATCCTGCCGAAGATGGTCGCTTACTCCGAGCCGCGGTTGCAGCCGCCCAACGGCTACAAGGACACCACCGTGCCAGGTATCTGGGTGCCGGACACCCCGTTGTCGCACCGCAACACCCAGCACGGCTGGATCGTGGCGCCCGGCATGCAGGGCACGCAGGTGGGTCCGATCACCGCTGGTCTGCTGACGCCGGAGTCACTGGCCGAGCTGATGGGTGGGCCGGACATCGAGCCGGTTCAGTCCACGCTGCAGACGCCGCCGGGACCGCCCAACGCCTACGACGAGTACCCCGTGGTGCCGCCGGTCGCGCTGAACGCACAGGTACCGGTACCGCCGCCGGCACCAGGGCCGAACGTCGTCCCCGGGCCGGTCGCTCCGACACCCGCCGCACCGGGACCGCCGCCCCCAGCACCGGTCGGCGCACCGCTGCCCGCTGAGGCAGGAGGACAGTGATGGGCTTGCTACGTAAGTTCCGCTACCGGAGCTGGCAGGTTCTCGTGCTGTTGGTGTGCGCGGTGCTGCTGAGTTCCTGTGGGTGGAAGGGCATCTCGCAGGTCCCGATCCCGGGCGCACCGGGCAGCGGCGACGGCGCCTACGTCGTCTACGCGCAGGTCCCCGACACCCTGGCCATCAACGGCAACAGCAAGGTGATGGTCGCCGACGTCGAGGTGGGCTCGATCCGCAAGATCGAGCTGAAAAACTGGGTCGCGACGCTGACGCTGGGCTTGAAGAAGGACGTCAAGCTGCCGAAGAACGCGTTGCTGAAGATCGGCCAGACCAGTTTGCTGGGCTCACAGCATGTCGAGCTGATCTCGCCGGAGCAACCGCAGGGACAGCTAAGAAACGGCGACACGATCCCGCTGAAGAATTCGTCGGTGTACCCCAACATCGAGCAGACGCTGGCCGTGGTCTCGCTAATCCTGCGCGGCGGCGGCATTCCCAACCTGGAAGTGCTGCAGAACGAGATCTACGCGATCTTCAAGGGGCGCGGCGAGCAGATCCGCGGCTTCCTGAACAAGCTCGACACCTTCACCCGCCAGCTCAACGAGCAGCGCGACGACATCACCCATGCCATCGACTCGACCAACCGGCTGCTGAGTTACGTCGGCAACCGCAACGATGTGCTGGAACGGGTGCTGACCGACTTCCCGCCGTTGCTCAAGCACTTCGCCGACACGAAGAACCTGCTGATCAACGCGGTGGACTCGGTGGGCCGGTTGAGCTCGGCGGCCGACCAGTACCTCGGCGAGGCGCGCAGCAACCTGCACACCGACCTGGAATCACTGCAGTGCCCGCTGCGGGAACTCGGCAAGGGTTCGCCGTACCTGATCGGCGCACTGAAGCTGATCCTGACGCAGCCGTTCGACATCGACGCGGTGCCGAAGATCTTCCGCGGTGACTACCAGAACGTGAACGCCACACTTGACGTCACGCTCAGCGCAGTCGACAACGCCGTGCTGACGGGCACCGGGTTCAGCGGTGTGCTGCGTGCGATCGAGCAGTCGTTCGGCCGCGACCCCGAGTCGATGATCCCGGACGTCCGCTACACGTCGAACCCCAACGACGCGCCGGGTGGACCGCTGGTGGAAAGGGCGGAGCGAGGCCAATGCTGACACCGTTCATCAAGCGCCAGTTGTGGATCTTCCTGGCCCTGACCGTGGTTGCCTTGTCCGTGCTGGGCATCTACTACCTGCAGGTGCCGACGTTGGTCGGGATCGGGCGCTACGACCTGAAGGCCGACCTGCCCGCCTCGGGTGGCCTGTACCCGACGGCGAACGTGACCTACCGTGGCATCACCATCGGCAAGGTCGACGCGGTCGAGCCGACCCCCACCGGTGCCCGGGCGATCCTGAGCATCGACAGTCGGTACAAGATCCCGATCGACGCCACGGCAAACGTGCACTCGGTGTCGGCGGTCGGTGAGCAGTACCTGGACCTGGTGTCGGAAGGCAACCCCGGACAGTTCTTCCGTTCGGGTCAGACGATCACCAAGGGCACGGTGCCCAGCGAGATCGGTCCGGCGCTGGATACGGCAAACCGCGGGCTGGAAGTGCTGCCCAAGGAGAAGATCCCGAAGCTGCTCGACGAAACCGCCCTGGCCGTCGGTGGACTGGGTCCGGCGCTGCAGCGATTGACCGACGCCACTCAGGCGCTGGTGGGCGACTTCCACAACCAGATCGGCGACATCAACGACATCATCCAGCACTCCGGTCCGATCCTGCAGAGCCAGGTCGACTCGGGCAGCGCCATCGAGCGGTGGGCGCGCAACCTCAACACGCTGGCGGCCCAGAGCGCGGCCGAGGACCAGCACCTGCGCAGCGTGCTGACCCAGGCGGCGCCGACGGCTGACCAGGTCAACGAGGTGTTCACCGACGTGCGGGATTCGCTGCCGCAGACGCTGGCGAATCTCGAGGTGGTGTTCGACCTGCTGAAGCGCTACCACAAGGGTCTCGAGCAGGTGCTGGTGTTCCTGCCGCAGGGCGCTTCGATCGCGCAGACGGTGGCCGCGCCGTTCCCGAACATGGCCGCCCTGGACCTGGCGCTGGCGATCAACCAGCCGCCGCCGTGTCTGACCGGTTTCATCCCGGCCGAGCAGTGGCGGTCGTTCGCCGACACCAGCCCGCAGCCGTTGCCGGTAGGGACGTACTGCAAGATCCCGATGGATACCCCGGCCAACAGCGTGCGCGGCTCGCGCAACATCCCCTGTGTCGACGTGCCAGGCAAGCGAGCCGCCACACCCCGGGAGTGCCGTAGCACCAAGCCGTATGAACCCGCGGGTACCAACCCGTGGTACGGCGACCCGAACCAGCTGCTCAGCTGCCCGGCGCCGGCGGCTCGGTGTGACCAGCCGGTCAAGCCCGGCCTGGTCGCCCCGGCACCGTCGGTGAACAACGGCATCAATCCCATGCCGGCCGACCGGCTGCCACCGGGCGGGTTGACACCACCGCCGATGAGCGACCCGCTGACCCGCCCCGGCACCGGGGCAGTGCAGTGCAACGGCCAACAGCCCAACCCCTGCGTCTACACTCCGGGCGGACCCCCTTCGGCGGTCTACAGCCCACAGAGCGGCGAGCTGGTGGGGCCCGACGGCGTTAAATACTCCGTCGAAAACTCAACCAAAACAGGAGACGACGGATGGAAGGAGATGCTGGCACCAGCCGGCTGAACCCCATCGGCGAGGACGATTCACTGACGGCCACGGCGACGGACGAGGATTCCGAGACCACAGCGGCCGAGGCTGAGCCCGACGCTTCGGAGACCGAGGCGTCCGAGGCGGCTGAAGCGGCTGACGTGGCCGAAGGGTCCGAGGAATCTGCAGAAGCTCCCGCCGACGAACCGGGCGTGGAGCACCCGATCGTGGAACGCCGCCCCTCGCGGGTGAATCGCACCTGGCTCGCCGGAGTGGCGGCGTTGCTGCTGTTGGCCGCCGGCGGTATCGGGGCCGGCGGATATTTCGCGTTGCGGTCCCATCAGGAAATCCAGACGTTTGCGCGCAACGACGCGCAGGCCCTGCAGATAGCCAAGGACTGCGTCGCCGCGACCCAGGCGCCGGACACCAGCAGCATGGCCGCCAGTGAACAGAAGATCATCGACTGCGGCACCGACCAGTACCGCACCCAGGCGCTGCTGTACAGCAGCATGCTCGTGCAGGCCTACCAGGCCGCCAACGTGCATCTGCAGGTGTCCGATATGCGTGCCGCCGTCGAGCGCAACAACCCGGACGGCACCGTCGACATCCTCGTCGCGCTGCGCGTAAAGGTCTCCAACGACGAGGCGCAGAACCAGGAGACGGGCTACCGCCTGCGGGTGAAGATGACGCCGACGGAGGGTAGTTACAAGATCTCCAAGCTCGACCAGGTGACCAAGTGACGGTGGTGGTCGAAGACATCCCGACCACGGACACCGCGCAGGACCTACCCGAGAAGGCCGCGGCGCCATGGCGGTTGCGGGCCGCCGCGTTCTGCGTGGACGTCCTGCCGGGGCTCGCGGTGATCGCCACCCTCACGCTGACCTCGTTTGCACTGCCGGCGCGCAGCTTGTGGTGGTGGGCATGCGTGTCGGTCCTGGCGGCCGTCGTGCTGCTGGTGCTGGTCAACCGGTTGCTGCTGCCGACCATCACCGGCTGGAGCCTGGGCCGCGCACTGTTCGGCATCGCGGTGGTCCGGTGTGACGGCACGCAGATCGGCCCGTGGCGGCTGCTGGTCCGCGAGTTCGCGCACCTGATCGACACCGCGGCGCTGCTGATCGGCTGGCTGTGGCCGCTGTGGGATTCCGAGCGCCGCACCTTCGCCGACATGCTCGCCCGCACCGAGGTGCTTCGGGTCGTCCCGCACGAGCGACCCGCCAAGGTTAGGCAGTGGATCGCGGTGACGCTCCTGGTCGCAGCCACGCTGTGCCTGGACGCCACCGGGATTGGCTACCAGGCGGTCTACGCCGAGGCGCAGGCCGGTGACCGCGCCCGCGCTGAGATCTCGACACAGGGCCCCAAGCTGGTCGCCCAGATGCTGACCTACGACCCGGCCACGTTGCACGAGGACTTCGCCCGCGCGCTGGCATTGACGACCGATCGATACCGTCCGGAGCTGGCCGCCCAGCAGCGGACCGTGGAGAAGGGCCACCCGGTCATCAATGAGTACTGGGTATCGGCCAGCTCGGTGTTGTCGGCGACGGCGGATCGAGCCACGATGCTGCTGTTCATGCAGGGCCGGCGCGGCGCCGGGAACGACGTTCGCTACATCACCGCCAGCGTCCGGGTGAAATTCGCCAAAGACTCCCAGCAGCACTGGCGCGTCGACGATCTCACCGTCCTGGCCAAGCCGAAGCCACCGGAGAATCCGAAATGAGCCCGCGCCGCAAGTTCAAGCCCGGTGAGGAATCGCTGCTCGTTGCCCGGCCGATCCCGCGGCGGCGATGGGAGCTGCAGCTCGTCTCGACCTTCGCCGCGTTGGTGATGGTTGCGGCGATCACGGTATCCACGCTGATGTTGGCCGACCACCTCACGCGCGACCGTGCCGCCGAGCGGGAGACGTCGGCGGTCAACTACGTGAAGTGGTTCATGACCGGCTTCACCTCGATCGACCCGTTCCACGCGAACGACTACATCGACCGGGTGCTGGCCCAGGCCACCGGCGATTTTCACAAGCAGTACGAGGAGAAGGCCAACGAGATCCTGCTGCAGGTGGCGCGCGCGGAGCGGGCCACCGGCACGGTGCTGGAGGCCGGCGTAGAACGATGGAACGACGACGGCAGCGTCACCGTGCTGGTTGCGACCGACGTAACCTCCAAGTCGCCGGACGGCAAGCAGGTCTTCGAGAACACCAACCGTTGGTCGGCAACAGCTAAGCAGGAAGGGAATCAGTGGAAGATCAGCAACCTGCAGCAGGTGATCTGACCGTCAACGACGAGACGGAAGCCGCGACGGAAGCCGAAGCCACGGAAGCCGAGGCTACAGACGACGCCGCAGAGACCACCGAGACCGTCGAAGAAGCTCAGGAAGACACCACGGACGAGTCCGAGGACACCGCGGCTACCGAGGCAGCTCCCAAGGAAAAGAAACAGAAGAAGAAGCGGACCGGGCGGCGGCTGGCCGCGGTGTTCGCGCTGATCGCGGCCCTGTTCGTCGGCTCCGCTGCCTTCGCCGGGGCGACGGTCCAGCCCTACCTGGCCGAGCGGGCCACCATCGAGGTCAAGCTGAAGGTGGCGCGCGCAGCGGCGAACGCGATCACCACGCTGTGGAGCTACACGCCGGAGAACATGGACAGCCTGGCCGACCGCGCCGCGAACTACCTCTCCGGGGACTTCGGTGCCCAGTACCGCAAGTTCGTCGACCAGATCGCCGCACCCAACAAGCAGGCGAAAGTCACCAACTCCACCGAGGTGACCGGCGTGGCGGTCGAGTCGCTGGACGGCCCGAACGCCGTCGCGATCGTGTACACCAACACCACCACGACCAGCCCGCTGACCAAGAACATCCCGGCGCTGAAATACCTGTCCTACCGCTTGGTGATGAAGCGCGACGACGACCGCTGGAAGGTGACCCGGATGACCACCGTCACCCAGCTGGATGTGACCCCGCACCTGTAGCGGATAGCGGTTCGGCAATGGTCGTGTCGTCCCCGGTGTCCAACCGGTTGACCGTGACGGCGCTACTGTTGCTGACGTTTTCGACCGGGCTGGCCGACGCGATCAGTGTGCTGGTGCTGGGGCATGTGTTCGTCGCCAACATGACCGGAAACGTGATCTTCCTGGGCTTCTGGTTCGCGCCCAACACCACCGTGGACCTCACCGCCGCCGTCGTGGCGTTCCCCACCTTCGTCACCGGCACCATCATCGGCGGACGGTTGATGCGGCACTTCGGTGAGCGCACCAGGCCGTGGCTGACCGCCGCGTTGGGCAGCGAGGCGATGCTGCTGGCGGCCCTGTCGGTGCTAGCGGGCACCGGGGTGCTGCACTATCACGACAACACCAAGCTCGTCCTGATCGGCGGCATGGCGATCGCGTACGGCGTGCAGCATTCCACCGCCCGGCAGTTCGGTATTCAGGAGCTCACCACCACGGTGCTGACCTCGACGATCGTCGGCCTCGGCGTGGACAGCCGGCTGGCGGGCGGAACCGGACAGCGTGAGAAGCTGCGCTACAGCGTGGTGTGCACGATGTGCGCCGGAGCGGTGGTCGGCGCCACGCTCACCTGGATCACCGTCGCACCGGTGCTGGCGCTGGCGGCGGCGGTCGTGGCGACCAGTCTGTTGATCTTCCGGTACGGGCCCGACTCAGTTGAACGCAAGCCAGCTGGGTAGCGCCCGCTCGCGCGAGTCGCACAGCACCTGACGCGTGTCGCACGAACCCTTCGGCGACCCTGCGCCGGCCCACATGCCACCGGTGTCGCGGCGCAGCACGATCGCCGACGAGCCTCCGCCATCGAGTAGCACCGCGGTGTCGCTGCCCAGGCCGCGGAACAGATCCTGGATGTTGTCGGGGGTGTAGCTGCCGCCCTCGAAGATGTACATCTCGTCGCGCTGCTTGGCGTAGGCCAGCGCGGTCCGTGCTGCACTGGGCCCCCCGTCGTGCAGCTGCCCGGTGTTGCCCGGCGACAGCAGGCCGATCCCGGCCACCGCGACGAACTTGGCGTTCTTGTTCAGCAGGTCCTCGACGACCGGGGTCGCCAGGTCATAGTCCTCTCTGCCCTTGGGCCGCAACACGTATGGCGCACCCCCGGCCGGCAGGATCATCGTCGTCAGCGAGGTCCAGGACTCGTTACCGCCGGACAGGCCCTGCTTGCCGGGATAGGCGACGGCGCCGGTGACGGCCTGGTTGGCGCGGCCCTGGCCGTTGGTGTTGTCCACGAAAGCGCCCAGCGGGGAACTGCAGCCGGTGCTGCGCCAGGAACCGCCCTTCTGTCCCCGGACATCGAAAAAGTTGGCGTTGATGGCGATCGTGGGTTGCCCCATGCGCTGCCACGCTTGCAGCGGCGGGTAGATCTCCGAGGCTTGCCACAGCCCCTCGCCGGTGCGGGCGCCCGGGTTGTTCTCGCAGCGGGCCTGGTCACCCCGGTGGGTGTCGACCAACAGGTGAGGCTGCAGCCGGGACGACGCATTCTTGATGATCATCAGGTGGCCACCGTTGTTCATCTCGTACCAGTGGCCGGACCCGTCGAGCAGCGGCATCGGATGGCCGCCGCCGAAGTTGTACACCAGGTAGGAACCCTTGGTGGTGGTGATGGCCTGCTCGAGCATCTCCCGGGCATCGGCGGCGTGAGCGACCGGCTGCCCCGCGGTGACAGCGAGGGCAGCGCAGAATGTCAGCGCGGCGAAGCTCGCCGTCAGCCTGCGCAAGACCGCGGATGGGGTCAGCACGGGGAGCCCTTTCGGCCGCGAAATCCGGAACAACCATCCAAGGATTAGTCACATCTGTCACACTGTCAACTTTGGTAACAGGTGCGTGACGGTTAGGGCGCGCCGGAATTACGTTTTCTCGCTTGGGCTTTCGGGCTTCGCGTCCATCTCGGGTGCTGGCTCGGGCTCGGTTTCAGCTTTGGTTTCGGACTCCGGCTCGGGGCCCGGCTCCGGCTCGGGCCCCGGCTCCGGCTCGGGCTGGGTCTTCTCGGCTTGTGCCTCCTTGCGCTTGCGCGCCTGATGCTGCGCCTGGTGTTCGGCGGCGATCGCCAGCGCGACCGCTCCCTGGATCCGGTGGAAGCCCTTGCGGTCGTACAGCGTGGTGACGATGCCGCCCAGTAGCAGGCCGATGACCAGCCCGATGGCGGTCATGAGCAGCGCCTGGGACAGGCCGGCTTCGGCATGGCCGTTGAGATACAGCAGCGACCGCACGCCGAGGAACACCTGATGCATCGGCTCGAACTCGGCCAGCCAGCGGAAGAACGAAGGAGTGGCTTCCAGCGGCACCGTCGCGCCCGCAGACGGCAGGCCCAGGATCACGAAGATCAACATGCTGACCAGCAGGCCCATCGAACCCAGCACCGCGATCAGCGAGCTGGACGTGATGCCGACCGCGCTGATCGCGAACACCCCGAACAGCCACAGCTGCCAGCCCTGGGGAATCGGCATGCCGAGCTTGTGGGCTATCGCCATATAGACGCCCGACGTCAGCAACGCCAGGGTCACCATCAGTCCCCACTTGACCAACAGGGTGCGGAATCGGGAGATGTGCACCTGCTCGGCGAACCGATAGACGGGGCCGAATTCGGCTGGTACATAACCGAGCATCGAATCGACCAGTGTGCTGACCACGATGCTGCCGGTGAACCCGGCGAGCAGCAGCAGCAGGGCGTAGTAGAACGCGGACAGCCCGTTACCGGTGCCGTTGGGTAGCGGGTTGTACACGTTGACTTTGACATCGATCGGGTTGGCCAGAGCCAGCACCGATGCGCCGGCCAGTGGCGCACCGCCGGTCTGGGCTGCCACGTCCGCCGAAAGCCGTTCGCCCACTTTGCCGTTCGCTACGCCGATGGCTTGGGTGAAGGTCTGGCTCGCGATGCTCGAACCCAGCGTGCCGGCCCGCGGATTGGTCGAGATGGTGATGGAGGGCCGCTCGGCGCGATTGGCGGTCACCGCGCTCTCACCGAGGTCCCGCAACTGCGAGGAGAACCCGGGCGGAATGACCAGCTCGCCGTACGCCTGGGCCCGGTCCAGCAGTTGCTTCGCCTCGGCCTGCGTCACCAACCGTACGTCGAACTTCTCCTTGTCCAGGCTGCCCACCATGCCGTCGGCGATTTGCTTACCGTACGGGCCGGCGTCCTGGTTGACGATCACGATCGGGAAATGCCGCAGGTTCGTTGTCGGATTCAGAATGCCGCCCAGGTACAGCGCGGACAGCGCGGACATCAAAGCCAGGGTGATAACGATCGGCGCCAGCCAGAACCGGACCGTGCGAAGCGCCTTGGTGCTCCGGTTGGGTTTGGGCGCCGCGTGCCGGGCGTGTTTCTGAGACATGCGGGCTCCTGTCTGTCGAGCCCACTCTAATGTCGGTCAGCCGCCCAGCTTCGCGTGCATCTCCCATACCAGCACCTCGGCGGGCTCCGATGCGATCAGGCGTCGCCCGTCGGTGTCGGTGAGCCGGAGCGCGTCGCCCGGTCCGAGCTCCCCGGCACCCTCGCATGACACCGTGCCCCGCGCCACGAACACATGCAGATAAGGTGCCGCGGGCAGGTCGACGGCATCACCGGTGTCCAGTCGGGCGACGTGCAGCGCCGCGGCGCGCTGGTGCAGTTTGATGGCGGCGTCGTGTCGGGGGCTGCCCGAGGCGATGGTGACCAGCCCGCCGCGCAGCAGGTGGTCCTCGATCTGCTGCTGCTGATAGCCCGGCGCGATGTTGGACTCGTCGGGCTGGATCCACATCTGCACGAAATGCACTGGCCGCGTGCCGGAATCGTTCTTCTCCGAGTGCAGGATCCCGCTGCCGGCCGACATGCGTTGCGCCAGTCCGGGATAGATCACGCCCTGATTTCCGGCGGAATCCCGGTGTGCCAGTTCGCCTTCCAATACCCAGGTGACGATCTCCATATCACGGTGCGGGTGGGTGTCGAAGCCGGTGGCAGGTGCCACGACATCGTCGTTGTTCACCAGCAGCAGCCCGTGGTGGGTGTTGTCCGGGTCGTAGTGGTCGCCGAACGAGAACGAGTGTCTGGACTCCAGCCACCGTGTTCTGGTGACGGCCCGGTCGGCGGCGCGCCGAATATCCACGGTGGCAGTCATGACACTCACAGTAATGACAGTTACGTCGGCGCGGTCAGCAGCCGCTGGGCATGCCGCAACGTGGTCTCGAGCTCCGCCAGCGTCATGCCGACGGCACCGCCTAGGTGGATCTCGATCTGATACTCCGGCTGGCCGTCGCGGCCGAATATCGGCATTACCACGAATTCTGTTGCGGTCAACTCGGTTTCGAGCACATCGGTCACCGAACGCAGCGTCATCATCGTCATCAGCGCGGTGAGTTGGCGGGTTACCCGCTCAGTGGGCCCCAGCGAGGCCAGCACGGCAGCTAACCGGTCGTGCAGCGATTGGTGGGTGTCGTCGAACCGCCATGCGCCATAGCCGCGGGCCCGGATATCGGCCAGCACGCGACGATGCCCGGCGATCTCGGCGGGCGTCGGCGGCGGCGTCACCCTACGCAACCATGCCTGCACGGACTCGTCGTCGCGCCATGCCATGGCGACCAGCCCGAACGGCGGGTCGATCGGGAAGCGCTGACCGACGGCGTGTTCTGAATCGGTGCCGTGGCCCACGGCGTCGATGGTGGCCAGGTGCCGTTCGCCGATCTTGGACATCGAGCAGCCCGCGCCGAGCGTGCCGTGCAGGAAGTTCAGTGCATCACGCCCCCGGTCCAGCAGCGGGAACTGCCGCCGTAACCCATGTACCAGTCCGAACAATCCGCTGCCCAGGGCGTAGCGACGGTCGTCGCGTCGGGCCACCCAGCCGCGTCGCTCCAGCTCGGTCAGGATCAACGAGCAGGTCGAGGTGCTGATCCGGCAGTGCTTGGCCAGCTCTGCCGAGGACCGCGGACCGGGCGAATCCGCCAGCGCGGCAAGCACATCCATCACCCTGGCCGTCGGCGGCGACTTCGCGGTTGACGTCACCGGTGTCGGCTCCCTACCATGCGTCCGAAATATAGCGATAGCAATCCTAATAATAGGAGAAAAATGCTGAAGGTGGGGGTGTGGGGACCGGGCTCGATGGGCCTGATCGCGCTGCGTGGTGTCATCGACCATCCGCAACTGCAGTTGGTGGACCTGGTGGTGCACAGCGATGCCAAATCCGGTCGGGACGCCGGCGAGCTCTGCGGCGTGCCACCCGTGGGAGTGGTGGCGACCCAGGATCCCGCGGCAATGCTGGCCGGTAACGCCGACGTGGTCGTGTATGCCGCCGCCGCCAACCTGCGCCCGGTGGAGGCCATTGCGGACATGGCCTCGATCCTGCGGGCCGGAAAGAACGTGGTGTCGTGCTCGGTGGTGCCGCTGGTGTTCCCGGACGCACCGGAGCCGGAGCGTCAGGCGCTCACCGAGCCGCTGCGGGAGGCGGCCCTGGCCGGTGGCGCTTCGTTTTTCACTACCGGCATCGACTCGGGATTCGCCAACGATCTTCTGCCACTTGTGCTTACGGGTGTCTCGCGGGTAATCGAGTCCGTACGGGTGACGGAGATCTTCAACTACGCCACCTACCCGGACCGGGCCGCGGTGTATGACATTCTCGGCTTCGGCCAGCCGCCGGAGGTCACCCCGTTCGCCGCCACGCCCGGGATCTTCACGTTCGGCTGGGGCCCGGTGCTGCATCAGCTGGCCGCCGGGTTGGACATCAGGCTCGACCGCATCGAGGAGAACGTCGAACGCATCGCCAGCCCGACAGCCTTCGACACGCCGACCGGCCACATCGCGGCCGGCACCATCGCGGCGATGCGCTCCACCCTGACCGGCTACGTCGGCGAAACGCCGATTCTGGTCGTCGACCATGTGACCCGGATGCGCGACGACATCGCACCGGACTGGCCGCAACCGCGCATCAGCATCGAGCCCAAAGACCTGGGCTTCGGGCCGGCCTCGGGACGCGGCCTGTATCGCGTGGAAATCGACGGATCCCCGAGCATGCGGTGTGAATTCGAGATGGCCGAGGACCGCGACCACGACCTCGGTGCCCGCGTCGCGGGCGCGTCGCGGATGGTCAACGCGATTCCCGCGGTGTGTGCGGCCAAGCCCGGGCTGCTGTCCGCCCTCGACCTGCCGTTGGTCACCGGCGCGGGCCTGGTGCGCGCGGTGTCCGGCCCCCCGCCGGACAGCCGGCTGTTTTAACTGCTGGGGTAGGCCGCCGCCGCGAGCTGCAGGATCTCCTCGCGGTCTGCGGCCAGGATGAAGCCAGACTGGATAGCCCGGTCGAGTGCCGCGGTGAAGCCCGCGACATAGTCCTCCGCTCCGCCTGGGTAGAGGCGTTGCAATGTCGCGTCGTCGAAGGGTTCACCGGAGCCGAAGATGGCCGCCATGATGTTCTCGTCGGTGGTGACCCCGGTGGTGCGGGCAATCGGGACATCCACCCACGGGGTGCGCACGCCGCCCTCGGCGATGCCGTGGGCATCGAGCACCGGCTCGGGATGGCCGTTGGGATGGCCATCGCGCACGGTGAGTGGCGGGCCGCTCGGCGGCGGGGTGCCGGTGCGCACCCAGGTGTCGAGCGCGGACAACGATGCCTGGAGCACGTAGTGGTGTTGCGGGCCGAAATTGATGAAGTGCCCGAGTTGCTGGCCCATCAGGTTGTCGGTCGGCGCCCATGCGGCCACCAGCGCTTCGAGGGGCGCGGAGCCCGAATCGATGGCCGCGACCTGGATTGTGTAGTTGTCGGCGTGCGCGGCGCCGGCGATCTCCCACACCCGCAGCAGATCGTGGTCGGGTTGACGTGCCCCGTAATAGCCCTGCCGTCCGGCGCCGTACAGGTCGGTTTCGGTGATGATCGCCATCAGCGGTACCCGCAGATCCGGCCGGAACTTCACCGCGGGTGCCGCGCTGTCGTTTTGCAGTTCGTCGAAGATAGAGCTGCTGTCCAACGGCCCGACCGGCCCCAGTCGAGAATGCACCAGGAAACCGTCGTACGCCTTGGCCAGCGGGTCGACCGCGTTGATGTAAGTGGTGAGGAACATCGCCGACTGGGATTCGCCCAGCGCAATCACGTGTTCGGCCCTCAGCCCGCCCAGCACGCCGTTGGCCCCACTGTCGCGGACCAGGCCGCCGATCTGGGAGAAGATGTCGTAGGCGAACGCGTCACCGGGATGGCTCAGGGCGGCGTAACGCGTCGGGTTCTGGCTCTTGAGGGACAGATCGAAACCAAGCAGGTTCTGCCCGCCGTCCACGCCCACCTTCTGCGCCGAGACGGTGACGTAGGCATAACCCGCGCGCAGCACCTCTCGGTGGGCCATCATCCACACAGCGGGAGCATCGATGCCGCCGCTGACGTTGAGCCATTCCACCAGCGCCGTCCCGGTGAACCGCAGCGGATCGGCCGGGGTGAGAACCACGATCCGGGTGGTGTATTCGGCTGTGTCCCTAGCCGATACGTTCCACCGCCCGTCTTGACCCGGTTCGGAATCCGGGCCGAAGGACGAGGCCGTCCCGGACACGAAGAACTCCTGCGCGACGTAACCCGCCTCGCCGATGTCGAAGCCGCCCAGCAACAGCGTCGGCGTCCCGGCCACCGGTGTCACATCCGGCTTCACAGCGACTCCGGCAAGCCGAACTTGGCGAACAGGGATCCGTCGAGGAAGGCCACCACGTGCGACACTCCGTCCGGCCGGATGTCGAGCACGTGCAGCTGGAACGGCACGTGGTGGTCGCCGGCGCGCATGTACATGGCGGCGCCGGGCTGCCCGTTGGCTTCGAACGGGATCATTCGCATGTCGCCGGGCAGCTCGGCCGGGCACTGCTGGTGGATGAGCGCGATGATGTCGCGCGCGCCCTGGTACCAGCCGGTGTAGGGCGGCATCTCCCAGATCGCCTCGGCGGTGAACAGGTCGACCAGCTTGTCGATGTCATAGGACTCGAATGCGGCGATGTAACGGGCCAGCAAGTCTTGCGCCTCGGCCGAATCCGGCGCCACCAACCGATCGTCGGCGCTGGGCGCGACGGCGTCCATCTGGGTGCGGGCCCTCTGCAGCAGACTGTTGACGGCGACAGTCGAGGTGCCGATCGCTTCGGCGACCTCAGCCGCCTTCCACTGCAGGACGTCGCGCATCAACAGCACCGCGCGCTGCCGCGGCGACAGATGCTGCAGCGCGGCGACGAATGCCAGCCGCACCGATTCCCGGGAGCCGACGATGTCGGACGGGTCCTCTGCCGCTTGCGGAAGTGGTTCCAGCCAGGGCACTTCGGCGCGCTCCACCAACTCGTCCGTGGGGTCCGAGCTGGGCGCGCCCAGCCCCGTCGGCAAGGGCCGCCGCTGCCGGCCCTCCAGTGCGGTAAGGCAGGTGTTGGTGGCGATCCGGTGCAGCCAGGTGCGCACCGAGGACTTCCCCTCGAACCGGTCGAAGGATTTCCAGGCCCGCAGCAGCGTCTCCTGCACCAAATCCTCGGCGTCATGCAGGGAGCCGGTCATCCGGTAGCAGTGCGCGAGCAGTTCACGGCGGTAGGGCTCGGCATGGGCGGAGAAATCCCCACCCGGCCCGCCCGGGCTTTCGCCAATTGGATTCTCAGCGAGGACACTCACCCGTCTGAGGTTACGCAGCATCTCTGACAAACACAGCGAGAGGAGCGTTCGGCAAACCCGTAAGCTGCCCGTGATGACTACCACCCGTTCTGAACGGACCTTCGACGGCGTCGGCGGCGTGCGCATCGTCTACGACGTTTGGACCCCGGGTGTTCCGGCGCGTGCAGTGGTGATCCTTGCGCACGGCTTCGGCGAACACGCCCGCCGCTACGACCACGTCGCGCAGCGGCTCGGCGCGGCCGGCCTGATCACCTACGCCCTCGATCACCGCGGCCACGGCCGCTCGGGCGGCAAGCGGGTGCTGGTGAAGGACGTCGCGGAGTTCACCGCCGACTTCGACACCCTGGTCGGCATCGCGACCCGGGAGAACCCGGGCGCCAAGCGCATCGTGCTCGGACACAGCATGGGTGGTGCGATCGTGTTCGCCTACGGAGTGGAACGGCCGGACAACTACGACCTGATGGTGCTCTCCGCCCCGGCGATCGCCGCCCAGGAGATGGTGCCGGGGGTGGTGGCGCTGGCCGCCAAGGTGCTCGGCGTGCTGGCGCCCGGCCTGCCGGTGCAGGCCCTGGATTTCAACGCGATCTCGCGAGACCCCGACGTGGTGAGCGCCTACAACAACGACCCGCTCGTCTACCACGGCAAGGTGCCCGCCGGGACCGGCCGCGCGTTGCTGCAGGTGGGCGAGACGATGCCGCAGCGGGCCCCGGCGCTGACGGCCCCCATGCTGGTGGTGCACGGCACCGGGGACACGCTGATCCCCATCGAGGGCAGCCGCCGCCTGGTGCAGTGCGTGGGTTCGGCCGATGTCGCACTGAAGGAATACCCCGGGCTCTACCACGAGGTGTTCAACGAGCCCGAGCAGAACCAGGTGCTCGACGACGTGGTGTCGTGGATCAATCTGCGCCTGTGAATAGCGAACTCGAGATGTCCGGCGGCTGCGTTAGTTTGGCGAGATGACCGACGACAAGATGTTGTCCCGTATCGCGGCGTTGCTGCGTCAGGCCGAAGGCACCGACAATCCCCACGAGGCGGACGCCTTCCTCAGTGCCGCCCAGCGGTTGGCCACCGCATCGTCCATTGACCTGGCGGTGGCGCGGTCCCATTCGGCGAACCGTTCGGCAGCGCAGGCCCCGACTCAGCGCACCATCACCATCGGTGAGGCGGGCACTCGTGGCCTGCGTACCTACGTGCAGCTGTTCGTGCTGATCGCGGCCGCCAACGACGTGCGCTGCGACATCGCGTCCAACTCGACATTCCTCTATGCGTATGGGTTCGCCGAGGACATCGACGCGACGCATGCCCTGTACGCCAGCCTGGTGGTGCAGATGGTCCGGGCCTCCGATACCTACCTGGCAACCGGTGCGCACCGGCCCACCCCGACCATCACCGCGCGGCTCAATTTCCAGCTGGCCTTCGGGGCTCGCGTCGGCCAGCGGCTGGCCGAGGCTCGCGAGCAGGCCCGCCAGGAGGTGACCAAGGATCGCAGTCGCGCGCCGGGCACCGCGATCGCCCTGCGGGACAAGGAACTTGAGCTGCGGGATTACTACCGCAGCGCATCGAAGGCCCGCGGTACCTGGCAGGCGCATCGGGCCTCGGCCGGATATTCGTCGGCGGCGCGACGCGCGGGCGACCGGGCCGGCCGCCGGGCCCGGCTGGGCGATAGTCCCGAGCTGCCCGGGGCACGAACCGCGCTGGGCCGGTGACGCGGGCCGACCCATCCGGGCGCGACTCGCAGCGCGCCAAGGTTTACGCGGCCGAGGAATTCGTGCGGCTCATGTTCGACCGTGCCGCCGAGCGCGGCTCACCCAGCGTGGAGTTCTTCGGCACCCAGCTGACGTTGCCGCCCGAGGGCCGGTTCGCCTCGGTGGCCTCGGCGCAGCGTTACGTCGACGAGGTACTGGATCTGCCGGCGGTGCGCGATCAGTGGCCCGGCGCCTCGGCGCCGCGGGTGCGGGCCCGGCGGGCCGCGACCGCCGCCCATTACGAAAACCGCGGCGGCGTAGGCGTTATCGCCGTCCCCGACCGGGTGAGCGCCGGCTGGGCGATGCGCGAGCTGGTGATCCTGCATGAGGTGGCCCATCACCTGTGCCAGGAATCCCCGCCACACGGACCGGCCTTCGTGACGACCATGTGCACGCTGACCGAGCTGGTGATGGGCCCCGAGGTGGGCCATGTGCTGCGCGTCGTCTACGCCAAGGAAGGGGTGCGGTGAACGAACGGGCCGATCCTGATGCACGGGCTCGGGAGGTCGAAGCCGAGCTGACCGACGACGAGCGCCTCTCTTTGCTGGTCGGCGTGATGGGCGCCGGGGACTTCTGGCCGCTGCGCGACGAGCGGATACCGCCGGACGTCCAGATGAGCGCCGCGTACGTGCCCGGGGTTCCCCGGCTGGGGGTGCCCGCACTGCGGATGAGCGACGCCGGTCTGGGCGTGACCAATCCCGGGTTCCGGCCCGGCGACTCCGCCACCGCGCTGCCGGCGGGACTGGCGTTGGCGGCCACCTTCAACCCGGCGCTGGCCCGGGCCGCCGGGGCGGTGCTCGGGGCGGAGGCGCGCAGCCGCGGCCTCAACGTACAGCTGGCCGGTGCCATGAACCTGGCCCGCGACCCGCGCAATGGCCGCAACTTCGAGTACTTCTCCGAGGACCCCTGGCTGACCGGGCTGCTGGCGGCCGAGCAGGTCATCGGGATCCAGCGGCACGGGGTCATCTCCACGGTCAAGCACTTTTCGCTGAACTGCAATGAGACGAACCGGCACTGGCTGGACGCGGTGATCGATCCCGACGCGCATCGCGAATCCGACCTGTTGGCCTTCGAGATCGCCATCGAGCGCGGTGAGCCCGGCGCGGTGATGGCGGCCTACAACAAGGTCAACGGTGAGTACGCCGCCGCGAACGATGTCCTGCTCAATCAGATACTCAAGGGCGCTTGGGGATTTCCGGGCTGGGTGATGTCGGACTGGGGTGGGACACCGGGCTGGGAGTGCGCGCTTCACGGATTGGATCAGGAGTGCGGCGCTCAGATCGACGCCATTCTGTGGCAGGCCGAGGCGTTCGGTGGGCCGCTGCGCGCGGCGCTGGCCGATGGCCGGTTGCCAAGGCAGCGGTTATCGGACATGGTCCGGCGGATCCTGCGATCGATCTACGCTGTCGGACTCGACCGGTGGGGCGCCGCTGCCGAACCGGATGTGCAGGCGCACAACGACATCGCGTTGGAGATCGCGCGGCAGGGCATCGTGTTGCTGCAGAACCGCGGCGTGCTGCCCCTGATGTCGGCCGGGCGCATCGCCGTCATCGGTGGCTATGCGCAACGCGGGGTGCCGGCCGGTTTCGGTTCCAGCACCGTGCTGCCCGCGGGCGGGTACGCCGACGTGATCCCGATCGGTGGGGCGGGCTTGGAGGCTGGCTTCCGCAATCTGTATCTGTTGCCGTCAAGCCCGCTCGACGAACTGCGAAAGTTGTTCGGCCAGGCCCAGATCGACTTCGACCCCGGCATCAGCCCGGCGGAGGCGGTGCCGGTCGCGCGGGCGGCCGACGTGGTGATCGTGTTCGCGGTCCGGGCCGAAGGGGAGGGTTTCGACAGTGTCGATTTGTCGTTGCCCTGGGGCCAGGACGCTCTTATCGCCGCGGTCGCCGCGGTGAACCCGAACACGGTGGTGGTGCTCGAGACCGGCAACCCGGTGGCGATGCCGTGGCGGGATTCGGTCAACGCGATCATTCAGGCCTGGTACCCCGGGCAGCAGGGCGGCCGGGCAATTGCGGAAATCATTGCCGGACAGGTCAATCCGTCCGGTCGGTTGCCGCTGACCTTCCCCGTCGACCTGGACCAGACGCCGCGGCCGGAGTTGGGGACGCCGACCACCATCGAGTACTCGGAGGGCGCCGAGGTCGGGCATCGCTGGTTCGCCGCCACCGGCCGGACCCCGTTGTTCGCGTTCGGACACGGGTTGTCCTACACCAGCTTCGAGTATCACGACCTGGAAGTGACCGGCGGCGACACCGTCACGGCTACCTTCAGCGTCGTCAACACCGGTGACCGCCGCGGCAGCGATGTGCCGCAGCTCTATCTGACCGGCGCGCCGGACGGGCGACGACTGCGGCTGCTCGGGTTCGAGCGGGTCGAGTTGCAGCCCGGCGAATCGCGGCGGGTGAGCATCAAGGCCGACCCGCGCCTACTGGCTCGCTACGACGGCAAGGCGCAGTGTTGGCGGATCAGCCGGGGCCGCTTCGCCGTGGCGGTCGGGGCCTCGGCGGCGGCCGTCGATTTGGCAGGAGAAGTAGAGGTGGCCGGCCGTACGTTCGGACGCTGAGGGGCGCACCCGTACGCACGACCGGCCGACCGGGCCTACTGGACGGGAACGAGTTCCGCGCCGCAGGTGCAGCGGTACGGTTCGGTGGCGTTGGAGCAGTGGCAGGGGACCTCGACACGGACGCGACAGCCACAGCCCTCGTGGCCACAGCTCAACAGGGTGCCGGCTTCGTTGGTTGCCATTCGAATCACCTTCATTCGTCGTGGGTTTCTTGCACCTCAGTATATACCCCTCGGGGGTAAGGGTAAACAGGCCGACCCATGCGAATTCGGGTTGACGGTCCGCGCGACCAGAACACCCGCGCCCGTCACCGCGGTGCTGCGAAGCGTCGGTGGCAAGGGCTGGGACGGGTTCGCGATGGCGCCGGTGGGTCAGCCGCAGACCGCGCCGGTCGCCGCCGACCCGACCAGCTTGACGTACTTGGCCAGCACGCCGGTCTTGTAGCGGGCCGGCGGGGGAGTGAATCCCTCTCGCCGCGCGGCGAATTCGTCGGGATCCACCAGCACGTCCAGGGTGTGGTTGGCGACGTCGAGCCGGATGCGGTCGCCGTCGCGCAAGAACGCAATGGGGCCGGCGTCCACGGCCTCCGGCGCGATGTGGCCCACGCACAGGCCGGTCGTCCCACCGGAGAACCGGCCGTCGGTGAGCAGCAGCACGTCCTTGCCCAGCCCGGCGCCCTTGATGGCGCCGGTGATGGCCAGCATCTCGCGCATGCCGGGGCCGCCCTTGGGGCCCTCGTAGCGGATCACCACGGCGTCACCATGGGTGATGGTGCCGTCCTCGAGCGCGTCCAGCGCCGCCCGCTCACCGTCGAAAACCCTTGCGGTGCCTTCGAACACGTCGGAATCGAAGCCGGCGGACTTGACCACCGCACCCTCCGGCGCCAGCGATCCGCGCAAGATGGTGATGCCGCCGGTCGGGTGGATCGGGTTGTTCAGCGCGCGCAGCACCTTGCCGTCCGGGTCCGGCGGCGCGATGTCGGCAAGATTCTCGGCCAGGGTCTTGCCGGTCACCGTCAAGCATTCGCCGTGTAGCAGGCCGGCGTCCAGCAGCGCTTTCATTACCACCGGCACCCCGCCGATGTGGTCGACGTGCGACATCACGTGCCGGCCGAACGGCTTGACGTCGGCCAGGTGCGGCACCTTCGAGCCGATCCGGCTGAAGTCGTCCAGGGTCAGCTCGACTTCGGCTTCGTGGGCGATGGCCAGCAGGTGCAGCACCGCGTTGGTCGACCCGCCGAACGCCATCACCACCGCGATGGCGTTCTCGAAGGCCTCCTTGGTCAGGATGTCGCGGGCGGTGATGCCGTGGCGCAGCAGCTCGACGACGGCCTGGCCGCTGCGCCGGGCGAACCCGTCCCGGCGTCGGTCGGTGGCCGGCGGGGCGGCGCTGCCCGGCAACGACATGCCCAAGGCCTCGGCGGCGCTGGCCATCGTGTTGGCGGTGTACATGCCACCGCAGGCGCCCTCGCCGGGGCAGATGGCCCGCTCGATGGCGTCGACGTCGGCGCGGCTCATCAGCCCGCGTGCGCACGCGCCGACCGCCTCGAAGGCGTCGATGATGGTGACCTCGCGCTCGCTGCCGTCGGAGAGCTTGGCCACCCCGGGCAGGATCGATCCGGCGTAGAGGAACACCGAGGCCAGATCCAGGCGGGCCGCGGCCATCAGCATCCCGGGCAGCGACTTGTCGCAGCCGGCCAGCAGCACCGAACCGTCGAGGCGCTCGGCCTGCATCACGGTCTCGACGCTGTCCGCGATCACCTCACGCGACACCAGCGAGAAGTGCATGCCCTCGTGACCCATCGAGATGCCGTCGGACACCGAGATGGTGCCGAACTCCAGCGGGTAGCCGCCGGCGGCGAAAACGCCTTCCTTGACGGCCTTGGCCAGCCGGTCCAGGGAAAGGTTGCACGGCGTGATCTCGTTCCAGGACGACGCGACGCCGATCTGCGCCTTGGCGAAGTCCTCGTCGCCCATGCCTACCGCCCGCAACATCCCACGCGCGGCGGCCTTCTCCAGACCGTCGGTAACGTCGCGACTGCGGGGTTTGATGTCAGCTTGCTCGACGGGAGGGGTCATGGTGCAAGTATGCGGTGCGGCGCGATCCCGCCAAAATCAATTAACCGCGCGGCCTGATACCCTAGCGGGGTATAGAATGGTGCGGCAACCCACCCGTCCGCCCGGTATTCGTTTGGAGAGCAGATGACCACACCACACGGATACACGCAGCAGAAGGACAACTACGCCAAACGGCTGCGTCGCATCGAGGGTCAGGTGCGCGGTATCGCGCGCATGATCGACGAGGACAAGTACTGCATTGACGTGCTCACTCAGATCAGCGCCGTCAACAGCGCGCTGCGGTCGGTGGCGCTGAATCTGCTCGATGAGCACCTCAACCACTGCGTCACCCGGGCGGTGGCCGAAGGCGGTGACGAGGCCGACGACAAGATCGCCGAGGCGTCGGCGGCGATTGCGCGCCTCGTTCGTTCCTGATCTGGCGTGTTGGCGGGGTAAAGCGGGGTAAAGCCCCGCTGGGTGCGTACCGTGAGGACAACGCGCACCTGCGTCTCACACTATGACTGCCATGACTGCCGAACCCGGAACCACCGCGCGAACGTGGACGCCACGGATCGCGGTGCAGCTGGTGGTGCTGGCCTCGGCGGCCTTCATCTACGTCACCGCCGAATTGCTGCCGGTCGGCGCTTTGTCGGCGATCGCCCGCAATCTCAACGTCAGCGTGGTGTGGGTGGGCACGCTGTTGTCCTGGTACGCCCTGGTCGCTGCGGTGACGACGGTGCCGCTGGTGCGCTGGACCGCGCATTGGCCGCGGCGCCGGACGCTGCTGCTCAGCCTGGTCTGCCTGACCCTGTCGCAGCTCATTTCGGCAGTGGCGCCCAACTTCACGGTGCTGGCCGCCGGACGGGTGCTGTGCGCGGTGACGCACGGCCTGCTGTGGTCGGTGATCGCGCCGATCGCCACCCGGCTGGTGCCCCCGAGCCACGCCGGCCGGGCGACCATGTCGATCTACATCGGCACCAGCCTGGCGCTGGTGATCGGCAGCCCGCTGACCGCGGCGCTGAGCCTGATGTGGGGCTGGCGGCTGGCGGTTGTCTGTGTGACCGTCGCGGCCGTGCTGGTCACCGTGGCGGCGCGGCTGGTCCTGCCGGAACTGGTCCTGACCGACGACCAGCTGCAATTCGTCGGCCGACGCTCCACCCATCACCGCAACCGGGGGCTGATTCTGGTCAGCCTGATCACCATGGTCGGCGTCACCGGTCACTTCGTCTCCTACACCTACATCGTGGTGATCATCCGCCAGATCGTCGGTGTGCGCGGACCCAATGTGGCGTGGCTGCTGGCGGCGTACGGCGTCGCCGGGGTGCTGGCGGTGGCCCTGGTGGCGCGGCCGCTGGACCGGCGGCCCAAGGGCGCGATCATCTTCTGCATAGCCGGCCTGACTGCGGCCTTCGTTCTGCTCAGTGCGCTGGCCTACGGCTGGCACCGCTCGGCGCTGACGGCGCTGGTGGTCGGGACGGGCGCGATCGTGCTGTGGGGTGCGATGGCCACCGCGGTGTCGCCGATGCTGCAGTCCGCGGCGATGCGCGCGGGTGCCGACGACCCGGACGGGGCTTCCGGGTTGTATGTGACGGCGTTCCAGGTCGGCATCATGGCCGGGTCCCTGGCCGGGGGTTTGCTGTACGAGCGCAGTGTGGCGATGATGCTCACCGCGTCGGCGGGTCTGATGGGTGTCGCGCTGGTGGCGATGACGGCGATCAGGCCGATCGTCGAGGCCCCGCCCGTACCAGATTCTCAGGGCGACTAACGCCGCTGGTCAGGGCCGTGAACGGCGGTCCGTAACGATGTGTTGGCGTCCGCCGAATGGCTAACGGGGAGTTCCGTTGTGCCACACTGGGGCGAGAATTTGACCGGAGGGAATCGATATGGCGCGCTGGATCACAGGCCGCGCGAAGGGGCGGCGAACGGCTAGAGTCGTCGCCGCTGCCAATGCTTGCGGCGTGGTCGCCGTGCTGATGTTGGGCGCCGGACCGGCCCTGGCGGACCCCGAGGACGCGCCGGCCGATCCTGGCCCAGTGGTCGGCCCCGCCGAGCCGCTCCCGCCGGGCCCGTTGGCGCTGCCGCCGCTGCCCGACCCGCTCGCGCTGCCGCCACTTCCGGGTGACCCGTCCCCCGTCCCGGGCGGTGTCCCTGCCCCTGTCCCGGGCGCTGACCCGGCAGCGGTGCCGGTCGCTTCCGGGCCGGTGGCAGGGCAGGACCCGACGCCGTTCGTCGGTGACCCGCCGTTCCGGCCGCCATCGTTCAACCCCGTGAATGGCGCGATGGTCGGGGTGGCCAAACCGATCATCATCAACTTCCAGGTGCCCATCGCCGACCAGGCGATGGCCGAGCGGGCCATTCACATCTCGTCGATCCCGGCGGTGCCGGGCAAGTTCTACTGGATGACCCCGAGCCAGCTGCGGTGGCGGCCGCTCAGCTTCTGGCCGGCCAACACCGCGGTCAACATCGACGCGGCCGGCACGAAATCAAGCTTCCGGACCGGTGACGCGTTGGTGGCCACCGCCGACGACGCCACCCACCAGATGACCATCACCCGCAACGGGACCGTGGTGCAGACCTTCCCGATGTCGATGGGAATGGCTTCCGGCGGCCACCAGACCCCGAACGGCACGTATTACGTGCTGGAGAAGATGGCGTCGGTGGTGATGGATTCCTCGACCTACGGGGTGCCGGTGAACTCGGCCAACGGCTACAAGGTGACGGTGTCGGACGCCGTCCGGATCGACAACAGCGGCAACTTCGTGCACAGCGCGCCGTGGTCGGTGGGTGATCAGGGCCGCCGCGACGTCAGCCACGGCTGCATCAACCTGAGTCCATCTAACGCCAAGTGGTTCTTCGACAACTTCGGCAGCGGTGACCCCGTGGTCGTGAAGAACTCCGTCGGGGTCTACAACAAGCCCGACGGTGCATCAGACTGGCAGCTGTAAAACACGACCGGAGGGATGCTTCATGAGGGGACGCCGTTTCGGGACACCGGGGGCACTGCGGGCCGCCTTGATCGGCTCCGTGGTCGGTTGCCTGCTGATGCTGAGCGGGGGGACCGCGCTGGCCGACCCCGAACCCGCTCCGGATGATCCCGGGGTGATCGCGCCACCGGCGGTGCCCGCCGCGGACGCCCCGCCGCCGTTCGCCCCGCCGCCGTTCGTCGGCACGGCGCCGTTCGGGCCGCCGCGGATCGCTCCCGCCAACGGCGCGACGGTGGGCGTGGCCCAGCCGATCATCATCGACTTCCCGGCCCGGGTGGACGATGCGGGCGCCGCCGAAGCCGCAATCCGGGTGACCTCGACACCGCCGGTCGACGGAAAGTTCTACTGGCAGACGCCCACCCAGTTGCGGTGGCGTCCGCTGAGCTTCTGGCCGGCCCACACCGACGTGACGGTCGACGCGGGCGGCACGGTGTCCAGCTTTCGCACCGGCGATCAGCTGATCGCCACCGCCGACGACGCCACCCACCAATTGATCGTCGCGCGCAACGGCACCGTGGTGCAGACCTTCCCGATGTCGATGGGCATGGCGTCCGGCGGCCACCAGACCGCCAACGGCACCTACTACGTGCAGGAGAAGATGGCGTCGGTGGTGATGGACTCCTCGACGTACGGGGTGCCGGTCAACTCGGCCAACGGCTACAAGATCACGGTCGCCGACGCCGTGCGATTCGACAACAGCGGCAACTTCGTGCACAGCGCGCCGTGGTCGGTCGACGATCAGGGCCGCCGCGACGTCAGCCACGGTTGCATCAACCTCAGCCCGGCCAACGCCAAATGGTTCTTCACCAACTTCGGTCCCGGCGACCCGATCATCGTGAAGAACTCGGTGGGCACCTACACCCGCAACGATGGGTCCAACGACTGGATGAGCTGATCCGGGTCAACTTCCGGGGCGGCGCGTGTCGAGCAGGTCCAGCACGTTGGGCTTACCGGCCCGGTAGCGGGCCTTGTCGGCCGCTTTGAACGGCTTCCACCACGGCGCCTGGAACAGCGTGACGATCTTGACCGTCTGACCCGAGTAGTTCGACGCGTGCAGCACCGCGTTGGCGGCCTGGCGTCCGCCTTCGTTGGCGCCCTCCATGGTCGTTACGTTCTGGTCGGTCTGAACCCACTCGCCGGCCAGGAACAGGTTGTCGATGCCGGTGCCCGAGGTGGGGCGCCGCCCCCACGAGCCCGGATCCTGGATGAACAGCGGCTCGTCGTTGCGCACGTTGGGTGTCCCCGAATCGATGATCGCCGGATCCAGGAACCAGGAATGCAGCATCCCGTCGTCGAGCACGCGACCGGTGTCGTTGAGGTGGGCCTTGATCTGGGCCCACGCCTCGGCGGCGATTTCGGCGGGCGTGCACCGCCGCGCGCTCTTGCCGTTGAAGTTTCCCGGCGTGCTCCAGTCCGAAAGGATCGCCGAGAGACAATCTTTGACGGTGCCGTCGCCATAGGTGGTGAGGCTGCGTTTCCAGAACTGTTCCTCACTGATCGACGTGATGCCCCAGCCGGAGTCGACATAGTTGACGTGGCCCTTGGTGACGTCCACGCGCTCCCGCAGATAGAACATCAGCCCGTTCATCCACTCGGTGCGTAGCGCGGCTACGTTGGCCAGGCCCGGGTCGGCGGCGATGACGTCGTCGGTGAGGACCGCGGCGAGCTTCTCGCAGGGGATCGCCGAGACGTACCAGTCCGCGACGACCGGCTGCTGGATGCCATTGGCATCGACGACGGTCGCCGAGGCGATGTGCCGGCCATTCGGTGTCAGGCGCGAAAGGGCCTGTCCCACTCTGAATGTCACACCCATCGAGGTGAGGTGGTCCACCCACGGATCCAGCCACTGGGAACTGGTCGGGCCGTTGAGCACTCGGTCGAAGCCCTTGCAGTCGGTGTCGTTGCCGAACAACAGGATCGACCACACCGACGCCTCGCCCACCAGCCCGATCGAATGCGCGCTGGCGTCCCTGGACTTCGATGCGGCGAGATTACGGATGATCCCGTCGGCGAGGTACCGGTTGTACTCCACCGACCGCTTGTTCGCGCCGATGTAGTCCTCCCACGTCATGTGGTCCCACTGACCGAGTTTGCGTTCGTCGCAACTGGTTACGTAGACGGCGAGCTTCTGGGCCGCATACGCCGCCTCCCACAGTGGCAGCCGGAAGAGCGTCTGCAGCACGGTGGTCACCGATTCGATGAAGGACTTCGGTGTGATCGGGTTCGGGATGGTGGGCAGTGGAAACGGCAGCGGGATGGTCAGGTCCGCGCGGCCCAGTCCCGAATGCAGATAGGACGTCGCGCGGGTCAGATTGTTCCAGACGCCATTGCGGTTGCCCGGGAACGGGATTCGGCGCATGGTGTCGGTGACGTTGCGGTAGAAGCCGGGGAAGAACCGGAAGCCGTGTTCGGCCGGCAGCGGGGTCGTCCCGGAGTTCGGCACCGGAATCGAGCGCGCCTTGCCGCCGAGGGCCTTACGTTCATACACCGTGACGGTGTAGCCGCGCTCGGCGAGCTCGTGCGCCGCGGTCAACCCGGCCACGCCCGCCCCGAACACCGCCACCGACTTGCCCGGCGCCGCGTTGGTGACCGGCATGGAACGGGTCAGCGCGGCCGCGGTCCCGGCGGCAACCGTCGCGGTGAGCAGGGTGCGACGTGACATCGTCGAGCCGGTCACGTCACTAAGTTAATGACGATTCTGATGTGGCTATGGATGCTGAGCGGCGTGTCGTCGCGTTAAGCGGAACAAGTGAACAGCCAATGTCATGTGTGGATGGGTGTGGCGCTCGTGGGTGTGGCGTGTCATTATGTAGAGCGTCATACATATTTTGTTGCGTTGCCCCGGGGAGTCTGATGCGTAGTCCACGTGAGCGGATGGTGGTATCCGCTGCGCTTCTGATCAGGGAGCGCGGTGCGCACGCGACGGCCATCTCCGATGTGCTGGCGCACAGCGGCGCGCCGCGCGGATCGGCCTACCACCACTTCCCCGGCGGGCGGACCCAACTGCTATGCGAGGCGGTGGATTACGCCGGTGAGTACATTGCCGCGCTGATCGACCAGGCCGGCGGCGGCTTGGATCTGCTGGACGCGATGATCGAGTGGTACCGCGAGCAGTTGCTCAGCACCGACTTCCGGGCCGGATGCCCGATCGCCGCGGTGGCGGTGGAAGCCGGCGAGCCGCAGGACCGCGAGCGGATGGCCCCGGTGGTCGAGCGCGCGGCGGCGGTGTTCGACCGCTGGTCGGAGCTGATCGGACAGCGTCTCATCGCCCACGGTGTGGCACCGGACCGCGCGGCGGAGTTGGCGACCTTGACCCTTTGCGCACTCGAGGGCGCGCTGCTGCTGGCCCGGGCCCGGCAAGACCTGGCGCCATTGGACGTCGTGCACCGTCAGCTGCGCGAGGAATTTGAAAGGAGCCTGCCCGATGACCAATGAGTGGCAGCACACCGCCTGCATCCTGTGCGAATGCAACTGCGGCATCGTCGTCCAGGTCGAAGACCGCAAGCTGGCGCGGATCCGGGGCGACAAAGAGCATCCATGGTCGCAGGGTTACACCTGCAACAAGGCCCTGCGGCTGGACCACTACCAGAACAACCGCGCCCGCCTGACGTCGCCGATGCGTCGGCGCGCGGACGGTACTTTCGAGGAGATCGACTGGGACACCGCGATTGTCGAGATCGCCGAGGGGTTCAAGCACATCCGGGACACCTACGGCGGCGACAAGATCTTCTACTACGGCGGCGGCGGGCAGGGCAACCACCTGGGCGGGGCCTACAGTGGGGCATTCCTGAAGGCGCTGGGTGCCAAGTACCGGTCGAATGCGTTGGCGCAGGAGAAGACCGGGGAGGCCTGGGTTGACGCGCAGCTGTATGGCAGCCATACCCGCGGCGAGTTCGAGCATGCCGAGGTATCGGTGTTCGTCGGCAAGAACCCCTGGATGTCGCAGAGTTTCCCGCGGGCCCGGGTGGTGCTCAACGAGATCGCCAAAGATCCCGCACGGTCGATGATCGTGATCGACCCCGTCGTCACCGATACCGCCAAGATGGCCGACTTCCACCTGCGAGTGCGGCCGGGGACGGACGCGTGGTGCCTGGCGGCGCTGGCCGCCGTGCTGGTTCAGGAAAACCTCTGCGACGAAACCTTTCTCACCGAACACGTGCACGGAGTGGAACCCGTTCGCGCGCAGCTGCGCGCGGTTCCCGTCGCAGACTATGCGGGGCGCTGCGGCGTGGACGAGGAGCTGCTACGAACGGCAGCCCGGCGCATCGCCGATGCGGACAGTGTGGCGGTGTTCGAGGACCTGGGCGTCCAGCAGGGCCCGAACAGCACCCTGTGCTCCTACCTCAACAAGCTGCTGTGGATCCTGACCGGCAACTTCGCGAAAAAGGGTGCGCAGCATCTGCATTCATCGTTCGCGCCGTTGTTCAGCACGGTTTCCGGCAAGACGCCCGTCACCGGCGCGCCGATCATCGCCGGGTTGATACCGGCCAATGCCGTGCCCGAGGAGATTCTGACCGATCACCCGGACCGGTTCCGCGCCATGATCGTCGAAAGCGGCAATCCCGCGCACTCGCTGGCCGATTCGACGGCGTGCCGCAAGGCCTTTGAATCGCTGGAACTGATGGTGGTGGTCGACGTCGCGATGACCGAGACCGCCAGGCTGGCCCACTACGTGTTGCCCGCGGCTTCCCAGTTCGAGAAACCGGAAGCCACCTTCTTCAATTTCGAGTTCCCGGCCAACGGGTTTCAGCTGCGCCGGCCGCTGCTCGAACCGCTGCCCGGTACGCTGCCGGAGCCGGAGATCTGGGCCAGGCTGGTGCGTGCCCTGGGCGTCATCGACGACGCCGAGCTACGGCCGCTGCGCGAGGCCGCGCAGGAGGGCCGCCAGGCGTTCACCGAGGCGTTTCTTCCGACGGTGGCCGGCAATCCCATCATGTCGAAGCTGCTGCCCTACGTCCTCTACGAAACCCTCGGGCCCACGCTGCCCGAGGGAATGGCGGGCGCGGCGGCGGTGTGGGGGCTCGCGCAGAAGACGGCGATGACCTACCCCGACGCGGTGCGGCGGGCCGGCCACGCCGACGGCAACGCATTGTTCGACGCGATTCTCGCGGGACCGTCGGGCGTGACGTTCACGGTGCACAACTACGAGGACGACTTCGCGCTGATCAGCCACTCCGACCACAAGATCGCGCTGGAAATCCCGGAGATCCTGGCCGACCTCGAGGCGCTCGCCGCCACACCAGCCCAGCTGACCACCGCAGAACTGCCGATCGTGCTGTCGGTGGGGGAGCGGCGCGCCTACACCGCCAACGACATCTTCCGTGACCCGTCCTGGCGTAAACGCGACGCCGACGGGGCACTGCGGGTCAGCGTGCAGGACGCCCAGTTGCTCGGGCTTGCCGACGGCGGCCGCGCCCGGATCACCACGGCGGCCGGCAGCGCCGAGGCGACCGTGGAGATCACCGAGGTGATGCTGCCCGGACATGCCTCGTTGCCCAACGGTTTCGGGCTGGACTACGTGGACGAGGACGGGCGGACGGTGGTGCCGGGGGTGGCGCCCAACTCGCTCACCTCGACGAGTTGGCGCGACTCCTACGCGGGAACGCCGTGGCACAAGCACGTGCCGGCCCGGATCGAACCCTGCTCGGCATGACTAGTTCCAGATGCGCACGCGGCGTTGGGATTCCAGGAACAGCTCGTCGTTTTCGGCGACCTCGAACGCCTCGTAGAACGCGTCGAGGTTGCGGATCACGCCGTTGCATCTGAACTCCGGCGGTGAGTGCGGGTCCACCGCCAGCCGCCGAATAGCTTCGGCCGCACGGGATTTCGTCCGCCACACCTGGGCCCAGCCGAAGAACACCCGCTGCACACCGGTCAGACCGTCGATCACCGGCGCGGGCTCGCCGCCCAGCGACAACTGGTAGGCCAGCAGCGCGATTGACAGGCCACCGAGGTCGCCGATGTTTTCCCCGACGGTGAAGGCACCGTTCACGTGGTGGTTGCCATCCAGTCCGCGTGGCGTGTAGTCCTCGTACTGCTCGATCAGCGCCTTGGTGCGGGCGCTGAACTCGGTGCGGTCGTCATCGGTCCACCAGTCCACCAGGTTGCCGTCGCCGTCGTACTTGGCGCCCTGGTCGTCGAATCCGTGCCCGATCTCGTGCCCGATCACCGCGCCGATACCGCCGTAGTTGGCGGCATCGTCGCCCTCGGCGTCGAAGAATGGCGGCTGCAGAATTGCTGCGGGGAAGACGATTTCGTTCATCCCGGGGTTGTAGTAGGCGTTGACGGTCTGCGGCGTCATGAACCATTCGTCCCGGTCGACGGGCCCGCCGAGCTTGGCCAGCTCGCGGTCGTGGTTGACGACATAGCCGCGCTGGTAGTTGCCGTACAGATCATCGCGGTCGATCACCAGCGCGGAGTAGTCCCGCCACTTCACCGGGTAGCCGACCTTGGCGGTGAACTTGGCCAGTTTGGTCAGCGCCCGCTCCCGTGTTTGCGGCGTCATCCAGTCCAGGTCGCTGATGCTGATCCGGTACGCCTCGCGCAGGTTGTCCACCAGCTCGTCGATGCGGGACTTGGCCCCCGGCGGAAAGTGCTTCTGCACGTACAACTTTCCGACCGCGTCGCCCATCAGCGTCTCGACCAGGGCCACCGCCCGCTTCCAGCGGTCGCGGATCTGCTCGGTGCCGGTAAGCCTGCGGCCGTAGAAGTCGAAGTCCGCGGCGACCATCGCGTCGGTCAGCCAGGGTGCGCGGGCCCGGATCAGCCGCCACCGCGCCCAGCTCTTCCAGTCCTCGAGATCCTGACTCTTCCACAGCTGGGCGAAGGTGGTGAGGTAATCGGGTTGGCGCACAACCACTTCCGCGACCGCCTCCGGCGTCGTGCCCAGGCCGGTCACCCAGCCGCCCCAGTCGAACCCGCTGCCCTCACTCTGCAGGTCGGCGAACGTGCGCAAGTTGTACGTCAGGTCGGCGTCGCGGCGCTTGACCACGTCCCAGTGGGCGGCGGCGAGCTTGCTTTCCAACGCCACGATGCGGGCGGCGGTGTCGGCGTGGTCGTCGGTCTCACCGCCGTACACCAACGCGAACATCCGGGCGATGTGGCCGGGGTAGGCCGCCAGGACATCGGCGTGCTGCTCGTCGCGGAAGTAGGACTCGTCGGGCAGCCCGATCCCGGACTGGCTGAAGTGCACCAGGTAACGGCTGGAGTTCTTCGAGTCGGTGTCGACGTACAGGCCGACGCCGCCGCCCACCCCGGTGCGTTGCAGGGCCCCCACCACCGCGGCCAGCGCGGCGCGATCGGCGGCGCCGTCGATGGTGGTCAGCTCGTCATGCAGCGGTTGCAGGCCGCGGCGCTCGACGGCGTCCTCGTCGAGGAAGCTGGCGTACAGGTCGCCGATGCGCTGCTCATCGGTGCCCGCCGCCGCCCCGCTTTCGGATGCCTCGATGATCAGGTCGCGAACCTGCTCCTCGGCGCGATCGAACAGGGTGCGGAAGGCGCCGTCGGTCGCACGGTCGGCCGGGATCTCGTATTCGGCCAGCCAGCGGCCGTTCACGTGCCCGAAAAGGTCGTCCTGGGGGCGGGCGGTGGCGTCGACGTAGCTCAGGTCGATCCCCGAGCGAATGGTCTCTACTGTCACCCCGCCATCCTTCCATCTGTTTTCGGGTGCAACGATCGGGCCATGCCTGACCAGCAGAAAACCAAGGCGACCAAGGACGTCGACGAAGCAGAAGACGAGATCGAAGACAAGGACGAGGACAAGGACAAGAACGAGGACATCGACGAGGACGAGGACGAGGACGAGGCCGCCGACGGCGGCATCTTCTCCACCTACGGCAT
The DNA here is from genome assembly GCF_001673635.1 of Mycobacterium asiaticum. Classification (GTDB taxonomy): domain Bacteria; phylum Actinomycetota; class Actinomycetes; order Mycobacteriales; family Mycobacteriaceae; genus Mycobacterium; species Mycobacterium asiaticum_C. The sequence continues at coordinate 161,204 of NZ_LZMH01000023.1, forward strand.
CGCATCGACCGTGCTGGGACTGATCGCAGTAACGGCCGTGGTGCTCGGCGCAATGATCTGGACCACGCACCGCGACGACTCCGCCGAGCGCGTGTACCTGTCCCGGGTGATGCAGGCGGCCACCGACTGGGCCGACGTGCTGATCAACATGAACAGCAGCAACATCGACGCCAGCCTGCAGCGCCTGCACGACGGCACGGTTGGCCAGCTGAACACCGACTTCGACGCCGCCGTCCAGCCCTACCGGCAGGTGGTCGCCAAACTGCAGAGCCGCAGCACCGGCCAGATCGAGGCGGTGGCCATCGACACGGTGCACCGCGACCTGGACACCCAGCCGGGCAGCCCCCGGCCGGTGGTGACCACAAAGTTGCCCGCCTTCGCCACCCGGACCGACTCGGTGATGCTGATCGCGACCTCGCTCAGTGAAAATGCCGGCGGCAAGCCGCAAACCGTGCACTGGAGCCTGCGCCTGGACGTCTCCAACGTCGACAACAAACTGATGATCTCGAAGCTGGAGTCGATCCGATGAGAAACGCGTGGCGGCTGTTCGCTTTCGACATCCTGGCCCCGCTGGCGGCGATCACCGCACTGGTGGCGATCGGCGGGGTGCTCGCGTGGCCCCGCTGGTGGGTGGCCGTCGGCACCGCGCTGGTGTTGCTGGTGGTCGAGGGCGTCGCCATCAACTTCTGGCTGCTGCGCCGGGACGCGGTCACCGTCGGGACCGACGACGACGCACCGGCGCTGCGGCTGGCGGTCGTTTTCCTGGCCACGGCGGCGCTGAGTGCGGCGGTGGTGACCGGTTACACGCACTGGACTACCAAGGACGAGGACTTCAAGCGGGACTCGGTCGCGGTGACCCAGGTCGCCACCGGGCTGGCCGAAGCGGTCGCGTCGTTCTCCCCGACGGCGCCGGCGGCCTCCATCGACCGGGCCGCGGGATTGATGGTGCCGGAGCGGGCCGGCAAGTTCAAAGAGGAATTCACCAAGTCCAGCGCCGAGATGGTGCAGCAGAAGGTCTCCGTCCAGGCCGCCACGCTGGCGGCGGGCGTCGAGGCCATCGGGCCGTCGGCGGCCAGCGTCGCGGTGGTCCTGCGGGTCACCAAGAACGCGCCCGGCCAACCCACCAGTCAGGCCAACCCGGCGGTGCGGGTGACGCTGGCCAAACGGGGCAACGACTGGCTGGTGAACGACTTCGTGCCGATCGGCCGCTGATCAGTTGGAGTTGGACGACCGCTCGTTCTTCACCCGGACGAAGCGGTCGGACAACCGGCGCATCCGGATCATCAGCGAGGCCGACGGGCTGACGCTGCCGTCGAGGTAGGTGGCGAGGTCGTCGGCGGCCACACCGATGCGTGACGCGAACTCCTGTCGGCCCAGACCGGAACGGTCCATCAACAGCTGCACGTGCCGGGCGACTTCGGCGCGCTCGTTGGCCTCGAGGTGGGTGCGGGCGCGCTCGAGCACCTCCCAGAGCGCCTTGGCGATCCCGACCGGGCGGGACCCGCGCAGGATCTCCTCGACCTGGCGGGCGGTGCGCCCGTAGGGGTCCCGCTTCAGAGCGCCGGCTATGCGCTTCCAGGTGCCGATGTCGCCGCCCTGCAGGGCGGCGTTGATGGCGGCGGTGGACCAGAATTCGACGGGCTGGTCCGGGTCGGGCCGCCGCACCGAGTCGGATCGTGCGGAGGGCGCGGCCGGCACCCCTTTCCAGCGGTCGGCAGCCAACGTCACCTCGCCTCCTCCAACATCGCCACGGCCACGGACAGGCAGCGCTGCCTGACCTCCTCCCAGTTTGCCTTGTCGTCCTCGGACCATTCTTCGTCGAGGCCGGAGTCGGGGTCAGACGGCTCGGGATCGGCCAGCCGGCGGACCAGCTCGGTGGCCATCCACTGCTGCCGTGCGGCCGATCCGGCAGGTTGACCAGAGTAATACCTGTCCATGCCGCCCAGCACCATCGCGGCGGTCTCCGGATCCATGACGTCGACCATGTCTGCAAATTCGGCGTAATCGCGGCTGCTGTTACGGACCATGATCAAGTAGCCCTTGAGCCGCAGCGTTTCGGCGCCGGTGGGGATCAGCAGGCGGTCGCCGGTGGGCAGCTGGACGTTGGTGGTCTCCACCGGGGTGCGGCGCCGGTACTTGGGTCGCGCTCGGCCACCGCTCTCCAGGGCGTCGAGGGCGACCGAGAGGCGCCCGCGCCAGAGCGTGACCGGATGGACCGGCCGGTCGGTCCACGACATCGCCTTGGCGATGCCGTTGCGATACGCGAGGCCGACCCGTTTGGCCTTGGTGGCCGCGAAGGCCTGACCGACGGGACCGGTGGCCAGCGCGACCGTGTCGGCCTCGGCGCTTTCGGGTTGGGGTTCGCGGTCGGGTTCCTTGCGTTCGCAGCCGATGAAGGCCAGCGGGTCGGCGACGCAAACGGCGTCCGGCGCAAGGTGTTTGAGTTTCGCCGCGGATTTGATCACCATGCGCAGATCGGCGCTGGGTGCGATGGCCGCGGTGATGTCGTCGGGGATTGTGACGACGCCACCCAGGTCGACGTCGGGCAGCGGCCGGTCGAAGTCGACCGACGGCAGGATGCGGCCCAACCAGCCCGGGATCCACCAGTTCCACTTGGCGAACATCGCCATCAGCGCCGGAACCAGGACCAGCCGCACCACCGTCGCGTCGACGGCGATCGCCACGGCACAGGCCACACCGATCTCGGCGACCAGCGGCATGCCGGCGAAGGCGAACCCACAGAACACCGCGATCATGATCAGCGCGGCGCTGGTGATGGTGCGGGCGCTGGTGCTCACGCCGTAGGCGACCGCGTCGCGGGTGTGCCCCGTCAGCAGGAAGCGCTCCCGGATGCGGGTGAGCAGGAAGATCTCGTAGTCCATGGACAGACCGAAGGTCATCGCCAGGACCAGCGGCGGGACCGTGCTGTCGATCGACGTCAGGTGCGGGAAGCCGAGCTTGTCCGCCCAGCCCCACTGGAAGACCATCACCAGGCTGCCGTAGGCCGCAGCCACCGACAGCAACGTCATCAGCACGCCCTTGACCGCCAGCAGCACCGAATGCACGGACAGCAGCAGCATCAGGAAGGCGATCAGCGCGACGAAGCCCAGCACCAGGGGCTGGGTGGCCGAAACCCGGTCGTCGAAGTCCTTGATCAGCGCGGTCGACCCGCCGACCGCCACCTGTGCGTCGCCGGCGACCGTGGGGACCTGGCTGCGCATCCAGTCGACGGTGTGCCGGGCGCGCAGGTCCTCCGGGTCGACGGACAACACCGCACTGAGCACCGCGCTGCGGTTGTCGTCGGCGTACTCCGGTGGCGTCACCGACGCGACCTCAGGGCCCTCCGCCATCTTCTGCCGGATCGTGCCGAGCAGCTGTGCGCGGGCCGGAGCGGCGTCGGGGCCCTGCGCGGAGTCCGGGAAGGTGACCAGCACCTGTACCGGGCCCAGCGCGCCGGGACCGAGGGCCTGGGAGGCGGCCGCCACGCCTCCCCGTATCTCGTGGGAGGAGTCGAACTGGCGTAACAGGCTGTTGCCCAGCACCATCGACAGCGCGGGCGCCGCCATCAGCAGCAACACGGCCGAGGCCGCCAGTGCCGAAATCCACGGCCGGCGCATCACCCAGGTGACCCAGCGGGTCCAGAACCGCGACACCGTGCTCTCCGGCCGCCGCGACCAGTGCAGCAGCGCGGACCGCTTGGCCGCGGCCCGGGCGAAGGTGGCCAGCAGCGCCGGGGTGAGCGTGGCCGACGTCAGCATCGCGATGGCGACGGCCAGGATCGCGCCGGTGGCCATCGATCTCAGCGCCGGGGTGTTGATCAGGTAAATGCCGGTCAGCGAGGCGATGACGGTCATGCCGGACAGCACCACCGCGAGCCCGGAGGTGGCCATCGCCGCGTCCACCGCCTCTTGCGGCTGCCGGCCGCTGCGCAGTTCCTCGCGATATCGCATCAGGATGAACAGCGAATAGTCCACCGCCAGCGCGATGCCGAACATGGACACCGTCGAGGTGACGAACACCGACATGGTGGTGTGCATGGACAGGGCATAGACCAGCCCCATCGTCACCACGACCGTGCAAACGCCCAACGCCAGGGGGATCGCGGCGGCGGCCAGCGAACCGAACACCGCCAACAGCACGATCAGGATGATCGGCAGGTTCCACTCTTCGGCCTTGGCGATGTCGTGCTTGGTGTTGGCGGCCGCGGCCGCCGACAACGCGCCCTGCCCGATGACGTAGAGCCGCACGCGTCCGCTGGCGGTCTGCCCGGACCGGTCGTCTTCGACGCCGATCCGCTGGCGCAGCTTCTTGGCGACGTCGCTGGTGCCCGGATTGCGGGCGTCCAAGCGCAGCGTTATCACGTAGGGCCGGTCCGGCTGCGGCGGCCGCTGGGTGGGGTTGGGCGCTTCGGACACCCCGGGGAACTCGCCTGCGATGTGCCGGAGTTGGGCGACGGCTTCGTCGATGTCCTGATAGGTGGCATCGGCGCGCGGGGCCGCCACCAGCGCCAACGGCGACGCGCCCAGGTCGGGGTACTGGGCGACCAGCTCATCGTGCACGGCCAGCGACTGGGAACCGGCAACCTCGAACCCGCCGCCGGTCAGGTTTCCCGACTGCGTCAACGCCAGATACACCGCCGGCACCAGGGCAAGCAACCAGCCCGTGAAGACCAACCAGCGGAATCTGCGCAGGTTGCGGCTCAGCCGCATCATGAACTGCTGGATTTCTAACTCCCCGAATTTGATCGCCAGCGCGTGCCCGCGAGCCTACCCGAGAACACGGATCTCAAGTCTGCTTATCGGTTCCTGAACTGGGACGACACCGGTTCGGCCGGATTGTTGTTAAGTCGTGATCGGAGGTGCGGCGGGCCAGTGCCCGACGACGCCGTCGAACTTGAGATCCGTCGCGGCGAAGTCGTTGCCGACCGCGAGCAGCGGTTGGTGAGCGACTCTGGCCGCGGCGTAGGTCATGCAGTCGCCGAAGTTCAGCGCGGCCGGGTGTCGGCCCTTGCCGTAGCGCAGAAACGCCCGCTGGGCGGCAACCGCGTGCTCATCGGTGAAAGGGTCTACAGCCAAACCGATCTCGGCGCGTAGGCGTTCGAAGATGGTTCTGGCCACGGGTCCGTGGCGGGCGGTCAGCACGATGAGGCACTCGGCAACCGTCGGTGCGGACATGGCCAGGCTGCGGGCTCCCGCGAGGGCGGTCGCCACCCGGCCCGCGTCGGGGTCTTCCTGCTGGATCAGGGCCACGACGGCGCTGCGTTCGCCGATCACGACGGTCAGACGCCCGTCGCGGGGTCGTAGCCGAGGATCTCTTCCCGTTCCGCCTTGCTGATCGGTGTGCGGTCGGCGAGCAGCGGCCAGATCTCGGTGCGCATGACCTCGAACAAGGGGGCCTCGCGATCGCTGGTCTGCGACTCCAGCCGTGCCAGCTGAGCCTGCAGTGCATGCCGGATGGCGGCGGTCTTGGTGGTGTGCAAGCGGGTCGCAAGTTCGCTGGCCAGCCGGTCGACTTCTGGGTCCTTGATGTTCAGCGCCATGGGTAGATAGGACCTAATACAGGCTCCTTCTACCTTCGACGCCGGGGTTACCACGTCACACGAGTTGGCAGCCGCGCTGCCGCAGATGGCAGGATGAGGACGGCCGCAGTCGGGGGACATCAGCGGCAATCGTGAGGAGTAATTGATGAAGCCAAGCAGGGCGGCCGTGCGCCGTGGGCTTTTCGCAGTGGTCACCGCGACGGGCCTGTCGTGCGCCGGCAGTGCGATGGTGGCGACCCCGGCGGCGACAGGCGCGACGGACCCGTGCGCGGCCAGCGAAGTGGCCCGGACGGTCGGCTCGGTGGCCAAGTCGATGGGTGACTACCTGGACTCGCATCCGGAGACCAACCAGGTGATGACCAGCGCTCTGCAGCAGCAGCCCGGGCCGCAATCATTGGGCTCGATCAAGACCTACCTGGACGCCAACCCCAAAGTGGCGCTGGACCTGCAGGGACTGGCCAACCCGCTGAACAAGCTGGGGACGCAGTGCCGACTGCCGATCTCGTTGCCGCAGGCGCTGAGCATGGTGCAGGCCGCTCAGGGCGGGGGCCTGCCGAACTTGCCGGGTGCCGGCACGCCCGCGGGGACGCAACCGCCGGCGCTCTCCCCGGTCTCCGGCGGTGGAGCGTTGCCCGCGCCGCTGCCGGGACCCAAGCCCAGCAACGGCTGATAAGGGCACTCAACCGGCCGGCCGCATCCGCGGATCGGTCGGCGGATCCTCGGCGTCCGCGTCGGGCGTCTCGGTGCGGAACACGAAGAAGAACACCACCCAGCCGATCGCGGCGATGAACAACCAGCTGATCAGCCGGTAGATCAGCATTGCCGAGATGGCGTTGGGCAGCGCCATGCCACTGGACACCAGTCCCGGCACCAGCACCGCCTCGACGATCAGCAGGCCGCCGGGCATCAGCGGAATCGTGCCGACCGCCCGCGCCGCGGCGTAGGCGACCGTCAGGCCGGCAACCGAGGCGTGGTCACCCGCGGCGTACGCGGCGAACCCCAGACACGCGACGTCGGCGACCCAGTTGAACAGTGACCAGCTGAACGCGACGCCTAAATCGCGGCGGCTCAGGCTCACCGATTCGAGCTGCGTCAGGATCTCGCGCCACTTCGCAAGCCCGGTGTCCGCCGGTTTGCCGCGGACCGAATTGACCGTCGCCAGGACCCGGCCGCCGATCCCCTCGATCAGCTCCGGCCGCGAGGCCACCGCCTGGGCCAGCAACAGCAGCGCGACGAAACCGCCCAGCGTGAACAGCAGCGAGAACGGATTGTTCTTGGCGCCCAGGAAGAACGCGCCGCCCAGCCCCAGCACCGCCAGCCCCACCGCCTGCAGCGCGCCGGACATGACCAGCTGCCAGGACGCCACCACCGTCGAGGCACCCCAGATCCGCTGCTGACGCAACAGGAACGTCGCCGAGATCACCGGCCCGCCGGGCAGCGTGGTGCTCAGCGCGTTGGCGGCGTAAAACGCGCCCTCCGAACGTAGCTGCTTGACGTGCACCCCGGCCGAGCGCAGCAGGGTGCGCTGAATCTGGGCGAAACTGTGCATCGAGGCCGCCGCGGCCACCATCGCGGCGATCAGCCACCACCACTCAGCCTGGAACAGGCTCGTCCAGGCTTTGGCCAGTTGGTCCCATCCCAACGCGATTTCGACGCCCAGCACCACCGCGACGACGGCAAGCACGACCCACCGCAGCCACCAGTACTTGCCCCGCGCGGCCGTCTCCCCTCGCTGCAGGGAGACCCCCGCGAGCTTGCGGGCGGCAGCGTCGTACGGCATCGCATTAGGTTAACCGCGCCGGTAACGCTGCCAAAGGTGCACGTCGCCGACGTGTCGGGGTCGTTCCTGGGATGTGACCGGATCGTGCCGCCCGGGTTTGCGGGGATCGGCCACGCCGCCCCGTTAGAGTGGCCCAATGTCCCCAATGTCGACGAGTGAAGACGACGCCGCGGTAAGCCCGCTGGTTCGCAAAACCGCCGCGTGGTCGTGGCGGCTGCTGGTCATCCTGGCGGCCGGGGTGGCCCTGCTGTGGGTGGTCGACAAGCTGGAAGTCATCGTGGTGCCGGTGTTGCTGGCGTTGATGCTCAGCGCGTTGCTGGTGCCATTGGTCGACTGGCTGGACAAAAAGGGGTTGCCGCGCGGTCTCGCGGTGACGCTGGTGTTGCTCGGCGGCTTCGCGATCCTGGGCGGCATCCTGGCGTTCGTCGTCAGTCAGTTCATCGTCGGCCTGCCCGACCTGGTCAAACAGGTCGAGCGCAGTATCGACTCGAGCCGCAGATGGCTGATCGAAGGGCCGGCGCACATCCGGAACGACCAGATCGATCACGCGGGCAATGCCGCGATCGAGGCGCTGCGCAACAACCAGGCGAAGGTGACCAGCGGAGCGATCTCGACCGCGGCCACCATCACCGAATTACTCACGGCAGCGGTACTTGTGCTGTTCACGCTGATCTTCTTCCTCTACGGCGGCCGCAACATCTGGAAGTACGTGCAGCAGATCTTCCCGGGGCACGTCCGGGACCGCGTCCATGAGGCCGGACTGGCCGGATACGGCGCGCTGACCGGATACATTCGGGCCACGTTCCTGGTCGCCCTGACTGACGCGATCGGGGTGGGCGCCGGTCTGGCGATCATGGGCGTTCCGCTGGCGCTGCCGTTGGCCTCCATCGTCTTTCTCGGTGCGTTCGTGCCGCTGATCGGTGCTCTGGTGTCGGGCCTGCTGGCCGTGGTGGTGGCGCTGCTGGCCAAAGGCCTGGTGTATGCGCTGCTTACCCTCGCGTTACTGATCGTGGTGAACCAGCTCGAGGCGCACGTGTTGCAGCCGCTGGTGATGGGCCGCGCGGTGTCGATCCACCCGCTGGCGGTGGTGCTGGCGATCGCCGCCGGCGGCGTGCTGGCCGGGATCGTCGGCGCCCTGCTGGCGATACCGACGGTGGCGTTCCTCAACAACGCGCTGCAGGTGCTGTTGGCCAGGGATCCCGAGGCCGCCCAGGAGCAGCAGCGCGAAGACGAAGAGGTGTCCGCGCTGGTGCAGGCCAAGCCGGACAACCCGGAGGAGCCCGACGCGGGGTAGCGCAGGCTACATCCGGCCTTCGCGACGCAGCAGGTCCTGGGCTGAGAGGCCGCCACCGCCGGTACGGCGTCGCCGCCCGGTGTCCACGCCGCTCTCGTCCGCAATGCCGCGGGCGTTGAGCTTCTCGGTGGCGGTCTCGGAGTCGTCGCCCTCCGGACGCTGCGCGGGGATGGCCGCGGTCTTGTCGGCCGGGTCCCCCTTGTAGTCCGATTTGGCGTCGGGTTTGCCGCCCGGGCGATTTCCGGCCGCCGGCATCTTGTTCGTTTCACCGGCCGACGGGGCGGGCGGTGGGACCCTCGGACGCGTCTTCGCCGTCGACGGGCCGCCCTGCGCGGTCAGCCGCGTCGTCGGCGCCTCGGCGGGCTGGTTGGCCGGCTTCGCCGGCGCCGGTGTGGGCGCTGTCGCCCGGACCGGAACCTGAGCGGTGGCGCCCGGCCCGAGTTCGGGCCTGGCGGTCGGCCGGGGACGCTCCAGCGCCGCCGGATGCGTCGGGTCGTGCGGTGTGCGTGGACCAGAAGTGGCGCCGGCGGCGACGAGGCCTGCCGTCACCGGGGGCCGCACCGTGCTGACGGGGCGCTTGCGCTCGTCGGGCAGCTGGATCTCGCCGAGGCCGATGCGGTTCTGCAGGCGCCGCATCCAGCGCGGCGCCCACCAGCAGTCGTCGCCCAGTAGCTTCATCACCGACGGCACCAGGAACATCCGGACCACGGTCGCGTCCAGCAGCAACGCCGCCATCAACCCGAACGCCAGGTACTTCATCATCACCAGGTCGGAGAACACGAACGACCCCGCGACCACGGCCAGCACCAGCGCCGCCGCGGTGATCAGGCGGCCGGTGGTGGCGGTGCCGATCCGGATCGCCTCCTGGGTCGACATGCCGTTCTCGCGCGCCTCGACCATTCGGGAGACCAGGAACACCTCGTAGTCGGTGGCCAGGCCGTAGCCGACCGCAACCACCAACGCGATGATCACCACCATCAACGGCGTCGGCGTGAAATTCAGCAGGCCGGCGCCGTGGCCTTCGATGAATATCCAGGTCAGGATGCCCATGGTGGACCCGAGCGTCAGCACGCTCATGACGGCCGCCTTGATCGGCAGCACCACCGAGCCGAATGCCAGGAACATCAACAGCATCGTCGTGGTGATCAGCACGAGCACCATCAACGGAGCCTTGTCGACCAGGCTGTGAATAGAGTCCTGCTCCAGCGCGGGTGTGCCGCCGACGAATATCTGCAGACCCTTAGGCGGGGTGATCGCCCTTAGCTCCTCGAGTTTCTTCGCCGAGTCGGCGGTGTTGGAGAGTCCGTTCTGCAGCACTCGAACGGACGGATCCTTCGACCCGCCCGGCGCCTGCGGACGTTCCTGCCACATGTTCGCCGGATCGTTGTCCTGCTCGATGAAGCCGGGGATCTGCATTGCCTTGCTGCGGATATCCGCGACCTGCTGGTCGGTGACCGGCTGATGGTTGGTGGACTGGATCACCAGGGTCAGCGGGTTGGTGCGATACCCCGGGAAAAGCTTGTCGAAGTGCTCCTGGGACTGGCGCGCCGCGTTGTTCGGCGGCAGGTATTTCTCGCTCATGCCGCCCAGGGACATGTTGCCCAGCGGGATGATCAGCAGAATCATGCCGACGATGATCGGGATGGCGAACGCCAGCGGACGCTTCATCACGAAGTTCGTCAGCTTCCCCCAGAAGCCGGCCTCCACCTCTTCACGGGTCTTGGTCTTCTGCAGCCGGTCGGCCAGCCAGTTCAGGTAGGCGCGCGACACCTTCCAGTTCCGCAGGAACGGAACCCGGAACGCGGTCCGCACACCGAGCGCGTCCACGTGCTTGCCCAGGATGCCCAGGCAGGCGGGTAGCAGCGTGATGGACAGAATCGCGGCCAGGGAAACCGCCGTGATCAGGGCATAGGTCAGGGATTTCACGAAGCCCTGAGGCAGCAGCAGCAAGCTGGCCCCGGACGCGGCGATCAGCACCGCGGAGAACACCACAGTTCGGCCGGCCGTCATCACGGTGCGGCGCACCGCCACTTCGGTGTCGTAACCCTCGGCTATTTCCTCGCGGAACCGGCTTACCACGAACAGGCCGTAGTCCACCGCGATACCCAGCCCGATCAACGACACCACGGGCTGGGCGAAGAAGTGCACCGGTCCGAACACCGCGATCAGTCGCAGAATGCCCAGCGAACCGGCAATGCTCAGACCGCCGACCATCACCGGCAGGCAGGCCGCCACCGCGCCGCCGAACACCAGGAACAGCACGACGGCCACCAGGGGCAGGGCCAGCACCTCCATGCGGCGCTGGTCGGTGGCGATGGTGCCGGTCAACGCACTCGCGATCGGTTGCAGGCCGGCCAGTTGCACGGTGCCGCCGTCCAGCTTCTGCAGGGCCGGCTCGATGGTCTTGTAGTTGGTCAGGATGGTGTCGTCGTCGTCGCCCTTGAGCGGGATCGACACAAAGGTGTAGTGCTTGTCGTCGGTGGCCATGCCCTTGATGACCGGGCTGGTGCTGTCCGGCGCCCGCAGGTAGCCGGCCCAGCCGAGCACCTCTTTGGGGTGGTCCGCGACGAACTGGTTGAGCTCGTCGTTGATCTTCTTCGACCACTGCGGGTCGTTGACCGTCTTGCCGTCGGGAGCTTTGAAGATGGCGACGATGTGTCCGGTTCGGTCGCGGCCATAGACCTGGTCGCCGAGGACCGAAGCCTTCACCGACTGACTGCCGTCGTCGTAAAAGCCGCTCTGTGTGACATGCTTGCCCAGGCTGAGCCCGAAGATGCCGCCGAACAAGCACAGAGCCACAGTGACCCCGATTACGATGAACCGGTACCGGTACACCGTTCGACCCCACCAGGCGAACACTTAAGCTCCTTACTGGATCGCTAGCGACCCGCGCATTGCTTTTCGATTGTCGGACACGCGGCTTCTTTACACACGCGAGGTCAACAGCGACGACAGCGGCCGGAACGGCTGCAGCCATGCCCCCTGCTCAGGTAGCGAATCAAGCCCGATTCGCGGCAATGGCTCCCGGAAAACACCTGCGATGTCCTCCAGGTCGACGAACTCCAAGGTATCCGACGCTAGCGCCCAACTGGCGTGTTCACGAAATCCAAGCACTTGAACCGGCACTGAGCCGCGCGCTATTTCTTCCAGCGGCTGGCGGAACGCCTGCCCGTCGGCCGACGCCACCATCAGGCCCGCCAGGCCCTCCCGGAACCGCTGATCGATGTGCTCGAGCATGTCGCGGTCGACGTCGCTGTCCTCATCGATCTTGGGTTTGGCGAACACGGCGAACCCGACGTTGCGCAGCGCGTCGACCCAGGGACGTACCACCTCGGCGCTGCCGGGGGCGATGTTGGTGAAGACGGTGGCCTCGGGTTCCACCCGGATATCCGCTGCACCCCCCGCCGCGACCTCCGCGGTGCGGGCCAGCAGCCAACGGCCCAGCGCATCAAAGCGGGGACGTTCCAGCGCGGTGGGGCGGCGGCCCAGGATCGAACCCAGGCCCATGTCGAGATTGGGCGCGTCCCAGACCAGCAGGACGCGCTTCATCGGCTCGGGGAATCCGGTCAGGCCGTCCTGGGACAGGTCGCCCGCCAGGATCGACGGGTCAGTCAGGGATTCCGTGGTGGGGGTGGCTACGTCAGTCATTGAGCATCAGTCATTCAGCGCCGCTTCCATACGAATTCGCAGACGGTACTACCCGCTTCTTGGGCCTTCGTCTCGTACTTGGTGGTGGGACGTGTGGTCGATATCGGCAGGGATTCGGTGCCCGGGTCGACCCGGACGAGTTGGGATTCGGCGTCACCGACCTCGCCGATCTGCTCGGCATAGCCCGGATGGTCGGTCGCGGCGTGCAGCACACCACCCGGGAGTAGCCGGTCGGCGATCAGCGCAACCGTCGCCGACTGCAACAACCGGCGCTTGTGGTGCCGGGCCTTGGGCCAGGGGTCCGGGAAAAAGACCCGAACACCGGTCAGCGACGCCGGGGCGAGCAGGTCTGTGAGTACGTCGATGCCGTTGCCGCGGATCAACCGGATGTTGCGGACCTGATCGTTATCGATTCCACACAGCAACTGCGCGAGTCCCCGCCGGTAGATCTCCACGGCGATGACGTCGACGTCCGGTTCGGCCTTGGCCATTGCGAGGGTGGAGGTGCCGCTGCCGCACCCGATCTCCAGCACCAGCGGAGCCACCCGGCCGAACCAGTTCCGGGCGTCCAGGGGCTGGCCTTCCGGATCGTCAGCCTGCCGGCCCAGCGCCGGCCAGAGCCGCTCCCAAGTGTCGCGCTGAGAATTGGACAGCGCCGAACGCCGGGAGCGGAAACTCGTGGCAGGGAGGTAGCCCCAGGGCGTATCGGGCCGTAACCCCACCCCGGGTTGCGCATGCATCCCACCATCGTGGCTTATGAGGACCGGATGTGGCCGCCTCAGGTCCAGATTGAGACCCAACAGTTGCCTTCGGCTGGTAACGGCGGACACCTGGCTCGCGTGCTCGGAATGCAAATGACACGATTCGGTGGGGACCGTCGATTCCGGAGAGGGGCATCGGATTTTCGTCGACGAGCTGATGGGTTTCGCCCAGGAGGTCGCTGACCAGCGGCTTCTTGCGGTCGCGCAGCGTATGGGGGTGCCGCTGCGGGTGGCCGTGAGCGGTCGCCCGGGGGTGGGGCGGCGCACCGTGACCCGCGCGCTGGACCGTGCGGGCCTCGCGGTGACGACGGACACACGTGCCGCGGAACTGCACGTCCACGTCGTCGCCGAGGTCGTCAAGCCCGAAGACACCGGCGCCGGTGCGACGCTGGCGGTGCTGAACAAGGCGGACCTGACCACCTTCGCGTCGGGGGCGGACCCGGTCGAGGCCGCCCGCGCGGGCTGTGGGCGATTCGCCGAACTGCTCGGGGCGCCGGTGCTGCCAATGAGCGGGTTGCTGGCCGTGGCCGCCCTCGATGGTCTGGATCCGGTGTACTGGGCGGCGTTGCGGGCGCTGGCCGCCGACCCGGACGGGCTGGTCTGTCTGGACCGCGGCTTCGACGGGTTCCTGGCAGCGCGGCTGACGGTGCCGGTGGCGGCACGGCGGCGATTGTTGGCGGTCCTCGATTTGTTCGGCATCGCGCTGGCGGTGGCCACCCTGCGCCGGGGCGCCGGGCCGGCTGGCGTGCGGGCGGTGCTGCGCCGGGTCAGCGGTGTCGACGCGGTGCTGGACCGGCTCGTCCTCGCGGGCGCGCGGCCACGCTACCGGCGCCTCCTCGACGCCGTCGGCGACCTGGAGGCGCTGGCGGTCTCCGACGCGCGGGTCGCGGCGTTCCTGGCCCGCGATGCGACCGTGGTAGCCCGGATGGCGGCCGCGCTGGACGCGGTCCGGGCCGACGAGCTGGAACTTGGGCCGTCGGCGCCGTTGCAGCGGGCGGCGCATTGGCAGCGTCGCCGCCGCACCGTGACGAACGAACTACACCGCGCGTGCGCGGCCGATATCGCTCGGGGATCGCTGCGGCTGTGGGCGCGGGGGACCCGGTGAGTACTCGCGACGATCCGGCCGCCCGGGTGGATGCGATGGTCGCTGCGATCGGACCGGGTCTGGCTCCGCCCGCGATCAACCGTCGGGACGTGGTGCTGGTGACCGGTCCCTGGCTGGCCGGCGTCACCAGCGTCGCGACCGCGCTGCGGGAACGGTTCCCGGACTACCCGGTGGTGGAGTCTCCCGAGTTCAGTCCCGGCGATGCGCCACTGGCCGTGGTGTTCGTCGTCTCCGCGTCCGCACCCATGGCCGCATCGGACTGCGCCCTACTCGATGCCGCCGCGGAAAACACCGACGTGGTGGTGGGGGTGGTGGCCAAAATCGACGTGCACCTCGCCTGGCGGGACGTGCTCGCCGCCAACCGCGACCGGCTGGCCGAGCATGCGCCGCGCTACGGCAAGGTGCCGTGGATCGGCGTCGCCGCCGCGCCGGAGGTGGGGGAGCCGCAGGTCGACGAGTTGGTCGCGACCGTTCAGAGTCAGCTCGCCGACTCCGACGTGGCGCGCCGCAACCGATTGCGGGCCTGGGAAGCGCGGCTGCAGAAGGTGGCCGCGCGGTTCGACCGGGACGCCGACGGTGCGGGGCGCCGGGCACGCGTCGACGCCCTGCGCGAGGAACGCAGTGCCGCCCTGCGGCTGCGGCGGCAGTCGCGAACCGAGCGCACCATCACGATGCGCGGCCAGATCCAGCAGGCCCGGGTCCAGCTGTCCTACTTCGCGCGCAACCGCTGCACCTCGGTGCGTGGTGAGCTGCAGGAGGACATCGCGACGCTGACCCGGCGCCGCATCCCCGCGTTCGAGGACTACGTCCGGGGACGGCTGGACGAGGTGGTCAGCGAGGTCGCCGAGGGTATCGACGCCCACCTGGCCGATGTCGCGGAGGTGACCGGGGTGGCGCTGGAACTGCCGCCCGCCGACAAGCCACCCGCCGTCCCGGTGTCCTCGCCGCCTCGGAAGTCCCGACGGCTGGAGACCAGGTTGCTGATGGTGATCGGCGCGCTGTTCGGGCTCGGTGTGGCGCTGACCCTGAGCCGGCTGGTGACCGGCCTGCTGTCGCGGCTGAGCCCCGGTGTGGCGCCCCCGGTGGTGGGCGCCGGGATCGTGGCGTGCGTGGCGGTGGGCCTGGCGACGACGCTGTGGTTGGTCAACGTCCGCAGCCTGCTCAGCGATCGCGCCGTGCTGGACCGCTGGGTGACAGATGTGACGTCTTCGCTGCGTTCGGTCACCGAGCAGATGGTCGCCAGCCGGGTGCTGGACGCCGAATCGAGCCTGTCCACCGCGGTCAGCGCACACGACGAGGCCGAGAACACCCGGGTCAATGACCAGGTCAGCCTGATCGACGGCGAACTGCGCGAACACGCCCTGGCCGCGGCACGGGCTGCGGCGGTGCGCGACCGGGAGATGCCGACCATCCTGGCGGCCCTCGACGCGATTCGCGCGGAGCTGGGCGAACCGGGTATATCTGGTACGGTCACCGACCCAGGGATCATCCGGGCAAAGATCTCGCCGCGGTCGGACGCGGGTCATGGCGCTTTCTGACCGGATTAGACCTTTCTGAATCGGTCTTGTGAGAAGGCTTATACCCGCCCATACCTTCCCCGACAAGTGATGCGCGATAATCTGTATAAGAAAGCGCTAAGTGTTATTACCGCCGCGCGGGCAATACTAAGCAAGCGCATGCGACCAGAACGAGCCGACAAACCGACGATCGCCAACGCAGCAGATTCAGGAGAGTTCGATGACTTCAGCAACCATTCCCGGTCTGGATACCGCCCCCACGAACCATCAGGGGCTGCTGTCCTGGGTGCAGGAGGTTGCTGAGCTCACCCAGCCCGACCGGGTGGTCTTCACCGACGGGTCGGACGAGGAATTCAAGCGGCTGTCCGAGCAGCTGGTCGAGGCGGGCACCTTCACCCGGCTGAACCCGGAGAAGCACCCGAACTCGTTCCTGGCGCTGTCCGACCCCTCCGACGTCGCACGGGTGGAGTCGCGGACCTTCATCTGCTCGGAGCGCGAGATCGACGCCGGCCCGACCAACAACTGGAAAGACCCCAGCGAGATGCGGTCGATCATGACCGACCTGTACCGCGGCTCGATGCGCGGTCGCACCATGTACGTGGTGCCGTTCTGCATGGGTCCACTGGGCGCCGACGACCCGAAGCTGGGCGTGGAGATCACCGACTCCGAGTACGTCGTGGTCTCCATGCGCACCATGACCCGGATGGGCAAGGCCGCGCTGGACAAGATCGGCGATGACGGGTTCTTCGTCAAGGCGCTGCACTCCGTCGGTGCGCCGCTGGAGGAGGGGCAGCAGGACGTCCCGTGGCCGTGCAGCGACACCAAATACATCACCCACTTCCCGGAGACCCGCGAGATCTGGAGCTTCGGCTCGGGCTACGGCGGTAACGCGCTGCTGGGTAAGAAGTGCTACTCCCTGCGTATCGCGTCGGCGATGGCCCACGACGAGGGCTGGCTGGCCGAGCACATGCTGATCCTCAAGCTGATCTCGCCGGAGAACAAGGCGTACTACTTCGCGGCCGCGTTCCCGTCGGCCTGCGGCAAGACCAACCTGGCGATGCTGCAACCCACCATCCCGGGCTGGCGCGCCGAGACCCTGGGCGACGACATCGCCTGGATGCGGTTCGGCGAGGACGGCCGGCTGTACGCCGTCAACCCGGAGTACGGCTTCTTCGGGGTGGCGCCGGGCACCAACTGGAAGTCCAACCCGAATGCCATGCGCACCATCGAGGGCGGCAACACGGTGTTCACCAACGTGGCGCTCACCGATGACGGCGACGTGTGGTGGGAGGGCCTGGAAGGCGAGCCCGACCATCTGATCGACTGGAAGGGCAACGACTGGTATCTCCGCGAGACGGAGAGCAAGGCGGCCCACCCGAACTCGCGCTACTGCACCCCGATGTCGCAGTGCCCGATCCTGGCCCCCGAGTGGGACGACCCGCAGGGCGTGCCGATCTCCGGCATCCTGTTCGGTGCCCGCCGCAAGACCACGGTGCCGCTGGTCACCGAGGCGCGGGACTGGCAGCACGGCGTGTTCATGGGCGCGACCATGGGCAGCGAGCAGACCGCGGCCGCCGAGGGCAAGGTCGGCACGGTGCGCCGCGACCCGATGGCCATGCTGCCGTTCCTGGGCTACAACGTCGGCGACTACTTCCAGCACTGGATCGACCTGGGCAAGCACGCCGACGAGTCCAAGCTGCCGAAGGTGTTCTTCGTCAACTGGTTCCGCCGTGGCGACGAGGGCCAGTTCCTGTGGCCGGGCTTCGGCGAGAACAGCCGGGTGCTGAAGTGGATCGTGGACCGTATCGAGCACAACGCGGGTGGCCAGGACACCGCCATCGGCGTGGTGCCGACGGCGGCGGACCTGTACCTGGACGGCCTGGACGCGGACGCCGCCGACGTCGAGTCGGCACTGGCGGTCAATGCCGCCGAGTGGCGCGAAGAGCTACCGCTGATCGAGGAGTGGTTCGAGTTCGTCGGCGACAAGCTGCCGACCGGCATCCGCGACGAGTTCGAGGCGCTCAAGGCCCGCCTGGCCGAGTAGCTGGCGCGAGCAGACGTAAAAGCACCTACACGCACGGCGTGTCAGGTGCTTT
This sequence comes from Mycobacterium asiaticum, assembly GCF_001673635.1. Taxonomy (GTDB): domain Bacteria; phylum Actinomycetota; class Actinomycetes; order Mycobacteriales; family Mycobacteriaceae; genus Mycobacterium; species Mycobacterium asiaticum_C. The sequence continues at coordinate 178,944 of NZ_LZMH01000023.1, forward strand.
TACGTCTGCTCAGCCGTGGCTCGTAAAGTTTCAGCCATGCACATCCGCCCCTACGCGCAAGCCAATCCCGACAAGCCCGCCGTCATCCTGTACCCGTCCGGCACGGTGGTGACCTTCGGCGAAATGGAGGCGCGGGCCAACCGACTGGCGCACAAATTCCGGCAGGCGGGCCTGCGCGAGGGCGACGCCGTCGCGATCCTGCTCGAGAACAACGAGCACATGCACACGGTGATGTGGGCGGCCCGGCGCAGCGGGCTGTACTACGTGCCGATCAACACCCACCTCACCGCGGCCGAGGCCGCATACATCGTCGACAACAGCAGCGCCAGGGCGATCATCGGTTCGGCGGCGCTAAGCGAGGTCTGCGCCGGCCTGGCCGAGAACCTGCCGGGCGGGCTGCCCGAGTTGCTGCTGATCGCCGACGGCGATCTGGACGGCTGGCAGCGCTACCCGGAATGTGTTGCCGATCAACCGGATACCCCGATCGACGACGAAATCGAGGGTGACCTGCTGCAGTACTCCTCGGGCACCACCGGCCGGCCCAAGGGCATCAAACGCGAACTGCCGCACCTCCCGCCGGCGGAGGCGCCCGGCCTGATGTCGGCGCTGGTGGATTTCTGGATGGACCGCGAAACGGTGTATCTGAGCCCCGCCCCGCTCTATCACACCGCACCGTCGGTGTGGTCGATGACGGTGCAGGCCGCCGGGCTGACCACCGTGGTGATGGAGAAGTTCGATCCAGAAGGGACGCTGGAGGCCATCGCGCGGTACGGGGTGACGCACGGCCAGTTCGTCCCGGCGATGTTCGTGCGGATGCTGAAACTGCCTGACTCGGTGCGTGATTCGTACGACCTGTCCAGCCTGAAGCGAGTGATGCACGCCGCCGCGCCCTGTCCGGTGGAGATCAAGAAACAGATGATCGACTGGTGGGGACCGATCGTCGACGAGTACTACGCGTCCTCGGAGGCGATCGGCTCGACGTTGATCACCGCCGACGACTGGCTGGCGCACCCGGGTTCGGTGGGCAAACCGATGATCGGCGCGCTGCACATCCTCGGGGAGGACGGCACCGAGTTGCCGCCCGGCCAGCCGGGGGAGATCTACTTCGAAGGCGGCGCCTCGTTCGAGTACCTCAACGATCCGTCCAAAACCGCTGCGTCCCGGGACAAGCACGGGTGGATGACGGTCGGCGACATCGGCTACCTCGATGAAGAAGGTTACCTGTACCTGACCGACCGCCGGCACCACATGATCATCTCCGGCGGGGTGAACATCTACCCGCAGGAAGCCGAGAATCTGTTGGTCACCCATCCAAAGGTGTTGGACGCGGCCGTGTTCGGCGTTCCCGACGACGAGATGGGTCAGCGGGTGATGGCGGTCGTACAGGCCGTCGACCCGGCCTACGGCACCGACGAATTCGGCGAGGAACTACTAGGCTGGCTGCGGGAACGGTTGTCGCACTTCAAGTGTCCGCGGTCGATCGCGTTCGAAACACAGCTGCCGCGCACCGACACCGGCAAGTTGTACAAGAACGGGCTGGTCGAGAAGTATTCGGCGTGACCCATGATCGGGCTGGTCGATCTGTCCGCACCGCCGGATCCGGACGCCCGAACGCCGCCGGGTGTGGTCGTCGGCTACGGGCCACCCTCGAATGAATCATGGCTGACGACAGCTAGTTTCACCGTCACCGAAGAGCCCTGTGCCGACCGGCGGGTGGTCACCGTGGATTCGGTTCCCGAGACGCTGGCCGAGCTGACCCGACGCTGCGCGCATTGGCCGCAGGCCAGCGCCGTCTGCGACGACGTGCTGCGCAGCCTGAACCCTGATGGCTCGACGCTGGCGGGAGTGGTCACCGAATCGCTGGCCTATTCGACGCTGCAGGCCGGCCCGGAGTTCGCCCGCTGGCTGTCCGAGCGCGGGCCGGCGTCCGTCCCCGAGATCGCCGATCCCGTTGTGGCGCAACGAGACGGCGATCTACTGCGAATCCAGTTCAACCGGCCGCAGCGGCATAACGCCTTCTCCACCGACATGCGGGCGGCGTTGCTGGAGGTGCTGTCGGTTGCGCAGCTGGATCCGTCGGTGAGCGGAATAGTGTTGAGCGGCAACGGCCCGTCCTTCTGCAGCGGGGGTGACCTGGCCGAATTCGGTTCCTTCGCCGACCCGGCCAGCGCGTACCTGGCCCGCACCCGGCACAGCCCGGCCCTGGTGCTTGACGAGCTCACCGCCCGGTTCGGCCGCCGGTGCCGGGCGCGGGTGCACGGTCAAGTACTGGGCAGCGGCCTGGAGATGGCAGCGTTCTGCGGCTGGGTCGAGGCGAGCCGCGACGCGGTGTTCGGCCTGCCCGAGCTGAGTTTGGGTCTGCTTCCCGGGGCCGGTGGCACCGTCAGCGTCACCCGACGGATCGGTCGTTGGCGCACCGCTTATCTGATGCTATCTGGCCGGACCATCTCCGCCGAGACGGCGCAGCAGTGGGGGCTGGTGGACGCGCTCCGCGACTGATCAGCAGCCGAAACAGCCGGATGGTTTCGGACTCAGATCCCGCCGCGTGACACCAATTGCGCGGCAATCACATTGCGCTGAATCTCGTTGGTGCCCTCACCGACGATCATCAGGGGCGCGTCGCGGAAATAACGCTCCACGTCGTACTCGGTGGAGTAACCGTAACCGCCGTGGATGCGTACCGCGTTCAGCGCGATTTCCATCGCGATCTCGGAGGCGAACAGCTTGGCCATCCCGGCCTCCATGTCGCAGCGCTGGCCGCTGTCGTAGCGTTCGGCGGCATACCGCGTGAGCTGGCGCGCGGCGGTGAGTTTTGTTGCCATGTCGGCCAAGTAGTTGCCGACGGCCTGATGCTGCCAGATGGGCTTGCCGAAACTTTCGCGTTGTTGGGCATAGTCCAAAGCGTCCTCCAGGGCCGCGGTGGCCACGCCCAGTGCTCGGGCCGCGACCTGAATGCGGCCCGTCTCCAGGCCCTTCATCATCTGCGAAAAGCCTTGGCCCATCCGCCCGCCCAGCACGGCTGAGGCCGGCACCCGGAAGCCGTCGAACGAGAGCTCGCAGGACTCGACACCCTTATAGCCCAATTTCGGCAGGTCCCGCGACACCGTCAGACCCGGACCGTGCTCGACAAGCAGCACCGAGATGCCCTTGTGTCGAGGCGTGGCGTTGGGGTCGGTCTTGGCCAGCAGCGCGATCAGGCCGGAGCGCCGCGCGTTGCTGATCCACGTCTTGGATCCGTTGACCACCAACGTATCTGGTCCATCCGGCAGTGCGGTGGTGGTCATGTTCTGCAGGTCCGAGCCACCACCGGGCTCGGTGAGCGCCATGGTGGCCCGCAACTCGCCTGTGGCCATCGGCGGCAGATACGTCCGCTTTTGCTCCTCGGTGCCGAACAGCGTCAGCAGCTTGGCGACCACGGTGTGGCCGCCCATCGCCCCGGCCAGGCTCATCCAGCCGCGCGCAAGTTCCTGGGTCACCTGGACATAGCAGGGCATCGAGACCGGTGACCCGCCGTACTCCTCGTCGATGGCCAGGCCGTAGATGCCGATGCGCTTCATCTGTTCGATCCACGCCTCGGGATAGGTGTTGGCATGCTCGATTTCGCGCACGGTCGGCTTGACCTCGCGATCGATGAACGCCCGCACGGTGGCGACCAGCATCGCCTCCACGTCGTCCAGTTCAGTGCTCACCGTCGGCCGCCTCTCCGTTGGTCGAGAGTGATTCTGGCGACGCGGGACCGGCGTGTCGCGTCGTGGCTTTCACTCTCGGCTGTATGGGTGTTTGACCCTCGGTTGGACAGCCTGCCAGCATGAGCCCTTGTGATTAACGGGTACCGGGACCTCCGGGCGGGCGGCCCCTACTTCGACGACCTGTCGCCGGGCCAGGTGTTCGACTGGGCGCCGTCGGTCACCCTGAGTGCCGGGCTGGCCGCCGCCCATCAGGCGATCGTGGGCAACCGGTTGCGGCTGTCGCTGGACGCCGGGCTGTGCGGCGCGGTCACCGGCGCGACGGGTGCGCTGGCGCACCCCGGCTTGGTGTGTGACCTGGCGATCGGGCAGTCGACGCTGGCCACCCAGCGGGTCAAGGCGAATCTGTTCTACCGCGGGTTGCGGTTTCACCGCTTTCCGGTGCTCGGCGACACGCTGTACACCCGCACCGAAGTGGTGGGGCTGCGGGCCAACTCGGTCAAGCCCGACCGGCCGCCGACGGGCCTGGCGGCGCTGCGTATGACGACCATCGACCAGGCCGATCAGTTGGTGCTGGACTTCTACCGCTGCGCGATGCTGCCCACCAGCCCGCAGTGGGCAGGCTCGGGGCCGGCCGATGACCTGTCCGCTATCGGCGCGGACGCGACGGACCCGCTCGTCGACCCGACCCAGGAGTGGGACGCCGAGGCCTTCCGCGCCCGGGTGCCCGGTCCGCATTTCGACCCGCAGCTGGCGGGTGCGGTGCTGCACAGTACCGGCGACGTGGTGACCAGCGCCCCGGAGCTGGCCAGGCTCACCTTCAACATCGCTGCCACACACCATGATTGGCGGGCCGGCGGGCAGCGGCTGGTGTACGGCGGGCACACCATCGGGCTGGCGTTCGCGCAAGCCAACCGGCTGCTGCCGAACCTGGTGACGGTGCTGGGCTGGCAGTCCTGCGACCACACCGGCCCGGTGCGCGAGGGTGACACCCTGTACAGCGAGCTGCACGTCGAATCCGCAGACTCGCGCGAGCACGGGGGTGTGCTGGGTCTGCGCTCGGTGGTCTATGCGGTTGGCGAGCCGGACCGGCAGGTCTTGGACTGGCGCTTCAGCGCGCTGCAGTTCTGACGTCCCGGTCCGGCCCGCCCGTCTAACCCGCGGTGCCCGGGGTGCCAGGAGCTCCCACGGTGCCGCCGCTGCCGGTCCCCGATCCAGCACCCGGCGCGCCGCCGTTGCCGGCGGTGCCGCCGCTGCCGCCCGTCCCGGTGCTACCGGTGTTGCCGCTGCCGCCGGCGCCTGCACCGGGTGTGCCCGCCGCGCCGCCGGCGCCGCCGTCGCCGCCGCTGGGACCATTGCCACCGTTGCCACCGTCGCCGTTGGTGCCGGCGCCTGCATTGCCGCCGACTCCGCCGGTTTGGCCGCCGACGGCGCTGCCACCGCTACCGCCCGTGCCGCCGCTGCCGGCGTTGCCGCCCTTGCCGGAGACTGCGCCGCCGCCGTTGCCGCCGGCGCCACCGGTGCCGCCGTCGCCGCCGGTGCCGCTGTTACCGCCGGCGCCACCGTTCGGAACCGTCTCGGTGCCGGTGGCGCCGTTGCCGCCGGTGCCAGGTGCGCCACCGGTGCCGCCGTTGCCGCCGGTGCCGCCGGCGCCGCCGTTACCCGTACCCAGGGCGGCGCCACCGGCTCCAGCCTTCCCGCCGTTGCCGCCGCCTCCGCCGTCACCGCCGTTGCCGCCGGCGCCCGCGTTGACGTTGATGTCCCCGGCTCCGCCGTTGGTGCCGGGGCCGCCGGTGCCGCCCTGGCCGCCGTTGCCGCCCGTACCGCCGTTACCGGAGATCGAGCCGCCCAGCCCGCCGGCGCCGCCGTTGCCGCCGTTGCTGCCGACCTGACCGGTGCCGCCGGCGGAGCCGCTGCCGCCGTTGCCGCCGTTGCCGCCGTTGCCGACCGTGCCACCGTTGCCGCCGGCACCGCCCTCGCCCCCGTTGACGCCCGGAGTCACGGAGCTGAAGCCGTTGCCGCCCGCTCCGCCGTTGCCGGCCGGACCGGTGACGGCCGTGCCGTTGGCGCCCGCGGTTCCGGTGCCGCCGGTGCCCGCGGCACCGCCGATGCCGACGGTCCCGGCGTTGCCGCCGTCGCCGCCGACACCGCCGTTGGGGTTGGTGCCGTTGGTAGCGTTCGCGCCGGTGCCGCCGTTGCCGGGTGTTCCGGCGTTGCCGCCCTTGCCGCCGCTGCCGCCGGCGCCGTTGCTGCCCGCGTTGCCGGTGCCCAGCACCGTCCCGGCGGTGCCGCCGTCGCCGCCCTTGCCGCCGTTGCCGCCGTTGCCGCCACCGCCGCCGTGCTGGGCGCCGCCGATGCCGGTGCCGTAGGTGTTGCTGTTGGCCACCCCGTTGCCGCCGATTGCGCCCTTGCCGCCGTTGCCACCGGCCCCGCCGTTGCCACCGGCCGCGCCGCTGCCGGCGTTGCCGGAGATCGCGCCACCGTTGCCGCCGTTGCCACCGGCCCCGCCGTTGCTGCCGGCCACACCGTTTCCGCCGGTGCTGCCGGAGGTGGCCGAGGTGGATCCGGCGGTGCCGGCGATGCCGTTGCCGCCCTTTCCACCGTTGCCGCCGTTGCCGTAGGTGCCGCCGTTGCCTCCGGCGCCGCCGTTGCCGCCGTCGACGCCGACGGTGGTGGAGTTGAAGCCCACCCCGCCGTTGCCGCCGTTACCGACCGCGGTGGCAAAGCCGGCGCCGTCGGTGCCGTTAGTGCCGGTGGTCCCGGAACCGCCGCTGTTGCTGCCGCCGGTGCCGCCCTTGCCGACGATCGCGTTGCCACCGTCGCCACCTTTGCCGCCGTTCGGGTTGGTGGCGGTTCCAGCGGCGCCGGCGCCGCCGTCGCCCGGGGTGCCGGCCTTGCCGCCGTTGCCAGCGTTGCCGCCGTTGCCGTCGGTGCCGTCGGTGCCGATGCCGAGGGCCTTGCCGCCCAGTCCGGCGTTGCCGCCGTTGCCGCCGGCGCCGCCGGTACCGCCGTTGCCGCCGTTGCCGTCGGCGCCGTTGTTGGTGCCGGCCACACCGGTCGCGCCGTTCACGCCCGCACCACCGTCGCCGCCGGTGGCGCCGATGCCGCCGTTGCCGCCCTTGCCGGCGTTGCCGCTGACCGAACCGCCGTTGCCGCCGGTGCCACCATTGCCACCCGCCCCGCCGGCCATGCCGTCGGTGCCGCTGGCGCCCGCGCCGGAGCCGGCGTTGCCGGCCGTGCCGGCTGAGCCGTTGCCACCGTTGCCGGCATTGCCGCCGTTGCCGTGGCTGCCGGCGTTGCCGCCGTTGCCGCCGTTGCCGCCCGCGGTGCCGGGGTTGGCGGCGGTCTGGTTGTAACCGTTGCCACCGTTGCCGCCGTTGCCGACCGCGCTGCCGACGATCGCGCCGTCCTTGCCAGGAGTGCCGGCCTGAGTGTTGGAGGTGCCGCCGCTACCGCCCTTGCCTGCGGTTTCGTTGCCGCCGGCACCGCCATTGCCGCCGTTGGGGTTGGTGACGGTGCCGTCGACACCGTTGCCGCCGTTGCCCGGAGTCCCGGCCTTGCCGCCGTTTCCGCCGTTGCCGCCGATGCCGTCGGCGCCGTTGTTGCCGACGCCCTGCGCCTGTCCGCCGACTCCGCCGTTGCCGCCGTTGCCGCCGTTGCCGCCGACCCCGCCATTGCCGCCGTTCTGGCCGGACCCGACTCCGGTGCCGTACTGGTCGACATCCGTGACGCCGTTGCCGCCGGTCACGCCGTTGCCGCCGGCGCTGCCGTCGGCGCCGTTGCCGCCGGCGCCACCCTGGCCACCGTTGCCGGAGGTCGAGCCGCCCTTACCGCCGGCCCCCCCGTGGCCTCCGTTGCCGCCGGCGCGGCCGTCGACGCCGGAGTCACCCGCCTTGGTGCCGTTGGCACCGGACAGGTTGTTCACGCCGTTGCCGCCGGCGCCTCCGTTGCCACCGTTTCCGATGTTGCCGCCGTCGCCGCCGTTGCCACCGTTGCCGCCGCTGAAACCCTTGGTCAGTGGGTTGTAACCGGCGCCACCCTGGCCGCCGTTACCGGCCGGCCCGACGACGGAGGCGCCGTCGGTGCCGCTGGTGGGTGTGCCGCTGCCGGTACCGGCCGCCCCGCCGATGCCGGCCTTGCCGGCGTTGCCGCCGTTGCCGCCGTTGCCGCCGTTGGGGTTGCCGACGGTGCCGGCGGCGCCGGTGCCGCCGTTGCCGGGGGTGCCTGCCTTTCCGCCGTTGGCACCGTTGCCGGCGGTACCGGTGGTGCCCGCGTTGCCGGTGCCGTTGTTCAGCGCGCCCGCAGCGCCGCCGTTGCCACCCGAGCCGCCGTTGCCGCCGTCGCCGCCGTTGCCGCCGTTCTGGCCGGCGCCGTTGTTGACCCCGGGCAGACCGGCCTTCCCGCTGACACCGTTGCCGCCCTTGCCGCCGTTGGCGCCGTTGCCGGCGTTGCCGCCGTGGCCGGCGTTACCCGAGATCGAACCGCTGGCGCCGCCAGCGCCGCCGTTGCCGCCCGATCCACCGGCGGTGCCGCTGGTGCCGGAGTCACCGGCCTTGGTCCCGTTGACGCCGTTGGTACCAGCCGTGCCGTTGCCGCCCGAGCCGCCGTTGCCGCCGTCGCCGATCGGTCCTGCATTGCCGCCGGCGCCGCCGTTACCGCCGGACTTGCCCGGGTCGGTGACCGGGTTGTAGCTGAAACCGTTACCGCCGTTGCCACCGTTGCCGCCGTTCACGCCGCCGGGCACACTGCCATCCTGGCCATTGAGACCGTTCTGGAAGCCCGTGCCGCCCAGGCCTTTCGCGCCGCCGGAACCGAGGCTGCCGCCATCGCCGCCCTTGCCGCCGTTGGGGTTGGCGGCCGTGCCGTTGCCGCCGTTGCCGCCGTTGCCCCCGACGCCGTCACTACCACCGTTGCCGCCGGCTCCGCCGTTGCCGTCCTGGTAGCCCGGCGCGATCGCCTTGCCGCCATTGCCGCCGGTGCCGCCCGCTCCGCCGTTGCCGCCGCCGCCGCCGTTGCCGCCGTCGCCGCTGTTGAGGCCGTTGCCGCCGTTGCCGCCGGTGCCGCCGTTGCCGCCGTTGCCCGCGGCGCCGCCGTTACCACCGTTACCGCCCGAGGTGCCGCCCAGACCGCCCTGACCGCCGTTGCCGGCCGCGCTGCCGTTGCCGCCCGCGGTGCCGGCGCCGCCGGCGCCGCCGGCGGACCCGGCGTTGCCGGTCGCGCCGCTGCCGCCTTTACCGCCGGTGCCGCCGGTGCCGTACTGCCCGGCGTTGCCGCCGGTGCCGCCGGCGCCGCCGGCCTTGGTCGGGTCGTTGGAGTTCCAGCCGGCTCCACCGGTGCCACCGTTACCGGAAATGGTGGTTGGGCTGGTGCCGTTGGTGCCGGGGGCACCCGTGTTTGCGCCGGTGCCACCGGTACCGCCGTCGCCGCCGCTACCGGGGTTCGCGCCGTTGCCGCCGGTGCCGCCGTTGGGGTGGGCCGCGGTGCCGGCCGCGCCGGTGCCGCCGACGCCGCTCACCCCACCGTTACCGCCGTTGCCGGCGCCGCCGCCGTCACCGACGGTGCCGTTGGTGACGGTTCCGGCGTTGCCACCGTTGGCGCCCTGGCCGCCCGTGCCGCCGTTTCCGGCGTTGCCGCCCTTGCCGCCGTTGACGCTGAAGTCGCCGGTGCCACCCTTGCCGCCAACGCCGCCGGTGCCGCCGTCGCCACCCTTGCCGCCGTTCCCGCTGTTGCCGGCCACCGTGCCACCGTTACCGCCGTTACCGGCCGCGCCACCGTGGCCGCCGGTGCCACCGGCGCCGCCGTCCTGGCCCGGGCCGCCAGTGCTGCCGGTCACGCCGGTGCCACCCGTGTAGCCGTTGCCGCCGTTGCCGCCGTTGCCGTACTGGCCGGCGTCCCCGCCGTTGCCGCCGGCGTACCCGGTCTGGCCGGCGCCGGGGATGCCGAATGCGTTGCCGCCGTTGCCGCCGTTGCCGGTCATGGCCGTGGAGGCGGCGCCGTCGCTGCCGTTGTTGCCGCTGCCATTCAGGCCGGTCGCGCCTGCGCCGCCGCTGCCGCCGGCGCCGGAGTTGCCGCCCTTGCCGCCATCGCCGCCGCCGAGGTAGCCGTCGCCGCCTTTGCCGCCGGCCCCGGCGTTGCCGCCGTTGCCGCCGGTCCCGCCGTTGCCACCCTTGCCGCCGTTCGGGCCGACGCCACTGGGGTCGGGGGCGCCGTTGCCGCCGGTCCCGCCGGTGGCACCGCTACCGGCGTTGCCGCCGGCCCCGCCGTGACCGTTGAGGGTGCCGCTCTTGCCGCCCGCGCCGCCGTCGCCGCCGTTACCGCCGTTCTGTCCGGTACCGCCGTCGGCGCCGGGGGTTGCGCCGGTGCTGCCGGTCGCGCCGGTCGCGCCATTGCCGCCGTTACCGCCCTTGCCGCCGTCGCCGTACAGGCCGCCGTCGCCGCCGGCACCACCTTTGCCACCGTTCTGGCCGGGCACGGTGCCGTTGTAGCCGTCGCCGCCGTTACCGCCGTTGCCGCCGACGCCAGTGGGCGTGCTGCCGGCGCTTCCGCTGCTGCCCTTGGCGCCGGTGCCCGAGCCGTTGCCGTTGGCACCGCCGCTACCGCCGGTCCCGCCACTCGCGCCGGTGCCCGGGTCGCCGCCCTTGCCACCCGCGCCGCCGTCGGGGTTGGAGACGGTGCCCGCGGCCCCGTTGCCGCCGTTGCCCTGGACACCGCCGTTGCCACCATTGCCGGCGTTGCCGCCGGCCGCACCGGCACCGCTGACGCCGTTGGTGGCCGCGCCGCCGGCGCCGCCCCCGCCGCCGTTTCCGCCGGTGCCGCCCTTACCGCCCTGGCCACCGTCTTGCCCGCCACCGATTCCGTTGCCGTAGGCGTCGGTGTTGGCTACCCCGTCGTGGCCGTGCACGCCGTTGCCGCCATTGCCGCCGCTGCCGGCGTCGCCGCCCTTGCCGCCGCCGCCGCCATCACCGACGACCGTGCCGCCGGCCCCGCCGGCACCGCCCTGGCCGCCCGCTCCACCGTTGCCGCCGTTGCTGCCGCCCGCGCCGGGGTTGCCGTCGTTGGTGCCGTTCACACCACTGGACCCGTTACCACCGGCGCCGCCGTTACCTCCGTTGCCGTTGGTGCCGCCGCTGCCGCCCTTACCGCCCGCGCCGCCGGCCAGACCGTTGCCGTTGGCGTCGGTGGCGTTGGGTTCCCAGCTGTAGCCAACACCGCCGTTGCCGCCGTTACCGGACTTACCGGTGAAGGCCGCGCCGGCGGCGCCGTTGCTGCCGCTCGGGTCGCCGCCGCCGTCGAGACCGCCGGTGCCGCCGGCGCCGCCGCTGCCCGCGTTGCCGCCGTTGCCGCCGTTGCCGCCGGCGGTGTGGGTGGAAATGCCCGCCGCGCCGTTACCGCCGCTGCCGGAAGCCCCTGCGCCGCCGCCGTTTCCGGCATTGCCGCCGTTGCCGACGGTGCCCGCGGTGCCGTACAGCCCGGCGCTGCCGCCGGCGCCGCCGGCGCCGCCGTTGCCGCCGGCGCCACCACTGCCGCCGTTGCCGCCGTTCTGGCCTCCGCCGATCCCGGTGCCGTAGTTGTCCGAACCGGACACGCCATTGCCGCCGTTGTGACCCGTGCCCCCGGCGCCGCCGTCGCCGCCGGTACCGCCGGCACCACCGGCGCCGCCGTCACCTAGGTTCGCGCCGGCAGCGCCACCGGCACCGCCCTTGCCGCCGTGACCCCCGGCGCCTCCGGTACCACCGTTGTCACCGTCGCTGACGCCGTCCTTACCGGCCGCGCCGCCGACACCGTTACCGCCGTCGCCCCCGTTGCCGCCGCTGCCGTAGTTGCCGCCCTTGCCGCCGGCCCCGCCGTCGCCGCCGTTGGCGCCCGGGGTCGTCGAGGTGAAGCCGTCGCCCCCGTTGCCGCCGTTGCCGCTCGGTGTGGTGGGCAGTGCGCCGTCGGTGCCGTACTTGCCGAAGCCGACGCCGTTGCCGTTGCTGCCGCCCTCGCCGCCGGCGCCGACGGTGCCAGCGTTGCCGCCGCTACCACCGGCGCCGCCGTTGACGCTGGTGGCCGTGCCCTGTGCGCCATCGCCGCCATTGCCGCCGATCCCGGCGTTACCACCATTACCGGCGGCCCCGCCCAGGCCCGACTGGCCGGCGATGCCCTTGGTGGAAGAGCCGCCGACTCCGCCGTTGCCGCCGCTGCCACCATTGGCGCCGTTGCCGCCACTGCCGCCGCTCTGGCCCGCTCCGACGCCGTTGCCGTAGGTGTTCTTGCCCGCCTCGCCGACCGCGCCATTGGCCCCGGATCCGCCGTTGCCGCCGCTCGCGCCGCTGCCACCGGTGCCGCCACTACCGCCGTTACCGGCGTTTACACCGGCCTTGCCGCCGCGGCCGCCATCACCGCCGGAGCCGCCGGCCTGCGCGTTGCCGCCGTTGGCGCCGGATGTGGCTCCGGGCGCGCCGTCCACGCCGGCCACGCCGTTACCGCCGTTACCGCCGTTACCGCCGTTACCGTAATTGCCGCCGTCACCGCCGGCGCCGCCGTTGCCGCCGCTACCGCCGGCGACCTGCGGGTTGAAGCCGCTACCACCGTTGCCGCCGTTGCCGACGATGCCGGTGATCCCGGCGCCGTCGACACCTTTGGCCGCGGTGCCGCCACCGCCGTTGGCACCGCCGGCGCCGCCCTTTCCGACCGCACCGGCGTTGCCGCCGTTGCCGCCCGCACCACCGTGGATGTTGGTGCTGGTGCCGGCCGCGCCGTGACCGCCGCTGCCGGGGGTGCCGGCGTTGCCGCCCTTGCCGCCGACGCCCCCGGTGCCGTTGCTGCCCGCACTGGCACCGGATCCGCCGGATGCGCCGCCCGTGCCGCCGGCGCCCCCGGCGCCACCGGTACCGCCGTTGCCACCGGCGCCGCCGGCCTGGCCGCCCCCGACACCGTTGTTGTAGAGGTTCTGATCGCTGACACCGTTGGCGCCGGTGATCCCGGTGCCCCCGGATCCGGCCGCGCCCCCGACGCCGCCATTGCTGGCATTGCCGCCGGCGCCGTTGGCGCCGGCGCTGCCGCCACTGCCGGTGCCCGCCGCGCCGCCGGCGCCACCCGCTCCGCCATTGCCGCCCTTGCCGCCGGCACCGCCGTCGCCACCGGCGTAACCCGCGCCGTTGTTGACACCCGACGTGCCGTTGGCGCCCGCCGCGCCGACGCCACCGTTGCCCGCGGAGCCGGCGTTGCCGCCCTTAGCGGCCGCGCCACCATTGCCGGCGGTCCCAGCTCCGGCGCTGCCGTTCGACGCGCCCGCGGCACCACCGGCGCCACCGCTGCCGCCCGTGCCACCGTTGCCGGCGTTGCCGCCGGCGGTGCCGGAGCCGCCGGTCCCGGAGGTGGCGACGCCATTGCCGCCGTCGATGCCGCTGCCGCCGTTGCCGCCGATGCCGCCGGCGCCGCCGTTACCGCCGGTGCCGCCCTTGAAGCTGGCGCTGCCGGCGCCCTTACCGCCGGCGCCGCCCGCCCCGCCAGTGCCGCCGGCGGTGCCGTCGGCGCCGTTCGGGTTGCCGCCGTTGACCCCGCTGGTGCCTGCCGTGCCCGCGGCGCCGTTACCGCCGTTGCCGCCGTTGCCGCCGTTGGCGCCGGTGCCGTTGTTGCCGCCCGTGCCGGTCCCGCTGCCGCTGCCGTTGGCGCCACCGCCGCCGCCGGTGCCAACGGCGCCCGCGTTACCGCCGGCACCACCGGCACCGCCGGTCGTGTTGGTGGCGGTGCCGGCCGCGCCGTTGCCGCCGTTGCCGGCCAGGCCGGAGTTGCCGCCCTTGCCGCCGGTCCCACCGGTGCCGTTGGTGCCCGCGGTTGCACCGGTGCCCGCGGTGCCACCCTTGCCGCCGGCGCCGCCGGTCCCGCCGGTGCCGCCGGCCCCGCCGTCACCGCCGGCCTGGCCGCCGCCGACGCCGGTGCCGTAGTTGTTCTGGTCGCTGACGCCGTTGGCGCCGGTGATGCCCGCGCCACCGCTTCCGGCCGCGCCGCCGGTGCCGCCGTTGCTGGCGTTGCCGCCGTTGCCGTTGGCGCCCGCGTTGCCCGCGGTGCCGCCGTTGGTGGCGCCGGCCGCGCCGCCGGTGCCACCGTTACCGCCGTTGCCGCCCTTGCCGCCGGCGCCGCCGTCGCCGCCCTTGTAGCCGGCGCCGTTGTTGACGCCCGAGGTGCCGTTGGCGCCGACGGCACCGATGCCGCCCTTGCCTGCGGTGCCCGCCGCACCGCCGTTGCCCGCGGTCCCGCCGTTACCCGCGGTGCCCGCGCCGGCACCCGCGTTGGCCGTACCCGCCGCGCCGCCGGCGCCACCGGTGCCGCCACCACCGCCGTTTCCGGCGTTACCGCCCGCGGTGCCCGCGCCGCCCACACCGGAGGTCGCGACCCCGTTGGTGCCGTCTACGCCGCTGCCGCCGGCGCCGCCGATGCCCCCGGCGCCACCGTTACCCCCGGTGCCGCCCTTGAAGCCCACGCCCGCGCCCTTGCCGCCGGTGCCGCCGGCACCACCCGTGCCACCCGTGCCGCCGTCGGCGCCGTTGGGGTTGGCGGCGTTGACGCCATTGGCGCCGACCGTGCCGGCCGCCCCGTTCCCGCCGGTGCCGCCGTTGCCGCCGTTGGCGCCGGTGCCATTGGCTCCGGCGTTGCCGGTGCCGATGCCGCTGCCGTTGGCGCCACCCGCGCCGCCGTTGCCGATGCCACCGGCGTTACCGCCGGCCCCACCCGCGCCGCCGGTGGTGTTGGTGCTGGTGCCGGCCGCGCCGTTGCCGCCGTTGCCCGCGAATCCGGCGTTGCCGCCCTTGCCGCCGGTGCCACCGGTGCCGTTGTTGCCGGCGCTTCCGGTGGTGCCGCCGCCGGCACCGCCCGTGCCACCCTTGCCGCCGGCTCCGCCGGTGCCGCCGGCCCCGCCGTCGCCACCGGCCTGGCCGCCGCCGATGCCGGTGCCGTAGGCGTTCTGGTCGCTGACCCCGTTGGCACCGGTGATACCGGTTCCGCCCGAACCGGCCGCACCGCCCGCACCGCCGTTGCTGGCGTTGCCGCCGTTGCCGTCGGCACCCTTGACGCCGCCCGTCCCGGCGCCGGCGGCACCGCCCGTGCCACCGGCCCCACCGTTGCCGCCCTTACCGCCGGCGCCACCGTCGCCGCCGGTATAGCCGGCGCCATTGTTGATCCCGGAAATGCCGTTGGCGCCTGCGGCGCCGACGCCACCATTGCCGGCGGTGCCCGCGTTGCCGCCCTTGCCGGCGCTGCCGCCACTGCCCGCGTTACCCGCGGTGGCACCGCCGGTGCCCGCGCCTTGTGCGCCACCGGATCCGCCGTCGCCTCCGGCGCCACCGTTGCCGGCGTTGCCGCCGGCCTGACCCGAGCCGCCGCCGCCGGTAATGGCCACGCCGCTGCCGCCGTTGACACCCGAGCCGCCGGCACCACCGGCGCCACCAGTCCCGCCGGCGCCACCGTTACCGCCCTGGAAGCCGGTGCCGTTGCCGGTACCGCCCGTGCCCCCGGCGCCGCCCTTGCCGCCCGCCGAACCATCGGTGCCGCTGTCGCCGGCGTTGACGCCGTCGCTGCCCGCGGTGCCGGCGGCGCCGTTACCGCCCGCGCCGCCGTTGCCACCGTTGGCGCCGCTGCCGTTGGCGCCGGACGCGGCGGTGCCGCCACCGCCACTGCTGCCGCCGGCGCCGCCCTGGCCGAGCGTGCCCGCGTTGCCACCGGCGCCGCCCTTGCCGCCGTCGATGAAGTTCGTGGTGCCGTCGGCGCCCCGGCCGCCGTCGCCGGCGGTCCCGGAATTGCCGCCCTTGCCGCCTACGCCGCCCGAGCCGTTGTTGCCCGCGGTCGCGCCGGTGCCGGCGGTGCCGCCGGTGCCGCCGCTGCCGCCTGCCCCACCGGTGCCGCCGTTGCCGCCGTTGCCGCCGTCTTGGCCGGCGCCGTTGTTGACACCCGCGGTCCCGTTGGCGCCGTTGACACCGGCGCCACCCGATCCAGCAGCACCGCCGACGCCGCCGTTGCCGGCGTTGCCGCCGTTACCGTTCGCGCCGGAGCTGCCCGCGGTGCCACCGTTGCTGGCCCCGGCCTGACCGCCGGAACCGCCGTTGCCGCCGTTACCGCCGTTGCCGCCGGCACCACCATTGCCGCCGGTATACCCGGCGCCGTTGTTGATGCCGGTGACCCCGTTGGCGCCGGCCGCGCCGGCACCGCCGGTCCCCGCCGTACCTGCGTTGCCGCCCTTACCTGCGTTGCCGCCGTTGCCCGCGGTGCCTGCGCCGGCGCCGGCATTGGCCGCACCCGCGGCACCGCCAGCGCCGCCGCTGCCGCCGGCGCCGCCGGAGCCGGCATTACCGCCGGCGGTGCCCGCACCGCCCACACCGTTGGTCTGCACGCCGGTGGTGCCGTCTATGCCGCTGCCGCCGGCGCCGCCGGCGCCGCCGTTACCGCCCAGACCGCCGGTGCCGCCCTGGAAACCGGCGCCGACGCCCTTGCCGCCCGCGCCGCCGACGCCACCGGTGCCGCCCGCGGTGCCGTCGGCGCCGTGCGGGTTGCCCGCGTTGACGCCGTTGCCGCCCGCGGTGCCGGCCGCGCCGTTTCCGCCGGCCCCGCCGTTGCCGCCGTTGGCGCCGGTGCCGTCGGTTCCTGCGGTCGCGGCGCCGCCACCGCCGTTCGCGCCGCCGGCGCCGCCCTTACCCAGCGCGCCGGCGTTTCCGCCGGCCCCGCCGACGCCGCCGGTGGTGTTGGTGGCGGTGCCGGCCGCGCCGTCACCCCCGCTGCCCGCCACACCGGAGTTACCGCCGTTGCCGCCCGCGCCGCCGTTGGCATCGAGTCCCTTGAGCCCGGTGGTGCCGCCGCCGGCACCGCCCTGGCCGCCGGCACCGCCGGCTCCACCGGTGCCACCGGCACCGCCGTCGCCGCCGGCCTGACCGCCGCCGATACCGGTGCCGTACTTGTTGAGGTCCGCGGTGCCGTTCGCGCCGGTGATGCCGGCACCACCGGATCCGGCCGCGCCGCCGGCCCCGCCGTTGCTGGCGTTGCCGCCCTTGCCGTCGGTACCCACGTTGGCGCCGGCGCCGCCGGCAGCGCCGCCGGCGCCACCGGCGCCGCCGTTGCCACCTTTACCGCCCGCACCGCCGTTGCCGCCGGCATAGCCGGTGCCGTTGTTGACGCCCGTGGTCCCGTTGGCGCCGGCCGCGCCGATTCCACCCTTGCCTGCGGCGCCAGCGGCGCCGCCGTCGCCGGCCGCCCCGCCGTTGCCCGCGCTGCCTACCGTCGCGCCACCGGTGGCGGTGCCCGCCGCGCCACCGGCGCCGCCGTCACCACCGGCGCCACCGTTGCCGGCGTTGCCACCGGCTTGGCCGGCCAGACCGGCGCCGGTCGTAGTCACGCCGTTGCCGCCATTGATGCCGCTGCCGCCGACGCCACCGGTGCCGCCCGTGCCGCCGGCCCCGCCGGCCCCGCCGTGGAAGCCGACACCGTTGCCCTGGCCGCCGGCACCGCCGGCGCCGCCCTTGCCACCGGCAGCGCCGTCGGCGCCGCTGTCTCCGGCGTTCACGCCGTTGGCGCCCGCGGCGCCTGCCGCGCCGTTTCCGCCCGAACCCCCGTTGCCGCCGTGCGCGCCGGTGCCGTTGGCGCCGCTGAGCGCGGTGCCGATACCGCTGCCATTGGCGCCGCCGTCGCCGCCCTGGCCGATGCTGCCGGCGTTACCGCCCGCACCACCCTGGCCGCCGTCGACGAAGGTGCTGGTCCCGTCGCCGCCCCGGCCGCCGTCGCCGGCCGCACCGGCGTTGCCGCCCTTGCCGCCCACCGCGCCGGTGCCGTCGAGGCCCTGGAATCCGGTGGTGCCGCCGCCGGCGCCACCGACGCCGCCCGCGCCGCCGGCACCGCCCGTGCCACCCGCACCGCCATTACCGCCGGCATGACCGGCGCCGTTGTTGACGCCCGCGACGCCATTGGCACCGGTGATGCCCGTACCACCGGAGCCGGCGGCCCCGCCGACACCACCGTTGCTGGCCTTGCCGCCATTGCCGTCGGCACCCACATTGGCGCCGGCGCCGCCGGCCGCGCCGCCGGTCCCGCCGTTGCCGCCGTTGCCGCCGTTGCCGCCCGCGCCGCCGTCACCGCCGGCGTACCCGGCACCGTTGTTGGTGCCGGCGATCCCGTCGTGGCCGTTGGCGCCGATGCCGCCCTTACCTGCTGCGCCCGCGGCGCCGCCGTCGCCGGCCGCGCCGCCGTTGCCCGCCTGGCCTGCCGTGGCGCCGTCGCCGGCAGCACCTGCGGCGCCGCCCTTGCCACCGTCACCACCGGCGCCGCCGTTGCCGGCGTTGCCGCCGGCCTGGCCGGCCAGACCCGCGCCGTTGGTGGCCGTGCCGTTGGCGCCGTTGGTACCCGAGCCGCCGGCGCCGCCGGCGCCGCCGCGGCCGCCGGTACCGCCGTCGCCACCGTGGAAGCCCACGCCGTTGCCCTGGCCACCGGTACCGCCGGCGCCGCCCTTGCCACCGGTCGCGCCGTCGGCGCCATGGTCGCCGGCGTTGACACCGTTGGCGCCCGCCTGGCCGGCCGCGCCGTTACCGCCGTCGCCGCCGCGACCACCGTCCGCACCTGCGCCGCTGAGCCCATTGCTGCCGCTACCGCCTTGGGTTCCGCCGTTGGCGCCGCCCGCGCCACCAGCCCCAATTGACCCGGCGTCGCCGCCGGCGCCACCGGTGCCGCCGTCGAGGAAGCTGGGGGTGCCATCTGCACCGCGACCGCCGGCCCCCGCGGTGCCGGCGTTGCCGCCCTTACCACCCGCGCCGCCGAGACCGTCCTTGCCCGCGGTGGCCGTTGCACCGCCGGCCTGGCCGCCGGTACCACCAGCGCCTCCCGCGCCGCCCGTACCACCCGCACCGCCACTGCCTCCGGCCGTGCCAGCACCATCGTCGACACCGGCCACACCGTTGGCGCCGAGCGCACCGGAACCGCCGGCACCGGCCGCGCCGCCGGCGCCACCGCTGCTGGCCGCGCCGCCGTTGCCGTCGGCACCCGCCGAAGCGCCGAGACCGCCGGCGGCGCCACCGGCACCGCCCTTGCCGCCGTCGCCGCCCGCACCGCCGGCACCTCCGCTGCCACCGGCATACCCGTCGCCGCCGTTGACCGCGCCGTCGTGCCCGTGGGCGCCGATACCGCCCCTGCCCGCCGTCCCAGCGGCTCCGCCGGCGCCGGCCGCTCCGCCATCACCCGCCTTGCCCTGGATGGTGCCGCTACCGCCGGCGCCACCCTTACCGCCGTCGCCGCCAGCGCCGCCGCTACCGGCGTTACCGCCGGCCTGGCCCGCTCCGCCGGCGCCGTCGGTCGCTACGCCATTGCCCCCGTCGACGCCGCTGCCGCCCTGGCCACCGGCGCCACCGATGCCGCCTGTGCCGCCGTCGCCACCGTGCGTCCCAGTGCCGCTGGCCGCGCCACCGGCGCCACCGTCGCCGCCCCGCCCGCCTGCCGAGCCGTCGGTGCCACTGTTGCCCGCGCTGACCCCGTCGGTACCGGCTTTACCGGCGGTGCCGTGGCCGCCGTCGCCGCCGTGGCCACCGTTGGCCCCGGCCCCGTCGCTTCCGTTGCCGGCATTGCCGCCCAGAGTGCCGCCGTTGGCGCCGCCGGTGCCGCCGACGCCGACCGTGCCGGCGTTACCGCCCTTGCCGCCCGCGCCGCCGTCGACGAATGCAGTGGTGCCGTCTGCGCCGCGACCGCCGTCGCCCGCCGTGCCGGCGTTGCCGCCCTGGCCGCCGATACCGCCCTTGCCGTCGGTGCCCGCGGGGGCTCCGGCATGAGCCGCGCCGCCGGTACCGCCGGTGCCACCGGCGCCGCCCTTACCGCCGGCGCCGCCGTCACCGCCTGCGACTCCGGCACCGGAGTTGGCGCCCGCCACACCACTGGCGCCATCGACGCCCGCGCCACCGGCGCCCGCCGCACCACCCGTACCACCGTCGCTGGCGGCCCCACCGGCTCCATTGGCGCCGTCGTGCCCACCGGTTCCGGTTCCCGCGGCGCCGCCCTTACCACCGGCGCCGCCGTTACCGCCCTGGCCACCATCCCCGCCGTCACCGCCCGCGTAACCCGCGCCACCGTTGGCGTTTGCCGTGCCGTTCGCCCCGGCCGCGCCGGTCCCACCGGCACCCGCGTGGCCGGCGTTGCCGCCCTTACCGGCCGCTCCACCGTCACCGGCCGTCCCGGCCGCGCCGCCGTGGGTGCCGGCCGAACCGGCGGCACCGCCCGTGCCGCCGTCGCCACCGCCGCCGCCGGATCCCGCGTTGCCGCCGGCAGTACCCGATCCACCGGTGCCGCTGGTGGCTGTTCCGTTGCCGCCGTCGACACCGCTGCCGCCGTGGCCGCCGTTGCCACCCTGGCCGCCGGCTCCACCGGCACCGCCGTGGGTGCCCACACCGCCGGCCGCGCCGCCGGCACCGCCGTCACCGCCCTTGCCGCCGGCCACCCCGTTGCTGCCGCTGGCCCCAGTTCCTACGCCGTTCTCACCGTTCTGGCCCGCTGCGCCATTGCCGCCGGCACCACCATCACCACCGTCGACGCCGAGCCCGGCGGCGCCGTTCTTGCCGGCGCCCATACCGCTGCCGTTTGCCCCGCCGTTGCCACCGGAACCAGCGACACCGGCGTTACCGCCGGCGCCGCCGCTGCCGCCGTCGAGGTGGGTGGCATCACCGTTGGCGCCGGCGCCGCCGTCACCCGGGGTGCCGGCCGCACCGCCGTCCCCAC
This sequence comes from Mycobacterium asiaticum, assembly GCF_001673635.1. GTDB lineage: Bacteria > Actinomycetota > Actinomycetes > Mycobacteriales > Mycobacteriaceae > Mycobacterium > Mycobacterium asiaticum_C. Next base: position 199,346 of record NZ_LZMH01000023.1, read on the forward strand.
CGGCGCCGCCCGCACCACTTGCGGCCGCCGAACCCTTGCCCAGCACCGCACCCGCTTTGCCGCCGGTCCCGCCGTCGCCGCCGGTCCCACCGTCACCGCCACTGCCGCCAGCCGTGCCGGACTGGCCGGCACCGAGGTCCGCGCCGGACCGGCCGTCCACACCACTACCCCCGGCACCGCCCGCGCCGCCGCGCCCGCCTGACCCGCCGGCTCCGGCATTGCCGCTGATGGAGCCGCCATTGCCGCCCGTGCCGCCGGCGCCGCCAGCGCCACCGGCCGTGCCGCTGCCGCCACTGTCGCCGGCTACCAGGCCGTTGTTGCCGGCAGTACCGGTCGCGCCGTTGCCGCCCGCACCGCCGGCGCCGCCGTTGCCGTAATTGCCGCCGTTGCCGCCGTTTCCGCCCGTGCCGCCGCTGGCCCCAGCGATGTTGCCCAGTGACGCGTCATAACCCGCGCCGCCGTTTCCGCCGTTGCCGCCCGCGTTTGTGATGGTGGCGCCGGTCTTGCCGTGTGCGCCGATGACCGAGCCCGAGCCGCCGGTGCCGCCGGTGCCGCCGACACCGTTGAAGTTGCCGCCGTTGCCGCCGTTGCCGCCGTGCGGGCTGCTCGCGTTGCCCGCCGCGCCGTTGCCGCCGTTGCCGGCGAGCCCACCGGTGCCGCCGTCGCCGCCGGCGCCGCCGCGCCCGATGATTCCGTTTTCGCCGAACAGCAGGCCACCCTGACCGGCCGCGCCACCGTTACCCCCATTGCCGCCGGTCGCGCCCGCGCCGCCGTTGCCGCCGTCGCCGCCGTTGCCGCTCGGGTAGGTGCCGTCGGTGCCGTTGAGGCCCTGCAGGCCGGTACCGCCCCGGCCTCCGAGTCCGCCGTTGCCGCCGTTGCCGCCGTCGCTGAACAGCAGACCACCGCGGCCACCGGCACCGCCGTTACCGCCGTGACCACCGGAGACACCGGTCACTCCGGCACCGCCGATGCCACCGTTGCCGCCGACCCCGCCGTTGCCGTACAACCAGCCGGCGGTTCCGCCAGCGCCGCCGTCGCCACCGTTGAAGCCCGCCCCGCTGCTGCCGCCGCTACCGCCGGTGCCGCCCATGCCCAGCAGGAACCCGGCGTTGCCACCCAATCCGCCACCGCCACCCTGGGTGGCACCGGTACCGCCGGAGCCGCCGGCCCCGCCGGTGCCGTACAGGCCGCCGGTACCGCCGGCCCCACCCAGCCCGCCGGCGCCGATGCTGCCGAGTCCGCCGGTGCCGCCGGCGCCACCGGACGCCCCCGAAAGCCATCCGGCGTCTCCACCGATGCCTCCGGTACCGCCGACTCCGCCGGCACCGCCCGCGCCGCCGGCCCCACCGGCCCCCGCGATCAGGCCGCCGTGACCCCCATGGCCGCCGAATCCGGCCTGTCCGCCGCCCGACGGGCCGGTGCCGCCCGCGCCGCCGGCCCCGCCCGCACTGAGCAGCCAGGCGTTTCCGCCGGCGCCACCGGTCCCGGCAGTGCCGCTGACGCTGGTGTTGGCTCCGCCGGCGCCACCCGCTGCGCCGTCGCCGTACAACCACCCGCCGCTGCCGCCGGTCGCGCCCCAACCGCCGTTTGCGCCGGCACCACCCGCTCCGCCGATGCCGCCGGCACCGATGAGCCACGCCCGGCCACCGGCGCCACCCGCGCCGCCGAACCCGAGGCTGTTCAGGTTCGCGCCGCCGACACCCCCTGCGCCGCCGCTGCCGTACAGCCAGCCACCGCTGCCGCCGGCCCCACCCGCGCCGCCGTTGCCGACGGTCGAGGCCCCGCCGGCGCCGCCGGCGCCGCCATTGCCGATCAGTCCGGCGTCACCGCCGGCGCCGCCGGCCTGTCCGGTAGCTCCTGCGGCCCCGGCACCGCCGTTGCCGAAAAGCAAACCGCCGGCCCCGCCGGCCGCCCCCGGCGTTGCGCCGTTGGCACCGTCGCCGATCAGCGGGCGTCCGAGCAGCGCATAGGTAGGAGCGTTGATGACGCCGAAGATTGCGTCCTCTAATCCTTGCAGCGACAGCAGGTTCGACGCCTCGGCCCCGGCATACTGGTTGGCCCCGGCCGTGAGTGATTGCAGGAACTCGGCTTGGAACGCGGCGGCCTGAGCACTGACCGCCTGGTATGCCTGGCCGTGGGTGCCGAACAGGGCCGCTATCGCGGCGGAGACCTCGTCTTGAGCTGCGGCCAGCAGGCTGGTGGTGCTGGCGGCTGCGGCGGCGTTAGCCGATTCGAGGGTCGATCCGATTCCGACCAACTGTGACGCCGCCGCTGCGAGCGCGTCCGGTGCAGCGATCAAGTACGACATGGGGGACCCGTCCATTTGCTCGGACACGACCCAAAGGTCGTGTGACGATTCCCCCGGTCATGTTGTCTAGCTAAGCCAATACGAAGATAACCTAATTGCGTTGTTTACAGACTGGTTTACGTCTAATAAGGCTAAAAACATTCTAAAAGTTCCAAAAATGTGGCGCAGGCCACAACTCGGTTCGGACCGCTCGGGCTGCCCGCGGCGTGGGCTCGCTAGGGGATCAGCCCGTCTCGACCGGCGACGCCGCCGGATCCGGCGGTCCCGGTGGAATTGCCCGGACCGCCCGTACCGCCGGGGCCGCCGGAGCCGCCGATACCGATGAACGTGGCGTTGCCACCGTTGCCGCCGCCCCCGCCGGACCCGCCGACGTTGGCCGCGTTGGCACCACCGGCACCACCGGCCCCACCGGCGCCGCCGTTGCCGTAGATCAGGCCGGCGTTGCCATTGACACCGCCGTGTCCGCCGGCCGCACCGGCGCCGACGGCATTCGTTCCGGCGCCGCCGGCACCACCGGCGCCGCCGTAACCGCCGTTGCCGATCAACAGCGTGGCAGCGCCGTTGCCGCCGTTACCGCCTACGCCGCCGAGGGCCAATGGCCCACCGGCGCCGCCGATTCCGCCGTTGCCACCACCCGCGCCGTTGCCGGCCAGGAAACCGCTGGCACCGGCATTGCCGCCCTGGCCCCCGGCGCCTCCCGACAAGCTGGTGCCAGCCTGTCCGCCCTGGCCGCCGTCGCCGCCGAAACCACCCGTGCCGAGCAGCCAGGCTTGGCCACCGCTGCCGCCGGTGCCACCGATGCCGGCCGGCGTCAACAGGGTGCCGCTCACACCTGTGCCCCCGGCACCGCCATGGCCACCGAAGCCGAATACCAGACCGGCGCTGCCCCCGCCGCCACCGTTGAAGCCGTTCCCGTTGGCGACGCCGGCCACGCCGCCACTGCCGACGCCGCCCTGACCGCCGTTACCGAACAGCCATGCCCTACCGCCGCTCCCGCCGTCGCCGGCGAGTTCTGTGCCGCCATCGCCACCCGCGCCGCCGTTGCCGAACAACAGGCCGCCGTTGGCGCCGTTGCGGCCGGTGCCGCCGTCGCCGCCCTCGCCGATCAGCAGGCCGGCCCGGCCGGCCGTGCCTCCGATCACGCCATTTCCGCCGTCACCGCCGTTGCCGAGCAGCATGGCGTTGCCACCGCCGCCGCCGATACCGTCGCTGCCCGAAGCGCTGACACCGGCGGTGCCGCCGTCCCCGCCGCTGCCGAGCAGCAATCCGCCGTTGCCGCCGTTGGCCCCGTTGCCGCCGGCGCCGCCGGCCGCGTTGGTGCTGTTGCCACCGGCGCCGCCGTGGCCGCCCCAGCCGATCAGGCCGGCGTTACCGGCCGTGCCGCCATTGCCCGGCGCCCCGTTCAGCAGGCTGGTACTGCCGCCGTCTCCACCGGAACCGCCGTTGCCCAACAGGCTTCCGCCGCCGGCGCCGGAGCCACCGGCGCCCCCGACGCCGGACTGGCTGCTGCCGCCGGCTCCGCCCGAACCGCCTTCGCCCAGCAACCAGGCGTGCCCGCCGGCGCCGCCGGCCCCGCCCGCGCCGCTGCCGCCCAGGTTGGCGCCGCCGCTTCCGCCGTGCCCACCACTGCCGAGCAGGAATCCGCCGCTGGCACCCGATCCGCCCGCGCCTCCGTAACCGGCCAGGCTGCTGCCGCCGGCGGCGCCGCTACCGCCCCACCCGAGCAACCAGGCTGCTCCGCCCGCTCCACCGGCACCGGCGTCGGCGCCCGCGCTGTTACCACCGGCCCCGCCGTCGCCGCCCAGACCCAACAGGTAGGCATTGCCGCCGATACCGCCGCCGCCGCCGACCCCGGTACCTGCGGCGTTACCGCCGGCGCCGCCGGACCCGGCGATGCCCAGGATGGCGTTGCCTCCGTCGCCCCCGGCGCCCGCCGCCCCGAACCCGGCCGCACTACCGCCCGCGCCGCCGGAACCGGCGTTGCCGAACAATCCCGCGTTAGCGCCGGCGCCGCCGGCTCCACCGCTGCCGCTGACGCTGGTGCTACCTCCCGCGCCACCGGACCCGCCGTTGCCGAAGAGCAGCCCGGCGGAGCCGCCTGATGCGCCGTCGGCACCGTTGGCGAACATGCTCGAGCCGCCGGCTCCGCCGACGCCGCCGCTGCCGAGCAGATATGCCGAACCGCCTGCGCCACCGAGGCCGCCGGCGCCGTTGCCGCCTATGCCCCCCGTACCGCCGGCGCCGCCATTGCCCCAGAGCCAGCCACCGCTGCCGCCGGCTCCGCCTGTCCCGCCGGCGCCGTTCGACGAGCCGCCGACACCTCCGGCGCCGCCGCTGCCGATCAGTCCGGCCGACCCGCCGGCGCCGCCGGTCTGTCCCGGTGCGCCGGACCCGCCGCGGCCACCGTTACCCCACAGGTAGCCGCCGGGCTGGCCGGGATTGCCGGTTCCGTCGACGCCGTTGGCGCCGTCGCCGATCAGCGGGCGTCCGAACAGGGTTTCGGTGGGCGTGTTGATCAGGTCGATCAGCGACTGCAATGGCGAGGCGTTGGCCGTCTCGGCGGCGGCGTAGGAGGCCGCGCCGGCCGACAGGCTCTGCAGGAACTGCTGGTGGAACGCCGCGGCCTGCGCGCTGATCGCTTGATAGGCCTGGCCGTGGCTGCCGAACGCGGCCGCGATTGCGGCGGACACCTCGTCTTGGGCGGCCACCAGCACGCTGGTCGTGGAGGCGGCGGCCGAAGCGTTGGCCGATTCGATTGCCGCACCGATCCCGGTGAGGTTCGAAGCCGCTGCGTGTAGCGCGTCAGGTGCTGCGATGAGGTACGACATCGGGGAACCCGTCTACTCCTGACCACGACCCAAGAGCCGTGTGTAGTTTTCCCCCGGTCATGCGTACTGGCTGAGCCGATACGAACGATAACGCAAATCCTGCGTTTACATACTGAATTGCAGGCTATTTCTCATAAACCATCCAGATAGTTTCGTTTTGTGGTTCGCGTCACACTATGGGTCGGGTTGCCCCCGGCACGTCCCCTTTCGGACGGCGCGCACCATGGTGGAGTGGATGCGCGGTGGGCGGGCGAGTGGGGCCGCAGCGGGCTGGCCTACCTGACCGGCCTGCCTGAGCGGCCGCCCGACTTCTCGCGCGCGCAGGTGTTGGAACGGGCCAACGGGATGACTCCGGACGCGGCCACGTTGCTCAGTGGACGAGCCGCGTTGCTGGGTTTGACGCGCCGTGGCCGGGTGTCAGTAGGTGGCGCCACACGATTGTTTTCGGCCCGCGACGGCTGGTGCGCGATCACGCTGTCCCGTCCGGACGACATCGCGGCGGTTCCCGCCTTGCTGGGTATCGAGGGCATCCGAGGTGACCACTGGCCGGCGGTGCGGCGCTGGGTGGCCGCGTGTGCGGCGGCAGACGTCGTCGGCCGCGCGGAATTGCTCGACATTCCTGCGGCCGCACTTGGCGAAGCGGCCCCCGCGCCCCCCGAGATCCGGCAGGTCGCGCCCCGGGGATCCCCCCGCGGACCCCGCGGCCTGCTGGTGGCCGACCTGTCCTCGATGTGGGCCGGACCCCTGTGTGGGCAGCTGCTGGCTCGGGCCGGTGCCACCGTGGTCAAGGTGGAGAGTCCGGCCCGCCCGGACGGCACCAGGTCGGGCCACCCCGGGTTCTTCGACTGGATCAACGGCGGGAAGCTGTCCTACTGCCTGGACTTCGATACGCAGGCCGACGAGCTGCGGGCGCTACTGGCGGTCGCCGACGTGGTGATCGAAGGATCGCGGCCCGAGGCGCTGGCCCGCCGAGCCCTCGGCCCGGACGACATCGCGCCGCGGGACGGCCGGATCTGGGTGCGGATCACCGGGCACGGGTCGCGTTCCCGGCGGCCCGCTTTCGGCGACGACGCGGCGGTGGCCGGGGGGCTGGTCGGAACCGCCGACGGTCCCGTGTTCTGCGGAGACGCCATTGCGGACCCGTTGTCCGGGCTGGAGGCCCACCGGGCCGTCGTCGATTCTCTGGGCCGGGGCGGTGGCGAGCTGATCGAGATTTCGATGGCGGCCGTCGCCGCGACTTACGCGAAGCTGCCGCTGCACTCGTCGACCACCGATTTGCCCGCACCGCCGCCGCCGGCGCCGTCAGTGCCGGCCATCGCGGCCGCCCTCGGCGCCGACAACGCCACAATTCGTCACCTCGTCAACGAAAACCGCTGTCTGCCATGCTGATTCACCGGGCCACCCTGCTGGACGGGACGGCGGCAGATATCCGCGTCGGTGCCCGGGTCGAGGAGGTGGGTCAACGGCTGACCCCGCGGCGCGGCGAGGCGGTGCTGGACGCGGGCGGCGCGGCGGTGCTGCCCGGGCTGCACGACCACCACGTCCACTTGCGGTCGGCGGCCCAGGCGCTGGATTCGCTCTCCGTCGGCCCACCGACCGTCCGCACCAAAGATCAACTCACCCATGCCCTTTCGCATGCAGTGCCGGGCCCGGACGGATGGATCCGCGCCGTCGGCTACCACGAATCGGTAGCGGGGGAGTTGAACCGGACGACGCTGGACGCGGTGCTGGCGCACATCCCGGTGCGGGTCCAGCATCGCAGCGGCGCGCTGTGGGTGCTCAATTCCGCGGCGCTGGGCCGGGTCGGGCTGCCCGGCCATCCCGACGGCCGGTTACGCAGCGCCGACCCGTGGTCGGATGCGTTGCAGCGCCGGGAAAGTGACCTGGCCGAACTGAGCCGGCGTATCACCGCGACGGGCGTCACCGGCGTCACCGACGCCACCCCGGACCTCGACGCCAACGATCTGGTTTCGCTGATGATGGCGCATCGCAGCCGGGAGTTCCGCCCCGGCGTGCGGTTGCTCGCTCCGGGCAAGAAGATCCTGCACGACGATCGTCTGGATCTGGACGCCCTGACCGACTGGATCCGCGATCGTCACCGCCTCGGCCAGCCCGTCGCCGTGCACTGCGTGACGGCGGCCCAGCTGGTGGTCACGATCGCAGCGCTGAAGGACGCCGGCAGTCACCCACTGGACCGGATCGAGCACGCGGCCATGGTGCCCGAAGACAACCTGGCGGACCTCGCCGAGCTGGGCGTCACCGTTGTCACCCAGCCGAATTTCGTTGCCGAGCGCGGTGATCAGTACCTGGCCGACGTACCGGCCGACGAGATCGACCAGCTCTGGCGGGTCGCCTCGCTGCGCCGGGCCGGGGTCTCCGTCGCGCTGTCCACCGACATGCCGTTCGGCCACGGCGATCCGTGGGCGGCGATGCGGGCCGCGGTGTCCCGGACCACGCCCAGCGGCATCGTTCTCAACGGTGCCGAATGTGTCACGCCCGCCGCGGCTTTGACGATGTTCCTGGGTTGGCCGGATCGCCCGGACCGGCCCCGCACCGTCGAGATCGGCGAGCCGGGGGACCTGTGCGTGCTGTCCGAGCCGCCCGCGGTGGCGCTGGCCGAGCTGGATGCTGCCCTGGTGGCCGCCACGGTGATCAGGGGTGAACTGGTCTACTTCGCGATGTGAGCGCCGATATGACTGTCAGCCCGCCAGCGCCGTCCGCAGGACGTCGCACTGCTGGCGGAAAAACTGTTGTGAAACAGGCACTTTCGGCAGCACCAGGTCGAAGCCGTGGAACGCGCCGGGCACCGTTTGCACCTCGCACGGGACCCCGGCTGCGCGTAGCCGGTCGGCGTAGGCGAGATCCTCGTCGTGGAACAGGTCGTGGGTACCGACCCCGATCCAGGCCGGCGCCAGGCCGCTGAGATCCTCGCGCCGCCCCGGCACCGCGGTCGACGGATCCGCATCACCGAGATACGCCGTCCAGCCGAATTGGTTGGCCCGCGGGTCCCACAACCGGTGACGGGCATCGGCCGGCGCCGAGGCGCTGCGGTCGTCGAGCATCGGGTACACCAGCAGCTGGAAGAACGGTGCGATGTCGCCCCGGTCCCGGGCCAGCAGCGCCAGCGCCGCGGCGAGGCCGCCCCCGGCACTCGCGCCGCCGATGACGATCCGCGCGGGGTCGACCGCGGGCAGTCCGGCCAGCCAGGCCAGCGCCGAATAGCAGTCTTCCAGCGGCGCGGGATACGGGTGCTCGGGCGCCAGCCGGTAGTCCACCGATGCGACGGTGATGCCCAGCGCGCGGCAGTACCGCAGACACAGCTGGTCGTCCTGCTTCGCGCTGCCTATCACGTAGCCGCCGCCGTGAATCCACAGCAGGGCCGGAGCCGGTTCGGCGACCCCGGTGGGGCGGTAGAGGCGCACGCCCACGCCCGAGCCGAGGGTCAGTACCTCCACCCCAGGCGGCGTGCGGCCGTTGTTCAGCGGCATCAACGCCCGCATCAGCCGCAGTGTCCGCGGGCCCACCAGTCGGCGCGGTGCGATGCGCGCCAGCCGGCGCAGGTCGGGATGGACTTCGTCGTTCGCAGTGGCGGCCATCGCATCAGTATCTACGGAGATCAATCCGTTCCTGCCTCGGCTCCGAATCTTCAGCTGTAGGTGTTGGGTTGGGCCTAGCACGCCGAGTAGTCGCCGGTGTGCTCGAGCACGAAGGGCGTGGAATGCTGGGACATCTGTACGAACGCGCACTGGGCGGCGAAAGATGTTGGATCAGGCATGACGACGGCGAGTTGTGGCCGCTGCCTGCCGAGCGGTGGTTGGGCCGACGCGAGGCTGGCGCCGCACACGAGACGGACCACGCATTCGACGAGGCGGTGGCGCGGCTGTGCAGCGGTCCGACCATCGAATTGGGTTGCGGTCCAGCACGATTGGTGGCCCGGCTGGTGCGCAGAGGAATACCCGCGTTGGGCGTGGACCGCTCCGCGGCGGCGATTCGGCTCGCCGGCCGCGGCGGTGCTCCGGCCCTGTGGGCTGACGTGTTCGAACCGCTGCCCGGGACCGGTCATTGGCAGACGGTGTTGCTGGTCGACGGCAACGTCGGGCTCGGCGGCGATCCGCTGCGTATCCTGCTCCGGGCCGCCGAACTCTTGCGCCGCGGCGGACGATGCGTCGTCGAATTCGACGCCCGGGCCATCGGCGTCCAGGGCCGTCGGGTCCGGCTCGAGTCCGGTGGTGAGGTGGGGCCGTGGTTCCGCTGGGCCGCGGTCGGCGTCGACAGCGCCGCGACGCTTGCCGCACAGGCCGGTCTCACACCCACCGGAGTCCGGTGGATCGGTGACCGAGTTGTGGTGACGCTGGCTGTCAGCTGAGGCTGTCAGCTGAGGAAGGTGAAGATGAGAATCCCGGCGCCGCTCGTCCGGTTCACCAGCCCACTGCGCGGCCCGTGGCTGACATCGGTATTCGGCCTGATGTTGCTGGTCAGCCTGCCCATCGTCATCATCACCGGCCTGCTGTCCTACATCGCCTACGCACCGCAACTCGGTCAGGCCATACCGGCCGCCGTCGGGTGGCTGCGGCTGCCGCTGTTCACCTGGCCCACCTCGCCGTCCTGGTTGTATCGGCTGACGCAGGGGCTGCATGTGGGGCTGGGGCTGGTGATCATCCCGGTGGTGCTGGCCAAGCTGTGGTCGGTGATCCCGAAATTGTTCGAGTGGCCGCCGGTGCGCTCGATCGCCCAACTGCTGGAACGGGTTTCGCTGCTGATGCTCGTCGGTGGGGTGCTCTTCGAGATCGTCACCGGCGTGCTCAACATCCAGTACGACTACATCTTCGGGTTCAGCTTCTACGACGCGCATTACTTCGGTGCCTGGGTCTTCATCGCCGGCTTTCTGACGCACATCAGCCTGAAAATCCCCCGCATGGTCACCGGACTGCGAGCGATGTCGATGCGGAAAGTGTTGCGCACCAACGTATCCGAAACCGAGACCGAGCCGCCCGATGACAGCGGACTGGTGTCCGTCGACCCGGCGCCGCCGACCGTGAGTCGGCGCGGCGCACTGGGCCTGGTTGGTTCCGGCGTGCTATTGCTCGCCGTGCTGACGGCCGGGCAGACCCTCGGCGGCCCGGCGCGCAGCCTGGCCCTGCTGCTACCGCGGGGCCGGCCAGGGCCGGGCAACAACGACTTTCCGGTCAACCGGACGGCTGCCGTCGCCGGCATCACGCCCGAGGGGGTGGGTTCTAGCTGGCGTTTGACGTTGCTTGGCGGCCCCGCGCCGGTGGTGCTGGACCGCGCCGCGCTGGCCGCCCTACCGCAGCACACCGCGCGGCTGCCGATCGCGTGCGTGGAAGGCTGGTCGACGGTACAGACGTGGAGCGGGGTACGGCTAACCGACCTGGCCCGGCTGGCCGGGGTGCCGTCCCCGGCGTCGGCGCACGTGCGGTCGCTGGAGCGGGGCGGCGCCTTCGGGCAAGCCAAGCTGCAGGCCAATCAGGTTCTCGATCCGGATGCGCTGCTGGCGCTGCGGGTCAACGACGCCGATTTGACGCCGGACCACGGCTATCCGGCCCGGATCATCGTCCCGGCGCTGCCCGGTGTGCACAACACCAAATGGGTCGCATCCATCGACTTCCGGGCAGGCTGAAATGCGAGGCTTGACAAGGGTTTTCACTAAGTACTACGGCTCACACCCGCTGCATCTGTTGACCCTGGTGGCCGGGTTCGCGCTGGTGGGTTACGTGCTGGTGACCATCACGCCCGCCGCGTTGTGGAATCCGAACACCTGGTGGCAGTCCATCATCGTGTGGTTCGCCGCGGCGGTGATCGGCCACGACCTGCTGCTCTACCCGATCTATGCGCTGGCCGACGCCGTAATCGGCCGAAGCGTGCCGCGGCGGCCCGCAAAAATACCGGCACACAACTACCTACGGATCCCGGCGCTGGGAGCGGGGCTGACCCTGTTGGTCTTCCTGCCGGGCATCATCGAGCAGGGCGCGGCGACGTACCGGGCGGCGACCGGCCAAACCCAGCAAATGTTTCTGGGGCGCTGGCTGATATTGGTCGCGGCCATGTTCGCCGCCAGCGCGATCGTGTACGTCGCCCGCGTGTTCCGGGCGCGTCGTCGGCCCGCACTGCTAACCGGCGAATGCTCGGCAGCCAGCGTCGAACCAGTAGACCGCAAACAGTCCGGCGTAGCTCTCACCGAAACCCGCGCGGAACCGCAAGATTAAGGGTGTTATTACCTGCCGGTAGGGGTACGCTCCCCTCCATGTCGGCGACTGGACAGTCCCATTCCTGCGTCAAGCGACTGCTTCGCGCCCGTCCCTCTGATTACCTGCTCGCAATGAGCAAGGCGGGAGCGTCGCTGCCAGTGGTGGGCAAAAGCCTCGAGCCGCTGGGCACCGTCGCCGCGATGAGCGTCTGGGGCATGCGGTTCGCACCGGAACTGATGTCCGCGTCGGCAAAGAGCTGGTTCACCCCCGGCAACGGCGAGATGCGCCGACGCGACCGCGAGAGCACCAACGACGTGTCCATCGCAGCTCTGCGCGGCATGGTCTCGGCCGCCGAGCTCGACGAGCAGTGGCCCGCCGCCGAACGCACGCCGCCGTTCTGGGAAGCGCTGCGCCAGCAGAAGTACCTCTACCGCCGCAACGTCCACTACGGCGACCACCCTGTCCAGACCCTGGACGTGTGGCGTCGCCCGGACCTGCCCGCCGAACCGGCGCCGGTAATGGTCTTCGTGCCGGGCGGCGCCTGGGTGCACGGCAGCCGCAAGATGCAGGGCTCGGCGCTGATGTCGCGGCTGGCCGAACAGGGTTGGGTATGCCTGGCGATCGACTACCGGGTCTCGCCGCACAACCGCTGGCCACGGCACATCACCGACGTCAAGACCGCCATCGCGTGGGCGCGGGCCAACGTCGACAAATTCGGTGGCGACCGCGACTTCGTCACCGTGGCGGGTTGTTCGGCCGGCGGGCACCTGGCCGCCCTGGCCGGTCTGACCGCCAACGCCCCGCAATTCCAGGCCAAGCTGCCCGACGGCGCCGACAGCTCGGTCGACGCGGTCGTCGGGATCTACGGCCGCTACGACTTCGAGGACCGCTCCACCCCGGAACGCGTCCGTTTCGTCCAGTTCCTGGAGAAGGTCGTCATCCAGCGCTCCATCGCCCGGCACCCCGAGATCTTCCGGGACGCATCGCCGATCGCCCAGGTGCACCGGAATGCGCCGCCGTTCCTGGTGATTCACGGCAGCAAAGACAGCGTGATCCCGGTGGCCCAGGCGCGCAGTTTCGTCGACCGGTTGCGCGCGGTGTCGACCTCGGCGGTCAATTACGTCGAGCTGCCGGGCGCCGGGCACGGGTTCGACATGCTCGACGGCCCCCGCGCGGGTGCGATGGCCCACGCCACGGGCCTGTTCCTCAACCAGGTGCATCGCACCCGAAATCAGTTCGCCAAAGAGGTCATCTGACGGTCGGCCGATTGTAAGGTCGCGCGTATGGGTAGGGGACTGCGGTGAAGCGGCTCAGCGGCTGGGACGCGGTGCTGTTGTACAGCGAAACGCCGAACGTGCACATGCACACCATCAAAGTGGCCATCATCGAGCTCGATCCGGAGCGTCGCGGCTTCACCATCGACGCCTTCCGGCAGGTGATCGCCGGCCGGATGGACAAGCTCGTCCCGCTCGGCTACCAGCTGATCGACGTCCCATTCAAGTTCCACCACCCGATGTGGCGGGAGAACTGTGAGGTCGATTTCGAGTACCACATCCGGCCCTGGCAGCTGGACCCGCCGGGCGGGCGTCGCGAACTCGACGAGGCGATCGGCAAGATCGCCAGCACCCCGCTGGACCGGGCGCACCCGCTGTGGGAGATGTACTTCGTCGAGGGCCTGGCCAATGACCGGATCGCGGTCGTCCTCAAGATCCACCACGCGCTCGCCGACGGCGTGGCGTCGGCGAACCTGATGGCGCACGGCATGGATTTGATGCCGATCCCGCAGAGCCGCTCGTACCACAGCGACCCCGCGCCCACCAAGCGTGAGCTGGTCAGCGCGGCATTCGTGGACCACATGCGCCACATCGGGCGGATCCCGGCGACGCTCCGCTACACCGCGCAGGGCGTGCGCCGGGTGCGGCGCAGCTCGCGCAAGCTGTCTCCCGAGCTGACCATGCCGTTCACCCCGCCACCGACCTTCATGAACCACATGCTCACCCCCGAGCGCCGGTTCGCCACCGCCACGCTGGCGCTCGCCGACGTGAAGGCGACGGGCAAGAAGCTGGGCGCCACCATCAACGACATGGTGCTGGCGATGTCCTCCGGCGCGCTGCGCACCCTGTTGTTGCGGTACGACGGCAAAGCCGTTCCGCTGCTGGCGTCGGTTCCGGTGAGTTTCAACTTCGACCCCGAGCGGATCTCGGGCAACTACTTCAGCGGGATGATGGTGGCTATTCCGGCCGATCTCGAGGACCCGCTGGAGCGGGTGCAGGCCGCGCACGACAACGCGGTCTGGGCCAAGGAGAGCCATCAACTGCTGGGACCCGAGCTGATCAGCCGCTGGGCGGCGTACTGGCCGCCGTCTGGGACCGAGGCCCTGTTCCGTTACCTGGCCAGCCGCGACGGGCAGAACAAGGTGTTGAACCTGAACATCTCGAACGTGCCGGGACCGCGCGAACGCGGCCGGGTGGGCGGCGCCCTGGTCACCGAGATCTATTCGGTGGGCCCGCTGACCGCGGGCAGCGGCCTGAACATCACCGTCTGGAGCTATGTCGATCAGCTCAACATCTCGGTGCTCAGCGACGGGGCCACCGTCAAAGACCCGCACGAGGTGACCGAGGCGATGGTCGCCGACTTCCTGCAGATACGAAGGGCCGCGGGCATTTCCGAAGATCTGACGGTCGTCGCGGACGCCATGGCACCGGCCTGACCGGCCGTTACAATGACCGGCCGATTCGTCACGCAGGCCGACCGCTACCATCTGCACTGTGAGCGACGAAGCTAACAACGAACCCGAGGTCCTCGTCGAGCAGCGCGACCGGATCCTGATCATCACCATCAACCGCCCGAAGGCCAAGAACGCGGTGAACGCCGCGGTCAGCCGCGGCCTGGCCGATGCCATGGATCGGCTCGACGGCGACGCCGGCCTGTCGGTGGCGGTCCTGACCGGCGCCGGAGGCTCGTTCTGCGCAGGCATGGACCTCAAGGCGTTCGCCCGCGGCGAGAACGTCGTCGTCGAGGGCCGCGGCATGGGCTTCACCGAACGCCCGCCCGCCAAGCCGCTGATCGCCGCGGTCGAGGGCTACGCGCTGGCCGGCGGTACCGAGCTGGCGCTCGCTACGGATTTGATTGTGGCGGCGCGGGATTCGGCCTTCGGGATACCCGAGGTCAAGCGCGGACTGGTGGCCGGCGGCGGCGGACTGCTGCGGCTGCCCGAGCGCATTCCGTATGCGATCGCCATGGAGCTGGCTCTGACCGGTGACCAGATCTCCGCCGAGCGAGCGCACGAGTTGGGGCTGGTCAACATCCTGGCCGAGCCGGGCGGAGCGCTGGACGCGGCGATCGCGCTGGCCGAGAAGATCACCGCCAACGGGCCGCTGGCGGTGGCCGCCACCAAGCGGATCATCACCGAATCCCGTGGCTGGACACTGGAAAACCGGTTCGCCAAGCAGATCGAGATCCTGGCGCCGATCTTCATGTCCAACGACGCCAAGGAAGGCGCGATCGCGTTCGCCGAGAAGCGCCCCCCGCGCTGGACGGGCACCTGATTGGCGCGAGCAGACCATCAGTTACACTATCGGCAAGATTTGTAAAGGGTCGGGGATCTCAGAAGGACCAAGGATGAGCATTTCGTTGCTTCTCGAGATGGCTGCGTCGGGCAACCCCGACCGCACCGCGGTCGTCTCCGGGGACCTGCGGCTCACCACCCAGCAGCTCAGCGACCTTGCCGACGGCGGCGCCGGCGTGATCGCCGCCTCCGGTGCCGGGCACGTGGTGTACGTCGGGGTCGGCGGCGCGATGCTGCCGCTGCTGATCTTCGCCAGCGCACGCGCCGGGCTGGCTTTCACGCCCATCAACTACCGGCTGTCGGCCGACGGCATCCAGGCCCTGATCGACCGGTTGCCCGACCCGTTGGTGATCGTCGACGAACGCTACCGCGACACGCTCGGGGACGTCTCGAAGCGGATGGTCACCTCCGACGACTTCGTCGAGGCCGCCCGCTCCGCCGAACCCGCAGCCGAGTTCCCCGACCCGGACTCCGTCGCGATCGTGCTCTTCACCTCGGGCACCACCTCGCAGCCCAAGGCTGTCGAGCTCACGCACAACAACCTCACCAGCTATGTCATGGGGACAGTCGAATTCGACTCGGCAGCGCCGGAGGACGCGGCCCTGATCTGCGTGCCGCCCTACCACATCGCCGGCGTCGGTGCGGCGTTGTCCAACCTCTACGCGGGCCGAAAAATGGTCTACCTGACCAATTTTGACGCCCAGGAATGGGTACGGCTGGCCAATGAGGAGCGGGTGACGACGGCGACCGTGGTGCCGACCATGCTGGACCGCATCGTCGCCGTGTTGGAGTCGGGCGAGCACCGGCCGGCGGCGCTGCGCAACCTCGCCTACGGCGGCTCGAAAGTGGGCCTGCCGCTGGTGCGCCGTGCCCTCGAGCTGTTGCCGGACGTCGGCTTCGTCAACGCCTACGGCCTCACCGAAACCAGCTCGACGATCGCGGTGCTGACACCCGAGGACCACCGCGCGGCGCAATCGGCCACGGACGCCGCCGCGGCCCGGCGGCTGGCTTCGGTAGGACGGCCGGTGCCCGGCATCGAGCTGGAGATCCGCGCCGAGGACGGTACCGTGCTGGAGCCGGGGGAGACCGGGGAACTGTTCGTGCGCGGCGAGCAGGTCTCCGGCCGATACACCGGGATCGGCTCTGTGCTCGATGAAAACGGTTGGTTCCCAACCAAAGACATCGCGATGCTGGACGAGGACGGATACCTGTTCATCGGCGGCCGCAGCGACGACACCATCATTCGCGGCGGGGAGAACATCGCGCCCGCCGAACTGGAGGAGGTGCTGATCGAGCATCCGCACGTGCGTGACGTCGCGGTGGTCGGGGTCGAGGATCCGCAGTGGGGCCAGGCGATCGTCGCCGTCGTCGTCCCCCGCAGCGGCGTCGACCCCGATCCGGAAGAGTTGCGAGAGTACGTGCGGGCGAGTTTGCGGGGGTCGCGCACGCCGGACCGAGTAGTGTTTCGCGACGAGCTGCCAACCACCGCCACCGGCAAGGTACTTCGCCGGGAGATCATCGAAAACCTAGCAGGGGCACAAACATGATCAAGAACGGAACCCGCCTGGCCAGCCAGGTCTGTGACACCCAGGTCATCGTCGTCAGAAGCGCCGACAGCCTTGAGGACTTGCGTTGCGGCGGTGCGCCGATGGTGGAGATGGGTGCACCGCGGTCCGGTGAACTCGACCCCGAATTCGCCGACGGCAGCGTGATGGGCAAGCGCTACGTCGACGAGGCCGGGGCCGAACTGCTCGTCACCAAGCCCGGCGCGGGTAGCCTGAGCGTCGGCCAGACCAAGCTGACCCTGAAGGAAGTGAAGCCGCTGCCGGCCAGCGACTGAAGCCGGCCGCACCACCGGCGCTAGCGGTCCATCCCGTTGCGCCGTACGAATTCCCTTGCCTTGATCAAGAATTCGAGTTGGTCGCCGACCTCGCGCAGCGGGCGGGTGCTGTGCGTGGACCGGCACAGCACGATGGCGCCTTCCAGCGCGGAGATCGATGTCACCGCAAGCGACGAGGCCGTTTCCTCATCGAAGCCCTCCGTGACGAACGCGCGGGCCATTGCGGTGCACCAGCGCCCCAGGATCAACCCGGCTTCGGCGGACAACCCGAGTTCGTCGTCGGCCGAGCCGATCGCGGCGGCCACAACGGGACACCCGGCGTTGAATCCGCCGTCGGACAGCAGGCGCTCCCAGAACTCGACGAACTCGCGGATCAGCGCCTTGGCGCCGCGGTCCACCGCGTCGTCGATGGTGGCGGTGATGGATTCGCCGGCGTACCGCAGCGCCTCGGTGAGGATCTGATTGCGTCCCTCGGGGAAGTGGTAGTACACCGAGCCGCGCGGGGCGCCGCTGTGGGACAGGACCGCGTCGATGGTGACGCCGGCCGCTCCGCGCTCACGCATGACCTGCGCTGCGCTGACGAGCATTTTCTTACGGGTATTGACACGACCGGTCGTCACGAACGGGTCCCGCACGAGATCCGTGGACGTTCGCATGGTCGGTCTCCTGAGGTGATCAGGCAGCGGGCACGTGGCCCGGCTGCGGGGACGGGGTGACCACCTGGCGTCGGTGGAACCGGAGGCGGCGACGGTAGGTGGGCAGTTCGCGGGTATATCGATAGCCGGCGACGTTGATCTCGATGATCCACATGTTTTTCTCCCACGGGGGGTGGTGCTCTCACGTGCCGGTGGCCTCCAGCCCATGACTATGCCAGTTAGCATATTAAACATTAGTGTAAGTAAGCAAGTTTTAATCTTTGGCTGAGAAAAAAGCGCCGGTGAACGTGATGAACACCACGGCGTGTAGTTGGTTTGAAGCCTGAAGCGACCTGCCGCGGATTATGCTCTATTGCATAATTTTGCGTTCTGCGGTTCACTGTGGCAATGACAAGCACCGTCTCCGTCGAGCGGGACGGGCACGTCCTGCTCATCGGTTTGAATCGCCCCGAAAAGCGCAACTCTTTCAACCGCGCGATGATCGCGGATTTGTCCCGCGCCTACGCCCTGCTGGAATCCGACCCCGAACTGCGCGCCGGCGTGCTGTTCGCCCATGGTGACCACTTCACCGCCGGACTGGACCTGGTCGATGTCGGGCCGGCCGTCGCCGGTGGACAAGACTTGATGCCTGAAGACGGTCGCGACCCCTTCCGCCTGGAAGGCAACTGGACCACGCCCCTGGTCGCGGTCGCGCACGGCTGGTGCATGACCTTGGGCATCGAACTACTGCTGGCCGCCGACATCCGGATCGCCGCGTCGGGTACCCGCTTCACCCAGATGGAGGTGCTGCGCGGCATCTATCCGTTCGGCGGTGCGACGATCCGGCTGCCGCGTGAAGCCGGCTGGGGCAACGCGATGCGATGGCTGCTGACCGGCGACGAGTTCGACGCGGCCGAGGCATACCGGATCGGCCTGGTCCAGGAGGTCGCCGACGATGCCGAGGCGGCGTTGGCCAGTGCGCGGCAGATCGCGCAAGTCATCGCCGAGCGCGCCGCCCCACTGGGTGTGCGGGCGACGCTCGCGTCGGCGCATCTGGCCCGCGAGCAGGGTCAGGCGGCCGCCGCGCAACGGCTCGCTCCCGTCGTGAAGGAACTGTTCGCCAGTGCGGACGCCGCCGAGGGCGTGCAGTCGTTCATCGAGCGCCGTGCGGCCCGCTTCGAGGGGCGCTGACCCCTCGCGACCAGACGCTAAAGCCCCCGACACGCCGGGCGTGCGGGGGCTTTAGCGTCTGCTCGCCAGAACTCGGCGACGCTACTCGACCGTGTAGCCCATCGGCATCAACACGCTCTTCTGCTGGGTGAAGTGCTCCACGCCCTCGGGCCCGTTCTCGCGCCCGATGCCGGAGTTCTTGTACCCACCGAACGGACAGCACGGGTCGAACGCATACCAGTTGATCGCGTAGGTCCCGGTGCGGATCTTCTCCGAGATCTCAATGCCCTTGGGCACATCGGAGGTCCACACGCTGCCGGCCAGCCCGTACACCGAGTCGTTGGCGATCTTGATGGCGTCCTCGACGGTGTCGTAGGGAATGATCGCCAGCACCGGCCCGAAGATCTCCTCCTGGGCGATCGTCATCTTGTTGTCGACGTCGGCGAACACCGTGGGCTGCACGAAGAACCCGTTGTCCAATCCTTCGGGACGGCCGCCACCGCACACCAGCCGCGCGCCCTCCTCGATGCCCTTGGCGATGTAGCCCTCGACGCGGGCACGCTGCTTCTCCGAGATCAGCGAACCGATCTGGGCGTTCGGGTCCGAGGGCGGACCGACCGGCAGTGCCTGCACGAAAGCGCTTACCGCATCCACGATTTCGTCATAACGCGACCGGGGCGCCAGGATCCGCGTCTGGCCGACGCAGGCCTGGCCGGTGTTCATGATCCCGGAGAACACCATCATCGGGACCGCCGAGGCCAGGTCGACGTCGTCGAGCACGATGGCCGCCGACTTCCCGCCGAGTTCCAGCGTGCACGGCTTGAGCAGGTCGGCGGCGCGACGGCCGATCTCCTTGCCGACAGCCGAGCTGCCGGTGAAGGTGAACAGGTCGACATCGGTGTTGGCGGTCAGCGCCTGGCCGGTCTCGATGCCGCCGGGCACCACCGACAGAACCCCTTCGGGCAGGCCGGCGTCGGCGAACACCTCCGCCAATGCATTTGCGGTCAACGGGGTTTCACCGGCCGGCTTGAGCACCACGGTGCAGCCCGCCAGCAACGCCGGCCCCAGCTTGTTGACCGCCAGGAACAGCGGCACATTCCATGCCACGATGGCGGCCACCACACCGATCGGCTCGCGGTGCACGATCGTCTGGCCATAGGAGCCAGTGCGCACCTCGCGCCACTTGACCTGGTCGACGGCCGGTCCGGCGAAGAAGTTCAGCGCCCCCATCGTCCCCATCCAGTGCATGGTCTCGATGGTCATCGGCGGCTGGCCGGTCTCGTCGGCGAGCAGCTTGGCGAACAGCTCCTTGCGCTCCTCGAGCAATTGCAGCGCCTTGGCGATGACGGCCGCGCGCTCCTTGGGCGGGGTGGTGGGCCACGGGCCGCTGTCGAATGCGGCGCGGGCCGCGGCAACCGCCGCGTCCACGTCGGCCGCCGCCGCCAGCGGGACCTTGCCGACGTACTCGCCGGTCGCCGGGCAGTGCACCTCGATGACCTGGTCGGTCGATGGCTGGGTCCACTTGCCGCCGATGAAGAGCTTGTCGTATTCGGTCGCCTGGCTCACGGTCTGGGTCATTCCGCCGTTCCTCCTCGTTGCTTCACGCCGCGTCCTCGTCGGACGCCGCCGGCAGTGATACGCGCCACCCTACCGAAGCCGTCGCGAGATTAGAACCTGTTCCATTATTGCGGCGACAGGACCAGCACCAGATTGCTCGTGGCGAACTCCCGCAGCACCGGCACCGAGGTCAGCCACCAGGCCCATCGTGGGTGGTAGCGAGGGAAAGTGGCCACCGCGGCTCCGGTGCTGGCGGCCCAGTCCAGGCCCGCGGCGGCGGAGACGGCGAATAACGACGACCCGTAGTCGTTCTTGGCCGGATGACCGTGTCTGCGGGCGTACATCGCCGCCGCCCGGGCGCCGCCGAGGTAATGCGTCAGGCCCATCTCATGGCCACCGAACGGTCCCAACCAGACGGTGTAGGACAACACGACCAGCCCGCCCGGCCGGGTCACCCGCAGCATCTCGTTGCCCAGTTGCCAGGGCCGCGGGACGTGTTCGGCGACGTTGGACGACAGGCAGATGTCCACCGAGTTGTCGGCGAACGGCAACGCCATGCCCGAGGCCCGGACGACTGCGCCGGAGTGCCGCGCCACCACCGGCTCGGCGGCGTGGCTCTCGGACGGGTCGGGTTCGACGCCGACGTAGCGTGCGCCGGCGGCGTCGAACGCGGCCGCGAAATAGCCGGGCCCGCCGCCGACGTCGAGCAGCGTGCGTCCGCTCAAGTCGGCACCGGTTGCGGCCCGCCAGAGATCTTCGACCATGCCCGCGGTGTCGACGGCCAGGGCGCCGTAGAACCGCGCCGGGTCGGTTTGCTCGAACCGGAACTCCGACAGCAGGCGCAACGAGCGTCGCAGCGTCGCGCGCCGCGCGAAGATGCCGGTCACGCCCACGCGGTCACCATACGGGCGCCGATTGTGCGGCTGCGACCGGCCGCAAGCGCGGCGGCGGCTAGGCTAGCGAACAATGTCTGACCTGCGATCCGTACTGCTGCTGTGCTGGCGCGATACCGGGCACCCGCAGGGCGGTGGCAGCGAGACCTATCTGCAACGCATCGGCGCCCAGTTGGCCGCCGACGGCGTCGGCGTCACCCTGCGCACGGCGCGCTACCCGGGCGCCGCCAGGCGTGAGGTCGTCGACGGTGTGCGCATCAGCCGGGCCGGCGGGCGCTACACGGTCTACATCTGGGCAATGCTCTCGATGGCGCTCGCCCGCATCGGCCTGGGACCGCTGCGCCACGTGCGGCCCGACGTCGTCGTCGACACCCAGAACGGTCTGCCGTTCCTGGCCCGGCTGGTCTACGGCCGCCGCGCGGTGGTGCTGGTGCACCACTGTCACCGGGAACAGTGGCCGGTGGCCGGACCGGTGCTGTCGCGGGTGGGCTGGTTCGTCGAGTCGAGACTTTCGCCGCGGCTGCACCGGCGCAACCAGTACGTGACGGTGTCGCTGCCGTCGGCGCGGGATCTGGTGGCGCTGGGGGTGGACGACGGACGCATCGCTGTGGTGCGCAACGGACTCGACGAGGCGCCGCCCCGGACGTTGTCCGGCCCGCGGACCGCCGAGCCGCGCCTGGTGGTGCTGTCCCGGTTGGTCCCGCACAAGCAGATCGAGGACGCCCTGGACGCGGTCGCCCGACTGCGCCCCGGCTTCCCAGAGCTGCAGTTGGACGTCGTCGGCGGCGGATGGTGGCACCAGCGTCTCGTCGAGCACGTACACCGGCTCGGCATTTCCGATGCTGTGACCTTCCACGGCCATGTCGACGACGCCACCAAACATCAACTGCTGCAACGCTCGTGGGTGCACCTGTTGCCCTCACGCAAGGAGGGGTGGGGCCTGGCCGTGGTCGAGGCCGGCCAGCACAGCGTCCCCACCATCGGCTACCGCTCCTCGGGCGGCCTGTCCGACTCGGTCATCGACGGTGTCACCGGCGTATTGGTCGACCACCCCGGCGAACTGGTGGACCGGCTGGAAGAGTTGCTGTCGGATCCGGTGCTACGCGATCAGCTCGGTGCCAAGGCCCAGGCCCGCAGCGTCGAGTTCTCCTGGCGGCAGAGCGCGGAGGCGCTGCACACCGTCCTGCGCACGGTGCAGGCGGGCGGGCGCGTCAGCGGCCTGGTCTGAGTGAAGCCGAGTAGCTAAGCCGTCGCCGGGGCCAGTTCCGGCGCCAATTGCTCCGCCGGGGACGCCACTTCGACGCTGCTCAGATTGCGGCTGCGCACCACGTAGGCGGCCGCGATGCTCAGGCAGATCGCCGCCGGCACCAGCAGCGCGTAGCCGCCCAGCCCCGACCCGACCAGCAAGCCAACGGTGGCGCCGCCCAGGAAAAGCAGCAGCGTCGTCGTCAGGATCGCCGCCTTCCACTTGTCGATCCCGTCCTGACGGCTGCGGCCGAGCATCAGCCCGAGGTCGGTGACCGTTCCGGTGAAGTGGGTGGTGCGGATCGGCATCCCGCGGAAACTCGAGGTGAGTCCGTTCTGCAGACCGAGCGCCGCGGCGGCCAGGAGGGCCTGGACGACGGATTGCTCGACCCCGATCAAACCCTTGAGCGGTGTCTCCGCCGCCACCACCGCGGCCAGCAGCAGCACCGCCTCCAGGGTCAGCACGGTGGCGTGGTGCGCGCGTGTCGGGTGTCGGTAACCGCCCATGATCACTCCCGCCGCGGCCGCGCCGCCGCCGAAGCCGAGCAGAATCGCTGCGAGAACGTGACCTTCGTACAACCAAGGGTTGGCGGTGTTCATGCCAAGCTGCGTGGTGATCCCAGTGAGATTGCCGACCGGGACGGCGAGGATCAGCAGGGCGACAGCGTTGACGAAGCCGGCCACAAAAGCCAGTGAGGCGCTGTAGAGCAGGACAGCGCGACGGGAGGAAAGGTCGTCATCGTGGGCCGGATGGCGAGCCGAGTCGTTCTTCAGACTCATCAGGACAATCCCTCTCAGCGTTGGACCGGGCGCTGATACGAAGTTTATATAGCGAAATATTCTTCATCAATAAATCTTCGTATGAGTTTGGCCAGAGAGCGGCGCAGCGGCGCGGCGCAAAACGCACGGGAATTTGCGAAACCGTTTACGCGAAAGAAGCAGTAGTAACATCACAAGTGTGATGGCTGGCAAGGCGGTGAATCAGGACGAGCGGCCCGACTCCGAACGCGGCTGGACATTCCTGACGAATCATGGCCACGTCCTGCTGTGCGTATCCCTGAGTGAGCCGTTGACCGCGCGCGAGTTGTCGCTGCGCGTGGGCATCACCGAGCGGTCGGTGCAGGCCATCCTGTCCGACCTCACCGGCGAGGGATACCTGATCAAGTCCAAGGCCGGCCGCCGCAACGTCTACACGCTCAACCCCGACGGCAGGTTGCGGCACCCGCTGGAGTCCGGTCACACCGTCGGCGAGCTCATCGACGCGTTGCGCTAGCGCCCGGCGCGCACCGAGCGCATTGCCGCGCCAGCACCGCTGACCAGGAGCAACCCCAGCCACGCCAGGTGCGCGATGATCGTCACCGCGACATCCGTCGAGGAAGCGCGGGCGGTGTCGCCGCCGATCCGGTACAAGGCCAGATCGCCGTCGCGGTAGACCGGCGGCAGCCCTCGAACGGTACGCGCTGCGGCGCCCACGTCGCCGGCGCTGTCCGATTCCACCACCAGCCACATCACCCCGGCCGCGGCCAACGCCGAGGGCTGCGGCCCGGACAGCAATAGCTCCTGGACGGCGCGGGCGTGCGCCCCCTCGCCAGGGACGGTGACCCCGGATATCACCAGATCGCCGGACGTCAGCACCTCCGCCCGGACCCAGCGGGGCAGCGGGTCGAGCACCGGCGCCCGCCCCGCCCAGGCAAAGCGCCGCATGCTCCCGGCCGGCAACACCGCCACCGTGCCGGGCTCCCGGTTGATCGCCGCCGCGACCGCCGCCCAACCCGGGGGATAGCGCACCGCCTCCACCTTCCCCCAGACGCCCCAGGCCAGGTCGGGCAACACCAGAATCAGCGCCGCGCAGCACACCGCCGCGGCAGGCCGAAGCCGTCGCCGCAACACGACGACCGCCCCCGCGCCGGCCAGTGCGTATCCCGGCATGGCCAGCGCCACCCACTTCTGGCCGTCGCGCAACACCCCGAACCCCGGCACCGCGTCGACCACCGACCGCAACAGCTGCAACCCCGCCCCGGTGGCCAGCAGCGCCGGACCCACCACCGCAACCACGGCCAGCACCAGCAGCGGCCGGGCCGCGGGCCGGCGCGCCACGTCCGGCAGCCCGACGGCCACCACGCCGAGCAGCGTCACAGTCGACAGGACCGCGAAAAGCGTTGCGCGCGAATCGGGTACGGCCTCGGCGTTCCAGATGCCGCCCAGGCCGGCCAGGCTGCCGAGGGTGCCCAGGCCGGGTTCGGCGCGCGGCGCGAACGCGTTCACCCCGAGCGCGTTGGCGGGCTGGTGCGCCGTCAACGACGAGCCCAGCACTGATGCCGTCAACCAGGGCAGCGCACCCAGCAGCGCAAAGCCCGACACCGCACCCGCACACACCCAGCGCGTCCGGCCCCGGCCCGGCGCGGCCACGCACACCAGGCCCGCCGCCGCCGCGAGCAGCAAACCCGTCGGGGTCAGCCCGGCCGCGGCGACCCAGAACGCCAGCGCGAAGAAGCCCGACCCACCGGACCGCAGCCCGAGCACCGTCGTCGCCACCCACGGCAGGCACCCGTAGCCGACCAGCAAGCTCCAATGGCCCTGCAGCAGCCGCTCAGCGACATAGGGATTCCAGATCGCCAGCGTCATCGCCACCAACTCGCCGGCGGGCCCGGCCGCGGGCAGCACCGCGGCGACCAGGCGCCCCGCTCCCCAGCCGGCCAGCCACAACCCGAGCACCAGCAGCGTCTTGACCACGATCCCGCCGTCGACCACCCGGGACACCAGCGCCACCGCGAAATCCTGCGGTGTCGCGCGCGGCGCCGCAGACAAACCCAGCGCGGCATCGGTCAGATACGACCGCGGCGTCGAAACCGCGTCGCGCAGCAGCAGATACCCGGGGCTCAGCAGCGGCGCGAGAACGAGCAGCGCCAGCGCCAGCGCGTAACCCGGCCGGGCCAGCCTGGCCCACACCCAGTTACGTCCGTTCGGTCGGGCCAGGGCTGGACGGACCCGGCGAACCCGGCGGCGTGGGACCCGGCTCCGTCGGGCCGGCCTCGGTCGGCGGATCCCGCGGCGGCGGCTCCGCGGAGGCGCTGGACGGTGGGTCGGCGGAGGCGCTGGGCGGTGGCGGTTCCTCCGCCAGCTCCGGACGCTGGGTGGGTAGTTTCTCGGTCTCGGCTTCGGCGCCCGGCACCGGTGGCTCCAGCCCACTGCGGCGCAGGAAGTCGGTGTCGTCACGGTCCAGGCTGGGGTCGGTCAGCGCGCTTTCGGTCCGCAGGCTGAACGACGCCAGCACGGCGCCACCGACCAGGGCGATCAAACCGGTGACGGTGAATGTGATCGGCAGGACCCGCGACCACAACGCCAGCCGGTCCCGCTCGTCGCGCGCGGAGTTCACTTGCGACTCGACCGTCTCGGGGGTGGAGGTGAGCTTGTAGTCGGCCAGCGTCACCTCGGGCTTGAGCGCGTCGCGGGCGTAGTAGTGGTGGGCCTGATCGGTTTCCTTGACGATGGTGCCGGACACCGGGTCCACCCAGAAGGTTCGCTTGGCGGTGTAGTAGCGGGTCATGGTGATCTGCTCGGCCGGGTCGCCAGGGATCCCCCACATTCCCGCGCTGGTGGTGATCTTGCGGTCCTCTTCACCGGCATACAGCGATGGGTAGGCGATCGGGGCTACCAGCTTGCCCTCACTGTTGACGCCCACGGTCTGGGTGAACCGGTAGGTGGTCAGACCGTTGACGTCCTCTTCGCCCTCATAGTTCGCGTCGAACGGCTTCTGCGCGATCGGGTCGAAATAGGGGTACGTCTTGCGTTCGGTGTTGAACGGGAAGCGGTAGGCCAGGCCCTCGTGGCGCAACGGAATCGCGGTGGGCGGGTTCTCGTCGCCGATTCCGCGCGGCTTCTGCACCGATCCGCCGGGGTGCGCCTCGTCCGAGACCGCCATTGCCGTCTTGCGGTTGAGGGTGACGGTGTCGACGATGGCTAACAGCAGCCCGCTGTCTTTCTGCTTGTCGCTGCGCCGGACCGAGCTGCCGACCTGAAGCGTCACCACCTCGGCGTTGGCCGGCGCTTCGACGCTGATTTGCTGCTGCGACACCAGCGGCACGTTTTGGTTGACCACCACGTGGTCACCGGACAGCGACGCCGCGTCCAAGGCGGTGCCGTTGCCCTCGCTGATCAGCGTCGCATCGATGTTCAGCGGGATCTTGGTGATCCGGCTGCTGGTATAGGTCGACAACAGCAGCGCGGCGATCAGCAGTGCGGCTCCGAGTCCGATTGTCCCGCATGCGGCGATGCGCAACATGACTGCTCGGTTCACGTTGCTGTGACCTCCTTCTGGTCTCCAAGAACGGATGACCCGCTATGACCTGACCAAGCAGCGAGGCAAACCCGTTTGACCCTAACAGCAGAATGTAAGGACCCGCCTGTGCGCGCCGAGTAGTGCGGTGTACCCGTACGACCACCCAACGAGCACGGGCAAACTGTCACCCATGAGCGACGAGCGGCAGGTGGGTGGCACCCGCAACTTCCTGCCCGCGGTCGAGGGTATGCGCGCGTGCGCGGCCATGGGCGTGGTCGTCACCCACGTCGCCTTCCAGACCGGCCACTCCAGCGGTGTGGACGGCCGGTTGTTCGGCCGCTTCGACCTCGCCGTCGCGGTGTTCTTCGCGCTGTCGGGGTTCCTGCTCTGGCGCGGCCACGCTGCGGCGGCCCGCGATCTCGCGCCGCGGCCGCGCACCGGTCACTACCTACGCTCGCGGGTGGTCCGCATCATGCCGGCCTACCTGGTCGCGGTGGTGGTGATCCTGACCCTGCTGCCCGACTCCAACCACGCCAACCTGACCGTGTGGCTGGCTAATCTGACCCTCACCCAGATCTACGTCCCGTTGACGCTGACCGGCGGACTGACCCAAATGTGGAGCCTGTCCGTCGAGGTCAGTTTCTACCTGGCCCTGCCGATCATGGCCTTCCTGGCTCGTCGGTTGCCGGTCCGCGCGCGCATCGGCGTCATCGCCGCCATCGGCGCGCTCAGCTGGGCGTGGGGGTGGCTGCCGCTGGCGGTGCTGGGCGGCGGACCGGGCGCCAACCCGGTGAACTGGCCGCCGGCGTTCTTCTCCTGGTTCGCCGCCGGGATGGTGCTTGCCGAGTTGGTGCACGGCCGGTTCGGCTGGGTGCACCGGCTGGCGCGGCGCAGGATCGTGATGGCGGTCATCGCGGTAACGGCCTATCTGGTGGCCGCCTCGCCGCTGGCCGGCCCGGCCGGGCTGGTGCCCAGTACGCCCGCGGAGTTCTCGGTGAAAACCGCGATGGGCTCGGTGGTGGCGTTCGCGTTGGTGGCACCGCTGGTGCTGGATCGGCTCGACACCCGCCACCGGCTGCTGGGCAGCCCGCTGATGGTGACCCTCGGCCGCTGGTCCTACGGCCTGTTCATCTGGCACCTGGCCGCGCTGGACATGGTGTTCCCGGTGATCGGCGCCTTCGCCTTCAACGGGCACATGCCCACAGTGCTCGCGCTGACGCTGGTCTTCGGGTTCGCGATCGCGGCCGTGAGCTACGCCCTGGTCGAATCACCGTGCCGGGAAGCGTTGCGCCGCTGGGAGAAACGCGAGAAGCGAGCCGAGACCACCGATGCCGAGGCCGACGCGATCGCGCCCTAGCGGCGCCTGGCCGTGCCTAGCCGTGCGCGATATTGATCACCAGCGCGGTGATGTTGTCGGGTCCGCCGGCCTCCCGGGCCGCCGCGATCAACGCCGCGCAGGCATAGCCGGGATCGGGGTTCGCATCCAGAATCTGCGCCAGCCCAGGCTCTTTCACCACGCCGTGCAGACCGTCGCTGCACAGCAGAATCCGGTCTCCGGGATGCAGATCCAGCGTGCCGGCATCGGCCCGCGCGGGCGGCTTCATGCCCATGTACTTGGTCACCACGCTGCGGGCCCGGTGCTGGCCGGTGTCCTCGGGGTCGACCTGGTGGGCGTCCACCAGTGCCTGCACCAGGGTGTGGTCGCGGGTGAGCCGCTGCAGCTGCTGGTCGCGGCGCAGGTAGGCGCGGCTGTCGCCCAGATGGGCGACCAACAGGCGCGAGCCGGCCATCAGCGCGGTCACCAGGGTGCTGTTGGCCCCGGCGTAGCGGGCATCGTCCTGTGCCTTGGCGTGCAGGTCATCGGAGAGCTCGGAGACCGCGCGGCCCAGCCGCTCGGCGGCATCCGGCTGATCACGCTGATCCATCGGCAGGTGATGAGCGACGTAACGCGGCAGCACATCGACCATGGTCTGGGCGGCCAGTGCCCCGTCCCGGCTGCCGCCCACCCCGTCGGCCACCATGAACAGCCACTGGTCGGCGTCCACTCCCCAGCGGTCCTGGTTCTCGTTTCGCTGACACCCCACATCGCTGAGGGCCGAATACTGCGCGTCCAACTGGGGCTGGTTCACGGCCGATCCTCCCGGGGTTGGCCAGAGTGTAGTCGTGCTACCACCTCATCACGTACAGCCGATCGGCGCGCCTTTCC
The DNA here is from genome assembly GCF_001673635.1 of Mycobacterium asiaticum. Classification (GTDB taxonomy): domain Bacteria; phylum Actinomycetota; class Actinomycetes; order Mycobacteriales; family Mycobacteriaceae; genus Mycobacterium; species Mycobacterium asiaticum_C. The sequence goes on from NZ_LZMH01000023.1 coordinate 228,081, forward strand.
GGCGTCGTCGCGCAACGGCGTGTCGACGAATTCCACGGTGCGGGGCACCTTGTAGGCGGCCAGATGCTCCCCGACGAACCGTTGCACCGCGGCAGCGTCCAGCTCCGATCCGGCGATGGTGTGCACCAACGCGTACGGCACCTGCCCCAGGTCCTCGTCCGGGACGCCAACCACCAAGCAGGACAACACGTCCGGATGCGCGGACATTGCGTTCTCGATCTCGGCGGGGTAGACGTTGCGGCCGCCGACGGTGAACATGTCGACCCGCCGGTCGGACAGGTACAGGAAGCCGTCGGCGTCGAAATATCCGAGGTCGCCCAGCGAGTCCCAGCCGTCCCGGCTCTTGGCCTTGACGCCGACGTAGCGGTAGGTCGGCGCGCTGCCCGGGCTGGGACGCATGTAGATCTCGCCGACCACGCCCGGCGGGCACGGGTTGCCGTCGTCGTCGAGCACCTTCATTTCCCCGGCCACCACCTGGCCGACCGAGCCCGGGTGGGCCAGCCACTGCTCGCCGTTGATGAAGGTCAGCGCCTGCAGTTCGGTGCCGCCGTACAGTTCCCACAGCGCCTCGGGTCCGAGCAACTTGATCCAGGCCTCTTTGACGGCCGGCGGGCAGGGCGCGCCGACGTGCCAGAAGCGCCGGATCGAGGACAGGTCATAGGAACCCGGGTCGGCGTTGTACACCGGCAGCACCCGCTGCATGATCGTCGGCACGGTGGTCAGGAAGGTGACCCGGTGCTCGGCGATCAGCCGGAGGAACTCGTGCGGATCGAACCGGGGCAGCAGCACCAGGTGGTGACGCATCAGCAGCGCCATTGTCGCGGTGGTGAACCCGGTGTTGTGGCTCAGCGGCACCGGCACCAGCGTGGTGTCGCCTTCCTGCGCGCCCAGGGGGTAGCCGATGGCGGCCGGCACGCGGCTGTCGCCGCCGGCCTCGATCAGCTTGGGGCGTCCGGTGCTGCCGCCGGAGGCCAGCGATTTCCAGGCCGGTGACACCGCTTCGGGCAGCGGCGCGTCCGACTGTGAGTTGTCAACGAAACCCGTTGGCACGCTGGGAATCTCACCTTGTCCGGATGGTGGCGACCCGTTGCGCCCGGCTACGCCGCGCTGACGATCACCACCGCGGGGATCGGCTCGCCCGACCAGCAGTGAGCGGGGTTTGAGCTCGAGCAGACCGGCAAACTCCGCATCCGGCATCCGCGGCGACAGCGGTTGCGGAATAGCGCCCAACTTCCAGCACGCTACCGTCGCCTGCACCCATTCGACTGAGTTCGGCAGCACGATGCTCACGTAGCTGCCTTGCGTGACACCCCGTTCGGCGTAGGCGCGCGCCAGTCGGTTGGTCGAGGCGTCCAGCTCGGCGCGGGTCAGGGTGTGCCCGGCGCAGGTGACCGCCGGCTCGTCCGGGGCGAGCTCGGCCAGCTGCGAGATCTGGGTTCCGATCGGCGCTACCGTCACTGATAGGCGCCCTGCCGATCGAAGATTTTGCGCGGGTTCTCGACGAGCATGGTGTGGATCTGCTCGTCGGTGACACCGCGCTCCTTGAGCGCCGGCAGCACGTCGTTGTGGATGTGCAGATAATGCCAATTCGGCGCCATCTGCGGCACCAGTTCCTCGGGCAGCGCGTCGAAGTAGCAGTTGGCGTCGTGCGAGAGCACCATCTTGTCGGCGTGCCCGCGCTCGCACATCTGCGCCACGATGTCGACCCGCTGTTCGAACGGTGAGATGACGTCGAGCCCGAACCGGTCCATCCCGAGGTAGGAGCCGGCGGCGATCAGTTCCTCGAGGTAACCCACGTCGGTGCTGTCGCCGGAGTGTCCGATGATGACCCTGGTGAGGTCCACGCCCTCCTCTTCGAAGATGCGCTGCTGCTCGAGGCCGCGCCGCAGCCCGGCGTGGGTGTGGGTGGAGATCGGCACCCCGGTGCGCTTGTGGGCCTGGGCGACGGCGCGCAGCACACGTTCGACGCCGGGCGTGATGCCGGGCTCGTCGGTGGCGCACTTGAGGATGCCGGCCTTGATGCCGGTGTCGGCAATGCCCTCTTCGATGTCGCGGACGAACATGTCGGTCATGATCTCCGGGCCGCCCAACAACCCGCCCGGGCCTTCGTAGTGGAATCGGAACGGGATGTCGTTGTAGGTGTAAAGCCCGGTTGCCACAACGATATTCAGCTCTGTCTCGGCGGCCACCCGGGCGATGCGCGGGATGTAACGGCCCAAGCCGATCACGGTGAGGTCGACGATGGTGTCCACGCCGCGGGACTTCAGTTCGTTGAGTCGGGTGATCGCGTCGGCCACCCGTTGCTCTTCATCCCCCCAGGCATCCGGATAGTTCAGCGCGATCTCGGTGGTCATGATGAAAACGTGTTCGTGCATGAGCGTGACGCCGAGGTCCGCGGTATCGATGGGTCCGCGTGTGGTATTGAGTTCTGACACGCCCTTGATGCTAGGTGGCCGCAGCGGCTTACCAACAGGGTCGTTTTATTCCGGCTCATCCGGTATTGCAGTACGGTCAACCCGTCCTGCCCACCTCCTGCCAGACCGCCCGGGAGCCCCTCTCATGCTGCTCAATCCCCACAACCTGCAACGCAAATATCCGGACGCCCGTTCGGGCGAGATCATGCAGGCGACGGTGGACTTCTTCGAAAGCCGCGGCAAGGCCAAGCTCAAGCACGACGACCACGAACGCCTCTGGTACTCCGACTTTCTCAACTTCATCGGGCAGAACCGGATCTTCGCGTCGTTGCTGACCCCCGCCGAGTACGGCGCCGCCGATCCAGCCGCGGCCGCTCGTTGGGACACCTACCGGATCAGCGAATTCGCTGAAATCATCGGCTTTTACGGCCTGAGCTACTGGTACCCGTTCCAGGTGACCGCCCTGGGGCTGGGCCCCATCTGGATGAGCGAGAACGAGGACGCCAAGCGCAAGGCCGCGGCTCAACTGGAGCAGGGAGAGGTGTTTGCGTTCGGCCTGTCCGAGCAAACCCACGGTGCCGACGTCTACCAGACCGACATGATCCTCACGCCTTCCGAACACGGCTGGACCGCCAGCGGCGAGAAGTACTACATCGGCAACGCCAACGTGGCGCGGATGGTGTCGACCTTCGGCAAGATCGCGGGCTCGTCGGGCAACCCCGACGAGTACGTCTTCTTCGCCGCCGACTCCCAGCACGACCGGTACGAGCTGAAGAAGAACGTGGTGAATTCGCAGAACTACGTGGCGAATTACGCACTGCGCGAATACCCGGTCACCGAAGCCGACCTGTTGCACCGCGGCATGGGGGCGTTCCACGCCGCGCTCAACACGGTCAACGTCTGCAAGTACAACCTGGGCTGGGGCGCCATCGGCATGTGCACCCACGCCTTCTACGAATCGATCACGCACGCCGCCAACCGGCATCTGTACGGCACCGTCGTCACCGACTTCAGCCACGTGCGCCGGTTGCTCACCGACGCCTACGTCCGGTTGGTGGCGATGCGGTTGGTGGCCAGCCGGGCCAGCGACTACATGCGTAGCGCGTCCGCCGACGACCGTCGCTACCTGCTGTACAGCCCGCTCACCAAGGCCAAGGTCACCAGCGAGGGCGAGCGCGTCATCATCGCGCTTTGGGATGTCATCGCGGCGAAGGGCGTAGAGAAGGACACCTTCTTCGAGACGGTGGCCCGCGAGATCGGGCTGCTGCCCCGGTTGGAGGGCACCGTGCACATCAACATCGGCCTGCTGGCGAAATTCATGCCCAACTTCCTGTTCGCGCCGGACACGGCGCTGCCCCTGATCGGTCGCCGCGACGACGCCGCCGACGACACGTTCCTGTTCAATCAGGGACCCACCGGCGGCCTGGGCAAGGTCCGCTTCCACGACTGGCGGGCTCCATTCGACAGCTACGCGCACCTGCCTAACGTCGCGTTGCTGCGCGAGCAGATCGACGTCCTGGCCGAGATGCTGGCCGCCGCCACTCCGGACGCCGCTCAGCAGAAGGACGTGGACTTCGCCTTTGGTGTGGGCCAGATCTTCGCGCTGGTGCCCTACGCGCAGCTGATTCTCGAGGAGGCACCGCTGTCGGGTGTGGACGAGGCGCTGATCGACGAGATCTTCGGGCTGTTGGTCCGCGACTTCAACAGTTACGCAGTCGAACTCAACGACAAGGCCGCGACCACCGACGAGCAGGCCCGGTTCGCGCTGCGGATGATCCGGCGCCCGACCAACGACCCGGCGACCTACGACAAGGTCTGGAAGGACTACGTGCTGCCGCTCAACGGCGCGTACGAAATGAATCCATAAATCCTTGACTGTGAGGTCCCTCACAGTAGTATGACCAGTGGTCATTCTGTTGGGAGGGGGCCTCATGCCGACGGTTACCTGGGCCCGTGTCGACCCGGCTCGCAGAGCCGCCGTCATCGAAGCCGCTGAGGCGGAGTTCGGCGCGCACGGCTTCTCCAACGGCAGCCTTAACGTCATCGCCCGGCGGGCCGGCGTCGCCAAAGGCAGCCTTTTCCAATACTTCGCGGACAAGCGCGACCTGTATGCATTCATCGCCGACGTGGCCAGCCAGCGGGTCCGCGGCTACGTCGAGGGCATCATCGCCGAGCTGGATTCCAGCCGGCCGTTCTTCGACTTCCTCACCGATCTCCTCGACGCCTGGGTGGCCTATTACGCCGAACATCCCCGGGAGCGCGCGCTGCACGCGGCGGCCACGCTGGAAGTGGACACCGACGCCCGGATCAGCGTCCGGAACGTCATCCACCGGCACTACCTGGAGGTGCTGCGGCCGCTGGTGACCGAGGCGCAGCGCCGCGGTGACCTGCGGGCGGACTCGGACACCGACGCGTTGTTGTCGCTGCTGTTGATGATCTTCCCGCACCTGGCGCTGGCGCCGTACATGCGCGGTCTGGACCCGATCCTCGGTCTGGACGAGCCCACCCCCGAGCAGCCGGCGCTGGCAGTGCGCAGGCTGGTCGCCGTCCTCTCCGATGCCTTCTCACCCCGCCGGTCGGCCGACAGCCCTGCGCGGCCCACCACGATCGCCCAAGAAAGGTAGGGATCACATGACACGAACCCGATCAGGCTCCATGGTGGCCGGCGGCCTCAACTGGGAAAGCTTGCCGCTCAAGCTGTTCGCGGGCGGCAACGCGAAGTTCTGGAACCCGGCCGACATCGACTTCTCCCGCGACCGGGACGACTGGGAGAAGCTGTCCGACCGCGAGCGCGATTACGCCACCCGGCTGTGCGCCCAGTTCATCGCCGGCGAGGAGGCGGTCACCGAGGACATCCAGCCCTTCATGGCGGCCATGCGCGCCGAGGGCCGGCTCGGCGACGAGATGTACCTGACCCAGTTCGCGTTCGAGGAAGCCAAGCATGTCCAGGTGTTCCGGATGTGGCTGGACGCCGTCGGCATGACCGGAGACCTGCACGGCTACCTCGACGACCTGCCGACCTACCGCCAGATCTTCTACGACGTGCTGCCCGATTGCCTCAACGCCCTGACCGACGACCCGTCACCGGCCGCCCAGGTGCGGGCCTCGGTCACCTACAACCACATCGTGGAAGGCATGTTGGCGCTCACCGGCTACTACGCCTGGAACAAGATCTGCGTCGAGCGCGGCATCCTGCCCGGCATGCAGGAGCTGGTGCGCCGCATCGGTGACGATGAGCGGCGCCACATGGCGTGGGGCACGTTCACCTGCCGGCGCCACGTCGCCGCCGACGACACCAACTGGACGGTGTTCGAGGACCGGATGAACGAGCTCATCCCGCTGGCGCTGCAGCTGACCGAGGACGGCTTCGCGCTCTACGGCGACGAGCCGCCGTTCGACCTGTCGCCGGCCGACATGCTGCAGTACTCCACCGACAAGGGCATGCGCCGGTTCGGCACCATCAGCAGTGCCCGCGGCCGTCCGGTCGGCGAGATCGACCTGGACTACTCGCCCGTGCAGCTCGAGGACGACTTCGCCGACGAGGACCAGCGCGCGCTGGCCGCCGTCTAACACCCCCTAGCTCCCCCTAGTCCAGTGGCGAGCAGACGCAGAATCGCACGGCGCGAGCGGTTTGCGTGCGATTCTGCGTCTGCTCGCGGGGGGCTGGGGCGGGGGTGGAGGCCGCTACCCGCTGATCACTCGACCGTCTTGCCGGCGCCCGCGTCTGGCGCCTCGGACTCACCAACCCAGACCGTCTTGGCGTTGACGAATTCCCGGATGCCGAGGCCGGCCAGCTCGCGGCCGTAGCCCGACCGCTTGATGCCGCCGAAGCCGAGTTCGGGGAAGGACACCGTCATGCCGTTGATGAACACCTGGCCGGCCTCGATGTCATCGATGAACCGCTCCTGCTCGGCCTCGTCGTTGGTCCACGCGTTGGACCCGAGCCCGAAGCTGGTGGCGTTCGCGATCTTGATGGCCTCGTCGATGTCGGCCGCGCGGTAGACGGAGGCGACGGGGCCGAACACCTCCTCCTTGTACAGCGCCATGTCCTCGGTGATGTCGGTGATCACCGTCGGCGGGTAGAACCAGCCCGGACCCTCCGGCTTCTCACCGCCGACGCGAATGTTCGCCCCCGCGGCTGCCGCGTCCTCGACCTGCTTGGCGATTTCGTCCCGGCCCGACTCGGTGGCCAGCGGACCCACGTCGGTGTCCGGGTCGGTCGGGTCGCCAACCTTGAGCGCCTGCATCTGCTCGGAGAACTTGTCCACGAACGCGTCGTAGATGTCGGCGTGGACGATGAACCGCTTAGCGGCGATGCAGGACTGGCCGTTGTTCTGAACACGCGCCTTGACCGCGGTCTTGACCGCCTCGTCGAGGTCCGCCGACGGCATCACGATGAACGGGTCGCTGCCGCCGAGTTCCAGGACGGTCGGCTTGATCTCGTCACCGCAGATGGCTGCGACGGATTGACCGGCCGGCTCGCTGCCGGTCAGCGTTGCCGCCGCGACCCTGGGGTCACGCAGGATCCGCTCGATCGCGCCGGACGGGATCAGCAGCGTCTGGAAGCAGCCGTCCGGAAATCCGCCGCGGCTGATCACGTCGGCCAGATATAGCGCGGACTGCGGCACGTTCGAGGCGTGCTTCAGGATTCCGACGTTGCCCGCCATCAGGGCCGGCGCGGCGAATCGCACCGCCTGCCAGAGCGGAAAGTTCCACGGCATGATGGCCAGCACCACGCCGAGCGGCTGGTACCGGACGTACGCCCGCTTCGCCCCGACCTTCGAGGCTTCCGCCGGTTCGTCGGCAAGCAGCTTCTCGGCGTTCTCGGCGTAGTAGCGAAAACCCTTCGCGCATTTCAGCGTTTCCGCCTTGGCCGACGCCAGCGTCTTGCCCATCTCGAGGGTCATCATCGCGGCGACGTCGTCGGCCTCCTTCTCCAACAGGTCAGCCGTCGCGTTCGCCCATTCGGCACGCTGAGCGAAGCTGGTGCTGTGCCGGTAGTCGAGGAAGCGTTCATAGGCGCGGGCGATCGCGGCGTCGACTTCCTCGTCCGTGGCGGGGGTGAAGGTTTTGACTGTCTCGCCGGTGGCCGGGTTGACGGTGGCTATTGGCACGCTGACATCCTTCGTCTTGGGGTACTTGAAAGGGGTCGATATATCTAGCCTGCCACTACTGTCGAATTGTCGGTTCCTCAGTGGTTCGATCCCCGAACCGCATCGTCACCGACAGGTGTGGCGAAAGGGAGGTGGCGGATGACCACAGCGTCCGAGCTGATCGTCAAGTGCCTGGAAAACGAGGGGGTTTCCGTCGTCTTCGGCATTCCGGGTGAGGAGAACATTCGCCTCATCCAGGCCTTGGCCTCGTCCGATATCCGTTACGTGCTGACCAGGCACGAGCAGGCCGCGGCGTTCATGGCCGAGATGTACGGGCGGGTCACCGGGCGCGCCGCGGTCGTGTCGGCGACCCTGGGGCCCGGCGCGATCAACATGCAACTAGGCGTCGCCGACGCGACCACCAACAGCACCCCGATGGTGGCGATCTCGGCCCAGGTGGGTCAGGACCGCGAGTACAAGGAATCCCACCAGTACGTCGACCTGGTGTCGATGTATGCCCCGATCACTCGGTGGGCCGCCGATGTGCCGACCGCGCACGCCATCCCCGAGATGGTCCGCAAGGCCTTCAAGCTCGCCGAGACCGAACGCCCCGCGGCGGTCTACCTGGCCATTCCGGAGCACATCGACCAGGACGACGCGGACTACGAACTCGCACCGTTGCCGCGCAGGGTCGTTCGCGCAGAGGCGCCGGCGCCCCGGCAGGTGGCGCGCGCGGTCGACGTCCTGCGCAACGCGAAACGCCCGGTGGCCCTGGCGGGACACGGGGCGGCGCGCAGCGATGCGACCGACGCGCTGGTCCGGTTCGCCAAGGAGACCGGGATCCCGGTGGCCAACACCTTCCACGGCAAGGGCGTCATGCCCGACGACGACCCGAACAGCATCGGGACGCTGGGGTTCATGCGCCACGACTACGTCAACTTCGGGTTCGACAACGCCGACGTGGTGATCGCGGTCGGCTACGAACTGCAGGAATTCGACCCGGTCCGGATCAACCCCAAGGGCGACAAGAAGATCATCCACATCCATCGGTTCCCGGCCGAGGTGGACGCGCACTACACGGTCGAGGTCGGGATCATCGGTGACATCAACGACTCGCTCAACGAGCTCGCCGACGCCCTCGACGGTCAGCGTTTCGATGACTCCGACGTGCCGGGGTCCGGGTTGTTGGAGGAGGAATTCGCACGTGGCCAACAGGATTCGAGCTTCCCACTGACACCGCAGCGGGTGGTCGCCGATACGCGTGCCGCCCTGGGGCGCGACGACGTCGTGCTCGTCGACACCGGCGCCACCAAGATGTGGATGGCGCGGTTGTACCCGACCTACGAGCGCAACACCTGCCTGATCTCAAACGGGTTGTCCACCATGGGTTTTGCGCTACCCGGTGCGCTCGGGGTGAAGTTGGCCCGGCCGGATGCCAAGGTGCTGGCCGTGGTGGGGGACGGGGCCTTCCTGATGAACTCCCAGGAGATCGAGACGGCGGTGCGCGAGAAGATTCCGCTGGTGGTACTGATCTGGGAGGATGGCGGTTACGGGCTGATCGAGTGGAAGATGGACCTCGAGCTCGGCGAGCACCACTACATCTCGTTCAACAACCCCGATGTGGTGAGCTACGCAAAAGCGTTCGGCGCCAAAGGGTACCGGATCGAGAGGGCCGAGGATCTGCTGCCGACGCTGCGGACCGCCCTGGACGACGACGGGGTGTCGCTGATCGCCTGCCCGGTCGACTACTCGGAGAACCTGCGGTTGACCGATCGGCTTGGGGAGTTGGACGAGACGCTGTAGTTACGAAGATCTATCGGGTACCTCCACAATCACGGTGGTGGCCTTGACGACGGCCACCGCGATGCTGCCGGGCTCCAGCTTCAGCTCCCGCGCGGCCTGAGTGCTCATCAGGGATACCACAGTGTGTGGCCCGCACTGCATTTCGACGTGGGCCATCACTTTGTCGCTGATCACCCTGGTGACCAGGCCGACGAAGCGGTTGCGCGCGGAGCTGGTGACGCCGAGTGGATTGATCGGCGGGGCCGGCGCGTTGTGCTGCCAGAATTCGGCCAGCACGTCGCCGGCGATCACCTTGCGGCCGGATTCGTCCTGACCGGCCGCCAGCGCGCCCTGCTGGACCCACCGCCGCACGGTGTCATCGCTGACGCCCAGCAACTCGGCGGCTTCCCGGATGCGTAGCTGCGGCACGGACGAATCCTACCGTCGCTCAGTGCTGCTTCACGATCGCTCGGGGCGCGGTGCGCCATGTCCGGCTGCCGTCCGGTAGCTCGCGCGGCGGATCCAGCAACAACACCACCCGGCCGTCGAGCAGCACCGGACGCACCCAGTCGCCCAGCTCGATGGGTTCGCGCGATTCGGGCCGGCGACCAGCGCTGTCCCGCACGTGGTCCAGGGGCACCAGTGCGGGTAGCTCGTCGAGGGTGGTTTCGTGCGGTAGTTCGAAGAGCCCGGGCAGGGAGATGAACATCCCGTCGTCACCGGAGAGGTGCAACCCCACCGCGGCCAATGCGCCCAGCACCCCGTCCTGGGTGCCACCATGTCCGGAGAGATGCACACCGAGCTTCCGTGCGAGTTCGCGGGCATCGTTGGTGCGCAGAACTTCTCGTTTGGCTCGCCGCCCGAATTCGACCAGTGCCGCGGTATCGCTCAACTGACTTGGGATGGCCACCACCAGTCCGGGATCAGCATCCGGGGGACAGACCCGTTCCAGGAATCGACCGGCCACATCGACCACGTGGTCCAGCACCGCCAGCGGATCCTGGGCGGGGCTTCGCCAGGCCAGGCACGCGCTGGAATTGTGCGACGTGTAGGGGATTCGATTGTCGACCAGTAGCTGGTGCCGGGTGGCGCCGGCCGCAGTGCCAAGTCCTGCGTCGGTCAGCTCGCGCAGCAGCGCCCGGGCGCGGCGACCCGTTCCCGGGCTGAGCAGGTTGTCGGTGTCGTCGATGCCGATGAGCAGGTCCACCCCGGCCAGCGCGCGGCTCATGAGTTGACGACCAACCGGACGACGTCGCGCACCCATCGATCGCGGGGAAGCGGAGTTCCGGTGAGCTTGACCGTGTTTCGTTTGGTGATGCTCAGGATGACCCGGTCGGTGAGTTCGGCGGCGACTAATGTCTGGGCCGGATCGCGGCCTTCCACCCGCACGCTTTCGATGTCCGTCACGCCCGCGGCATTCACGATCGAGCGCACGGTGGGTCCTTTCTGAACGTGCGCTCCCCCGGACTGGGGCGTCGGGACTTCGATCTGTGGTAGGTCGCGCAGCTGGTGCAGGCTGAAGCGTTGCAGCACCCGATCGTTCTGCTGGACGACGAGTTCGCCGGCGGCGTCCGTCGTGCCACATGCATTGATGGTGATCGCGAGTAGCAGTCCGGCTACAGTGGCGATAATCCGCATGCACAGAGATTACGCAGGAATGCACCCGCAGATGCGGATGAATTCGGAGTAAGCTACCGCACGTGATGACGTCGTCGACGGTCAATCCATCTCGGGCGAAGCCGGCCAGCACCACGTCCCGCGCGGCGCGCTTATCGCGGGAAATCCTTTTTCCCCTGCTCGCGGTCGTGGTTATTGCCGGCTACGCGGACATTCGCATTCCCATGGGGTTGCCCGGTCACCGCGGGTTGATCTGGCTGACCATGTTGGTAGCGGTTGTCCTGACGACCCGCCGGCGGTCGACGGTGCTAGCGGTTGGGGTCGCCGCGACGCTCGCCGCCGTTTCCCTGCATCCGCCGATGGGCGGTACGCGCTATTTGGCGGCCGCGGTGTTGCTGTATGCGGTGGCAGGTGTGGCGCCGCGCCGACAATGGTTGGTGGTGCTCGCGGCCGCACCGATTCACCTGGTCGCGTTGGCCGGATCGATGCTGGTGTTACCCGGTCTGGCGGAGAAGGTGTTGTGCCACCTGGGTTTTGGTCTCGCCGCGGGTGCGCTGGGCTGGGTGATGGCCTCCGTTGTGCGAGTGTCCACGCGTGATGAGGGGGACTGATGTACTTGCGAGTCGTTCCCGAGGGTTTGGCGACGACAAGTGCGGCGGTGGAAGCGATCGCGGCTCGGCTGGCGGCCGCGCACGAAGCGGCGGCCCCGATCGTGTCGGTGGTATTGCCTCCCGCCGCCGACCCGGTGTCCGTGCAGGCGGCGTTGCAGTTCAGCGAGGAGGCCAACCAACACGAGGCGGCGGCCGCGGTCGGTGTCGAGGTGCTGGCCCGAGCGGGCATCGGGGTCGGCGCGGCAGGCATTAGTTATGCGGTCGGTGACGCGGCGGCGGCAACGACATATATGGGTGCCTGACGATGCTGCCGTCGGTCTGGATGGCTGCTCCGCCGGAGGTGCATTCGGCCCTGCTCAGTTCCGGTCCGGGGCCGGGCCCGTTATTGGCCGCCGCACAGTCTTGGACCGGGCTGAGCGTCGAATACGAATCAGCGGCAACGGAATTGACTGCCGTCCTGGGCGGGGCGCAGCAGGCGTGGACAGGGCCGTCGGCGGCGACTTACACGGCGGCCCATGGGCCCTATCTGCAATGGCTGATGTTGGCCAGTACTATCAGCGCCCAGCGGGCAGCCCGGCAGGAGGCGGTGGCGGCCGCTTACACCGCGGCGTTGGCGGCCATGCCGACGCTGGGCGAATTGGCCGCCAACCATGCCGTTCACGCAGCACTGGTGGCCACGAATTTCTTTGGTGTCAACACCATTCCGATCGCCGTCAACGAGGCCGACTACGCGCGGATGTGGGTACAGGCCGCGACCACGATGAGCACGTATCAGGCGACCACGGAAACGGTGAACGCGGCCGCCGCCGCGGGTGGTGGAGGCGGCGGAGGTAACGGTGGCGGAGGCGGCGGAGGTAACGGTAGTGGGGGCGGCACCGGTAAAGGTGGCGGGGGCGGCGCTGGTAACGGCACTGGTGGCGGCACCGGTAAAGGTGGCGGCGGAGGCGGAGGTGGAGCCGGCAACGGTTTCCAGCTGCCGACGCCCGCCGAGATTTGGGAGATGATCTTCGGTCCGGACGGTGCGCAAATCCCCGGGCAGGGCCAACCCAACTGGACGCCACTGCAGTTCCTGCAGAACCTGCCCAACTTCTTCAGCGGCAATCAACAGGCGCTGGCGTACCTGGAAACCAACATCCCGCAGTACCTGACGAATCCAGCGAATTTCCCTGCCCTGGTTGCATATTTCTTTGCCTGGCAGACCTATCGAGCGGTCAACTGGACATTGCGGACGTTGCGATTTCTGGTCCAGTTGACTCCGCTTTTGGTGCCCGCTTTCCTCGATCTCGCGACAGTGAATCTGAGCGGGCTCGCCGGGTTGGCCGGTTTGGCTCAGATCGCGGCCCCGGTTGCGTCGCCCGCCTCGGTGCCGGCCGCTACCGCACAGCAGTTGCCGCCGCCGACGGCGCTGTTGGCAGCCCCAGCGCTGGCGCCCGCGCCGGCCCCCGCCCCGGCCGCGTCGCCCGTGCCCACTTCACCGGCGCCCGCGGCACCAGCGACGGCATCACCGGTTACGGTCGGCATCGATGGGCCGAGTTACTTGGTCGGTGGGCCCGGACCCGGTATCGGCTGGGGAATGAGCGCCCGAATCTCATTGCCCGACAGAGCCTCTGACACCGCAGCGGCGGCTACCCCGGCATCCTTCGGGCACCGAGACCAGGACCGGGCTGCTCGACAGCGGCGTTCAGCCATCGGCCGCGGTTACCGGTACGAGTTTTTGGATGCGGGCGATGAGCCGGTTGGGGACGCATCGATGCCGGTGGTCTGCGTACCGTCGCGACTCGGTTCTGGGCCAATGGGTTTCGCGGGGACCGTGGCCGACGCGGGGGTGCGTGCCGCCGGACTGGCCACGCTGGCAGTTGACGATTTCGGTGCCGGTCCGAGCGCGCCTTTGCTGCCCGATACCTGGCGTGACGGATCGCGATAAAAGTCGACGCGGCAGTCGATTTGCGCAAAAAACTTGTCAGTGGCTCCGCATAGCATGTGGTTATGGTTTCGGGTTCGCGTGAGGAGATCGTGGGGGTCTTCGATGCGCTCGATGCGGAGTTGGATCGGTTGTGTGGGTTGTCGTTTGAGGTGTTGACGAATTCGGAGCGGTTGCGGGCCTTGGAGCGTTTGGAGCGTGTGGGTCGGCGGCTGCGGGTGCCCCAGCATGTGCTGATCAACGAGCTCGGCGCCCAAGCCGGCACCGAAGAATTGGGTGGCACCCTGTCGTGCGCGTTGGCTGATCGGTTGCGGATCACCAAAGCCGAAGCCAGCCGCCGTATCGGCGAGGCCGAGGATCTCGGTGAACGGCGCGCATTGACCGGGCAACCCTTGGCGCCGACGTTGAGCGCTACCGCACGCGCCCAGCGACAAGGAGTGATCGGCGACGGACACATCAAAGTCATCCGCGACTTTTTCACCCACCTGCCCACCTACGTCGATGTGTTCACCCGTGAGGCCGCCGAGGCCGACCTAGCCGGCAAGGCGCGCGAGTACCGTCCCGAGCAGGTCGCCAAGTACGCCCGCCAACTCATGGACCTGCTGCACCCCGACGGCGACTACTCCGATGAGGACCGCGCCCGCAAACGCACGCTGATGCTGGGCAAGCAAGAGTTTGACGGCATGACGCGCCTGTCCGGGTTGATCACCCCCGAACTACGGGCGCTGATCGAAGCCATGCTCGCCAAACTCGCCGCCGCCGGTATGGCCAACCCCGCCGATGAGGCCAAGGCTGATATCCGCAGCACCGGGCAGCGCAACCACGACGCACTGGCCGCCGCGATACGGACGCTGTTCGCCTCCGAACAGCTGGGCCAGCACCGCGGGCTGCCCGTGACGGTGATCGTGACTACCACGCTCAAGGATCTCGAAGCCGGCACCGGCAAGGCCCGCACTAGCGGCGGCTCCCTAATCCCGATGTCTGACCTGATCCGCATGGCCGCCCAGGCCCATCGCTATCTGGCGGTCTTCGACGACGCCAAACCGCTGGCCCTCTACCACGCCAAGCGCTTCGCCAACCCCGCACAGCGGCTCATGCTGCACGCTCTCGAGGGTGGCTGCACCCGACCCGGCTGCGACCAACCGCCGGATCACACCGAGGTCCACCACGTCACCGGCTGGACCACCACCGGCCGCACCGACATCACCGACCTCACCCTCGCGTGCGGACCCGACAACAGACTGGCCGAAAAGGGTTGGACCACCCGCAAAAACACTCGCGGCCAAACCCAATGGCTCCCACCGGCGCACCTCGACCACGGCCAACCACGCACTAACACGTTCCATCATCCCGAGAAGCTGTTCGCGCCCGAGGACGACGACGGGGACGCAGCTTGATTTCGCCCGGCGCCGCAGATTAGCCATTCGGCGTCGGACGGGTATCGGCGCATGGCAGGATCGAGCGGTCCCGGCCAGGGATAGCCAATTGGCGAGGAGTTGTCCATTGAATTTCGCGGTGCTGCCGCCCGAGATCAACTCGCTGCGCATGTTTCTCGGCGCGGGCTCAGGCCCGATGCTGCAGGCCGCAACGGCATGGGCAGGCCTGTCCGACGAACTTGCCGTGGCCGCGAAAACGTTCGCGTCGGTGACCACCGGGTTGACCGGCCAAGCGTGGCAGGGTCCAGCCGCGAAAGCGATGACGGCTGCGGCCGCGCCGTACGTGGGGTTCCTGAATGCCGCTGCCGCACGAGCAGCCGACGCCGCTGGCCAGGCCAAAATCGCAGCTGGCGCCTTCGAAGCCGCCAAGGCGGCGACCATCCGTCCGCAAGCGGTCACGCTCAACCGCACCGCATTCGCACAGCTCATTAGGTCTAACTGGTTAGGGCTCAACGCCCCTGCGATCGCGGCGGCCGAAAGCGTCTACGAACAAATGTGGGCCGCCGACGTCTCGGCAATGGCCGCCTACCACGCCGGCGCGTCCGCGGCCGCGGCGCAGCTACGGCCCTGGGCGGCAGCCATCGAAGGCCTCCCGGTCAACCTTGGCTTGGGCAACCGAGGAAATCTCAACGTCGGCTTCGGCAACCGGGGCGACACCAATTGGGGCAGCGGCAATACCGGCAGTGCCAACTTCGGCAGCGGCAATACTGGAAACGGGAATGCCGGCAGCGGCAACACGGGCAATCAGAACTTCGGCTCAGGAAACACCGGCAGCGGCAATATGGGCTCGGGCAATCAAGGCAGCACCAACTTCGGTTTCGGCAACACCGGCCACTCCAACTTCGGTGGTGGCAACTTGGGCAGCGACAACTTCGGCAGCGGCAATATTGGTAGCGGCAATATCGGCAGCGGCAACTCCGGTGCCGGTGGCGTGCCGGGCAACAACAACGTCGGCTTCGGCAACACCGGGAACGGCAACGTCGGCTTCGGTAACACCGGAAACAACAATTTCGGCATCGGGCTTACAGGGGACAACCAAGTGGGCATCGGCCCGCTGAACTCGGGCAGCGGCAACATCGGTTTGTTCAATTCGGGCAGTGGCAATATCGGGTTCTTCAACTCGGGCAGCGGCAATGTCGGCGTCGCGAACTCCGGCGTCGGAAACTTCGGCTTCGCCAACTCCGGCGACATCAACACCGGCTTCGCCAACTCCAGCCCGCTGAACTTCGGCGCGTTCAACTCGGGCGCCGGCAGCAACATGGGCATGTTCAATTCCGGTGGAGGACACAATTTCGGCGACTTCAACTCCGGTGCCGGCTTCAATTTCGGAAGCGGAAACACCGGCGCCGGAGCCAACTTCGGCAGCTTCAACTCAGGTGCTCAATTAGGCGGCAACACCGGGCTTTTCAACTCGGGCAACGTCAACACCGGCTTCGGCAACGCCGGCGACACCAACACCGGTGCCTTCAACGCGGGCAACGTCAACACCGGCATCGGGATCGGGACGGACAGCGGCCAGCCCAACTCCGGCTTCGGCAACACCGGCGCCGGCAACTCCGGATTCAACAACACCAGCGCAGGCGGAAACAACTCTGGCGCCAACAACTCCGGTCCGGGCGGGCGCAATGCGGGCCTCTTCAACTACACCGGCAAGATCGGCAGTGTGGGACTGCTGAACACCGGCTTGCGCAGCGTGGGCATTCTCAACCAGGGCTTCGAGCTGACCGGTCTGCGCAACTACGGTGGCCCCCTGACCGGCGACGGCAGCACGGTCGGGATCCTCAACACCGGATTGTTCAGTTCCGGGATTGCGAATTCCGGTGACTTCGCCTCCGGCATCAATCTCGCGAATCTGTTTGCGAGCCTGCTCCCTTAGACAAAGACAGCGGCGGCAGGTAGCTGCCGATCAGGGTGCGGTGCCACCACGCGTGGTCACGCCGCAATTCGGCCGGAGTGGTGAAGCGGTATTCGTACAGCTGCGCCCGCACCTGCCGCGGCGGAGCATCGGGAAAAGGATTGTGCCGCAACAGCCGTAGCGTCGCCGCGTCGTTGCGCAGCAGCCGGTGCAGGAACGGTGTCATCCAGCCCAGCGCGTAACCGGGCGAGATCGCGGCGAACCACATCAGCCAATCGAGCCGCAGGTGGTAGGGCGCCCACTGCCGCGGCATGCGACGCACGCCGGTGGGCTTGCCCTTGAATTCGTACTCCTTCCATTCCGCAGGCTCGACCTCGGCGGTGCCCTCGATCACCACCTCCCAGCGGGTGCGCGAGATGCTGCCGAAGGCGCCGTAGGTGTTGCACAGATGAAATGAGTTGAACGACGCGTTCATTCGCTGGTGCGGCGACAACATGTTGCGCGCCGGCCAGAAACTCAGCACCACCATCACGGCCGCGAATGCGATCACCAGACCGACAAACCACAGCGGCGGTGATCCTGGGTGGGGCGTATCGAGGCCCAGCCACGACTGGTCAACGGCGCTGAACGCCAACAGAATTGTCAGCCAGTTGAGCCAGGCGAAATTACCCGACAGCACCAACCACAGTTGCGTGACGATGATGATGCCGGCGGCAATCCCAGCCGCCGGTTGCGGAGCGAACAGTCCGAACGGCACCACCAACTGCGCGAAATGGTTGCCCGCCACCTCAATCCGGTGCAGCGGTGTGGGCAGATGATGGAAGAACCAGCTCAGCGGGCCCGGCATCGGCTGGGTCTCGTGGTGGTAGTTCAGACAGGTCAGGTCCCGCCAGCAGCGGTCGCCGCGCATCTTGATCAGCCCGGCGCCGAACTCGACCCGGAAAAGCAGCCAGCGCACCAGCCACAACGTCAGCACTGGCGGCGCCACCCGCGCGTTGCCGAGAAACACCATCAGGAACCCCGTCTCCAAAAGCAGGGATTCCCAGCCGAACCCGTACCACGTCTGACCCACATTGACGATCGACAGGTAAAGGACCCACAACGACAGCCATATCAGCATGGCAACCCACAGCGGCACCAGATCTGCTGCTCCGGCCACCACCGCGGCCGACAGCGCCGCTCCGGACCAGCTGACGACAGCGAACATCCGGTCCGAATAGTGAAGGTGAAAGATGCTCGGCGACCGCCAAAATGACCGCTTCGCCAGGAAACCCGGCACCGGCAGCATGCCGCGTTCTCCGATCAGCGGCCGGAATTGCTGTGCGGCCCCGACGAACGCAATCAGATAGATGAGCGCCACGCCACGCTCGAGCACGATTCTGCCGAGCCAGTATTCGGGTGCCGAAAACCATGCCATGGCGGTCAACTCCTCAGTAGCCAGTCAACCAGCCCGAGACAAAACAGCCAACTACCGTTCCCCGTCGGAGCGCGCCGCCTGGAACGCAACCACCGAGGCGCCCACCGCGGCAACTGAAATCAGCGCAAACAGTTGCACACTCGCCGAATGCCCGGCATACCCGTCCACCGAGCGCCACGGATGCCGCGACAGCAGTGCACCGGCCAGGATCAGGCCGCCGGCACCCAGACCGACGGTCATCTGGTCCAGCAACCGCGCACGGTCCCGCAGCCCGTACCGCAACCCAATTGCGGCCCCGACCACCACCAGACCGGGTGCGCCCGCGATTAGCGCTCCGGCGCCCAGCAGCGGCACCGCCACCCACGGCCCGGCCGTCCAGGCGACGGCGGCCGGATCGTCGTCGGCCGCCCGGCGCCGCCGCCAGAACGCGAGGACCGCCAGCAGCGGCAGCAGACAGAGCCCGACGGCTAGACCGGCCCGGTACACCGAGTTGGACGCAAACGTGAGCGTGATGGTGCCGGGGTCCCCGGCCGGCACCACGAACCCCTGCTGCCAGCCGTTCACCGCTACCGGCGTCAACCGGGTGCCGTCGCGGGTCCGTGCCACCCAACCGGGGTTGATGCTCTCTGGTATCACCAGCAGCCGCGGGGTCGGCGACGAGGACGCGCGGACTTCGCGGCGGTCCGGCCCCCAGATACCGGTACTCGCGGAAGTCATTCCCGCACTTGGTAATTCCGGCGTCGCGGAGAGTTGGGCGCCGTCCACGACGAACGTGGCGCCGGGGCTGATCAACAACTCCTGCTGCCCCGCCGGTAGCGCGATCGGCTCGGCTTCGCACGGCGTGGCCGCAATCGGTGAGCCGTCCAGCAGCGCGCCCGCCGTCGTCCGGATCGAGGTGTGTACGAACCGACCCGCCACCGCGATGACCGGACCACGGTCGCAGTCGACGGTGACCTCCCGACTGCGATTGCGCGCGGCGTCGGCCGCCGCGATCGGGTTGCCGTCGGCGCCCAGTGCCACGACCTCGGCCAGGCCGGGCGGCTTGAGCTGGTCGAAGCCCAGCGCGTTGCGGTCGATGATGTCCTGCCAGTCGAGCAGGCTGACCGTGACGGTGTCGGTCACACGCGGATGCAGGGGCAGCGTCTGCGCCTCTGCATCCGGCCGCACCGCCTGCACCTGCGGGCCGTCACCCAAATCCACCGCCACCATCGTCGGATGCGCGGGCAGCGACGAACGGCTGGGCGACAGCCGCAACCCGGCCACCTCGGTCGCCCGCGGCAGGTTCAGCGTGATCGTCGGCGGATCCTTGTGCTGCACCACCCGCTGCGGCGCCGTCCACGCGGTGGCTGGGTCACCGTCGGTGGCCGCGAAAGCCGAGCCGAGCACCTCGACCAGGTCCGCATCGCCGCGTGCCCGGGTGGTGCCCGGTTCGGCGATCAGGTCGGCCAGCTTGGGACCTTGCCGCGGGCGCACCCATACCGCGGGGATGACCGACACCGGCGTCGGCACGGTCAGGGTGCGGCTGAGATTGACCGGCTCCTCCGGGGTGAGCGCCATCGAAGCCGCGCAGCGCACGTTGTTGGGCCCCTGCGCGCAGCCCGGCCGGCCCAAGAGCTCAGCCCCTAAGTCCCAGCGCGCGATCGCGGTGCCCGGCGGCGGGCCCGGCACCGACACGGTGTGCCGCAGCTGCACGGGATGGGCGAAGCCGGACGCGTCGTACTGGGTGACGGACAGGTCGGTGATGCCGAATTGCACACCGGCCGAACCGTCGTCGGTGCCGGCCGCGGTGATCCGCACCCACGGGGATTCGCCGTACGGCAGGGCGGCGCTGAGGGGTTTGCCGTCCTCGTCGAACCGCAGCGTGGTGCTGCCGTTGACGGTCTCGATCAGGATGCGCCTGATCTGGGCGCCGACAGCGGTCGCGCTGGGGGTCAGGGTCAGCACGGCGTTGGTCACCGGATGGTCGAAGTCCACTTGGAGCCACTGTCCGACGGCGGCCTGCAGCGCGTTGGACACCCACGCAGTGGCCGGGTCACCGTCGATCGCGGCGGCGGGCGACGTGGCCGGAGCGACATCGGGCAGCGCGGTCGAGTCCGACGACGAACTCGAGACCGTGACGCGGCCGCCGGTCCAGCCGCCGTACACCAGGTCGGCGCCGGGGACGGGGTAGTCGGCCACCCGGTTGTAGGTGTGCCGGGCGTCGCCGGGCGCGCGGATCGCCGACGAGTGGTTGTCGACGCGCCCGTAGTCGGTTTCCCGGGCCAGCGGGGTGTCGGTGACGGTCACCAGCGGGGCCGGAAGTCCGGCGGCCAGCGCGTCCTGGGTCATCAGCGCCGGCCCCAGCGCCGGTTGGTTCAGCAAGCGTCGGCGTTCGTCGAGGCGCAGCAGCACCTCGGGGCCGCCGTCGACCCGCGGCAGGCCGTCGGCGTCGACGAAGTACGGCGTTCCCGGGTTGGCGGTCTGGCCGACGCGATAGATCTCCACCGCCGGATACCGCGGGCGCAGGCCACTGTCGTTGACGAAGCCCTCCAGTGAACCCGGACCCACCGGCTCGCCGAACTCGGCGACCTTGGCCAGTCCGGGTGAGCCGGCGACGGTTCGGTGCACCAGGATCGGCCGCGCCGAACGCGACGACTCGGGGTCCAGGTCGTTGCGCACCACCAGATACGAAATACCTTGTCGGGCAAGGGCATCGGCGAGACCGGCGGACGGGCGGCCGGCCGCGAACAGCCGTTGAACCGAGTCCAGCGCACGGATGGTCTGCGGCGGCGTCAGCGGGATGGAGTCGCGCACACCCCACGGGCTGCTGCCCAGCACCTGTAGCGGTTCGTCGTGGGTGGTGCCCCACACCTGGGTCGCGAACGGCGCGCCCGGCACCACCAGCACCCGCCCGTGCTGGTGCGCGCTGAGCCAATCGGCGGCCTCGTGCCAGTAGTCCGGAATTGCGCGGAACGTGCCGGGTGGGGTCAGCCGCGCGGTCCACGCCAACGACGTGCTCACCAGCAGCGCGGTGAGCGCGACGATCCCCACCGCGATCCGCCGGTCCCGCTCGGGATGGCTAAAGGCTTTCAGCCACAACGTCTTCGGCGCACTTCCCGGTAGCGGGATTTGGCCCAGCACATGCGCGAAGCCGAGCACCAGCGGAATCCGGATCACCGGTCCCAGCTTGTGCACGTTGCGCAGCGGGGTGCCGCCCGCGTCCAGGAACGCCTGCACCTGGTGGGCCACCGGTGAACCCAGCCCGCCGCTGTAGCCCACGGCCAGCAGCGTCACCCCGACCAGCAGCATGGTTATCAGCCGGCCCCGCGCCGGCGTCGGGGCACTGGCCAGCCCGGCCAGACCCGTCGCGGCCACCAGGCAGGTGCCCAGGATTGCGACCGTCCCGGTGACCAGCGGCGCACCGGCGGTCGCGTTGGGCGCGACGAACGGCGTCCAACTGTCGGTGCCGCGCAGCATCTCCACCAGCGAAGACCACTGTGTCGTCACCCCGGAGGATTCGATGAAGTCCAGGAACGGCGGACTGACATCGCGCAACTGGCTCAGCGCCACCACCCACCACAGCATCGCCACCACCACGGCCACCAGCAGCCAGCCGGCGTATCGCAGCCACCGTCGATTGGGTCGGTGACAGACCAGCCAGATGGCGGCGGGCAGGCAACCGGCCAGCGTCGCGATGGCGTTGACCGCGCCCATCAGCGCCACCGCCAGCCCGGCCTGGCCGGCCAGCACCCGCACCGACCGGTCGGACGTGCCGCGCAATGCGAGGATCGTCGGCAGCAACACCCAGGGCGCCAGCATCATCGGCAGCGTTTCCGACGAGATTGATCCGAGCGTGGTCAGCACCCGGGGCGACAACGCGAATGCCACTGCTCCGAGCATCCGGGACGTCGGGCTGCCGATGCCCAATGCCTCGGCGACCCGGAGCAACCCCCAGAAACCGACCGTGAGCAGCACCGCCCACCACAGCCGCTGGGTGATCCACCCGGGCACCCCGAGCAGGTGCCCGGCCAGGAAGAACGTGCCGTGCGGGAACAGGTAGCCGTAGGCCTGATTCTGTGACTGGCCGAACGGCAGCTCGCTGTTCCACAGGTTGGTAGCCCGGGCCAGGAAACGCAGCGGGTTCGCGGTCAGGTCGAGCTTGGTGTCCGGCGAGACCTGCCCGGGCGCCTGGGCGAACGCCAGGACCAGCGAGACCGCGCCGACCAGCATCAACCAACGGCGCGAGAGCGGTGTCACCAACGAATGCACGGCGGGTCTTGCGGGTCCGGCGGTCCGGACCGGCGTCTGGCTAGCTACGGTTGCCGTACTCGACCCGGTTGAGCACCGATGACCCTGGATCGCCACCGGGCAGCGCCGGCTTGGTGTCCTGTTGAACCATCAGGGTGATCCCGAAGATCGCGGCCGCGCCGAGCAACAGGCCGACGACGACACTCGCGGCGGCGGGCGCGACGATCCGGTTCATAGTCAGCCAACCTAGCAGAACGGCGGCACCCGGCTTGCGTAGGTGATTGGTCGGGCGAGGGTGAGCCAACCTAGCAGAACGACGGCACCCGGCTTGCGTAGGTGATTGGTCGGGCGAGGGTGAGCCAACCTAGCAGAACGACGGCACCCGGCTTGCCGTCACGGCGTCAGCGACCTCGGCTCGGGACCGAGCCGGTCGCCGTACTGCACCACGGTGGAGACCACCACCGGCGCCGGCGCATTCCGCACCGCCGGCGGGGCGCCCTGCGCCAGCAGCGTTGCGCCGACGGTCGCCACGGCGCCCAACGACAGGCCGGCAACAATGCTGGCCGCGACGGCCGTCAGCGTAAACCGGGGCATGGCAGGGGACATGGCAAGGGATTTGCCCCCCGAACCCCGCGCTGAAACGCCCCGTGACAGCATGTCCGGATGGCTTTAGCGCGCACACTGGCCGTCCTTGCCGCTGCATCGGCGCTGGTGGCGGGCTGCCACGGCGGCACCAAACCGGGCCCGTCGCCGACCACCACCCCCGGTTCGTCGGCACCCATCTCCTTGGCGGTGGGCCCCCGGCCGCCCAGCAGGGTGCGCAGGCGAGACACCCGGCCGCCCTCCTCGTCGACGCCCACCGCGAGCGGCAGCGGCGTGGCCGCGTGCGCGATGTCGCTCAGCGGACCGGGCAGCATGGTCAGGTCGGTGTCGCTGTCGATGATGATGCCGCCGACGTGAAAGTCGGTGACGACGGCTCTGGCGTCGTCAGCGTTCTTCACCCCGACCATCAGCAGCTGGGCGAGCTTGTCGCGCAGGTTCGGGATCGCCGCCGGGACCGCGGGCGGATCGGCGCACACTGGCCGTCCTTGCCGCTGCATCGGCGCTGGTGGCGGGCTGCCACGGC
>NZ_LZMH01000024.1 GCF_001673635.1 Mycobacterium asiaticum
GTTTTCCAACGACGAGGTCACCTACCGCGCCGACATCTACGCCCTGGCCTGCGTGCTCTACGAATGCCTCACCGGCGCGCCGCCCTACCGCGCCGACAGCGCGACCACCCTGGTCACCGCCCACCTGATGGATCCCATTCCCCAGGTGAGCGCGCAACGGGCCGGCATCCCCAAGGCCTTCGACACGGTGATCGCCCGCGGCATGGCCAAGAAGCCCGAAGACCGCTACGCCAGCGCCGGGGACTTCGCCCGCGCCGCGCACGACGCACTCAGCGACCCGGACCAGGACCACGCCGAGAACATCCTGCGCCGCAGTCGCGAGTCCACGCTGCCTGGCACCGCGGTGACCCCGCAACCGTCCGGTCCCAGCAGCGGCCCGCTGCCCAGTGCGCCGCAGTATTCGCCGCCGCCGGCCTACGGCGACCCGATCGGATCGGGGCCGTTGCAGCGCCAGCCCCCGCCGAGCCAGCCCTCCTGGGGGCCGGGCAGCGGCCCGATTCCGAGCCAGACTCCGCCGCCGCAGCCTCCGCAGTACTTCCAGAGCGGTAGCTGGGGCGGCACGCCACCGGGCGGCCAGCCACCGGCCGGTCCCGCCGCTTGGACCCAGGGTGGTCAACCACCGGGGGGCAAACGCAACCCGTGGCCCATCGTGGCGGCCGCCGCTGCGGTGGTCGTCGTTCTCGTCGTCGCCGGCATCGGTATCTGGTACGCGACGAAGCCGGGCGACAACCACAACGCGGACGACACCACCACGGCCTCCTCCAGCACGACCGCCACCACCACCACGAGGAGTTCGCCGACGACAACTCCCGGCGGCAGTCCGCAGAGCAAGCTGCTGTCGATGCTGCCTTCGGGCTATCCGTCCGGGACATGCACACCCACGACACCCAAGCCGAACAGCGTTTGGACCAACACGATCGCCATGCTCGACTGCGGCCAGAACACCAACCAGGGCGGCCCGAGTCGCGCGATCTACGGACTGTTCCCGAACCTGGCCACGCTGAAGTCCGCGTTCAACGACGACATCGCGGCCGTGCAATTGACGAACTGCCCGGGAGAGGGACCGTCCCCGGACGGGTGGCACTACGACCGGGATCCGACGGTGACGGCCGGGATGATCGCCTGCGGCACTTACAAGAACCACCCGAACGTCATCTGGAGCAACGAAGGCAAGTTGATGCTCAGTGACGTGTTCGGGGATCCCGCTACTCTGGAAGACCTGCACAATTGGTGGGCCAAGTACGGCTGACCAAACCAGTTGGCCGACCGTGGTTTTGGCGCATCGCGCGCCAAACCCTAGGTGAGCCAACGGTATTGAGAGCTGGCGGGCGAACCTTGGTTGGGGGGATCAGCGATGGGCGCGGCGCCGGACTCGCGTGAGGGCTCGATGTTCGGGCCCTACCGGCTGAAGCGACCGCTCGGCCGGGGCGGAATGGGTGAGGTCTACGAGGCCGAACACACCGTCAAGGGCTGGACCGTCGCGGTCAAGCTGATGTCGGAAAACGTCAGCAAGGATCCAGTGTTTCGCGAGCGGATGAAGCGCGAGGCGCGCATCGCCGGGCGGTTGCAGGAACCGCACGTGGTGCCCATCCACGACTACGGCGAGATCGACGGTCAGCTGTTCCTCGAGATGCGCCTCGTCGAGGGCACCGACCTCGACAAGCTGATCGCCCGGGAAGGCCCGCCGACGCCGTCCCGGGCGGTCGCGATCATCACTCAGATCGCCTCGGCCCTGGACGCCGCACACGCCGCCGGCGTCATGCACCGCGACGTCAAACCACCCAACATCCTGGTCACCCGCGACGACTTCGCCTACCTGGTCGACTTCGGCATCGCCAGCGCCACCACCGACGAGAAGATCACCCAGATGGGCACCGCCGTCGGGACCTGGAAATACATGGCGCCCGAACGCTTCGGCAACGACCAGGTCACCTTCCGGGCCGACATCTACGCTCTGGCCTGCGTGTTGTATGAGAGCCTGACCGGCAGCGCGCCATACCAGTCCGACAGTGCCGGCGTACTGATCAGCGCGCACATGAACAATCCGATCCCCCGGCCGAGCGCGGCCCGCAAGGGAGTGCCGCGGGCGCTGGACGCGGTGATCGCTCGCGGCATGGCCAAGAAACCGGCCGATCGGTATCCCAGCGCCGGTGACCTGGCCCGCGCCGCGCAGCAGGCGCTCAGCGAGCCCGACCAGGACCAGGTCGCCGACATCGTGCGGCGCAGCCAGGAAGCGGTGCTGCCGCCACCGCCCGTCGAGCCGCGCACCATTCGGTACCGACCCACCCCGCCGGCGAAGGCTCCAACACCGCATGCACCCGCGAGATCCGCGGATTCTCCAACCGGATATCCACCTCACTGGAACGCCCCAACCGCCACACCCGATCCGGCGTCACCCGCCACGTCCGGCCACCCCCGCGCACCTCCAACCGCGGTACCTCGGTCGTGATCGTGTCGGTCCGGTCTTCCATCCATAGCCTCCGCTGCGTCAGCCTAGCTTTCTGAAGCCTTCGCCTCAGCGCAAACGATCGCTGACGATGTTCTGCTGCAGAGGTTTCAGCGCAGGGGCCGCGGACCGAAGCACCCCGCCGGGCCTAGCCGTTGCAGTACCAGGTTCCGATCCATCCAGGCGTACCAAGGGTTTTCAGGGCGTCGGCTTGCGCTGCGGCGAGCGTGGGCCCGTAACCACCTGCGTAGTCGGGGTTGTTGTTCTGGGCGATCGCGCCGCACTCTTTGAACGTGACCAGCAATTTGCAGTCGGAGTAGCCGCATGCGCCCATCGCCGCGCTCTCGGCCGCAGCCTTGGACGGGGCGTTCTTGGTGCGTCCGTACACCTTGCCGTCCCTGGAGTGCGCGATCGCGCCCCAGTAGGTGTCGGCGTGTACCGCGGGGGCAAGCATTATGGTCGTCGAACCGACCAGGACGATATTCGCCACGGCGACCGCGGCACGTCGTTGAAAAGCCGTCAATCCCATGAGGATTCCTTTCCCAGGTCGGTCATCGGGCGAGCGCTTTGTCGGGGCCATCGGGGGTGGTGGCTAGGCGGGCTTGGTGGCGGTGACCTGTTTGCCCCACTCCGACATGGTCATCGTCACGGTGCCGTTCTCGACCGGCACGATCTCGATCTTGACCAGGTGGTTGGAGCCGTCCGAGGCGATCCATACGGTGGTCGGGGTGGGCGGTGCGTCCTTCGGGCTGAGGCGGGATCCGGCCAGCGTGGCGACATCGTCGGTGGACGACGTCCCGGTGATCTTGGTGGTTGCGATGCCGTTGACCTGCTCGCTGCCGGCCACCTTCGGGTTCTGCAGGTGCGACAGCACATTGGCCAGGCCGCGGTCCGGGTCGAGCAGCGTCGAGACGTCATAGATCGACGCGCCGTTGCCGTAATCGGTGAACTTGCCGGACTCGGCGAGGTCGGAGTACAGATGGCCGTCGACGAAGACGAACTTCGAGTCGACGGGGTCCTTGCCGACGATCAGGGTGGCGGTCCCGGTGGCGGCGGTCTGCGGAGTGCTGGACACGTCGCCGTCGAGTTTGGTCACGGCAAGGTTGGGCACCGCACCCTGCACGGTCAAGCTGACGTGCATCCCGGTGACTTTGCGCATGGCATCGGCAGCCTGTTTGACCGTGCTGGCGGCATCCACATTCGCTCCGGAGCTCGATCCCCCGTTGGACGCGTTGGGCTTCGAGCCGCAACCGGTCACCAGGAAAGCCATCGACACAACCATCGCGGCGATCACAACGCCGGCGCGGCGCCAGAGCTTCAGTTTCATCAACATCTCCTTCGTCGAGGCACGTTGCCGTGGGGCAAACTCATGGCAAGCTAGCACCACAGGCTGGCGCTTAGCGTAGACCGACCGATATGGCCTTGACTAGGGTCTTGTCATCGGGATGACCCGGGGCCGCGGTCACTTCCATCGGCAGCAGCAAAGCGGCTTCGACACCGTCTACCGCCGCTTAGCGGCGCGCCCGGCGTTGCGGGTCGAGCCGCTTCAACCGGATCGCCAGCAGGATCACCATGACGACGCCAAGCGCCACGCACATGCCCAACGCGCTCAGATAATGGGCTGGATCGTGATCCCAGAGCGGGTCGGTGTCAGTGATGCGGATGTAGTTCACCCCGAGGGACGACGCGGCCATGGCGTAGGCCCAGCGGGACGGGGACAGCCAGGCCAGTTGCTCGAGCGGAACCCGGTCCCGCACGGCGAACAACCCGCCGCACAACACCAGTTGGGCCATCAGCACCAGCACCAGCAGCGGCATGCCGCGGTCGGCGTTGCCGATCAGCGCGGAGATCAACAGACCCAGGATCATCGAGACCACGGTGACGGCGATGATTGCTCCCGTCACCTCGGCCAGGCCCACCCAGCGCAGCAGCTGCGGGTTGCCGGCGTGCAGCAGCAACGAATCGTCGGGCAACGGGAGGAACGCAACGCCGAGGAATCCGACGATCAGTCCCTGCAAGCCGGTGATGGCGCCCAAGACGGCGAGTTTGGAGGCGAGGTAGGCGCTGCCGGATAGGCCGATGCCGTGTTCGCGCCGGTAGACGGCCTGTTCCTTGACAATTTCGCGGATTGAGCCGGCGCAGCCCATCAGGGCTCCGCCGATGATGAGTAGCACCAGCAGTTGGGTGGGTTGTTTGGATTGCTGGCTGATGGCGTCGGCCAGGGAGAGGCCGGCGTCGCCGGGGACGGCGTAGGTGAACAGGCTCAGGAGCAGGGGTAGGGCGAGCAGGAATAGGGCGTATTGGCGGTCGGCGGCGATGTCGGCTTGGTGCTGCCCCAACGCAGCTTGCTGGCCGTGGTCGGCCCCTCCGGAGCCGGCAAATCCACCCTGC
>NZ_LZMH01000025.1 GCF_001673635.1 Mycobacterium asiaticum
GCCCCCCGCAGGACTACTGCGCCCCGCGCACCGCCATGATGCCCAAACGCGCCCGCACCCGCGCCCAAGACCGCGCCTACCGCATCGCCACCGAACGCAACCACAACCACCACACCCGCCAAACCACCCGCCAAGCCCGCTACAACCACCCCGAGGGCAAAGCACCACCCAACCCCGACCACGACCCACCACCCTTCTAGCGGTGGTGCCACCCGGTGCCGTTTGCCATCCGAGCGTCCGGGTACCCGTCCGGTATGGCGAGGTTTGGCTATACCCTGATGACTGAACAGACGGGCCCCAAAGAGCTTGTGCGCGATGCCGTTTCGGCCGAGCAGCGGGGATTCGATTTCGAGGTCTGTAGCGACCACTTCTCACCGTGGCTGGCGTCGCAAGGACACGCCCCCAATGCCTGGGCGGTTTTGGGCGCGGTCGCGCACGCTACCGAACGGGTCGACCTCTACTCCTACGTCACCTGTCCCACGATGCGCTATCACCCCGCGATCGTGGCGCAGCAGGCCGCTACCGTGCAGATCCTTTCCGGCGGCCGGTTCACGCTGGGCGTGGGCAGCGGCGAAAACCTGAACGAGCATGTCGTCGGCAAGGGCTGGCCCACCATCGAACGCCGCCAGGACATGCTGCGCGAGGCGATCAAAATCATCCGCGACCTGTTCGGCGGTGAACTGGTGAACTGGAGCGGCGAATACTTCCAGGTGGACTCCGCGCGCCTCTGGGACGCGCCCGAGATACCCCCCGGCATCGCGGTGGCCATGTCGGGTGACAAGGGCGTCGAGAAGCTCGGCAAACTCGCCGACCATCTCGTCGCCGTCGAACCCGATAAGGAACTGGTCGACGCGTGGCACGCCGCCCGCCAGGTCGGCGGCTGGCCCGGCGCCGGCCGGGTGATCGGACAGATCCCGATCTGCTGGGACCCCGACCGGGACGCCGCGATCGCACGCGCGCACGACCAATTCCGCTGGTTCGCCGGCGGCTGGACGGTCAATGCGGACCTGCCGACCCCGGCCGGCTTCGCCGGGGCCACCCAATTCGTGCGGCCCGAAGACGTCGCGGACAGCATCCCGTGTGGGCCGGACCTGGACGCGATCGTGGAGGCGGTGCGGCCGTTCTGGGAAGCCGGGTTCAGTGATATCGCGCTGATTCAGATCGGCGGCCAGTCCCAGGAACAGTTCTTGAAGGAAGCCGCAGAACCCCTGCTGGAGGCGTTGCGCGCCGCAGCGAATTGACGGTCGACGAGTTTGGGTGACTGTCGCGCGGGTATGGGTCGGTAAGCATCGACCGCAGGAATCTGCCGTCTGGCAGTGCGAGGAGTTTGGCGATGAATGATTCCGCAGCAAGTACCACCACGACCTTGGTCAAGGGGCTCGGCGTGGCCAGTCTGGGCCTCGGCCTGTCCGAAGTGCTGGCGCCCGGGGGAGTGGCGGCACTCGCCGGCGTGGACGAGACGCGGCGGTCACGGACCGCCATCCGCGCCCTGGGATTGCGCGAATGCGGCCATGCCGCAGCGCTTTTGCTGGGACCGGAGAAGCTGGTGTGGACGCGAGTGGCCGGCGATGTGCTGGACATCGCGGTCCTGGCAGCGGGCGTGGCCCGCCGGGGTCCGGGCCGGCGACGGCGCGGCATCGCCTCCGCCGCGGCCCTTTCGGTGATCGGTGCGGCCGATCTGTATGCCGCGCTGCGTACCACCCGCACCGAACACGCACGTCACGGCGGAGAACACAAGCATCAGACCGTGCGCGCGGCGGTTACCGTACAGCGCTCGCCGGAGTACGTTTACGGCTTCTGGCGCAATCTGGAAAACCTGCCGGAATTCATGTATCACCTCAAAACGGTCACCTCGGACGAGAACGGCCGGTCACACTGGGTCGCCAACGCCCCAATCGGACAGCCCGTGCAGTGGGATGCCGAGATCGTCGAAGACCAGCCGGGCAAACGCATCGCCTGGCAATCGGTGCCGGGTTCCGGCATCTCGAACAGCGGTTGTGTGGAATTCAACCCCGACAACTCCGGTAAGGGCACCGAAGTTCGGGTCACCATCGCCTATGAAATGCCCGGCGGCGCCATCGGAAAGGCAGTGGCGACCCTGTTCGGCGAATCGCCCGATCAGCAAGTCAACGACGATCTCCGCCGATCTAAGCAGATCTTAGAGACCGGGCAGGTACTGCGCTCCGACGGATCGCCGGAAGGACCGGTCTCCTTCCGTCAGATGCATCAACAGGCCGCCCAGCCGGTAAGCAAGGGGGCATAGCATGAGAGCCACAGTTTGGGCGGGGCGCAATAGCGTTGAGGTGCAAACGGTTCCGGATCCCAAGATCCTGAACGACCGTGACGCGATCGTGCGGGTCACCTCGACCGCAATCTGCGGATCCGATCTGCACCTCTACGACGGTTACATTCCCACCGTCAAGCACGGTGACGTGCTGGGCCACGAATTCATGGGCGAGGTAGTGGAAGTCGGCAAAGGCGTTGACAACCTAGCTGTCGGCGACCGTGTCGTGGTGCCATTTCCGATCGCCTGTGGAGCGTGCTCGGCGTGCGACCGCGACCTGTATTCGCTGTGCGAGAATTCCAACCCCAACGCGGGAATCGCCGAGAAGCTGATGGGCCACTCACCCGCCGGTCTGTTCGGCTACTCGCACATGTTGGGCGGATTCGCCGGTGGCCAAGCCGAATATGCTCGGGTGCCGTTCGCCGACATCGGGCCACTCAAGGTCGAGGACGATCTCACCGACGACCAGGTGCTGTTCCTGTCCGACATTTTGCCGACCGGTTACATGGGTGCCGAGATGTGCGACATCAAGCACGGTGATGTCGTAGCGGTGTGGGGTGCCGGGCCGGTCGGTCTGTTCGCGATGATCAGTGCCATCTTGCTGGGCGCTTCCCAAGTCATCGCCATCGACCGCGTGCCGTATCGCCTCGAATTGGCCCAGCGCCTCGGCGCCACGCCACTGAACTTCGAGGAAACGTCGGTGCTGGGCGAGTTGCAGGACATGACTGCCGGCCGCGGTCCCGACCATTGCATAGACGCGGTCGGCATGGAGGCTCGCAACAGCACCACCGTGGTGGATGCCTACGATCGGGTCAAGCAGGCGATGCGTCTGGAAACCGAACGCCCGCATGCACTTCGGGAAGCTGCCATGAGTTGCCGCAATGGTGGCACCATCTCGATCGTCGGCGTCTACGGCGGCATGATGGACAAGTTCCCGATCGGTGCGGTGATGAACCGATCGTTGACCATCAAGACCGGCCAGTGCCACGTGCAGCGCTACATGCGTCCATTGCTCGAGCGAATCCGCAAGGGCGAGATCGACCCGACGATGATCATCACCCACCACCTGAATCTCGATCAGGCGCCCCATGGCTACGAGATCTTCAAACACAAGCAGGACAGCTGCACCAAGGTTGTCCTCAATCCGTAAAGGAGCTGGACTGATGTCAAACGAGTTGGAGGGCAGGAAGATTGCGATCTTGGCTGCCGACGGCGTGGAAAAAGTCGAACTCGAGCAGCCCCGCGACGCGCTGCAGGACGCTGGCGCGCGGGTAGAGCTGCTGTCGCTGAAGGACGGGGAAATCGAAGCGCGCAACCACGATTTGGAGCCCGCCGGCCAGTTCACAGTCGACCGACCGGTATCGGACGCGTCGGTGACCGACTACGACGGGCTGGTATTGCCCGGCGGGACGGTCAATCCGGACAAACTCCGACTGGATGACACGGCCGTTTCATTCGTGCGTGAATTCGTCGATTCCGGAAAGCCGGTTGCCGCAATATGTCACGGCCCGTGGACATTGGTGGAAGCCGGCGTGGTGGCGGGGCGAAAGATGACCTCCTACCCGAGTATCCGTACCGACTTGCGCAATGCGGGCGCTCGTGTGGTCGACGAAGAGGTCGTGGTCGACGGGAACATAATCACCAGCCGCTCACCCAAAGACCTGTCCGCGTTCTGCTCGACGCTCCTCAAGCAATTGGCCCAGACACCGGCCGGCTCGGCCTAAAAGCCCGAACATGCCGGGTGATTCGGTTTTAACCCAGTTGTTTGCGGGCATTAACACGCCGAGCCGTGACCGTCACGGCCGAGCTCCAAAGGTCGAGAAAGGCTTGCCGTGACGACCACATACCCAGCACCGGGTGATTCTCTGGTCGCCGAAAGGGTGTACCAGCCGCAATCCGATTCTTTCCTGCTTGTCGACACCATGCGGCGGACCGGTCTGATTCCAGGGCGCCGAGTGCTCGACCTATGTACCGGCACCGGGTTCATCGCCATCAATGCCGCCGAAATGGGTTGCGCCAGCGTGACTGCCTTCGATATTTGTCCGCATGCCGTTCAGTACACGCGCGGCAACGCGGCCAACGCGGGCGTTGAAGTCGATGTGCGGCAGGGCTCTTGGGCCAACGCCTTGGACTACGGTCCCTTCGATGTGGTGGTGTCAAACCCGCCATACGTTCCCACCCCTGCCGTCGACGACACAGACGTGATTCCGTCCACCGCCGGTCCGTCATGGGCGTGGAACGCCGGCCTCGACGGACGCCTGGTGCTTGATCCGCTGTGCGCATCAGCGTCAAAGCTGTTGTCGGATCGCGGTTCGTTGCTACTGGTGCACTCGGGTCTCGCCGGCACCCGGCAGACACTGGACGCATTGCGCGCAGCGGGGCTGGATGCGTATGTTGTTGCCAGAAAGTTCATTCCGTTCGGACCGGTGTTGACGGCACGGGCCGACTGGCTGGAGGAGACCGGCCAAATCGCGCCAGGGTGCCGAGAAGAGGAACTTGTGGTGATCCGGGCAGACAAGTCGTGAGCACGACGCGCGTTCAGGTGGTGCCCAACGGGCCGGTGTTGGTGTCCGGCCCGGTCTCCATCGAGATGCCCGACGGCGCCGTGATCGAATCGGACCGGTTCATGGTCGCCATCTGCACGTGCCGGCGCAGCCAGGACTACCCGCTGTGCGACACCAGCCACCGGCGATGCCGGAGCACCAAAGTCAAAGCCAAGCTCAGCTGAGCGGCCGGCGCAGCGAGGACTCACCCCGCTGCCACGCGGCCATCACCACATCCGCCAGACGATTCTCCACGGCGGCGTGCGCGCGGATCCCGAACACCACGTCGGCGTCGAGGTTCGGTTCACGCGCCACCAAGTCGCCGACCACCGACTGTCGCACCACGTGTTCGTGGACCGCGTCGGCTTCGACGTGCTCGCGGTAGAACTCGACGCAGGCCGGCGCCGCCTGCAGGCGCTGCAGGGCCTGAACCATGCGGCGGGAGCCGGGCGGCGAGGTGATCTCCGTCGACGCGAAGTGCCCGACGGCCGCGCCGCGCCAGCGCCGGTGCAACCCGAACAGCGACATGAGATTCACCACGGCCAATGATTCGGCGGGCACTGCGTCCAGATAAGCGAGGTAGGTCGAGTCGAGGTCGGCTGCTTCGAGCAGGTCAGCAAAGAGTTGTTGATGCATCCGCGTGCCGCTGCCCGCGCCGTACTCGTCGAATTCGACCGCGACGAACGCGGCCTTGGCGGTGCCGCTCAGCCGGGGAATGGCGAACGCATGCGGGTCCGCCTCTTTGAGGTGATAGAGCGACCGGTGCACGAAGTACTCGCGCATCTGCTCCCACGTCCCGGTGTCCCGCAGATAGTACGACGGCCCCGTCCCGTCGGCCGGTTCGATTGTGATGGCGTCCATTTCGGCCGCGGCGGTGTGGTCGGCATCGATCGGGCCGACGTCGCGGCGCACACCGGCCAGGAAAACTCGCTCCAGTTCCGACCGCAGGGCCAGCAACGAGGGATTCCATTCCCATTCGGGGTCTACCGAGGCGAAGCCCCGGTAATGCAGCTCGTAGCACATGTATAGGGCCAGCTGAAGATCCAAGCCATACGGGTCCGCGTCACGGACCGAGGCGCTGATGCGCCCGGACAGCTCGCGGGAAGCGGGCGCGCTCAGGGTGCGGCGCACCGCGGTCGACAACGGACCGTGGGCCGCAGGCAGGGCGGGCTCAGCGATGATCGACGCGTAGGTCACACGATTGTTTACCCGCATGGCACACATACAAACGGCGCCGTTCAGTGACCCTGCTCATCGGGACTTGGCCGGCCGACCCGAAAGACCAGGTCGATGACTGTGCCGTCGGGCCCCTCGGTGACCTGCATCGACGCGCTCATCGCCCGCATCAACAGCAATCCCCGGCCGCTGTTGCCCGGATTCTCCGCCGGTGGCTGCCAACGGCCGGAATCCGCTATCCGGGCGTGTATCTCGTCGCCCGCCAGCTCTGCCTCGAGCGACATGTCTGCGGCATCTCGGCCCGCATAGGCGTGTTCGACACAGTTGGTACAGGCTTCGCTGAGCACCAGCACGACGTCACCGGCTTGCTCATCCGAGACACCGGCCGCTCGGAGCCACGAAGTCAGTCGCCGCCGGATGGGGGCCAATTCTTCTGGCACGGCGTGGGTCTGGATGTGCAGCGGCGCCAGCGCATGGCGGTACACCACCATCGCGACGTCGTCGTCGTACCCCGCCGCCGGAGCCAATTGCTCCAGCACCGTGTCGGCGACAGCGTCGACCGGCAAATCAGCGGAGCCGGCCAGCACCGCGGCGACGCGCGCGAGTCCCTCGTCGATCGATTCGTACTTGCGCTCGACCAAGCCGTCGGTGAACAGCATTAGCGTCGCGCCGGGGAGCAGTACTTTGGCAGCTTGTGGACGAGTCTCGTTGCGACGCACCGCTAGTGGCACCGAACTCGCATCGGTAAGCATCATCGTTTCACCCGAGCCGGGTTGGGCGAGCACGGCCGGCATGTGCCCGGCGTTGCTGTACTCGAGCACGCTGGTGGCCGTGTCCAGAATCGCCAAAAACACTGTGGTGCAGTAGGCATCGGGGATAAGTGAGGCCGCCGCGTCGAGTTGCTCGAGCAATATCGCCGGCTTCGCGCCGGTGAGCAACAGTGCTCGTGCCGAACTGCGCAGCTGACCCATGATCGCCGCGGCGGGCAGTCCGCGCCCGACGCAATCTCCTACGACGATCCCGATGCGGTCGTCGTCGATCGGGAGGACGTCATACCAGTCACCACCAATTTCCAGCGGCGGCACCGCCGGTTCGTAGCGAACGGCGAAACCGGGCGGTGGCTTCAGCGGCGGCAGCATCGCGCGCTGCAGGGTGAGCGATGTGACGCGGGCGCTTTCGAATTGGCGGACATGCTGAATGGACAGACTGAGGTGACCGATGAGGACCGTGATCAGCAACCGGTCTTCGGCCGAAACCCACCGTGGGACTCGTAGTTCCAGCCATAACGCCACGTCCGCGGCGCCGGACAGCATCACGACCAATCCGTGCGTCCTGCCGTCCGCCTCTGGTCTGCTTACCGTCTTGGCGGTCAATGGTAACTGGTGACGAGCATCCTGGAACGTCTGACGTAGCTGGGGATCCATTGTGCGCCAGCTGGTTTCGGGCGGGTCACCGGCTACCACGACTGTCGGCTCCCCGTCAGCGGGCGGCCACATCACCGCGACGACACGGCTCACGTCAAGCGCTGTCCGGCATTCCTCCAGGGTGATCGCCAGCACCTCGGCCACGCTCTTGGCCACACTGACCGAGGTGGCCAACCGCATCACGGCGCTTTCCCGCGCGGCGAAGGCACGTTCGGCGGTGACGTCGCGGACGGTTCCCACATAGACGTCATGCTCACCAGCGGGTCCCCGAACCGCGTTGATGCTCACCGCTGCCCAGGCCAGGTGACCATCCTGGTGCCGCACGGGAATCTCGTACTGGGCACTGCCCTCCGCACGGACCCGTTCCTGGTGCTCGGCCGCGATTCGCTTGTCGATCAGCCAGGGTTGCGGCCATCGGTACGGCATGCCTTCCGGCGGGTAGCCGAGGATCTCGGCGAACGCGTTGTTCATCTCCACTATCGCGCCGTCTTTGTCCGCGACGAAGAAGCCTTCCTGCAGGGAATTCACCAACGCGGCCCGGAACTGCTCGCGATCGGCCAGGTCTTCGGCACGGGCCCGTTGCTCCGCGTATCGCTTTGTGCCGTCGAGAAATCCGCGGGTCGCAACGTCGAGCGCGGCCAGCGTCTGCAGCAGGAACTGCAGCGCGGTGGCGGCGTCGACGCCTGACTTTTTGGACAGCTCGTCGACCTGCCGGAAGTGGTTCTCGATGATGTCGAGCATGCTGACCTGTTCCTGCAGGGCACGCCTGCCGAGGTCGTATCCGACAGCCAAGCTGTCCTCATCGCGAGTGCGCACGTAACTGTGCAGGGCGGCGACGTACTGGTTGTGGAAGTCGGCGGTATAAGTCATGACGAAATGCCCCGGTGACGGGCCGCGAGCACCGTCGCGTCGTCGGTTTCCTTGCCGTGCTTGGTCAGGATCTGCTCGGCGATGTCGGCGGCCGAGGCCGCGAAATCGATGTTGTCCAAGTAATCCGGGGCTATGCCGTCGCTGACCATCACCAGCAGATCCCCGGTACGCATCGGAACCACTTGCGCCGGACGGGTTTCCGGGATGCGGAAACCGACGATCCCGCCGACCAGCCGCGCACTGGATCGGACCTGCACACCGCTGATGCTCTTGGCGACCAGATGGGCGGTAACATTGCCGATTCCGGTCCAGCTCAGCTTGTGGGTCTGCGTATCGATCTGCGCCAGGGTCATCGCCGCGCCCCTGGTGCCGGCCAGCACGCGGTGGCAGAGCGCGATGAGCACCTCGAGGCGCTCCGTTCGCGCTGCCGTCAACGCATCGACCGCCGCGAGCGCTGCGTCCGCGGCGGCCGGACCGTGGCCCAGACCGTCCAGCAGGCCGAACAGTGCGACGTGCCCGTCGACGTCGAGCGCGAGCGTCTGGTCGCCGCACTCCGACTCGCCCGGGCGTGACCGGCTCGCCGTCGCCCATTCGATCGGCCCGAACCGCCCCCCCGATCGCCAACGGTCAGGCACGGGCGGGAACCCATTTCCACATCTCGACGACGGTGCCGCGGCCGAGCGCCGACTCCACGATCAGTCGATCCATCAGTCGGCGGGCACCGGGTAACCCCATGCCCAGACCGCGTCCGGTGGTGTAGCCGTCTTCCATCGCGCGGTCGATATCGGCGATGCCGGGGCCGTCGTCCTCAGCGCGGACCACCAGCGCCGTACGGCCTTCGCGGTCGGCGACGCCGACCCGGACCTCGCCTCGGCCGGCATAGCTGGTGATGTTGCGGGCGATCTCGGAGATCGCCGTCGCGATCATGGTGACGTCGGTCAGGGAGAACCCGAGGTCCAGGGCGAGCTGGTGGCCGGCCTTACGGGCGGCGACGATGTCGTCGGAGGTGTTGATGGCGACCACCGTCTCACCCGCCACCGTCGCGCCCGATCGTCCATCTGGCCAGTCCAAGCTGCTTGTTGAGCAGGGCAATGCCCTCTTCCAGGTCCAGCGCGGTGCTCATGTCGTCGAAAGCCAGCCCCAGTTGCACCATCGCGAAGGCCACTTCCGGCTGCAGGCCAACGATCACCGTGGTGGCCCCCCGCAGCCGGGTCATGTGCGCGATCGTCCGCAGGGACCGGGCCGCGAAGGAATCCATGACATCGATAGCGGTGACGTCGACGACGATGCCCTGCGCGCGGAACCGGCTGACCCGCTCCATTAGGTCTTCGCGCAGCCGCTCGGTGTCGGAGTCGGTCAAGGCGGCCTGCACGGTCGCGATCAGTATCGCGCCCTGCTTCAAGATCGGTACTGGCATGCGGAGCCGGCTTACTCGCCGGTGCGGGTGACTTCGTAACCCAGCAGACGTTCGGCTTCTTCAATACCGCCCTGCAGGTCGCCGACGGCGTTCATCTTCGACAGGTCCAGCCCGATGGTGACCAGCGTGAGCGCGATCTCGGAGGACAGGCCGGTGATGATCACGCTTGCACCCATCAGTCCCGACGCGTCGACCGTCTGCACCAGGTGGTTGGCCACGGTGGAGTCGATGGTCGGCACACCAGTGATGTCGATGACGACGACCTTTGCTCGGTTTGCCCGGATCGCCCGCAGCAGTTGCTCGGTGACCTGCCGGGCACGCTGGCTGTCCAGCACGCCGATGATCGGCAGAATCAGGAGTTGCTCGCGTACCTGCAGCACCGGCGTCGACAGCTCGCGGATCGCTTCCTGCTGCTGACGGATGATGCGTTCGCGTTCCTGCACGAAGCTGACGCCCACGGTATTGGCGATGCGGTTGGCGGCCGGCTCGTAGGCGTCCAGCACCCGGTTGAGCATGTCGAACTCGGCTTGGTACTTCTCGAACAACGAGCGCGCGAGCACGTCGCGCAGCAGCAACACGATGCCCAGCACCTCGTCGGTCTCCACCCCTCGGGGGATGATGCGCTCGGAGAGGTCGCGTGCGTAGTCCTGCAGGGCTTCGACGCTACCGGTCTCCAGCACCTCGACGTAGTTGTCGTAGACCGCCGTTGCCTCGGAGAAGATCTCCTCGGGCGTCATCGCGGTGAGCAACTCCGCTTCGGTGATCCGGCGTGCCCACTCCTCGCGCAGGGCGGTCCTGTTCCGCCGCAGGTGCTGAACCAGCTGCGGCAACAAACCTTCACTGGAGACGCCGGTGCCGGTGCCGCTGGAATCTGCCGCCGAATCAGACATAGATGCCCTCCCACCGACTCGCGCATCCGCAGGGCGCAGGTGCTATGGGGAGAGTAGCTTGGGCGATGCCGTCGGGCGTGTTGAGGTCTTCTTCTTCTCGCGGTCTGCACGGCGGGTTAGGCTTGCAGCACACCGAAGGCCCGGACAAAGGATCGCCGTTGTCAGCTCCCGATTCGATCACCGCCACGGTCTCCGACCACGACGGCGTCGTTGTGCTCAGCATCGGCGGCGAAATCGACTTGGTCACCGCGCCGGCACTCGAGGAGGCCATTGGTGGTGTCATCACAGATAACCCGCAGGCGCTGATTATCGATCTGTCCGGGGTGGAGTTTCTCGGCTCGGTGGGCCTCAAAATTCTGGCTGCGACCTATGAGAAGTTGGGCGATTCCGCGGAGTTCGGTGTGGTGGCTCGCGGGCCGGCCACCCGGCGGCCGATTCACCTGACCGGGCTGGACAAGACGTTTCCGCTCTACCCGACGCTGGACGACGCACTGACCGGTGTGCGGGACGGCAAGCTCAACCGTTAGCGCCGGGATCCATTGCGGCGCAATGGTATCCAATAAACGAAGTGGCCCGCTGTGATGGCCCGAGCTGAGATAACGGTTGCATCACGAATCCAGATCACGATTCGTTAAGAAGTTGCGCAGTTTTCTGAGAAATCTCATTGATCGTTGGCTTGCTTGGTCGTTTGCTTAGCTAAATACGCAACGGGAGTTGCTCGCGTCACACATTTATCTCCCATGCGCCGGATCCGCATGTTCGTTGTGCGCGAACAGCAATGAACGCACCTTTTTGCTTCCGCTACTTTGGAATTCGGGGTTTCGGGACCTCATCGATCGGTTCACTCATTCGGAGGAACATTCATTATGAAATTCAGCAGTAACGTCGCGCGTCGGCGAGTTGCCGGCGTCAGCGCCGGTTGTCTGCTCGGGGGAATCGCTCTGGGTATTGCCGGTGCGCCGTCGGCCGCGGCCGCGCCCGACTGCAGTCCGGAGGGCGTCCGGGCCACCGTTTCCTCGGTGACCGGCGACGCGCAGCAGTACCTGTCCGGGCACCCGGGCGCAAATGAGGTCGTCTCGGCAGCTTACGGGCAGCCCCGCGGAGAGGCCGCTGCCAACATTCGCAGCTACTTCACCGCGCATCCCAACGAGTACTACGACCTGCGCGGGATCCTGGCGCCGATCGGCGACACCGAGCGGCAGTGCAACGTCTCGGTGCTTCCGCCGAACCTGGCATCGGCCTACCACGAGTTCATGGCCGGCTGATTCCCTTCATGATCGGCAAACGACCCGTCACAGCGAGGTGGCGGGTCGTTTGGCATTAGGGGGATGATCACGTCGTGGAGGTCGACCATCCCGAACGGGATCAGCAGTGGAATCGCCGCGAGCGCGGCGAGACTGAAATAGAACGGCTGGACCGAAACTGGGCCAGCCTGCTGCAGGAACTGCGGGTGGTGCAGACCGGTGTGCAGTTGCTGACGGGCTTTCTGCTGACGCTGCCCTTTCAAACCCGCTTCGACGTCATGAGCCAGCCGATCCGGGTGGTCTATCTGGTGACGGTCGGTTGTTCGGTGGCCGCCACCGTGTTTCTCATCGCGCCGGTGGGCATGCACCGGTTGCTGTTCCGGCGGCATCGGCTTTCGGTGCTGGTCGCTGCGGCGCACCGATGCGCGTATGGCGGCTTGCTGCTGCTGGGGCTGGCGTTGACCGGGGTGACGGTGATCATTTTCGACGCGGTGGCCGGCGTTGCCGCAGGCGTCATCGCGGGTGCGTGCGCGCTTGCGCTGTTTGCCGTCTCTTGGCTGTTGGTGCCACTGCTGCTTCGCAGC
Source organism: Mycobacterium asiaticum (assembly GCF_001673635.1). Taxonomy (GTDB): domain Bacteria; phylum Actinomycetota; class Actinomycetes; order Mycobacteriales; family Mycobacteriaceae; genus Mycobacterium; species Mycobacterium asiaticum_C. The sequence goes on from NZ_LZMH01000025.1 coordinate 12,433, forward strand.
CGGCAGGTGTAGCGGCTCGCGGCACGGGTAATTCAGCTTCCAGCCGAACTCGAGTCGGGGGACACGTCTAGGAGTGAGATGCGGCTGCGGCGCAGCGTATTGGACAAGCCGGGACTCACCCGCAAGCGCCGGGGTAAAGGCTTCGCCTACTACGGTCCCGACGGCGAACTCGTGACCGATGCGGCGACATTGCAGCGGATCAAGGACCTGGTGATTCCACCGGCGTGGAAGAAGGTGTGGATCTCGCCGTATCCCAACGGCCACATTCAGGCGGTGGGCACCGACGCCGCGGGTCGCCGCCAGTACCTCTACCACGTGAATTGGCAGCAGGAGCGGGCCGAGGAGAAGTTCGATCGGGTGCTCGAGCTGTCCAAGGAGTTGCCGGCATATCGCGAGCGGATCGCGCGTGACCTGGCCGGACGGGGACTGAAGCGGGATCGGGTGCTGGCGCTGGGGCTGCATCTCGTCGACCTCGGCTACTTTCGCGCCGGCGGCGAGCAGTACGCCGAGGAGAACGAGTCCTACGGTTTGGCCACCCTGCTGTGCGAGCACGTAACGGTGCGCCGTGACGCCGTGGCGTTCGACTACCCGGCCAAGAGCGGGGTGCGGCGCACCTATGAGGTCGAGGATCCCGAGGTGGTGCGCGCGGTGCGTGCGCTGCTGCGCAGAACCGAGCCGATCGAGAGATTATTGGTGTGCCGCAATACATCCGGCTGGGCGGAGGTGCATGCGGACGACCTTCGCGCGCGATTCAAGGAACTGGTCGGCGACGAATACAGTCTTAAAGACCTAAGGACCTGGCATGGCACCGTGCTGGCCGCGGTGGCGTTCGCCGATGCCGACCCGGCGGTATCGCAGCGGGTCGCCAAGCGCGTGGAGGCCGCGGTGATGCGCGAAGTCGCCGAAGAGTTGGGTAATACCCCCGCGGTGGCGCGCGGTTCCTATGTCGATCCGCGGGTGGTCACCGGTTATCGCCAGGGACTGACGATCGCTTCGGCAACGCGGCGGGCCGAACGCAGCCCGCGACCGCAAGCGCAGCTGATATTGGAAAAGGCGACGCGCTCGCTCATTCGTCGGGTCGCCAAGAGCGACGGTGGGCCGGGCTCGACGGAGCTGGCCAAGACGGCCTGATAGTGCCGGGGAGCGCTTCAGTCCGGCAGATCGGCATTACATTGGGCTGGTGTGTGCAGATTCTCGGCGGAAGAAGGTCCGCCGGTGGCCGCCGGTGGGGAAATTCCGTTACCTGGCCCGGGAGGACCGCTGGGAGTGGTCGGACGAGGTCGCTCGGATGCACGGTTACGAACCCGGCACTATCAAACCGACCACCCAGCTGCTTCTTGAGCACAAGCATCCCGACGACAAGCCGACGGTTGCCGAGCTGATCGACCAGGTGCGAAGGCACAGCGCCCCATTCAGCAGCCGGCACCGGATCGTTGACACCAGCGGAAACGTGCACGTCGTCGTCGTGGTTGGGGACCGCATCACCGGGTCCGACGGCAGGCTACTGGGCATCGGCGGGTTCTACGTCGACATCACCGATCAGTTCGACGCCGACCTGCAACGGCACCTCAGCGACGCATTGCTTGCTGTCGATTCGCGCCGCGCGGTGATCAATCAAGCCATGGGCGTGTTGATGCTCCGATATGGAGTCGACGCCGACTCGGCATTCGACCTGCTGGTCAAGGAATCGCAAGAGTCCAACATCAAGCTGCGGGACATCGCCGAAAGCCTCGTCGCCGATATCGGCGCTCGCGGCGAGTGACCACCTACTGCTGGAGCGTGGTGTGCGGGCTCTGGCCGTAGGTGCGGCGGTACAGCGCCGCGAACCGGCCGGTATGGGCGAAGCCCCAGCGTTGGGCGACCTCGCTGACCGTGTTGGTGGTCCGGTCGCTGGAGATCAGATCCTGGTGGGCGTGGTGTAGGCGCACTCGACGGAGGAACTCGGTCGGAGTGGTGTCCAGGTGCTGGCGGAACAGGTACTGCACCGCCCGGGGGGTCAGCCGTACCGCAGTCGCAACGTCGTTGATCCCGATGCCGTGTCCGGCATGGCGATGGATGAACGACACCGCGCTCTTGAGCACCGGCGGGACCGCCGAGCTGCTCAGCAGCGCCTGTTCGGCGTTGACATTGGACGGAAAGCATTCCAGCGTTGCCGCAGCCAGCAGGTGGCCCGCCGCGGAAACGATCAGTGGCCGTTGGGCGGTGTCGGCGCATTCGAAGGTGGCGGCCACGTAGTCCAGCGCGCGGAGCCAGCTGCGTGCCGCATGCTCGGATCGCGGCCGCCAGTCCGTGAACTGCACCTGTTGGGGTAGCGGACCGTTTCGGTCGGCGGCGACCTTGCTCAGCAGTCGGAAATCCAGACTCGCCACGTGGAAGCGCGCGTTGTCGGCCCACAGCACGCACGGCATGCCCGCCGCGGCGACAACCGCAGTGCTCACACTGGTGGCCTGCTCACCGGCAATGGTCAGCTTGCCCGATCGCGGTTGGATCACCAGCAGCGATTCGTCGGTGCGGATCTCGTAGCCGGCCCGGCCCTTCAGTTCCAACTCGTCGAGCGTGATCGACTCCGCCTCAAAGCGCCGATGAGTAAGAGCCGAACCCGTCGGTAGACCGCTGACCCGCCAGCCCGGCTTGTAGGCACGTTCGAAGAAGCGCATGGCCGCTTCAGCATCGGTCGTGTGGAAGTGGTCGTGCTGCAACGCGCCGGCGTGACGCGTCTCGGACGGGCTATCGGTGACCCGGTGGCCGTTTTGACTGATGGCTGTAGACACGGGTCCACCTAAACGTTGATGTGACTCTGTCGATGGCGTGCGGTACGTCGTCGATGCGGCAGTTCCGGCGAACTGGCCTGCTGATAAATGTTGAGTGCGTCCAGGGCAATTCGGTCCCAGCTGAATCGTGACAACGCACGCGACCGTCCGGCCGAACCCATGCTCTGCCTTGTGAAGTGCTCTGCCTGTAGGCTTTTCAGCGCTGACAGCAACTCAAATGGCTTCGTCGGTGATACCAGCAGCCCGGTCACACCGTTGATCACGGTGTCGACCAGCGCACCGACCGCCACCCCGACGACGACCACGCCGCTGGCCATGGCTTGCAACGCCGTGGCGGCCTGCGGCACCTCGCGAGCAGTGCAAGCCACCACATCGGCCGACCTCATCAACGAGGGCAGTTCTGCCGGAATCACCTTGTCTTCGAAATGAACTCGATCGCTCACACCCACTCGGGCGGCCAGCCGCTCGACTTCGAGACGGTCTCCGGGCGCGGCGCCGGTCCGCACGAGTATCAGCTCCGCGTCGGGAATTTTCGGCAGAAGTTGGATAGTTCTGTCGAAACCGTTGCACGGCAACGAACTTGCTTCAACCTGCAGGATGCGGTGCATGCCGCTCCCGGACGACTTCGGTCCGGTTGAGGCAAAGCGTTCGATGTCGACACCGGTCGACAGGACCGCCAAGCGGGATCGGTGGCGCCGGAGCCTGGTCAGCACGTCGAGTTCCTCGCTGCTGCCGCCCGTCATCCACGTAGCGCCGCGGATCAACAGCGGCTCGACACGGCTACGTTCCGGGTCGTCGGCCAGGTCCGCCGGAGCCAGCCCGTGACAGCTCTGCACGGTGGGTAGTGACAGCCGCCGCGCGGCCAGCTGCGCCGCCAGTCCACCGATCCAGCCGAACGCATGCACGACGTCCGGCGGATCGGCTGCCCAGAGTCGGTGCAATTCGCCCGCCCACTCTCCGACGAACGGTAGTACGTCCTGCGGTCGGAGCGTGGCCGTCGGTCCGGCATTGATTGCCTGGGTCCGGAAGGCGCGATCAGCGATGTCGGCCGCGTTCCCGAGCCGGCGCCGCGGATAGGCGGTGACCGCATGTCCGTGCTCGGCGAGTGCAGCGCAGAACTGTAGGTGCCATTCCCCGACGTGGTCCCCCGCAAGCTCGTCGTACTCGGCAAATACGTCGTCTCCGCAGACAATCGCAATCTTCACTCCCGCGGTTCCTCCTAACCCGCTCGATAACATGGGTGGAGTTACCCGGGCCGCTTCGGGGGAAACGGTGCCGGCCGAGAGGTTCGCTTAACGGATAGTCGGCACCCGGTGGGGTTCGCAGCCAACGGTGGCGTTCGGGCCTGAGGCGTTAACCGACTACCTCCATGAGCAGCAGCGCACCACCGATGCTGCCGACCGTGGTGCGAAGTGAAGCACAGGTGACGCGTACCCGGGTCGGGCGTCCGCGCCGGTTGATCGCATCGACGACCGCCTCGCCGGCACCGTCGGTGTCGACGAAGGCGTGTCCGATCAGGGGCCGCACGCCGTCGACCGGCAGGCCGATGTCCAGCGAAGTCAACGGCGCGCCGGTCGTCTCGTCGGTCCGCAGCCCCCATAACTCTTCACAGGCGCGGTTCCACACCACCACCCGCATCTCCCGGTCGACCACGACCATGCCCAGTTGCACCGAATTGGTCAGCGAGCTCAGGAAATCTTTGGCGCTGTCGAGCTCGAGGCTGCGCTCGCGCAGCGTCTGGTTGATTGTGTGGAGCTCTTCGTTGGTGGACTGCAGCTCCTCGTTCATCGTCTCGAGCTCTTCGTTGGTGGACTGCAACTCCTCGTTGGTGGTCTCGAGTTCCTCCACCGTGGATTGCAGCTCCTCGTTGGTGGTCTCGAGTTCTTCGTTGGTGGATTGCAGTTCCTCGTACGCGGTCTCGAGCTGCCGATTGGTCTGGACGACTTTGTCGAGTAGCGCACGCGTGGCGCTGACGTCGAAGAATACGATCGATACGCCGAGCAGGCCGTTTTCCGCATCGACCAGAGGGTTGACGTGGATCTCGAACCACACCGTGTCGACGCCGGGACGTTGCCACCGCACGTCCTGGATGCGGGCCGAGCGCCGCTCCACCTTCGCCTGTTCCAGGTAGGCGCGCAGTTCGACGGGGCGGTAGGATACCTCCAGGTCACGCAGCAGCCGGCCGATGTCGCGGGCGGAGAGACCGAAGATGGTCTCCGCCTGCTGATTGATCATCGCGACGGTGTCGTCCCCGGTCACCACGATCTGCGCCACCGGGCTGGCGCGAAACGCCAGGTCGCGCACGGTGGTGAGGCCGGCCAGCTCGCCCTGCCGCTCGTAGAAGGATGCTCCCGGGTCATAGCGGTCGACACCCAGGTGTGAACCGGCGGCCTTCCGGAATATCCGATTCGGCAGGCTCAGGGGAGTGAACCGGTCGCTGTGGCTCAACAGCATCTCGGCATGCCCAAGGAACAATGTCCCTTGCGGTGCAAGCGCAAAATGCAGCCGGCTCAACACATTCCGCTGCGTTTCCGCATTGAGGTACATCAGCGTGTTGCGGCAGACCAGTAGGTCGACGCGAGAAATCGGAGCGTCCTTGACCAGATCATTGCGGCCGAAGATGACCGCCCGGCGCAGGTCCTTACGAAACAGGTAGCGCCCGTTGACTTGCTCGAAATAACGACCGAGCAGTTCCTGCGGTACCGATTCGGCGGCCCGGGCATCGAACGAAGCGGCGCGCGCCTCGGCCAGCGCCTCCTCGTCGATGTCAGTCGCGTAGATCTTCACGCGCTGACGGAACGAGTCGGGTCCCATCGCCTCGGTCAACAGGATGGCCAGGGTGTACGCCTCCTGTCCGGAGGCGCAGCCGGCGCTCCATACCCGAATCGGATCGTTGGGCCCACGCTCGGCCAACAGCCGCGGGACGACGGCTTCGTTGAGGAAATCCCACGCCTCGGGGTCGCGAAAGAAAGCGGTGACATTGATCAAGATGGTGTTGAAGAGTGCCGCGAACTCGTCCGAGCTGGCCTGTAGAACGTCCAGGTACTCTTCGAAACTGGGATATTTGGCCTGATCCATCCGACGGCGGACGCGGCGCATCAACGACGTTCGCTTGTAACCGGTGAAATCAAAGCCGCGGGAATCCCGCAGGTACCGCAACAGAGCTTCGAAGGACTCGTCCGTGGTGCCGCTCATTGGGTGCCGTCCGCCTAACGCCGTCGTAGCACTTGACACTACTCGCGGAGTCAGAGCCTGTTCTCGGAGCCGATCACCGCCCACACGGTTTTCCCGGAGGATGTCGGCGTGCTACCCCACGCTCGGCACAAGGCTCCGACGATCGCCAGGCCCGATACGGCGTCGATGCCGCCGGCGGCATACTCGCGGCGGTTCACGGGTTGATGGCTGCAATCCTTCATGGCGACGGTGAGCGTGTCTTTGCAGTTCTCCACGACCAGCACCGGGGCGCTTTCGGTGTGTTCGAGCACGTTCTCGACAAACACAGTGGCTACCGTTCCAGCGACCGGAATCAACTGGTTCACTGACCAGGTGGTGAGCCATTCGTGGATCATGGAACGGGCAAGCCACATGCTCGCGCGCGAGCGCGGCAGCGCAGCACGTGCTCGGCGCCGCCCGTGCGAGGCCAGGTCGTCGACGGCATCCAGCGCGGCTTCCATCGACGTGTGCACAGGCACATACCTCGTCACTGCGCTCGCGGCGATTGCACGTCTTCGCTCAATATCGCTGCATGCCAACAGGATCGGCACATTCGGCCAGGTGCTGACATGCCAGCGTGCGCTGGTGAACACCGACCAGGCCGAGGGAGACGGAACCGACAACCGGTTGACATCGACGATCACCGCCCGGGGTTCGTCCAGGGCGGCTTTGATCACGGTGTCCCGAACACTCCGATACGTGAGGCTGTTCAACACCCCGTCGGTGACGACGATGGCGACGTCGCGCTGTCGGTCCACGCCGATGAGGGCTGCGCTGGGTTTACTCACCGACGTCTCCGGCACGCGGACCGGCGGCCGAAAGCCGCTCGCTGAGCACCGCCAGCGCGCGTTCGGTCTCCTCGGCCGATGCGGTGTAGCGCTGGAAGAGCAGACCGTGTCCGGCCTTATCGGCCAGTTGCCTGGCGAGTTTGGCTTTCTCCTGCAGGCTGCGCAGCGCGATCCAGAGTGCGTTCTCGATTTCGTCGTCGCGCGCGGCGAGTAGCGAATCCGGGGACCAGGCGTGTCCGACCCGGCACCGGTAGTTGTCCTCGCCGACCTTCGCCAGCGAGCCGTTGCAGTCCGGGCAGGTGTATCCGGATGCGGGACCTAACTCCTGGCTGTCGACGGTGGCGAAGCGTGCCGTCATGGCGATGCGGTTTTCAAACTCCAGGGAGTCGTCCGGTTCCATTTGCGGTTCCTTGATATCACGTTCGGCCAGCTCCTTGAGCACGGCGCCGATGTCTGCCGCCCGGGCCTGTCGATCCAGTACCCCGGCGGCTTCGGCACTGGCCGGCATTGTGGAGAACAGCGCGTCGTCGAGCGTCTGGCCGATGGTGATGCCGCCGCGCGAGCGGATCGCCTCTAACCCCAATACCCCGTCGTCCAGCACGCCGGACAACAACACCCCGATGGCGCGCGGGCCGAAAGCGACTGCGACCGACCGGAATAACGCGTTGATTGCCGGGCGGTGGCCGTTCTCGGTGGGTCCTTGGGAGAGCACCACCTGGTGGTCGGCAACCAACAGGTGGTGGTCAGGTCGGGCCACGTAGATGTGCCCGGGTTCCAGTTTCGTTCCGTGCTCGGCGGTCCTTGCGGGTAGCGCACCCTTGCGATCGATGATTCGCGCCAGCACGCTGGGAGCGCTGGGAGGCATATGCAACGCAACGAGGTAGGCGTAGGGCGAGTCCGCGGAAAGGCCCGGAACCAGATTCGACAGCGCCTCAACTCCCCCCGCGGAAGCGCCGATCGCCACTACACCGCCGAGGTCACTCTGCCCGTTCGTCGCCTGCATCACCACTTCGCATACCCTCTTCAAGCGCAAGCAACCGCACCGCCAAAGTCCGAGAAATTTCGGTTTTTAGCGCTATCGCGAGGTCTGGTGCGCTGCGGCGCGCTGAGTCAAGCAAAAACCGCGGTCCCAACCGAATGGCTGGGACCGCGGCGCAGGAACGGGGATCATCTACTGGTTTTCTTTTTGCCGTTCTTCGGCCGCCTCCGCGCCGCCACGAGCGGATTCGGCTTCCGCCTCCTTCTTGGCGACATCACGCTGGGCGTCCGCCTTGTCCTGTTGCGCCCGGCCCTCGTTCTTCATGTCGTCGCTGCCGGTGACGGTGCCGAACGCCTCCTTGGCCTTGCCCTTCACACCCTCGGCGACGCCCTTCGCACCTGCTTCGGGTCCACTATTGCTGTCGCTCATCGCTTTTCCCATCCGTTTCTCATCACTTCCACGCTGCGGCCGAGCCGGCCGCAGCGCATCGCGTTGAACGTGTTCCCGGTTGATGAGGGATAAAACGGTCAGTCGGCTCGATCTGCAGCCGTTGCTTGCAATAGCCGTTGAGCGAAGAGATTGTTTGGCGGTGCGGGGCATCGGGTAGCGCGCGTCTGCGGGCCAAGTGAAAAGGAACATATGTATGACAGGCGAGTTGGCTTTGATCACCGGTGCCAGTTGCGGCGTGGGATTTGCTTTAGCGAAACAGTTCGCCAGACGTGGTTACGACTTGATCATTGCCGACGGGTATGACGAAATCCACACTGCAGCAGCAGCGCTCACGGTTTTTGGCACCGATGTGCAGGCCCAGCAAGTCTCGTTGTGCTGCGCGGACAACGCGCAGTGGCTGCATCGTCGGGTGGTGTCCGATGGCCGCCAGGTGACCGTGGCGGCACTGACGGTCTCGGTGAACGATGCAATGTGCCCGGACGACAGCCTGGACGGTGCGTTGGATCTGGTGGACAGCAGCGTGCGCGGCACGATGTCGCTAGCGCGATTGCAAGCTGAGCGCATGGCAACGTACGGCCGTGGCGGCGTCCTGCTGACCGCGGCGCCGGATGACGGCGGTCCCGGGCTGGGGACCGCGGTTTACTCGGCGAGTTCGGCCTTCCTGCAGGCGTTCGGCAACATGTTGCAGCAGGATGTTCGCGACTCCGGTGTGAAGGTCATTACGTCGTTGCCGCGGGGCGGGGGCGGAAGCCGGTGCAACCTTCCCGCCGAGGTCGCGCGGCACGCGCTCGCGGCACTGAATTGCGATGGCAGGTCTGGCTTCGCCGCGCGGGCGACCGATGCGGTGACCACGCTGGCCGGACGCTTTATCGCCGATCGCATCAAAGGCCCTGTCCGTCAGATCGTTTCACCGACCGGCGAGGCCGTTTAGGTTGCGCTCGCGCGTTTGACGTGCGCCGATCGGGGCACTCAAGTCGCAGCGTCAATCACGCATAGGAGGTGGCGTCGTGCCGAATTCGTCGATCAAGAACGAAAAGCTCTACAAGGACCTGCGGAAAAAGGGTGACTCCAAGGAGAAAGCTGCGCGGATCTCCAACGCGGCCGCGGGCCAAGGCAAGTCAAAGGTCGGCCGCAAGGGTGGCAAGTCCGGATCGTATGACGACTGGACGGTCGCGGACCTGAAGAAGCGCGCCAAAGAGCTTGGTATGTCCGGCTATTCAAGCCTCACCAAGGACAAGCTGGTCGCCAAGCTGCGTAACCACTAATCGGGAGTCAGTCGGGCGGTTCCTGCTCCGGTTCGGGGTCACGGACCGGAGCTTGTTCACGCTCGGTGGCGTTGCCGGGCACGTTCTCCTCCCGGCGTTCGTCGGTCACGTTTTTCTGCATCTGGTCGACGACCTCTTCGAGGTCATCGTCCCGGCTTGGCAGTGAATCCATGGTTCTCTGAGGTACCCCTGGTCGGCCGGTTTTACTCGCGCAGACCTAAGCGACTCGCCAGCACCAAGAACGCGGCCGCGAAATCGTTGTCCGCGGTGTCCTCCTCGATCCGGTCCCAGTCCAGTTGCTCACGGATCGCCCGTGCGGCCGGAATCAGCTTCGTGAAGTCGCAGTAATGCTCGGTCAACGCGCGCAGCTTCTGGATGAACACCGTCGTCGGCGGCAGCACCGGCATGCGCACGGCAAGCACCACGCGCTCTTCGGCGACGTCCAGCGTCGCCGGCTCGACCACCTGACCGTTGACCCGATGCAATACGTCAACCACGGTTTCACCGATATGAGCCTTGAACAGCCAGTCCTCCGGAGGCCGCTCGATCGTGAACCCGGCCTTACCCAGCACGGTGGCGGCGGCCGATACATCGGACTCCGTGACAACGAAGTCCACGTCGTGGGTGGGCTCCGGTGCGCCGTAGGCCCACAGGGCGTAGCTGCCGGCAAGAGCGAACGGCGGGCCGTGCTCCTTGAGGGCCGACGCCGCCGAGCGCAGCGCCTCGCGCAGCTCGATGCAGTGCGGATCCGTGGTAGAGGTCATGGTTGCTAGGGCATACCCCGCTGATTCCGGGTGCAACCTGTCGACCGCTGTGTCCTCTACAACCGTTTAATCGGACGTTGAACGGGAAATTTTTCAGGTATGTCAACCGAAACGTCGCGTGATGCGAGGCCGCGACGATGACTGCAGGGCTGGTGCAGCACTGGCTGGAGTCCGGGCGGCTGGAATTGCCGCTGCCGGCGTCCGGCTACACCGCAGAACGCTGGCAGCGCCTCGCGCGCCTGGCCGAGGACGACATCGCGGCCGCCCGCATCGCCGAAGCGCACGTCGACGCGGTCGCGATCCTGCACGAGCTGGGTGGCAAGCCACCGGAACCCAACCAATTGTGGAGCGTCTGGGCGGCCGAGGCTCCGGACGCGGTGCTCAACGCGGTCAACATCGCCGGTGACGAATTCGTGCTCAACGGCGTCAAACTATGGTGCTCCGGCGCCGGCTTCTGCTCGAACGCCCTGGTGACAGCCGTCATCGAAGACGGCGAAGTCGGACTGTTCGCAGTCACCCTGACCGATCCAGGGGTCAAACCGCTGCCCAGCACCTGGTGGAACCCCGGCATGGCCGGTAGTGACACTCGGTCGGTGCAGTTCAACAACGTGCACGCCATCCTGGTCGGCGAGCCGGGCGATTACCTGACTCGCGCCGGTTTCTGGCACGGCGCGATCGGCGTGGCCGCCTGTTGGTTGGGTGGTGCCCGGAGGGTCGCCGATCCGCTGTACCGCTGCGCCAGTACTGAATCGGCCGACGCGTACGCGCTGGCGCACCTGGGTGCGGTGGATGCCGCGCTGGCCGCCGGCGACGCGATGCTGGCCGTTGCGGCCGCGCACGTCGACGCGGACCCGTTCGACCGCGCGGGTACCGCCCAACTGCTGGCCCGGCGAGTGCGGGCGGTGGTGGAACACGCGGTCGACGAAGCGATCACCCGCACCGGTCGCGCGCTGGGACCGGGACCCCTTTGCGAGGACGGGCGGCACGCACAACGGGTCGCCGATCTGACCATCTACATACGACAAAGTCACGCCGAGCGTGACCTGGCTGAACTCGGACGGCTGGCCGGGCGGCGCAGCACTTGAGGGTCGCTACCTTCAACATCCTGCACGGCCGCACGGTCGGCAATGGGGTGGACCTGGAGAAGTTGCGGGAGTGCGTGCGTCGCCTCGATCCCGATGTGCTGGCCTTGCAAGAAGTCGACTTCGACCAGCCCCGATCCGGGAGGGCGGACCTCACCGCCGCGGCGGCCGAGGCGATGAACGCCGTCGAGCACCGGTTCGTAGCGGCCATCGCCGGAACGCCCGGCGCGACATGGATGGCCGCCACCGGCCGGGAACAACCCGGCACCGCCGCATACGGAATCGCGCTGCTGTCCCGGTACCCCGCGACCAGCTGGCAGGTCGTGCGGTTCCCGCGCATTCCGGTCCGCTTCCCGATGTACCTGCCTGGGCCCAACAAAGTGATGGTCGTCAACGAGGAACCGCGCGCGGCGGTCATCGCTCGGCTGCGGACTCCTTTGGGCGTGATGACCGTGGCCAATACCCACCTCTCGTTTGTGCCGGGGTGGAACCGTCGGCAACTACGGCGGCTCGTTCGAGACCTGCGCGGCCTACCCGGTCCACGGCTGCTGATGGGCGATCTCAATCTTCCGCCGTCAGTCGTACACCGCTGGTCGGGGATGCGCCCCCTGGCGTCGGCGACGACGTTTCCCGCGCCCGAGCCCGATCGTCAGCTCGACCACATTCTCACCGACGACCATGAACTCCGCGCGTCTGCCGCAACCGCGGACCTGATGCCCATTTCCGACCACCGACCGCTCGTGGTGGATCTGCACCGGTGACTCAGCCGTCCTGGCTGCGTGCTTCCGCGCCGGTCTCCCCGGCGTCGAAGTCGTCATCGGAGGCGGTACGCCCGACGTAGTTGCCGTCAGACTCGCGTCCGGCGCGCGATTTGGACTCGTGGTCCTCGGATTCGACGTCGGACTCGGCCTTTTCGGCGTTGGGGCCACTCATGGATACCTTCCCTGGATCAGGTCGTCGGGCTGTGTGTGTTACGGCAGGCAGCGGTCGGCGGGCAACAGTTCGGCACTCATGTTGCTTTCCATCATTCTCAGCGCCGCCGCACCTAACTCCTCGTCGATGTGGGCGACCGCGTCGCGCGGAACCACAACGTCGTAGTGGCGGAGGTAACCGTCGAGGGCGCTATAGAGAATGCACTGCTCGGTGACTTGGCCCGCCAGCACGATGCGTTCCGTCTCGAGCCGGTGCAGCAGGTAGTCCAGCGCGGTCGAGTAGAACACGCTGTGGCGCACCTTGGTGACGACCCTGGCGCCGGGCTCAGGAACCAAGGGCTTGACCAGCTCGGGCCGCTTGCCTTCCAGGGCGCTGTTGATGATCGCGCGGTGGTCGGCGGTGAAATCGCCGTGGTTGTCGTTGACGTAGATGAGATCGACGCCCTCGTGGGATTTCGCTTGGTCGACCAGCCCGACCAGGGGGTCGATGATGCTGGCGACGTTGTCCGCCAACGGTTCTGCGTCGGGGTGGTCGTAGTCGTTGAACATGTCGATGACCAAGACAGCGGTTTTACTCACAGACGACTAGTACCCGCTCTGCGGCAACTCAACAGGCCTCAGCCAAACCCGACGAAAGAGATGTCGTAGCAACTGTAGCTATAGGATATAGTAACCATAATTTGTTATTGCGAGCACCGGGAGCGGGCATGGTTTACATCGGAACAGACGTCGTGGCTGCCGGCTCCGCGGTGGCAGACGTTGAGGATGAACGGACGGTCAGCGTGCCGGGCGTGCTGTCCGCGGCTGTGTGGACGGTCGGACTGACCATCGGGCTGATGGCGATGGCCACGGGGCACGACCTGCTGGCCGGAGTAGCCCTGGTGCTTGCCATTGCATCGCCCTGGTTCGGCTTGGCTTGGGTTTCACACAATCAGCGGAACGCTTTTCGACGCCAGCGCAGTGCCGCGCCGGCCACGGCGGTAGCCCCGTACGCGGGCGGTTGGCCGGGCCGCTATTAGCAGATGCGTAGATTTTCCCGCGCGCGGGTGTGAGCGGGTTTCGAATTGGGTACTGCCTGTGCCAACGGGCGACCGCCACGGGGTCGCGAGCCCGGTCACAGGAGGGAATGCCATGCCTATTATCAGCGATTATGACGCACGCCGCGTGACCGAGGCTGACGCAGCCGACGGATCCCCGCTGGGCGAGCTCGGCCCGATGCCGAAGCTCGCCACGGCCGTCGTCGACGACGACCTCAATGACGCTCCCTTCTTTGAACTTCCGGGCGCGGACCTCTCCGGTGAAGAACTGTCGGTGGTAGTGATCCCGCAGCGCTCCGACGAGTTCACTTGCTCGAGTTGCTTCTTGGTTCAGCACCGCAACCGGCTGCGGATGTCCAGCGGTGGACGGCAGATCTGCGCGGATTGCATCTGAGGTCGTCATTGACCTAGGCGCTGGCACCGTGTTGTGTCGACAGTCGTGGCAGCGCCCCTGAGCCCACCGCCGGGCCTACCCGCACCACGCGGGGTCCGAAGCGCCGCAGCGGCAGCCTACGCAGTGGCATATCTCGTCGGCGGCGAGCGCCGGATGCTGCGGCTGATCCGCCGCTACGGGCCGATCATGACGATGCCCATTCTGAGCCTGGGCGACGTCGCGATCGTGTCCGATCCCGCTCTGGCCAAGGAAGTCTTCACTGCGCCGACCGACGTTTTGCTGGGGGGCGAAGGTGTCGGTCCCGCCGCGGCCATCTACGGCGCCGGATCGATGTTCGTGCAAGAAGAGCCGGAACATCAGCGCCGGCGCCGGCTGCTGGCCCCGCCGTTGCACGGTGCCGCGCTCAGCAGCTACGTGCCGATCATCGAAGCGTCCACCCGAGCGGCGATGTGCGACTGGCCGGTGGACCAGCCTTTCGAGATGTTGCACGCGGCGCGTGCCCTGATGCTCGACGTGATCGTCAAGGTGATCTTCGGCGTCGACGATCCCGACGAAGTGCGCCGCCTGGGGCAACCGTTCGAGCGGCTGCTGAATCTTGGTGTCTCCGAGCAATTGACCGTCCGCTACGCCCTGCGCCGGTTGGGCACCCTGCGGGTGTGGCCCAGCCGGGCCCGGGCCAACCGTGAGATCGACGACGTCGTCATGCCGTTGATCGCTGCGCGCCGCGGCGATCCGCAGCTGGCCGAGCAACACGACATTCTGGCGCTGCTCATGTGCACGCGGGGGGATGACGGAAAGTCGCTGTCCGACAGTGAGATTCGGGACGACCTGATCACCTTGATGCTTGCCGGACACGAAACCACCGCTACGGCGCTGGCATGGGCGTTCGACCTGTTGCTGCATCATCCGGACGCGATGCGACGGGTGCAGGAAGAAGCCCGCGAGGGCGGGGAGGCGTTCACGACGGCGGTGATCGACGAGACACTGCGGGTCCGTCCGCCGGCACCGTTGACGGCGCGGGTTGCCGCGCAGCCGTATCCCATCGGGGGTTATCTGGTCGACGCCGGAACGCGGATCGTCGTCCACATCATCGCCATCAACCGCAATCCCGCGGTCTACGATCACCCGAACGAGTTCCGCCCGGAGAGGTTTTTGGGTGTGCGCCCGCAGACGTACGCGTGGGTCCCGTTCGGGGGCGGCGTCAAAAGGTGTCTGGGCGCAGCGTTTTCGATGCGCGAGCTGATCACGGTGCTGCACGTGCTGGTGCGCGAAGGCGAATTCACCGCCGTCGACGCTGTGCCCGAGACGATCGTGCGACGTTCCATCATGCTCGCGCCGAGGCACGGCACCAGGGTCCGTTACCGCCCCCGCTAGGGTTACCGAACTGTTGTTTTGCATTGTGATTGGACCCCCCCATAGCTGGGTAATCCACGGGTGGATCGCTATTACACAGCGTTCAACAGAAGGGGCGCGACATGATTATTCTGGGGATCATCCTGTTGCTCGTCGGCTATTTCACCGGGATTAGCATCCTTTACACGATTGGCGGCATCCTCGTGCTCGTCGGTGTCGTGTTGTGGATCCTGGGAGCCGTTGGGCGCCCGGTGGGTGGCCGAAGGGTCTGGTTTTAGCTGCACTGGACGTCCAGTATCCAGTTGCCGTGACAACGGGGTCGATGCGGCAACTGGATACTGGCATGTTCGGCGATCGCTAGGTGATGCGCTCTCCTAGTGCTATTTTGGGCGCCTATCGGTACTAGGGAAGAGGCCGACATGGCGAACGCCCGTTGGGACCAACCTGCCGCACTCGCCCTTCCCAAGGGTGGGTATTTCGTGGCCGAGCGGGGCCGGTACGGTCCAACGTTCCCCCGAACGCCGGCCTGCTACGGATTCTCCATCATCGCGAAAGTCAAAGAGGGACGCGAGGACGCCATCCGGCGGCACGGCAAAACCATCGAAGAAGCGATCACTGCCAACCCCGGATTTCTTGCGCCGCTGCGGCTGCATTACCTGCGCTGGCTGCTTTTCGACGTGGGCGGCGGTTTGCATTTCCAGTATCAAGGAATCTTCGACACCGATTTCGACAAATACACCGAAGACGCTGTCATGCTGTTCGGCCAATCGGGCATCAACACCGTCTTCACCAACCTCGAAGGATTTCCCGAGGACTGGAAGGAAAACCCGGAATCCTTTGTGCAATTCGTGCGCGAGCACCACTTCCCCAGCTTCTTGGAGTACGGCGAGTATCCGTATGTCACCGCCGACGAGATCAAGAAGGCGCTACGTCTCAAGGACGCCTTCTCCACCATGCTCGACCAGATGCAGTGAGGTACGCCGGAGGAGAGCGGACATGCTGGAACTGGACGACATTCAGCACATACTGCTAACCCGCACGCCGGCGCTGACCGGGCGGTACGAGTTCCTCACCTTCGACGACCCGAGTTCAGGACGGGCGTGGTTGACCGAACTGCTCGACGTCGTTCAATCGGCGGCTGACGTGCGGGCCACCGTGGACAACTCGCAACGATGGGTAACCCTCGCGTTCACCTGGACCGGGCTGCGGGCGCTCGGGGTTGAGCAGGATGCACTCGACACCTTCCCTGATGCGTTCCGTGAGGGCATGGCGGCGCGAGCCGACATCCTCGGCGACACGGGCGCCAACCATCCCCGCCACTGGGTCGGCGGACTGGCCGGTGCGGATCTGCACGCGATCGCCATTCTCTTCGCCCGCGACGACGCCGAGTCGCGACGCTGCATCGATGAACACGACGCCCTGCTCGGCCGATGCTCCGGGGTCCGTTCGCTGTCACACCTGGAACTCAACGCCACACCGCCGTTCGACTACGCCCACGACCATTTCGGGTTCCGCGACCGCCTCTCTCAGCCAGTGATCAAGGGCTCGGGTGAGGAGCCGACTCCCGGATCCGGCGGCCCCCTGGAACCGGGTGAGTTCATCCTGGGCTATCCAGACGAAGAGGGTCTCGTCAATCTCCCTGAGCCGCAGACCTTGTCGCGTAACGGCAGCTTCATGGCCTACCGCAGACTGCAGGAGCACGTCGGATTGTTCCGGGAATACCTCGGAGCCAATGCCGCGACACCCGAGGATCAGGAACTGCTGGCGGCGAAGTTCATGGGCCGGTGGCGCAGCGGTGCTCCGCTGGTGCTCGCCCCCACCCATGACGATCCGGTGCTGGGCTCAGACCCGATGCGCAACAACAATTTTGATTACGGGAGGATGGACCCCTTCGGATACGCCTGCCCGCTCGGTGCGCACGCTCGCCGTCTCAATCCGCGCGACACCGCGCACAACATGAACCGCCGGCGGATGATTCGCCGCGGCGCCACTTACGGGCCGGACCTCCCCGACGGCGCACCCGACGATGGGGTGGACCGGGGAATCGCGGCCTTCATCATCTGCGCAAACCTGGTGCGGCAGTTTGAGTTCGCGCAGAACGTGTGGATCAACGACAAGACGTTCCACGAGCTCGGCAACGAACACGATCCGATTTGCGGGACACAGGACGGCACGCTGGATTTCACGGTGCCCAAGCGCCCGATCCGTAAGGTACACAAAGGACTTCCGGCGTTCACCACCTTGCGCGGCGGTGCCTATTTCTTCCTGCCGGGACTCAACGCCCTGCGCTATCTCGCCGAACTCGCCGGATAGGGGGTCGCAGCATGGCCCGACCCGCACGCACCTATAACCAAACTCACGTGCCGAGGGCACGCGACTGGCATCGGCGCGTCAGCATCTACTGGACCTGGAGCTATCCCTGGGAAGCCCAACGTGACCCGGCGGCAATGGAGAACCGGTTCTCCACCATCACCGAAGTCCGGAATGTCGCGTGGCCGGCCTACGAAACTGCGGAGTACGACGCGGCGAATTTCCTGCAAGGGGTCGCCGGCACCCTCGAACTGTTCCACCGCTCGACGCTGGACTTCCAGCAGTTGGTCGGCGAGATCACCGGGCACCCGGTGGCGGTTTTTCAGCGTGTCGACCAGGCGGGATATCGGCTACCCATCGATGACCGGATACTGGCCGACACTGACACACTCATGGTGTTCGGACTCGATCACCTCGCGTCCGCGCAGAGCGCCGACTCCGCTGAAGTCGAGGCCATCAAGCACTGGCTGAAACGGGACGGCACCTGCCTCGTGCTGGCGCCTCATCATGACGTCGGTTTCACCGACGACCTGGCCCAGCGGCAGGTGGAATACGAACATCACGGCGACCCCCTGGTGCCCCGCCAACAACGATTCACCGCGTACACGCGATCGTTGATGGCGGCGCTAGGCGTACCGGTGCACAACACTTGGGGATTACGACCCGCGCTGATCGATGGGACTCGAGAAATCGTGCCGTTGAACGGGTTTCGTGATCTCGACGAGCTGGGTTTGTTACGGGACGTGACGACGCTGAATTTCCATCAGCACTTGCCGCATTACGAGTTGACCCAGCCAGAGGATGCCTCGGTGCGAGTGCTGGGCCGGCAGCAGATCGACCCGGTGCGACCGCACCCCTTTACCGCAGCGGGCAACACCGAGTTCAATGCCCTGATCTGGCTACCGCCCGAGGGGACACGGGCCGGCGACATCGTGCTGATCGACTCCACCCACTTCACCACGCTGTTCGGCGGCACCGAAAGCCTGCGCAACCTGTGGCGAAACTTCGCCACCATGCGGTAGCGCGTATTGGGCGTTAAATGAACGGGTTCAGCACCGGCGGGATGATCTGGTTGCCGGTCACGCCAGTGAATCGGACAAAGATCTGTGCGGGGATGTTCAGGGCCTGGTAGACGCCGGCGCCGAGCCAAGACACCGGTAGCTGCAGGAAGCTGGGCACGGCGTCGACGATGCCTTGGATCGGGGAGTAGACCAGGTACGGAATTGTGGCAGCGACCGTGCGCGAATCCAGGATCAAGTTCGTTGCAATATCGGGGTAACCCTGCGCGGCGAAGTCGGCACTGAGCACGCTGAACAAGTTGGTGCCGGTGGCTGGTGGCGGCAACGCGGGATTCACGTAGGTGCCGGCGAAGCTGGCGTCCGTAAGAGGAGTGCCCTGCATGTACCCGGGCGTCTGCAGGCCGAATTGATCCAGGATCGTCGGCGTCGTATCGACGATCTGCCAGGAGTTGTTGATCCAACCGTCGAAGGTGTTGTTGCCGGCCGGATCCCACATGAGGAATGTCGCTGTCTCTAAAGGTGATTGGAAGCCGTGACCGCGGCCGAACTGGTTGGGGTCGATGTGGCCATGGTCGGTGACGATGAGGGTGGTCCACTCCTCGCCGGGATGGGTTGGCTGCCACATCTGCTCCCAGTCGGCTACCGCTCCCAAAACCCCGCTGCCACCTACCGTTTGCTGGCCAAGCTGCATGTCCATGTTTCGTAGGGCCGCTGTGTACTCGGGGGAGGCGCCGCCGTATGCATGGCCCATTTCGTCGACACCGACGAAGTAGGAGAAGATGAGATTGCCCTTGTCGGGATTCGCGGTCATGATCGCCTCCCGGGTCAACTGGGTGACCTGGGCTTGGGATGCAAACCAATACGGGTCATCCGCGGAGTGCCCGACGAAGTGGACGTTGTCGGCTGGGAACGCGCCAGCGCCGGCGATGTCGGTGATGACGGGCCAGTTGCCGATCACCGTGGTGTTGATGTTGTCGCCGAAGGTGCCTTCGAGGTGGTTGTACACCGTCGGCCAGTTGTCATAGGTCCACGGGGTGAAGACATTGTTGGTGACGCCCGCCGTCTCGCTCCACACACCGGTTTGAATGGTCGTCCACGAGGGGTTGGAGACGCTCGTGTGTCCGACGATTGTTGATGCGGCGGTAGTGCTCTGCAGCATGAACTGGTGGAAGTTGGGGGTGCCGTCAGGGCCGGCGCCGAGCGCCAGGATTCTGCTCAGATTGGTGCCGTCCGTGCCGATCAACAAGAAGTTTTCGTCCGGCGCGGTCGCCAAGAGGGCCGCGAGCGCATTGGCGTCGGACGGCACGAACAGCGTGTTCCCCATGCCGAACCCGCCTGCGCCGTTGGCGCCCGGAGAGCCGAACGGGGACAGGGCGCTCCCACCGAGGCCACCGAACCCGTAGGTAATCGTGCCGACCCCTCCGGTGCCGCCGGCCCCGCCGTTACCCCACAGCAGGCCGCCGGTGCCGCCGTTGCCACCGATTCCGCGGTTGATACCACCGGTGCCACCGATGCCACCATTGCCGATCAAACCGGCATTGCCCCCGCGCCCACCGGCCTGACCCGCTGCGCCCGACCCACCCATGCCGCCATTGCCCCACAAAAGGCCGCCGTCCCCACCGGCCTGACCCGTCCCGGCGACACCGTTGGCGCCGTCACCGATCAGCGGACGGCCCAACAACAGGTTCGTCGGGGCATTGATCGCACCCAGAATCTGGTCGGCGACAGGCTGCAGCGCGCCGAGGTTGGCCGTCTCGGCGGCCGCATAAGCCCCGCCGGCGGCCCGCAATGCCTGCGCGAATTGGTCTTGCAGTCCGGCCACCTGAGCGCTGAGCGTCTGATATTCCTGGGCGTAGCCGGAGAACAGCGATGCGATCGCCGTCGACACCTCATCGCTCGCGGCGGCAATCAGCGTGCCGGTCGGGGCCAACGCCGCCAGGTTCGCCGCTTTCGTCCAGTTGGCTATGCCCGCGGCCTGCGCCGCTGCGGTGGTCATCACGTCCGGGGTAGCGATCAGGTACGGCATCAGGGTCCTCCTGCCTGGCAACTATGCCAACGGACGATGTGACGATGCCCATCATGGCACGATTCCCGACGCTTGTGATCGAGAAAAAAATGTGAGTACGAATGATTTTGGAGTGTTTGCTCCTGCCTGGCCCCCCGGGCATCCGAATCATCATCTGGACCCACGCCAGCTAACCCTCGACGGGAGCGTGGACTGTCAGCCCGCAACGTTCCTACTGGCAGAAGAAAAGAAAAAATCCGAACCCTGATTGAAGGTCCGGATCTATTCCGATGTCTTGAGACATCAAAGTCGGGGTGGCGGGATTCGAACCCACGACCTCTTCGTCCCGAACGAAGCGCGCTACCAAGCTGCGCCACACCCCGCATGAAGCCTCGACAGCCTATCGCACCGAGGCAGCGACCTCCCAAACGGCAGGTCGGCGCCTCAGTTCCACCGACAGCTCCGCTCGAACTCGATCAGGGCCTGGGCGGGCGCGGTCGGATCCAGTCCCTGCGCGGCCACCCACTCGTCACTGAAGTACGTGTCCGAATAACGGTCACCGCTGTCGGCCAGCAAGGTGACCACCGAGCCACCGCGCCCCTCGGCGACCATCTCGGCCAGCAGTCCGAAGGCGCCCCACAGATTGGTGCCCGTCGAGGGCCCCACCCGACGGCCTAACACGGCGCTCACGTGACGAGAAGCCGCGATTGACGCCGCATCGGGCACCGAGACCATCCGGTCGACGACCGAGGGTAGAAACGACGGTTCTACCCGGGGTCTGCCGATGCCCTCGATCCGCGACGACGCACCCGTGGTGGCGTCTGGCCGTCCTTCGGCATAGGCGGGGAAGAATGCGGAATTCTCCGGGTCGACGACGCACAACCGGGTAGCGTGTCGCCGGTACCGGATGTAGCGGCCGATCGTCGCGCTGGTGCCCCCGGTGCCGGCGCCCACCACGATCCAGCTGGGTATCGGGTGTGATTCGTCGGCCATCTGCTGATAGATCGACTCCGCGATGTTGTTGTTGCCCCGCCAATCCGTGGCGCGCTCCGCGTTGGTGAACTGATCCAGGTAATGACCGCCCGTCTCTGCGGCCACCCGTGCCGCCTCGGCATAGACCTCACTGGATTTTTCGACGAAATGGCAACGGCCCCCGTGTGATTCGATCAACGCGATCTTGGCCGCACTGGTGACCGCGGGCATCACGGCAACGAAGGGTAACGCCAGCAGCGCGGCGAAGTAGGCCTCGGACACTGCCGTGGAGCCCGACGAGGCCTCGACCACCGTGGTTCCCTCATCGATCCATCCGTTGCACAACGCGTACAGAAACAGCGACCGAGCCAACCGGTGCTTGAGGCTTCCGGTGATGTGCGTCGTCTCGTCTTTGAGGTAGAGCGCCACCCGGGCTCCGGGGCCCTCACCCGACCAGGCCGACGGCAGGGGATAGCGCAGCAAATGTGTGTCGGCGCTGCGACGTGCATCGGCCTCGATCAGCCGGATGGCGTTGTCGGCCCAGGCGCGGGGCTGACTGCGGACCGCGATGCGGGTCCGCTCGGTCAACGCACCGAAACGGTTGGCTGCGAGCGACCGAGGTTGCTGGTCGCGTCCCGGTCACCCATCGGAGTGGCGATCAGGGTCAACAGAGTGGCTTCGGGCCGGCAGCAGAACCGCACCGGCGCGAACGGTGAGGTCCCGATGCCCGCCGAGACGTGCAACAGCATGTTCGCGCCCCACCGGGACGTTCCCTTGGCCCGGGAGCGGTCCAGACCGCAGTTGGTCACGATGGCTCCATAGAACGGCAGGCACAGCTGGCCACCGTGCGTGTGTCCGGCCATCACCAGTTGGTAGCCGTCGGCGGCGAAGCGGTCCAGCACCCGCGGTTCGGGCGAGTGGGTCAGGCCCAGCCGCAGGTTGGCCGCCGGGCTGGCCGGCCCGGCGATGGTGTCGTAGCGGTCCCGGTCGATGTGCGGGTCGTCGACGCCCGCGGCGGCAACGTGCAGACCGGCAACCTCGAACTCGCGGCGAGTGTGGGTCATGTCCAGCCAGCCGCGTTCGGTGAAGGCCGCACGCAGATCCTGCCAGGGCAGCGGTTCGCCGCGCACCCGGTGACCCGGGTTGCTCAGATAGTTCACCGGGTTCTTGGGGCGAGGACCGAAATAGTCGTTGCTGCCGAAGACGAAAACCCCGGGCCGGGACAGCAAGTCGCCCAGCGACTGGACGACGGCCGGCACGGCCTTGGGGTGTGCCAGGTTGTCGCCGGTGTTGACCACGAGATCGGGATCCCAGCTGGCCAACTCACGCAGCCAGGCCTGCTTGCGCCGCTGGTTGGGCGTCATGTGCAGGTCACTGATGTGCAGCACCCGCAGGGGCGTGGAACCCGGACTCAGGACGGGAATCGTCACCTCGCGCAGCACGAAGGCGTTCCGCTCTACCAGCGCGGCGTAACCCACCCCCGCGACCGCCGAGCCCAGGGCGGCGGCACCGGTTCGTAGCAACACGGGCAACACTTCAGGCATGACGGCAAGTTTACTGCCGGTATGTCGCTTGACGCGCGTGTCTTGCGCCAACCACTCCTACGGGGGTGGCGGCGGCCCTCCCGGTGGCGGTGGAGGTGGTGGTGCCAGCAGTGGAATCGTGATCGGCGGCAGCCCAGGTATCTCGACCACCTGGGATCCGACGACCTCCGGCGGCAGACCACCGTCCGGCGGCGGCGGAGGTGGCGGCGGGATCCCGTTACTGATCTGGATGGTCACGATCGAACCCGGAATCGTCTGCCCGGTGGGCGAAGTTCCGACCACCTCGCCGTACTTGGCGGAACTGTTGACCGAGTTGGGCTGGTCGGCTACCTGGAACCCGGCGTCGCGCAGGCGCTGTCGGGCCTGATCGATGTCGAGGCCGGCCACGCTGGGCACCCGCCCGGCAGGCGAGCCGTCTACATAACGCGGATCGGTGGGCGGCAGGTGCACCTCGCCGAAATTGTTCGCGATCGGCTGCAGCGCGGTGAACCAGGTGCGAGCGGGCTCGTTACCGCCGTAGAGGTCGCCGCTGCCGCAGTGCCGAAGCGGACCCGAACACAGGTCGGTCGGGGAGGGCGAGTCGTCGTAGATGTAGTTGGCCGCGGCGTAGCGGTTGGTGAAGCCCACGAAACCGGAGGAGCGGTGCGCCTCGGTGGTACCGGTCTTACCGGACACCGGCAGGTTCCAGCCTGCCGCCCCAGCCGAACCCGCCGCCGTGCCACTGCCCACCGCGTCCTTGCTCATCGCGTTGGCGAGGGTGTTGGCCAGCCCTTCGGGAACCACTTGCTCGCAGGTTTCGGTGGTGACCGAGACCTCGTTGCCGTTGCGGTCGATCAGCTTGTCGATCGGGTTCGGCGGGCACCACATGCCGCCCGAGGCGAGCGTGGCCGCCACATTGGACAGCTCCAGCGCGTTGACCTCAATCGGGCCCAGCGTGAACGAGCCGATGTTCTGCCGTTTGACGAAGTCGGCCAGGCTCTCGTTGCTGTCCGGGTTGTAGTCGCGGGCGGTACCGGGATTGGCGTAGGAGCGCAGACCGAGCTTGATGGCCATGTCGACCGCGCGGGAGACACCGATCTGCGAGATCAGCTTGGCGAATGCGGTGTTGGGTGAGGTTGCCAGCGCGTCGGTCACATTCATCGATCCGCGGTAGTTCCCGGCGTTGACGACGCACCAGGTGTCCTTCGGACACCCTTTCGCACCGCCGCTGCCCAGGCCCTTCGCCTGGAAGCGAGGCGGCACGTCCAGGTTGGCGTTGATGCCCATGCCCATGTCCATGGCGGCGGCGGTGGTGAAGAGCTTGAAGATCGACCCGGCGCCGTCGCCGACCAGGGAGAACGGTTGCGGGCGCATGGTCTCACCGGCCTCGGTGTCCAGCCCGTACTTACGGTTGCTGGCCATTGCCACGACTTTGTGAGATGTCTTGCCCGGCAGGATCACGCTCATCACGCTCGAGATGCCGGACAGCGTCGGGGGAGCGAACTTGTCGATGGCCGCCTTCACCGGGACCTGCACGTCCGGGGCCAGCGTGGTGCGGATCAGGTAGCCACCCCTGGCCACCTGTTCCTTACTTATACCGGCGCGCGAGAGGTATTCCTGGACGTAGTCGCAGAAGAAAGCCCGGTCACCGGCGGCGATGCAGCCCCGGGGCAACTCGTTGGGTTGCGGCAGGATGCCCAGCGGCTGGGCCTTGGCCGCCCGCAGCGCTTCCGCCTCGGACGGGATGTTCTCGATCATGGTGTCCAGCACCAGGTTCCGTCGGGCCAGCGCACCTTCGGGGTTGGTGTAGGGGTTCAGCGCGCTGGTCGACTGCACCATGCCGGCCAGCAGCGCCGCCTGCTGCCAGTTCAGGTCGATCGCGTTCACGCCGAAATAGGTTTGCGCGGCGTCCTGCACTCCAAAGGAGTTGTTCCCGAACGACACCAGGTTCAGGTAGCGGGTCAGGATCTCGGGCTTGGTGAAGGTCTTGTCCAGCGTGAGGGCCATCCGGATTTCACGCAGCTTGCGTGCCGGAGTGGTTTCCACGGCGGCGCGCTTCTCCGCGTCGGTCTGAGCGGTGACCAGCAGCTGGTAGTTCTTGACGTACTGCTGTTCGATGGTCGAGCCGCCCCGGGTGTCGATGTCACCCGAGGCGTAACCGGCCAGGCCGGTCAGTGTGCCCTTCCAGTCCACGCCGTTGTGATCGGCGAACCGCTTGTCCTCGATCGAGACGATCGCCAGCTTCATCGTGTTGGCGATCTTGTCGGAGGGAACCTCGAAGCGGCGCTGAGAGTAAAGCCACGCGATGGTGTTGCCCTTCGCGTCGACCATCGTCGACACCGCGGGGACCTGCCCCTCCAGCAGCTGGGCCGAGCCGTTGGCCACAACCTCCGAGGCGCGGTTGGACATCAGTCCGACGCCGCCGGCGAAGGGGAACATCAACGCAGTGGCCACGACGCTGGCCAGCAAGCAGAAGCCGGCCAACTTCAACAGCGTGAGTGCGACCGGGGGACGCTCGGACATGCGTACTACAGTAGCGACCCCCTGCGACGCTGCCGCGCCGCGCGGGTGGGAAAAAATTCTTTAGCAGGTGTCCCACTGTTCCGCTACCCCCGTTTGGGGCTAAACTTACGGCGACGTCACTGGTCAGAGGCCCAAAATGGGACAGGCAGACCCTGCTTTCCCCGGCCGCCCGGTACGAGACGGGACGATCGTCCCAGAAAAAGCGTTATCGGACTGTTGCGTAATTGCCACCTGACCACCTAACTTATATCTGCAGTGAGATTCAGGTAACACCGATGCGCGCAGTGTGGGCCAAATCGCTCCATCGGCTGGAACCGGGTTGGGCGGTCGCGACAGCGGCCGGGAGGAAGGGAACAGCTCGTGTCAGGAACACGTCCGGGCGCACGGAGGACCAACCTCACGTCCACGGGTAACCTTCTCCGCAGCGTCGAGGCTGAGGAGCGCATCACCTGGGTATCGCAGGCGCTCTGCCGGGCAACCGATCCCGACGAACTCTTCGTACGCGGCGCCGCGCAGCGCAAGGCCGCCGTGATCTGCCGCCACTGCCCGGTAATGCAGGAATGTGCCGCAGACGCCCTGGATAACAAGGTGGAGTTCGGCGTATGGGGCGGCATGACGGAGCGCCAGCGTCGCGCCCTGCTCAAGCAGCACCCTGAGGTGGTTTCCTGGTCGGACTACCTGGACAAGCGCAAGCGTCGCAACATCATCTGATCCACCGGAAGACGCCCCTGCCGAACCGGCGGGGGCGTCCGCTTGTCATTGCGAATGTGTTACAAGTTAGCTGGCCGTATCATCGCGGAAAGGCTGTTTTGGCAGCTCAGAGGGCGTTTTTCGATTACCGAACAGCTGTCCAGATCGAATCGCCGTTAGATCGGCGTTTAATAAGCGCCGTGCGGACGGCATCGTCGCTGGTGGCAGCCCGATCGCTGGCCGCCTTCTCGCGCATTCCCGGTGGCGAGCCGGTGGCGATGGCACTGAACCGGTTCAGGCGTGGATCGGTGGGTGATACAGGGGCAGTGGGCGCACCGCCATTGGGCGCTATGTCATTACTTTTCTGTTACAGCTTAGCCGAGCGTAATACTATGTGTGGCCTGTTTGCCCTGCTCAAAGCGATTTCCAGCGTTAATTCGGTGATTAAGCGCTCAATGTGATCTTGAATCGCCGTCGAATATCACCGGGATGATTGCGCATAACCGCAGATCAGCGCGCTAGGTGGCGGTGATCTGGTCGGCGAGGGCGCGCAGCGCTTCGAGGTCCGAGACGTCGAACGGGAGCGACGGCACTCCGACTACCGGCACGTGCGGGTTGGCCCCGGTGAAGCGGGACAGCAACCGGATCTCCCGCTTGGCGGTCTGCGCCCGATCGGCATGGATGTGCAGGACCGCCGACGCCAGCGCCGCCGCTTCCGAGTCGGCCCCCTCGGTGTCGAGTTTCTCGGCCGCATCGATGGCCCGCTCGACGGGCAACGAGCACAACATCGGGTGGGTGCGGTTCAGCACCAGTCCCGCCAGCGGCATCCCCTCCTGGGAGAGCCGGTCGACGAAGAACGACGCCTCCCGCAGCGCGTCAGGTTCGGCAGCCGAGACGACGACGAACTGGGTGCCGCGCCGCTTCAGCAACGCATAGGTGCGGTCGGCCTTCTCCCGGAAGCCGCCGAACGTCGCGTCCAGTGACTGCACGAACGCTGCGGCATCGCCCAGCATCTGGGAACCGAGGATCGTCGACATCGCCTTCATGGCCAGGCCCATCGCTCCGGTCACCAGCCTGCCGATGCCGCGTCCGGGCGCCAGCAGCAACCGCCACAGGCGACTGTCCATGAAACTGCCCAGCCGTTTGGGCGCGTCCAGGAAATCCAGTGCGTTGCGCGAGGGTGGGGTGTCGACCACGATCAGGTCCCAACGGTCCTGCGCCAGCAACTGCCCGAGCTTCTCCATGGCCATGTACTCTTGCGTGCCGGCCAGCGACGTGGCGACGGTCTGATAGAACTGGTTGTCCAGAATCGACTGTGCGCGAGCCGATCCCGAGTACTGCACCACCATCTCGTCGAAGGTGCGCCGCATGTCCAGCATCATCGCGTGCAGCTCGCCGGGCACTTCGGGTGCGAGGGGCACGCGCTGTGGTGTGTTGCCAAGATCGTTGACGCCCAACGCTTGTGCGAGTCGCTTGGCCGGGTCGATGGTCAAAACCACTACGGTGCGCCCATATTCGGCGGCGCGCAGCGCAATCGCCGCGGCGGTGGTGGTCTTGCCGACCCCGCCCGCCCCGCAGCAGACCACGACGCGGTTGCTGGTGTCGGCCAAGATGGCCGCCATGTCCAGGGGCGTCGGCTTGTGTGGCGGCGGCGTGGTCATCGAACCCCCTGCTGTGCAAGTACTTCCGAGAGCTCATACAGACTGCCGAGGTCGACGCCGTCGGAGATGGTGGGTAACTCGAGTCGCGGAACGCGTAGGGCGTCGAGTTGTTGAGCCGTCTCGGAACGGGCCGCGATCCGGGTGGCGTGCTGGATGGTCTCGGTGAGCAGTCCGGCAAAATCCGCCTCGTCCAGTTCGACCCCGGCCATCGCCAAACCGGAGCGCACCGAGTCGGCGTCGACCACACCCTCGGCGGCCTTGGTGAGATCTCCGGGTTCCAGGTACGCGGGGATATTGCGATTGACGATCACGCTGCCGATCGGCAGTTTCATCTCGGCCAGTTCCTCGATGGCCTCCATCGTTTCCTGAACCGGCAACGCTTCCAGCAGCGTGACGAGGTGGATTGCGGTCTGATCGGAATGCAGCAGCTTCACCACACCCTCGGCCTGGGAGTGCACCGGCCCGCCCTTGGCCAGATCCGAGACCGCCTTGGTGACGTCCAGGAAGCGGGCGATGCGGCCGGTCGGGGGAGCGTCGACCACGATCGCGTCGTAAAGCGGTAGCCGGTTCTTGTCGACCCGGATCACGGTCTCCTTGATCTTGCCGGTGAGCAGCACGTCGCGTAGGCCCGGCGCGATCGTGGTGGCGAACTCGATCGCGCCGATGCGCCGCATTGCGCGGCCCGCGATGCCGAGGTTGTAGAACATGTCGAGGTATTCCAGGAATGCGGCCTCGATGTCGATCGCCAGGGCATTGACCTGGCCGCCGCGTTCGGCCGTCGCGATCTTGACTTCCTGGTAGGGCAGTGGCGGGACATCGAAGAGCTGCGCAATCCCTTGCCGCCCTTCGACTTCGACCAGCAGGACCTTTCGTCCGCCGGCGGCCAGGGTCAGCGCCAGGGCTGCGGCGATGGTCGACTTCCCGGTACCGCCTTTTCCGGTGACGAAGTGCAGGCGGGCCTTCGATAGGCGCGACGGCCACCCGACGGAACTACCGCCGCTAGAAGTGTTTGCCACCATCGCATGCTAGCCGTTGCGGTTTGGCCGATAAGCTCGCGGCATGACCCAACCCACCACATGGGAGTACGCGACGGTTCCGCTACTCACCCACGCGACCAAGCAGATCCTCGACCAGTGGGGCGCTGACGGCTGGGAGCTGGTCTCGGTGTTGCCCGGGCCCACCGGTGAGCAGCACGTCGCCTACCTGAAACGACCCAAGTAAGGCGGCGGGACGATGAGCGCGAAAGCTCGCCTCCAGCAGCTCGGCATCGCACTGCCGGAGGTGGCGTCGCCGCTGGCCGCCTACGTGCCCGCGGTGCGCACCGGCAACCTCGTCTACACCGCCGGCCAGCTGCCGTTGGAGGCCGGCAAATTGACGCACACCGGAAAGGTCGGGGGTGAGGTCACCCCGGAACAAGGCAAAGCGCTGGCGCGGATCTGTGCGCTCAACGCGTTGGCCGCGGTGGATTCACTGGTGGGGCTCGACTCGGTGACCCAGGTGATAAAGGTCGTCGGTTTCGTCGCCTCGGCCCCCGGATTTCACGGGCAGCCGGGCGTCGTCAACGGCGCATCCAACTTGCTCGCCGAGGTGTTCGGCGACAGCGGCGCGCACGCACGTTCCGCCGTCGGGGTCTCCGAGCTCCCGCTGGACGCGCCGGTGGAGGTCGAGCTGATCGTCGAGGTCGGTTAGCAGCTGTGGCCGAGGCAGTCGAGACGCTGACGCATCCCGCCTACGGCCAGCTGCGGCCGGTCACCGACACGGCATCGGTACTGCTCGCCGACAATCCCGGTTTGATGACGCTGGAAGGCACCAACACCTGGGTGTTGCGCGGCCCGCGCAGTGACGAGCTGGTGATCGTGGACCCCGGGCCGGACGACGACGAGCACATCGCACGGGTGGCCGCGCTGGGCCGCGTCACCCTGGTGTTGATCAGTCACCGGCACTCGGACCACACCGATGGCATCGACAAGCTGGTCGAACTGACCGGGGCCACCGTCCGGTCCGCCGGCAGTGGGTTCCTGCGCGGCTTCGGTGGCCATCTCATCGACGGCGAGGTCATCGACGCCGCCGGCCTGAAGATCAAGGTGATGGCCACCCCCGGCCACACCGCCGATTCGTTGAGCTTCGTGCTTGACGACGCGGTATTGACCGCCGACACGGTGCTCGGTCGCGGCACCACCGTGATGGACAAGGAAGACGGCAAACTCACTGACTACATGGAGTCGCTGCAGCGGCTCCGGGGGCTCGGACGCCGCACGGTGTTGCCTGGCCACGGGCCCGACCTCGGCGATCTGGAAAGGGTGGCCCAGGGATACCTCGTCCATCGGCAGGAGCGGCTGGAGCAGGTGCGCGCCGCGCTGCGTGAACTCGGTGAGGATGCCGGTGCCCGGCAGATCGTCGAGCACGTCTACACCGATGTCGATGAGAAGCTCTGGGACGCCGCCGAGTGGTCGGTGCAGGTGCAACTCGATTATCTGCGCGCCTAGCGGCCTCCCGCGTCGATGTCGATCAGGGTCACTGGCACAGCCGCACCCTCCGGCGTCAGCACCTGCCGCCGTTCTCCGACACGTGCCCCGACAACGGCCCGACCGATCGGCGACCGAAGGGGGTAGATCTTCTTGTCGGTGTCGCAGGCGCCGTATCCGCCCAGCATGAATGTCTCGGTACGGCCGCTGTCGTCATAGCGGACGGTGACCAGCTTCCCCGGTTCGGCGACAGCGTCTCGCTTAGGGTGTTTCGCGCGAGCCAGCAGACGCTCGAGGTGGCGGATGCGGGCGCGCCGCGCTCGATACCCGAGCAAGTCTTCGCCGGTATCCACCAAGTCGTCGGCGACTTCGACGCTGGGTCGGGAGCGCAACGCGGTGAGTTCGTTCTGCAGGCGGTTGTACTTGGGGCGAGTCATCGGAACGTGTTCAACTGCAGTCATTTTCGTACTACCTCCTGATGTTGACCGACTGTGCGGTCGTTGATTCCATTGTCGGTCAACGGGAGTGCGGGCGATTGCGCTGGCGCGACAACGCCGCGACGGTCGATTGTGGTGCTTGGACAACTCCTGCAACGCCCATTCGGCAGACCTGGATCGGTTGCTGGCCATCGCCGACGATTCGGCCCCCGACCCGGCCGAACACCCCACCAGCTAAACGCACGTCGGTAACCACATACGTTGGAGCGTGCGGACACCGCACCCCGACGAGGAGTCTTCGTGGCCAAAATCTCCGACGCCGACGTTTCCGGCGAGCCGAGCCGAAGGCTGTCCGCGGACTGGCAGGGCTGGTCGTCGGCCGCGTTTGCGCTGGTCGGCTTCGGGGTGTGTTGGGCGGGCTGGCGCAGCGGAGGCGGCAGCGCGACGCTGCCCTGGGTGCCCAGCCTGGACATGCACCTGCGTTTCACCTACGACGGGCTGGCCGCTCTGTACTCGATGCTGGCGTGTGGCATCGGCGCGCTGGTATTCGCGTACGGCACCGGCTACCTCTCGCTGCACCTCGCCCATCAGCATCGGCCGGCGCGGCAGCGGTGGCGGTTCTGGCCGTGGATGGTGTTGTTCGCGGCGTCGATGGTGGGGCTGGCGACGGCCCAGGATCTGATTCTGCTTTTTGTCTTCTTCGACGTCACCGCGATCTGCTCGTACTTTTTGATCGCCTTCGACAAGGACGAGGCGCCCGCGCGCCGGGCGGCGCTGATGGCGTTGCTGATCACGGTGGCCAGCGCTGTCGCCCTGCTCATCGGGGCCCTGTTGCTGTACGCGCACTACCACACGTTCTCGCTGCCGGTGCTGATCGAGCGGGTCGATTCGGGTCCCACGACGACGGCCGCGGCGGCACTGATCGCGGTGGCAGCGCTGGCCAAGAGCGCGCAAGTGCCGTTACATTTCTGGCTGCCCAAGGCGATGGCGGCACCGACCCCGGTTTCGGCGTACCTGCACTCGGCGGCCATGGTCGCCGCGGGCGTGCTGGTCCTCGGCCGGGTACACCCGTTGTTGATGCACAGCCGGCCCGTGCTGACCGCGGTGCTGGTCATCGGGGCGGCTTCGGTCGTCGTCGGCGGCATCAGCGCGCTGGGCCAGGACGTGCTGAAGCAGGTGCTCGCCTACTCGACGATCTCCCAGTACGGCTACGTGGTGATGCTTTACGGCATCGGCGGACGACTGGCGGCGGGTGCGGCGGCGTTCTACGTCCTGGCGCACGGGGTGGCCAAGAGCGCGCTGTTCATGACGGCGGGTGCGGCCACCATGGCGACCGGTGAGGACCGGTTGTCCCGCCTCGGCGGGCTGGGCCGGCGCCGACCGGTGCTGGCGGTGGCCGCCGCGCTTGCCGCGGCCAACCTCGCCGGATTGCCGCTGACGGTGGGATTCTTCAAGGACGAGCTCTACTTCGAAGCGGCGGCCGGTGCCGGGGGGTTGCTCACCGTGGGTGCGGTGGTGGCCGCCGCCCTGACCCTGGCCTACATCGGACGCTTTTGGGTGTTGCTGTTTCTGGGGCCGACGCGCACCGAGCCGCATCGGATCCCTCGCGTCCTGACCTGGCCCGTGGTGGTGCTGGCCGGAGTCGGCGTAGCAGGTGGCCTGATGCCGCAGCTGTTCAGCCGGCTCGCCGCCGACGCGGGCAGCGTCACCAACGCCTCACCGATGAGTCTGACGCCCGGCTATCACTTCGACGTGCGCGCGGGCAACGTGATGGCGTTGTGCGCGTGGACGCTGGGTGCGGCGCTGCTGGCGTTGCCGCGGGTGCGCGACGTCTTGTCCCGGGCATGGATGCGGGTGGGCGACCGGTTCGGACCGCTGCGGATCTACACCAGGAGCCTGCGGGCACTGTCCCGGCTGTCGGCGGCAATCCACGACCGCGAGGTACGTGACCTGCGTAGCAGTGTCGCCGCGGTGCTGGTTCCGGCCGGGCTGTTGACCGGGCTGGTGTTCGTCCTCACGCCGATCCGGGGGGCATATTCCATCGGCTCGATCGGCGATGTGGATTGGCTGATCCTGCCGCTGCTGGGCCTGGTCATCATCGCGACACTGGCCGTTGCCCGGGCCTCGGCACGGGTGGGCATGGTGCTGGCGCTGTCGGTGGTCGGCTTCGGTCTGGCCGGCGTGTACGCGCTGTTCGGTGCGCCGGACATTGCGCTGGTGGCCGTGGTGGTCGAGACGATGATCACCCTGGTCTTCATCGGCGCGCTGGCACGGCTGCCGCGGCCTGGACCGGCCGGAGAGCTCGAAGTCCGCGCGGGCGGCCCGGAGCCGGGTAGGCCGCGGCGCCACCAGCGCAACCTGGCCGCCGGAGGCCTGGCCGGGCTGGCGGCCTTCGTCACGGTCTGGGGGTTCCTGTCGGCCCCGAGCGCGGCGCCGAGCGTATCCGAGGAGTACCTGCGCCGTACCCCCAGCGCGCACGGCCAGGACGCGGTCACGGTGATCATCACCGACTTCCGCGGCCTGGACACCCTCGCCGAGATCACCGTCCTGCTGGTCGCGGTCGTCGGCGTGGCTGCACTGCTACGTAAGGGCAAGCTGTGGTGAGGCGTCGCGACCTGGTGGTGCGGGTCGTCTCCCAGGTGTTGTTGGGCCCGAGCCTGATGGTGGCGGCGGCGTTGATCGTCAAGGGCTACCGGGACACCGGGGACGGCTTCGGTGCGGGCGTTGTCGTTGCCCTCGCTATCGCGCTGCGCTACATCGGCCTTGGTGCCCGAACCGCCGAGCGGACCCTGCCGATTCTTCGGTACTCGCCGTGGCTCGCGGTCGGCGGTTTGCTGCTGTCATTGGCGGTAGGCTTCTTCCCCTTGCTGTGGAACGAACCATTGTTCAGCCATCGCCCGGCGGCCGGCGAGCCGGTCGCGCACTTCGGTTCGCTGGAGTTGTTCACCCCCCTGCTGTTCGACATCGGGATTTTCCTGCTGGTCATCGGGGTGCTGACCATGCTGTTGCATCAGCTCGCCGATCCGGACCCCGACCCCGACCCTGACCCCGACCGAGAGATCGAGGAGCGCGACGTCGACCGCACCGAGAATCAGGATGCGCGGTGAACCTCGCCTTCGCGGTCACCGCGGCCGTCTTGTTCGGTGCCGGCGCCTATTTGCTGTTGCAGCACGACTTGATCCGCATTGTGGTCGGTGTCGCGTTGATCTCGCAGTGCGCCGTCGTTGCGCTGATCGGGGCCAGCATGACGCGAGGGAAAGCACCGATCGGCCCGGGGACGGGTGGCCCGGTCAGCGACCCGGTGCCTCAGGCGCTGGTTCTGACCGCGCTGGTCATCGGCCTGGCCACGCTGGCGCTGTTGCTTGCCCTGGTGCATCGCGTGGTCGTGGTGTTCGGCACCGTGCGGCGCAGT
The DNA here is from genome assembly GCF_001673635.1 of Mycobacterium asiaticum. GTDB lineage: Bacteria > Actinomycetota > Actinomycetes > Mycobacteriales > Mycobacteriaceae > Mycobacterium > Mycobacterium asiaticum_C. Next base: position 46,478 of record NZ_LZMH01000025.1, read on the forward strand.
GAGTTGGCCGCGCAGGAGGCCGAGCACGAGGAGAGCCTCAAGCACGACGAGCAGCTGGACCGAAACGAGATGACGTGATGGCCTTGTCGCTGGCGCTGCTGGTGCCCTGGGCTGCCGGCGCGGTGCTGATCGCCCTCGACGGCCGGCGGCGAGGGGTCGCCTGGCTTGGTGTGACAGCGCTGATCGCGACCCTCGTGGTGTTGCTGGTCCTCACCATTCAGGTGGTGCGCGAGGGCCCGCAGCAGGTGGTGACCGGTGGCTGGCCGGCCGGGATCGGCATCGTGCTGCACGCCGACGCGCTAGGTGGCGTTTTCGGGCTGGTATCGCTGGTGGTGCTCATCGCGGCCCTGGCCAACGAGGCCGTGTGCGGCACGCATACCCGTACCTTCCCCGGCCTGGTGGTGCTGCTCGCCGCGGGACTGAATGGGCTGTTTTTGACCGGTGACGTGTTCAATTTCTACGTCTTCTTCGAGATAGCGATGACGGCCTCCTATGCGCTGACCACCTACGGTCAACGACCCCGACAACTGCGGGCGGCGCTGATCTTCGCCTCGGTCAACCTGCTCGGCTCGTTCGTCTTCCTGCTGTCCGTGGCCGGCACCTACCGGATCACCGGCGCTTTGGCGATGGCTGATGTCGCGGAGCGAATCAACGCGGTCGGTGCCAACGCGGCGATGCTGGTGGCCGTCGGATTCTTCGTCGCGTTCAGCGTCAAACTCGGGCTGTTCCCGTTCCACTTCTGGTTGCCAACGGTCTACGCCGGAACCCGTCCCGCCGTGGCCGCGATCCTCAGCGGCGCGGTGGCCAACATCGGCAGTTACGGCCTGTTGCGTTTCGGTGCCGGGCTGTTCTCCGACGAATTACGTTTTGCTGCAACAGCTTTGGTGCTGCTAGGGGTGGCGTCGATCCTGTACGGCGGCGTGCTCGCGGTATCCCGGGGGGACGATGCCGAGACGCTGGCGTACTCGGCCATCGGACAGGTCGGTTATGTGCTCGTCGCCCTCAGCGTCGGTGGCCCGATCGGGTTGTCCGCGGCGGTGGTCTACAGCGTGGTCAACGCGCTGAACAAGGGATTGCTGTTCCTGGCCGCGGGGCTGCGTGGACCCCTGGTGGCCGCGGCCTTCGTGATCGGGGCGTTCAGTGTCGCCGGCGTACCGCCGGCCGCAGGTTTCATCGCCAAGCTCGAGCTGTTCCGGGCCGCCATCGCCGTCCACGACCCTGCGTTGCTGGTGGTGCTGGTGGTGGGCAGCGTGTTATCGCTGGTCTACATGTTTCAGATCTATCAGCGCAAGTTCTGGGTCTCCGAAGTCCGGACCGATGGTCACGCCGTTGCCGGCCTCAGCCCGCTGCCGCCGCGACTGTTCGTCGGGGCCCTTGCGGTGCTGGTCCTGTCCATCGGGGTGTGGGCCGAGCCATTGTTGGTGCTTAGCCAGGACGCCGCCAATGCGCTCACCGGGAGGTTGGGATGACCGCCGCACTGGCCCGCGTGGCCACCCTCACCGCCGTATACCTGCTGGCACTGACGAGCCTGAAGCCAGGCGACATCGTCCTCGGATTGGTACTGGCGTCGCTGATCCTCGGGCTCGGCGGCGCCATCGGCGGCCGCGATGCGCGTCCGGGGCGCCCGCCGGGAACGTCGGTACTGCGCCGGCTCGCCGGGCTGCCCGGGCTCATCTTCTTCACCGCGGTCGACATGGGCCGGGGGAGTTGGCACGTGGCCCAATACTGCCTTGGTCTGCGGCCAATGACGCCCGGCCTGGTCACCGTACCGATCGAGCCGAATATCCCCACCTCGGCCACGGCGTGGGCGATCCGGGTCGGGCTGTCACCGGACAGCGTCGTCGTCGACGTCGACGACAAGACGGGTGAATTGCTCCTGCACGTTCTCGATGCACGCGATCCGGACGCCGTACGACGTGCCCAAGCCGCCTCATACCGGCGCGCACAGCGGAGCGTGTTCCCGTGACCGGCATCCTGAATTTCCTGTTCGTCACCGGCCTGATCTGGAACACGCTGCTGCTGGTGGCCGGCGGATTGGTGCTGCTGCGCGCACGCGACGTGGTCCAGCGCGTTCTCGCGTTGGATCTGCTGGCCGCACTGGTGGTGTCGTTGCTGGCGTTGCTGAGCTACTACCACCACCAGCCCTATTACCTGGATGCGGCGGTGGCGCTGGCGCTGCTGTCCTTCGTCGCCACGGTCGCGGCCGCCCGCTATCTGGGCTCGGGAGGGCCGTTCGAGTGATTTCTGTGGTGCTTGACGTTTTGGGCGGCGTTCTGCTGGTCACGGGCCTGGTGCTATTCACGATCAGTGTTTACGGGGTCCTGCGCCTGCCTGACACCAACAGCCAGCTACACGCTCAGGGGCTGGCCACCGGCCCCGGAGTGATCGCCGTGCTCGCTTCCTCGATCGCCACCGAGAACGCGACCATCATCACCTTCGCTGCGCTGGGCATCGTTTTTATGGTGCTGAGCTCGCCGTCGTCGGGGCACGCCATCGCCAAGTCGGTGCGCCGGCGAAGCGGGGACGTTCGTCCCCCGGACGACACGCCGGAAGAGCGCGAAGGGTAGCCGGCTAAGTACCGACCGGAGTGTCCGCGGCTTGCCGCTCCTTCGCTCGTCTGCGCAGCCACCGGACCAGTTCGATGCCTCCGCCCATCGCCAGCGCCACGAAGAACGAGACTGCGAACGCCAGCAGCGGTCGGTCTTCGAAGGCGTGCCCGCCGACGAAGCCGATCAGGGTGTTGACGGTCGCCCACAGCAAAGCGCCGATCGCGTCGTACATCACGAACTGGCGATACGGAAATTCCAGCACCCCACAGGCGATGGTGGTCGCCGTGCGCCCGCCGGGGAGGAATCTCGCCACGACCACCACGGAGCCGCCGTGCCGCTCCAACTGTCGCTCCGCCCAGGCCAGGCCGCGCTGACCTCGTTCGCCCCGGGTGATCCAGCGCCGGGCCCAGTCCTCGGCGGAATGGCCGATGCGGTAGGCGATGTTGTCGCCGGCGAACCCGCCGAGCGCGCCCATCGCGATCACCCCGGCCAAGATCATCGAGTGGTCGGCGGCCAAGATGCCGCCCGTGAGCAGTATCGTCTCGCTCGGCAACATCGGCAGGACGGCGTCGAGGGTGCAGAACCCGAAGATAAGCGGATACGCCCACCAAGAGTGCCCGAGCGCGTCGAGCAGCGAATCAAACACGGCGCATCACCGGGCTCACTAGGTCAGCCCCTTGCGGGTGAACTGCTCGGCTTCCCCGCGATCCACCGCCTCGTCGTGGCTGTCCGCGGCGCGTTCGAGCAACTCGATCAGGGCCGGCTCACCGCGGACCTTCTGCTGATACTTGGGGCCGAGCGCCATGATCTGGTCGCGTTCGGCGAGCAGCTTCTTGAAGATGCGTTCGCGTTCGTCGGGGTCATGGGTGTATTCCGAGTCCAGGTAGGCGGTTGCGTGCCGGCGGGCATTGGCGATCGCCGTCTCCGCCTTGCCGCGCTTGCTGAGCAGCGACGCGATGACCGTCACCAGCAACACACCGATGATCACCACCAGCGAGAGCGTGGTGCTGATCTCGGCCACCCGCACCGGCTCCCCGTCATTGACGAACGGAACGTTGTTCTCGTGCAGGGCATGCAGGATCAGCTTCACACCGATGAAGCCCAGGATGGTCGCCAATCCGTAGGACAGGTAAACGAGCCGGTCCAGCAAACCGTCGATCAGGAAGTACAGCTGCCGTAGGCCCAGCAGCGAGAACGCCGTGGCGGTGAAGACGATGTAGACGTGCTGGGTGAGACCGAAGATCGCGGGAATCGAGTCGAGCGCGAACAGGATGTCGGTGCCGCCGAGGGCGACCATCACCAACAGCATCGGTGTCATCGCCCGCTTGCCGTCGACCTTGGTGAACAGCTTGTCCCCGTCGTAGTGCTCGGTGGTGCGGATGACCTTTTTCGCCCCCCGGATCACGAAGTTGTCGGCTTTGCGGGAGTCGTCGTCGTCCTTCTTGAGGATGCTCCCGGCCGTAAGCAACAGGATCAATCCGAACAGGTAGAAGATCCAGGCGAACGCGTTGATCAGGGCGGCACCGAGGAAGATGAAGCCGGTGCGGGCGATCAGCGCGAACGTGATGCCGAACAACAGCACTTTCTGCTGGTCTTCGCGCGGTACCCGGAAGCTGGCGATGATCACCAGGAAGACGAACAAGTTGTCGACGGACAGCGCCTTCTCGGTGACGTATCCGGCGAAATACTCCGAGCCGACGTCACTACCGGCGAATACCAGTACGCCGACGCCGAACAGCAAGGCGATGCCGACGTACAGCGCCGACCAGACGGCGGCCTCCCGCAGTTTGGGGGTATGCGCCTTGCGGACATGAAAGAAGAAATCGAACGCCAGCAGGCCCGCGATGGCGAGCATGGTCAGGGCCCAAACCCAGGTGGGGACATTCATTCGCTACGTAAGCCACCTTCTGCAAGCTGCCTTCGAGGTTTCCACCTGTCGGTACCCGCTCTGCAGCCACAGTAGGCGTGGATTCGGCGAACTCAGATGTTGGAGACGTCGCCCGCGCTTCGCGTATACCTCCCCGAACCAAACCACACCGCGAAATCTCCGGCCAAAAACCGCAGCCACGTTCGGTTCGTGAAGGTCGGCGTCAAGCCGCGCTTACCTCGCGCGGCGCGCCAAGCGTTCGGAGTCCGAGATCAGCACACTCTTGCCCTCGAGCCGGATCCAGCCGCGGTGGGCAAAGTCGGCCAGGGCCTTGTTCACCGTCTCCCGGGACGCGCCGACCAGCTGAGCGATCTCCTCCTGGGTCAGGTCGTGGGTGACCCGCATCGCCCCGCCCTCCTGGGTGCCGAACCGCTGAGCGAGCTGAAGCAGCTGCTTGGCCACCCGGCCGGGCACGTCGGTGAAGATCAGGTCGGCCAGGTTGTTGTTGGTGCGGCGCAGTCGTCGGGCGAGCACCCGCAGCAACTGCTCGGCGATCTCCGGACGGTCGGCGATCCACGCACGCAGCGCATCGCGGTCCATCGAAACCGCTCTGACCTCGGTGATCGTGGTCGCGCTGGACGTGCGCGGGCCCGGGTCGAAGATCGACAGCTCGCCGAACATGTCCGACGGACCCATGATCGTCAGCAGGTTCTCCCGGCCGTCCGGGGACCGGCGGCCGATCTTCACCTTGCCGGCGACGATGATGTAAAGCCGGTCACCCGGTTCGCCTTCGGCAAAAACTGTATGACCGCGGGGAAAATCGACGGGCTGTAATTGCTTGGTCAGCGCGGCGACGGCACTAGGCTCAACCCCTTGGAAGATTCCTGCCCTTGCCAGGATCTCGTCCACGTTGCCTCTTCAACTTTCCAAAGAAGGATTACCGGCAGTCAGGTGTGACGGCCGACACGAGTCTAAAGGTAGGCCAATCGGTGCGACCTGCCAACGCTACACACGATTGATGTGTCGAGTCACCGTAAATTGCGTGTTGGAGCGGGACCGCATTCGGACGCGGGTCGGCAAACCTTTTTCCATTCGGCCGACCACATCAGTGGCAAAGACCGTATCGGCGTGGTGCCGGCCGGTCAGCTCCTTGGGCGGCGGGACGGCCGCCAATTCCTGGGCCTGGCGACGGTGTAGATATTCCAGCGCCTCGGGCATGCCCTCGCGCGCCAGCGTGCGAACGTCTACCGGCCCGGCCTGCTCCAAAAACTCCGCGACGTCGCCGGCCGTCACCGTGTCGTAGGCAAGCGCCGTTTCCAGCCGCCCGAGCCCGAGCGTCGCCAGCATCAGCAACCCGGGAATGCAGGCCACCAGCAACCACAACACAGAAAGAGTAAACATGGACAAGGTCTCAGCCAGATCACGAAATCAGTACTCTGTCGTAGGTGACAGCGGCCAAGTCGTCCGGACGTGCGAAATCGAAGCCGGTACCAGCTGAAACCCCTGTCGCGAGTGCCGTCGCCAAGCGTTTCGCCGGCGAGACCCGCACCGGTCTGGTGCGTCGGGCGCGCAGAATGAACCGCCTACTGGCGCAGGCGTTTCCGCACGTCTACTGCGAACTGGACTTCACCACGCCGCTCGAACTCGCGGTCGCCACCATCCTCTCGGCGCAGAGCACCGACAAACGGGTGAACCTGACCACGCCGGCGTTGTTCGTGAAGTACCGCACGGCACTGGATTACGCGCAGGCCGATCGTGAAGAGCTGGAAGCCCTGATCCGGCCCACCGGCTTCTACCGCAACAAGGCGTCCTCGCTTATCGGCCTCGGGCAGGCGCTGGTCGAGCGGTTCGGCGGCGAGGTGCCCAAAACCATGGACGAACTGGTGACACTGCCCGGCGTCGGCCGCAAGACCGCCAACGTCATCCTCGGCAACGCCTTCGACATCCCCGGCATCACGGTCGACACCCATTTCGGGCGGCTGGTGCGACGCTGGCGCTGGACGGCCGAGGAGGACCCGGTCAAGGTCGAGCACGCCGTCGGCGAACTGATCGAGCGCAAGGAGTGGACGCTGCTCAGCCACCGGGTGATCTTCCACGGCCGCCGGGTCTGCCACGCCCGCAAGCCGGCCTGCGGGGTCTGCGTGCTTGCGAAGGACTGCCCCTCCTTCGGCCTGGGTCCAACCGAACCGATGCTGGCCGCCGCCCTGGTCCAGGGCCCGGAAACCGATCACCTGCTCGCGCTGGCCGGCCTCGAACCACAGGCCTAGCCGCGCCGGCGATGAAGGCGCTCTCCGGCACGGCCCGCTGGACCATTGCGGTCCTGGCGGTGGTGCTCGCGCTGATCGTGGCGCTGGTAGCACAACTGCGCGACGACGACGCGGCCCCTCAGACGACGAACCAGTCGCCGTTGCCGCGCGAACACCGCGACGCCGACACCCCGCAGGCGCTGGCCGCACCCCGGCAGCGGGCCGGCCTGCCGCCCTGCCCCGGCGCGGGCGCGCTGCCGGGCGCGGCGGCCCTGCAGGGGCTCGTCGTGGAATGTGCGGCGGACGGCACGCCGGTCGACGTGGCCAGGGCGCTGGCCGGACGCAGGGTCCTGCTCAACTTCTGGGCGTATTGGTGCGCGCCTTGCGCTGCCGAACTGCCGGCGATGGCCGAGTATCAACGTCGGGTGGGATCCGACGTGACGGTGGTGACGGTGCATCAGGACGAGAACGAGACGGCCGCATTGCTGCGGTTGGCCGACCTCGGAGTCCGGTTACCCACGCTGCAGGACGGCCGGCGTCGAATCGCCGGCGCCCTGCGAGTGGTTAACGTGATGCCCGCGACGGTGGTACTGCGGCCGGACGGTAGCGTTGCGCAGACCCTGCCGCGGGCGTTCGGCAGCGCCGACGAGATCGCCGAGGCGGTCGGAAACGGGGCGGGGTGAGCGATCGGGGCGGTCGATGGGCCGATGCATGCAAGTGAGGTACCGGTGAGTGCTGGGGGCGCCGCGCGCGAACGGGACACGTTCGCGTTGACGCCTGACGCCGGCCCGGCCTGGTTGCGCCCGCTCGTCGACAACCTCGACCAGATTCCCGATGCGTACCGGCGCCGACTGCCGGCGGATGTGCTGGCGATGGTGACCGCCGCGAAATCGGTGTCGGCGCTGAGCAAGGGCAGCCGCGAGGCCGCGGTGCTGGTGCTTTTCTCGGGTCCACAATCCGGGCCGGCCGGCGGCGGCGTCCCCGACGACGCCGACCTGCTACTCACGGTGCGAGCCTCTACCCTGCGCCACCACGCCGGCCAGGCCGCCTTCCCTGGCGGCGCCTCCGATCCGGGCGACGCCGGCCCCGTCGCGACCGCCCTCCGCGAGGCGCGCGAGGAGACCGGCATCGACGTGACCAGGCTGCATCCGCTGGCGACCATGGAACGCACCTTCATCGCGCCGTCACGCTTCCACGTGGTGCCGGTGTTGGCCTACTCGCCGGATCCCGGACCGGTGGACGTCGTCAACGACGCCGAAACGGCGCTGGTGGCGCGCGTTCCGGTTCGCGCGTTCATCAACCCGGCCAATCGGCTGATGGTGTACCGCGGCACCCTGGGGCGCCGCTGGGCCGGACCGGCGTTTCTGTTGAACCAGATGCTGGTGTGGGGCTTCACTGGCCAGGTGATCTCTGCGGTTCTCGACGTCGCCGGCTGGGCGCAGCCCTGGGACACCGACGACATCCGTGAACTGGACGACGCGATGGTGCGCGTGGGCAGCGCGGACGGATTGCGGGGCGGGCTGTGAACTCGATGAACCCGTCGCAGTGGCTGGACATCGCCGTATTGGCGGTTGCCTTCATCGCCGCGATCTCCGGCTGGCGTTCTGGCGCCCTGGGCTCGATGCTGTCGTTCGCCGGCGTGCTGCTGGGCGCGGTTGCCGGGGTATTGCTGGCCCCGCACATCGTCAGCCAGATCGCCGCGCCCCGGGCCAAGCTGTTCGCGGCGCTGTTCCTGATCCTCGCGCTGGTGGTGGTCGGCGAGGTCGCCGGCGTGGTGCTGGGGCGGGCGGTACGTGGGGCGATCCGTAACCGCCCGATCCGAATGGTCGACTCGATCATCGGCGTCGGTGTACAGCTGATGGTGGTGCTGACCGCGGCGTGGCTGCTGGCGACGCCACTGACCCAGTCCAAGGACCAGCCCGAACTGGCCGCCGCCGTCCGCGGCTCACGGGTGCTGGCCGAGGTGAACGAGGTGGCGCCCACCTGGCTGAAGTCGGTACCCAAACGGCTTTCGGCGCTGCTGAACACGTCCGGCCTGCCGGCGGTGCTGGAGCCGTTCAGCCGCACCCCGGTCATTCCGGTCGCCTCGCCGGACCCGGCGCTGGCCAACAACCCGGTGGTCGCGGCAGCCGCGCCCAGCGTCGTTAAGATCCGCAGCCTGGCGCCGAGCTGCCAGAAAGTGCTCGAAGGCAGCGGCTTCGTGATCTCGCCGGAGCGGGTGATGACCAACGCCCACGTGGTCGCGGGTTCCAGCAGTGTCTCAATCCAGTCCAGCGGCAAGCAGTTCGAAGCCACCGTGGTGTCCTACGACCCCGCGGTGGACATCGCGATCCTGGCGGTCCCCGGGTTGCCCTCGGCGCCGCTGGTGTTCGACGACAGCCCGGCGAAGACCGGCACCGACGTGGTGGTGCTGGGTTATCCGGGTGGGGGTAATTTCACGGCCACCCCGGCACGAATCCGCGAAGCCATCAAGCTCAGCGGTCCTGACATCTACCGCAGCCCGCAGCCGGTCACTCGCGACGTTTACACCATCAGAGCCAATGTGGAACAAGGCGATTCGGGTGGACCGTTGATCGACCTCGACGGCCGTGTGCTCGGTGTGGTCTTCGGCGCCGCCGTCGACGACGCGGACACCGGCTTCGTGCTGACCGCCGAGGAGGTGGCCGGCCAGCTCTCCCGGATCGGTGCCACCCAACAGGTGAACACCGGGGCTTGCGTCAGCTGATCCGCGGTCTGTGCACCTGGTCGAGGAACCGCGTCAGGTGCCGGTTGATTTCCTGCGGTGCCTCTTCGTGGCTGAAATGCCCTGCGCCCGAGACGGATATGTAGCGGCCGTGCGGCGCGTAGCGCTGCGTGCGTTCGACCGGCGCGGCCAGCACGTACGGGTCGACGTCGCCACGAATGTGAAGCAGCGGCACGCCGAGTTGCTGAGTCGTCGATTTGATGAACCGGTGCCCCTCGGAGCGCAGCTGGCTACGCACCGCCCACCGCTGATACTCGAGTGCGCAGTGCGCTGCCCCGGGGATCCGGATGGCCCGCCGCAGATGGCTGACGGTTTGCGAAAAGTCTTCGGTGGCACACCATTTGGCGCTACTGCGGGCACGGACCAGACGCTCGATCTCGGCGCCGTCGTTGCGGGTCAGCAACCGCTCCGGCCACAGCGGCGCTTGATAGCGCAGCAGGGTCGGTAAGAGTGCGCGGCTCTGGTCACGACGGCTGAGGGTGGATCGTCGCAGCGCCGCGGGGTGGGGCGAGCTGATCACGGCAATGGCGCGCACGAGTCGGGAGTGCAGCAACGCGGTGGTCCAGCAGGCCAGCCCGCCGTCCGCGTGCCCGATCAGCGTCGCGGACGAATGTCCCAGTGCGCGAATGAGTCCCGCCGTGTCACCGGCCAGTGTCCAACCGTCGTAGCCGCGGGGTGGTTTGTCGGTGCCGCCGTAGCCGCGCAGGTCGACCGCGACCACCCTGGCCCCGGTCAGGGCTCGTAGTTGATGCCGCCAGGACCACCAGAACGAACCGAACCCGTGCAGCAGCATGACCAGTGGCCGACCTGCCCCCGGTCCGGCGTCGTCCGTGAGTGCCTCGACGACGTGGAACCGGATGCCATTGGCGTGCACATCCAGATGGCGCCACGGCCCGTCGATGCGGACCACCGACGGATCTGGAGCCGGCATTTACCAACCCGAGGGGTCGGTGGCCGGCTTGGTGTCGGCGGGCAGCGCCTTGGAGGAGCCGGACTTGTCGTGGCCCGGAGTGAATGCCGTGCGCGCCTCTTTGACCGACTCGATCGTCTTCTGCGGGCCGCGGATCCGGCGCACCTTGAGGAAACCGAGCACTGCCAGTACCGCGGTCACCACCACCATGATCCCGAACACGATCAGGAACGCGGCCCAGCGCCACAGCCAGTTGTCGAGCAATTCGGCGAGGAAGAAGAAGAGGAAGAACGTCGAGTAGAAGAGCACCACCAGCGCGGAGATGAAGAAGACGCTGCCGGTGAGTCCCTTCTTGACGTCACGGGTGATCTCGGCGCGGGCAAGTTCCACCTCGGCGCGCACCAGCGTCGACATCTGCGCCGTCACGTCCTTGATCAGCTCGCCGACCGACGGGTCGCCTGTCCTGGCGTGTGGATCGGCCAACGGAATCGAAGTCAGCGTGCTCGGCACACCGTTCTTCCGATCAGGTTTGCTCACAGACGGTCCCTCTCCGTTTCGCGCCTTCGTTCAGCGCCCTTTCAAACCCAACTGGTGCGCGTCGTCGCGGTTCATGTTGCCATGTGACCCGTTGCTGTACGAGGCCAGCCGAACCATGGCCCGACGGCACCGAACCAACCTGTTAATTGACGTGCACGGCCATTTGAAACGGGCAGCGGATGTCAGCCCGCGATCCTTTAGACTGGCCCATCGTCCTTTTGATCCCCGCTCGGGGTTCGACCATCTGACGGGAGTACCACTTTGCAGAAGGCGCTTCGCGGCCTCAATCGCGGCATAGGTGCGGCCGTCGTAACCGCACTACTGGGTCTTCTGTTTCTCCCCGCAAACACTGCCGGCGCCGACGACAAGGTCCCGCTGGGTGGCGGCGCGGGGATCGTCGTCAACACCGGCACCCTGTGCACGCTGACCGCGATAGGGCACGACAAGTTCGGCGACCTGATCGGTTTCAGCTCCGCGCACTGCGGGGGGCCCGGCGCCCCCGTCGCGGCAGAGGGTGCCGAGAACCGCGGCCAGGTGGGCACCATGGTCGCGGGCAACGACGGCCTGGACTACGCGGTCATCAAGTTCGATCCGGCCAAGGTGACGCCGGTTGCCAACTTCAACAACTTCGCCATCAACGGCATCGGGCCGGAGCCGGCCTTCGGACAGGTGGCGTGTAAGCAGGGCCGCACCACCGGCAATTCGTGCGGCGTCACCTGGGGACCGGGCCAGGACCCGGGCAGCATCCTGATGCAGGTCTGCGGTGGCCCCGGTGACTCCGGGGCACCCGTGACGGTGGACAACCTGCTGGTGGGCATGATTCACGGCGCCTTCAGCGACAGCCTGCCGTCATGCATCACCAAGTACATTCCGCTGCACACGCCGGCCGTGGTGATGTCGATCAACGCCGCCCTGGCCGACATCAACGGCAAGAACCGTCCCGGGTCGGGGTTCGTCCCGATTTAGCCGACGGCTACTTCGATTCTCGGATCGCGTCGAAGACGTCGGGATCCAGCAGTGTCGACGTGTCGCCCAGGTCGCGGTTCTCGGCGACGTCGCGCAGCAGCCGGCGCATGATCTTGCCGCTTCGGGTCTTGGGCAGTTCGGGCACGATGTGGATCTCGCGCGGCTTGGCAATGGGCGAGATTTCCCGCGCGACCTGGGAGCGCAATTCGTCGACCGTCCCCTCGGTCGCGTCGTGGTCGCTGCGCAGGACGACGAACGCGCTGATGGCCTGCCCGGTGGTTTCGTCGGTGACGCCGACGACGGCGGCCTCGGCCACCCCGGAATGACCGACCAGCGCCGACTCCACCTCGGCCGTGGAGATCCGGTGCCCAGACACGTTCATCACGTCGTCGATGCGGCCCAATACCCAGATGTCACCGTCTGGATCGAAGCGGGCCCCGTCCCCGGCGAAGTAGTAGCCCTTCTCGGAGTATTTGGACCAGTACGTCTTGCGGTACCGCTCCGGGTCGCCCCAGATGCCGCGCAGCATCGCCGGCCACGGCTGGTCCAGTACGAGGTAGCCGGTGACGTGGGTTTCGCCCTCTTCATCGGGCGGCAGCGGGTCGCCGTGATCATCGACGATTTTGGCCGAGATGCCCGGTAGCGCTGACATGGCGGAACCGGGCTTGACGGCGCTGACGCCGGGCAGGGGCGAGATCATCGCAGCCCCGGTCTCGGTCTGCCACCAGGTGTCGACGACGGGCACGTTGCCCGCGCCGATGACATCGCGGTACCAGCGCCACGCCTCGGGGTTGATGATCTCGCCGACCGAACCCAGCAGTCGCAAGCTGGACAGGTCGTGGGCGTCCGGGATCTCCCGGCCCCATTTCATGAACGTCCGGATCATCGTCGGCGCCGTGTAATAGATTGTCACGCCGTATCTTTCGATGATCTCGAAATGCCGGTGCTCGCTGGGAGTATTGGGCGTCCCCTCGTAGAGCACTTCGGTGATGCCGCTGGCCAGCGGGGCATAGACGCCGTAGGTGTGTCCGGTGACCCAGCCGATGTCCGCGGTGCACCAGAAGACGTCGCTGTCGGGCTTGACGTCGAAGATCGCGTGCATGGTGTACACGCACTGCGTCAGGTAGCCGCCGCTGGTATGCACGATGCCCTTGGGCTTGCCGGTGGTGCCGGACGTGTACAGCAGGAACAGGGGGTGCTCGGAGTCGAATGCCTCGGGGGTGTGCTCGGGCGAGGCCGAGTCCACCACCTCGTGCCACCACAGGTCGCGGTCGTCGTTCCACGACACGTCGACACCGGTGCGCCGGACCACCAGCACATGCTCGACCGGGCTGTCCGCAACCGACACCCCTTCGTCGGCGGCCTCCTTCAGCGGGGCGGGCTTGCCCCGCCGGAACTGGCCGTCGGCAGTGATCAGCAGCTTGGCCTGTGCATCCGCGATCCGGGACTGCAGGGCGTGCGCGGTGAAACCGCCGAACACAACACTGTGCATCACGCCCAATCGCGCGCACGCCAGCATCGCGATCACCGCCTCGGGGATCAGCGGGAGGTAGATGGCCACCCTGTCGCCGGCGACCAGGCCCAGGTCGGTTAGCGCGTTGGCGGCCTTGCTGACCTCCTTCTGCAAGTCGGCGTAGGTGAAGGTGCGCTGATGCCCTTCGGGCTCGCCCTCCCAGTGGATGGCCACCCGGTCGCCGTGGCCGGCTTCGACGTGCCGATCCACGCAGTTGTAGGCGACGTTGAGTTTGCCGCCGACAAACCATTTGGCGAATGGCGCGTCGGACCAATCCAGCACCTCGGTATGCGGCGTCTCCCAGGACAGCAGCTCGGCCTGCTCGGCCCAGAACGCCAAGCGGTCTTTCTCGGCCTGCTCATACAACTCAGGGCGGGCGTTCGCCTGCTCGGCGAACTGGTCCGGTGGAGGGTAGGACGACGGCTGTTCGGCGGTGGCGTCAGGCACATTGTCGAGACTAAAGCGTTGACGTCCGCCCGTGTGAGTTAGGCCGACCGGGCGGTCCGCGACATTAAGGTCGCTGTCATGCGTCGGATGTGGGCCGCCCTGCTGTTGGCCGCCTCGCTGGCCGTCGTGCCGGTGGCCGGCTGCGGCGGCGGCATGCTCACCCCGGACGTAGTGGTGGTCAACGCCGCCGAACCGCCCAATCCACTGATCCCGACCGGTACCAACGACAGCAACGGCGGCCGCATCCTCGACCGGGTGTTCGCCGGGCTGATGTCTTACGACGCATCCGGCCAGCCGTCACCGGAGGTGGCGAAGTCCATCGAAACCACCGACAACGTCAACTACCGGATCGTGCTCAAACCGGGATGGAAATTCACCGATGGTTCTCCGGTCACCGCTCATTCCTTCGTCGACGCCTGGAATTACGGGGCTGACAGCGCCAATGCCCAGCTGCAGCAGAATTTCTTCAGCCCGATCGCCGGGTTCGACGAGGTGGCGGGCCCACCCGGCGACGGCAAGCCGACCACCATGCCCGGACTGCACGTCGTGAACGACCTCGAGTTCACCGTCCGGCTCAAGGCGCCGACCGTCGACTTCGTGATGAGCCTGGGACACAGCGCGTTTTATCCCTTGCCGCCCTCGGCATTTCGCGACATGGCGGCCTTCGGTCAACACCCGATCGGCAACGGTCCCTACAAACTGGCCGACGGCCCGGACGGGCCGGCGTGGGAACACAACGTCAAGATCGACCTGGTGACCAATCCCGACTACCGCGGCAACCGCCAACCGCGCAACAAGGGGCTTCGCTTCGAGTTCTACGGCAACCTCGACACGGCCTACGCCGACCTGCTGTCCGGCAATCTCGATGTGCTGGACACGATTCCGTCGAGCGCGCTGACCATCTACAAACGCGACCTCGGTGACAATGCCCTCAGCGCACCCGTCGCCGTCAGCCAATCGCTCGACACACCGCTGCGGCTGCCGCATTTCGGTGGCGAGGAGGGACGACTGCGCCGGCTGGCCATCTCCGCCGCCATCAACCGGCCGCAGATTTGTCAGCAGATCTTCAACAAGACCCGCACTCCCGCCCGCGACTTCACCGCCAGCTCGCTGCCCGGCTTCGACCCGAATATCGCAGGCAGCGAAGCGCTTGACTTCAATCCAGCTCGGGCGCAGCAGCTTTGGTCGCAGGCTAACGCGATCTCGCCGTGGACCGGACGATACGCCATTGCCTACAACGCAGACAGCGGTCACCAGGAGTGGGTGGACGCGGTAGCCAACAGCATCAAGAATGTCCTGAGCATCGACGCGGTCGGGGCACCGCATCCCACCTTCGCCGGGTTTCGCACCCAGATCACCAATCGCACCATCGACACTGCATTCCGCGCGGGGTGGATCGGTGACTATCCCTCGATGATCGAATTTCTCGCGCCGCTCTACGTCACCGGGGCCGGATCCAACGATGTGGGTTACTCCAGCCCGGAATTCGACGCCGCGCTGGCCGCGGCCGAGGCGGCGCCCAATCTGCGCGCGGCCGATGTGCTGGTGAACGTCGCCCAGCGAATCCTGTTGCGCGACATGCCTACCGTGCCGTTGTGGTACTACATCAGCGTGATCGGATGGTCCACTTCGGTCAGCAATGTCAAGCCCACCTGGAACGGACTGCCTGACTACGAGAACCTCGTCAAGGGGGAGAAGGTCTGAGATGGGCTGGTACGTGTTGCGCCGGATCGCGCTGATGGTGCCGGTGTTCCTGGGCGCCACGCTGCTGATCTACGGCATGGTGTTCCTGTTGCCCGGGGACCCGGTGGCCGCGATCGCCGGTGACCGGCCGCTGAGCCCGGCGGTGACCGCGCAACTGCGGGCCCAGTACCACCTCGACGACCCGTTCCTGGTGCAGTATCTGCGCTATCTGGGCGGCCTGTTGCACGGGGACTTGGGACGCGCGTATTCCGGTCTACCGGTCAGCGCCGTTCTGGCCCATGCCTTTCCGGTGACAATCCGGCTGGCACTGATCGCGTTGGTGGTGGAAGCGGTGCTGGGCATCGGGTTCGGTGTGATCGCCGGGCTGCGCCAGGGCGGCATCTTCGATACGACGGTGCTGGTAACGGGATTGATCATCATCGCCATCCCGATCTTCGTGCTCGGTTTCCTGGCGCAATTCGTGTTCGGGGTCCGGTTGGGGCTGGCGCCCGTCACGGTGGGCGGCCGGGCAACCTTCGGGCGGCTGCTGCTGCCCGGGATTGTGTTGGGGCTGGTGTCATTTGCCTATGTGGTGCGGTTGACCCGGTCAGCGGTGGCCGCCAACGCGCACGCCGACTATGTGCGCACCGCGACCGCAAAGGGGTTGTCGCGCCCGCGCGTGGTGACGGTGCACATCCTGCGCAACTCGCTGATACCGGTGGTGACCTTCCTCGGCGCCGATCTCGGGGCCCTGATGGGCGGTGCGATCGTGACCGAAGGAATCTTCAACATCCACGGTGTCGGCGGTGTGTTATATCAAGCGGTCACCCGGCAGGAGGCACCGACGGTTGTGTCGATCGTGACGGTGCTCGTGCTGATCTATCTGGTGACCAATCTCCTGGTCGACCTGCTCTACGCCGCGCTGGACCCTCGGATCCGTTATGCGTGAACGTCTGAAACTTCTGGTGGCCGGCGTGTTGATCCTGCTGATCCTGCTTGTCGCGGCAGTCCCGGGCCTGTTCACCGGCGTCGACCCCACCTACGCGGACCCGGCGCAAAGCCTGCTGCCGCCGTCGGCAGGGCACTGGTTCGGCACCGACCTGCAGGGCCACGACATCTATGCCCGGACCATCTACGGAGCGCGGGCTTCGGTCGTCGTCGGGCTGGGCGCGACGCTGATCGTCTTTGTGGTCGGCGGGGTGCTGGGCGCCCTGGCCGGCTTCTATGGAGGCTGGATCGATGCGCTGGTATCCCGAGTCACCGACGTCTTCTTCGGCCTGCCGTTGCTGCTCGCCGCGATCGTGCTGATGCAGGTCCTGCGCCACCGTACGGTGTGGACGGTGATCGCCATCCTGGCGCTGTTCGGCTGGCCCCAACTGGCCAGGATCGCCCGAAGCTCGGTGCTCGAAGTGCGGGGCAGCGACTATGTGCTGGCGGCCCGAGCGCTGGGGATGCGTCCGTTCCAGATCCTGGTGCGCCACGCGCTACCCAACGCCATCGGTCCGGTGATCGCGGTGGCCACCATCGTGCTGGGTGTCTTCATCGTCACCGAGGCGACACTGTCCTACCTCGGGGTGGGGCTTCCGACGTCGGTGGTGTCCTGGGGCGGGGACATCAACGTCGCGCAGATGAGGTTGCGGGCCGGCTCGCCGATCTTGTTCTATCCCGCGGGCGCACTGGCGATTACGGTGCTGGCCTTCATGATGCTGGGAGACGCGCTGCGGGACCGACTGGATGCGGCAT
Source organism: Mycobacterium asiaticum (assembly GCF_001673635.1). Classification (GTDB taxonomy): domain Bacteria; phylum Actinomycetota; class Actinomycetes; order Mycobacteriales; family Mycobacteriaceae; genus Mycobacterium; species Mycobacterium asiaticum_C. The sequence goes on from NZ_LZMH01000025.1 coordinate 63,682, forward strand.
CGCGGGCGTGGCGGGCATGAGCGTCTCGGGGCCGCTGCTGTCGGTCGAGGGTTTGCAGGTCAGGTTCGGCAATGACGAGCCCGCGGTACGCGGAGTGGACCTGACCGTCCTTCCCGGTCAGACCGTGGCCATCGTCGGCGAATCCGGATCGGGGAAGTCCACCACGGCGGCCGCGATTCTCGGGTTGCTCTCGCCCGGCGGCCAAATCACCGGCGGCCGCATCGTATTCGACGGCCGTGACATCGTCGGCGCAGACGCGCGGCTGCTGCGGTCGCTTCGGGGCCGGGAGATCGGTTACGTACCGCAGGACCCGATGACCAACCTCAATCCCGTGTGGAAGGTCGGCTTTCAGATCCGGGAAGCGTTGCGGGTCAATACCAATGGGCGCGATGCGCGGCGACGGACGCTGGAGTTGCTCGCCGAGGTCGGCATGCCCGACCCGGCAGGACAGGTCGGCCGGTACCCGCACCAGCTTTCCGGCGGCATGTGTCAGCGGGCGCTGATCGCGATCGGACTGGCAGGTCGGCCGCGGTTGCTGATCGCCGACGAACTCACCTCGGCATTGGACGTCACCGTGCAACGCCAGGTC
>NZ_LZMH01000026.1 GCF_001673635.1 Mycobacterium asiaticum
GACTGGCAGGTCGGCCGCGGTTGCTGATCGCCGACGAACTCACCTCGGCATTGGACGTCACCGTGCAACGCCAGGTCCTCAACCATCTGCAACGGCTCACCGACGAATCCGGGACCGCGCTGCTGCTGATCACCCATGACCTGGCGTTGGCGGCGGAACGGGCCGAATCCGTGGTCGTCATCCATCGTGGGGTGGTGGTGGAATCCGGTGCGGCGCAGACGATCTTGCGCGACCCACAGCACGAGTACACCCGGCGGTTGGTCGCTGCGGCTCCGTCGCTGGTGGCCCGGGACAAGCGCTCGGCCCAAATCCGGTCCCGAGTGGCGGCCCAGGCGGCCGAACACGTCGCCGCGTCGACCGACATCCTGGTGGCGACGGACCTCACCAAGACCTATCGGGAGTCCCGCGGTGCGCCATGGCGGCGCTCGGAGTTCCGCGCGGTCGATGGGGTGTCGTTCCGGGTGCGGCGGGCGAGCACGCTGGCGATCGTGGGAGAGTCGGGTTCGGGCAAGTCGACGGTGGCCCGGATGGTGCTGGGCCTGCTGGCGCCGACTTCGGGCTCGGTGGTTTTCGACGGGCAGGAAGTCGCCGCGACGCACCAGACCCTGGCCTTCCGCCGGCGAATTCAACCGGTCTTCCAAAATCCCTACAGCAGCCTGGATCCCCGGTACTCGGTGCTGCGCGCCGTCGAAGAACCGCTGCGGATCCACCGGATCGGTAACCGGCGCCAGCGCCACCAGACCGTGCGTGACCTGATCGACCAGGTGGCGCTGCCGTCGTCGGTGCTGGACCGGTTGCCGCGCGAGCTCTCGGGTGGCCAGCGACAGCGGGTGGCGATCGCTCGAGCGCTGGCGCTGCGGCCCGACGTGCTGGTGTGCGATGAGGCCGTTTCCGCGCTTGATGTCCTGGTTCAGGCGCAGATCCTTGATTTGCTCGGCGAGCTGCAGGCCACCTTCGGCCTGACGTACCTGTTCATCAGCCACGATCTGGCGGTGGTCCGGCAGATCTCCGACGACGTGCTGGTGATGCGCGCCGGGCGGGTGGTCGAGAACGCGGACACCGAAGCGGTGTTCACCCGGCCCGGCCACGAGTACACCCGGCAGCTGCTGGAGGCCATTCCCGGGGCGTCGGCGGGACCCGGCTAGGTTGGCAACCTGTGACTGACCCGTTGGCGCCGCTGATGGACCTGCCCGGCGTGGCCGAAGCCAGCGACCGGGCCCGCGAAGCGCTGGGCCGTGCCCATCGGCATCGGGCCAACCTGCGTGGCTGGCCGGTGACCGCCGCCGAGGCGTCGTTGCGGGCGGCGCGGGCATCCTCGGTGCTCGACGGCGGTCCGGTGCGGCTGGACGATGTTGCCGATGCCGCGGGCGTCCAGGACCCGGTGTTCGGTGGGGCGCTGCGGGTGGCCCAGGCGCTCGAGGGCGGCGGTGGCCCGTTGATCGCGGTGTGGCAGAAGGCGCCGCTGCAGGCACTGGCGCGGTTGCATGTACTGGCGGCGACCGACCAGGTGGACGAGGAGCGGTTGGGTCGTCCGCGCAGCGACCCGCAGATCGCGCCGCGGTTGGAGCTGCTGGCCGAGGTAGCGACCCGGCCCACTCAGGCGTCGGCGCCGGTGGTGGCCGCGGTGGCGCACGGAGAGTTGTTGACGCTCAGGCCGTTTGGCAGCGCCGACGGTGTGGTGGCGCGGGCGGTGTCCCGGCTGATCACGATCGCGACGGGCTTGGACCCGCACGGACTTGGTGTGCCAGAAGTGAATTGGATGCGCCAGCCCGCCGCCTATCGTGATGCCGCTGTCAAGTTTGCCTCGGGAACACCCGACGGAGTGGCCAGCTGGCTGGTGCTGTGCTGCCGCGCGTTAAGGTCCGGTGCGCAGGAAGCCATTTCGATTGCAGAGTCTTTGCCGGGACGTTAGCCGGCGGACCGCCGAACGTCCGTGCCCTGAATCGGGCCGAAATGCGAAGCGGGCGACGACCGAAGAGATTCGATCGCCGCCCGCCAGCACGGTCATCCGGTTACCAAGCGTGCACCTGTGGGCTGCGTGGGTGGCCTCGGCGCGTTTACGACACTTCCTGCTGCAACCCCACCCAAAGGGCCGTCGAGGCAATCCGTATTTCGCAATTACGCAGGCCCGCAACACTTCTGCCATTATCGCGGCTATGACGCAGCGTGGGTGCCGGAAACCGTGCTGGGTGCCCGGGTCGGGAGGACGATCCTTCTCTTCCGGATCGACCTTGGCCTTGCCGGGCTGCCGTGACTCCTTTGTACTACTAGACCACAGGCTCAGCAAGGCCTAGGAGCGCGAAAGTTGGGCCGGGATACCGGAAAGCTTCGCATTGCGGACTGCGCGTGTTTGCTACGGGACGATTGAGAAAGTTGGGACGGCAGTGCTAAATCAGCGCGCCGCCAAAAAGGCATACCTAGAACGCAAAGCGACGCAACAGCGCGTAGGTGACCGCGCCGGCGGCCAGGGCGCTGATCCCGACCGCGGCCGTGGTGGCGACGGCGGCACCCGAGGGCGCCGGGATCCGGTCGCGCAACGACACCGGCCGGGAAAACGACAACACCGGCCAACCGCGTTCGACGGCTTCCTTGCGCAGAGTGCGATCGGGGTTGACGACCGACGGGTGGCCGACAGCTTCGAGCATCGGCAGGTCGGTGATCGAGTCGGAGTAGGCGTAGCAGTGCTCCAGCGGATAGCCCTCGCGAGCGGCGAGCTCGCGGATCGCTTGCACCTTGCCTTCGCCATAGCAGTAGAAAGCGACCTCGCCGGTGTACTTGCCGTCTTCGACGACCATCCGGGTTGCCATCGCGTGCGTGGCGCCCAGCGCCCTGGCGATCGGCGCCACAATCTCCTCGCCCGAGGCCGAGACCACCACGACATCGCGTCCGCACAGTTTGTGGGCGGCGATGAGATCTGCAGCTTCGGCGAATACCAGCGGCGTCACGATGTCGTGCAACGTCTCGTTGACGATCGACTTCACCTGCGCGACGTCCCAGCCGGTGCACATGTTGGCCAGATGAGTGCGCATTCGATCCATCTGGTCATGATCGGCACCGGAGAGCAGGAAGATGAATTGTGCATAGCTCGACTTCAACACCGCCCGCCGGTTAAGCAGGCCTTGCGCGAAGAAGGGTTTGCTGAAGGCCAGCGTGCTGGACTTGGCGATGATGGTCTTGTCCAAGTCGAAGAACGCGGCGGTGCGGGGGCTCGGTTCAGCGGCTCCCGGCGTCTGCGTCGAGGTTTGCTGCGTCGCGGCCGAGTCGGGGGCGGTCACCAATCCAGCATAGGTCCGCGATCCGGAGATGCCGTGAGGCTGAGCCCAAATCGGACGGCTCAAATCCCTATGTTGTCGTTCTGCCCGCGGTGTTTTCAGGGGTCAAGCCGCGTTTTTCTTTCAAAGCGGTACTTGCGTGAAGCCCGGCTGGCATGTGTATAGTAAGCATTACTCGGCCCTGAGCCGAGGGTGCATCAGCCCGACCCCCCGGGGCTGATACACGACGACCTCCGCCTCCTCCCCCCCTGGCGGGGGTCGTCCCTTTTGTGGGGCAAAAATTCTGCGCCAGCATCTGCATACGGCCGTTGTCGGATACGTTGCGGAGCGGCCGTCAAACCCTGACCGAGCGGGTGCTCAGCGAACCGCTTGTCCACAACCTCGTTCTTATCCACAGATCGGGCTTTGGCACTGGTGTCCAAGATCGTTCGGCCAGCACGGTGGAGGAATGACTGATCCCTCGCACCGGGAGCCGGCTGGTTGCGGCGTGCTGGCGGTGCTGGCCGAATCTGAATTGCGGGACGAACTGGACCGCATCGGTGCCGCTGTCGGCGTCCGGGTGGTGCACGCCGGCGGGCCGAATCCGGTGACCAGGAAAACGTGGTCGGCGGCCACGGCGGTGGTGCTCGACCAAGCTGCGGCCGACCGCTATGGCCAGACGGCGCTGCCGCGGCGGGCCCACGTCAGCATCCTCACCAGCACCGAAGCCGGGGTCGACACCTGGACGGCGGCCGTCGCCGTCGGTGCGGAGCGCGTGTTGAGGGTGCCGCAGCAGGAGCAGGAACTCGTCGGCGAACTCGCCCGCGCCGCCGAAGCGGCCCGAGACGAGAGTGCGCTTGGTGAAGCCGTCGCCGTCGTCGGCAGCTGTGGTGGGGCCGGGGCATCGCTGTTCGCCGTAGCGCTGGCGCTGGTCGCGTCCAAGGCGCTGCTGCTCGATATCGATCCGTGGGCGGGCGGTATCGATCTGCTGCTGGGCAGCGAGAGCACGCCCGGCTTGCGGTGGCCTGACCTGGCGTTGCAGGGCGGACGGTTGAACTGGCCGGCGATGCGCGAGGCGCTGCCACGGCACCGAGGAATCAGCGTGCTGTCGGGCACCCGGCGGGGCTACGAAGCCGACGCCGGTCCGGTGGATGCCATCATCGATGCCGGGCGACGCGGGGGAGTCACCGTGGTGTGCGACCTGCCGAGGCGGCTGACCGAGGCGACGCACGTCGCCCTCGACGGAGCCGACCTGGTGGTGATGGTCAGTCGGTGCGATGTGCGGGCGTGTGCGGCCGCCGCGACCTTTGGCCCGGTATTGGCGTCGATCAACCCGAATCTCGGGCTGGTGGTGCGGGGACCAGCCCCGGGCGGGCTGCGAGCGGCCGAGGTCGCCGACATCACCGGGCTGCCGCTGCTCGCGGCGATGCGCGCCGAACCGCGGTTAGCAGAGCGGCTCGAGCACGGCGGGTTGCGACTCGGACGGCGATCCGCACTCGCCGCGGCCGCGCGCTCGGTGCTGGGTGTCCTTCCCAATGGCCGGAAAGCGCCGAATGGCCGGAAAGCGCCGAGCGGCAGGGCCGCATGAGCGCGTCGTTGATTGAGCGGGTGCGTGAGCGGTTGGCAGCCGAGCCCGGCCCGCTGCGGCCCGATGTGGTGGCGGCCGCGATTCGAGCGGAATCGGGCGGGATTGTCGGCGACACCGAGGTGTTGGCCAATCTCCGGTTGCTGCAGACCGAGCTGACCGGCGCCGGCATCCTGGACTCGCTGTTGTGCGTAGATGGCACCACCGACGTTCTGGTAACAGCGCCCGACGCGGTTTGGGTCGACGACGGAAACGGCCTGCAACGCAGCTCGATTCGGTTCACCGATGAGGCCGCTGTGCGGCGGCTGGCGCAACGGCTGGCGTTGACCGCCGGTCGTCGCCTCGACGACGCGCAGCCGTGGGTGGACGGACTGCTGACCGGGATTGGTGCCGGCGGGTTCGCGGTCCGGTTGCACGCCGTGCTGCCGCCAGTGGCCGCCGACGGCACCTGCCTGTCGTTACGGGTGTTGCGGCCGGCCACCCAGGACTTGGCCGCCCTGGCTGCGGCCGGTGCCATCACGAGTGAGGCGGGTCGGCTGGTCGCGGACATCATCGCCGCCCGGCTTGCCTTCCTGGTGTGCGGTGGCACGGGGGCCGGCAAGACCACTCTGCTGGCGGCGATGCTCGGCGCGGTCTCGCCGGTCGAGCGGATCGTCTGCGCGGAGGACGCCGCCGAGTTGGCGCCGCGCCACCCGCATTTGGTGAAGCTGGTCGCCCGGCGGCCGAACGTCGAAGGCGTGGGCGAGGTGACCGTCCGTCAACTCGTCCGGCAGGCCCTACGGATGCGGCCCGACCGGATCGTCGTCGGCGAAGTCAGGGGTGCCGAAGTGGTGGACCTGCTCGCCGCCCTGAACACCGGGCACGAGGGCGGAGCGGGCACGGTGCACGCCAACAGCCCGAGCGAAGTGCCCGCGCGGTTGGAAGCGCTGGGTGCGTTGGGCGGGCTGGACCGCGCCGCGCTGCACAGTCAACTGGCGGCGGCGGTCCAGGTGCTCTTCCACGTCACGCGCAACCGGGCCGGCCGGCGTCGGCTGGAGGAGATCGCTGTCTTGCGCCAGGGCGACAGTGGACGTGTCCGCGTGGTCACCGCATGGCATGCCGACAGCGGGATGACCGCCGAGGCAGTCGAATTGCGCGCAATGCTGCAAAGCCGGGTGGCGGCATGACCGGGCTGCAACTTGCCGCGCTGCTGCTGTCGTTGGCGTTGTTGGTGATGCCGCCATCACCGGGTTCCCGACTGGTGCCCTCCCGGCAAGCACACCGGACGATAGTCGGCGGCCCGTGGGTTGTCGGCGGGGTGGGCGTGTGCGGGTTGGTGGTTGCGGTCTGGCTGTTGCCACTGACCACCGTCTTGGCGCTGGCGCTCGGTGCAGCGACCCTCGGCTTACGCCTTTGGCGGCGGCGCCGCAACCGGCGCGGTGCAGCGGAAGGTTTGGCGGTGCAAGCGGGTTTGGACGTGTTGGTCGGTGAACTGCGGGTTGGTGCCCATCCCGTCAACGCCTTCGACGTTGCCGCCGACGAAACCGATGGGGCGGTGTCAGGCGCGCTGCGCACCGTCGCGGCGCGGGCGCGCATGGGCGCCGATGTGGTGGCCGGGTTGCGTAATGCGGCGAGCTCGTCGGCGCTGCCCCGGCATTGGGAGCGTCTGGCGGTCTGCTGGCAGCTGGCGAGTGAACACGGGCTGGCCATCGCGACCCTCATGCGGGCGGCGCAACGGGACATCACTGCGCGGCAACAATTCTCGGCGAAAGTGGCGTCGAGCCTGGCGGGAGCCCGCGCCACCGCAGCAATCCTGGCGGGACTGCCGGTGCTCGGCGTCCTACTGGGAGAGCTGCTCGGTGCCCGGCCGCTGCGCTTCTTGTTCGGCACCGGCGGTTGGTTCCTTGTGGTCGGTCTGGCGCTGACGTGTGTTGGGGTGTTGTGGTCGGACCGCATCACCGATCGCGTGGGTTCGACATGAGTGTCGCCGCGGTGCTGTTGGCGGCAGCGCTGTTGATCGGGGCAAGCCCGTCGATGGTGCGGGCCCGCGCCGGTGTGGTGCGCCGCGGCCCGGGTGGACGGCGGCGCGCGGCCGGGACCGATCCGTTGGGGGTGGCGTCCGGGCTGGACGTGCTCGCCGTGTGCTTGGCGGCGGGCATGGCGGTCTCAGCGGCCGCGGCCGCGGCGGCCCGTGCCGCACCGCCACGGTTGGCATCTGTGTTGCGTCGGGCTGCCGAGCTATTGGCGTTGGGTGCTGATCCTGCGGTCGCGTGGTCGGCGCCAACGGACGGGATCGACCCTCAGACGGAGGGGTTGCTGCGGCTGGCCCGGCGATCGGCATCGTCGGGCGCCGCACTCGCCGAGGGTGTGGCAGAGCTGGCGGCCCAGTCGCGCCACGACGCCGCGCAGGCCGCCGCTGCCGCCGCCGAACGTGCCGGGGTGGTGATCGCCGGTCCGCTCGGGCTCTGCTTTCTGCCGGCATTCGTGTGTTTGGGCATTGTTCCGGTGATCGCCGGGTTGGCCGGTGACGTTCTGCAGTCGGGTCTATGGTGAGGAAGGAATTCGTTGATGCACAACATGTTTCGCCGGTTCGGGGCGCGCCTGCTGGTGCTGGCGAGCGACGAGTCAGGCATGAGTACGGTCGAATACGCTATCGGGACTATCGCCGCCGCGGCTTTCGGCGCGATCCTCTACACGGTAGTGACCGGCGACTCAGTCGTCTCGGCGCTGAATCACATCATCGGTCGAGCCCTGAGCACCAAGGTCTGAGCTCCAGTGGCGGCGCCAGCACGGTGGAGGCTGCACTGGCGATCGCCGCACTCGTGCTGGTGCTGGTGCTGTGCCTTGCCGGGATCACGGCCGTGTCGATGCAGGTGCGCTGCGTGGATGCGGCGCGTGAGGCGGCCCGGCTCGCGGCGCGCGGCGATGGTGGGGACGCGGTGGAGGTGGCCCGGCGCATCGCGCCGGCGGGCGCGCAGGTGCAGGTGCACCGCGACGGCGACTTCCTGGTCGCCACCGTGGTGGCGCACTCGAACCTGTTGCCCGCCCTGCGAATCGGTGCCCGAGCGGTTTCGGCGGCCGAGTCAGGATGAGGACGGTTCGGCGACGGTGCTCGCTGCAGCGATGATCGCGGTGCTCCTGTCCGTCACCGGGACGGGCGCCTGGGTGGGTTCTGTGGTGGTGGCGCGTCACCGCGCGCAGTCGGCGGCCGATCTGGCGGCCTTGGCGGCGGCCGCGCAGCTGCCGCTGGGTGCTGGGTCGGCGTGTGCACGCGCGCGAGCGGTGGCAATGGGGGTCGGGGGTGTCGAGTGCCGGGTCGATGGCCTCGATGTCGTTGTCACCGTGGCGGCGTCGGTCCCGCTCGCCGGGGTTGCCCAGGCTTCCGCCCGGGCGGGCCCCACGGAGGAGCGATGACAGCGGGCTTAGCCCTCGTCTCCCGAAGAAGCCTTCGAGAAATCGGTGGCGGCGAGCTCCTCGTCGCTGGGCAGTCGCAGCGAGAGCAGCCCGGCGAAGGTTTCCGGCTCGAGCTCCACCCGGTTGACGGTGACGTGCACCGGTACCCAGTCGGTGTCTCGCCCCGGGAGCCGCAACACCCGGCTGGTCGCACCGTTGGCGAATTCCTTCGTCATCGAAAGCATGACCTGCTCGTCGTCGGGATGGACCCGTGGCTTGTCGGCTTCGCTGCTGCGCCAGTCATAGAAGGTGCAGGGCTCGTCGAGCCACTTCAGCAGCGTCCAGTTCTTGAGGTCGACGAGTGCTCGATGGACGCCGGCCTGTGCCAACCCGCGCAGGATGCGTTGCGCCAGATCGTCGGCCGCGACCGCGGGGCCCTTGCGCTCGGTGCGCCAATTCATGGCCCGCGCTATCAGGTGGTCCCGGCCGTCGGGACCCGGCTCTAGTGCACTGCGGGCGGTGAAACCGATCCGGACCGGATTTCCCTCCCAGTCGGTGAGATCCCAGGTGCTGCACAGGGTCATCCCGGGTTCGGCCCGCACCGCCATGGCCAGCACCTTGGTCTCGTTCGGATTGAGCTCCCGCGACGGCAGATCCTCGGCGAAGGCCCTGCCGAAGGTGACCTCGACTTCGGGATTCTTGCCGCTGTTGGCCAGCGACTCGGGGGTGTCGGTGGCCACCCCGCACGTCAGATCCCACTTCAACGGACCCGGGATGGGCCGCTCGGGCGGCTCCTCGTCGATCGGGCCGGTCCACACGTGTACCCCGTGAATACGCCCGTCGGACATCATCACCGGTTCGGTGCGGATGACGCGGTCGCTTTTCGGGGTGATGCTGGACAGCGACTGCCCCGTCTGCACCGACTCCGCGATCGCCGTCTTGACTGCCGCCAGGTACGGGCTGCGACGCAGGAACGTAGTGATCGGGACGAGGTTCTTCAGTTGCCGCCCCTGCGCGACGACGGCGGGTTCGTCCCCCAGCGTCTCCACGAGCAACCAGTCGTGGGCCATGCTGGGGAGCTTACTGATCGTCGGTCCGGACATTGCCGCGGGACTCGCCGTGGCAGGTTCGGCATCGTCGAACGGGCGGTCGAACTGGTGCCTTTTCGGCCGGGGCGCGCGATGATCCACCGGTTATTGCCAGAGTTGACAGTGGCGTCAAATCCATTGTGTCCGATAGTTTGCCAGCCCAACAGCAAGCCCGCCAGCGACCTTCCGTCAAGTGTCGCAGTAGGGATTTATTGGTAGTGCAACACTTCTCGGTATTGCATCCAGGCTTTGTCATACTGTCAGCCGGATTCAAGGCCAAACTTCGGCGTGAAGAAGGCCGCGTTTTTGTTGCATTCGAGACTTGATCCCAGGTAAATTTCCTGCTGCACTCGCGTTTTGAGGCAGTGCCGGATCTTGTTGTCCGGCGCGCAAAGCAGGTCCGTGGAGGTCGACCGTCGAGGGGTCGGTCGCCGTCCACCGGCTTCCTCAACGCATCCGGTTGCGGTCCCGTTCGGCCGCATCCGTCATGTCGCGAAACCCGCTGCTGTGCAAGGTATTTGCCGCGATGTTTGTGAGTTGAGCTGCGCTACAACAAGTTACGAAGGACTGGTTGTGACGGCCGAGGCATGGGCTGTCGGTCGCGCCGCACGCGGTGTCGCCCCGCCGGCGCCGTTGCGGCGCAGCGCGTTGGATAGCCAGCGGTCCGGCCACGATCGAGTGATACGGAAGGGACTCCGGGCCGCCGCCCCTGGATTGCGACCATCCTTCGGTTCGGCTGCCACGCTAAGCGGCCCCTCGACATCGCCTGGAAGCATCAGACGGCTCAGTAGTCCGCCGGATTCGACCCCGTGCCGGTCCTCTCCGTCGGCAGGCAACCCGGCCGACCCCCAGACCGCGAATGGGCCACCTCCCTGGCGGCCTGTGTCGCGCCAGAAGGAGCCCCTTCCCACCGCGCCGACCGCGCTCACTCCGCCGGATCCCGCAGCGCCCACCGAGGCGTTGCCGCCGGCGGCGGACAGTCCGGCGCCACCCGCGGTGCCGGCATCCGCGGGGGCCGCCGACCCACCGTCGCCCTCGCTCGGTGTGACCCACCCACCGTGCTCGCTTTGGGCCGCGCTCTCTGTGCCGAAGACCGGCTGCCCGTCCGCCGGATTGGCCGGCGCGTCGACGGGCTGGATCAGGTGTGGCAATGGGCTCTGCATCGCGGCGGCATTGGCCGCCTCTCCTAACGCATAGGTGCCGGCGCTCGAGCTCAGCGCGCGGACGAATTGATCATGAAAGGCCGCTACCTGGGTGCCGAGCGCTTGGTAACCGCGGGCGTACTTCGAGTACAGGGCAGCCACGGCAGCCGAGACCTGATCGTGCGCGGGGGCCGGGATCGCCGTGGTGGGGAGGGCGGCGGCCGCGTTGGCGGTCTGGATCACCGAATTGATCCCCGCCAGCTCCTCGGCGGCCACCCCTATCGCGTCGGGCACCGCATTGAAAAACGACATCAAACACCTTTCGGCGTCTTCACCAGACTCGGCCAGTGTCTGATCACGTTGCAGCTATTCAACACGTGCACCGTATCGCCGCGGGTAAGCGAATGGAATAACAATTTCCCATCAGTTTGCTCAAGCGCCGGGCGAGCTACGCTTCGCGTCGTCGATCAGTCGTCCGTCCCGGTTCGGTTGCGGGGGTCGCCCAATTCCGCAAGCACCAGTTGCAGCACGGCGACCGCGCCCGCCTTGTCCAGCGGATCGTTGGCATTGCCGCACTTGGGCGACTGCACGCACGACGGACACCCGCTGCGGCATTCACACGCGTCGATGGCCGCCGCAGTGGCGCCCAGCCAGGTGGTCGCCTTGCGGAAGCCGCGTTCGGCGAAGCCGGCGCCGCCCGGATGGCCGTCGTAGACGAAGACGGTCGGCAGCCCGTCGGGGCCGATAGCGGTCGACAGGCCGCCGATGTCACCGCGGTCGCAGCTGGCCACCAGCGGCAGCAGCCCGATGGCCGCATGCTCGGCGGCGTGCAACGAACCCGGAACCCGCAACGCATCGATGCCGTTGCGCTCCAATGCTTCCGGCTCGATCGTGTACATGACCGCAAAGGTCGGCAAGGTGGCCCGCGGCATGTCCAGTTCGATGAAGTCGATCACTTCACCGTTGGCCCGGCGGCGCAGGTACCCGACCACCTGATGAGTCACCGTCACCGGTACCAGTCCCAGCGTCACCGGCCCGAAGACCGACCGCTCACCCTGCCCGGTGACCGAGATGTCGGTGATCTCGCGGGCGAAGGTCGCATAGCCGGGGTCCTCGCCGTGGACGAACGCGACACCCTCCTCGAGGTCCAGCGAGTCGACGACGTAGCTTTCGCCCTGGTGGAGATAGACCGCCCCGGGGTGGATCGACGCCGGTGCCTGCCCGACCCCGGTGCTGCCCAGCAGCCGCCCGGTGTCGGCCTCCACGATCACGATCTGGCCCCCGATGGATCCCCGAATATCCACCGCGCCATGAGGTTCCATGCCGGGTACCGGAAAGTATCGGCCGCCCCGGCGTTTCAGCAGCCCGTCGTCGACCAATCCCTCGGCCACGTCCACCGCGTTCAGCGCGCGGACCTCGCTGTCATCGAGCGGGAGTTCTGTTGCCGCGCAGAGCAACTGCGGGCCCAGAATGTACGGATTGCCCGGGTCGATGACGACGCGCTCGACGGGTTTGCCCAGCAACGCGGCGGGATGGTGCACCAGATAGGTGTCCAGCGGGTCGTCTCGGGCGATCAACACCACCAGCGCGCCCTGCCCTCGTCGCCCGGACCGTCCGGCTTGCTGCCAGAACGAGGCGACGGTCCCGGGAAACCCGGCCAGCACCACGGCGTCCAACCCGGCGATGTCGACACCCAGTTCCAGGGCGTTGGTCGTCGCCAGCCCGCGTAGCCGGCCGTCGGCCAGCGCTTTTTCCAGCTCGGTGCGGTCCTCGGCGAGATACCCGGCGCGGTAGGACGCCACCGTGCCCGTCAGATGCGGTGCGGTATCGGCCAGCCGGGCCTGGGCGCCCAGTGCGGTCAATTCGGCGGCGCGGCGTGACCTCACGAAGGTCAATGTTTGCGCGCCCTCGACGATCAGGTCGGCCATCACCCGGGCGGCCTCGGCGCCCGCCGACCGCCGCACCGGGGCGCCGTTCTCACCGGTCAGTTCGGTCAGCAACGCGGGCTCCCACAGCGCCACCGTGCGCGCACCCTGCGGCGACCCGTCCTCGACGACCTCCGCGACCGGCTGCCCGATCAGCTCGGTGGCCGTCGCGCCGGGCGAGTCCGTCGTCGCGCTGGCGAAAACCACCGTCGGATACGACGAGTACCGCGCGCACAGCCGCAGCAGCCGGCGCAGCACCATCGCGACGTTGGAGCCGAACACGCCGCGGTAATAGTGGCATTCGTCGACCACCACAAACCGAAGACCGCGGAGCAGCACCGCCCAGCGCGCGTGGTTGCGCAGTATCGACAGATGAATCATGTCGGGGTTGGAGAAGATCCATCGGGACCGCTCGCGGGCAAAACGTCGCACCTCGGTGGGACTGTCGCCGTCGTAGGCCGTCGGCGCAACGTCGTCGAGCGGTACCGCGGTCACCAGGGCGTGCGCCGCACGTAGCTGGTCATGGCCCAGCGCCTTCGTCGGCGACAGATACAACACCCGGGCCCGCGGGTCGGTCGCCAGCGCGTTGAGCACCGGTAACTGATAGGCCAGTGACTTGCCCGACGCGGTGCCAGTGCTGATCACGACATGGCGCCCGGTGTGCGCCAACTCCGCGGCCTCGGACTGATGCGCCCAGGGCGCGGTGATGCCGCGGGCGGTGAACGCGCCGATTACCTGCGGTGCGGCCCACTGCGGCCAGCCGTGCGGCCGCCCGGTGCGGGGCGGCAGCTCGGTGACATGCCGCAGCGGATGCTCGTCGGTAGCGGTACCGGCCAGCGCCGCGGCAAGCAGTTCACTGCCGAAACTCGGCATCACACCCCTCTCTCGCTCCTGGCCTGCGGGATGACGCTGACGTAAATTGATCCGCGGTTCCAGCTCCAGGCTGTCGCCGACGCCACGAACATGGTTGACTGAGTGCGGTCGCAGCTTCTGTGTTCGTGTAAAACTTTCGCAGGATCGACGTTGCGGTCGCGGTTCCTGCGAGGTTATCTGTCGGGTGAAGTTCCGGCGACTCCGCGAAGGTATGGCGGTCGCGGCTGGCCCGGGGCATCGAAAGGCGAGCCCCGCACCCAGATAGAAAAGGAAAGATCGAGAGATGCCACAGGGAACTGTGAAGTGGTTCAACGCGGAGAAGGGGTTCGGTTTCATCGCCCCCGAGGACGGTTCCGCGGATGTTTTTGTCCACTACACGGAAATCCAGGGGTCGGGCTTCCGCACCCTCGAAGAAAACCAGAAGGTCGAGTTCGAGATCGGCCACAGCCCTAAGGGCCCCCAGGCCACCGGAGTTCGCTCGGTTTAATCCGGGCAGATTCTGACGCAGCCCCCCGGCGCAGTCCCGCTTACGGGAACGCTCCGGGGGGTTTTCGTTTCCAAGGTTCGGTATCGGCTCAGGTCGGACGCCGCGCCGGATGGGCGCAAGCCGCGGACCGGGTCGCTGGCCTACTGTCGTGGCGTGAGCCAGCTTTCCTTCTTCGCCGCGGAGTCGGTCCCGCCCGCGGTCGAGGACTTGTGTGGCCTGCTGGCTGCGCCCGGCCAGGTCGTGGTCGTCGGCTCCGGGGCCCGCCTCTCGGTGGTCGTGGAGGAGTCCTGGCGGGCGCAGGCACTGGCCGAGATGATCCGGGAAGCCGGGCTGGTCGCCGAGATCACCCGGACCGACGAGGACACCCCGTTGGTCCGGACGGGCGTGGACCCTTTGTTGCGCCCGATCGCCGCCGAGTGGACCCGCGGCGCGGTGAAGACGGTGCCGCCGCGCTGGCTACCCGGCCCGCGGGAACTGCGGGCGTGGACGTTGGCCGCCGGCAACCCCGAGGGGGACCGATACCTGTTGGGACTGGATCCGCACGCACCGGACACCCACTCGCCGCTGGCCTCGGCGATGATGCGGGTCGGGATCGCACCCACTCTGATCGGCACCCGGGGCACCCGTCCGGCGCTGCGGATCAGCGGTCGCCGACGGCTATCGCGCCTGGTAGAGAACGTGGGAGACCCCCCGGACAGCTCCGAGGCGGTGGCCCAGTGGCCCCGCGTCTGACGGGCTCGGCGGTCCCGGTTTCCGGCCGGTCGGTTTGCGTAGGCGCGCCCAATGGTGCGAAATTGTCAGGTGCCCGCGGGCCCAAGGGACGGACGGTGTACCTGGATTTCATCGGAACTGCCCGGAATTTTCAGGAGCCGAGTGTCATTCTTGCCTGCGGGACGGTTCCGCCCAGGGACCGATACAGGAGATGGAGCGTAGGCGCAGTTGGCTGACGGCGGCCCCAAGCGGGCTACGAATGGGAGTACCCGGCGACTCGTGATCGTGGAGTCGCCCACCAAGGCGCGCAAACTCGCCGGTTATCTGGGCTCCAACTACATCGTCGAATCCTCCCGGGGCCACATCCGCGACCTGCCGCGGGCTGCGGCCGACGTGCCGGCCAAGTTCAAGTCCGAGCCGTGGGCCCGCCTGGGTGTCAACGTCGACGCAGACTTCGAACCGCTCTACATCATCAGTCCCGAGAAGAAGAGCACGGTCACCGAGCTGAAGGGCCTGCTCAAGGACGTCGACGAGCTCTACCTGGCAACGGATGGTGACCGCGAGGGCGAGGCGATCGCATGGCACCTGATGGAGACCCTCAAACCCCGGGTCCCGGTCAAGCGGATGGTCTTTCACGAGATCACTGAACCGGCCATCCTCGAGGCCGCCCAGAACCCCCGCGACCTGGACATCGACCTGGTCGACGCGCAGGAGACCCGCCGCATCCTGGACCGGCTGTATGGCTACGAGGTCAGCCCGGTGCTGTGGAAGAAGGTCGCGCCCAAGCTCTCGGCGGGCCGCGTGCAGTCGGTGGCCACCCGCATCATCGTGCAGCGCGAACGCGACCGGATGGCCTTCCGCAGCGCGTCCTACTGGGACATCCTGGCCAGGCTGGACGCCAGCGTGTCGGACCCCAACGCGCAGCCACCCACTTTCGCCGCGCGCCTGACCAGTGTGGACGGGCTGCGCGTGGCCACCGGCCGCGACTTCGACTCCCTGGGCCAGCTGCGCAAGGCGGACGAGGTCATCGTCCTGGACGAGGCCGGCGCCACCGGCATCGCCGCCGGCCTGCGCGGGGCTCAGCTCGCCGTGGCCTCGGTTGAGGAGAAGCCCTACACCAGGCGTCCGTATCCGCCGTTCATGACCTCCACGCTGCAGCAGGAGGCCGGCCGCAAGCTCCGGTTCTCCTCCGAGCGCACCATGAGCATCGCCCAGCGGCTCTACGAGAATGGCTACATCACTTATATGCGTACCGACTCGACCACGTTGTCGGCGTCGGCCATCAGCGCCGCCCGCAATCAGGCGCGCCAGCTTTACGGCGACGAGTACGTGTCGCCGTCGCCGCGGCAGTACACCCGCAAGGTGAAGAACGCCCAGGAAGCCCACGAGGCGATCCGGCCCGCCGGGGAGACCTTCGCCACCCCGGACGCGGTACGCCGGGAACTCGACGGCGACGAATTCCGGCTATATGAACTGATCTGGCAGCGCACGGTGGCATCGCAGATGGCCGACGCGCGCGGGACCACGCTGAGCCTGCGGATCAACGGCACGGCCGGCGGTCCCGCCGGAGACAGGCAGGTGGTGTTCTCGGCCAGTGGCCGCACCATCACATTCGCCGGCTTCCTCAAGGCGTATGTCGAGACGGTGGACGAACTGGCCGGCGGTGAGGCGGACGACGCCGAAAGCCGGCTGCCGCAGTTGACGCAGGGCCAGCGGCTGGACGCTATCGAGCTCACCCCGGACGGTCACTCCACGAACCCGCCCGCGCGCTACACCGAGGCATCGCTGGTCAAGGCGCTCGAAGAGCTGGGAATCGGTCGCCCGTCGACGTATTCGTCGATCATCAAGACGATTCAGGACCGCGGCTACGTGCACAAGAAGGGCAGCGCCCTGGTGCCGTCCTGGGTGGCGTTCGCCGTAACCGGCTTGCTGGAACAGCATTTCGGCCGGCTGGTCGACTACGACTTCACCGCCGCAATGGAAGACGAGTTGGACGCGATCGCCTCCGGCAATGAGCGACGCACCAACTGGCTCAACAACTTCTACTTCGGCGGGGATCACGGCGTGGCCGACTCGGTCGCCCGGTCCGGCGGCCTGAAGAAGCTTGTCGGTATCAACCTCGAGGGTATCGACGCGCGAGAAGTCAACTCCATCAAGCTATTTGACGATGCGCAGGGCCGACCGGTCTACGTCCGCGTAGGCAAGAACGGACCTTATCTGGAGCGCACGATCACCGGTGACAACGGTGAACCCACCCCGCAGCGGGCAAACCTCAACGATTCCCTGACACCCGACGAGCTGACCCTCGAAGTCGCCGAGGAGCTGTTCGCCACCCCGCAAGAGGGGCGCGTGCTGGGTGTCGACCCCGCGACCGGCCACGAAATCGTCGCCAAAGACGGGCGTTACGGGCCGTACGTGACCGAGGTGCTGCCGGAACCGCCCGCCGATCCGAGCGCAGAGCCCGCCAAGAAGGGCAAGAAGCCGACCGGGCCCAAACCGCGGACCGGTTCGCTGTTGCGCAGCATGGACCTCCAAACGGTAACGCTCGAGGACGCTTTGAAGCTGCTGTCGCTGCCGCGCGTCGTCGGTGTCGACCCGGCCACCGGCGAGGAGATCACCGCGCAGAACGGGCGTTACGGCCCATACCTTAAGCGCGGCACCGATTCTCGGTCGCTGCAAAACGAGGACCAGATGTTCACCATCACCCTCGAGGAAGCGCTCAAGATCTACTCCGAGCCCAAACGTTCTGGGCGGCAAGCCGCTTCGGCGCCGCCGCTACGTGAGCTGGGTATCGACCCGGCGTCCGGCAAGCCGATGGTGATCAAGGACGGCCGGTTCGGGCCCTATGTCACCGACGGTGAGACCAACGCCAGCCTGCGCAAGGGTGACGACGTGCTGTCGATCACCGACGAGCGGGCCTCCGAACTGCTGGCGGATCGTCGTGCCCGCGGACCGGTGAAGCGGACCGCGAAAAAGACCGCCCGCAAGACGACGGCCAAGAAGGCGCCGGCCAAGAAGGCGGCCAAGCGCAGCTAGTCGATCGATACCGTATCGACCGATATTGTTGGCCCGTGCCCGCCGACGTTCCCCGTGCCACCGGCCGCAGCGGGGACGCCTCACCATTCGCCCTCGGATTGCTGCTGCGCCGGGCGCACTGGCACGCAGCGGCGGTGATGTCCGAGGCGTTACGCCCCCTGGGCATCGAGTTACGGCACTTCGCCGTGCTGATTGTCCTGGTCGACAGCGGGCCCACCCGGCAGCAGGACCTGGTGGAAGCGACCGGTTCGGACAAAGCCGGAATCATGCGGGTGGTCGACGACCTGGAGCGCAAAGGCCTGGCCGTACGCAAGCCGGTTCCGGGCGACCGTCGCGCGCGGGCGGTGGAGATCACCCCGGAGGGTGTGCAACTCTTCGACGCCGCGCATGTCGCCGCTGAGCCGTTGGCCGAGCGCCTGGTGGCCGGATTCGGTCCAGGCGAGGCCGAACAACTCACAAATCTGCTCACCCGGTTGGCCGCTGCGGATTAACCCTGTTCCGTCCCTCACATTAGTATTGAGTGAAATAGTATCAAATAATACTATTACAGGTACGAGGAGTTACCGGAGTGCGAGGAGGCGGCCATGGACGTATACGAGGCAGTGCAGAGTCGACGGGCGGTGCGCCAGTTCTCGGACCGGCCGGTGTCGAAGGAAGTGCTGGAGCGTGTGCTGTCGGCGGCGGCCTGGTCGCCGTCGGGTTCGAACATCCAGCCCTGGAATTGTTTTCTCGTCACCGGCGCGCCGCTGGCGGAGATCAAGAAGCGCGCCGCCGAGCGCATCGCCATCGGCGATGACTGGGACGAGCGGGAGTACGAGATGTACCCGGCGGCGCTGAAGTCCCCCTACCGCGAACGCCGGGCCGCTTTCGGAGAGCAACGCTATGGCGCCCTAGGCATTTCGCGTGACGATGTCGAGGGCCGTCAGCGGGCTGCCGTCGCCAACTGGGACTGTTTCGGCGCACCCGCTGCCCTGTTCTGCTACATCGACCGCGACCTGGGCCAGCCGCAGTGGGCGGACGTCGGAATGTATCTGCAGACCGTCATGTTGCTGCTTCGCGCCGAAGGGTTGCACAGCTGCCCGCAGATGGCGTGGTCGGTGTATCGCAAGACCGTCGCGGATGTGCTGTCGCCGCCCGACGGGCTGATCCTGTTCTGCGGCCTGTCGATCGGCTACGAGGACGACACCGAGATCCAACAGCGCACCGGTCGAGCCCCGCTGGCCGAGACCGTCACCTTTGTCGACGGCTAATTGGCTTTGCTGGAAGCCTTTTCGGCTTCCCGGGTCACGCTTTCGGGCGCGGCGAGGTTCAGCGGGCGGGCCAGCTGGGTGGGCGCGGCGCGACCGCGCAGTTCGACGACTTCGCCGACATTCCAGCACAGTGCCTCGGCGTCCAGCGCGCCGCTGACCGCGATCGCCGAGGCCAGGACATGGCCCTCCTCGAGCTTGGCCAGCTCGGTCAGCCGGGCGGCCTCGTTGACCGGGTCGCCGATGACGGTGTACTCGAAGCGTGCCTGGGCGCCGATGTGGCCGGCGATGGCTCGACCGGCGGAGACCCCGATGCCGAACTCGGCGGATCCGAGCACCGGGATCAGCTCGTCGTGCAGGGCGCGTGCGGCCGCCAGCGCCGCACCGGCACCGTCGGGGTGCTCGATCGGCGCCCCGAAGATCGCCAGCGCCGCGTCGCCCTGGAACTTGTTGACGAACCCGCCGTAACGGCCGACGGTGTCCACCACCACCCGGAAGAACTCATTGAGCAGGCTCACGACCTCAGCCGGCGGCCTGGTCGCGGCCAGTTGGGTGGAACCCACCAGATCCACGAACAGCACCGCGACGTCGCGTTCCTGCCCGCCGAGTTCGGTGCCCCGCTCGAGCGCTCGGCGGGCCACGTCCTCACCCACGTAGCGGCCGAACAGGTCGCGCAGCCGCTGCCGCTCCGACAGGTCACGCACCATGTCGTTGAAGCCGGACTGCAGCAGGCCCAGCTCGCTGGCGTCGTAGATCTGCATGTGCGCGTTGTAGTTACCCCGCTGCACTTCCGACAGGGCCCAGCGCAGCTGACGCAGCGGGTCGGCGATCGACATCGACACCAGCAGCGTGCTGGCTGCTCCGATGCCCAGCGCGGCCAGCGCCAGCAACAGGATGGGATTGAACAGGCTCTGCGCCGGAGCGTGCAGCAGCGCGATCTTGTCCGACACGACCGCCAGGACGATGGCCAACAGTGGCACGGCCGTGGACAGCACCCACGTCAGCATCAGCCGCAGGATGACCCCGGGCGCCTTCACGTTCTCCGGTACGCCGCTGCGCAGGGCCGCGACCGCCACCGGCCGCAACACCCGCTCGGACTGCAAGTAGCCGATGATCCCCGTCGCCGTCGCGCCCAGCGCGTTGGCCACCACCACAACGGGTGCCGCGTGCCTGGCCACCGACCAGCTGGCGACCACGAACACCGCACTGCCGATGGCCCAGGCGAACGCGCTGGTCAGGGTGCGGTAAAACGGCATTCGCAGCGCACGGGTGCGGGCCAGTTCGGTGGTGGACGGGTCGGCTTCGACGAGCAGGTTGTCGCGGCGCTGCCAGCGGAAAACCGGCACCAGCAACTTCAGGTTCCAGGCAAAGCCCGCCAGGAAGAGGAAGATCACCGTGGCGATGAAGATAGCGACGTTGAGGGTCGGCAGATCCTGCAGCTGGATGCGGTCGTGCGGGGGCAGGCCATAGCGCAGGAACCCGAGCACGAACAGTCCGCCGATGATGTCGGCCTGCAGCATGCTCAGTGAAAACACCGGCCACGGGGTGCGCACCACCCACCGGACGAATGCACTGATTCGCCCGGGAAGTGTTGCCGCCGTGGTCACGAACCCACCGTATCGGGCGGGGCGGACTCGCCGGTAACAAAAAAGTGCTCCGGCAAGTCGCGCGACGTGCCGAAAGACGGCGAAAGATCACGGAAACGTCGCGAAACGGACGCTGATCGGTATCCGTCGGTGGCGCTCACTAATGTTGCCGGGGATGACGGGAGTGTTTACGCGGCTGGTAGGCCAGGAAGTGGTCGAGGCCGAGCTGCTCGCCGCGGCCAGATCCGCGCGCGGTGACGCGACTCACAGCCCTTCCGGCGAGGGGAATATGACACATGCCTGGCTGATCACCGGCCCGCCGGGGTCCGGGCGGTCGGTCGCTGCGCTGTGCTTCGCGGCGGCCCTGCAGTGCACCTCCGACGGACAGCCGGGGTGTGGCGAGTGCCGAGCGTGTTCAACCACCATGGCCGCCACCCATGCCGACGTCCGGCGGGTCATCCCCGAGGGCCTGTCGATCGGTGTCGACGAGATGCGCGGCATCGTGCAGATCGCGTCCCGGCGGCCGACCACGGGGCGCCACCAGATCGTCGTCATCGAGGACGCCGACCGCTTGACCGAAGGCGCGGCCAACGCGTTGCTGAAGGTCGTCGAGGAGCCGCCGCCGTCCACCGTTTTCCTGCTGTGCGCCCCCTCGGTGGACCCGGAGGACATCGCGATCACGCTGCGCTCCCGGTGCCGGCATGTCGCACTCGTGACGCCGCCCACCGAGGCCATCGCACAGGTACTCATCGACGGTGATGGGCTGGACGCCGATGTGGCGAACTGGGCGGCATCGGTCAGCGGCGGTCATGTCGGCCGCGCCCGCAGGCTGGCCACCGACTCCGACGCCCGGCAGCGACGAGAGCAGGCGTTGGAGCTGGTCCGCGACGCCGTGCGGCCCGCCCGGGCATTCGCGGCGGCGGAGGATTTGGTGACCGCCGCCGAGGCCGAGGCGGTGGCGTTGACCGCCGGGCGCGCCGAGGCGGAGACCGAGGAGCTGCGCACGGCACTGGGAGCCGGTGGAACGGGTAAAGGTGCTGCCGGCGCGATGCGGGGGGCCGCCGGTGCGATAAAGGATCTGGAGCGACGGCAGAAGTCCCGCCAGACCAGGGCTTCGCGCGACGCTTTGGACCGTGCGCTGATCGACCTGGCCACCTATTTCCGGGATGCGCTGGTGGTCTCGGCGGACGCGGGCCAGGTTCGGGCCA
Source organism: Mycobacterium asiaticum (assembly GCF_001673635.1). Classification (GTDB taxonomy): domain Bacteria; phylum Actinomycetota; class Actinomycetes; order Mycobacteriales; family Mycobacteriaceae; genus Mycobacterium; species Mycobacterium asiaticum_C. Next base: position 21,512 of record NZ_LZMH01000026.1, read on the forward strand.
ACCATCCCGACATGGCCGAGCGGGTGAGCTCGCTGGCCGGGCACGCCAGCCCCGAGCGGCTGCTGCGCTGTATCGAGGCCGTGCTGGAATGCCGGGAGGCGCTGGCGATCAACGTCAAACCCAAGTTCGCGGTTGACGCCATGGTCGCGACCATTGGGCAGGAACTGCGCTGAGTTGCCGGAGTTGGGCGCGATGGGCCGGCTGCCGTAGACTCGTGCCGCCCGACAATCGGGTAGCGCCGCCTTAGCTCAGTCGGTAGAGCGATTCACTCGTAATGAATAGGTCAGGAGTTCGATTCTCCTAGGCGGCTCCATCTTTCGCGTCATCCGCCCGGTCCGGGCAGGCCGTCCTCGCCAAGTATCACGCCTTTGGTGCCGCCCGGCCCGCCCAGGCCACCGGTGCCTGTGCCCAGCGGCAGGCCCGGGACGCCGCCGGCTCCGCCGTGGCCGCCGCTGCCCACGTACTTCGCCGACGCGCCCGCGCCGCCCGCGTCCGCCGAGACCACCAGCGCATCCCGGAAATAGGTGGCCAGGTCGATCAGCGCACGGTCCAAAGCGTCGCGCGAAGCCCTGGTCTGGCGGGACTTCTGCCGTCGCTCCAGATCCTTTATCGCACCGGCGGCCCCCCGCATCGCGCCGGCC
>NZ_LZMH01000027.1 GCF_001673635.1 Mycobacterium asiaticum
CACTGTGATCTGCGCCCGGCTTGCAGCGACATTGTCGGCGCTGGGGCGGGTTCGCAGCCCAGTGCCGGCGGGGGCTTCCGGGAGCACCGTGATCTGTGCCCGGCTTGGAGCGACATTGTCGGCGCTGGGGCGTGCGGTGTGGGCCGGGCCAGCGCAGACGACGGCTCAACGCGGGGAGCTGGCAACGGGTGGGGCCGGAGCGGGTGACGGCCCAAGGCGCGTGGGCCGAGGCCGACGGCATGGGCGCGGCCTCGCTCGGGCGCGTGGGTCGAGCAGCGCAAGGCAAGCCGAACCCGCTTCCACGCAAGCGCCCGCCATCTCGTCTCAACGCCCGCCATCTCGTCTACAGCGTCCGCCATCTCGTCTCGACGACAATGTCGCTGCAAGCCGGGCACAAAGAGTGGTGCTACCTGGCAGAGGCTGGTGTGACAAATGGGGCGAGCAGCGCAAGGCAAGCCAAACCCGCTTCCACGCAAGCGACCGTCATCCCGTCTCAACGACAATGTCGCTGCAAGCCGGGCACAAAGAGTGGTGCTACCTGGCAGAGGCTGGTGTGACAAATATGACCCCAAGCACAAGCCCCAACAAACTCCCTCGTGCGCAACGCTTTCCGAAGACTCCAACCCTGAACGCGCCTTGACGAAGACTGTGAATGTCCCCCCGATCTAGTTAAAACCGCAGGTATACGGCGTGAAGCGCCCCCCGCCGTGGGTAACCTGGCCGCAGATCGCCGGTCGACGACGACCGGGATGTACGCGCCGGTTTCCAGCGCTTTTCCCAGGACGCACACCCCTCGCCAAGCCACTGCGAGAACTCTGTAAAACCGCGGAAACCTGGAACGTGCCGTGCCGAAACATCGTTGCCGCAGGATTTGCCCATACCGCAGCGCGCCACCGGGAAAGGACGTCAACCCCATGCAGTCCGACAGGGACGCCGTGCGCACAATGTGCGCGTACTGCGGTGTCGGCTGCGGCATGGTGTTGCAGATCACAACGGATCCCGAAAGCGGTCGCCGTCACATCGCGAAATCGATTGGGCAGAGCGACCATCCGGCCAACTTCGGCCGCCTGTGCACCAAAGGTGCTACCACGGCAGACTTTCTGAACGCCCCGGGCCGCGCAGTCCAAGCCTATTTCCGGACCGAACGCGGTCAGCCCCTCGAACCGGTCGATGTCGACGACGCGATCACCAATTCCGCCAAGCGATTACGTGCCATCATCGATGAGCACAGACCGGATGCCGTCGCGGTCTACGTCTCCGGACAGATGTCCCTGGAAGCCCAGTACCTCGCCAACAAGCTGACCAAGGGCTTCTTCGGCACCAACCAGATCGAATCGAACTCGCGACTCTGCATGGCCGGCGCCAGCTCTGGATACAAACTCTCCCTGGGCGCCGACGGACCTCCCGGCTCCTACCAGGACTTCGAACAGGCCGACGTCTTCTTCGTCATCGGCGCCAACATGGCCGACTGCCACCCAATCCTGTTCCTGCGCATGATGGAACGGGTCAAGGCCGGCGCGAAACTGATCGTCGTCGACCCGCGGCGCACCGCTACCGCCGCCAAAGCCGACCTGTTCATGCAGATCGCTCCCGGCACGGACTTAGCACTCCTCAACGGATTACTGCACCTGATCGTCGAAAACGGACACACCGATCCCGAATTCATCGCTGAATTCACTTCCGGCTGGGAGGAGATGCCGAGTTTCCTCGAGCAGTTCACCCCGGAGCGAGTCAGCGAAATCACCGGCATCCCAGCCGAAGACATCCGCACCGCGGCGCGCTGGATCGGCACCGCCGAAAATTGGATCACCGCCTGGACGATGGGTCTCAACCAAAGCACCCACGGCACCTGGAACACCAACGCGATCTGCAACCTCCACCTAGCCACCGGCGCCATCTGCAAACCAGGCAGCGGCCCCTTCTCCCTCACCGGGCAGCCCAACGCCATGGGCGGCCGCGAAATGGGTTACATGGGACCGGGTCTGCCGGGTCAGCGCTCAGTCACCAGCGCCGAAGACCGCGAGTTCGTCGAGGACCAGTGGGCCATCCCGCGCGGATCGCTACGCACCGACGTCAGCGACGGCGTGATAGACATGTTCTCCCGCATGGCCGAGGGCGAGATCAAGGCCTGCTGGATCATCTGCAGCAATCCCGTTGCCACCGTTGCCAATCGCAAGACAGTGCTGGCTGGGCTGGAGAAGGCCGAACTGGTGATCACCCAGGACGCCTACCTGGAGACCGAGACCAACGAGTACGCCGACGTGTTGTTGCCGGCCGCGTTGTGGACGGAATCCGATGGCGTGATGGTCAACTCAGAACGCAATCTCACCCTGTCGCAGGCAGCAGTCGCAGCGCCCGGTCAAGCCTTACCGGACTGGCAGATCATTGCCCGGATGGCCTGCGCCATGGGATATTCCGACTCATTCAGCTACGCCTCCGCCGAGGAGGTGTTCGAGGAGATCAAGCGGTTCTGGAACCCCCAAACCGGTTACGACCTTCGTGGCATCAGCTACGGGCGACTCCGCCAAACCCCGGTGCAGTGGCCGTGCCCGCCCGGGGCACCCGACCGCAATCCGATCCGCTATCTCAATGACGGCCGACTCGTTCGCGACGACGGCCAGATCCCGCGGCTCGCCTTCCCGACTCCGGACGGTCGGGCGGTGTTCTACGCGCGGCCGCACCTGCTGCCGGAAGAGATGCCGGACGCCGATTACCCGTTCCTGCTCAACACCGGCCGGCTGCCACATCAATGGCACACGATGACCAAGACCGGCAAGGTCGCCAAACTCAACAAGCTGAACCCTGGCCCGTTCGTCGAGATTCACCCCGAAGATGCCGCCCGCCTGCAGGTTTGCGAGGGCGACCGAGTGGAGATCGCCTCGCGGCGCGGGCGCGCCGTGCTGCCCGCCGTGGTCACGGATCGGGTGCGGCCCGGCGACTGCTTCGCCCCATTCCACTGGAATGACGTGTTCGGTGAATACCTTTCAATCAACGCCGTCACCAGCGACGCCGTCGACCCGGTGTCCCGTCAACCCGAATACAAGGCCTGCGCGGTCACCCTGACAAAGGTCACCACGGCCGAACGAACCGACCCCGGCGACACAACCCACCAGGCCCCCGAGGTCAGTCTGGCCCAGATCGACGCCATTGCCGAGTTCCTCGGTGTCGCCGCCGAACCAATCCCCGAAATTGACGCCGACGGCCGCGCCTACCTGGCCGGCCTTTTGGCCGGCCTGCGGTTCGAGGCCGGGCGGCCAATGACCGGGCAGCCCACCGTGCCGCTCAACGCTCCGTTTGACACCCGCACCCGGCTCTGGCTGGACGGCGTGCTGGCGGGGATGCTGTCTCGCACGCCGGCGCCCGCCGAGAGCCGCCCGTCCGACAAGACACCGATCGTGGTGCTGTGGGCGTCCCAGACCGGCAACGCCGAGGAACTCGCCACCGACATCGCCGCACGCCTCCAGGACACCGGCCTGACCGCCACGCTGCACGGCATGGACGATTTCCCGGTCACCGCACTCAGAGACACCCGTGACCTGCTGCTGATCACCAGCACCACCGGCGACGGCGACCCGCCGGACAACGGCGCCGCACTGTGGCGGGCGCTGACCGCCAATGAGGCGCCGAAATTGCCCGACACCCGCTACGCGGTGCTCGCCCTCGGCGACTCGAACTACAACGACTTCTGCGCCCACGGACGCAAGCTGGACGCCCGGCTACAAGAACTCGGTGCGACCCGCATCACCGCGCGCGTCGACTGTGAACCTGATTACGACGAGGCCGCCGCCGGGTGGCTGGACGGCGTCCTGCGCGCGCTGACGCAGCAAACTCCGATGGCACCGCAGCGGATCTGTGCGCCGAAGAAATATTCCAAGAAACGCCCCCTGGTCACCGACGTCATCCGCAATACCACGCTCAGCCGCCCGCGGTCGGCCAAGGACGTCCGGCAGCTCGTGTTCGATGTCCCCGCGGACACGGTCACCTACCAGGCCGGCGACGCGCTCGGAGTGTGGCCGCACAACAACGAGGAGTTCGTCGCGGAATGGCTGGCCGTCACCGGCTTGGACGGCCACACCGAAGTCGAGGTCGCCGACCACGGCTCAATGTCGTTGCGCGCCGCGCTAACTGACCGTTTCGAGATTGCCCACCTGTCCCCCGACCTGCTGCAGTTCGTCCGCGAACGCACCGTCGACGCGGACGCTGCCAGGCAACTTACCGAGTTGATGCGACCGGAAAACAAAGCGGCGCTTGCGGATTGGGCGTGGGGTCGGCAGTCGGTCGACCTACTGGTACAGGCGCCGGTGGCCGCGTCGGTGGACGAGTGGCTGACCGTGCTCAAGCCGTTGCAGCCGCGGCTCTACTCGATCTCGTCCAGCCCCAAGGAGCACCCGGGCGAGATCCACCTGACCGTCTCGCCGGTGCGCTACAACTTCCGCGGCGTCGCCCGCCGCGGAGTGTGCTCCACCTACCTCGCGGACCGCAACCCGAGCGACCAAATCGCGGTCTATGTAAGGACTTCGAAGAATTTCCGGCCGCCCAGCGATCCGCGGACCCCGATGATCATGGTCGGTCCGGGCACCGGCATCGCCCCGTTCCGCGGCTTCCTGCAGGAACGACGCGCCCTCGGCCACACCGGTCCCAACTGGCTGTTCTTCGGCGAGCAGCACGCCGCGACCGACTTCTACTACCGCGACGAGATCCAGGCCATGCACAACGACGGCCTGCTCACCGAACTGGACCTGGCGTTCTCCCGGGACCAGCAAGAGAAGGTGTATGTCCAGCACCTGATGCGCAAGCGCGGTGCCGAACTCTGGCGCTGGCTGCAAGACGGCGCGCAGCTTTATGTGTGCGGCACCGCGGACCCGATGGCCAAGGATGTCGACCAAGCGATCTGCGACATCGCGGCCGAACACGGCAAACTCGACGCCGACGCGGCGCGGGCCTTCGTGCAGTCCCTGGGCGCCGACAAGCGCTACCACCGCGACGTGTATTAACGATAGCTTCTGGGTAAATCCGTAATTTGACGGAAACGTCAGGCACCAGTCGCTGAAACATTGGAGTCGCACCATTCACCCAAGAGATCTGCGGGCTCTAGGGAGGGTCGTACACGTGGCTCGGGACTTAGAGGGTTCCAACGGAACCGTGATCAACACCGCCTGTCCCCTGCACTGCCGCTCGAAGAACGGCACTGACCAGGTCGATTGGGCGGGATTGCCGGTCAACCTCGACCTGGCGTTCTCGCAGAATCAGCGCGACAAGGTGATGGCTCAGTTCCAGATGCTGCGGCGCGGGACATTGTTGCGTCGCCGCGCCCGTGACGTCGCCCAGGCGTGCGCCTGCGAAGAAGCGGATCGGTCCGTCTCCACCAGCTAGGTATCGGGCGCTACCGTGACCTGACATCCCCGGTCACGGACGGAGTTGGCGATGAGCGATGCCTGCGTGCCACGGTTCCCGGCGGCACTGTCCACGCCCAGTCTCAATCGCGGGGTGGGCTTCACCCACGAACAACGGCGGCAACTCGGGCTGACGGGCAGGCTGCCCGCCGCGGTGCTCACCCTCGAACAGCAGGCCGACCGGGTGTGGCATCAGCTGCAGAGCATGGCCACCGATCTGGGCCGCAACCTGCTGCTCGAGCAGCTGCACTACCGGCACGAACTGCTCTACTTCAAAGTGCTGACCGACCATCTGCCCGAACTGATGCCGGTCGTGTACACCCCTACCGTCGGCGAGGCCATCCAGCGGTTCTCCGACGAATACCGCGGGCAGCGCGGCCTGTTTCTGAGCATCGATGCGCCCGACGAGATCGCCGAGGCCTTCGAGACGCTGGGGCAGGGTCCCGACGACATCGACCTGATCGTGTGCACCGACGCCGAAGCGATCCTGGGCATCGGCGACTGGGGTGTCGGTGGCATTCAGATCACGGTCGGCAAGTTGGCGCTCTACACCGCCGGGGGCGGCATCGACCCGCGGCGCTGCATCTCGGTCTCGCTGGACGTCGGGACCGACAACGAGCAGCTGCTGCAGGACCCGTTCTACCTGGGAAACCGGCACCCGCGGCGCCGCGGCCCGGAGTACGACGAGTTCGTCCGGGCGTACATCGAGACGGCGCATCGGCTGTTCCCGCACGCGATTTTGCATTTCGAAGACTTCGGACCGACCAACGCGCGCAAGATCCTGCAGACCTACGGCGAGGACTACCTGGTGTTCAACGATGACATGCAGGGCACCGGCGCGGTGGTCCTGGGCGCGGTCTATGGCGGTGCCAAGGCCAGCGGTGTCCCACTGCGCGAGCAGCGGATCGTCGTGTTCGGCGCGGGCACCGCCGGGCTCGGGGTCGCCGACCAGATCCGCGACGCGATGGTCGCCGACGGCACCACGGTCGAGCAGGCCACCGCCCAGATCTGGCCGATCGACCGGCAGGGACTGTTGTTCGACGACATGGACGACCTGCGCGACTTCCAGGTCCCGTACGCCAAGAACCGCAAAAGCCTCGGGGTGTCCGCCGGCCAGCATGTCGGGCTACTCGAGGCGATCGAGCTGGCGTCTCCCACCGTGCTGCTCGGCTGCTCGGCGGTACCGGGCGCCTTCACCCGTGAGGTGGTCGAGGCGACGACGGCACGTTGTGCGCGGCCGATGATCTTCCCGCTGTCCAACCCGACGTCGCGCATGGAGGCGATACCGGGCGACCTGATTCAGTGGTCCAAGGGCGCGGCGCTGGTGGCGACGGGCAGCCCGGTCGCTCCCGTCGAGTACGACGGCACCACCTACACCGTAGGTCAGGCCAACAATGTGCTGGTGTTCCCCGGGATCGGCCTGGGCATCATCGTCGCCGGCGCCCGCCGGCTCACCCACTCGATGCTGCTGGCTTCGGCGAAAGCGGTTGCCGAACAGGCGAATCCCGTAGCACGCGGTGATTCGCTACTGCCCGACGTGCAGAATCTGCGTGACATTTCGGTGACGGTCGCCGAGTCGGTCTATCACGCCGCGGTCGGCGACGGGGTCGCGACGAAAACCCATGACGACGTCAGGCAGGCCATCCTCGACTCGATGTGGGCCCCGAGGTACGACTAACGAGCCGGCTGCCCGTACAGGGCGACCACGACGGTGCGGTCCAAGCTGTTCACCGACCACACCCCCATCGTCGTATTCGCGCAGTCGCGCATGATCGCAAGGTAGTCGGGGTTGTCGTACCACTGGTTGAACAGCTCGACGCTGCTGATCGCGATGGCGGGGTTGATCGCGACGGTCTCGGCGACCTTGCCCCGGAAGCCCGCGGCGCTGGCCCGATCCTGCGGTGTCGATCCGTCAGAGCCGATGTCGTCGCTGATGTTCCGGTTGCCGAGCATGTCGTCGGCGTGCCATTGCGCGGCAAGCGTGAGCGCATTGTTGCTGATGACGTCGTTGGTGCAGCCGGCCCGGTGCTGGGTGGTGTAGACACCGGAGATGACGGCGTCATTGAGGCGCTTGTTGTCGGCGTGCGCTGTAGGCATAGCCAACGCTGCTGCTGCCGTGAGGACCACAGCGGCAGGCAGCAGGCGCGTCACACCGGGTCGAAATGCGAGACCAGCCATCGGCCATCGACTTTCTCCAGGACCACCCGCACCACCGGCTGGGTATCGGTGGGCGTGCCGCCGTCCCCGATCGTGACGGTTTGGTTGACGAACAGCAGGACCACCGCATGGCTCGCGGACGCCGAAACCGACGCGGCGGCATTGACTTTCGCTATCGCGGAGATGCGCTTCTCCTTGGCGCCGGGGATGACGACCTTACGGGTCAGCTCGGTGTAGGAGTCCTTGAACTCGCCGGTCAGCCGATCACGCGCGGCGCCAAGATCTTTCTCCGCCGAGTCGGGGCTGTATGACAACAGCGCGACCGCGTCTTCGCTGGCGACCCGCATCGATTCGGTACGGGCCGACGCGGCCTCGGTCCCGGAAACCGCCACCCACTTGAAGTATCCCGCGGTCAGCGCCAGCAGCAGCGCCAGCGCGGGCAGCGCACCAAAGGCGAACACCCGCGACCAGTTGATCTGCTTCCTGGGTCGCTCGACTTCGTCGTCTTCGTAATCCGCTACGGTGTCTTCGATTTCAGCGGTTTCGGTGTCGACGATCTCGTCGTCATGAACCATGGTGTCTTCTGTTTCGCTGAGTACGGTCATGGCACAAACACCACGTTGGACATCCTGGCGTCATCCCCGACCGACGTCACCTCGATCCGCATCCGCCATTCCCGCGGCGCCTCTTCGCCACCCGCGGTGCGCGACTTCACCGCCACCGCGACCAGCACCTGCGCCGAGTTGCCGTGCTCGGATTCCAGTCCGGCATCCACAACGGTGCCTTCGGATTTCGACTGTGCGGCCTTGACCAGTTCCATGAACGGCTTGGACCGGTGCTCGAAGTCGTCGCGGAATGCGCCGGTGGCGAGGTCCAGGATCCGCTGCACGTCGGCCTCGATCTCGGTGTGGTCGATGGTGGTGAGATTCACCGCGCCCTGCCGGGCCACCTGGACGAACAAGTTGCGCTTGACCTGCGCCTGGTGCTGTTGGTAGGCGCCCCATCCCAGCCAGCCGGTCAGGCCGGTCAGTGCCGCAACGACGAGTCCGGCTGCTATCAAGGCCTTCCGGTCGCCCGAAAGCCGCCGCCGGGGCACTTCATCGGCAACGTCCTCAACGTCGGGGGCATCGATATCGGCATCCTCGTTTGCTTCCGAGATCGCTTCGGTGTCCTCGACGACTTCGTCGACCGGGGCTTCCGGCTGTTCGGACATATTGTTCCTCCGATACTTACGGTGTCGGCACCAGCAGTGACTGCCAGTTCTTGGCACGCGGGTGCGCCAGGTCGTACTCGGTGTAACGGTGCCCGTCCGGTCCGACGTAATCGCCGCTGGCCGGGTCATAGGTGGCCACCGCGACCGGCGGGGGCGGTGGCGCGGTGCCGCGCGGCGGTGGCAGTCGCGGGTCCTGCCCAGGCGGATACTGCGGCACCCCTTGGCCGGTGGTCGTGGCGTTCGGGTCGCCCTTCCAGTTGTAGCCCTCGTTGAGCGGCACGTACTCTTCGTCGCTCTCACACATCTCCACCGTCGGCGCCCGCTTCCATGGCTTGGTCTCGCACGGAATGTTCCTTGCGCCACGCACATTGAGCTCGGAGTCCTGCGGCAACCGGCAATACAGTTCGGCCGCGGGCCGGTCCGGAGCGTCCACGCTGGCCGGCGAGCGTCGCTGGGTCGGCGGGAGGAAGCCGGTGGTGCAGGGCGGCGGCAGATTCATGTTCAGATTGAAATCCAGGTAGAAGCCGGTGTAGTCCTGCTTGGTGTTGGCGTTCGGCACGAGCGACCCCGCCATGACGGCGATGCCGTGCGGCAGCAACACCAGAATCTGCTCGATGTCGTGGCGATAGACGAACGCGATGTCGCCCAGGCTCACCAGGTTCGCCATCAGCGTGGGCACCGCGGGCGCCACCCGGTCGAACATGGCACGGCCCTCTTCCAGCCCGGAACTGCCCTGCGTCAACAAGTCCCGCAGCGCCGCGTCCTGGGCCTGGAATTGGGCCATGATGGCGGCGGTCCGGTGTGCCCACGTCGCGATGGCGTCCGAGGTCTGGACCTGGGAGTGCAGCACCGGTGGCGACTGGTCGATCAGGGCGGTGAGCGCGTCGATGGTGCGGCCGCCCGCAATCGCCAACGCCGCCGATCCGTCGACGATCCGGGACAATTCGGGTCCGAGTCCACCGACCGCCCGATTCGCCTCATCCATCACCGTGCGCAGGTTCTCTCGCGGAATCGCCTGCAGCGCACGGTTCGTCATGTCCAGTAGCCGACCGATGTCGACCGGCACATCGACCCGGCCGGCGGGAATGACGTCACCGTCACGCAGCGGGCGGCCGTGCGCCTCTTCTGTTTTCGGGGTCAGCTCGATGAATTGCTCGCCGATTGCCGAGCGGCTGTGCACGGATGCCTGAACGTCGGAGGGCACCTTGACCCCCGAGCGCATGGCCAGCACCGCACGCACCCCCGTCGCGGTGACGTTGACCGACTTCACCTGGCCCACATCGGTGCCGCGATAGGTGACGACTGAGTTCTCGTACAACCCGCCGGACTGCGCCAGATCGACGGTGACGTTGTACTGGCCGATGCCGAACAGTGTCTCGGGGAGTCTCATGTAGTTGAACGCCATTGCGCCACAGGACACCACGGTGACCACCGAGAGGATCGCCAACTGGATCCAGGTTTTGCGGCTCAGGCGCAGCATCAGTACCCCTCGAAGTGGTAGGGGTAGGTCAGCGGATTGCCGGCGGTGGCGGGGCTGGGCTGCATGCCGATGGTGCGGCCCCATTGCAGTTCGAGTTGGGTGAGATTGCCCTCCCAACGCGAGCCGGTGAAAATCCCGGTGTCGATGCGGCTCAACGTCAGATCGACGATCATCGTGAGGTTGGCGTAGTCACCCCGGAACCAGTTGGTCACCGTCGATGTCGGCCAGGGATAGGTGGCCAACCCGTCCAGTCCCTTGGTCAGTGACGGGCCGGCGTCGGCCAGCCTGCGCAGCACCGGCGCGATCTGGCGCAGGTTGTTGACCAGAGATTCCCTACTCTGGCGGACCGTATCGGCGGCGATCGCGCTGAACTTGCCGAGCTGATCGATCGCGTCGGCGATCTCGGTGCGTTCCTTGGCCAGCACGGCCAGCGCTTTGGGCACGGTCAGCAACGCCTGGTCGACGACCCGGTCCTTGGCGGCGAACTGACCGGCCAACGAGTTCAGATTCTCTGCGGCAGAGATGATGTCGTCGGTCTGGTCGTTCGTGCCTGCGATGAACTCGTCGAGCTGGTGCAGCAGACTGCGCATGTCGTTCTCACGTCCGGCGAACGCCTTGGCGACGGACTGAGTGATCTCCTGCAGCTGAGCCAGCCCGCCGCCGTTGAGCAGCACCGACACCGAGGCCAGCGTCTGTTCGGTGGTCGGGTACATGCTCGCGTGCGCCAGCGGGATGACCGACCCGCTCTTGAGCTGCCCCACCGGCGGCTCGTTCTTGGGCGGGGCGAGTTCGATGTGCATGGAGCCGAGCAGACTGGTCTGCCCGATCTTGGCGGTCGCATTGGCCGGCAGGTGGACATCACCGTTGATCCGCATGGTGACGAGCGCGTGCCAGTCCTGGACTTCGATCTTGGTGACGTTGCCGATGTTGACGTCGTCCACCCGGACCCGGGTGTTCTCCTGGATGTTCACCACGTCGGGCAGCTGCGCCTGGATCGTGTACGAGCCGGGTCCCCCGCCGGAGGTGCCGGGCAGGGTCAGCGAGTTCAGGCCGTGCCAGTCACATCCCGCCAGCACCGCGATGCAGCAAGCGCTGAGCGTTGCGATGATGACGCGCTTCATGATCCGGCCCCTTGCGGAACCATCAGGCCCTGCAGCCCCAGGCTCGGATCCGAGACAGTCGGCGCCGGTGCCGGCTGCTGCTGCTCGGCGGGCAACGCCTCCGGTGGTGGGGGTGCCTCGGGCGGTGTGTGACCGGGCCGGAGCCGGTCTTCGCTGTAGGTGATTTCACCGGGGCGGGCCTGCGGCCCGACGAACGGGTTTATGCCGGCCGGAATGTAGTTGTAAATACGGTTTTTGATGATCGGCTCGACGTACTGCAGGCACAGTTTCGAGACCCGGTCCAGGCCGCGTCGCGAGGCCGCCTCGATGGAACTGCAGATCCACTGGGGTATGTCGGCGAAGTTGTTGAGCGCGATGATGCCAGTCATCGCGCCCTGCGCCGGCTGATAGATGTTCACAAAGTTCTGGAACACCGTCGGCACCACGTGCAGGATCTGTTTGATATCGGCGCGGCTGTCGTTGAGCGCGGTGGTGATCGAGTTGAACCGGTCAAACGTGACGCCGATGGATTCCCGGTTCTCGGCGAGGAATCCGCGTAGATCGGCCAGTGCCCCGTCCAGGCTTTGCACCGCGTTGGCGACCTCGTTGGGGGTGTTGGAGAGCACCGTTGTCACGCTGGCCAGGTTCTGGTTGAACGACGCCAGCAGGTCGCTGCTGGAGGACAGCGCCGAGACCAGCAGCTGCAAGTTGCGCACCGTGCTGAAGATGTCGTCGGCGTGGTCACCGAGTGCTGAGATCGCTTGGGACAGTTTGATGATTGTGTCGCGGGCGGTGTCACCCTCACCCCGCAGGTTGTCCGCGGTGGAGTTGACGAACTCGCCCAGCGAGTTCACCCCGCCCGGACCGGTGGGTTGCAGCGACTCGGTCAGTTTCTCCAGCTGCCGACGGAAGTCGTCCCATTCGATCGGAACCGCGGTGCGGCTGAGCGGGATCGACGCGCCAGCAGCAAGTTTCGGGCCACTGGAGTAGGCGGGGACAAGTTGGATTGCTCGCGAGGTCACCAGCGACGGCGACAGGATCACCGCCCGGGCGTCGGCCGGGATCGGGTATTGCTTATCGACGGAGAAGGTCACTTTGGTGCTGGTCGGCTGCGGCTCGATCTTGTCGATCGTCCCGACCCCGACCCCGAGGATGCGAACCTCGTCGCCCGCGAAAAGGCCGTTCGCGTGGGGGAAGTACGCGGAATAGGTGTTCTTATCGACCTCTTTCCACAACTTTTTCCCGACGATGAAAGAAGCACCGAGCAGCGTCACCACCAGACTGACCGCGGCCACGGTCCGGAGGACGCTCCGGTTGATGTTCACGGCGCCCCCGTTCCGCCGGCCGGCGCCGGCTCCGGGGGCGGCCCGGGCGCGGGTCCGGGTGAGGGCGGCTGGGACCACAGCGGCACCGGCGCGTCTTCGGGCGGGACG
>NZ_LZMH01000028.1 GCF_001673635.1 Mycobacterium asiaticum
GGATTACTGCGCCGAACGCACCGCCATGATGCCCCGACGCCGCCGCACCCGCGCCCAACACCGCGCCCACGGGTCGGCACAGGCTGGGGAACAGCAGGGCGCTGCCGGGGATGGTGAGGTGGGTGTCGCCGGCGGGCGAGGTCAGGATCAGGTTGCCGTTGGGGAGTTGGGTTTCGTTCCAGCCCCAGAAGGTTTTGATCAAGTGATGGCGGCGGCAGAAGCATTTCAAGTTGCCGGCGTGGGTTGGTCCGCCCTGCGCGTAGGGGATGGTGTGGTCAATGTCGCAGTGGGTGGCTGCGACGTCGCAGCCGGGCCATCGACACGTTATGTCGCGGGCGCGCACGAAATCGGCCAGAGCTGCTGAGGGCCGGTAGCGCGGTTCAGGTGGGGAATCGCCGGGGTGGATCAGGGGCACCAGGGTGGCGGTCAGGGCCAGTTCGGCGAGCAGGTCGGCGGTGATGAGGCCATCGGCGCTGATCTGGCTGGCCGGGGTGGTCGCGTTGCCCTCCAGGGTGGCCTGTTCGGCGATGACGTGGATGGTGACCGGGGCGGCGGGCTTGCGCTGCGCGGCGGTGCAATCAGTGCGCCCGCAGCGACAGCCCAGCCGGGTGGCGCCGGCGGCCAACGCGCCCAAGGCATCCGCGCGGCGTTGATCGCGGGTGCGCGGGTCATGCGGGCACACCGTGGCCGCCAGGGCGCAGAGTTTGGCGTCCAAGGCGCGGGCATCCGGGCTGGCCAGGCTGCCATGGATTTCGGAGGTGCCTTCGCAGTCTTCGCCGATGTACACCTCGCGGTCTTTGTGGTTCTTTTTGCGGCGGCGTACCGCATCCAGATCGGCCGCGGCCACGATGGTGTCGACTTTCTTGGCTAGTCGCGCCGGGGTCAATGAGGGCCAGCGGGTCACGCTGGCCGCGATGCGCGTATCGACGGAGGTCAACGCCTGCGGATCAATGATCAAATCGGTGCGCGAGACGATCGTGGCGAACGCCGAAAAACCGATATCGCCGGCGATGAATACCTCAGCGACCTGCGGCAGACGCTCACGCATCGCGCGCGCGTAACGCACCTTGGCCAACCCCAGCCCATGGCTGATCTTCAAGCTCGCGGCGACCTCGGCGGCGACGGCCTCCATGGTGTCCATGGCCCAATCCTCGGTCTCGGCACTGCGCGACAACCGGTAACCGAACAACTGCCCGACCGCAACGAATTCCAGCGCGGCGGCCTGGTTCTGCACCCGCTCAGCGCCGTGAATGCGCGCGATCCACCCCGCGGACTCCGCGGTCTTGGCTGTCAACCCCTCCCGATGGTCGATCACCTCGTCCATATACCGGTTAAACCGCGCCAACTGCTCCTCAGCCGACGCCTCGGACTTCGACTCGAACATACGTTCGATACTACCCCGCGCCACTGACAATCGATGCTGACAAGGCGGTCCGGCGATGATGGGCCGTGGCAGCTGCTGCCGATAAGAACCTCGCTACGCTGTCCGGGTGGCGAAAGTGTTGTCGGTCAACGTAGCTGGCGGTCGTCCCAACCCCGACCCGCGCGCCATGAAGAAAGTCACCGGCATCGACAAGGTTGCCGTCACCGAGCCGGTCCTGGTCCGGGCACCCGGCCCCAAGCGCGGCGGCCTGGGCAGCGGGCTCGTCGGCGATACGATCGGCAACAGCAAATACCACGGCGGCGACGATCAGGCCGTCTACGTCTACGCCCGGGAAGACCTCGACGAGTGGGAGGGGAAGCTCGATCGCGCCCTCAGCCACGGGATGTTCGGCGAGAACCTGACCACCTCGGGCGTCGACGTCACCGGGGCCAGGATCGGTGAGCGCTGGCGGGTCGGCACCGACGGGTTGCTGCTGGAGGTTTCCGCACCCAGAACGCCGTGCGGGACCTTCTCGGCGTTCCTCGAGCTGAGCCACTGGATGAAGACCTTCACCCAGGCCGGTAAACCGGGCGCCTATCTCCGGGTGCTCGAACCGGGAACCGTTCAGGCCGGCGACGAGATCACCGTTGTCGACCGGCCCGACCACGACGTGACGATCGGCATGGTCTTCCGCGCCAAGATGTCAGAACCCGAGCTGCTGCCCCGGCTCCTGGCCGCCGACGCCCTCTCCGACGAGTACAAAAGCTACGTCCGCCGCCGGCTTGCGGTGCGGGAAAGCTAGGGAGCGCCCCCCGCGACGCCGGTAGAATCGCCCCAATGCGTCACCAAATCCTGGACCCGGGCTGTGCTGCGCCGGTGCAACCGGACAGGTTTCGTATCCACGTCGACATCGTCGTGGTAGTCGCGGTCCTGGTGGTGACCAATCTGATCGCGCACTTCACGACGGCTTGGGCGAGCATCGCGACCGTCCCGGCGGCCGCCGTCGGGCTGGTCCTGCTACTTCGCTGGCGCGGATTGGACTGGGCTGAACTCGGTCTGGGCCGCGAGCACTGGAGATCGGGGATGGGCTACGCGCTGGCCGCGGTGGCGCTGGTGGTGTCGGTGATCGCGGTCGGGGTGCTGCTGCCGATCACCCGGCCGATGTTCCTGAACAACCACTACGCCACGATCTCCGGTGCGGTCATTGCCTCGATGGTCATCATCCCGTTGCAGACCGTCATTCCCGAGGAACTGGTCTTTCGCGGCGTGCTGCACGGCACGTTGCATCGGGCCTGGGGGTTCCGTGGCGTCGCGCTGGCCGGATCGCTGCTCTTCGGATTGTGGCACATCGCCACCTCGCTGGGCCTGACCAGCAATAACGTCGGCTTCACCCGGCTATTCGGCGGCGGCGTCTTCGGCATGGTGGCCGGTGTGACGCTCGCGGTCCTGGCCACCGGCGCGGCCGGCTTCGTGTTCAGTTGGCTGCGCAGGCGCAGCGGAAGTCTGATCGCTCCGATCGCGCTGCACTGGTCGTTGAACGGCGTGGGCGCCCTGGCCGCGGCGCTGGTCTGGCACCTGTCCAGCTGACCTACACGAGAAGTACCGCGGCCCCGGCTATCCGGCCCGAGCTGAGATCGGTCAACGCCCGATCGGCATCTCCCAACGGGTATTCCGGCGTGGTGACGTCGATGTGATGCTGAGCGGCGAAGTCGAGGAAGCCGCGTGCATCGGCTCGCGTGTTCGACGTGACGGAACGAATTTGGCGCTCCTGGAACAGATGCCGTTGATAGTTGAGCGACGGGATGTCGCTCAGATGGATTCCGGCCACCGCGAGTGTTCCGCCCCGGTCGAGCGCCTCGAGCGCGGGCAGCACCAGCTCTCCCACCGGCGCAAATAAAATCGCCGCGTCCAGTGGTACCGGGGGTGGGTCTGCGGCGCCTTGCGCCGACGTGGCGCCCAGCGTCAGAGCCAGCTCACGCGCCGCGGCGCCTCGAGTCATGACGTGCACTTCGGCGCCCTGCGCCAATGCGACCTGGGCGGTGATGTGCGCACTGCCCCCGAATCCGTAGAGCCCCAGCCGGCCTCCGGGCGGCACCTCGGCTCGCAACAGGGAGCGGTAGCCGATGATCCCGGCACACAACAGCGGCGCCAACTCGGTGTCGCTGTAACCCGCCGGCAGGTGATGGGCGAAATCGGCTGGGACCGTGGCGAACTCGGCGTAGCCGCCGTCGGCGTCCCACCCCGTGTAACGGGACTGCGGACACAGGTTCTCGTCGCCCCGGCGGCAGTATTTGCACGTCCCGCAGGTGTGACGCAGCCAGGCGATGCCCACTCGGTCGCCCACCTTGAAGGCGTCGCCGGCGGAGGAGCCGACCTCGACCACCTCCCCCACCACCTCGTGGCCGGGGGTTACCCGGTCGCGGTGCACCGGCAGGTCGCCCTCGGTGACGTGCAGGTCGGTGCGGCACACCCCGCACGCCAGCACGGCGACCAAGAGCTCGGTCGGTGCGGGTTGCGGGACCGCGGTGCTGACGCGTTCAAGCGGCTGAGTCCGCATCGGCCCGGGTGCGCGCACCTGCCATGCGGTCATCGTCCGGACGGTCGGTGACGCCATCACCCCATCATGCCGCGAAGGATCATGCCGCCAAGGCGCCCGGTCCTAACCGCGCCGCTGAACCAGCCCGACGAGCCACAGCAGGATCACCGAGCCCAGGATCGCGGTGAAGAAGGTGAACCACCAGCCGCCCGACGCCGTGTCGAAGGCGAAACTGAGCAGAAAGCCACCGATCAACGCGCCGACCACACCGATCACGATGTTCATCAGGATGCCCGAGCCGCCGCCTTTGACGATCTTGCCGGCGATCCAGCCGGCCAGCGCGCCGATGATGATGTAGCCGATCCAGCCCACGCTGGTCAGGGTCGACGAGCGAGCAAGGAATTCGGTAGCCGCAACGATGTCCATTATCAGGGTCTCCTATCGCCACCCCAGCTCCATTGCTGGGTTGTGACTTCGGTATACGCCTTCCGGATAACGATTCAAGCGTCGATTTGTGGCGCCCGCCGAGGTCAGGCCGGCTGGCTCCGCTGTTCGGTTGCCGCCGGTGCCCCGGCGGCCGGTGCTTGGGCCGGAGCCGGCGCGGGCGCGGGCGCCTGAGCCGGAGCCGGAGCGGGCGCTGGCGAACCCGCGTCCGGCGCGGGCGCAACTGGGGCCGCGGGCGCAACGGGTGCGGGTGCAACGGGTGCGGGCGCAGCCGGGGCGGGCGCGCCCGGGGCGGGCGCCGGTGCGCCGGGAACCCCTTCCGGCGGCGGGGCGGCGGGAGGGGTCCAGGGCCGGATCGACTCGGCCAGCGCCTTCGCGGCGTTCTTGTCGACCGGATTATTCGACGTGCCCAGCCACACCACGAACCAGCGCTGCGGCGGTCCGCCAGTGGCCCCGGCCGGGTTCCCGACCACGCCCGTCCAAATCTGGCCCACTGGCTTGGTGGCGTCACTGAACTTCACTTCGTAATACGACGCGCTGCCAGAGTCGCCATTGGCGTTGAGGGGCACGGTCTCCTGGTTGACCCGGGTGCCGGGGTACGGCATGAAGAACTCACCCATGTCCGAGCCGAGCCGGACGGCCGCTTTGGGGTTGGTGGCCTCTGCGCTGGCGTAGAGCTTCTGGTCCAGCCGGCCCAGCACGATGCGGGTGTCGTTGGCCACCGGTTGCGGCTGCCCGGGCATCGGCGCCTCACCGGCGGCCTTGCTCAGCAGCGCCGAACCGTAATCGAGGTGCGAGGCGTCCGATTCCACCCAGCCGGGAGGAAGGACGAAGCTGAATCCGCCGACGGCATTGGTGATTCGTCCGGCGTTCGGGTCCGGCGGGGGTGGCGCGTTCGGATCCGCTGGTGGCGGCACCGCATTGGGGTCACCGGGCTGCGCGTTCGGGGTGGGGCTGGCCCCGGGCGGCGGGGTTGCGGGCGTGCTCGGTGATGCTCCCGGCGCAGGTGTTGGTGACGCGGCAGGCGACGACGGCGGCGCGACCGTCGGTGACGGCGGAGGCACCGGCTCCGGGTCGGCGCTCGAGGTAGCCGGCAAGGCGATTGTGACGACGCTGGCACTGGTCGCGGCCGCCATGGCCAGCGATGCCAGTAATCCTTTGCGGCGTGACGGGTTCGGGTCCACCTGATGCATGGGCACGAACCTACCGTGTTGCCGCTGCGAAGCAAGGAAAGACTACCCGGTGTCTCCCCAGTTCGTGGACCGGCGAAAGGCCGGGTGCAGAGCTACCTCGGTGGCTTTGACGCTGAACCACACCCGGGTTCCGACCGTGAGCTGCAATTCCGCGGCGGCGTCCACGGTGATGCTGGCCGCCAGCCCCGGCCCCCCGTCGGGCTGGTCCGCGGCGCGCACCAGGACCGCATTTCCGCGGGTGTCCAACTCGGCGACGGTCACTTCGACGGTGTTGCGCGGGCTGCCGTGGGGCGGCGTGTCGTAGACGGCGACGCTTGCCGGGGTGAACACCGCAACCGCGGCGTCGCCGTCGCGCAGCTCCGCCGAATCCGCGATGCCGTGCCACTTCTGGCCGGAGCCGGTGTACAGGGCGCCGTCGTCGATCGATCCACTGACCAAGTTCACACCCGCGATCCGGGCGCCGAAACGGCTTCGCGGTGCACTGAGCACCGCGGCCGTCGGCCCCATCTCGGCGATCTTCCCGGACTCCAGCACCAGCACCCGATCGGCCAGAGTGAGCACGTCCAGCAGATCATGGGTGACCAGGATGACCGCGCACCCGCTGTCGGTGACCACGCCGCGCAGCAGAGCGCGAATCGACGCGGCCGCGGAGACGTCGAGTCCGCTGAGAGGCTCGTCGAGCAGCAGAATTTCGGGTTCCGCGGCCAGCGCCCGCGCAATCGCGACGCGCTGGGCTTGACCGCCCGACAGTTGCCGCGGCTTGCGGTCCGCGAGCTGTTCGGCGTCTACCGCGCGCAGCCAGCGCAGCGCCGACTCCCGATGGGAACGCAGCCGCCCGCGCCTGCTGTTCGGCCCGAAAGCGGCTCCGAAAGCGACATTGCCGAGAACCGTCAGATGTGGAAAAAGCAATGGGTCCTGCAGCAGCAGACCGACCCGGCGACGGTGGGTGGCGACCTCTACCCGCGCAGCGGTGTCGGTCAACACCCGGTCCCCCAACCGCACTCGACCCGCATCGGGCCGGAGCAACCCGGCGATCACGTGCAGCGCGGTCGACTTGCCGGCGCCATTGGGTCCCAGCACCGCTACCACCTCGCCGGAAGAGACCGTGAACTCCAGGTCCAGATTCCGAGCGGTGACCACCGCGCGCAGCTGTAGTTCGCTCATCGCCGGCTACCGCGCGTCGGGTCCGGTCAGGCGCCGTGAGCCCAGCCCCAGCACCACCAGCGCCGCCACTGCTACCAGCAGAAGTGACAGTGCCACAGCGGCATTGGGGTCATCGACGCGTTGCAGGTAGATCTCCAGTGGCAGGGTGCGGGTCACGCCCTGCAGCGAACCGGCAAACGTCAACGTAGCGCCGAACTCCCCCAGCGCCCGCGCGAACGCCAACACCGCGCCGGACAACAGGCCCGGGAGCAGCAGCGGCAGCGTCACCCGCCCCCACACCGTTGTCGGCCGCGCTCCCAACGTCGCCGCCACCACCTCGTAGTCGCCACCGGCGCTGCGCGCCGCGCCCTCCAGCGAAATCACCAGAAAGGGCAGCGAGACAAAGGTCTGCGCCATCACCACGGCCGTGGTGCTGAACGCCACGCTGAGGCCGGCGGTCTCCAAATACCGCCCGACCAAACCCAACCGGCCGAAGGCGTAGAGCAGCGCGATGCCGCCGACGACCGGAGGCAGCACCAGCGGCAACAGGATCAAAGGGCGCACCAGACGCACCACTCGCAGTTGGCTGCGGGCCAGCACCAACGCCATGGGCACGCCCAGCACCACACATACGGCGGTGCTCGCCGCGGCCGTCTTCAGGCTCAGCAACAGCGCCGTCGCTGAAGAGTCACTGCTGATCAACGACCAGAAGTGTGGCCAATCGACCTTGGCGGCCGTCGCCACCAGCGGCAGCCCGATGAACACCGTCCCGATGGCGGCCGGGACGTACACCCAGCGCGGCAGATTGGTGAGCGAGGGCACTGGCGTCGTCAGGGGCGGGCGAAGCCGGCCTGGTCCAGGAGCTGTCGGCCCGTCGCGCCCGTCACCGTGGCCACGAACTTCCGGGCCAGCGCGGATTGCGGCGCCTTCTTTAACACCGCGATCGGATAGGAGTTCACCGCGCTCGCGGCTTCGGGGAACGTGACGGTCGCCACCTGGGCTCCTGCGTTCGCGGCATCGGTCACGTACACGAGTGCGGCGTCGGCCTGTCCGGTGGTGACCTTGTTGAGGGCGTCGGTGACGCTGGGTTCCTCGCTGACGGGATGCAGTTGGGTGCCGGTCGCCTCCTCGATGCGCCGGGTCGCCGATCCGCACGGCACCGGTTGCTGGCAGATGACCACACTCAATCCCGGTCTGGCCAGGTCGGCGAAGGATTGCAGGTGCTTGGGATTGCCCGGCGCGGTGACGATGGTCAGCGTGTTGCTGGCGAACGTCGTCGGACCGTCTGCCACCAGGCCGGCCGCGGCGACCCTGTCCATCTGCGCGGTGTCGGCCGACGCGAACACGTCAGCGGTGGCCCCCTGGGTCAACTGCGTCGCCAACTCCGAGGAACCGGCGAAATTGAATTGGACGCCGGCCCCGGGATTATCGCTCTTGAATCGGTCCCCCAACTGGGTGAACACCTGCTTCAGCGACGCGGCCGCGAACACCACGATCGAATTCTGCTGCGCGCCGGCGGTGCATGAAGTCAAGCTCGCGAGCAGCACTATCGCGACCAGTCCGATGCGATGCATTGGTCAAACCTAACCCTGGGACCACCACAGCCGAATAGTTACGAAATTCGTCCGCGCGTCGATGCGCTGGCGGTTTCGCCGAATAGCTACTGTCCAGTAACATGGGCGGAGTTCGATGCCATCGCACGAGGAGGTCATGGCAGTGGAGGTTGTGGTTACCGGCGGACATACCGATCTGGGGCGCACGGTAGCCGAGCGTTTCCGCGACGACGGCCACAAGGTCACCCTGGTGGGCGCGCGCGGCAGTGACCTCGAGGTCGTTGCCAAGGAACTCGATGTGGACGCGATCGTCTGCGACTTCACCGATCCCGGCAGCCTCGAGGAAGCGCGGAGCCTGTTCCCGCACCACCTCGACACCATCGTCAACATCCCGGCACCGACGTGGGAGGCCGGCGACCCTCGCACCTATTCGTTGGCCGACACCGCCACCGCATGGCGACGGGCGCTAGACACGACGCTGCTCTCGGCTGTGCTCACGGTCCAGTGCGTCGGTGATCACCTGCGCTCCGGCGGCAACATCATCAGCGTGCTGGCCGAGAACCCGGCAACCGGAAGTGTCGACGCCTCGATCAAAGCCGCCCTTTCCAGCTGGGTCAGCGGGCAGGCGGAGATCTACGGCACCCGGGGCATCACGGTCAACGCGGTTGCGTGCGGCCGCAGCGTCCAGCCGGGCTACGAGGGGTTGTCGCGCACACCGGCGCCGGTCGCGGACGAGATTGCGCGGCTGGCGCTGTTCCTCACCACTCCGGCGGCGCGCCACATCACCGGCCAGACGCTGCACGTCAGCCACGGGGCGCTTGCTCAGTTCGCCTGATCCGCTGCGGTAGCCGGGGGCTACGGTAGACACCGTGGCGATTCGGCTCGGTTTTCAGATCCCCAACTTCTCTTACGGGACAGGTGTAGAGAATCTTTTCTCCACCGTCATCGATCAGGCGCGCGAAGCCGAATCAGCGGGCTACGACTCGCTTTTCGTGATGGACCACTTCTACCAACTGCCGATGCTGGGCACACCGGACCAGCCGATGCTGGAGGCCTACACCGCCTTGGGTGCGCTGGCCACCGCCACCGAGCGCCTGCAGCTAGGAACCCTGGTGACCGGCAACACCTACCGCAACCCCACATTGTTGGCCAAGGTCATCACCACCCTGGACGTGGTCAGCGCGGGCCGGGCAATCCTGGGCATCGGGGCGGGCTGGTACGAACTGGAACACCGCCAGTTCGGCTTCGAGTTCGGCACTTTCACCGACAGGTTCCATCGCCTGGACGAGGCGCTGCAGATCATCGACCCGATGATCAAGGGCGAGCGTCCCACCTTCTCCGGTAAGTGGTACACCACCGAATCGGCCACGGCCGAACCGCGCTTCCGCGACCGGATTCCGATCCTGATCGGCGGTGGCGGCGAGAAGAAGACGTTCGCGCTGGCGGCCCGCTACGCTGACCACCTCAACATCGTGGCGGCGTTCGACGAGCTGCCCCGCAAGGTCGACGCGATCAAGACCCGCTGCGCGGAAGTCGGTCGGGACCCCTCGACTCTGGAAACGAGTCTGATGCTGACCGTCGTGTTCGACGAGAACGCCGACCCCAACCAACTTCCGCCGAGCATGAGCGGGCGCATGGCGATCGGCGGCCCAGCGCAGATCGCCGAGCAGGTGCAGGCCAAGGTGATCGACGCGGGAGTGCAGGGAGCCATCGTCAACATCCCGACCAGCCACATCCCAGGCGTCATCACCAAGGTCGCCGAAGCGTTGCGCCCGGTCTTCGGTCTATAGCCGCGGGCGTCCACTTTTCGACCACTTCGCTAGGTGTGGCTCATTACACAGGCTCGTGGCTGGGTTTGTGCCGATAGGTTGACTAACCTTAGAAGGGGTAATAGCTAACGTCAGTCGCCCGTCGAGGAGCCCCGGTCAGGAGCAGCGGAACATGAGTCCCCAGCAGGAACCCACAGGTGAACCGCGTCATCGCCACCGGGTCGTCATCATTGGATCAGGGTTCGGCGGACTCAACGCGGCAAAGAAACTCAAGCGCGCCGACGTCGACATCAAGTTGATCGCGCGCACCACCCATCACCTCTTCCAGCCTTTGCTGTACCAGGTGGCCACCGGCATCATCTCCGAGGGCGAGATCGCTCCCCCGACCCGCGTGGTGCTGCGTAAGCAGCGCAACGTTCAGGTCCTGCTGGGCAATGTCACGCACATCGACCTGCCCCGCAAGGTCGTCGTTTCGGAGTTGCTCGGCCACACCTACGAGACGCCCTACGACAGCCTGATCATCGCCGCCGGCGCCGGGCAGTCGTACTTCGGCAACGATCACTTCGCCGAGTTCGCGCCCGGTATGAAGTCCATCGACGACGCGCTGGAGTTGCGCGGTCGCATCCTGAGCGCGTTCGAGCAGGCCGAACGGTCCAGCGACCCGGAACGCCGGGCGAAACTGCTGACCTTCACCGTCGTCGGCGCCGGCCCCACCGGCGTCGAAATGGCCGGCCAGATCGCGGAATTGGCTGAGTACACACTGAAGGGCGCCTTCCGCCACATCGATTCGACCCGGGCGAGGGTCATCCTGCTCGATGCCGCACCCGCGGTACTCCCTCCGTTCGGCGAAAAGCTCGGCGACCGGGCGCGGGCACGGTTGGAGAAGCTGGGCGTGGAGATCCAGCTGGGTGCCATGGTCACCGACGTGGACCGCAACGGCATCACCGTCAAGGACGCCGACGGCACCGAACGGCGCATCGAATCGGCCTGCAAGGTTTGGTCCGCCGGCGTACAGGCCAGCCGACTGGGCCGCGACCTCGCCGAGCAGTCCGAGGTGGAACTCGACCGCGCGGGCCGGGTCAAGGTACTGCCGGACCTGTCGATACCGGGACACCCCAACGTCTTCGTGATCGGCGACATGGCCGCCGTCGAGGGTGTGCCCGGCGTGGCGCAGGGCGCCATCCAGGGCGCGAAATACGTTGCCAACAACATCAAGTCGGAACTCGCCGGCGCGGACCCGGCCGAGCGGGAGCCGTTCCAGTACTTCGACAAGGGCTCGATGGCAACGGTCTCGCGGTTCTCCGCGGTGGCCAAGATCGGTCCCCTGGAGTTCAGCGGCTTCATCGCCTGGCTGATCTGGCTGGTGTTGCACCTGGTGTACCTGATCGGCTTCAAGACCAAGATCACCACGCTGCTGTCGTGGACGGTGACGTTCTTGAGCACGCGGCGCGGTCAGCTGACCATCACCGATCAGCAGGCGTTCGCGCGAACGCGGCTGGAACAGCTGGCGGAACTGGCTGCCGAGGCGCAAGGCGCCGAAGCTATCGCGCGAAGAGCTAGCTAGCTCTACGGCTCGAGGTTCTGTAGCCGCACCTGACCACGCGCCACGATCCGGTCGTCGTCGGCCGTGATGGTCACCAGCCACAGCTGCTGACGGCGACCACGGTGCACGGGTTCGGCCTTGCCATACACGGTGCCGGACTTGATGGCGCGTAAGAAGTCGGTGTTGTTGTTGACGCCGACCACGTTTCCGCCACCGCCGTTGGCGTTCAGCCAGGTGTACGCGGCCACGCTGGCCATGCTTTCGATCATCGAGCAGTAAACCCCGCCGTGTACCAGGCCCATCGGTTGCAGCAGCTTGGGCTTCACCTCCAGCTGCGCGCGGGCGCTGTCCGGAGTGAGTTCGGTGAACTGCAAACCGAGCTCGCTGTCGAACGCGGCAACGAAATCCGAATCGGGCCCTGATGACACGTCCTTGTGTCTACACCATGGGTTATGCGGCCCGGAAAAACGGGCGAGCCCCGTGCGCGTGGCACGGGGCTCGCCGATCGAGTAGGCCGGGGGTCACTGCAGCCCTCAGGACTCTCCGCGGCCCTTTCTTTCGCTCGACCGTCATCAGCATAGGCAAGGCTGCCCTAATTTCGCAAGCATTGATTGCGTAGTGTTGTGGTGTGCGGGAACCAACACGGCGCTAGATACGACACTCGGTAGTAATCGGAGTAAGCTGTCATCAACGCTCAGGAGATGAACTATGGCCAAGCTGACGCGGCTGGGGGATTTGGAACGCGCCGTGATGGACCACCTCTGGTCCATGCCGGAACCCCAGACTGTTCGCCAGGTCCACGAAGCGTTGTCGGCACGACGCGATCTCGCCTACACCACTGTCATGACCGTGCTGCAGCGGCTGGCCAAGAAGAACCTGGTCTCCCAGCTCCGGGACGACCGCGCCCACCGCTACGCGCCGGTGCATGGACGCGATGAACTGGTAGCAGGTCTGATGGTGGACGCCCTGGCCCAGGCCGAGGACTCCGGCAGCAGGCAGGCCGCGCTGGTGCACTTCGTCGAGCGGGTTAATGCTGACGAGGCCGCCGCACTGCGCCGCGCACTCACCGAACTCGAAGCAAATCACCGCAATTCGACATCTGCTGGACCTCCGGCCGACGACTAAGGGAGAATCACAGCGTGTCTGCGCTGGCCTTCACCATCCTTGCGGTGCTGCTGGCTGGCCCGACACCGGCGTTGTTGGCCCGCGCCTCTTGGCCGCAGCGCGCTCCACGGGCCGCGATGGTGCTCTGGCAGGCCGTCGCCCTGGCCGCCGTGCTGTCCACGTTCAGTGCCGGGTTAGCGATTGCCAGCCGGTTGCTGATGCCCGGCCCGGACGGTCGGCCGACGGCGGGAATCCTGGACGCCGAAGGTCGCCTCGGCTGGCCGCTGTGGTCGGCCTACATAGCCGTCTTCGCTCTGACCCTGTTGGTCGGTGCGCGGCTGGCGGTCGCCGCGGCGCGGGTGGCCATCGCCACCCGGCGGCGCCGGGCGCGCCACCGCATGGTCGTCGACTTGGTCGGGGTCGACCACGATGCCGCCCTGGGCCAGCCGTGTTCGGTGCACCGCGATCTGCGCATCCTGCACGTCGAGCAGCCTCTCGCCTACTGCCTGCCCGGCGTGCGCAGCCGGGTCGTGGTCAGCGAAGGGACCCTGAACACGCTGGGCGACAACGAAGTGGCGGCGATCCTGTCTCACGAGCGGGCTCACCTGCGCGCCCGGCACGACCTCGTCCTGGAAGCGTTCACCGCCCTCTACGCCGCGTTCCCTCGGCTGGTACGCAGCGCCAACGCGCTGGGCGCCGTGCAGCTGCTGGTGGAGCTACTGGCAGACGACGCCGCCGTCCGGGCCACCGGGCGCGCTCCCCTGGCCCGGGCGCTGGTCGCGTGTGCTGCCGGCCGCGCGCCCTCGGGTGCCCTGGCTGCCGGCGGCGCCAGCACCGTGCTGCGCGTACGACGGCTCAACGGCAGCGGCAACAGCCCGCTGCTGTCCGCGGTGGTCTACCTGGCCGCGGCGGCGGTGCTGGTGGTGCCGACCATCGCGCTGGCCGTACCGTGGCTGACGGAGCTGCACCGGTTGGTCTCCGCCTGACGCCAAGCCAAACCCTTTGGACCGCCAGAAGTCCGCTGTGCCACAGTGTGTCCATCCAACGAAGGCCCGATCGAAAGGCAACAGATGAGTTCGTCGGATTCGAAGACTGCGACAGCCCAGATCGGCGTCACCGGTCTGGCCGTCATGGGCTCCAACCTGGCCCGAAACTTCGCCCGGCACGGCTACACCGTGGCGCTGCACAATCGCTCGGTGGCCAAGACCGACGCGCTGTTGAAAGAGCACGGTTCCGAGGGCAACTTCGTGCGCAGTGAAACGATCCCCGAATTCCTTGCGGCCCTGGAAAAGCCGCGTCGGGTCATCATCATGGTCAAGGCCGGTGACCCCACCGATGCCGTCATCAACGAGCTCGCCGACGCCATGGAAGAAGGCGACATCATCATCGATGGCGGCAACGCCCTCTACACCGACACCATCCGCCGGGAGAAGGCGATACGTGAGCGCGGGCTGCACTTCGTCGGCGCCGGGATCTCCGGCGGCGAAGAAGGCGCCCTGAACGGGCCGTCGATCATGCCCGGCGGGCCCGCGGAGTCCTACACCTCGCTCGGGCCGCTGCTCGAGGAGATCTCCGCGCACGTCGACGGGGTGCCGTGCTGTACCCACATCGGCCCCGACGGCGCCGGACACTTCGTGAAGATGGTGCACAACGGCATCGAGTACTCCGACATGCAGCTCATCGGCGAGGCCTATCAGCTGCTGCGCGACGGACTCGGCAAGACGGCCGGGGAGATCGCCGACGTCTTCGACGAGTGGAACAAGGGCGACCTGGACAGCTTCCTGGTCGAGATCACGGCTCAGGTGCTGCGGCAGAACGACGCGAAGACGGGCAAGCCGCTCGTCGACATCATCCTGGACGAGGCCGAGCAGAAGGGCACCGGCCGCTGGACGGTGAAGTCGGCGCTGGATCTCGGCGTGCCGGTGACCGGTATCGCGGAGGCGGTGTTCGCGCGGGCGTTGTCGGGCTCGGTGGCTCAGCGCAAGGCCACCACCGGGCTGGCCTCGGGCGAGCTCGGATCCAAGCCCGGCGACGCCCAGCAATTCGTCGAGGATGTCCGTCAGGCCCTGTACGCGTCCAAGATCATCGCCTACGCGCAGGGCTTCAACCAGATCCAGGCCGGCAGTGCCGAATACGACTGGGGCATCACCCCCGGCGATCTGGCCACCATCTGGCGCGGGGGCTGCATCATCCGGGCCAAGTTCCTCAACCGGATCAAAGAGGCCTACGACGACGACCCGGACCTGGCCACGCTCATTGTTGCGCCCTATTTCCGCAGCGCAATCGAGGCCGCCATCGACGGCTGGCGCCGGGTGGTGGTGACCGCCACGCAGTTGGGTATCCCCATTCCGGGGTTCTCGTCGGCGCTGTCTTACTACGACGCGCTGCGCACCGAGCGCCTGCCGGCCGCCCTGACCCAAGGCCTGCGGGACTTCTTCGGCGCGCACACCTATGGGCGCACCGACGAGGACCCGAGCAAGAAGTTCCACACGCTGTGGAGCGGAGACCGGAGCGAAGTACCTGCTTAGCGAGTTGTACTAGATGAAATTTCTGGACGGGCACCGCCCGGGATTCGACCTGACCTACAACGACGTGTTCATCGTGCCGAACCGGTCCGACGTCGCGTCGCGGTTCGACGTGGACCTGTCCACCGTCGACGGTTCGGGGACCACCATCCCGGTGGTCGTCGCCAACATGACCGCGGTGGCCGGCCGCCGGATGGCCGAGACGGTGGCGCGGCGCGGCGGCGTGGTGATCCTGCCGCAGGATCTGCCCATCCCGGCCGTCCAGCAGACGGTGGAGTTCGTGAAGAGCCGAGATCTCGTGCTGGACACCCCGGTCACGCTGGCGCCCGACGACTCGGTGTCGGACGCCACGGCGTTAATTCATAAGCGGGCGCACGGCGTCGCGGTGGTCGTCTTCGAGGGACGCCCGATCGGCTTGGTGCGCGAGTCGGCTTGCGTAGGCGTGGACCGCTTCACCCGGGTCCGCGACATCGCCGCCACCGACTTCGTCACCGCCCCGGTCGGCACCGAACCGCGCAAGATCTTCGACCTGCTCGAACACGCCCCGATCGACGTCGCGGTGGTGACCAGCGCGGACGGGTCGCTGGCAGGAGTGCTGACGCGCACCGGGGCCCTGCGCGCCGGCCTGTACAGCCCGGCCGTCGACGCCAAGGGCCGCCTGCGGGTCGGCGCGGCGGTGGGCATCAACGGCGACGTCGGCGCACGCGCCCAGGCACTCGCCGAGTTGGGCGTGGACGTGCTGGTCATCGACACCGCGCACGGACACCAGCTCAAGACCATCGAAGCGATCAAGACGGTCGCCTCCCTGGGCCTCGGCGTGCCGCTGGTGGCCGGCAACGTCGTCTCGGCGGCGGGGACGCGGGACCTGCTGGAAGCCGGCGCGAGCGCCGTCAAGGTAGGCGTGGGTCCCGGCGCGATGTGCACCACCCGGATGATGACCGGCGTCGGCCGGCCGCAGTTCTCCGCGGTCCTCGAATGTGCCTCCGCGGCAAGGGAACTGGGCGGACACGTGTGGGCCGACGGCGGGGTCCGCCATCCCCGCGACGTGGCGCTGGCGCTGGCAGCCGGCGCGTCCAACGTGATGATCGGGTCCTGGTTCGCCGGCACCTACGAATCCCCCGGTGACCTGATGCGGGACCGGGAGGATCGGCCGTACAAAGAGAGCTACGGCATGGCTTCCAAGCGCGCGGTGGTCGCGCGCAGCGGAGCGGACAGCCCGTTCGACCGGGCCCGCAAGGCGTTGTTCGAGGAAGGGATCTCGACATCGCGGATGGGGCTGGACCCCGACCGCGGCGGCGTCGAGGACTTGATCGACCACATCACCGCGGGCGTGCGCAGCACTTGCACCTATGTGGGCGCGGCGAACCTGGAAGAGTTGCACGAGCGGGCGATCGTCGGCGTGCAGTCGGCGGCGGGCTTCGCCGAAGGGCACCCGTTGCCCACCGGCTGGTGAAAGGCACATGAATCCCTCCGGCACCGTGGTGAGCGTGCTGGCCATCCTGGCCTTGATCTTCGGCACCGCGGTGTTCGTTGCGGCTGAGTTCTCCCTGACGGCGCTGGACCGCAGCACCGTGGACGCCAACGCGCGCGGCGGCGCCAGCCGGGACAGGTTCATCCAGCGGGCCCACCGCCGGCTCTCGTTTCAGTTGTCGGGTGCACAGCTGGGGATCTCCATCACGACGCTGGCTACCGGCTACCTGATCGATCCACTGGTGGCCAACCTGCCCCACGGCTTGCTGGACCGAATTGGCACGCCCGACCGGTTGGCCGACGCGATCACGGGTTTCGCCGCGTTGGCGGTCGTGACATCGGTGTCCATGGTGTTCGGCGAACTGGTGCCCAAGTACCTCGCCGTGGCCCGGCCGCTGCGGACCGCCCGCGCCGTCGTGCTGCCCCAGTGGTTCTTCTCCGTGCTGTTCACCCCGGCGATCCGGATGACGAACGGCGCCGCGAACTGGATTGTGCGCCGGCTCGGCATCGAGCCCGCCGAGGAGCTGCGGTCCGCGCGCACCCCGCAGGAACTCGTCTCGCTGGTACGACGCTCGGCGCGCCGCGGGGCGCTGGACGACGTCACCGCGTCGCTGATGCACCGCTCGCTGCAGTTCGGCTCGCTGACCGCCGAGGAGTTGATGACGCCCCGCTCGAAAATCGTTGCCCTGCAGACCGACGACACGATCAGCGACCTGATCGCCGCCGTCGCCGCGACCGGCTTCTCCCGCTTCCCGGTGGTGCGTGGTGACCTCGACGAGACTGTCGGGATCGTGCACGTCAAGCAGGTGTATGCGGTGCCACGGGCCGACCGGGCGAAAACCCTGCTGACGACGATCGCCAAGCCGATCGCGGTGGTGCCGTCGACGCTGGACGGCGACGCCGTGATGGCCCAGATCCGGGCTAACTCGCTGCAGACCGCGATGGTGGTCGACGAGTACGGCGGCACCGCCGGCATGGTGACCGTCGAGGACCTGATCGAAGAGATCGTGGGCGACGTCCGCGACGAGCACGACGACGCGACACCGGACGTGGTGGCGTCCGAGAACGGATGGCGGGTGTCGGGCCTGCTGCGCATCGACGAGGTGGAGACCGCGATCGGCTACCGGGCCCCGGAAGGGCCGTACGAGACCATTGGCGGCTTGGTGTTGCGCGAGCTCGGTCATATCCCGGAACCCGGTGAGACGGTGGACCTGCCCGCGCTGGACCGCGACGGGTTGCCCGACGAGGCGACGCGATGGCGGGCCAAGGTGGTGCAGCTGGACGGCCGCCGACTCGACCTGCTCGAGCTGTCCGAGTGGGCCAGTCCCGTCGAACCCTCGGACACCGCCGCCGATGGGGCCGAGCGATGAACCCGGTGGTGGCGATCCTGCTGGCGGTCCTGCTGATCGCCCTGAACGCGTTCTTTGTCGGCGCGGAGTTCGCCATGATCTCGGCGCGCCGGGACCGGCTAGAGGCGCTGGCTGAGCAGGGCCGGACCAGAGCAGTCACGGTCATCCGTGCGGGTGAACAGCTGCCCGCGATGCTGGCCGGCGCGCAACTGGGTGTCACCGTCGCCTCGCTGCTGCTCGGCCGCATCGCCGAGCCGGCCGTCGCCGGGCTGCTGCAGTCGCTGCTGGGGCTGACCGGGATGCATCCCGCGCTGCTGCACACGCTGGCGTTCGCGATCGCGCTGGCCGTGGTGGTGATCCTGCACGTGCTGCTCGGCGAGATGGTGCCGAAGAACATCGCGCTGGCCGGCCCGGAGCGCACCGCGATGCTGCTGGTCCCGGCGTATCTGCCCTACGTGCAGGCGGCGCGGCCCATCATCGCCTTTTACAACAAATGCGCCAACGGGGTCCTGCGTGCGGTTGGCGTCGAGCCCAAGGACGAGCTCGACATCACGGTGTCCTCCGCCGAGCTGTCGGAGATGATCGCCCAATCCTCCTCGGAAGGTTTGCTCGACAACGAGGAGCAGATCCGCCTGACCCGTGCGCTGCGGGTCCGTACCCGGGTGGTCGGGGATGTCGCGGTGCCGTTGGCCCGGGTGCACGCCGTCTCGGTTGCGGCACCGGGTTCCGGGCCGACCATCGGAGCCGTGGAAGAGGCCTTGGCCCAGACCGGCTATTCCCGCTTCCCGGTGGTGGACCGCGACGGTAATTTCCTGGGATACCTCCACATCAAGGACGTGCTGGCACTCGGCGACGATCCGGAAACGGTGATCGACCTATCCCTGGTGCGTGCCCTGCCGCGGGTACCGGAGTCGCTCGGATTGCCCGACGCCCTGTCCCGGATGCGCCGCAGCAACAGCCACCTGGCGCTGGTGACCGCCGACAACGGCACCGTTCAAGGCGAGATCGTTGCTGTGGTGGCGCTGGAGGATCTGGTCGAGGACCTCGTCGGCAGCATGCGCGACGATGGTGCCGGCGATTGACCGTATGATCTGAGCGGCCGCGGGTATCAGTGAGCTGATGCAGGGAACGAAATTTCTCGTGCCCGCGTTGCCGAAAAGCGATTGCAAGGACGCCCGTCGCGTGGCTGCGGGCGAGCCTGCCAGCGTGCCGTGACCTGGCGTTGTGTGCCGGTCGGGCTACGCTCGTCAGGCTGTTGCTCGGTAGGGTGATGGTAGCTAGTCGGGCCTTGTCCCGGGTTAGTTGAGGGGCCGGAAAGGCCATTACGGAGGAGAACAATGACTGATCGGGTAGCCCAAGGCAATCTGCGCGTCGCCCAGGTGCTGTACGACTTCGTGAACAACGAGGCCCTGCCCGGCACCGGTATCGACCCGGACAGCTTTTGGGCCGGTGTCGACAAGGTGGTCACCGACCTCACCCCGCGCAACCAGGAGCTGCTGGCCAAGCGCGACGAGTTGCAGGCCCAGATCGACAAGTGGCACCGGCACCGGGTGCTGGAGCCGCTGGACCCGGACGCCTACCGCCAGTTCCTCACCGACATCGGCTACCTGCTGCCCGAGCCGGAAGACTTCACCATCACCACCTCAGGCGTCGACGACGAGATCACCAGTACCGCCGGCCCGCAGCTGGTGGTGCCCGTGCTCAATGCCCGGTTCGCGCTGAACGCCGCCAACGCGCGGTGGGGCTCGCTGTACGACGCCCTGTACGGCACCGACGTCATCCCCGAAGACGACGGCGCCGAGAAGGGCGACAGCTACAACAAGGTGCGTGGTGACAAGGTCATCGCCTACGCCCGTGAGTTCCTGGACGGGGCGGTCCCGCTGGCTTCGGGATCCTGGGCGGACGTGACCGGCCTGAGCATCGAGGACGGTCGGCTGCAGATCGCCCTCGACGGCGACTCCACCACCCTGGCCAGCCCCGAGAAGTTCGTCGGGTACCGGGGCGAGCTGGGCTCCCCCGACTGGTCGGTGCTGCTGGTCAACCACGGCCTGCACATCGAGATCCTGATCGACCCCGACTCGCCGATCGGCAAGACCGACGCCGCCGGCATCAAGGACGTGGTGCTCGAGTCGGCGATCACCACGATCATGGACTTCGAGGACTCCGTCACCGCGGTCGACGCGGACGACAAGGTGCTCGGATACCGCAATTGGCTGGGCCTGAACAAGGGTGACCTGGCCGAGGACGTCGCCAAGGGCGGCAAGACCTTCACCCGCCGTCTCAACGAGGACCGCACCTACAACACGCCCGACGGCGGCGAGCTGACTCTGCCCGGGCGCAGCTTGCTGTTCGTCCGCAACGTCGGCCACCTGATGACCAACGACGCGATCGTGAGAACCGAGGCCAACGGCGAAGAAACAGAAGTGCCGGAGGGCATTCAGGACGCGTTGTTCACCGGCCTGGCCGCGATTCACGGGCTCAAGGCCAGTGACGAGAGTGGCCCGTTGGTCAACAGCCGTACCGGCTCGGTGTACATCGTCAAGCCTAAGATGCACGGGCCCGAAGAGGTCGCGTTCACTTGTGAGCTGTTCAGCCGCGTCGAGGATGTGCTCGGACTGCCGCAGGCCACGCTGAAGGTCGGCATCATGGACGAGGAGCGCCGCACCACGGTCAACCTGAAGGCGTGTATCAAGGCCGCCGCCGACCGGGTGGTGTTCATCAACACCGGCTTCCTCGACCGCACCGGCGACGAGATCCACACCTCGATGGAAGCCGGCCCGATGATCCGCAAGGGCGCCATGAAGAGCACCGCGTGGATCAAGGCCTACGAGGACGCCAACGTCGACACGGGACTGGCCGCCGGCTTCAAGGGCAAGGCCCAGATCGGCAAGGGCATGTGGGCCATGACCGAGTTGATGGCCGACATGGTCGAGCAGAAGATCGGCCAGCCGAAGGCCGGCGCCACCACCGCGTGGGTGCCGTCCCCGACGGCGGCGACCTTGCACGCCATGCACTACCACCAGGTGGACGTCGGCGCCGTGCAGGAGGAGTTGCAGGGCAAGAAGCGCACCACCATCGACGAACTGCTGACCATCCCGCTGGCCAAGGAACTGGCCTGGGCCCCCGAGGAGGTCCGCGAGGAGGTCGACAACAATTGCCAGTCCATCCTCGGCTACGTGGTGCGCTGGGTCGAACAGGGCGTCGGCTGCTCCAAGGTGCCAGACATCCACAACACCGCGCTGATGGAGGACCGCGCCACGCTGCGCATCTCCAGCCAGTTGCTGGCCAATTGGCTGCGGCACGGGGTTATCACGAGCGAGGACGTGCGGGCCAGCCTGGAGCGGATGGCCCCGCTGGTGGACAAGCAGAACGAGGGCGACCGCGCCTACCGGCCGATGGCGCCCAACTTCGACGACAGCATCGCCTTCCTGGCCGCCCAAGACCTGATCCTGGAAGGCGGCCAGCAGCCCAACGGGTACACCGAGCCGATCCTGCACCGCCGCCGACGGGAATTTAAGGCACGCGCGAGTGGGTAGGCACAGCAAACCCGACCCGGAAGAATCGGCCCCCGATTTCGAACCGGAACCGGTCGCTGATCCTTCCCGTGAGTTCGAGGACGCGGATTACCCGGAGGACTTCGGGCACTTCCGGGAGCCCGAGCAAGGGCGCCTCGACGCTCCCAGTCATGGCCCCGAGGGCCCCGACGGTCCCGAGGGTCACGACACCCACGATGACGAGTACCTAGACGCCGGCCTCGAGGCCCCCGAGGACGAGTACCCCGACTTCGGGCAGCGGCCGTCGGAATTCGAGCCGCCCACCGCGGAGGCGCCGCCAACCCCCCCGCCCCCGCTGTTTCGCGGTGGGCACCGGGGGCTCGGCGAAAGGCTGGGCGGGCACCGCAGCGCCGGCGGCCGCCGTGGGGTCAGCATCGGGGTGATCGTTGCGCTGGTAGCCGTCGTTGTGGTGGTGGCCGGCGTTATCGTGTGGCGCTTCTTCGGTGACGCGCTGTCGCACCGTTCACACACGGCCGCTGCGCGCTGCGTGGGCGGCAAGGACGCGGTCGCGGTGCTGGCCGACCCGACGATCGCCGACCAGGTCAAGCAGTTCGCCGACAGCTACAACGCGTCAGCCGGACCCGTCGGTGACCGCTGCGTCGAGGTCACGGTCAAGCCCGCCAACTCCGACGCCGTCATCGGTGGTTTCATCGGCAAGTGGCCGGCCGAACTCGGCAACCAACCAGGTCTGTGGATCCCCGGCAGCTCGATCTCGGCGGCCCGGCTGTCCAGCGCGAGCGGCCAGAAGACGATCAGTGACAGCCGTTCGCTCGTGACGTCGCCGGTGGTGCTTGCGATCCGGCCGGAGTTCGCGCAGGTGCTGTCGAAGCAAAACTGGGCGGCGCTACCCGGTCTGCAGTCGAATCCGAACTCGATGGCCGGGCTGAACGCCCCCGCGTGGGGCTCGCTGCGGCTGGCCGTGCCGGAGACCGGCAACGGCGACGCCTCCTTCCTGGCCGGTGAGGCGATCGCTGCAGCGTCGGCACCCGGCGGCTCTCCGCCGACCGCCGGCGTCGGCGCCGTGCGCACCCTGATGAGCGGGCAGCCCAAGCTCTCCGACGACTCGCTGACCGACGCGATGAACGCGCTGCTCAAGCCGGGAGACCCAGCGGCCGCGCCGGTGCACGCGGTCGTCACCACCGAACAGCAGGTGTTCCAGCGCGGCGAGTCGACCTCTGACGCCAAGGGCAAACTGGCTTCCTGGCAGCCGCCCGGGCCTGCCGCGGTGGCCGACTACCCGACGGTGCTGCTCAGCGGTTCCTGGTTGTCGCGGGAACAGACCACGGCCGCCAGCGCCTTCTCCCGCTACATGCACAAGCCGGAGCAACTCGAGCGGCTGGCCAAGGCCGGGTTCCGGGCCGAGGGGGTCAAGCCGCCGAGCAGCTCGGTCACCAGCTTTCCGGCCCTGCCAGCCACCTTGTCGGTCGGCGACGAGGCCACCCGCGTGATGCTGGCCGATACCCTGGCGGCGCCGTCGACCGGCGTGGCCGCAACGATCATGCTTGACCAGTCGCTGCCCAACGACGACGGCGGCGGTAAGACGCGGCTCGCCAACGTCATTGCGGCGCTGGACGGCCGGATCAAGGCGTTGCCACCCAGCGCCGCCGTCGGGCTGTGGACATTCGACGGACACGAGGGCCGGGCGGAAGTGCCGATCGGGCCGCTGGCCGACCAGGTCAACGGCCAGCCGCGCTCGGCGGCGTTGCGGACCGCGCTGGACAAGCAGTATTCGTCCGGCGGCGGGGCCGTGTCGTTCACCACGCTGCGGATGATCTACCAGGAAATGTTGGCCAATTACCGTGCCGGCCAGAACAACTCGATCCTGGTCATCACCGCCGGGCCGCACACCGACCAGACGCTGGACGGACCGGGACTGCAGGAGTTCATCAGGACTGCGGCCGACCCGGCCAAGCCGATCGCGGTCAACGTCATCAACTTCGGCGGCGATCCGGACCGGGCGACCTGGGAAGCCGTCGCCCGGCTCAGCGGCGGCAGCTACCAGAACCTGCCCACGTCGGCGACTCCCGACCTCACCACCGCGGTGAACACCTTCCTGAGCTAGGCGATGAGCCCGCAATTCACGCCCGACCCGCAGCTCTATCCATTCGAGTCGCGGTGGTTCGACAGCTCGCGGGGCCGGGTGCATTACATCGACGAGGGCGAGGGCCCGCCGATCCTGTTCTGCCACGGCAACCCGACGTGGAGCTTCCTTTACCGCGACATCGTCGTGGCACTGCGGCACCGCTTCCGCTGCATCGCAGTGGACTATCTGGGCTTCGGCCTCTCGGAGCGGCCGGCGGGCTTTGGGTACACCGTCGCCGAACATGCTGAGGTGCTCGGCGAATTCGTCGACCACCTCGGTCTGGACGGCTACGTCACCATGGGCCAGGACTGGGGTGGCCCGATCGGCCTGGCGGTCGCGGTCGAGCGCGCCGACCGGGTGCGCGGCGTCGTCCTGGGCAATACCTGGTTCTGGCCGACCGAGGAATTCAGCACCAGGATGTTCAGCAAGGTGATGTCCAGCCGGGTCATGCAGTGGGCGATCCTGCAGCGAAACTTCTTCGTGGAGCGGCTCATTCCGGCCGGCACCGAGATCCTGCCGAAGCAAGTGGTGCTGGACCATTACCGCCGGGTGCAGCCCGACCCCGCGGCCCGGGTGGGTGTGGCGGTGCTGCCCAAGGAGCTGCTGGCGGCGCGTCCGCTGCTGGAACGGCTGGCCCGCGAGGTGCCCGCGTTGCTCGGCGGCAAACCCGCGTTGGTGGTCTGGGGCATGCGCGACGTCGCGTTCCGGCCCGGACCGGCGATCCCCCGGCTGCGCGCGACATTTCGCGACCTGGTGGTGGTCGAACTGCCCACCGCCAAGCACTTCATTCAGGAGGACGCGCCCGAGCGCATCGCCCAAGCCATCATCGACCGCTTCGGCTGAGGGCCGTTACGCGAACGCCTCGACCGGCGGGCACGAGCAGATCAGGTTGCGGTCGCCATAGGCGCCGTCGATGCGCCGCACCGGCGGCCACACCTTCGGACGGAACGCCTTCCCCAGCGGGTAGGCGGCCTCCGCCCGGGTGTAGGGGTGCTCCCACTCCGACGTGAGCAGGCACTCGGCGGTGTGCGGCGCCCCGCGCAGCGGGTTGTCGTCCGCCGGCCACTGCCCGGACCCGACGCGGTCGATCTCGGCGCGGATCCCGATCATGGCCTCGCAGAAGGCGTCCACCTCGGCCAGGCTCTCGCTTTCGGTCGGCTCCACCATCAGCGTGCCGGCCACCGGGAAGCTCATCGTCGGAGCGTGGAAGCCGTAGTCCGCCAATCGTTTCGCCACATCGTCGACGGTCACGCCGGTCGCCTTGGTGATGCCGCGCAGATCCAGGATGCATTCGTGGGCGACCATGCCGTTCTCGCCGGTGTAGAGCACCGGGAAGTACTCGTCGAGTCGCCGCGCGATGTAGTTGGCCGACGCGATCGCGGTCAGTGACGCCGCCCGCAGGCCGTCGCCGCCCATCATGCGGATGTACGCCCAGCTGATCGGCAGGATCGACGCGGACCCGTACGGCGCCGCCGACACCGGATGCCCGCCGGGAAGCTCCGGCGCGTACGGGTGGCCCGGCAGGAACTGGGCCAGGTGCGCGCGCACCGCCACCGGCCCGACGCCCGGACCACCGCCGCCGTGCGGGATGCAGAACGTCTTGTGCAGGTTCAGGTGGCTGACGTCGCCGCCGAACTTACCCGGCCGGGCCAAGCCGACCAGCGCGTTGAGGTTGGCGCCGTCGACGTAGACCTGACCGCCGGCGTCGTGCACAGCCGCGCAGATCTCGGCGATGTCGTGCTCGTAGACGCCGTGGGTGGACGGGTAGGTGATCATCAGCGCGGACAGCCGGTCGGCGTGCTCGCTGACCTTGGCACGCAGGTCGGCCAGGTCGACGTCGCCGTTCTCCAGGCAGCTCACCACGACCACCCGCATCCCGGCCAGCGCGGCCGACGCCGCGTTGGTGCCGTGCGCGCTGGACGGGATCAGGCAGATGTCGCGATGCGGTTCACCACGGCTGGCGTGGTAGTCGTGGATGGCCAGCAGGCCCGCGTACTCCCCCTGCGAGCCCGCGTTGGGCTGCAACGAGACCGCGTCGTAGCCGGTGATCGCGACCAGCCAGTTCTCCAGGTCGCTGATCAGCCGTCGTAGACCCGGGGTGTCCGAGGCCGGCGCGAACGGGTGCTGACGCCCGAACTCCGGCCAGGTGATCGACTCCATCTCGGCGGCGGCGTTGAGCTTCATGGTGCACGAGCCCAGCGGGATCATGCTGCGGTCCAGCGCGATGTCCTTGTCGGCCAGGGTCCGCAAGTAACGCATCATCGACGTTTCGGTGCGGTACTGGTTGAACGCCGGGTGGGTGAGGAATTCCGACGTGCGCGTTGCGATGTCGGTGCTGGCGGGCGCGGCGGCGACGCCGAAGGCGGCCAGCACGGTCGCCACGTGCGCGTCGGTGGTTGCTTCGTCGCAGGAAACCGACACGTGGTCGGCGTCGACGCGCCACAGGTTCACCCCGTCGGCCTTCGCCGCGGCGACCACCTCGTCGGCACGGCCGGGGACCCGGGCCAGCACCGTGTCGAAGTACCGGTCGTGCACCAGCGCTTCGCCCAGGGCGCCGGCGATGGCGTCGGCGTGGGCGTGGATGCGGCGCGCGATGCCGGACAGCCCGTCGGCGCCGTGGTAGCTGGCGTACATGGCGGCCATCACCGCCAGCAACACCTGGGCGGTACAGATATTGCTGGTGGCCTTGTCGCGGCGGATGTGTTGTTCGCGGGTCTGCAGCGCCAACCGGTAGGCGGGGGTGCCGTCACTGTCCACCGACACTCCCACGAGTCGCCCGGGCAGCTGCCGGGCGTGCTTGGCGTGCACCGCCAGATACCCGGCGTGTGGTCCGCCGAAGCCCATCGGGACGCCGAACCGTTGGGTGGTGCCGAACGCGACATCCGCGCCGATCTCGCCGGGCGGTGTGATGAGGGTCAGCGCCAGCAGGTCCGCACCGATGGCCACCAGCGCGCGGCGGTCGTGGGCCTGCTCCACCAGCGCGGTCCAGTCGGTGATCCGGCCGCTGGCCCCCGGCAGTTGGGCGATGACCCCGAAGAAGTCTCCCTCGGGCAGCCCGTCGCGCAGGTCGGCGGTGACGATCTCAATGCCCAGCGGCCTGGCCCGGGTGGCCAGGATCGCGGCGGTCTGGCCGAATACGTCGACGTCGACCGCCAACCGGTTGGCGGGCCCGCGGTAGGCGCGGTGCATCAGCGCCATGGCCTCGGCGGCGGCGGTGCCCTCGTCGAGCATCGACGCGTTGGCGATCTCCAGGCCGGTCAGGTCGGTGACCATGGTCTGGAAATTCAGCAGCGCTTCCAGCCGGCCCTGGCTGATCTCGGGCTGATATGGGGTGTAGGCCGTGTACCAGGCCGGGTTCTCCATGATGTTGCGTAGCAGCACCGGCGGGGTGAGCGTGTCGTAGTAGCCCTGCCCGATCATGGAGACTGCGACGGTGTTGCTGTCGGCCAGGGCGCGCAACTCGGCCAGGGCCTCGGCTTCACCGGCCGCCGGCGGGAGGCCGTCCAGACCAGGTGCGGCGCCGGCGGTCAGCTTGTCCAGGATGCCGGAAGGGACGGCCTTGGCGGCGAGGTCGTCGAGGGAGTCGACCCCGATGACGGCGAGCATGGTCGCGATGGCCTGGCTGTCCGGCCCGATGTGTCGGTCGGCGAACGCGGGCTGAGTGGTCACGGTGAAACTCCTGACGCGGCAGAGGACTAGCGGATCAGCGGTCCTCCCCCTCTGTCCTCACCTGCGTGTCAGGCGCCTGAGAGATTCGGCGCGCTGAGGCGCCTTTCCCCATCGGCGGGCGGCGACCACAGTGGGTCGTCACCACTTTCCAGAGGCATCGTTGTCCGGCGCGGTCCGGGTGCCTGAGAGGTTGACGGAGAGGTATTGCTCCTTCGGCGTCCGTAGCTGGCCGCTACAGAACTCTCCCGCGCGAGTGCGATGCGGGTCCAGTTTACTCCGGCGCCGGCTCAGCCGATCTTGCGGTCGCGGTGCTTCCGACGCGAGGCCAGCTCGTCTTCGGGGGCCGCGATCGACTCGCCGCCGTCGGCGCGCTCGCCCGGGAAGTCGGCGATGACGCCGGTCAGCTCCCGCATGGCCCCGGACACCGCGATGCCGAACACCCCCTGGCCGCCTTGAAGGAGGTCGACGACCTCTTCGGCGGAGGTGCATTCGTACACGCTGGTTCCGTCGGAGAACAGGGTGATGTTGGCCAGGTCCTGCACCCCGCGCTGGCGGAGGTGGTCGACCGCGACACGGATGTTGTGCAGCGAGATTCCGGTGTCGAGCAGTCGCTTGACGATCTTGAGAACCAGGATGTCCTTGAACGAGTACAACCGCTGGCTGCCGGAGCCGGCCGCGCTGCGAATGGAGGGCACTACCAGCGAGGTGCGGGCCCAGTAGTCGAGCTGACGGTAGGTGATGCCGGCGATCTGGCAGGCGCTCGGCCCGCGGTAACCCACCAATTCGTCGGGCACCGAGTCGTCGGGGAACAGTCCCGGCTGTACGGGTTCGCTGACCGCCGCCGGGCTCTGTCCGCCGGTGGCGGACGCGTGTTCGGCAAGATCAAGCTGTTCTTGGCGTGGCTGCTCGCTCACGGTGCTTCCTCTCGCCGATAGCGCTTTTGTCAGTAGCTGCGGCATTTGGCTGCCCCCGACAGCCACGTTAGCTCAGGCCCGAGTGCTTGAGAGCATACGCTGTTCGGTGGCTGTCGTGCTCTGGGTCGATCATCGACTCGTCATCAAAGTATGGCCGCCTTCGGGATGTGGCGGTGATATCCGCCAGGCGTGTCGACAATCCGTTGTGTGATATGAGACGCATCTGTTACCTACAGCGGGTACGTCCCGTCCCTGCTCGCGGGAAACCGCGCGGCAAAACCTCGCGGGCTAGGTTGCCTTGAAGTCGTCGGGTGAGACGCTGTCGAGGAACTCCTTGAACTTCTCCACCTCGTCCTCACGCACCGCGCTGCTGGCCTCTTCATCGCCCTCGTCCGGGATCAGCAGGCCGGCCTGGGCCAGCACCGCCTCCTCGACGTAGATGGGCACACCCACCCGCAGCGCGATCGCCACCGAGTCCGACGGGCGGGCCGACACCTTGATGTCGCGATCGAAGATCAGATCCGCGTAGAACGTGCCTTCCTGCAGGTCGACGATACGGACCTCTTTGAGTGAATGACCAAGTGCAGCAATCAGATCCCTGATCAGGTCATGGGTCAACGGCCGCGGCGGCTCGACGCCTTGCTGCTCGAGCGCGATCGCGGCGGCCTCCGACTGCCCGATCCAGATCGGCAGGTAGCGGTCACCATTGGCCTCGCGCAGCAGCAGCACCGGCTGGTTCTGCGGCTGCTCCACGCGAATGCCGACAACACGAACTTCACCCATCTGTGTCTGCCCTCCGCATGTGCCGCTTTGACTCACTTCGCCGAACGCCAGCTTCGAACGAAGTCTAGTCCTCAGCGGTGCAGAACGTCGCGAACGGCGGACTTGATCAGCGAGGTGTGCAAAGTAATTGCCAGTGCCGCGACCTCGCGGGCCAAGTCGTCAGCCCGATCGCGCGCACCGGCCTTATCCGCCTTGACCAGCGGCCCGGCGATCTGGGCGATCAGGTCCGACTGGCGATCGGCCGCAGAACGAAAAGCTCGCAGATGCCGCGGCTCGACGCCGTAATCGGCCAGCGCCCGCGCACATTGGAGGATGACCACCGCGTGTTCGTCGAAGAAACCGCCCGGCCCAGTGGTGATCACGCCCGCCTTCACCAGCGCGGTCAGCAACGCGTCGTCCACGCCCGAGCGGTTCAGCAGATCTTCGCGGCTGAGCCGGACCTGGGTGGGTGCCACCGCACCCGGGTCGGCGGCGGCCTCTGCTCCAGCACCGTCCACGGAAACCAATCGCGGTACGCCGTAAGGCGATCCGATGGCGGGCAACTCGCCGTCCGGGTGGGCGTCCAACTGTGCCCGAATCACCTTCAGCGGTAGGTAATGATCGCGCTGAGCGGTCAGAATGAAACGCAGCCGCGCGCAGTCGTACGCGGTGAACCTCCGATAGCCCGACGCCGCACGTTGCGGCGTGACCAGCCCCTCCGCCTCCAGGAAGCGGATCTTGGAGATGGTGACGTCGGGAAAGTCCGGTCGCAGCAGATCCAGTACCGCACCGATCGACATCCCCGCCAGGCCGGGACTATCGGGTGCGGTCACTGGCCCCCGGATCCCCCGTCGTCGTCGCCCTTGGGGCCGGTCAAAAAGACCAGGCGGAACTTGCCGATCTGGACCTCGTCACCGTTGGCCAGCACCGCCGAGTCCACCGGCTCGCGGTTGACGTACGTGCCGTTCAGGCTGCCGACGTCGACAACGTTGAACTCACCGCTTTCCAAACGGAATTCAGCGTGCCGGCGACTCACGGTGACGTCGTCGAGGAAGATGTCGCTGTCGGGGTGCCGACCGGCCGATGTGATGGCCTGGTCCAGCAGGAAGCGAGAACCGGCATTGGGTCCGCGTTTGACGACCAGCAACGCCGAGCCGGCCGGGAGACCTTCCACCCCGGATACCGAGCTCTCGGGACCCGCCTGAGCGGGCGCGTCCAGTTCATTGAGAAAGTCGGCGCGGAAGACGGAGGTCGTCTCCACAGTGACTTCGTTCTGGTCGTCGTCCTTGTCCGTCACCCGCTGCTCCTCACTGGCCGCTGTGGCGTTGTCTGACCGGGCCGGTCGGCCGGCTTTCTCCTCGGATTTACCGTCTGTACTGCCTTTTACTGCTGTCTAACGCGTCAAGTATTTGATATCTCGACCGTACCGCGTCCCGGTCCGGAATATGCCGACCACTGCCCAGGATCGTAAGCCCCACACCCCGGCTTCTTCTAGATCCCCCACGCTGCGGTGCGTTCTGTTCCGAAACGCTTTCGGGACCTTAGCAATCGTCATTCCGTCAATGTGCCGCGGTAGGCCTCGGCGTCGAGAAGTTCCGCGATCGCGGAGTCCAGTGCGCTGACCTCGGAGCCATCGACCTGGATTTCCAGCAGCCAGCCGGC
Source organism: Mycobacterium asiaticum (assembly GCF_001673635.1). Classification (GTDB taxonomy): domain Bacteria; phylum Actinomycetota; class Actinomycetes; order Mycobacteriales; family Mycobacteriaceae; genus Mycobacterium; species Mycobacterium asiaticum_C. Next base: position 30,637 of record NZ_LZMH01000028.1, read on the forward strand.
GCCGTAGGGATCGGAGTTCAGCAATTGGGGACTGCCGTCCAGATCGCCGTTCACCGCAGACACTTTGCCCGACACCGGGGCGTACAGATCCGACACCGATTTCGTCGACTCCACCTCGCCGAAAGACTCGCCGGCCGAGAGCTCGGTGCCCACGTCGGGCAATTGCACGAAGACGACGTCACCGAGGGCCGATTGCGCGAAATCGGTGATGCCGACCCGCACGGTGTCTTCTGCGCTGCGGCGAACCCACTCGTGTTCGGCGGTGTAGTGCAGATCGGACGGGATATCGCTCACGGTGATCCTGTTCTGGTCGGTTTCGCTAGGTGGTTCACTTGCCGGGCTGAGCGTATTGGTGCGGTTTTGGTTGTCGCAAGGTGGTCACCTCGACTCGATCGGCCTGCTGCACCGACATCCGCCCGCCGACCCGTTTGACGCTGTCGTCCGCCCCGCCCGGAATGTTCATCGCCGCCGCGAGGGTGGGCGGATCCCCAATGGCCAGAACCGAATACGGCGGCGAGAACCCCTTGGTGTCGATGGTCAGGGAACCGGCCGAACCGGTGACCCAGGTGTCGACCCCGACCCGCACCGACTGGTGTGCGTCGTTGATCTGGATGGCCTCGGCACCGGCCGCGCGCAGCTCGTTGATCACATCGAGCATCACCTCCGCCGAGATCCCCGGACCCGGGTCGTCGATCTTCACCGTGATTCCCGGGCCGCTGGCTCCGACGGCGCCGACCAGGATGGAAAGCGCCGCCAGCCTGGCTTGCGCGTTCTCGATGGCGGCCTGGTCGGTATTGCCCGAGGCCTGCAACGTATTGAGGGTGTTCTGCAGATCGGCGACCTCGGTGCTGAGCGTCGCCTCTCGTTGCCGCAACGAGTCCAACAGCACCAGCAGGTCGGCGGGGCGAGCGGTCTCCAGGGAGTCGCCGGAATCGTTCTGGCGGACCTGGGTGACGATCGCGACCCCCAGCACCAGGCACAACAGCACGGCCAGGGTCCCGAAAGCCAACCGGGACCGGCCGCGTCCGGCCGCTGCCTCGGTCTTGGGCTGCGAGCGGTCCGGCGGCAGTTCGTGCCGGCCGTGCCGGGCGGGGTTCGGTGGCTCCTGGCTCACGGGTCACGCTCCGAACAGTCGGCGCCGCAGCGCGGCCGCATTGCCGAAGATCCGGATTCCCAGCACGACGATGATCGCGGTGGACAACTGGGTGCCGACGCCCAATTGGTCGCCGACGTAGACGATCAGTGCGGCCACCAGGACGTTGAAGACGAACGAGACCACGAACACCTTGGGGTCGAAGATGCGCTCCAGGTAGGCCCGCAGACCGCCGAACACCGCGTCGAGCGCCGCGACCACCGCGATCGGCAGATACGGCTGTATCACCTCCGGGACGCTGGGGTGAAAAATCAATCCCAGCACGATGCCGATGGCAAGCGCCGCGATTCCAATCATGTCACTTGGGCCCAATCTCGTTGGCGAACTTGACCTCCCGGGTTGATCCGGCGGGCAGCGCCAGCTTTTCGCCGACGTTGACGCTGACGCCGACGCTGTAGGAGACCTCCAGCAGTCGCAGCCGCCGCAACCCAGGACTCCGCTCGAAGCTATCCCGCATCCTCTGCGCGGGACCAATCGCGAGGATGACGTACGGGCTCGTGGTCGGGTTGTTGTCGACCAGGATGGCGCCGCCGGCCTGCCGGATGGTGACGTTGGGGCCGATGCGGGCGCCGTCGACCGAAATGGCTTCCGCCCCACTGGCCCACAGGGAATTGACGACGAGCTGCAGGTCGCGGTCCAGGATGATCTGCCGGCTGCCGGTCACTCGTTGCTTGGACGCGTCGGAGAGATTCGGGCTGGCACCCGGGTCGGTCACGGTGACGGTCAGGCCCGGGCCCGTCACCGCGGTGCTGGCCGCCGCCAAGCTGAGCGCGTCGAGTCGGCTCAGCAGGCGTTGCCCCTCGGCATCGTCGGCCAGGGCGACGCGCTGCACCTCATCGACCTTGGCCGCCAACGCGCTGCGCTGCTTGGCCAGCCGACCGGCCGCGGACTGCGTTGAACGGACATTGGTCGCCAGGACCTGTTGTGCGGTCCGCACTCCCGGCGCGACCGAGCGGGCCTGCGCGACAGCGGCGGCGAACACGGTGGCGACCAGGGCCGCCGCCAGCGCCTGCCACATCCAGCCAAAGGCGCGGGTCCGGGCGGTTTCGGGTTCCGCCCGGCGCTCCCGTTCGGCGGTCGCCGCGGCATAGCCGGGGTCGAGATGCTCGGACAGCAGGGCGCGCAGTAGCGACGGCACCGGAATGTGTTGCGGCCGCGGAGCATGGGCGCGGTAACCGGCGTTGGGGTCGTACCCGCCGAGCAGGCGGTCCCGGTCAGCCATGGTCCCCCGCTTTCGGGGGCGAGGACTTTCGGTTGACCTTGGGCAGTTGGCGCATCACCAGGACCATCTGCACCAGGTAGAGCACGAAGGCCCACAGGTACATGTAAAGGCCCCAGCCCAGAAACGCCCACCCGCAGGCCCCCACGACGCGGCTCCACAATGCGTCCCACCGGCCCAGCAGCACCAGCGGGAAGCCGGACATCAGGGCGAAGGTCGCCGCCTTGCCCACATAGGACACCGGCAGCGCCGACAGGCCGCGGCTCCACAACAACGGCAGCGTCCCGGCCAGGATCGCGTCGCGGGCCAGCAGCGTCAGCACGAACCACCAGGGGGCGATCCCACTGATCGCGAACACGATCGGCACGGTGACCATGTAGAGCCGGTCGACTGCCGGGTCGAGCAGCATGCCCAGCCGTGACGACTGGTCGAGTAGTCGGGCGATCTTGCCGTCCGCCCAGTCCGAGACGCCGCTGAACATCAGGATCCCCACGGCCCAGCCATAGGCGTGGGTGCCGAGCATCAGGTACACGAAGACCGGGATGAGTGCCAGGCGGAGAACACTCAGCACATTGGGCACCGTCAGCACCCGATTCTGCGCGAGCACTGGCTCCATGAGCCGTGACCTTAGCCCGGCGACGATGCGGTCCGCACGGCGGACTGAGGAGGAGCCGGGCAGTCAGGCGGTGTCCGGCGACGATGCGGTCCGCACGGCGGACTGAGGCGTCGGGCGAATGACGTCAGCGGAAGACGCCGGGCAGGCTCAAGGTGGACAGCGTGTCGTCGGACAGCGGGTTGTCGTTGACCATGTAGGTCCACGTCGACGTCGGCCGCGCCAGCTTGGAAAGATCCAGCCCCGGCTCGTCCTCGAGGATGTTCGCCGTCTCGAAGGTCTGCTGGGCAGCTTCGATAGCGTCGGCGGCCAGCGATGCGAACGCGTCCACCGCCATCCGGTGGAATTCGTCCAGCGGGTTCTGCCGGCCCAACGCGCGTAAGTGAATGCTCTCGCGGATGTCGGCCAGATAGGCCAGGTGATCGGCCCAGCCCCGGTCCAGGTGGTACAGCATGATCAGCCGGCAGATCTTCTCCAGCCGCTCCTCGCTGACGTCCTCGGCCAGCTCCTTGTACCGCTTCGGCGCCAAGTCCTCGAGCTCTTCGCGGGCGGTCGGGGTGCGCAGCAACGTGTTTCGCCGCTCCACGATGATCGCGCGCTGCTGGGCGATCAGCTGGTTGTAGCGCCAGGTGTTGGCGTGCACATCCAGCAACCGGCCCTCCGCGACCCGCTGCGCATGGTCGAGCAGGCCGCTGGCCTTGGGGCTCAGGATGCGGCCGTCCTCGTCGGTTTCGGTGGGCAGCTTGTTGCTGTCCAGGTTGGCCGCCACCACCTCGTCTTCCCAACTCGAGAAGAACACCGAGGACCCCGGGTCGCCCTGACGTCCGGCCCGGCCGCGCAGCTGATTGTCCAGCCGCTCGGTGTTGTGCCGGCCGGTGCCGACCACGTGCAGTCCGCCCAGTTCGGCGACCCGGTCGTGGTCGGACTCGTCGGAACCGCCCAGCCGGATGTCGGTGCCGCGACCGGCCATCTGCGTGGACACCGTGACCGAGCCGTAGGTGCCGGCCTCGGCGATCACCTGCGCCTCTTCTGCGTCGTTCTTCGCGTTCAGCAGCACGGCCGGGACGTTGCGCCGGACCAGGCGCTCGTGCAGGTCCTCGGATTCCGCGACGTCACGGGTACCGACGAGCACCGGCTGGCCGGTCTCGTGCACCTCGGCGATGTGGTCGACGATCGCGTCGTTCTTGGCGGCCGCGGTGATGTACACCCGGTCGGGCTCGTCTTCCCGGATGTTGGGGGTGTTCGGCGGGATGGGCGACACGCCCAGCTTGTAGAACTGGCGCAGCTGTTCGCCGGCGGCCAGCGCCGTGCCGGTCATGCCGCACACCGTGGAGTAGCGGTTGATCAGCGCCTGCACCGTGATGGTGTCGAGCACCTCACCGGTCTCGGTGGTCTCGATGCCCTCCTTGGCTTCCACAGCCGCTTGCAAACCGTCGGGCCAGCGCTGCAACTGGGCGATGCGCCCGCGCGAGGAGTTGATCAGGTGCACCGCGTCGTCACGCACGATGTAGTGCACGTCGCGCTGCAGCAGCACGTGCGCGTGCAAAGCCACGTTGACCTCGGTCAGCGTGGTGCCGACATGTTCTTCGGAGTAGAGGTCGATGCCGCCGAGCGCCTTCTCCACCTTGCGCGCGCCCGCTTCGGTCAGGTGGACATTGCGGCTGTCGGCGTCGGTGTCGTAGTCCTTTTCCGCGGTCAGGTTGCCGACCAGCTTGATGATCTCCAGCCGCGGCGTCTCGCGGTGGGTGGTGCCGGCCAAGACCAGCGGCACCAGTGCCTCGTCGACCAGCACCGAGTCGGCCTCGTCGATCAGTGCGACGTCCGGGTTGGGTGAGACCAGGTCTTCGACGTCGGTCACCAGCTGGTCGCGCAGCACGTCGAACCCGATCTCGTTGACAGATGCGTAGGTGACGTCGCAGTCGTAAGCCGATTTGCGGTCGTCCCTGGACGATTCGGCGGTGATCCAGCCGACCGTCAGCCCCATCGCCTCGAGCAGCGGGCCCATCCATTCCGCGTCGCGGCGGGCCAGGTAGTCGTTGATGGTCACTACGTGCACGTGCCGGCCGGCCAGCGCGTAGCCCGCGGCGGCAATCGCCCCGGCCAGCGTCTTGCCCTCACCGGTGGCCATCTCGATCACGTCGCCCGCCAGCATGCGCAACGCGCCCAGCAACTGCACGTCGAACGGGCGCAGCCCGGTCGCCCGCTCGGCGGCTTCCCTGGCGATCGCCAGGAACTGCGGAATATCGGCGGAGTCCGCCAGGTCGTCGAGGTTGAGCAGCCCGGACGCCTTGCGCAGCTTCTCGTCGCTGAGGTCGGCGGCTTCCTTCTCGTACTCCTCGGCCGCGGTCACGTCGCCCATCGAGCGGCTGCGGTTCTTTTCGGTGGTGGCCCCGAGCAGCCGCCAGAATCGGCTGCTCAGCCGGCCGGGCTGAGAGCGGGTGGTCTTTGGCACAGCCCCACGGTACGCGAACACGACAGCGGGGCGAGCGTGCGTGTCGGGCCACCGACACGCCGCCGCAGCTGGCATTTCACGCGCGCTCGCGACCCGAAAGGGTGCCGTCAGGCCAGGTTCGATCGGCGCGGGTAGGCCACGCTCGGATCGGTCAGGACGTTCACGACGGCCGGGAGACCACTGGCGAAGGCGCGTTCCAGGGCTGGGCGCAGCTCGGCCGGCGCCGAGACCAGCTCACCGTGCCCGCCCAGGGCTCGCACCACCTCGTCGTAGCGGGTGCCGGGGCGCAGTTCGGCCACCACTGAATAGCCGTACAACGCCTCCATCGGGTGCTTTTCCAGGCCCCAGATGCCGTTGTTGCCCACCACCGACACCACCGGCACGTTGTGGCGTACGAGGGTGTCCCACTCCATCCCACTGAACCCGAATGCGCCGTCGCCCTGCAGGAGCACCACCTGTCGCTCGGGCCGCGCCAGCTTGGCCGCCAGGGCGTAACCGGGCCCCGAACCCAGGCAACCGAACGGCCCGCTGTCCAGCCAGCAGCCCGGCTGATAGCTGTCGATGACGCGTCCGGCGTAAGAACCGAAGTCTCCGGCGTCAATGACGACGATCGCGTCCCGGTCCAGCAGTGGGGCGAGTTCGGCGTAGACACGCATCGGATGCAGCGGGATCCGATCCTCGGCGAGCTCGGCCTTCTCTTGATCACGGGCGCCGTCCTCGACCGCGCGCAACTCGTCGATCCAGGCCTGGTGGTCCGCTGAGTGGTTTGCTGAGCCCGAACCGGCGAGCACGGACAGCGTCGCGGACAGGTCGCCGTAGAGCTCGGCGGCGACCGGGCGCGGATGGTTGCGTTCGGGCCGCGCCCGATCGGCCACCACGAGCTGTGTCTGCGCACCGAACACCCCACCGAAGCCGAGGCGGAAATCCATGGGCACGCCGACGATCAGCGCGACATCGGCACCGCCCAACGCCTTCGAGCGCGCCCGGGAGAATGCCAGCGGGTGATCGGCGGGCACCGCGCCGCGAGCCATCCCGTTCATCAGCACGGGTATCCGCAACTGTTCGGCGAGCCGCAGCAGGGCCGTCTCCCCCCGCCCCCACCAAACGTTGGTGCCGGCCATGATCACTGGCCGCTGGGCCTTGGCCAGCAGGTCGGCCACCCGGTCCAGCGCGTTGGCATCCGCGCCGGGCACGGCGGGCAGAGTGGCGAGCGCGCCGGGCCGGCCGTCGTCGTCGGACACCGAGAACACGTGATCCATCGGAAAGTCGACGAACCCGACTCCCGACGGTGCGCCGACCGCGGCCTGCAGTGCTTGGTCGACGAGCAGACCGGCGTCCTCGGCGGACTGGGCAGTGGCGGCGAAACGCGTAAGCGGCGCCACGAACGGCACGTGGTCGATCTCCTGCAGCGAGCCCATCCCCCAGCGCGCGGCCGGGGCGCGGCCACCGAGCACAACCAACGGCGATTGGTTCTGCTGGGCTGCGGCCATCGCGCTCATCCCGTTGGTGACGCCTGGGCCCGCGGTGAGCGCGGCCACGCCCGGCACCCTGGTGACCTTCGACCAGCCTTCGGCGGCGAAGGCCGCGGTCTGCTCGTGGCGGGTGTCGATCAGCCGGACATCCTCGTCGCGGCAGCCGTCGTAGATCGAGAACAAGTGGCCGCCGGACAGCGTGAATACCGTGTCGATACCGCTGGCCTTGAGCCGGCGGGCGACGAGCCGGCCCGCGTGCATGGTCTGGGTGGGGGCTGCTTCGGTGCTCATAGGGGCAGCCTAACCACCTGGTTCAGGTACCTTCGCCGAAGTATTTCGATGCGCAGCAGCCGCCTGTGAGGAGACGACGACCTTGGGCCCGAAGCCTTTCACACCGAAAATCGATTGGTCACAAGCTCTTCCGGATTCGGTGCGCTGGCTCGCCATAGCGTGGGCGATCAGCGCCGTTTGTCTGCTGGTTGCGCTGGCCCTGATGAGATTCTTCACCCCTTGGGGCCGCCAGTTCTGGCGGATAACCCGCGGGTATTTCGTCGGACGCAACAGCGTGCGGGTGTGGTTGATGCTGAGCGTGCTGCTGCTGTCCGTCCTGATGTCCGTGCGCTTGGATGTGTTGTTCAGCTTTTTCAGCAACGACATGTACACCTCGGTCCAGACAGCCGTCGAGGGCATGGCCGAACACGATGCCGTCATCAAACAATCTGGGGTGCACGGGTTTTACGTTTCGATGGGAATTTTCAGCGTATTAGCCCTGATTTTCATCGTGCGCTATCTGGTTGACATTTACCTGCTGCAGCGGTTCGTCATTTCGTGGCGCATATGGCTGACCGGCCACCTCACCGATGACTGGCTGGACGGCCGGGCTTACTACCGCGACCTGTTTATCGACCACACGATCGACAACCCCGACCAGCGGATCCAGCAGGACATCGACATTTTCACCGCTGCCAATACCGAGGGCACTCCCAACACGCCTGCCAATGGGACCACCCAAACGTTGTTGTTCGGGGCGGTCAATGCGGTCGCGTCGGTGATCTCGTTCGCTGCAATCCTGTGGAACCTGTCCGGACCGCTGGATGTGTTCGGTTATGTCTTGCCACGCGCAATGTTCTGGGCCGTGCTGATTTTCGTGTCGATCGCGTCGGTGGTCGCCTTCCGTTTAGGCCGTCCATTGATCTGGCTCAGCTTCAACAACGAGAAACTCAACGCCGCCTTCCGCTACGCGTTGGTGCGATTGCGCGACGCCGCGGAGGCGGTGGGGTTTTATCGCGGCGAGCGCGCCGAACGGGCACAACTATGGCGGCGCTTCACTCCGATCATCGACAACTACCGCACCTTCGTTCGCCGTTCCATCATCTTCAATGGCTGGAACTGGTCGATGTCGCAGGTGATCGTTCCATTACCGTGGCTTATCCAGGCCCCACGATTGTTTGTCGGCCAAATCAAGTTCGGCGACGTAACCCAGACGGCCGCCGCATTCGGCCGCATTTCAGACTCGCTGTCGTTCTTCCGCAATCAATATGACGCCTTCGCTTATCTGCGCGCCGCGATCATCCGCTTGCACGGCCTGGTCGATGCCAACGACCGCGGACGCGCGCTGCCGGCGGTGCTGACCACATCCACCCAGGACGGGTCGGTCGAGATTGAAAACGTAGAGGTGCGCAAGCCGGACGGCGACCGGTTGATCGACCCGCTCGACGTTCGGCTCGAAGCCGGTCAGTCGCTGGTCATCACCGGGCAATCGGGTGCGGGCAAGACGACTTTGCTGCGTAGCCTGGCCGAATTGTGGCCCTATGCCTCAGGAACCCTGCGCCGTCCGGGTGGCGAGAACGAGACAATGTTCCTGTCGCAGTTGCCCTATGTCCCGCTGGGGACGCTGCGCGCAGTGGTGTGTTACCCGAACTCGACGGACGACGTCACCGATGCCGAGGTGCACGAGGTGATGACGAGGGTGGCCCTCGCGCCGCACATCGCGCACCTGGATGAAGAGCAGGACTGGGCTAAGGTGCTTTCGCCGGGCGAACAGCAGCGGGTGGCCTTCGCGCGCATACTGCTCACCAAACCGAAGGCGGTATTCCTGGACGAGTCCACCTCGGCACTTGACCCCGGGCTGGAGTACGCCCTGTATCAGCTTGTGCGCAGCGAACTTCCGGATTGCGTTGTGGTCAGCGTCAGTCACCGGCCCACGGTCGAACAACATCACGACCACCAGCTCGAACTGCTCGGCGGGGGTCAATGGCGCCTGGGTCCGGTGGAGCAGCAACCGGCATCGGTTTAGCGCACGACGCGATCCGGGCGCACCGCGCTCAGCACGTCGCAGTCGGCGCGCACAGCTAAGCTGCCCTTGGCCCGGCGACTGGAGGTCTGCGGTGTGCGTATTCGTTCGTGCGGTGGCAGTGCTACTGGCTACTGCTCTGGTGCTCGTCGGTTGTGGCCGCTCGGCCGAACCCAGCGCGAAACCCAAAATTGGCGCTTGGGGCGTCGACCTGACCGCGATGGACACGTCGGTCCGGCCCGGTAACGATTTTTTCGCATACGCCGTCGGCACGTGGGTGAAGAACGCGAAGATCCCGGCCGACAAGGTGTGCGCGGGTGTCAATCTCGACATCCAGAACCAGCTCAACGCAGACCTGAAGGCCATAGTCGAGAGTGCTGCCGCCAAACACGCACCCGAGGGCGACATCTCGCAGCAAATTGGCGACCTGTTCGCGTCCTACATGGACGAGGCGCGGTTGAACAGGAAAGGCGCCGAGCCCGTGCGGCCGCTGCTGGCGTCGGTCGACGCTGCCAACGACAGGGCGGGCCTCAATGCGGTTCTGGTGTCGTTCAACGGCAGGACTCGGGTAAGCGACCCATTCCCGGTGTCGGTGGCCATGGACCCGAACAACCCGACGCGCTACTTGCCGGTCATCTGGCAGGGTGGTCTCTCGCTCGGTGAGCGCGACTACTACGTCGAAACCGATCCCGAATCCGTGGAGCTACGCACCAAATTCGTCGCGCATGCCGCCCGGTTGCTCGGTCTCGCGGGTTTTGCGGATTCGCAGCACCAGGCCGAACAATTGCTGGCTCTGGAAACCAAGCTGGCAGAGGTGCAGGTGCCGCGGGAGGAGGAGCGCGACGTCGTCAAGACGAACAACATCATGCCGCGAGCCGCAGTCGAGCAACTTGGACAGGGCGCACCGTTGCATGAGATATTCGACGAGCTGAAGTTGCCGGCGGAGACCGACTTCCAGGTCGGCATGCCCAACGTATTGAGCCGCACCGCAGCGCTTTTCGCGAACGAGCCGCTGGACTCGTGGAAGGCGTACATGCGTTACCAAGTGCTCTCCGCCTACGGCGGCGATCTTTCGACCCCGTTCGCCGATGAGCTGTTCGACTTCTACGGGCGAACGCTGGGCGGTGCCAAGGAGCGCGCGCCACGGGCGGAGCGCGGGGTGTCTCGGGTAAGTAACGGGCTCGGCGACCCGGTCGGACAGTTGTATGTCGACGCCCACTTCAGTCAGCAGACCCGGGACAAGGCGCGGGCACTTGTCGAGAATTTGCGCGCCGCATACAGCAAGCGCATCGACGCCGCCAGCTGGATGACACCTGAGACGAAGAAAGAAGCTCAGGCCAAGCTCGCCGCGCTGGTGGCCAAGATCGGTTACCCCGACAAATGGAAGTCGTATGCGACGGTCAAGATCGCGGCGGGCGAACTGGTCGCCAACGACGACGCCCTGGCGATGTGGTCATGGAACGACGACCGCAGCAAGTTGGGCAAGCCCATCGACCGCGGCGAGTGGAGCATGACGCCGCAGACCAACAACGCCTACTACTCTCCGCGACTGAACGACATCGTCTTTCCCGCGGCGATCCTGCAACCGCCGAACTTCGATCCCGCAGCCGATCCCGCGGTGAACTACGGCGCGATCGGGGCCACCATCGGTCATGAGATGAGCCACGCATTCGACGACCAGGGCCGCAAGAGCGACGGCACCGGGCTACAGCGCGATTGGTGGACACCGACCGACGCCGACCGCTACACCCGCGAGGCGGACAAGCTTGTCGCCCAGTTCAACGGTTACGAGCCGTTACCGGGCAATCGCATCAATGGAGCGGTGACACTCGGGGAGAACATCGCCGATCTCGCGGGATTGCGCATCGCTTATGACGCCTACAAGCTCTCTCTCGGCGGCAAAGAAGCGCCTGTCATCGATGGCCTCAGCGGAGACCAGCGGTTCTTCCTCGCTTTCGCGGCGAGCTGGAAAGAGATCTGCCGGCCCGAAACCGAGCGCAACCAACTGCTGACCGACGTGCACAGCCCGGCGAAGTTCCGGGTGAATGGGATCGTTCGCAACATGGACGAGTGGTATACCGCGTTCAACGTGCAGCCTGGAGACTCGCTGTTCCTCAAACCAGAGGACCGCGTCCGCGTCTGGTGAAAGACAGCTAATTGTTTCCGCGCCTACCCGCCCGCGGCCGCGGCCGCGTGCGTTCCGGCGCTGTGCTTGTTTTTCCGCGCCTACCCCCCCGCGGCCGCGGCCGCGTGCGTTCCGGCGCTGTGCTGGTTTTTCCGCGCCTACCCCCCCGCGGCCGCGGCCGCGTGCGTTCCGGCGCTGTGCTGGTTTTTCCGCGCCTACTCGCCCGCCGCCGCGGCCGCGTGCGTTCCGGCGCTGTGCTGGTTTTTCCGCGCCTACCCGCCCGCGGCCGCGGCCGCGTGCGTTCCGGCGCGGCGCCCGAAGAACGACCCCTCGCCCAGCTGCGTCCCGCTGGCGTACCCCTTGCCGTCCTGGGCGATGTTGGATGCGCACGCCCCGGCGGCGTACAGGCCCGGCACCACCGAACCGTCCTCGCGCAGCACTTCGCCGTCCACTGACACCGCCAAGCCGCCGATGGTGAATCCGGAGTACATCGCCCGGCCGAGCGACAGATCGAACACCGCCCACGGTCCTTTGTTTTGCGGGGCAACATATTCCGGCTGCTTATGGAAGTCCGGATCCTCGCCCTTGACGGCATACTCGTTGTAGCGGTCCAGCGTGGCGGCGACGTTCCCGGCCGGAATGCCCAGCGCGGCTTCCAATTCAACGATGGTCTCGTACCCATCGAGAAACTTGATCAGCGGCATCTCGGGCATCTGCATGTGCTCTTCGTCGACGATCAGATAGGCCGTCTGCTCCGGCTGTTCGAGCACGAAGGCCGAGGTCCGGGAATGATAGGAGTCTTCGGCGACGAACCGCTTGCCGTCCTTGTTGACGATCACCCCGGTCAAGAGAATCTCCGGCGGATAGGCGGCCGCGGTGATGAACAATTCGTTCATGTTCTTGGTGGCCCCGCCGGCCGAGATGCCCATCCGGATGCCCAGCCCGTCGTCGTTCGGGTTGCCCAGGATGTAGGGCGCTACCAGGCCGTGGTGTTTGGTGCGCCGCGGCTGGCCCAACGCGGGCGTGTGCTCGGACACCATGTCGGGATTCATCGCGAACCCGCCCGCGGCGATGATCACCGATTTGGCCTTGATCGCGCCGGTCTCACCGAAGTGCTTCCACGCGACGCCGACCACGGCGCCGTCCGCCACGATCAGGTTCGTCGCCCCGGTCTCGTAGCGAATTTCCACACCGAGCTCGGCGGCGCGCTTCACCAGCAGGTCGACCACCATTGCGGCGCCGCCCAATTCGCCGGGCACCGGCACGGAATGACCGCGGGGCGCCGGCACGGCCTGCTCACAGTAGGGCCACACCTTCTCATTGCCGGTATAGCTCAGGCCCTCGGTGCCCGGAGGGACCACCACTTTGCCCGGGTAGAAGCTGCGCTCAAACTGAAAGCCAAGGGCCTCAAGCCAATTGAAATGCTCAACGCTGCCGTCGCAGTACGCACGGATCTTGTCGAGTTCGGGCTCACGGGACACCGCGACCAGGTACTTGAACATCTCGTCGGGTGAATCGGGATGACCGGTCGCCGCCTGCACCGCCGTCCCGCCGCCCAAGTAGAAGTGGCCGCCAGCCATCGAGGTGGTGCCCCCCGCCGCGGCGGCACGTTCGGCCACCAGGACCCGGGCACCGGCCGCCGCAGCCGAAACCGCAGCGCATCCACCGGCGATCCCGAAACCGATCACCAGCACGTCGACTTCATCCGACCAGGACTCCACCGTGTCGGCCTGGACTGTCGCTGGGATGTCGGTGCTCACCGCTGCTCCTGTTTGATGTAGTCGTAAAACGCTTTGATCTCGGGTGACAAATAGGCGATCTCGAGAAACGGCACACCCGACTGCGGCGCCGCGACGTAGGCGAATCGCAGCCCGCCGGGCATGGTGCCTTCTTGCACCACATTCGCACCGTGGGCGGCGGCATCGGCAACCGCGGCATCGAACCGGTCCGGGCTTTCGGCCTCCACGCAGATGTGGTGCAAACCCGGTCCGTGGTCGCGGAGAAAGTCACTATAGATGTTCTCCCCGCGAACCGGCGCGAGCAGCTCCAGCTGCATGTCGCCGAGATAGCTCAGCGAGACACCGGCGACGAAATCCGCGGGCCGTCCGCGATAGGTGCAGCTATCGGGCGCGAAATGCACCTCCGGCATCCGTATCCACTTGCGGACGCCTAAAAGCCCGGTGAGAGCGGTTTCGGTGGCCTCGAGGTCCGTTGTCACCCACGCAATCTGGATGGGTGATTGAACGAGCAGGTTCATCGCCTCGCAGGATATCCCAGTGCGGCGGCGGGCAGAAAGGGCCGTCTGAAAATTTGCCATGGCGGCCGCAGTCCGGGCCGTACCGAGCGGGTGAACACGTTCTAATTCGACTCGAGCATGCCGATCAGCAAACGCACCTGGGTATCGAAGACGCTGCGCGGGTCGGTCAAAGTGTCCGCGCCGTACTGCCCAAACACCTCGAGGCTGATCGCGCCCAGCACACCCGCCCAGAGCAGGAAGCACTTAGCCATCACCCGGTCGTCACCGGGGAAACCGAAATCGTGCCGAATTCGCTCGAAATCCGACGCCATTGGTTGGGGCGCCGCGTCGCTGGTCAGCATGATCTCCCCGGTGGTGATCCCCGCCGCCAGAGCGTCGAACAAATCCGCGACCACGCGGGTGCCAACGCCGACGGTGCGTTCCGCGGGAGCGTGGTACCCAGGAACCGGACTGCCGTAGAGCAGCGCCCACCCGGCCGGGTGCGCCACCGCCCACTCCCGCACAGCGTGCGTGATGGTCAGAACGTCTTCGCTCCACGAATCCGTGGCGGCATTGTCGCGGGCGCGCTGCACCGCGTCGGCCAGGTCGGAATAGGCGTCGACGAGCAGCAGCGTCAACAACTCGTCACGACTGGCCACGTAGCGGTAGACGGCCGACGAGACCATGCCCAGGTCCCGCGCTATCGCGCGCAGCGACAGCCCGGCCGCGCCGTGATCCACGAGGTGGCGGCGCCCGAGTTCGACGATCTTCGCTTCGATCTGCTCCCGCGATTCCTGGCGTTTGCCCACACGGTGGAGTCTTGCAGTTCAGAGATCACCGCTCTTGCTTTTAGGTCACGGTTGTGACACGGTATTGGCAAGCGAGAGCGGTGCTCTCTTAATCTCCACGGGAGGCGGCATGACCACGCACTATCAGGAACCGAACCGGGCCATGCGGGCGGCCAACACCGTCGTCCGCTGGCTCGCCGAGTCCGGGATCAGCATCGCCGGCACCAGCGCGTTGCGGGTCCGCGGACGCACCAGCGGGAAACAACGCAGCGTGGTCATCAACCTGCTGACCGTGGACGGCGTGGACTACGTCGTCTCACCGCGCGGCAATACCCAGTGGGTGCGCAACGTTCGCGCGGCGGGCGTCGTCGACACCGGCCCCCGCTGGCGGCGCCGGCACGCCACCATCCACGAGGTCGGCGACGACGCCAAGCCCGAGATCCTGCGGCTTTACCTGGCTCGGTGGTACTGGCAGGTCAAGGGGTTCGTCGGCGAACTGACACCGGAGTCCGGCGACGACGAACTGCGGGCCGCGTCCGACCGGATACCGGTGTTTGCGCTGGGGGCCGCCTAGCTGGGGTTCACTCCCCCGTCCTCGCGCATCTGCTGCGAGGTGGCCTGCCAGGACACGGCGGCCGGCAGCGTCCCCCAGACACTGTTGAAGATCCCGACGAGTTGACCGCTCGACGGCGAGAACACCGGTCCCCCGGAGTCGCCCTGCGACGTCTGAACGCCGTTGGTCATCGTGAACCAGCCGTTGTTGACGCTCTCGATCGTGCCGCAGGTCTCGCCCGTGGTGATGCCGAAGTGGCACACCGGCTGCCCGGCCGTGGGCGCACCGCCGCCGGCGCGCAGCGCGCGTCCGCCCGGCAGGATGTCGCTCGCGGCGACGCCTTCGGCCAGGGCGATTGCCTCGTAGTCGGCGATGACCTGGTCGGTCGCCACGGTCGACCCGGTGGGTGTGTTGTCCCGGAAGGTGGTCATGCGCCCGATGACGTTGTTGTCCTTGTCATAAACCAGCCCACTACCGCGGCAGTGCCCTGCCGTCACCGCGACGCGCGAGCGGGTGTCGACGAAGCCCAGCGTGCAGACATGGTTGTCCTGGTGGATCTCCATCCCGGGGTAGACGGCCACCGGGTCGGCGTGACCGGTCGCCGGCGTCAGGCCCAACGCCGACGCCGCGAGTAGTGCAGGTGCAAGAAAAGTGCGCAGTGCCAGGCGGCTCACGGTGGCTCCCGTCGGTTACGGCGTTATCACTTCGACATTAGAGCTTTCGCCGCCGGCTGCCGAAGCGTTACCGAGACGTGACCAGCGGGGTGGTGCCGTCGACCTGGTCGGACGTGCGCGGCGCCCAGCCCGGCGGGCCGAAAACGTAGCCGAGCCGGTCGCGGAACCGGCGCGCGGAGCGCCAATCCCGGGCGATGGCCAGGTACTCGTGGGTCTGCAGTTTCCAGATGTTGAACGTGTCGACCTGCTTGGTCAGCCCGTAGTGCGGCCGGAACAGTTCCTTCTGGAAGCTGCCGAACATCCGGTCCCAGAGGATGAAGATGCCGCCGTAGTTCTTGTCCAGGTACAGCTGGTCCCTGCCGTGGTGGACGCGGTGATGCGACGGGGTGTTGAAGATGAACTCGAACCACCGTGGCAACTTGTCGATGCGCTCGGTGTGCACCCAGAACTGATAGATCAGATTCAGCGACCAGCTGAAGAACACCAGCCATGGGGGAAGTCCCAACAGCGGCAACGGGATCCACATCAGGATCTCCCCGCTGTTGTTCCACTTCTGGCGCAGCGCGGTGGCGAAATTGAAGTACTGGCTTGAGTGATGAGCCTGGTGGGTAGCCCAGATGAGCCGGATACGGTGGGCGACGCGGTGGTAGGTGTAGTAGAGCAGGTCTACACCGAGGATCGCGACGACCCAGGTGTACCACTTGGTCGCAGGGAGGTGCCACGGAGCCAGGTAGGCATAGATTGCGGCATACCCGAACAACGCAAGGGCCTTCCAAGCGGCCGTGGTGGCAATCGAGACCAGACCCATCGAAATGCTCGCCATGGAATCGCGGGTGAGGTACGCACCCGATGACGGCTGGGGCGTAGCCGAATCGTCGGTCGCCGCGGCGGCATCGAACTTCTCCAGCTTGCGGGCAGCCGTCCACTCCAGGGTCAACAAGAAAAGGAAGAAGGGGATGGCAAAGAACACCGGATCCCGCATCTGGGCCGGCAGCGCCGAGAAGAAGCCTGACACACTGCTCACAGCACACAGCCTAACCTGGTGAGACCAATGAAACGCCCGGTGCACCGGCCCCACGTGACGCAGCGGCTGCTGCGCGCCTCCGGCGTCCGCAATCGGTTGTTCCCACCTGCGAAGCTGGCGAGTTGGGAGGCCAATCCCCGCCCGCCTTACTGTGGGCGCCCGTCCAAGCACCTGCTGAAGAAGATCGATGTCGTCCGGGAGGACGTCAACGGCCGGCCGGTCTATCAGGTGACTCCCCGCCACGTGCCGCGGGCCGACTTGTCCGGCCACCTGGTCTATCTGCACGGCGGCGCGTACGTGCTGGATCTGCTGCCGCATTTTCATTGGCCGGCCATCGCGAAACTGGCGACCCTGCTGCACCGCACTATCACGGTGCCGATCTATCCGATCGCGCCCGAGCACACCTACCGCGAGGTGTTCCCCTTCCTGCTCCAGCTGTACCGCCGCCTCCTCGACGAGCGTGACCCTAATTCCCTTGCCTTCATGGGAGATTCGGCGGGTGGCGGGATGGCTTTCGCGCTGTGCCACGCGGTGCGCGACGCCGGCTTGCCGCAGCCGACGGACGCGGTGCTGCTTTCGCCGTGGATGCATCTCGGGTTGCCGGATCCCGACGTGCGGACGGTGGCCAAGAAAGACCCGTTCCTCAACCTCGACGATCTGCGCGCCGCCGGTTTGCGCTACGCCGGCGGCGATCCGCTCGATACTCCACTGCTCAGCCCGTGCATGGGACCGCTGGACGGATTGCCGCGGTTGACGGTGTTCACCGGCACCCACGACGTGCTCAACCCCGACGCCCGCGCCTTCCACAAGCGCGCGACGGACGAAGGCGTCGAGATCGGGTGGTACGAGCTCGAAGGCGGCATGCACACCTGGATGTTGCTGCCCGGCCACAAGGCCAAGGTGACGCTGGAGCAGATCCGCCAGGTGCTGTCCGGGTGAAGCGCGTGGTGGTGATCGGCTCGGGGTTCGCGGGGCTGTGGGCCGCGTTGGGTGCCGCGCGCCGGGTCGACGAGCTCGCCGTTGCGGCAGAGGTCGAGATCACGGTGCTGAGCCCAAAACCGTTCCACGACATCCGGGTCCGAAACTACGAGGCCGATCTGAGCGAGTGCCGGATCCCACTCGCCGATGTGCTCGATCCCGTCGGTGTCCGGCATGTCAGCGCCGACGTGGTGGGTATCGATGTCGAGGCCCGCACCCTCACCACGTCGACCGGGCAGAGTTTCGGGTACGACCGGCTGGTGCTGGCGGCCGGCAGCAGCGTGTGCAAACCGGACCTGCCGGGGCTGCGGGAGTTCGGTTTCGACGTCGACACCTACGACGGCGCAATGCGGTTGCAGCAGCACCTCCGGCGGCTGGCCGAGGGACCACCGAGCGGCGCGGCGGCCACCGTTGTCGTGGTCGGGGCGGGGCTGACAGGGATCGAAGCCGCCAGTGAGCTCCCGACCCGGCTGCGCGAACTCGGCCTCGCACCCCGGGTGGTGCTCGTCGACCACAACCGACTGGTCGGCTCGGACATGGGTGCCTCGGCGCGGCCGGTGATCGAAAAGGCATTGGCGGACAACGGCATTGAAGTCAGAACCGGAGTGAGTGTGACGGCGGTGAGCCACGAATGGGTGTCGCTGTCCTCGGGCGAGCAACTCGGGGCCGCCACGCTGGTGTGGTGTGCCGGCATGCGGGCCAACGTGCTGACCGAGCAACTACCGGTTGCTCGCGACAGATGGGGCCGGGTTGCGGTCGACGACTACCTGCGAGTGATCGGAGTGCCGTTGGTGTTCGCCGCCGGGGATGTGGCCGCGGCCCGCATGGACGACGAGCACGTGTCGGTCATGTCGTGCCAGCACGGGCGACCGATGGGCCGGTATGCGGGTTACAATGTGATCAGCGAATTGTTTTCGGAGCCGCTGCTGGCTCTTCGAATCCCTTGGTATGTAACGGTTCTCGATCTCGGCCCGGCGGGCGCGGTCTACACCGAAGGGTGGGATCGGGTGGTGGTGACCCAAGGCGCTCAAGCCAAGGCGACCAAGCAGACGATCAACACCCGGCGGATATACCCGCCGTTCTCGGGCAGTCGCGAGGACCTGCTGGCCGCGGCCGCGCCGGAGTTGCAGGCGCGACCCTAATCGGCCGGAGCGGCGGGCAGGATCGGGCTGCTCGGCTCGCCGGCGTACCAGTGCACGGCGTAAATCCCCGGTTGCAACGACAATTCGGCCACCAGGCGTTCCAGCCGAGCCGGCGAATGCCCGTCGATCAGCACGTGGGCGGTGAGCGCGACGTTGTCCTCGGTGTGCCCGGTGTGGATACCGCGCAGGATGATGTCGTTGCTGCGGGTGTGTTGCACAATCTGGGCGCGGGCGTACTTGGCGGACTTGGGCCGGCAGATCACCTGCACCTGGTAGGGGTCCAGGCTCTCGTCCTCGTCGCCGGAGTTGTCGTGGTCGATGAACCGGCCCAGTGGGCGGCCCAGCAGATGGATGGCGACGACGGTCGCGGTGCCGATCAGCGTGAACACCAGGTGCCCGGACGCGGCGAGCACCCCGACCGCGGCGGAGCACCACAACGTGGCGGCGGTGTTGAGGCCGCGGACGTTGAAGCCTTCGCGCAGGATTACCCCGCCGCCGAGGAATCCGATGCCCGACACGACGTAGGAGGCGACCCGGGTGGGGCTGCTGTCTTCGGTGGCGGCGGCGTAGAGAACGAACAGGGTGGCACCGGTGGCCACCAGCGCGTTGGTGCGCAGGCCGGCCATCCGCGCCCGCCATTGCCGCTCGATCCCGATCAGCGCGCCACAACCTACGCCAACGCCCAACCGGAGCGCGAAATCGGCGACGGTCAGTGACTGCACCGGGCTTCCCCCTCTCTTCGACCCTCTCATCGGCGGAACGGCTACGGCAGCCAATCAGATCCGGGTGAACACCAGGTGGAGCCCAGGCGAACCAGGGATTCCGCTAGAAGTATCCGCCCTCGGGTTGTCCCAGATGCTCGGGGCAATAGCTGTTCGACGCGATGGCGGTGAACAGGGCAGCGCCGTCCAGCGTCAGCGCGGGGTTTTGCTTCTTCACGTCGGTCAGCACCTGCAGGCCGGTCTCACCGTTGCGCATCAATCCGCACACCGCCTGGGCGGAGGCGATGGCTTGCGCCGGATTAGGGACCGAGATGCCGGCATTGGCCAGCGCGGCGAGGAACGCCGCGTCATCGCCGGTGGGATCCGCCTGCGCGGGTGCCGCGAAAGCGACCAGCGCGGCGACGGCAAGCAGAGCTGACCGCAGTCTCATTTCCCGCCCAGTTGCGCGTCGGGCAAAGTCACCTTGTGCTTGTCCTTGTTCGATACGTGCACCGCGTGAATGCCCGGTTCCTTGGACAACTTGTCGAGCAGCGCGTCCAGGCCTTCCTTGTCCACGTTCCAGTGCTTGACCGAATCGGGTTCTTTTTGCAGCTTCGCGATGACGCTGTCCAGCTTGACCGGCTCGACCGGTCCTTTTCCGCCGTTGGCGCGGGCGCGGGCGCCACTGCCGCTGAGCACCTGGGGGCCGACGGCGCCGAGCGCACCGCCGGTCGCGGCGCCCAACGCCATCTCGTTGACCAGGTTGCTCGGGATGGCCGCTGAAGGGGCGGCGGACAGACTGGTGGCGGACAGCGCGCCGGAGGCCATCCGGATCGCCGGCGTCGCCGAGGCCCAGCTCGGCGGCACCGAGAGCTTGCCCACCACATTGGCCGCGCCGACGCTTGCCGAAGTCGCCGATCCCGCGCTGGTCAAGCCGGCCGATGGCGCCATTCCCAGCCCCGCCCCCAACGCTGATTTCGGGATCTCCTCGAGTGGGGGCTTCCAGAAGAGCTTGAACTCGGTCATGGCGAGGTTGGGGATGCTCATGGTGTCGTTCGCCACGGTGCTGAACCGGCCGATGTCGGCGAAGATCCCGAAGGTGTTCTCCCACGTCGGGGCGGCCAGAGGGGTTCCGGTCAGGGCATTGAGGAGCTGGCCCATGGCTTGCATGTAGGCGGTGCCGCCGCTGCCGAGCGCCTCGAAGACCTGCAGGACGATGTCGAACGGGAAGATCGGCGCCGCGGTCGGCGCGGCCGTTGCCGCGGCCGTGCCGGCGGCCAGGGCGCTGGCCTGTCCGAGCGCTGCCTGCTGACCGGCGAGGCCGGCCGGGTCCGCGATCTGCGGTGGGTCTGTGTACGGCGTCAGCCGGGCGGCGGCCGCCGATGCGCTCGTGTAGGTGAACATCGCCGACGTGTCCTGGGCCCACATTTCCGCGTACTGGGCCTCGAGGGCGGCGATCGCAGCGGTGTTCTGCCCGAAAATGTTGGTTGCCACCAGCAAGGCCAGCTGGCTTCGGTTGATCGCGATCTCCGCCGGCGGTACGACGGCGGCGAAAACCGCCTCATAGGCACTCACCGCCGCCTTCGCCTGGTCGGCAGCTGCCTTGGCCTGCGCCGCGGTCGCGGCCATCCAGGACACGTACGGGGCGGCGGCCGCGGCCATCGCCGCTGCTGATGGGCCGGTCCACGATTCGTTGGCCAATCCGTCGACGACCAGGCCATACGAGGCCGCGGTCGACTGCAGTTCGGTGGCCAACGCGTCCCAGGCCGTGGCCGCCGCGATCATCGGCGCCGCGCCCGGTCCGGTATAGATCTGCCAGGAGATGATCTCCGGCGGTCGTACCGCGAAACTCATCGGCCGCGCCTTCCCTGTGCTGACGTCATCGGTCAGTCCGCCGGTATCACGATGATGGTCGCCGTGGTGGCTGCTTCGTCGGCAGCGGCGGCGCCACCACTGGTGGCGGCCGCCCCGCTGCTGGTGGTGCGGATGCTGGCGCCGGCCAGCGCGCGTCCGGCCAGGCTCGCCATCGCCATCTCGCCGAACAAGCCGCCCTCGGCCGCCGCGGGGACCGCCGGGACAGCGCCGGCGCTCACCCCGGGCAGCATCGACGCCATAGTCCTCATCACCGGAGCGGCGGTCACCCAGCCCTGTGGCACCGACAGCGACCCGACCAGGGTCGAGTGCCCCAAGGATGCGGCGACGCCGCTGCTCGGCGCCACGGCTCCGACATACCCGCCCCGCAGCGGCGACAGCCCGGCCGCAGGCTTGCCGCCGGTGCTCAGCAGCGAGGCGACCCCCGGCGCGTTCTGCGAAAGCCCCAAGATCTGCAGGGCGAACAGCCACCAGCCCCCGAACAGCACGAACCCGACGATGGGACTGTAGGCGCCGGTGATGGCGGCGAAGAAGGGACGAATCCCGATGGCGTACGGCGCGATGGCCTCGATCACCGAGCCGACCGGGGTGGACGCGGCCGGCGCGGCCGCCGCAGCCGGGCCGACCGTCTGCAACGCGTTAGGAATCGCGGTCATCAGCTGGGACAGGCCCGACTGCATTTCGGCGGCGCCAACGGCCTCGCTGACCGCCGCGGTTTGTCTGGCCACACCCGTCGGGTCGGTGGTCTGAGGCGGTTCGGTGAACGGCGTCAGTTCCGTGGCCGCCGCCGAGGAGGCGGCGTAGCCGTACATCGCCGCGGCGTCCTGGGCCCACATCTCGGCGTACTCCGCCTCGGTGGCGGCGATGGCGGGGGTGTTCTGGCCGAAGATGTTGGTCGCGATCAGGGCCAGCAGCAGAACGCGGTTGGCCGCGACCGCAGGTGGCGGAACGGTGCCCGCAAACGCCGTCTCATAAGCCGCAGCCGCCGCTTTGGCCTGCATTGCGGCCTGTTCGGCCTGCGTAGCGGTGTTGGTCAGCCAGGCGACATACGGCGTTGCCGCGGTGGCCATCGCCATCGCGGCCGGCCCGTGCCACGACCCGACCGTCAAACCCTGCACCGTCGAGCCGTAGGACGCCGCACTGGAATGCAGTTCCGCTGCCAAGGCGTCCCACGCCGCCGCAGCGGCGAGCATGGGTCCGGAGCCAGCCCCCATATACATCCGTCCAGAGTTGATCTCTGGAGGTAACGCCCCGAAGTCCATCTACTCCCCTCCGGTCCCCTTGTGGGCGCCATCGTAATCACCGGTTTACACATCCGTCCGCATTGCTGACGGAGCTCATATGAAACTCACCAGGTATCCCAATGGCGCTCCGCAAAATTCGCTTGGCGGAGCCGGAGGGGCAGATCGACATCCCTTGATCAGGACTTTTGCCGGAACTGAATGATCCGGTGTCCTTTACCACGGCGATGTTGCCTGTTGATTACTCGGGTCGATGACTGCTTAGCCAGAAATGAAATAGGCCGAGAAGGGGGCACGCGAATAAAACGTCTAAAAGCACCCAGAACCGGTGCTGGCACACGCCACTACAGCAAAGTGTGAGGACCGCTTTACCGCACCGTTACAAAACGGTCGGGCACACCGGCCGGACCGCTAATTGACGCCCGCTAACGTCAGCTCTTGGAAAGGTGTTGCGGGCAGAAATATTTCGCCGCTATGACCGCGAACTGCGCTGCGGCGTCCATATTGAACGACGGGTTGTGCGTCTTTACGTCGTTGACCAGTTCCAGACCGGACTCGCCGTTGCTCAAGCACGTGCACACCGCGTGGGCCGAGCCGATGGCCGCAGCCGGGTTGCTGTAACCGATGTCGGCGCCATGCAGGGCTGCGAGGAAACCCGGGTCGTCGCCGCCCGGTCCGTCGTCGGGGTCGGCGTAAGC
Organism: Mycobacterium asiaticum; assembly: GCF_001673635.1. Taxonomy (GTDB): domain Bacteria; phylum Actinomycetota; class Actinomycetes; order Mycobacteriales; family Mycobacteriaceae; genus Mycobacterium; species Mycobacterium asiaticum_C. The sequence goes on from NZ_LZMH01000028.1 coordinate 53,871, forward strand.
GGGCGCGGCGAGACCGATCACGGCGGCGGCGCCGATCAGCATGAGTAGCAGTTTCATGACACTCCTTTCGTGCTCTGCTGCAAGGTCTTTGGGTTACAAACCCAGTTGCGCGTCCGGCGGCACGACCCTGGCCTTCTCGCCCTTCGCCAGGTGTACCGCGTGGATACCGGGTTTCTTCGCCAGCTGTTCGAGCAGGCTGTCCAGACCCTCTTGGTCGACGGTGTGGTGCTGAACGCTTTCCGGCTTCTCAGAGATCTGCGCGACCAGCCGCTTGAGCTTCTCGGGCGACTTGAGGTCTTTGAGGTCCTTGACCGGAGTGAGACGGCCCCGCACGCCGGTGCCGGCCAGGGCACCGGGCGCCCCTGCGCCCAGGGCACTTCCGGCCATGCCTGCCAGTGACATCGAGCTCAGCAGGCTGCCCGCGCCGAGTTCGGCCGCCGGCACCGCCTCCGGCCCGGCTGCCGACAAGGCCGCCGCGACAGTCTGGATGGCCGGAGTGTTGGCGGTCCAACTCGGCGGAACGGTAAGAGATCCGACCAACATGCCCCGACCGAAGTTTGCCGAGGTGCTCGCCGACCCGGCCCCGGTCAGCCAGCCGCGGCCCCAGTTCGGGGCCAGCAGCCCGCCGCCCAGCGCATCTTTGGGAAGCTCACCAAGGATCGACCCGGGTTTGATCCCGAACTTGAGCACCTGGGATACCGGGAAGTTGATCAACAACCCGATGTCATTGAACTGGGTTGTAAAACCAAGTGGGACTTTGACTGCCGAGTAGAGCGCCGTGAAGGTCGACGCCCCGGCCGGCCCGAACAGACCGTTCAGCATTCCGGTAATGGTGGCGGTGTAGTCGCTGCTCAAGTTGGCGAGCACCTGCAACATTTCCGACACCGGGTTGCCCGCCGCCAGGATCGATTGAACGGCGTTACCGGCCGCGGTGCCGGCGGATTGACTGGCCGCCAGCGCCTGGTTGGCCAGTCCGCCGCTGTTGACGATTTGCGGCGGCTCGGCGAAGGGCGTCACCTGACTTGCCGCCGCCGCAGAACCGGCATAGCTGTCCATCGCCACCGCATCCTGGGCCCACATCTCGCTGTACTGGGCCTCGGTGGCGGCGATCGCCGCGGTGTTCTGGCCGAACAGGTTGGTTGCCACCAGTGATGCCAATTGCGTTCGATTGGCCGCGATCTCGACTGGCGGCACGTGTCCGGCGAAGGCGGCCTCGTATGCCGCCGCCGCCGCGGTAGCCTGTGTCGCGGCCTGGGCGGCCTGCGCGGCAGTGGCGCTCATCCACGTCACGTAGGGCGTCGCGGCCGCCGCCATCGCCAGTGAGGACGGACCCACCCACGGCCCACTCGTCAGGCTCGCGATCACCGAACCGTATGACGCTGCGGTGGACTGCAATTCGGTCGCCAGGCCATTCCAGGCCGCGGCGGCGTCGAGCAATGGGCCTGCTCCCGGGCCGGTGTACATCCGACCCGAATTGACCTCCGGTGGAAACGCTGCGTAAAACATCTCTACCTACCCCCTACCCGGAGTGCGCATTGAATGGCTTGTGCGAAGTGAAATTTCGTCGTCACCCGCATGACCGTCACTCGTCCTCGAGTGCGGGTAGCACAAAGATCATGGCCGCGGCGGGGTCGGCCTCAGCGACGACACCACCGAGTGAACTTGCCACGGCGCCGCCACTGCCACCGGAGGTCGCCACTGTCGCTCCCAGGGCCCGTCCGGCCAGGCTGGACAGGGCCATCTGGCCGAAAACGCCGGTCTCGCCCAGCGATGCGGTCGGAGCCGCTGCCGCCGCCAGATTGGCGGACAGGGTCTGGGCAACCGTGCGGATAGCGGGGGCGGCGGTGGTCCAGCCTTGCGGCACAGACAGACCTCCGACCAGGGCCGCGCGGCCCATGGCACCCGAGGCTGCGCCGCTGACCGACGTCGCGCTGCTCAGGTGTGGAGCGAGCGATTGCGCGATCGGCGCCAGCGTCCCGGAGATGGGTGTGGCCGGAGTCAAGAAGGCCTGCAGACCTTGACCGTTCTGGCCGTAGGCGTAGACCTGGCCAAATGACAGGAACGGCCCACCTGGGATGGAGGTGAAGCCCTGCGCGGAGAACGGGCCGGTAAGAACGCTGAAGATCGAGTTGAAGTTCGTCAGGTCCGTCATCAATCCCGGCGGCAGCGTCAGCGAACCGATCTGCGGCAGCGCGAGTCCGGGCAGGAACGACGTCGACCCGGTGGTCGGTGACGCCGCAATCGTCGACGCAAGGCCTTGCAGCGCATTCGGCAGTGAGCTGACCAGCTGACCCAACTGTGTGGTGACATCCCCACCGGTGGCTGCACCGGTGGCCTGTGACACCGCGGCAGCCTGCGCGGCCGCACCGGCGTCGTTGGTGGTCTGGGGAGGTTCGGTGAAGGGCGTCAATTGCGTTGCTGTTGCCGATGATCCGGCGTATGCATACATCGCGGCGGCATCCTGGGCCCACATCTCCGCATACAGTGCCTCGGTCGCCGCGATAGCCGGCGTGTTCTGGCCGAGGAAATTCGTGGCGATCAGCGCCATCAACTGCGCCCGGTTCGCCGCAATTACAGGCGGGGGAACCGTTGCGGCAAAGGCGGTTTCGTAGGCCGCCGCGGCGATCTTGGCTTGCGCGGCCGTCTGGTCGGCGCGGGTGGCGGTGGCCGAGATCCACGACACGAACGGTGCGACCGCAGCCGACATTGCAATCGCCGTGGGTCCGTGCCAGGACCCAGACGTCAACCCCTCCAGGGTGGAAGCGTAAGCCGCTGCAGTGGAATGCATTTCGGCAGCCAGCGCGTCCCATGCCACGGCGGCTGTCAACATCGGGCCGGCGCCCGGGCCGGTGTACATGCGCCCCGAGTTGATCTCAGGCGGTAGCGCCCCGTAATCCATGCGTATTACCCCTTATTCCGGCCGGCCTCAGACGGCAGCGCTGCCCCTGCGGTGAAGTTGCCCCCCACGGATCCGTTCATTTCCGTATATTGGTTAACACTTTCCATTGAATCTATTTTCGTCTCGTTTCTGCCGTGTAATCGCGAGGTGAACAAGAACTCTCACTTTCTCACTTGAGCGCGTGATATCAGGCGCGAAGAAATGATATTTCTGGCAAACGCGCAGGCCAGGCCATATAAAGCAGGGACTACCCCGGCTATAGTAAATCTGACTTCGCTAATTCAAAGCGTGCTGAATAAACGTCCAAATTAGACGAATGTGAAACTCAACAAATGTGAGCGTTAATCATGCCGATTACGGCAACGCCGGGCTCTCATCGAGACCGCGGAAGGCACCATTGTGTCGAATCACTGCAGATATGCGGACCCCATCCCTCCTCGCATGTGCCCGGGCGGTCAGGAGTTGGTGGCTGTGCCTGTTGCCCGGACACCGCCGATGCCGCCCCGGTCGCACTGAGCGTCACGGCGAGTTCTCGTACCGTTAAGAAACAAACATAGGCAAAAGGTTAGGAAACGGTATGCCCGAAGCGCTGTTACCTGCCTGCCACGTTGCTGGAGGTTCGCTGAGAACCGTATTCCCGCAGCTCAGCGGCCTACCCTGCGGCGGGTGGTCGGGTAACGAAGGTTGGTTTGAACCCGTACTGCGGGACCGCGCGACCGAATGGCTGGCTCGCGACGCTGCCCAATGGGACGCCCGGCACGCCGGCCGGTCCCGCTGCTGGCGGCGCCACCATCGGCGTGCCACCGAGTACGGAATGCAGTGGGCCGTTCAGCGGGGCGGCGGCCGTCCAGGCCGGCGGCACCGAGAGCTTGCCGACGATGCCGGAATTGCCGGTGCCGGCGGCGACCAATCCGCGCAATCCGCCACCGACGGCGTCCACCTGACCCAGGGCCGCTATCGGTCCGGGCGCGGCGACGTTCTGAGCCGCGCCCGCCGCGCCCGCCACTTCCGAGGTGGCCGACGTGCCCAACAGGCTAGACAGGGTTCCCACGGTGGCGCCCGGTGTGAATGCCCCGGTGGAAGTGATGGTGTTCCAGATGTTTGCGTTCGGCCCCCAGGCGTTGAGGAATCCCTCCAACCCGCCCGCTCCGGTGGTGCCATTGGTTCCGGCCAGGGCCTGAAGTGCCCCCGGCACGGCTGATATCAATTGCGACAATGCGCTCTGCTGGCCGGCGGCCGCGGCGCCGGCCTGGCTGACCGCGGCGGCTTGAGCGGCCGGTCCGCCGGGACTGGTCGTCTGCATCGGCTCGACGAAGGGGCTCAACTCCGTCGCCGCGGCCGACGAGGCCGCATATCCGTACATGGCGGCGGCGTCCTGTGCCCACATCTCGGCGTACTGCGCTTCCGTCGCCGCGATCGCCGGGGTGTTCTGGCCCAGGATGTTCGTGGCGACCAGCGTCGCCAACTGAGCGCGATTCGCCGCGATCAGCGGTGGCGGCACGGTTGCGGCGAATGCCGCTTCATACGCGGCGGCGGCGGCCTCGGCTTGCGCCGCCGTCTCCTCAGTCGCGGTGGCCGTCGCGCTCATCCACGCAACGTAAGGAGCGGCCGCCGCGGCCATCGCGGTGGAAGCCGGACCGAACCATTCTTCCCCCGTCAGCGCCGAGAGCACCGCCCCGTATGACAGGGCCGACGCGCGCAGCTCCGTGGCCAGCCCCTTCCAGGCCGAAGCCGCAGCCAACATCGGGCCGGAGCCCGCTCCGGTGTACATGCGCGCGGAATTGATCTCCGGTGGCAAGGCTGCAAAATCCAGCACAGCGGTCATCGGTGGCCTCCCCCACTAATGCCAAATCCGATTTCGGGCAGCCGGCATCGCGAATTCATGCGGCAAATTTGCGCACAGCAATTACGCGCGTCTGCGACAGAATTACGAGCAGACGGTGATTAACGCCAGAGCCGATTCAGCTTGCGAATACAGCGCCCGGGTCGGATCGAAACGAAATGGTCGTCGATCTCAGATAGGAACTATCGCCGGGACTCACTCCGCTCTCACCTCCTTCGGGCCAGGGCACACGGGGATGCCATGCGCACGCGACACAGAGATGAGGCAACAGCGGCAAAACCGCTGGGCCAGCACCTCTCTCGACAGAGCTTTGGCACCACACGGCGTATCCGGCGGGTACCGGAAGCCACTTGGGCTCAACCCTTAAGCCGGGAAGAGCTGTCCTGACCCTGGGCGTCTTTCGACGTTCGAGGTCAGTGGCCTGTGTCCGTGCAGACGCCTCACCTAGCGAGGTGCATGCAAAGGCCATCGTGGCACTGAAGTCGGTAAGAGTCAACTCGGCACGCTGACGAAAGTCGGCGCGGACCAAAAACAAATGTGAGATGTTTTTTCGCGGGGTCGCGCACGAATTTATCGGCGCAATTATCCGGCCGCGACCGGACGGGGCATGATGGTCAGTTTGAAGCCGTAGCGCGGGCCGTTGCCCCAACTCCGCGCGTACGCGTTGGCGGCGGGCATGCCGGGCAGTCCCGGCGTCCCCGCCGCAGCAGGCGCCGCCCCGGTCGGGGTCGAACCGGTCCCGGTCATCGCGATGCCACCGCGACCGGCGGCCTCGACGACGGTGGTCCAACTCGGCGGCACCGACAACCGCCCCACCAGGGTGGCCTGGTGGGCTCCGGCGCTCACTCCCCCGGCACCCGATTGTGCGCCGGTCAGCCCGGCGCTGACGGACGCCGCATCGGCGGCGGCGGGCGCAGCGGCCCCGGATCCGCCCTCGGCCACCGCCTCGACGTCGGCGATCGAGTCGGTGACGGCGGGACTGATCACCGCCGGCGACACGTACTGGGCTGCCACGAACCCGTTCAACAGATCGGAGTTCAGGAATATCCCGTAGGGGTTGCCGTCGTTGCCGTCCAGGAAGTTCAAAATGTCGGCGAGCAGCCCCGTCTGCGGCAGCGAATCGAAGGGCGATGACTCCGCAGGCGAAGCGAGTTGTTGCAAGCTTGCCGGCACCGCGGACATCAGTTGCGGTAGTTCGCTCTGAGTGAGTCCGGACCCGGTGGCGTGGGCCACCGCCGCGGCCTGCCCGGCGGACCCGGACGGGTCGGTGATCGGTTCGGGTTCGGTGAAGGGCGTCAACGCTGCGGCGTCGGCGGCGCTGACGGCATAGGCATACATCGCGGTGGCATCCTGCGCCCACATCTCCGCGTATTCGGCTTCGGTCGCGGCGATGGCAGGGGTGTTGATGCCGAGGAAATTCGTGGCGATCAGTGCCAGCAACCGGGCCCGGTTGGCGGCCACTACGGGTGGGGGCACCGTCATGGCGAACGCGGCCTCGAAGGCCGCCGCCGCAGCCGCAGCCTGACCGGCGGTCTGCTCGGCCTGCGAGCCGGTGACGCTGAGCCACATGACGTACGGCGCCACCGCTGCGGCCATCGCCGCCGACGCCGGGCCCAGCCACCCGTCACCGATCAGGGTCGCTATCACCGACTCGTAAGCCGTTGCGGTCAAACGCATTTCCGCGGCAATGGCGTCCCAGGCCGTCATCGCGGCCAGCATCGGCGCCGCACCGGGACCGGTGTACATGCGCAGCGAGTTGACTTCAGGTGGGAGTGCTCCGTAATCCAATACCAGCACCTCCTTAACCGACGGTGGTTCTCCCTCCTGTCAGCCCGCAGCCGGTGGGCGCCCCATGATCGTCGGACGGAAGCCATAGCGCGGCGGGTTGCCGAAGCTGTGGCCGTACATGCCCGGAGCGGGCATGCCGGGGAAACCGGGCACGCCGGAGGCGGCCGCCGGCGCGACGGCGGTACTGGTCCACCCACCACCGGCGGTAGCCGCGCCGGCATGGTTGACCACCGAGGTGGCCGCGGTCCAGGTCTGCGGCACGGACAACCGACCGACCACCGCCGACTGGTTGATGCCTGCCGTCACGCCGCCGCTGCCCGTGGCGAAGGAGGCCTCGGCCACATCCATCAACGGGGGAAGGTTGGTCGGATTGGCCGGCGACTCCGCCGGTATCCAGGATGGGTTGCCTGAGCCAGAGCCCATCGGCGGCACCCCGGCTCCTTCCTCCGCTCCCAGGGCAACCGCATTGATATCGGCCAGACCCGCAAAGACCGCGGGGGCCACGATGGCGGGGCTGGTATACCCGGCCGAGACGAACCCGTTGACCAGGGTGGAATTCAGGAAGATCCCGTACGGATTACCGTCGTTGCCGTCCAGGAAATTGAGGATGTTGGCAAGCAGGTCGGCGCCCGGGAAAGCTTCGGCCGTTGCCGCTGGCGCGGCCAGCCCCTGCAGGGTGGACGGGACCGAAGACATGAGCTGCGAAAGCTGCGACTGGGCCACGGTGCCCGTAGCGCTGCCGGCTGCTTGGGTGACCGCCCCCGCCTGAGCCGCCTGGCCGGCCGGGTCGGTGACCTGGGCCGGCGGGGTGAACGGTGTCAGCGTCGAGGCCACCGCCGAGCTGGTGGCGTAGCCGTACATCGCCGCCGCGTCCTGGGCCCACATCTCGCCATAGGCGGCCTCGTTCGCCGCGATCGCGGGTGTGTTCTGGCCGAGCAGGTTGGTTGCGACAAGCATCTGCAACTGCGCGCGGTTTGCGGCGACGGCCGTCGGGGGCACCGTCATCGCATACGCGGCGTCATAGGCAGCCGCCGCTGCCGCCGCCTGGCCGGCGGCCTCCTCGGCCTTCACCCCGGTGAGGCTCATCCAGGTCAGATACGGGGTGATCGCGGACAGCATCGACTCCGATGCCGGCCCCAGCCAGCCGTCACCGGTCAGCACGGAGATCACCGTGTCATACCCGGCTGCCGTCGCATGGAGCTCGGCGGCCAGGCGGTCCCAGGCGGCAACCGCGGCCAGCAAGGGTGCCGAACCGGGCCCGGTGTACATGCGCAGTGAGTTGACTTCAGGGGGTAGCGCGCCGAAATCCACCGCAATCACCGCCCGCCCGCGGAGTCGGGATGCGAGGTGAACAACTTTCTGACGCAATGATATTGAGCGGAAGGCATCGGACTCTCCTAACGGATGGTCCGACCCAGCTACGGGCCTTGGCCGCTGTGGTGGTGTCGGGGTGCTTCCGAAAGCGTGGATGCCGCGCGTCGGATATGTGCGCCAGCCGATTCCGACGACGGGAAAGCGCCGTGACCGGATCGGAAAGGAATGGTCATCGAATTCGTACAGTCGCTGTTGATCGGCTCAGTGGGGCCCCACCTCCCGTCGCCGTCGGGGCACACGGGAGCGCCACCGTGATCGCATTCTGCTCGTTCTGGCCCGAGTTGCACACAGCGTATCGGGCCGAAGCGGTAGCGGAGTGGTGTTAGGCAGAACAGATAGTTCGTGCCGCGCGGGCGTTTTGCCGGGCGCTTGGGGACGCTATTTGGTCTTCTTCTCCGCGACGGCGGCGCTGAGCCCCTCGGCGAGATCTTCGCGGGTCAGCTCACGGAATCGGCGCATCTGCGCTTCGCTGAATTCCATGGAATCGCTGTTGAGCACCGCGTCCAGGTCTTCGTCGTCGAGCCGGAAGCTGCGGTGGTCACGCGCCTTCTCCACCACGTTGCGGACGAAGCCGGCGTTGCCCAGCATGTCGATCCCGCGAATCAGATCTCCGTCCTCGGAGTAAGTCTCGTCGGAGTAGAACTTGGTGTAGGACGGCAACAGGATGGCAGCCTCGTGCTCGGTGATGACGTCCTCGTTCTCCCGGCCCATCAGGACCGTCAACGCGACGAGTTCCTCCGGTGTGTAACTGAAGAACTCGATGACGGTCGAAAACCGCCGCCGCAGGCCCTGGTTCACCTCGAGCATCTTTTCCATCGCCTTGGCGTAACCGGCGCCGAACACCACGAGCTCGTCGCGATGGTTCTCCATGTAGAGCAGCAGCGTGTTGATGATGGCGTTGCCGTACGGGTCGCCCTGCGAGTATCCCTTCTCGTGCAGCGTGTGCATCTCGTCGAAGAACACCGCACCGCCGAGCGCTCCTTCGAGCATCTCTTCGCAGTTCTTTTCCGCGTCGGCCATGTAGCGGCCCAGCAACTTGGTACGACTGGTCTCCACCACCAGCGGCTTGCGCAGCACCGTCAAGCCGCACAGCTGCTTGGTGAAAGCTCTTGCCACCGAAGTCTTTCCGGTCCCCGGTGGGCCCAGCAGCAGGGTGTGCCGCGACGTCACCGGAACCGGCAGCCCCATCTTGGCGCGCGCGAGGTTCACCTTCGTCGTCGACTTGATGAGCTTGATTTCCTTCTTGGCCTGCTCCATGCCGAGCATCGCGTTGAGCTCGGCATCACCCTCGGCCAGGTACTTCGCGGCCTCTTCGGCGTGCCGGGCGGCTTCGGCCTGCGCCCGGGTCGGTGCACTGTCCGGGTCCCACGGATCCGTGCGCGCCTCAATGGTTTCCGGGTCGGTCAGCACCAACCGGAAGTTGGGGTTGTCCAGTGCTTCGCGGGCGGGGGTGAACTTCGCGTCGCGGGAATACACCCGGCGCAGTAGTTCGACGGCCTCCTCTTCACGGCCCACGTGGCGCAGGCACATGCCCTGGGTGTACAGGGCGATGTTCGCCGCGCCGGGCACGCGGTCGCCTTCGATGGCTTCCTGCCCCCGCCGGAATGCTTCCTCGAACACCCCGAGGGAGGCCAGCGCCGTAGTGGCCATTGCCGCGCCCGCCGCCTTGAGTTCAGGGTGACGCCATGGCGTGGCTTCGGGGAACTGGGCCAGCACGTCGGGCCACCGCTTGGTGCGGAAGTAGAGCACCCCCCGCACGTAGCTGACCAGTTCCGAATCGAACGGGTGCCGGGGTTCGGTCGCGTCGAGCAGGTCCGCGGCCTCTTTGTACCGCTTGTTCTCCGCGAGCACCGCCGCGTAGGCGCAGGCCAGTGAGTCCACGCTGGTCACCGCCAGTCGCAGGAACAGTCCGTCGGAAACCTCCGGCCGGAACTGCAAGTCCGTCACGCCGAGGCGACGGGTCTCCCACCCGAAGGTCCGTACCGCCGCCCACGCGCCGGCGAGCACCTCGAGACTTTGGTCACCGGCGAGTATCCGCGCCAGCCAGGCGTCGCACATACCGGGATCCAGCGTGGTGGCGGTGGTGAACATCTGCGCCGCGACCTGCGGATTGTGGCTGGGCTGCAGCCCGTTGACGGAAATCCCGGATGCCAGAAGCCCGGCCACCATGGCGTTTCTGGCATCTTCGGCGGTCGACTGCGTGCGCGTCATTGTGTTGCTGCGCTGATGGCGTGCTCCGGTTCAGGACCCACTGGGAATTCCAGCTCGTCGTGGTCTCGTAAGTCGCGGCCCGGCACGACCAATGGCGAACGGGTGGACGGGGCGGGCAGACTGGCGCGCACCGCGGCCAGCTGGCGCCCGGTGAGCCGGTTGAGCCCGGCGGAAAGTTGCCTGGGCAGCCTGGATTCGCTGTGGTAGCGCACCCACGCCGACAGCCGCGGCCGTCCGTCGTGGGTAGCCAGGCGCAAAGTGAGCACGGTCGCGCCCACTTCGGGGGCGTCCGACAGCCACACGTCGGCCAGCGTCGCCGAGTCGATGTCCGTCGGCGTCACCCAGAAGCTGGTGACGAATCCGTTGAAGTGCTTGAGGTGGCGCCACCCCGGCCGGCTCCAGGTCGGCTCCAGGTCGGCAAGCACCGCGCTGTCCACCTCGGCGAGCTCATCGGCCGTCAACGGACGGGCGGCGCAGCTCTGCCCGTCGAGATCCTGGACCAACCGCTCGGTGGCCGCCACCATTGTCGAGGCCAGCGAATCGCGGCACACCACGGCCCCCACGTTGCGCAGCGGATTCATCCGCAACACCAGCCAGGTCCGCCGGCGGTTGCTGCCGGGCTGATCCCCGACCATCCCCCACTCTTCCGGCCCCCACTCCTCCAGCGAGGCCGAAGCCTTTGCGGCCGCCGCCCCGCCGCGTACCTGCACCGACACGATGTCGATGGCGTCGAGGTGAATGTCGAACTGGCGCAACCCGTCTGCGACCGCCGCAACCGGCAGTATCGGGGCCGACCCGGTGCGGTGCCGGTGCCGGCCGGACGGGTCGGCCTCGCCGCCGCCCACCTCGACGACCGTCACTAGCTGGCCGCGGTATTCCCGGACCCCGACCGTGTCGCGCCCGAAGCGTCGCTTGTAGTCGACGGCCGGCGTGCATCCGGCGCCCAGGGCGGTACCCGGGTCGGCGGACCAATCCCATAGCCAGTTGGCGACGCCGCTGGTGACCGTGATGCCGTGATAGGTGACCAGCGACAGCAGCGTCACCAGGACGGCGATACCGACGCCGACCCACCATGCGATCCGGTTCTCGCCCTGCCACGAGTCGGGAGCGTGGCTGGCGAGCACCAAGATCAGCACGTCAGCCAGAAACACCGCGGTCAAACGCGGCCATGACAATGCCAATCCGAGCTTCCGCTGTGCCTTCATTGCTGTTTCCGCGATCGTCGCATCAAAGTTGCTGTACCGAACACTGCTCCGCCTATCAATAGTGCCGCAGTCAGGCCCCCGGTAGCCACCCACACCGGCGTCATATTGCGCGGTGCGGGCGCCTTCGGCAGCGACAGCGGCGCCGAAAGTTGCTTGGGTGCCTCGGGCGGTCCCTTCGGGACATCCCAGGTCAATGCGGCTACCGGGTCAACCACACCGTATCCGACCTGGTTGTCCACCCCCCTCGCGGGCGGCCTGGCGGTGTGGATCAGGCGTTGCATGACCTGATAAGCCGACAAGTCGGGGAACTTGGCGCGCACCAGCGCGGCCACGCCCGAAACGATCGCCGCGGAGAAGCTGGTCCCGGCCGGAACCAGCAATGTGTTGTCCGGACCGTCGATCGCGTTGATCAGGCCGTCGTCGCGGGGCGAGAGTCCCATGACGTCGGTTCCCGGTGCCGACAACGACACCCAGGGCCCGGCGATGCTCATCTGCGACAGCGGCTGACCGTTGGTGTCGACCGCCCCGACCGTCAGCACGTAGTCGCTGAACCACGACGGCGTGACCACGGTGGTGACCGAATTCCACACCCGCGGGTCGTTGGGCGACAACGGGTCGAAGATTGGGTTCTGCTTGCAGTCCTTCTTGCTGTTGTCACCGGCCGCGGCCACGATCAGCGCGTTCTTGTCGACCGCGGCATAGTGCACCGCGGCGCCCAGGGCGCGTTGGTCGATGACGTTGCGAGCACTCATACAGGTCACGTCGGAGATGTTGATGATCGACGCGCCCATGTTGGCAGCATGCACGATCGCGCGCGCCATGGTCTGCACATTATCGATCTTGGCGGCCGTCTGCGGATCTTCGTCGCCGGTGTAGGCGTCCTTGAGGCCGAAGGCCTGGCTCGACTGCCGGATCGAGATCAGCTCGACATCGGGAGCCACCCCACTGAAGGCATCCGGTCCTGGTCCGGGCGGGGCCGGCAGTGGCGCCGCGGTGGGAGGCGCGGGCGCCGGCGATGACGACGAGGTCGCCGGGGCCGACGACGACGGCGCCGACGATGTAGCCGAGGTTGACGGCGTCGGCGATGTCGACGGCGTCGGTGCCAGCGGGCGCGGGTGGTCGACGGGTTGCACCCGGGCGCCGCCCGAGTAACCCGGAATCGTCACTGTGCCGCCGCCGCGGTTGCCGGACGGAGCCTGGCCGGGCCCCTGCGGCAGACCCGGACCCGGTGCCGGGCCGGGCCCGGCGCCCTCGCTCGGGGGCGGTGGCGCCGGAATCACCGTGATGGTTGGGCCGGGCACCGGTGACAACGTCACGGTCTGCGGTGGCGGCGGCTTCTCGGTCGTCGGCACGGTGACCGGCCGGCGCGGCGACGCCGGCGGGGGCGCGGCCCCGTTGGCGGGCGCGGCGCCGATCATCGAGGCGACCAGGGTGCCGTGGGCGTCGCAGTCCGACAGCCCGTCACCGCCGGCCATCACGTAGTCGCCGCCGGGGATCAGTCGCGGCAACCGCGGGTGTGGCGTCACGCCGGTGTCGATGATGGCGACCTTGATCCCCTCGCCGCGCCCGAATTGCCACGCCTCGTTGAGGTTGAGCATCTCCATGTACTTGGGTGGGACCTTGAAGTCCGTACCCGGCATGACCCCTACTTCGGTGCAGTAGGAGTTTTGCTTGGTCGGCGCGATGGGCCCCGGGGGGCTGTCAGGCGGCAACGCCCCCGGGTCGATCGCCGGAGGCGTGATCGCGTGCGCCGGTGGCATACCGGCCAGTGCACCAACTGTCAGCAGCATCGCGGCGACGGTCGCGCTGGTCGCGCGACCGCGCCACGATCGGCTGCTAACGGTATCGAATGGCTGCATAGACGTTCATCAACCACAATGCCAGCGGGAAGATCGGGATCAAGCAGATGTACTCGAGCCACTCTACGAACTTCCGGAACAGCGGGCTGTAGATCGTGTTCGGCACCACCGCTGCGGCCGTCATACCCGCCGCGGGAAGCAGCACCAGGATCGCGGCCGAAACCGACACCGCCAGCGGCGAAGCCAGCACAAACGCGTAGCGCACCAGTACCGCGGCGATGATGATCACGCCCGTGGCGGCCAGCGTGATGGCCTGCCAGCGGTCCACATAGGAGCGGCCGCGCAGCAGCAGGAAGCCGGCGGTGAAGCCCGCGAGGATCAGCGGCAGCCACCGCTCGCTGGCGTGCGGGTTGCACAGCGCGCTCAGGCAGATGACCACCAGGACGCCGAGTCCCACCAGCAGACCGCTCAGGAAGGAACGGGCCCGCTCGGCCTGCAGCAGCACGTCGCGGACCGAAGCTGGTCCTTCCAGGGTCGGCGGACCGCCCTCCGTGCGCACCACGGTGGTCGGCAGGTCAGGCCTGGCTTCGAATACCCACCGGCTGGTCGCCGACGGGAACACCGGCAACCGGATTCCGGCCAGGCGCCGGGACAGGGCCGGCGCGGCGTGGTAGAGGATGACGCTGGTCAGCAGGAGGCAGGCCAGCATGGTTACCGCGCTGGTGGCCGCGACCATGCGGGCCACGCTGGCGATCGTCGTCAGTGCGGTGATGGTGACCACCGCGGTGTAGATCGCCAGCCGGCGGCCGGTGAACTTCAGTGCCAGCGTCGCGGCGACCGCGAGGACTCCGAAGCCCAACACCGCGTTCGGGGACCCGACCGGACCGGGCGGCGCCGCGGCGGCCGCCACGGTGAGCGGCGCCAGCCCGCTCATCAGCAGGATGTCGGCGACACGGCGGTCGGCGTCATTCTTCGCGCGCATCAGCAGCAGCATGCTGACCGCCAGCACCAGCACGGCGATGATCGAGGTGAAGATCGTGGTCAACCACGAGTTGTGGTGCCAGCGCCACCAGCCGAGAACACCGGAGGCCAGTACCACGCCGGTGGCCACCATCGAGGCACCGACCTGGACGGCGACCACAGGGTCGATCGCGGCGAAACGCTTGCTGAGGTTGGCCGAGACCGCGGTCGAGATGTGCTCGATGACCTGCGAGCGGTGTTCGCCGTCCGGAATGAACCGGATCCAAAGGCGGTCACCGTCGTAGACGTCCTGCTCGGTCAGCGACTGCGTCGCGCGCAGCGGCGAGCCGTCCACCAGGCACAGCGCCCACCGGCCCCGCCCGGTCGCTTCCAGCGGAGTCTCACCGAGCTCTCGGAGCCGGCTGTTGACCACCTTGAGCAACGGGTCGGTCATCACCGAGACCGGGGCGTTGGCGTCCAGCAGAACGCCGATCTGCACACCCTCGCCGGCCATGATGCCGATGACAACGGCCCTGGGCGACGAAACGCCCTCAACGTCAGTCTGTGGCGCATCAGCTACTGCGGTCATCGTCCTGCACCCCCTGCCTTTGCAATCGTGCTAATGAGTGTCGGTAACGCGGGCGGCTGCATCGGTGTATTCACCGAGGCGCCGTAACCCTTTTGGAGTTGCGGCTGGACTGACTCCGATTTCATTTGCCTCGCCTCGCGGTCAATAGTTGTGGTTGACGTGTGGTTTTTCAGTTTTGGCAGCTTGCTCCAAAGCAGTATGCCGTGTTGGCATCCAGCTCGCATTTTATGTTCAAAAATGTTGTCGCACTGCGCGTCTCGTAACAGCGCTGTTAAACCCTGCTATGTGTTTTCCACTCGCCATACGGCAAAGTGTCCAAAACTGTCTTCACACCCACTTGCACGAGTTGCGGAGTGGCCGGGCAGATAGCCAGCCACGCTTCGCCTGAGCCGGCCGTGCGGGCCTGTTGGTAGAGAGCGATGCGCCCGCCGGACCCGTCCTTGAGGGACAAAACCGATGCGCTGGGGCCCTTAGCGTCGTCCCGGTACTGCCGGGCATACACGGCAACCTCGGCGGCGGGGTCGGACAGGGCCTGACCGAGCGCGGCCACCGTGGAGGCACTGATGCCCATACGTCGCAGATCGCCACCAGAAAAAACGTTGAAGCCCGATTCCTGCCACGACTTGGTGGCCTCGAGCATCTCCTCGAGCGGGACGTTGACGGCGTTGATCGCCGCCGGGTCCGCGTGGTGAATCGATTCGAGGCCGTCCATCACGAGAGCGGCAATGGAGGCGCTGTCGGAGACGGTGACGTCGTCCACCGTGATGTCGTTGCCGACACGGACCGCGGAAACCCAGTGCTGGCCACGCCGGGCCAGGACGACGCGGAACTCGTTGTCGGGGATGTCGCGGGAACCGGGAACCTGGTTCTCTTCCTCTACCACCCCGTAGAGCAGTTTGCCGCGGGACAGCAGAGCGACGACTTCGAGGTCAGGCGCGGCGAGCACTTTCATCCTGGCTGCCACATGCTCGTTGACCGTGTCGCCGACCACGATGCCCTGCTCGCGCATCACCGCCATACCGGGGTGCTCGTTGAGCCAGTCGTTGTTGTCGGTGGACACATAAGGCCGGCACCGAAGTTCGGGTGCCACGTGCCGAATGTCCAGCAATGCCTGAAGCATCCAGAAACCGTCTACGTTGACGGTGATGTCGGTGCGGGTGCTCTGTTGATCCATCCCTACCCTCTGTGGTCCTCAGTCATGCGATATCCAATTAACTGCAAGGCACGGCAGCACACCGTCTTGCTTGGTGTGCTGCCGCGCCCGCAGTTTCGGTTGTTAGGCCCAGCTGGAGCCGACGGCGCTGTCCGTCTGCGCCATGTTGCTGCCGGCGGACTGAACCTTCTGGCCGTGCTGGTTGGCCTGCTCGTAGATCACCTGGAAGTTGCGGCCCAACTGGGCGATGAACTCCTGGCAAGCCACGGAACCGGCGCCGCCCCAGAAGTCACCGGCAGCCAGCACATCGCGAACGATGGCCTGGTGCTCGGCCTCCAAGTTGGCGGCCTGGGCGCGGATGAGCGCACCGTGTGCGTCAACATCCCCGAACTGGTAATTGATGGTCATTGAAGTTTTCTCCTAACGTGAAAAAGCGTACGCAGCGAGTAGCTGGATGGCTAGCTGGACAGGATTTGCTGGGAGGCCTGCTCTTGCTGCTCGTAGTTGTTCGCGTCGCGGATCAGCCCGTCCCGCACCCCGTGCAGCATGTTGACAATGTTGCGGAAGGCCTGGTTCATCTGGCTCATGGTGTCCAGCGAGGTGGCCTGGGCCATACCGCTCCAGCCCGCACCGGCGATGTTCTGCGAGGACGCCCACATCCGACGAGCCTCGTCCTCAACGGTCTGGGCGTGGGTCTCGAAGCGGCCCGCCATGTCCCGCATGGCGTGCGGGTCGGTCATAAAACGCGTAGTCACGTGATAACTCCTTCTTCTGCTACTTGATGCCTTGATGTCTTTGAAAGACGCGATGGCCGATCGGCTGCAAGGTGCAACTACCGACCGGAGAAAATCGGACTGTCCTCCTTTTCCGTCAGCCGGTGGCCACCGGGCTTCGTAGCGGTCGGAAGGTTGTCGATCCCAGACCCCGTTGTCTGAGTGACGGCGAATGCAGGTGATCCGAAGCAACGGGCCCCGACCAAGCCGAAAACCTCGGACTCACCGCCAGGTGGGAAGGCGCCAAGAAATTCACGTCTGTGGCTTTCCGTCCCAAGTCTGTGCGATCTCGAACTGTCGGCGCTCGTCAGCCGGCCGCGGCCGCGTTGGCGGCTTCGGTCGCCGCGTACGAACCCGAACTGGTGGTCAAGGTGTTCACGAACATCTCGTGAATCGCGGCGGCCTGGGCGCTGACGGCTTGGTACATCTGCGCGTGCGCGGCGAACTGAGCCGCGGTCAGGGCCGACACCTCGTCAGCCGCGGCCGGGACCACACCGGTGGTCGGCGCCGCAGCGGCTGCGTTCTGTGCACTCATCGTGGTGCCGATACCTTGCAAGTTGCCGGCCGCGGCGGCAAGCGCCTCGGGCTGTGTGGTGACGAATGACATGCTGTTTCCTCCCTTAATCACCCCAACGTCCAGTCTCTGCCACAGAGAGTAGATGACTGTGTGGTGCACAGTCGCCTTCGATGCCTCCGGTTCGCATTTGTTCACTCGACGGCAATACGAATTCACCTGCTGTTACGACACATTAACAGCGTCACGGCGGGTTGGGAGGCCACTCGCAGCCAGTTCACAGGAGCAGCCTTCGCCGAAATCGTGCGGGCACTTGCGGTAGACCACCCATAGACCGCCGACCTGGGATTATGCGACCGAAGCCGCGAGCTTGCCGGGTACCTCTATATCTGTGCCTATATCTGCGCCGTGACACGAGGCGTGTCCGGCGAGATTCTGGGCCGCCCCCTTGCCTTGCCCGGACGGGCCGGACGGTCCGCCCCGCCTGCCGGCCGGGCGCGATGTGTACATGCCCTGTTCACGGGCCGGCCATTCCCTGGCGGTGGCGGCTGATCTACTTTCGTCTCCTAGATGTCGTCGGCGGCCACGTGTCCGTGCCGGCGCGCCGAAGTCGAGCCGGTCTGGCGCCGCCGGCAACAGAGCCCCTACGCATCGACTCGCGGCGGTGCTTCGGGTGGATGCGGTCAGGTAGAGGAGTCTGATGGAGGATCCGTCGACCGGTTCGTTCGACCCGGCCACATTGCGCGACGCGATGGCCCGGCGTTTGTACCGCCGATCCGTCGCCGGGGGCCATATCACCGTTCCGGCGGTGCCGGCCATGATCGACGAGTACGTCGAGATCTGTAACCACATCTTTGCCAGTGTCGGTGCCCGGCAGACCCCCGCCGAAGCGGCTCAACTCAGGCAGATGCTCGAATCGGAACTGGCCAGGGCCTACGCCGCCTCACAGCGCTCCCAGATCGTCATCTCCTACCATGCGCCCTTCGGCATCGGCATCAATTATCGCGTCAAGGCCGAGTGGCTGGCGGTGGCCGACGACTACGACTCCTGGGTCGGCAACCGGGAAGGGTCGCTGTTCGGAACCGAAGCCGATGCGCGGGTGCTGGCCCTTGCCGATGAGGCACTCGATCCACGCAACTACCGCGTGCTTGACCTCGGCGCGGGAACCGGCCGAAACGCCCTGGCGCTGGCCCGCCGCGGCCATCCGGTGGACGCGGTAGAGATGACTCCGAAGTTCGCTCAGATAATCCGTAGGGAAGCTGAGCGGGAATCACTTGACGTCCAGGTGATTGAGAGCGATGCCTTCGACACCATGAATGGCGTTCGATCCGACTATCAACTGATCGTGGCCTCCGAGGTGTTGCCGGAATTCCGCACCGTCGAAGAACTGCGCGGCGTATTCGAGCTCGCCGCCGACTGTTTGGATGCCGGCGGACATTTGATCGTCAATGCATTCCTGCCGCGCCCGGGCTACGTCCCCGACGACGCTGCCCTCGAACTCGGACAGCAGTGCAACTCGATGATCTTCACTGACGAGCAGATGACAGGCGCGACCGCGAACCTGCCGCTTGAGCTCGTGGCTGACGACCCGGTCGTCGATTACGAGAAAGCCCATCTGCCGCAAGGCACTTGGCCGCCGACGGTGTGGTTCGCCAGTTGGGCAAAGGGCCTAGACGTGTTCGACGTGGAACCCGAGGAGTCGCCGATCGAGTTGCGCTGGCTCATCTATCGGAGAGCGGCGACCTCATGAGGTCGCCGATTCCTCGGGAGCGTATTGCGGGCAGTAGATCTCGATGGCGGCGCCCACGAAATATCCGGAGTGGTAGGCAGGCATGGAACTGCTGTTCAGCACGTCGGCCGCTACCTGCGCGGGCGTCATGCCCTGGTCCAGCCTTGTGCACACCATCCGGGCCGCCTCGATAGCGTGGCTGGGCGAGATGTGGTCGCTGATGCCCTCGGTCTGCAGCACGGCAATGAATTTGTTGTCTTTTGTGTCGGCGTGGGCGGTGGCCGCTGCCCCCAGCGGAGCGAGCAATGCCACTGCAGCGACGAACATCCGGGTGATCAATTCGGTCTCCTTCGGTAGCTGGTTGGTAGGTGTTATCCGGCGGGCAGCGGGCGTGGCATGACGGTGGGTTTGAACCCGTAGCGGGGACCGGCGCCGGGCCCGCGACCGTTGCCGGCGCCGACGACGGGCATGCCGTTCAGGACATTCCCGCTGCCACTTGCGTGCTCGCCGGCGACGATTGGCTCGCTGATCATCTGCACCGCGGGACGCACTGACGGCGCCGCCGCACTGGCCCCGGGCCACGATGCTGGGACGGCGAGGTGTCCAATGTGGGCTCCGTTGCCCAACCCCGCGGCGACCTGACCGCCCGCGGCACCGACCGCCCCGCTGATCGGCGGTATCGGAACGGAGGGAGTCGCCGCGGCAGCCGGGGCTGACAATAGGCCGGCCGACTTGGCCACCTGCACGAACGAGTTGCCCATTCCGACGCTGAAGTAGGGCAGACCTTCGGTGTTGTAGAAAAAGCTGGCGTAGTTGTTGTAGCCGGTCATGAATGTTCCGAGGTTGTTCGGCAGGGTCGTCTGCCCGGACAGTAGGAACCAGATCTCGGTCAGCAGCGGGTTGCCGTTCCCCAACTGCTGCACCAAGTTGGCGGTGCCGGTCGGCGTCGCGAGCTGGCCCAGCGAGTTGGTGATCTGGTTGAGGAACCCCTGCACGCTGTTCTGGATCGAGGCGGCCGGTGCGGCCTGCGCCGCTGCGACCGCGGCGGCCTGGGTGGTGCTGCCGGCGGGATTGACGATCGTCGGTGCCTCGGTGAAGGTGGTCAACCTGCTGGCGGTCTGCGAGGCCGCCGCGTAATTCAGCATGGTGGAGGCGTTTTGGGCCCACATCTCGGCGTACTGCGCTTCCAGCTGAGCGATCACGCTGTTGTTGAGGCCGAGAATGTTTGTCTGCAAGGCTTGCGCCAAACTGGCACGGTTCGCCGCTACGAGCGGCGGCGGCACCACCCCGGCGAAGGCGGCCTCGAACGCGGCCGCGGCCGCTCGCGCCTGGGTGGCGGCATGCTCGGCCAGGCCGGCGGTGCCGGTCAGCCACGCCACGTACGGCTGAGCCGCTTGCGCCATCATCGCCGAAGCGGGGCCTAGCCATTCCTCGCTGGCCAGTTGCATCAGCACCGTGTCGTAGCCCTGGGCCGTGGACGTCAGTTCGGCGGCAAGCGCATTCCACGACGAAGCGGCGGCCATAAAGGATGCCGCCCCAGGACCCGAGTACATCATCGCCGAGGTGACTTCGGGCGGCAGCGCCGCAAGATCGGCTGGCATCTGTTGACTCCTTAGCTGGCCGCGGCGGCGTTGGCCGCCTCGGTCGCCGCATAAGACCCCGAGCTGACACTCAAAGTGTTGACGAACATTTCGTGGATCGATTGCGCCTGAGCGCTGACGGCCTGATACGTCTGGGCGTGCGCGATGAACTGCGCCGCGGTCAGGACCGACACCTCGTCAGCGGCGGCCGGAACGATACCCGTTGTGGGCGCGACCGCCGCCGCATTCTGCGAACCCATTGCCGAGCCTATTCCTTGCAACGTGCCAGCAGCCGCCGCCAGCGCCTCGGGATGTGTAGTGACGTAGGACATCCGCTTTCCTCCCTAATTGCTCTGCAGCGCAACGGATCCCATACCGTCACGCCCTTTGTGATATGTCGATGACGCATCGTTGCGCCCCTTGGCTTGAATCGTCTTATCGCACCGCGGTATTGGCACGGCGTCATCCCGCTGAAGGTGGTCGAGCCAGAACGCTGTATCGGAAGCCGTAGCGGATGCCCATGTTCGCGCCCCGCTGCCTGCTACGCGCACCGAGCGGAACGCCGGGAGCGTTTACCGTGTTGGCCGGGCCGGCGTCGGCGGTTGCAGCGGTGAATTTGATGCTTACCAGCTTCGTGTCCGCTCCCCCGGCCCCTGCCACCGAGCCGGGTGCGTTGCCCCAGGCCGCCGGAACCGATAGCGCGCCAACCTTGCTGCCCGAGCCGACACTTGCCGACAGGCCGAGACCCGAATGGAAATGCCAACCGCCGACGCCCAATGCGGCGAACTGCGGTGTCGGATACCAGGCACCGCTGGCACCGGCGGTGGTACCGAGACCGTTGAACAGCTGCTGTCCGATCTGGCTGCCGAAGGAACCTACCCCGACGGCGAAGTAGGCCTGCAGCGTCTGCTTGATCACCGCGGTGTAACTGGCCGGGGTTATCGCCGTGAAGTTGTTGGCCGGAGTGGGCAACCCGAACATCAGGAAGTCCTGGATCGTATTCCAGATGAAATTGGGTTGGCTGGCCGCGACCGGGGCCGTCCCGAGTTGCTGTAGCGCCTGCGGTACCGCCGCGGCGGAGACCAGCTGGTGAGCGATCGTCTGAGCGACGTCGCCACTGTGGGTGCCAGCGGCCTGACTGACCGCGGCGGCCTGTTGAGGCAGCGCATCGGGGGTAGTGCTGTTCGGCGGCGAGACAAACCGGTGCAACTCCGTGGCGGTAGCCGACGAGGCCGCATACCCGTACATCGCAGCGGCGTCCTGTGCCCACATCTCCAGGTATGAAGCTTCGGTCGCGGCGATCGCCGGGGTGTTCTGCCCGAGAATGTTGGTTGCGATCAACGTCCCCAACAGCACCCTGTTGGCCGCGATCACCGGCGGCGGCACGGTCATCGCGAACACCGTTTCGTAGGCGGCTGCGGCCGCCCGGGCCTGGATAGCGGTTTGCTCGGCCTGAGTGGCCGCTGCGCTGAGCCAGCTCACGTACGGCAAAACCGCCGACAGCATCGACTGCGATGCCGGACCGACCCATGGTGCGTTCGTCAGCTCGTTGACCACCACGGTGTAACCCGTTGCCGCAGCATCCATCTCACTTGCGACGCCATCCCACGCCGAAGCGGCGGAAAGCATCGGGCCGGGACCGGGGCCGCTGTATATCCGTCCCGAATTTATCTCGGGAGGCAACGCTCCGAAGTCCAACACCACCCCTCCTCAACCGACCCCAAGCGGCAGTCTCGACTGCCGATACCGCGCGAGCCAGGCACGCTGGTTGCTCCGATTCCTTCACTTCGGTGACCCGAACCATTGCCGGGCGTCCCGACGCGCCCCGGGCGGTTACCGCGGAGCAACAAGCGGCCCTATACCATCAGCGAGCAACTTTGGACCGCTGTTCATATGGAACTCTAAGGGTTGGCTAGGCGGTCGGACGCCGATGATGCCAACTATTCATTCCTCGAAAACCTTTGTTCAGCCGTCGTTAATTTTGACGTTGCAAAGGTTGCTGAAAACGCGTAGAGACGACGAAATCCGTTCTGGCACAACGTATAACGATGGTGAACAGGGCAGGGATTATTCAGTCTTCCTGCAAAATCAGCGCCATTTCGGGGCAGGACGCGACACCGTCTCGGGTCAATTGTTCATCTTCGGGACGCACCTGGCGCGCCTGAAGAATCGAGTAGCCTGACTCGTCGATTGGGAAGAGCTGTGGATCGACCGCGTAGCACTGAGCGTGTCCGACGCACTTCGAGCGTTCGACGCGAACCATCACTTGCGGTGTGCTCCTTCCGCCGTTCCGGCCGCATCGGGCCGGTGGGGTGGTACGTAGCGTAGCCCGCGGTCCGCATGCCATATTGTGCTGGGCCAGTAGGGTTGCGCTGCTTCGGTATCCGGCAGTGGCATTGAAGCAGAGGGAAGAGCTTGAGCGCATGAGCACCCCTGACGAGGGCCAGGGCAAATTTCATCTGCCACGGTTGGATTACTCGGCATTGCCGTTCACCCAGGACCGGGGCGTCGGTTGGAAGACGCTGCGCGATGCGGGGCCCGTGGTCTTCATGAACGGTTACTACTACCTGACTCGACGGGCGGACGTGCTTGCGGCGCTGCGCAATCCGAAGGTCTTTTCCTCGACTGTGCTACAGCCGCCCGGTGATCCGCTGCCGGTGCTGCCGCTCGCGTTCGATCCGCCGCAGCACACCCACTACCGCAAGATCCTGCAGCCCTATTTCAGCCCGTACGCGCTGGCCAAGTCGCAACCGATGCTGCAGCGCCACGCCACCGAGATGATCGCTGCCCTCGCCGCCCGCGGCGAATGCGAGGTGATGGCCGATTTCGCGCGGCTGTACCCCTACCAAGTGTTCCTGGACCTCTACGGACTGCCGATCCAGGATCGGGACCGTCTGATCGGTTGGAAAGACGCCATCGTCGGAGACAAACCGTTCCTCACCATCGCCGAGCTGGGAGCCGGACAGGTCGAGCTGTTCGAATACCTCAAAGATGCAGTGCAGCAACGTCGGCAAAATCCCGGTTCGGATATGTTGTCGGCGTTGATGACGGGCGAGGGTGACCTCACCGACATCGAATTGCTGGGTATGAGCCACCTGCTGATCCTGGCGGGACTCGACACGGTGACGGCGATTATCGGGTTCTGCCTGTTCGAGCTGGCCCGCAGGCCTCAGTTACGGTCAGAGCTCCGCGAAAACCAAAGGCAGATCAGAGTGTTCATCGAGGAGGTCATTCGGCTGGAGCCGCCGGCGCCGGTGGCGCCTCGGATTGTCACCGAGTTCGTCCAGGTCGGCGGGATGACACTTCCGCCGGGTTCGCAAGTGCGGTTGTGTATGGCCGCGGTCAACCGCGACGGCAGCGACGAATGGTCGACCGATGAGTTGGTGATGGACGGCAAGGTGCACCGGCACTGGGGATTCGGCGGCGGGCCGCATCGCTGCCTCGGTTCGCACCTGGCACGCATCGAGCTGACGGTGGTAATCGCCGAATGGCTACGCCAGATTCCCGATTTCGATTTGCCGCCGGACTACGCGCCCGACATCGTGTTTCCGTCTAAATCGTTCGCGCTCAAGACATTACCGCTGCGCTGGGGCACATAAGACAACCCCAGCGCAGCGGCAATTGGCAATTACTACCGGCGCACCTCGGTGGCGGCAACCTGGACGAATACGCCGGTGTCCTCGGCCATCAGCAGACCACGACCGCGAGGCAGCGGACCGCCCTTCATCTTGCCGCGGATGAAACCCTCGTCTGGGTCGGCATCCATCACCAGCAACGGCGCATTGGCCTGGTGCAGGGCCCGCAGCATCGGGTCGCTGCCCGCCGAGGACCAGCCACCGAAGGTACGGGTCACGAGCACATGCAACCCGACGTCGGCGGCCCGGTTCACGAACGGGACGGCCTTGTGCAGCGGCGAATCGAAGCCCGGCGGCAGCTGCTGGATGTCGTCGACGATCAGGAAGATCTCCGGTCCACTCCACCAGGACCGCGACAGCAGCTCTTCGGCGGACAGCCCCGGTGGCGGCTCACGGCCGGCCAAGGCCGCCGCCAGCTCGCCCATCATCGCCACCACGCCGTCGAGGTTGTAAGCGAACCTCTCGACATATTCGGACCCCAGCGTGGTCAACAGCTGACGACGAGGGTCGATCAGCCACACCTGGGCGGACTTCTTGCCGGCCGGTGGCGGCGGAGCGCTGGTGGCGCCCGGCGCATACAGCCGGCCGATCTCGGACATGATGGTCGCCAGCGTCGTGGTGCGCCCGCACTCGCGACGGCCGGTCACCATCAGGTGTGCGTTCTCGGCGAAGTTGAGATACACCGGCTGCAGGTCCAATTCGGATATGGCCCAAGCGATTCCGCCCGCACCGACACCCTGACGGGTGTCCCGCGCCGCCAGCTCGCGCACCTGCTCCACGCCGAACTTCGCCGGCAGCCGGCGCACCGGCGGAGCCGCTGCGGTGGTGAGCCGGCTGACCGCTGCGATGACGCTGTCGCTCTCGAACACGTTGTTGGGCGTGCTGCTCAGTGCCGGCCGCGCCACCAAGGTGTGCAGGCCGGCCTGCGGGTCGCTGTCCAACCGGACGTAGTTCACGGCCACCATGCCGCGGCCCGGCTTGACCGGGACGTCCTTGGCGAACCGGGAACGGACCAGCTTGGCGTCCTCCACCGCGGCCAGTCGCAGCTCGACGCGCGAGCCGAAACCACTGCGCACCGGCGGCCGCAGTTCCGATTCGCGGTCGGCGGTGACGATCACGTGCACACCGAACGAAGGACCCTGGTTGATGATCAGGTTGACCTGGTCGATCAACACTTCGTTTTCCTCGGCCAGCGCCCGGTAGTTGTCGATGACGAGGTAGACGTCGCCGAATCCGTCGTTGGGCACCGGTCCGGCTTCGTCGCCGAACTTGCGGCGGCGGAACATCTCCATCGATGCGATGCCGTACTCGAGGAAGCTGCGCTTGCGCTCTCGCACCAGCGCCAGCAGTTCGGCGACCGTCCGGCGCACCCCGTACGGATCGGTGGGGCCGGCCACCTCGCCCACGTGCGGCAGTCGGGCGATCGTGGTCAACGCCGTGCTGCTGTACGCCAGGCAGTAGAACTGCACCTGCTCGGGAGTGTGGGTCAGGGCGGCCGAGCAGATCAGTGTCTGCAACGCCGTCGTCTTGCCCGAACCGCCGGCGCCCAGGATCAGCACGTTCGAGCCGGGGCCCGAGGTGTCGACGGTCCATGGCGGCTGGTCATGCTTGAACGGCCGGTCGATGATGCCGATCGGGAACACCAGGTTGCGGGCCGAACCGTAGTCCTTGTGCCAGGGGTGGCCGAGGAAACGGTTGACCAACTCGTCGATGGCGATCGGCTCGGTCAGCGGCGGCTGCCACAACCGGTACGGCTCGAAGTTGATCCGGCGCAGCTGATCGATGATCACGGTGCCGACCTTGGGCGTCCGGATCGCTTCCTCTTCCTCGTCTTCTTCGGCCGCCGCGCCGTTGACTTCACCGTTGGTGTAGCTGGGCACCGTCGGCGGTTCCACGCTGGGCCCGCCGACGCTCACCTCGAGCGGGGTGAACGAGTTGGTGAACAACTGGGGGCGCACGTAGTCGATGCTGTGCACCAGCACCGGCGCTTCCTCACCGTCGATCGAGGAGATGCGCAGGTAGTCCCGCCACAGGAACTCCGCCTGGAACCGGATGATGTCTTCCAGGCTCTTGCGGAAGTAACCCAGGCCGGCCTGCGCCGGCAGGTTCACCGCGTTGGGCACACCGGCCGCCTGCGCCGCCCCGGCGGTGCGGGCTTTCAGCACCAACCGGTAACCCATGTTCTCCATGAGCTTTTCGGCGCGACTTTCGATGGTCTGCGAAGCCATCATCAGGTGGATCCAGTACGCGCGTCCCTGACGGCCGATGGAGTCGAGCACGTCGACGGCGGTGGGCATGATCCGGAACCACTCGTAGAACTCGTCGATGACGACCACCAGCATCGGCAGTGGCGCCATGTCCTGGCCGCGGGCGCGCATCCTTGCCCGGACGGAGTTGTACTCCTTGGCGTCGTCGACGCCGGCGCTGTCACAGATCGCCTTGCGTCGCGCGATCTCGCCCCACAGCGCATCCAGGAACCGCTCCATCAGCGCCTGGTCTTCCTCCAGGTCGGTGATGATGCGTGACACGTGCGGCACGCCGGCGAACGGCTTGACGGCCGAACCACCCTTGAGGTCAGCGAGCACGAACTGCAGTTCCTCCGGCGGGTGGCCGAGCATCAGCGACTCGATCACCGTGCGGACCAGGGTCGACTTACCGGAACCGGTGGTACCCGACATGACACCGTGCGGGCCGTCGCCGCCTTCGTCCAGGGACTTCATGTCCAGGAACAGCAGCTCGCCGTTGTCGGAACGATTGCCGAACGGCACGCGCAGCCGGGAGCGGCCCATCGTGTCGGTGCGGCTCCCCCACAGGTCCTCGAAGTCGATCGCAGCGGGATCGTCGATGCCGTAGTACGAGAGGATGTCGCGGGCGCCGATGTGGGCGACCCGCTGACCGATCTCTTCGTAGGCCTCGGCCAGCCGCCACTGCGCCAGCTTCTGGGCGAACTCCTCCGCCTCGGCGGTGCTCATCTGGTCGGTCAGGGCGAAGAACCACGCATTGTCGTCGATCACCATCCAGGTGTCGCGGTCGCGAGGCAGGGCTTCGATGATGCCGACCTTGTCGAACTCGAGTTTGCGCTCGGGGACCCCGGTCCACATGGGCGAGCCGGTCAGGTCGAAGAAGGTGACACCGTCCACCCCTTCGGCGCTGATCACATACTCCCACTGCGGGTCGTCGACGTCGGCGATGATCACGTGGTGCGGCGTCGGCGTCTGCGCCGACGAGCTGGCGTGCCGCGGGGTGAACGAGCCGCGGCCGGCGAACAGCTCGGCCTGCTCGGCGGCGAATTCGCGCACCGAGCTGTAGACCATCCGCGCGCTGCCCGCGGCGTCGGTCCGGCGCGAGTCGCCGAAGTGCGGCAGCCATTTCACCCAGTCCCACTCGTCCAGGTCGGAACTGACGACGATCATGCGAACGTGGTCCGGGCCGTGCGAGAAGGCCAGCTGGCAGATGATGGCCCGCATCAGTCCCAGCACCTGCTCGCGGTCGCCCACCAGGGCGTACCACGGCTCGACCAGCACCGAGATCATCTTCGGCAGGTTGTAGACCACGCTCTGGTAGCGGCCGAACTCCTGCAGCGCCTTGCCCGTCACCGGCTCGAGCTCGATGTCGGTCGGCATGTTCTGCGGCTCACCCCAAGTCACCTCGGGGCGCGTCATTCCGACGCCGACGCGGACGACCCCGAAATTGAGGTCCTTGCCGTCGGGCTTGCGCTCCCACATCCGCTGCGATCCGACGGCGGCGGACAGCGTGTTGGGGGCCGGGTGGAACCACCGGTAGTTGGCGTCCATGCTGTCCGCCGACTCCTGCGCGGTCTCCCGCAGCATGTCCAGCATCAGCATGAACTGGGCCCGCATGGCGTCCAGCTTCGGCCGGCTCATCTGCTGTCCGCCGCCGCCGAACCGGCCGCCGAACATCATCATCATCATGCCGCCGACCATGAAGATCGGGAAGATCGAGCCGACGCCGCCGAACACGTGCGAACCGCTGGCGAAGGTCATGGCGACCATGCCGCCCAGCAGACCGATGACGACGACACCGACCACGATCAGCCACCAGGGCTTGCCCTCCGGCGGCGGAATGCTCAACGGCGTCGGAAGGACGATGTTCTCCGGCTTGATTACCGGAGGCTTCTCCGGTGTGGGTCGTGCAAAACCGCGTTTCACTTAGGTACCACCAACTCAGAAGGGGTCATGTCCATGGGTAGCGTGTCGTGCTCCACGAGAGCGTCCGCGCGGGACAACGTGGGGCCCTGCGGCAGCAGGCGCAGCGCCACCCACGGCGCCAGGCTGGGCTGCAAGGTCAGGCCGAGAGCTTCGCGAGCTTCCTTGGTGTCGTCCACACCGAACCGCGCACCGGCATTGGTGAGCCACCACAGCGACTCGGCGGTCTGGGCGCCCGGGTTGTTACCGGTGACGGCGACGAAGTTCGCGTAGTTCGGGCCGAAGTAGACCTGGTCGGCCTCGCGACCGGTCATGTCGGCCTTGACCAGGTTGACGACCCGCTTCATCTCGCTCGCCTTGATCGGGATGCTGGGCCCGGAGACCACTTGCACGCGGGCCCGGTTCTCGCCGTTGGTCCTTTCCCACCACCAGCAGGTGGACGGGTTCTCCCGGATGTCGAGCACGTTCAGCGGGTCGTTGGGGTAGGCCGACAGGTCGAGCCGGTTGACCACCGGCATCCTGGCCAGCGCCGACGGCTCCACCGTGACCGGCTTGGTGTTGCCCGGACGGCCGGCGTTCTGCAGGATCTGGGCCACCAGTGGCGGCAACGTCTGCACGCCGTCGGTCAGGACCAGTGAATACTGTTGCGGCCCGCTGATCTGGGGGGTGACGAGAATCGTCCCGACCGGGCCGGGGGCACCGGGGAAGGTGGCCGCCGCACCCGCGTTCGGCACCTCGGGCACCAGCAGCTCGGGTCCGACCGGCAGCGCGTCGTACAGGGCGTGGCTCATCGGCCGCGCCTGGCTCACCTGTTCCGGCGTCAATCCCAGCGGCAGCAGCACCGAACGGTCCGTTGCGTCGATCTTCGAGCGGCGGCCCTCCCGGATCACCCAGGCGTTACCGCCGTAGCTGAGCACCACCGCGTCCGACCCGGTCAGAACCCGGCGGTGGCCGCTCATGTCCGGGGTGCCGTCGATCACGGTCACGGTCACGCCGCTCATCGACGCGACACCGCCCGAAGAGCTGCCGACGGTGTCGCACACCAGCCAGGACGACGCGGGCGGATTCTTCGGCGCGAATTCCGTCGGCGCACCCGGGATACCGACCAGCGGCCCGTGCGGCATGCTGGCGATCTGGCTGCCGCGCACCAGGTGCGGGTTGTCCGCCCGACCGGTGATCAGCCGGGCCGACGCCAGGTTCAGCGCCGGGTACAGGCGGTCGCCCACCTTTACATATAGCGCACCCGAATCGCGGTCGGCGATGATCGGTGCGTCGTTGATCTGGCCGGCCGGGCTGATGAACGAGTACAACAATGCTCCCAGGCAGATCACCAGCGCCGCGGATACGGAAGCGACAACCGCCAGCGTCTGACGGCGACCGGGCTCGATCTCCATGCGGACCCGCCAGCGGGTCAACGCCATCGCGGTACGGCGCGCCAGGAACTGATACCCGGTTACCTGGGTCCGCGTCGACAACCCAAGGCCGTACCCCGACCCGCGCTGCCCGCGGCTATGTTCGGCCACGCTTGATCACCTCTCGGTCTGTTCTCTGTCTGTCAATAACGTCTGAATATGTCAAAGCGTCTTGATATATAGCCCTCATGGCTAGTAAGCGCTAAAGCACATCGTTACCGTAAGGCACTCACGCAGACCCCGCCATCTATCGGCGAAAGCCCTGGATCCCCCACGGATTCGTCGTATCTTCATTGGGCATGTTAGCTGCGAAACGTCGACAAGGCGCGTCAAGTAACAGACTGTTAAATCAACCTCACGCAGACACCCGCTGAGACCCCACTGAGCTGCAGGGCGGCATGGCACGGAAGATGAGCGGCATGACTGAGCTTGCGCCATCGCTTGTCGAGCTCGCCCGGCGGTTCGGTGTTGCCACCAGCTACCAGGACTGGAGCGGCCGGCACGTGGTGGTCGCCGAGTCCACTCTGGTGGCCGTGCTGGGCGCCCTCGGTGTCCGGGCAGGCTCCGAACAGGATCGCAACGCCGCACTGATCGCCGACCTCCGCGCCCATTGGGCACGGTCACTGCCACCCACGATCGTGGGGCGCTCCGGTGGGCAGACACGTTTCTGGGTGCACGTCACCCACGGTGACCCGGCCGAGGTGTGGTTGCAGCTCGAGGACGGGACCGAACGTGGCGGTGTGGAGCAGGTGGACAACTTCACCCCGCCATTCGACCTGGACGGACGTTGGGTGGGCGAGGCCAGCTTCGTGCTGCCGGCCGACCTGCCGCTGGGCTACCACCGCGTCCACCTGCGCTCCGGCGACTACCAGAGCAGCACCGCGCTCATCGTGACACCGGACTGGCTGGGCTTGCCCGACAAGCTGGCCACCCGGCGGGCCTGGGGTCTGGCGACCCAGCTGTACAGCGTGCGGTCGCGGCATTCCTGGGGGGTGGGCGACCTGGTCGACCTTGCGGATCTCGCGCTCTGGTCGGCCACCGCGCACGGCGCCGACTATGTATTGGTCAACCCGCTGCATGCGGCCGCGCCCTCGGGCAGCCAAGAGCCGCTGAAGCCGATGGAGCCGTCACCTTATCTACCCACGTCGAGGCGATTCGCGAATCCGATGTACCTGCGCGTGGAAGCCATTCCCGAGTTCGCCGAGCTGCCCAAGCGCGGCCGGGTGCGGCAGCTGCGGGACGAGGTTCAACACCGTGCCGCCCAACGCGACAGCATCGACCGCGACAACGCCTGGGCCGCAAAACGCGCCGCGCTCAAGATGATTCACCGCCAACCGCGCTCGGCGGGCCGGGAATTGGCCTACGCGGCCTACCGCGCACGGGAGGGCCACGCCCTGGATGACTTCGCGACCTGGTGCGCATTGGCCGAGAAGCACGGCGCCAATTGGCGACGATGGCCGAAATCGTTGCGGCACCCCTACGCCACTGGTGTCGCGGAGTTCGTCGCCAAGAACGCCAACGCGGTGGACTTCCACCGGTGGATGCAGTGGCAGCTGGATGAGCAGCTAGCCGCCGCACAGTCGCAGGCCACCCGCGCCGGTATGACGCTGGGCATCATGCACGACCTGGCCGTGGGCGTGCATCCGAATGGCGCGGACGCGTGGGCGCTGCAGGACGTGCTCGCGCTCGGCGTGACCGCGGGGGCGCCGCCCGACGAGTTCAACCAGCTCGGCCAGGACTGGTCCCAGCCGCCGTGGCGGCCGGACCGGCTGAACGAACTGGAGTACCGGCCGTTCCGGGCGTTGATCCGTGCCGTGCTGCGGCACTCCGGCGGGGTCCGCATCGACCACATCATCGGTTTGTTCCGGCTGTGGTGGATTCCCAGCGGCGCCCCGCCGACCGAAGGCACCTACGTTCGCTACGACCACGAGGCGATGATCGGCATTGTTGCGCTGGAAGCCCATCGCGTCGGCGCGGTGGTGGTCGGTGAGGACCTGGGCACCGTCGAACCCTGGGTGCGCGACTACATACTTCTGCGCGGACTGCTGGGCACCTCGATCCTGTGGTTCGAGCAGGACCGGGACTCGGGTTCGGCGGCGCCCCTTCCCGCGGAGCGGTGGCGCGAGTACTGCCTGTCCTCGGTCACCACCCACGACCTGCCGCCGACGGCGGGTTACCTCGCGGGCGATCATGTGCGGCTGCGGGAATCCCTGGGGTTGCTGGCCCGCCCGGTTGAGGACGAACTGCAGTCAGCGGCGGCCGAACGCGAGGGCTGGCTGGCCGAGTTGCGGCGGGTGGGCTTGCTCGACGAGGGCTTATCCGACCCCGAAGACGAGGCCGAGCGGGTAATCCTGGCCCTGCACCGCTACCTGGGCCGCACGCCGTCGCGGCTGCTGGGCGTGGCGCTGACCGACGCGGTGGGCGACCGGCGCACCCAGAATCAGCCCGGCACCACCGACGAGTACCCGAACTGGCGGGTACCGCTGGCCGGCCCGGACGGAGAGCCGATGTTTCTCGAAGACGTCTTCACCGACCCGCGGGCCGCAACTCTGCTGCATGCGGTGCGCGCCGCGATCACACCCGAGCCGGCGTGAGCCGCGTGCCCGCTCCGCCCGCGCACCGGGCGGCACTCAGCGACTTGGTGCACCGGTACGCGGCCGACGTCGATGACCGCGAATTCGATTCGGTGGCAATGCTTTTCACCGACGAAGCCGAGCTCTGCGTACCCGACCCGCCGAACGCGCTGCACCCGGTGCGCACCCACCACGGCCGGGCGGCGATCGCCGCGGCCGTGGCCGCGGTCGGCCAGGTCGCGCGCACCGAGCATGCCGTCGTCGGCGAGGTGTACGACATGGCGGAGCGGCCCGGGTTCGCCCGCGGCCGCATCACTTGCGTTGCGCACCATTGGAGTCAGCGTGCCGACGAGGTGGTCGACGCGGTCTGGCACCTGCGGTACGACGACGAGTACGAACACACCGAGGCGGGTTGGCGAATCAGCGGACGAGCGCTGACGATCAACGCCATCGAGACCCGCCCGATACGCCGGCTGCGACCCCACCAATAGCCGCCTCCCGCGCCGAACTCGTTTCTTCAGAACGTGATTCGGGTAGTTGAAAGGAGGGCTCCAAACCGGCCGATCGGGACGGTCGACTGCACGTGAATGCAGCAGAGGAGACGTTCTTGACGAACGATTCGACGCACGATCTCGCAGAGTTCGAAACCAAAGCCGAACGCACCCCCGGCCTGGTCGTCATCGCCGGTGCCGTCCTGGCGTTGGTGGTGTCCGCCGTGACATTCGCGCTGGGTCATGCCGGGGCCGGGATAGCCGCGGCGTCAATCGGGATGCTGGTGTTCGGCGGTGGCCTGGCCTGGCTCGCGGAGGAACGCAGGCGCGTGCGCCAGGTCGAGCGGGACCTGCGCTACCGTGACCGACGCTGACGACCGGGGTCAGCGCAGCTCGGCGAGGTTCTTCACCGATTTCTCGACGTCGGAGCGCAACACCCGGGCCACCAGCCGGCCGACCGGACCGCTCAGCACGCCGCCGGACAGGTCGGCGGTGAGATGGAAGTCGGAGCCCGGGCTCCTGTCCTTGACCGACATGGCCACGGTTAGCCGGATGCCGCCGCGGCCGCGGCCCTTCAACTCGATCGCGTTCGGCTCGTCGTACTTCGTCACTTCCCAGTGCACGACGTTGCGGAAACCCTTGACCCTGATGCACGACGAGACACAGGTGCCCTTCTCGATGGTCGACGGGACCTCACCGCGCCAGCCGGCGAAGATCGTCATCCACTCGCCGAATCGGCTCAGGTCGGACGCGAGTTTCCAGGCAGCTTCCGGCGAGACTTCCGATGTCGTCGAGACGTCTACCCGTGCCAAGTTCTGCTCCTCCCGCGGGGATCGGAGTCGATCCAGAGTCGCAGTTACATACCCGGCCGTAGCGGTCCGGTAAACACCTCGACGACGGTGATCAGGTCTGTCTGTCACAGTTTCTTATTTATACAGTCGCCATAGTGTAAATTTGCTCAGCGTGAGCAGAACCAGTGACAAAGGCCTGGCAACCGATACTGACCAGGTCGATACCCTCGATCGGCAGCTGGGCGTGGACTACGCCAGTGAGGTGCACACCGCCGAAGACGTCGTCGACGTCGAGGCGTATGGCGGTGGATTCGATCTGACCCGGCGTGCCACCGCACCGCGACTGCGGGTGGGCCGCGACAAGTGGTTCAACCTGCTCTGGCTGATTCCGATCGGCTTCGCGCTGTTGGTCGCCGGCGTGGCGATCGGCAAGGGCCTGCACCACATGCCCGCCGTGCAGTCGTTCATCGAGCGCTATCCCGGCGTCGATCCGCACTCCAGCAGCCCCCCGGGGCGGCCCGCGTGGATCGGCTGGACGCACTTTTTCAACCTGTTAATGATGACGTTCATCATCCGTTCCGGAATTCAGATCCTGTGCGACCATCCGCGCCTGTACTTCAGCCGCAACGCCACTCCCGGTAAGGATGAGTGGCTGCGGGTCGGGCCACCGGTCCCCGACGATCCGCTGTGGACCGCCAATGCCGACACCGTCGCCCTGCCGCCGCAGTTCGGCCTGCCCGGATTCCGTCATTCGATCGGGTTGGCCCGTTGGTGGCATCTCGGCATCGACGTGCTGTGGATGGTCAATGGCGCGGTGTTCTACGTCTTGCTGTTCGCCACCGGCCAGTGGCGGCACCTGGTCCCGATGAGCTGGGACGTCTTTCCCAACGCCGCCTCGGTGGCGATTCAGTACCTGTCGCTGAACTGGCCGACTGACAACGGCTGGGTCGCATACAACGACATGCAGTTGCTGGCGTACTTCACCACGGTGTTCATCGCCGCGCCGGCCGCCATCATCACCGGGCTCGGCATGTCACCGGCGCTGTCGCAGCGGGTGCACTGGCTGAGCAAGCGGTTGAGCATCCAGCACGCGCGGTCGCTGCATTTCCTGGTGCTGGTGTACTTCCTGTTCTTCATCCTGACGCACGTCACAATGGTTTTCGCCACCGACGCCCTGCGCAACCTCAACCACATGTTCGCTGCGCGCGACGACAACAGTTGGGTCGGTTTCGGCGTCTTCTGCGTCGCGATGGTGATCGTGGCCATCGGCTGGGTTGCCGCGACCCCGTTCACGATCAAGCATCCGCGGGTGGTGCAGCGGGTGGGTTACGCGCTGGTCGGGCCGTTCCAGCGGACGCTCGAACGGCTGAACCCCAAGCCCGGCGCATTCACCGAGAAGGACATCTCCCCCTATCACTGGCGCAATGGCCGTCTCCCCGAGACCGTTGAATACAAAGAGCTGGAAAAGAACGACTTCGTGGACTGGCGGCTGCGGGTGTATGGGTTGGTGGAGAACCCGACGGCGTTCTCACTGGAAGATCTGCGGGCACTGCCCTATCACGACCAGATCACCCAGCACTTCTGCATTCAGGCCTGGTCGGGCGTGGCCAAATGGGGTGGTGTGTCGATGCAGACGATCATGGACATCGTCAAACCATTACCCGAGGCGAAATGGGTGGTTTTCTATTCGATGGGGCTGGGCGCAACCGGCGGCATCTATTACAACGCGCACCCAATCGAGCAAATGACGCACCACATGAGCATGCTCGCTTATGACATGAACGGTGAGCCGCTGCCCTATCTGCACGGCAAACCGCTGCGGCTGCGCAACGAATTACAGCACGGCTTCAAGCAGGTGAAGTGGATCAAGGGCATCGAGTTCGTCGCGCATTACAAAGAAATCGGCAGCGGCTACGGCGGGTACAGCGAAGACCACAAGTTCTTCGGACGGCATCAGACGATCTAGCGCCGGCTGCTCAGCCCCCGGGCCAGGCGCTGTCGACCTGGGTGGCGATGTCGATGACCTGAGCCGCCTGCGACTGGGGTGAGTCGATCTCCTCCTTGACGTACTGGGCGATGAACCGCCGGATCTCCCCGTCCACGCCCGCCAGAATGCGCAGCACTTCGCCGCGGATCGATTTCGAAGACACGTTGACGGTGATGTCGGAGGGCCGCGGCTTGGAGACATCGACGATCAGGAGCAGCGGCTCGGCCGCGCGGGCGGTCGCCCGCAGCGCGATGTCGCCGGAGACCAGGAATCTCTGCTTGTCGAGCCGCAGGTCCAACAGCAGGTCGATGGACAGCGGAATGTGGATGACGAAAGTGATCAGGTCACCGAGCTTTCGGGTCACCCGGGGTTCCTGAATCTTGACCTTCGCGCTGACCTTGGCGATCCCGCCGGGCCCCTGGGCAATCGGTTCCATAGCGAATTCGCTGCCGGCGATGTCGGCCAACGCCGCGGCGACCCGGTCCGGCGTGACGGCAACCTCGAAAAATCTGCGGCCGAACTCTTCGTAGCTGAGGAAGTCGTAATTTTCCATAGAGTCATACCGTCTCATGCCGCCCGCGCTAACGGTCGCTGATCCGCTCGCGTCGCTTCAATAGAGGCCCAAAATGGTGGCTGGAACAGGGTTCGATCGGGCGTCAACGGCTTTGTGAACAACGCCACAAGCGGCCGCCTGGATTCGGTGTGTCGGGCGGCGGCCTGCCACGCTGGAAGGCAATTGGAGGTGATTGGAGTCTGATGCGCGCGCACGAAACGCTTGAGCGGCGCTCGATGATCTCGCCTGCGGTGGTGGTGCTGGGGGCCGTGCTGGCCTGGCTGGTAGCCGCCCTGGCCGTCGACTCGTCGGTCGGGACTTCGGTGCCGATCTGGGCAGTCATCGGGCTGACACTGGTTTTTGGTCTGCTGGTGGGTGCGGTGACCCGTGGAATCGCGGCCGGTCCGGATTCGGGACCGGCCGGCACCGCGGGGCGTGCTGCAGTCGGCGTTGCTGTCGGTGTCCTGGTCGGCGAGCTCGCCGCCCTGGTCATCTTCTCCGGGGCGATCCAGGACCGGCTGGGCGAACGCGCCGTCGGTGAACCGGGGCCGGCGGTCGCCCAGGCCGAGGGCACGCTGCGGCAGGCAAAGGCGGCCCGCACCGCGCTGGACAACTCGGTGGAGCAGGCGCGGGTGCAGTTGGACGCTGCCCTGGTGGTGGCGCGCTGCGAATACAACCCGTCGCCCGCCTGCCCGCAGACCCGCATCACCGGTGTTCCCGGCCGCGGACCCGAGACCCGGACGGCGAACGAGCTGCTCGCCGACGCACAGCGGGAACTGGGCAACGCGCTGGTCGCCCGCGACCGGCAGGCGCCCGAGCTGGACGCCGCGGTGTCACGCGACGAGCAGGCGCTGGCCGCCGCGCAGCACGCCGCCGTCGCCGATGCCGGACACGGCCTGGGCGCGCGGTGGGTCGCGATGAACGAAATCACGCTCGCCAGCCCGGGTGCGCTGATGTTGCGGGTCATGACGGTCGCGTTCTTCGCGCTGCTGTATCTGCTGCCGCTGATCCTGCGCAGGTGGCGGGGCGAGACCACCCACGATCGGCATGAGACGGCGCGCGCCGACCGGGAGCGTGCCGAACTGGAAGCCGACACCGCAATCGCGATCAAGCGGGCCGAGGTCCGCCGAACCGCCGAAATCATGTGGGCCGAGCACCAACTCACCCAGACCCGCCTTGCCATCGAAGCCCAGGCCGAGATCGACCGCGAGCAGCAACGCCGTCGAGTGGTTGAGGCGCTCGACGCGCCGGTGCGCGCCGTGTCGGAGCGCAGCTTCGAGCCGGCCGCCCAGCCCGAGGAGGAAGACATGTACTTGCCGATCGCAGCCGAGGCCGAGGCGGCCAGCCGCGCTGTGGCCGAATTGCCTGCCGCAGAGCGGGATAGGAGTTCGGCCACCGAGGCGCCCCGGCACCTGCCCGCTCCCGCCCAGCCGGCCGCCGCTGCCGTCGAGCACTATGAGGAACCTCGGCAAAGTGAGGAACGCGCCCCGATGATCCCGTCGATTCCGGACGCCACCAAAGCAGCGGCCCGGTGGATCCGTCCGCTGGTCCCGCCCTTCGTCGCGCGCGTGATCGACAACACGACCCAGCCGTTGCGCAGCGCGCGGCAGGTGTTCGAGGAGGTCGAGGAGATTGCGTTCTCGCTCAAGCGCACCCGCAAGGTGACGGTCGATTCGGAAAGCTCGGAAGGCGGTAGCCGGCAACAGGCTGCGCAACCGGTGCACGAGGAGGCTGCCACGTCTGTCGGCGCCCATCGCATCGACTCGGCACGGGGGCATGCCGCGCAACCGCATCACCCGGCCGACTACCGGCAGGTCGGCGACTACCCCGATCAGCAGTCGCTGGGTCACGTGCCGCGGCAGGATCTGGCCGGCCTGTCGGTCGGGTCCCAGCACGACGATCGGCGCGAGCTGGCGGGCCGGGAGGGACCGCGCGAGCTGCGGGCGCCCGAGGGGCCGCGTGAGCTGCCTCCTGGCAGCTAGCGCGGCGCAGTATTATCGGGCCGACGGAGTCAGACTCGGTCCAAGAGTCGAGGTCGGCGGCGACTCGCAATTGCATACGGAACAGGACGTGGATCTCGTGACGGCAGCAGTCGTAGGGCACCAACTCGCGGTGGAACCGGCAGTGTCGACCGATACGCTGACCGCCGCATGAAGGTCAGCCTTTTCCTCGCCGACGCCGCCCAGGCCGATGCGCAGTCCGGCAAGGTGCACACCCTGGGCCTCGGCTGGCGGCAGTGTCAAACACCCACGCCGCCTTTTGCTTTGGTGATGTTCCTGGACATCGATTGGGACGAGACCAACAAGCAGCACAAGCTCACCTGCCAGTTGCTCGATACCGACGGTCAATCGGTGACGGTGCCGGGGCCGCAGGGTCCGCAGCGCATCCTGTTCGAAGCGGCCGCGGAGGCGGGCCGCCTCCCGGGAGCCATCCACGGCACCGCCGTCCGGATGCCGCTGACCCTCAACATCCCCGGCGGCATTCCGCTGGAACCCGGCATCTACGAGTGGCGAGTCGAGGTGGAAGGTTTCGAACAGGCCACCGCCGTCGAGGCCTTCATCGTGTCGATGGGTGCGTTGCCGCCCACTCCGGTCTGAGGACCGGCGCCGCAACGGCTTTCGGCTCAGGAGACGGTGAGCTCGAGGCGTTCCAGGCGCCGCACCAGGATGCTGGGCACCCAGCGCCCCACCTCGGCGGCCCGGATTGACGAGCTGTGGTCCAGCAGCAGCCGCAACACGATGCGGGCCTCCAGCCGCGCCAGCGCCGCACCCACGCAAAAGTGCGCTCCCCTACCGAAACTCAGGTGGTTCCTGCCTCCGGCGCGGTCCAGCCGAAACTCGCCCGGAGCCTCGAAGCGGTCCGGATCCCGATTGGCCGCCCCCCAAAGCAGCACCAGGCGCGAGCCGGCCGCGAGGTCCATGCCCGCCAGGGTGGTGTCGCGCAGGACGTGTCGATAGTGGCCGCGGAACGGTGGTTCGAAGCGCAGCGTCTCTTCGATGAATGCCCCGAGCAACGCCGGTTGCTCGCGCAGCCGGCCGGCGATGTCGTCCCGCTCGGCCAGGATCGCGGCGGCACTGCCGAGTAGCGACGCGGTCGATTCACCCCCTGCGGCGAACAGCGTGATCATCATGACCTGTGCGGTGACGGTGTCCAGTTCACCGGTGGCGCAAGCGCTCGCCAGCTCGCCGAGCAGGTTGTCCTGCGGGTCGTCGGCTGCCCGGGCGAACTGGCCGCTGATGTATTTACTGAGCTCCATCACCGAAACCCCCGCGGCGGCAAGCTGTTCCTGATCCGCGAGGCCCTCGAGCAGTTGGGTTGCCGCGTAGCCCCACCGCACCAACTGCTCCACGTCCGCCTCGGGCAGTCCGATCAGCTCCGCCACCACCATCATCGGCAGCCGGTCGGCGACGGCGCCCATCCACTCGATGCGCCCGTCGCGCAGCGCGTCTTGCCACAACCGTTCGGCGGTCTGGGTGACGAAGCGTTCCAAAACCGCGATCCGCTTGGCGGCCAGATAACGCACCAGCAGCTTGCGGTGCACGGCGTGGCTGGGATCGTCCGCGGTGGCCAGCACGTGGGTCGGTCCGCCGAGCCCATCCATCTCGAAGGGCACGACGGTGCCGTGCGGGGTGTAGAGCATCGTCGCCGTCAAATTGGACGAGAAGTCGTCCGTTCGCGAGATCGCCTCATTGACGGCGTCCCAGCCGCATACGACGTAGAACCCGGACTCGCCGATCCGGTGCACCGGGCCACTGCCCCGCATGCGCTCGTAGAGCGGATACGGATCCTGGATGGACGCGTCGTCGAACAACTCGACGGGGTCGTGGAGGACGGTCATGGCTCAAGGTTGCGTGTCGGAAATCCGCAGGTCAACGGGTCAGGGAAAAGTCAACGAAAGTAGATACGCAGCACCGGGAACACGAGCCGACGGATTTCTCACCCAATCGACGAGACGTGCGCATATGCTGAGATACTTCTACTTTTTCGTCTCAGATATGAGAATCAGTGCCATACAGATCTCGAGGGTGCGGATGAGCAAGGGCGATTGGCTGGTCGGTGGTGATCGCCGCGCGCGCGCCGCCGAACGCATCTACGACGTGGCCGTCGAGCTGGTGGCACGCGAGGGTCTGGACGCGCTGGACATCGACCGGTTGGCGGCCCAGGTGCACTGCTCGCGGGCCACGATCTATCGCTACGCGGGCGGCAAGGCCGAGATCCGGGACGCAGTTCTGGCCCGGGCGGCGGCCGACATCATCGAGGCGGTTCGATCTGCGGTCGGCAACCTGATGGGCCCGGACCGGGTTGTCACGGCGATAACACTGGCGCTCAGGCGGATTCGTTCCGATCCGGTTAGCCGATTGATGATCGGTTCGGTGCGTGGCGCCGACGCCATGACGGCGCTGACCGCGTCGCCGTTACTGAGCCGCTTCGCCGGCGAACTCGCCGGGCTGGCCGCCGACGACCAGCAGGCCGCCCAGTGGGTGGTGCGGGTCGTG
This sequence comes from Mycobacterium asiaticum, assembly GCF_001673635.1. GTDB lineage: Bacteria > Actinomycetota > Actinomycetes > Mycobacteriales > Mycobacteriaceae > Mycobacterium > Mycobacterium asiaticum_C. Next base: position 94,392 of record NZ_LZMH01000028.1, read on the forward strand.
CTCTCGCTGATCTACTGGCCGGTCGAGAACGAGGCCGTGGAACGTCAGCTGGTGCAACGGTTCGTCGCTCCGGCCTTCGCGCAACGCCGTTGAGCTGACTACTCGTTGCCGAACTTCTCGTACAGCTCCGGCAGGAACCCGGCCAGGTGGTTCATCTCCTGGGCGCAGTGCACCAACAGATTCCGGGCGCTGGACTCCGCGTTGCCGAGCATCCGGGCTGCGATCGGACGCACCGCCTTCGACGCCACGCCGGGAGCCTTTCGAACCGCAATGTGCGATCCGCCCATCCAGAACCGCGACCGCATCTCCGACCCGCTCGGCGTCGAACGGACGTGATGGATGAACCATCCGACGTCGACGGGCGCGTCGCCGGAACCCAGCCGGGCACAGATGGCGATCGCGTCGTCGGAGTCGGGGGGCAATCCCATGGTGACCGGTTCAACGAATTGTATTGCGCCACTGAGCATTGCCGAGCCGATGTACTCGTTGATCATCGACCAGCGGCCAATGTAGCGTTGCGCGCCGGTCCGGCCGGTGTCATGCCCGTCCTTCCAGGCCGCGGACAGGTGGGCGCGCGGATGCCACAACTTGTAGCGACGGCTGTCGCTGCCGTGCCAACCGAACCACCATGACCACATCGGCGGTGTCACGCCGGGCATGTCCGTACGGACCGAAACCTGATAGCCGCCGTCGGCAAGAACCCCGAATCCGTTCTCGGTCCACTGGTAGCCCTCGTCGGCCACCCGGGCCGCGTCGGCGTAGGCCAGCAGGGTCTGCTCGGCCTGGGTGCCGTGTTCCAGTGCCTCCACGACATGTCTTGGCAGCGCGGCCATCTCGGGTTTGAAGTACTTGCCCCATGGCGTGTCGGCATCGTCGCCGCGGTAACCGAGGTAGAGGTCAGTGGTCATCAGAGTCTTCCCATCCAGCTGTTGAAGAGACCATCGGGGTCGTATTCGGCGCGAACCCGGTCCAGCTTGGCCATGGCCGCATCGCTGGCGAACCGCGCCGGGCGCTGGCCGAGGTTCTCGTCGGCCAGTTGGATACCGGTGGCCAGGTGTGACATGGCGGCCATGTTCGACCGGGCCCAATCGCCGTACTTGGCATCGTCGGCGGGGTCTTTCCACGCCCCGTACAGCGCCAGATAGACCTCGTCTTCGATGCTGTACGCCATATCGGGGCGCTGCGGTGACGGCCCCCAGTTCAGCCACAGGAAGTGCGACGGGTGATCCGGGATCGTGTCGATGATGTTGCGGATGCCGGGCAGCAGGTCCTCCGCCGACGCCGAGGTCCACATGTTGTCGGCGGTGTAGCGGTAGTCCGAAAGGTAATTGCTCATCACGGCGGTGTACCAGGTGGGCATGTCGGTCGGCATGTAGGGAACCGCGACCAGTGCCTTGTCCAGTACCGGGACCGTGCCGAAGATCGCCAGGGCCGCCTCGGCCTCCTTTTCGGAGTCGGCGAAAGCCGGTGATGCGAACGTGATCGACGGTGTTTCGATGCCCATGCTGGGCACGCTTCGGCCCGCCACGATCTGCATCTCCACGCGGCGGTCCACTTCTGCGCTGACATTGCGGGCCCAGGTGTAGATCTCGTCGGCATAGTCGATCGGGTAGACGTACACGCTGGTGCCGCAGGCCCCCGGCCGTGGAAACAGCTTGAGGTAGAAGGAGGTGACCACCGCGAAGAAGCCGGGGCCGGCACCTCTTGCCGCCCAATACAAGTCGGGGTGATTGTCGGCGTCGCAGTGAATCTGCTCGCCGTCGGCGGTGACCACGTCGAGGCCGACGACGTTCTCGCACGCCAAGCCCTGGACTCGGCTGTTCCAGCCGTACCCGCCCTGCAGCAGGTAGCCGCCGACGCAGACCCCTTTGCAGTGACCGGCCGGGAAAAACAGGTTCTGCGCTTCGAGTTCGCCCATCAGGATGCTGCCGCCCTTCCCAGGGCCGACCACCGCGATGCCTTTCTCGGCGTCGATCCTGGCGTGATCGATGCGGTGCATGTCGAGCAACAGGGCGCCGTCGCGCAGATGGTTTGCCGCCCAGCTGTGTCCGCCCGATCGGATGCTCACTTTGAGCTTGTTGGCTTTGGCGTAGCGGAGGGCGGCGACGACGTCGTCGGTATCGGCGGCTCGAACGATCACCTCCGGATAGCGCTCGGGAACACGCTGGTTCCAGACCGTGCCGCGGCGCGCTTCCTCATAGCCGTCGTCGCTGCGAAAGAAATGCCGCCCCGCCGGCAGATCAGTCATCTACGCCTCCTCTGATTCGTTATCCGGTCCCTTTCGGACCGCGATGCGGAACACTATATTGGAAACGTGGCCCCAACGGAACGGAAAACACCGACGAATCGTGACGAGGGAATTCAGGTGCTGCGTCGCGCCGCGGCCGCGCTGGACGAGATCGCCGCCGAGCCCGGACAGCTGCGTCTGGTCGATCTCGGTGAGCGCCTGGGGCTGGCCAAGTCGACCGTGCGGCGACTGCTGGTCAGCCTGGTCGAAGTCGGCCTGGTGAGCGCTGATTCCAACGGCCGCTTCTCCCTCGGCGAGCGGTTGCTGGGCTTCGGCAGCGGCACCGGCGCGCACATCGCCGCCGTGTTCCGGCCGACCATCGAGCGCGTCGCGGCGGAGACCGACGAGACCGTCGACCTGTCGGTGCTACGCGGTCAGCGGATGTGGTTCATCGACCAGATCGAGTCCTCACACCGGCTGCGCGCGGTTTCTGCCGTTGGGGTGCGCTTCCCCCTCATCGGTACCGCGAACGGCAAGGCGGCGCTCGCCGTGCTCGACGAGGAAGACGTCGACGCCGCGCTGTCCCGGCTGGGCAGCCAGGAGGCCGGAGCGCTGCGCCGGGAAATCGACGAGATCCGTTCCAGCGGAGTCGCTTTTGACCGGGACGAGCACACGCCGGGAATCTCCGCGGCCGCGATCGCCCGGCGGTCCATCGCGGACAACGTGATCGCGATCTCGGTGCCCACCCCCACGGACCGCTTTCTGGAGAAAGAGCAGCAGATCGTCGCCGCGCTGCGTGCCGCGGCCCAATCACCGGCGTGGGCAACGCGCTGAACCGCCGGCCGCGGCACTTCCCTCTGCCGCGGCCGGCGATGGTTTCAGCGACTCAAACGGCGGAGTCCGCGAGCAGTTCGCCCCACTCGTGACGCGCCGCGGACTGTGCCTCGATGAAACTGGGGGTCTCCGCCCCCGAACCGGCCAGATGAACCAGTGCCCAGGCCATCGCATACACCGGAACCCGGTGACGTTGTGCAGCGCCGTGCAATTCGTCGAATGCGGTGGCCGAATGGCACCGGCGCAGGCCGATCAGGATGCCCCGGGCAGTGTCGAGAATGCGACCCGAGTTGGGGTCGCCGGATATCTGGGTAGGGACCCAGCTTGCAGTCATGCCTTTCTTACCCCCTACCGATACGCCCGCAGCGGAACAAACATCTTGCGGGTGAAGACATCTCGCTGGGGGTGCGCCGCATTGTGCGCACCGTGCCATGATTTGTGGCTTCGGCCCGCCGCGCCAGAGAGCGGCCCGTATCGATATGGACCTGTAAGTGTGTTGAGACCGGACGAATCGTGCTGCCGGACTGTGCGGATCAGTCTCCCAGCACGCGCCGGGTGTAGTCGTTGAGGAAGACCCGGTTGGGGTCGAGGCGGTCGCGCACCGCGGTGAATCGCGCCCATTCCGGATAACGCTCCTTCAGGGTGGCCGCGGTCTGATAGTGGCGTTTGCCCCAATGCGGTCGTCCCGCATATTCGTTCATGATCTCTTCCACTGCGCGGAAGTAGTTCTCGTATTCCATACCGATGAACTGGTGTACCGCGATGTAACAGGTGTCGCGGGCGTGCGCGGTTGACAGGAACGCGTCATCGGGAGCGCTGAAGCGCACCTCGAGCGGGTACATGATCGGCAGCTTGCGCCGCCGCACCAGGTCGATGATCCGTTGTACCGCCTCGCGCGCATGCTGGCGCGGGATCGCGTACTCCATCTCGGTGAACTTGACGTTGCGGGCGCTGGCATACACCTTCCACCCGTGATCCTGCACTGTCGACGGCGACATCAGGCTGGTCATCAGGCGGTTCAGTTGCGGTGCCGCGCCGGGGAATCGCCGGCCGGTGCGGCATATGACGTTCAGGCCGGCGTTTTCGACTTCCTCGCCCAGCCGCTTCTTCCACGCGGGCGCCGGCCGGGGCTCCTCGTTGCTGCGACGGGTCGTGCGCGCCAAAGCCGTGTCGCCGTAGGGGAACACGAAGAACTCGAAATGGTCGTTCGCGTCCACGTCGGCGTCGAGACGCTCGAGCGTGGTGATCAATGGACGTCGCTCGTCGGTGCGGTGCAGGGTGAACAGCGGCACCACCTTGAAGGTGACCCGGGAGACCACCCCCAGCGCACCGAGGGAGACCCGGGCGGCCAGGTATTCGTCCTTGTCCGAGTCCTCGGACACGTTCACCACCTCGCCGGCGGCGGTGACCAGTCGCGCCGAAACAATCTGCGCCGAGACGTTTTTGAAGCGCGCACCGGTGCCGTGCGTGGCGGTCGCGGTGGCCCCGGTGATCGACTGCTTGTCGATATCGCCCTGGTTCTCGATGCCGAACCCGTGCCGAGCCAGCTCCGCGAACAGCGAGTGCAGCTTGGCCCCACCTTCGACCGTCGCCAGTCCGTTGGCCCGGTCGACATCGATGACGCGCTGCAAGCCCGTCATATCGATCATCACGCCGTCGGTGCAGGCGCAGTCGGTGAACGAGTGCCCGGTCCCGACCGCGCGCACCCGTTCGCCCCGCTGCGCGGCGCCGGCAACGATCTCGACGAGTTCGGCCTCCGACGTCGGCCGCTTGATCGCTGACGGCGCGCAGACTTGGTCACCGGCCCAGTTGCTCCAGTTATCGCTCATCGCATCAGCTTTCGTTCGTTGGCAATCACAGGAAGGTGCGCCCCTCACCCCGATACGTGGGCACGGTGCCGACGATCGCCGAGCCCCGCACCAAATGCAGGCAGTCGAACCGCTCACATAGCTCGCCGGCCTTGGTATGACGGAAGTAGACCTTGTCACCGATCTTCAGCCGCCGGGCGGCGGCGCCGGTCAACGGGGTCTGCACCTCGCCGGTGCCCTCCATCGGGTTGAGCTTCAGGCCGGTCGGCAGATAGGGCGTTGGCATCCGGTCTTTGGCGCCTACACCGCTGGCCAGATAACCACCACCGAGGGCGGTCACCGTAAGCGCATCGGGCCGGCGCGACACCGGCAGCGCGAAAATCGCCGCGGGCTGCAAGGTGAACGACGAATAGGTGTCGAACAGCGTCGGCGCGTAGAACCCCGAGCCGGCGGTCGCCTCGGTCATCGCCGGTTCCTGGGCGACCAGTTGCAGGTCGCCGGTGCCGCCGGCGTTGACGATCTGCAGGTCTGCCACCTCGCGCACGAGTTCGACCGCCCGGGCGCGACGTTCGCGCAACTCGGCGATCGACTGACGCTGCATCCACCCGACGATGAGGTTCTGCGCATGTTTGCCGGCCACCCGGTCACCGAAACCGGCGATATGACCCTCGTAGGACATGAGCGCGACCAGCTTCAAAGCCGGGCGCCGGGCGATCTCGACCGCGAGCGCGCGCGCCTGTTCGGGCGTGTGCAGCGGCGAACGCTTCGGCCCGATCTTCAGCCGGCCACCGGCGGGCCAGTAGCCGGCGTCCAGGTCGAGGCACAGCCGGACCGGTTGGTGGGTGGCGCTCTCGATCAGGTCCAGATGTTCGACGCTGTCCACCATCACGATCGGTGCCCCGTCGGGATTCTCGGCAGTCAACTCGCCCAGTTCGCGCAGCGCCACCCGGTCAGTCGGCGGGTAGGCCAACAGCAGATTGTCGAAGCCGTGTCCGGCCAGCCACAGTGTCTCGGCCAGGGTGAAGGTCATCAGTCCGTCGAAGCGACGATTCGAGTCAAGGATCTCCCGCTGGATCGCTCTGCACCGCAACGATTTCGACGCGACCCGGATCGGCTTGTCACCCGCCCGGTCAAGTAGCTGTGTGGCGTTGCTCCACAGCGCGTCGAGGTCCAAGAACGCGAACGGTGCATCGAGGTCGGCGAAGGCCTGCTCGTAACGCTGCAGCCGGCCTGGCAGATCCAGCCTGACCTGCCCCGACTCGCGACCGGCGTTCACGCCGTCACCTTACTGAACAATTCCGCGATTGCCGCGCATTCGACGCGGATGCATACCAGTCTGTGCAGTTCGCCGTCCGGATCACCGAACACTGTGCAATTTGCCCTGTTCCCTCGTGCTCAGCTGGGCCCGGTGGCCCCGTTCTGGCCGAGCAGCAATCCGCGCGAACCACCGGCGCCGCCGGGTGCGCCGCCGGTGCCGGCACCGCCGTTTCCGCCATTGCCGATCAGCTGCGCATTGCCGCCGGCGCCACCGGTCCCGGCGCCGCCGGGCCCGCCGTTGCCGCCGGCTCCGCCGTTGCCCAACAGCAGCCCGCCCGAACCGCCAGCACCGCCCGTGCCGATGCCCCCGGCACCCGCGGTGCCTCCCGCGCCACCGAAACCGAACAGGACCGCCGAGTTACCTCCCGCTCCCCCGTTGGCGACGCTGCCCAACCCGGTGCCGCCGTTGCCGCCGTTGCCGCCGAACCCGAACACCCAGCCGCCGTTGCCACCATTGCCGCCGCTGGCATACAGCACACCGCCGGCACTGGTTGCCCCGCCGTTGCCGCCGTTGCCGCCCAGCCCGATCAGCACCCCGCCGCGGCCGCCCGCGCCGCCCATGCCGCCGACCGGTTGCAGGCTGGGCGGTGCCGCCGCCGTAGTGCCGGCGCCGATGCCGCCGCCGTTGCCGCCCTGACCGCCCATGCCGAACAGCGAAGCCTGCCCGCCGGTGCCGCCGAAACCGCCGGATCCCGCGTAACCGGTGACGTTGCCGACGCCGCCGTCGCCGCCGAGTGCGCCATTGCCGGCCGCGCCCCCGCTGCCGAAGAGCAGACCACCGGGTCCGCCGTCGCCGCCGAGACCGCCGACGCCGCCATTGCCACCGATGGCACCGAACGCGGCGCCGTTGCCGCCGATACCGCCGTCGCCGCCGCGGGCACCGTTGCCGACCAGGCCGATCGGGCCGCCGTTGCCACCCGCGCCGCCGTGGCCGCCCGGGTTGCCGTCCGTCACGCCGCCGACACCCGCGCCACCCGCGCCGCCGGCGCCCCCGACACCCGGTGCGCCGTACAGCAGGCCGCTCTGCCCGCCGTTGGCGCCCTGGCCGCCGTAGCCACCCACGCTGGAGGTGCCCGCATCGCTGAGTCCGCCGGTCCCGCCGGCACCTCCTGCGCCGCCGTAGCCGAATAACGCCGCGGCTCCGCCGCCGGTGCCGCCGGAGCCCCCGACGCCGCCAGCCGACGGGATCATCGGGGTGCCGACCGCGGGCGCCGTCCCGCCGGTTCCACCCGCGCCGCCCACTCCACCGAACCCGTACAGCAGGCCGGCCCCGCCGCCGTTTCCGCCGTTGCCGCCGGAGAAGCCCACGAGGCCGGCCACGGGCACGCCGAAGGCGTTTCCGCCGCCGCCGCCGGTACCCCCGTTGCCCCACAGCAACCCGCCGCTGCCCCCGGCGCCGCCGTTGGGACCGGCTCCGGGCACCGTCGCGTTGCCCGCCTGCCCGCCGTTTCCACCGTTGCCGAACAGCCCGGCATTCCCGCCGTTGCCACCGCCCTGATTCGCACCGCCGGGGCCGCCGTTTCCGCCGTTGCCGAACAGGATCCCGCCGTCACCGCCGCTCTGTCCGACGCCGCCGTTCGCGCCGTCACCGATCAGTGGCCGCCCAAACAGCACTTGAGTGGGCGCGTTGATCAGCGCGAGGAGATCTTCTACCACAGACTGCGCCGCCAACGGAGTTGCGTTGGCGGCCTCAGCCAACGCGTAGCTGCCCGCGCCGGAGGTGAGGGCTTGGACGAATTGCCGATGAAACGCAGTCACCTGAACGCTCAGCGACTGGTAGGTCTGCGCGTGCGAACCGAACAGCGCTGCAATGGCGGCGGATACCTCATCAGCGCCGGCGGCGATCAGCGCTGTGGTGGGGGCCGCGGCGGCCGCGTTGGCCGCGCCGAGCGACGAGCCGAGACTGGCCAGATCTGAGGCCACCGCAGAAAGAAACTCTGGCGCCGCGATGAGATACGACACTTTGCCTCCCGCCACCCGCTGGCGCAGTCACCGCCCAGCGGCATCAATTTCGGGCAAAGGGTATCCCGGTCCGGGCGGCCAACCGCGCATTTGCGCCGGTTGGTTCACAGAATCGCTTGCACGTCTTTCGCCTGGGCGATCTCGTCCCAGTCGACACCGAGCTCGAGCAGGATCTCCTCGGTGTGCTGGCCGTGCTCGGGCGCACGCGTTGGGCCGGGCGGGGTTTCGTCGAATTGCACGGGTGCGGCCACGGTTCGGTATTGCTCGCCCTTGTCATCGACATTGGTGATCACGTATCCGTTGGGTTCGACCTGCGGATCGTTCAGGGTTTCTTTCGGGGTCGCGAGGGCGCCCCACACTCCCGGCTCGTCCTTCAGCACCTCCCGCCAATGCGCGAGGTCATGGCGCGCAAAGGCATTGGCGAAGATGGCTGTTGCTTCGGCGGCGTTGGCGATCAGATTGGCCGACGGCACGAACCGCTCGTCGTCGGCCAGCTCGGCCATGCCCATGCGCCGGCAGAAGCCGGGCCAGAATTTGTCGGGTTGCAGGAAGACGAGCTGAATCCACCTGTCGTCCTTGGTCTTGTACCTGGCCACCAGGGGATTGATCGTCAATCCGGGCGGGGCGCCGGGGATTCCGTCGATGTCGAACAGATCGGCCACCGAGATCGACGGCGCAATGGCCCACATCGCCTGAGCCAGCAGTGAGGAGTCGACGATGCTGGGCTCGCCGGTCCGTTCCCGGTGGAACAGCGCGGCACACACCCCGCCGGCCAACGTCGCGCCCCCCTGCAGGTCGCCGAATGCGGGACCCTGAACCGCGGGGTGCTCGGTGCCGAAGGGCGTCAGCGTGTAGGCGACTCCACCCCGGGCCAGATAGGTGGCGGCGTCGAAGCCGCCGCGGTCGCGGTCCGGTCCGCGCACGCCCAGGCCGGTGCCCCGGGCGATGATGATGTCCGGGTTGAACGACCGCAGATCGTCCACGGTCAGCCGGGCCCGCTGCAATGCGCCGGGCAGCCAATTGGTCAAGAACACGTCCGCCGATGCCAGCAGGCGGCCGAACAACTCCCGTCCGGTGTCGGTCTTGATGTCGATGGCGATGCTGCGTTTACCCCGGTTACTGAGCTCCAGAATGAAGTCGGCGTCCGCACGCGCCGCGTCGCGGGTGAAACCGCCGACCACCAACGCCCGAGCGGGATCTCCGGAGGTGACACCTTCGACCTTGATGACGTCGGCGCCCCAGTCCGCGAGGGCCACTCCGGCCGACGGAACGTATGTCCAGGACGCCAACTCGATTACTCGAACACCGCTGAGCATCCCCGTCATCGCCCGCCCTTCCGGTCGCCCGCGTCATTTCTTGCTATTTTAGATATTCTAGCTACTGTAGGCCATATTGATGGCGCGACTGCAGCCATGCGCGGGGGCGTCCGACGCGGCTGCTCGTGAAAGAGATGCTATGGAGCCGACCATTGGTCCAATCGCGAATAGCCTTATGGCACAACGCGGATCGTTGAAGGTGCGGGGCGCAGCGTGACTCGGTCAGCGGGCCGGGTAGCCGGCAAGGTGGCGGTGATCAGCGGGGCGGCGCGGGGGCAGGGTCGATCGCACGCCCGGTTGCTGGCGGCCGAGGGCGCCGACATCATCGCCCTGGACCTGTGTGCGGACATCGAGACCAACGAGTACCCGCTGGCGCGGCCGGAGGATCTGGACGAGACCGTGCGCCTGGTGGAGAAGGAAGGTCAGCGGGTCTTTTCCGCGATCGTCGACGTCCGCGATCGTGCCGCGCTGTCCGCCGCGCTCGATGACGGCGTCGCCGAGTTCGGCCACCTCGACGTCGTCGTGGCCAACGCCGGTATCTGCCCGTTGACCGCCGGTCTGCCGCCGCAGGCGTTCGCCGATGCCGTCGACGTGGATCTGGTCGGCGTGCTCAATCTCGTGCACAGCAGCCTCAAGCATCTGCAAGCGGGCGCGTCGGTGATCGTCATCGGATCGAACGCCGCGTTCATGTCCTCGATGAACACCACCGGCATCGACGGCGGTCCCGGGGGCGCCGGGTACGCGTTCGCCAAAATCGCTGCGTCGCACTATGTCAACGACTTCGCCCGCGCACTGGCACCGTTCTCCATCCGGATGAACGCGGTGCATCCCACCAATGTCAACACCGACATGCTGCACAGCGCGCCGATGTACCGCGCGTTCCGGCCTGACCTGCCGAATCCGACCCGCGAGGACGCCGAACCGATCTTCCCGTTGGTGCAGGCGATGCCGGTGCCCTACGTGGAACCCGAAGACATCAGTGAGGCCGTGTTGTTCCTGGCTTCCGATGCCGCCCGCTACGTCACCGGCCAACAGCTGCGGGTCGACGCCGGCGGCTTCCTCAAGGTCAAACCGTGGTCGGGAGCATGACAACCGACGGGGCTGCGCCGCAGCGGGATTCATCCGGGCAGCGGCGGATCTACGAACTGATGGTGCTGATGAAGACCGCCGACGACCGGCTGTCCAAAGGCATCGCCACCGGGGAGTTCATGTGCGTGTACTGGCCGTCGCGTGGCCAGGAGGCCATCGCCGCGGCCATGGGGGTGATGCTGCGGCCCGACGACCAGTTGGTGACGACGTACCGCGGGTTGCACGACCTGATCGGCAAGGGTGTGCCGCTCGAGGAGATCTACGGCGAGATGATGGGCCGCACCGTCGGCGCCGGCCGCGGCAAGGGCGGCACCATGCACATAGCGAACCCCGACAAGGGCGTGATGCTGTCGACGGGCATCGTCGGTGCCGGTCCCCCGGTGGCCGTCGGTCTGGCGATGGCAGGCAAACGCAAAGGGCTGGACCGGGTTACGGTCGTCAGCTTCGGCGACGGCGCCACCAACACCGGCTCCTTCCACGAGGCCGCCAACATGGCCGCGTTGTGGGATCTGCCGTTGGTGTTCGTGTGCCAGAACAATCAGTACGCCGAAATGACGCCGACCTCGGACACCATGAAGATCGAGCGGGTAGCCGACCGCGCCGCCGGGTACGGAATGCCCGGAGTCCGCGTCGACGGGAACGACCCGCTGGCGGTGCGCGCCGCACTCGAGGAGGCGCTGGCCCACGCGCGCGGCGGCGGCGGGCCGACCTTCATCGAGTGCGTCACGTTCCGCTTCCGGGGCCATTACTTCGGTGACCGGATGCCCTACATCCCCAAGGATCAGCTCGCCGATGCGCTGGCGGCCGACCCGGTTCCGCGCTTCCGCGACAACCTGGTCGATGCGGGCATCTGCAGCTTCGAAGAACTCGACCGCATCGACGCTGAGGCGGCAGCGGCCGTCGAGTCGGCGCTGCGCGCGGTGCTTGACGCCGATTCGCCGTCGGTCGACGAACTCGAGCGGGATGTGTACGCGACTCCGATCGGGTTCCCAGGGTAGGGGGCGATGGCTACGGAAAAAGAGATGACCATGCGCGAGGCCCTGAACCTCGCGCTGGATCAGGCCCTCGAGGCCGACGACCGGGTTTTCCTGCTCGGTGAGGACATCGCCGATCCCGGCGCATCTGGTCCCACAGCAGGACTTTCGACCAAGTACGGGCACGACCGGGTGCTGGATACCCCGATTTCGGAGGCAGCCATTCTCGGCGCGGCCATCGGCGCCGCGATAGACGGCCTGTTGCCGGTTGCCGAGATTATGATCATGGACTTCATCGGCATCGCCGCCGACCAACTGATCAACAACGCCGCCAAACTGCGCTTCATGACCGCCGGGCGGACCTCGGCGCCGATCACCGTGCGCACCCAGGTGTACGCGGGCCTGGCCACGGGTGCCACCCACTCGCAGTCCCTCGAGGCGTGGTTCATGCACATCCCCGGGATGAAGGTGATCGTCCCGTCCACCCCGCGCGACGGCAAGGGCTTACTGACGTCGGCGATTTTCGACCCCGACCCGTGCCTGTTCGTCGAGACGATTCGCCTGCAGAGCAGGAAGGGACCCGTCCCGGTCGACCCCGGCTTCTCAATTCCGTTGGGCCAGGCTGACATCAAACGCCCCGGCACCGACGTGACACTCATCAGCTACGGCCGTGCCGTGCATGACGCGCTGGCCGCGGCGGCCACCTTGCAGGAGCAGGACGTCAGTGCAGAGGTCGTCGACCTGCGCACCCTGGTGCCCCTGGACGTCGAGACCGTCGTCGAATCGGTCCGTCGCACCCGCCGGGCGGTGATCGTGCACGACGCGGTGCAGTTCGCCGGCCCCGGCGCGGAGATCGCCGCGATCTTGCAGTCCGAACTGTTCGGCGAGTTGGTCGCACCAGTGCAGCGGGTGGGCGCCAGGTTCGTGCCCAACCCGGCCGCGGCGGCGCTGGAGGCTCAGGTGTTCCCCTCGCCGGCGCGCGTCGTGGCCGCCGCGCGACGCACCCTGGATGCCGCGGACCGGGTGAGTGCCGGTGGCTGACTTCATCATTCGGATACCTCGGGTGTCGGTGGCGGTCGCCGAAGCGGAGTTGACCGAATTGCTCGTGGACGGCGGCGAATACGTCGAGGAGGGCACACCGATCTACGTCATCGCCACCGAGAAGGTGGAGCAGGAAATCGAAGCCGGTGCATCCGGCACCGTGCAGTGGACGGCTCAGACCGGCACGACCTACGACATCGGCACTCAGATCGGCGTCATCACCTCTTAACGGAAAGGCGGAGCCATGGATCTCAACGAGACCCGCGAAAGAATCATCTACGAGAAGGAAGGCCCCATCGCGCGCGTGACGCTGAACTGGCCGGAGAAGGCCAACGCCCAGGACCAGAAACTCTCCGAAGAGGTCGACGCCGCACTGCTGGACGCGGACCGCGATTACGACATCAAGGTGCTGGTGCTCAAGGCCAACGGCAAGGGCTTCTGCTCCGGGCACGCTATCGGAAACAACGCGGTCGACTACCCGGCATTCGTCGAAGGCGCCAAGGTGATGGGTACCCCCTGGAAGCCGCAGACGGATCTGTTCGTCAAGCCGGTGCTGAACCTGTGGGAGTTCTCCAAGCCGACGATCGCGCAGGTGCACGGTTACTGCGTGGGCGGCGGCACGCACTACGGGCTGACCACCGACATCGTGATTGCCTCGGAGGATGCCTACTTCTCTTACCCACCACTGCAGGGATTCGGGATGCCGTCCGGCGAATGCTCGATCGAGCCGTGGGTTTTCATGAACTGGCGGCGCGCCGCCTACTACCTGTTTTTGGCCGAGGTCATCGACGCCAAGAAGGCTTTGGAAGTCGGTTTGGTCAACGAAGTCGTGCCGCGTGACCAGCTTGACGCCCGCGTCGAGGCGATCGCCCGCCATATCGCACAGGCGCCCATGACGACCCTGCTGGCCACCAAGGCGAACCTCAAGCGGGCCTGGGAACTGATGGGCATGCGGGTCCATTGGCAGAGCTCCAATGACCTGGTCGCCCTCGCCTCGATCAGCAAGGACGTTCAGGAGCTGATTCAGACGGTGTTCCGAGACAAGGTATTACCGTCCGAACAGGCCCGGCGCCAGGCAGCCGCGGCGGCCGCGTCGACCGACGGTGCGACCAGCACCTAGGCCTGCGGGAGTTCGTCCGTGAACATCGCCGACCACGCGAGAACAGCGCCGGAGTCCCCGGCCCTGATCGTCGACGGCGACGCGATTTCATATGCACGGCTCTACGGTCGAAGCCGGCAGGTCGCCGCGGCGTTGCACGATGCGGGACTGCGCCGCGGCGACGGTGTGGCGCTGATCCTGCCGAACCGGCCGGAGTTCTTCGAAATCACCTGGGGCTGTCAGCTTTCCGGTCTGTACTACACCGCCGTCAACACCCACTTCACCCCGGACGAGGTCGCCTACGTCATCGACGATTCGGACGCTCGCGCTGTCCTTGTCGACGGTTCGATGCCGGAACTGGCCGACCACGTCCGACATGTCAACCAGCGGGTGGACATTCACCTCGTGGTCGGCGCTGACCGGCCGGGCTGGCAGGCGTACGAGGATGCGCTGGGCGCCGCGGGCGAGCCGCCGCCGCCCTCGGACGGCTCAGAGATGTTGTACTCCTCGGGCACCACCGGCAGGCCCAAGGCGGTGCGACGGCCTTTGCCCGGCGACGGCAACGGGTCGTGGGCGCAGGCGGTTCTGGAGATGGCCCTGACCCATAAGTACGGCATGAGCCCGTCCAGCGTGTACCTGTCCCCCGCGCCGATGTATCACGCGGCCGGCGTGAACTACACCATGGCGGTCAATCGGGTTGGCGCCGCAGCGATCCTGATGCCCAGGTTCGACGCCGAGACGGTGCTGCAGCTCATCGAGACGCATCGGGTGACGCACGCCCAGTTCGTGCCGACCATGTTCGTGCGCATGCTCAAGCTGCCCGAGCACGTGCGCGACATGTACGACGTCTCGAGTCTGCAGTGCGTGATCCATGCGGCCGCCCCCTGCCCCGTCGCAGTCAAGCACAAGATGATGAACTGGTTCGGGCCGATCATTCACGAATACTACGGCGGCACTGAGGGTTTCGCCGGCACCACGATCGGGCCGCAGGAGTGGCTGGCGCACCCGGGTTCGGTGGGCATCCCGATGACCGCCGTGCACGTAGTCGGCGAGGACGGCAACGAGCTGCCGGTCGGTGAATCCGGCGAGCTCTATTTCGAGGGCGGTCCCGACTTCGAGTACTTCAAGGATCCGGCCAAGACCGCCGCGGTGTACAACGATCGCGGTTGGCGCACCCTCGGTGACGTCGGCCGCGTCGATCAGGAGGGTTACCTGTATCTGACGGACCGTTCCACCTTCATGATCGTCTCAGGCGGGGTGAACATCTACCCGCAGGAGGTGGAGAACCTCTTGGTCATGCACCCCAAACTGGTTGACGCGGCGGTCTTCGGCGTGCCGAACGACGAGTTCGGCGAAGAGGTCAAGGCCGTCGTGCAACCGGTGGCCGGCGTGGTGGGTGACAGCGACCTGGAAGCCGAGCTCATCGATTACTGCCGGGCACACCTGGCGACCTATAAATGCCCGCGCACCGTCGACTTCGACCCTGAGTTGCCCCGCGATCCGAACGGCAAGCTCTACAAGCGGCGGATCCGCGAAAAGTACTGGCAGGGACGGATGTCTCGGATCCTGTGAACAGCCAACGAACGAGGTGAACCCGATGCGTACCGAGGTGAACTGGACACCGCTCCCGGTGCCGTGGGCGGTACAGACCGCCGACCGCATCCCCAAGCAGCGCTACTACGACCCCGAGTTCTACGCGCTGGAGAACGAGAAGTTCTGGCCCCGGGTATGGCAGATGGCGTGCCGTCTCGAGGAGATTCCCAAGCCGGGCGACTTCGTCGAATACGAGATCCTCGACCAGTCGGTCATCGTCGTGCGACTGGACGCCGAGAATGTGCGCGCCTATCACAACGCCTGCCGGCACCGCGGCGTGAAATTGGTGGAGGGCAACGGGTCCCGCCGCACCTTCGTGTGCCCGTTCCACGGCTGGTGCTGGGGCATCGACGGACGCAACACTTTCGTGCTGCGTTCCGATGCGTTCGACGAGTCGAATCTGAATCCGCAGGACCTGGCCCTGGTTCCGGTGCGCTGCGAACTCTGGGGCGGCTGCGCGTGGATCAATTTCGACGACGGCGCACCGGGTTTGCGGGACTGCTTCGAACCGTTCGCGACGATCTACGATGCCTGGAAGGTCGAGTCACTGCGGAGCGAGTGGTGGCAGTCGTGCCGGCTTCCGGTGAACTGGAAGCTCGCGACGGCGGCGTTCATGGAGGGCTATCACGTTCCTCAGACCCACCCGCAGTTGCTTCCGTCGTCACAACCGGCCACCGGCCAGCCGCCGGGACTGATCCAAACCAGCCTGTACTTCATGCGGACGCTCGGCGAGGGCATGGCCGGGATGACCCACGAAAACGACCTCCGCATCGCCGAAGGCCTGCAGAACATGGAGTTGCCCGCCGACCCGGCCGAGGCGATGGCGGTGTGGAAAGCGACCCTGAACGACGCGGTGGTGCGCTGGCACCGGGCCAGGGGCTGCGACATTCCCGACCTCAACGAATTGCAGCGCCGCGGCATCGTCGACGCTATCGGGTTCTGCTTCCCGCATTATTTCCTGTTGCCGCAGTACAGCAGCGCGTCGTCATACCGGATCCGGCCGCTGGGCCCAGAGGAAACCCTGTTCGAGATCTGGTCGCTCACCCGCATCCCGCCGGATCAGGCAACCGGCAGACCCACCCCACCGGAACCCATGGCCCCCGACGACCCGCGCTGGCCGCCGATCCCGGCCCAGGATTTCTCCAATCTGCCCAAGCAGCAGAAGGGCTTGCATTCAAAGGGTTTTGAGTACATGCGCCTGTCGAGCCAGATCGAGGGGCTGATCTCGAACTTCGAGCGCGTCATCGACGGTTTCCTCGCCGACCTGCCGTATGACGTTCTGGTGCCGGCGATCCAGAAGACCAACACCACCATCGACGTCCCGATCGCCGACCTCGGTCTCACCGTGCCGGGGGTAGCGCGATGAGCACGGACTGGGACCACTCGGTCGATCTGCTTATCGCCGGTAGTGGCGGGGGCGGCATGGTGGCCGGCCTGGCGGCGCTGGACGCCGGGCTGGAACCGCTGATAGTGGAAAAGCAACCGCTGGTCGGCGGTTCGACCGGGCTTTCCGGCGGAATCGTCTGGCTGCCGAACAATCCGCTGATGCGGACCGACGGCATCGCCGACTCACATGAGGACGGTCTTGCCTACCTGGCCGACGTGGTCGGCGAAATCGGTGCACCGTCCTCCCCCGCGCGCCGGGAAATGTTTCTCACCGCGGGCTACGAGATGATCAACTTCCTGATGCGGCGGGGGGTTCGGCTGATCCGCTGCGCCGGCTGGAGCGACTACTATCCGAACCACAAGGGCGGCAACGAATCCGGTCGCGCCGTCGAGGGAATCCCGTTCGATGCCGCCGAGCTCGGGGCATGGCACGACAAGGTGCAACCGGCGCTGGCCAAGAACTACGGGTACGTGGTGCTCACCAACGAGCTGCGTTCGGTTCAGTACTACAACCGCTCGCCGCGGGCGTTCGCGGTCGCGGCCAAGGTGTTCGCCCGGACCAGGGCAGCGCGGATCGCCCGCCGGCACCTCCTGACCAACGGCGCCTCGTTGATCGGTCAGATGCTCAAGGTGCTCATCGATCTCAGTGACGGCCGGCCTCCGTTGTGGATCAATGCCGCCATGGCGGACCTGATCGTCGAGGACGGCCGCGTCGTCGGCGCGCGCATCACCCGGGACGGGACGAGCGTGAATGTCGAGGCCCGCAAGGGAGTCCTGTTGGCCGCCGGCGGTTTTGGCCACAACGCGGAGATGCGTCGGCAGTACAGTGGCGACCAGCCCAACGAGGGGCAGTGGTCGATCGCCAACGCCGGCGACACCGGCGAGGTGCTGCAGACCGCGATGCGACTCGGCGCCAAGACCGATCTCCTTGACGAAGCCTGGTGGTTGCCTTCGGTTTTCATTGCCAACGGCGGAGCGGCCGCCGCCTCGCTCGGTTCGGGGCGACAGCGTCCCGGCGCCATCTACGTCGACTCAACCGGCCGGCGGTTCTGCAACGAGTCGAACTCCTACGTCGAGGTCGGCAAGGCGATGTATGCCAACAAAGCGGTGCCGTGCTGGATGATCTTCGACGACGGGTACGTGCGCCGCTATGTCGCCGGCACCAACCCGCTCAACCGCCAGCACCTACCGCCGGCGCTGATCGAAAGTGGCGCCGTCAAGCGCGCTGGGACGGTTGGTGAACTCGCCGCCCAGATCGACCTGCCCGCAGATGAATTAATGCGAACCGTGCAGCGGTTCAACAGGTTCGCGGCCAAGGGTCTGGACCCCGACTTCGGGCGCGGGCAGTCGGCCTACAACGACTGCCTGGGTGATCCCGGTTACCGGCCCAACGCCGCGCTCGGCCCACTGGACCGGGCGCCCTACTACGCGACGCGGGTGCTGCCGGCCGACGTCGGGACCTGCGGTGGGGTGATCACCAACGAATATGCGCAGGTCCTCGGCGAGCAGGATCGGGTGATCGAGGGTCTCTACGCGACCGGCAATACCACCGCCACGGTCATGGGCCGAACCTATCCGGGCGCCGGAGCGAGCATCGCGAGTTCGATGGTGTTCGGTTACGTGGCCGCCCGCCACGCGGCGGGGCGCCGGTTACCTGGCGAAAAGACGTAAAAGTCCGCGCACGCCCGGCGTGTCGCGGACTTTCACGTCTGCTCGCGGGGCTCGTCGCGCCCGATGAAATCACGGGGCTTCATGCCGGACTGCATGAGTTCGGCGCGGCGGGCCTGCACATCGGACGCGGCGCCCACCATGTTGGTCAGGATGTGACTGACCTGAAGGTGCACCCGCATCCCCATCAGCTCCCAGGCCCGCTTCACGTTGTTCTTCACCGCCATCAGCGTCGTCAGCGGGATCTGCGCAATCTTGCGGGCCATCTCCTCGACGGTGTCTTCGAGGTCTTCGCGCGGCACCACCTTGTTGAGCAGGCCCCACTCGAGGGCCTGCTCGGCGGTCAGCGTCGGCGCCAGCAGCAACCAGTCCATGGTGCGGTGCCAATTCATCAGCAACCACGGCTCGATCATCGTGTGGCCGCCCGGCTCGCCGAGGCTCTGCGCCAGCGGCATTTGGAAATACGCGTCCTGGGACGCGACGCAGAAGTCGGTGAGCAGACCGAGGTAGATCCCGCCGCCCATGCAGTAGCCGTGGATTTGCGAGATCGTCGGCTTCGGAAACTCCCACAGGTACAGGGTTGGCCACAGAAAGAGATCCGCGGTGCCTTTGTACAGATCTTCGAACGTGTTGCCGAAGTCGGGATAGGGATTTTCGTCCGGCCCCCAACGGGCGACGTGTCCACCACAGAAACCCTTGCCATTGGCCTTGAGAATGACGACTTTGACTTCCTTGTCGTGGTCGGCTTCGCGTAGGCACGCGTCGACCTCGGTCACCAGAACAGCGTCCTTGGTATTGGCCTTGTCGACGCGGTTGAGGATGATCCGCGCGATCGGTGGTTCGCGCTCGTAGATGACAGCTTCCAGGACGCGCCGCTCCATCCGCGTTACATTACCGGACCGCGACGTAACGCCGACATGATTTCTGCGCGCATACGGTATGCTGAACAGCAATGTCGGCGCCCATGCCGACAACGTCGTGGAACGCATCGTCATCCACCAGTTCAGATGATTCGTGCATGCAGCACGAGCTTTTCTCGCGGCGATCGATTTTGCCCACCGGCAATCTCGCCATCTCGTGCTCGACTTCGCGGTATCGCGATGCGCGCACGCCGATGCCTGAAAGGCACCGAAATAGTGACTACCGACACAACTTTCGCCGACCTCGGCGTATCCGACACTCTTGTCGGTGCGTTGAACAGGGTCGGCATTGCCCAGCCGTTTCCGATTCAGGTTGCGACACTGCCCGACGCGCTGGCCGGGCGCGACGTCCTGGGGCGGGGCAAGACCGGCAGCGGCAAGACGCTCGCTTTCTCGATTCCGTTGATCAGCAGGATTTCCCGCCAGAACCGGCGTCCGTCGCGCCCCTCGGGCTTGGTGCTTGCGCCGACCCGCGAATTGGCGACCCAGATCACTGCCACGCTGGAACCGCTCGCTGCCGCACGGGGATTGAAGGTGACGACGATCTTCGGCGGCGTATCGCAAAACCGCCAGGTGGCCGCGCTGCAGTCCGGGGCCGACGTCGTGGTGGCGTGTCCTGGGCGGCTCGAGGACCTGATGAAGCAGCGGCTGATCAGTCTCGACGCTGTCGCGATCACCGTCATTGACGAAGCGGATCACATGGCGGACCTTGGTTTTCTGCCCGGTGTGACGCGCATTTTGGCCGCTACGCCCGTTAACGGTCAGCGTCTGCTGTTCTCCGCGACACTGGACAACGGGGTGGACAAACTCGTCAAGCGGTTCCTGCGCAACGAGGTGCTGCATTCGGTCGACGAGGTCAACTCGCCGGTCTCCGCGATGACCCACCACGTCTTCCACGTCGCCAGCACCGAGGCGAAGAAGGAGCTGGTGCACCGGCTGGCGTCCGGCAGTGGTCGGCGGATTCTATTTCTGCGCACCAAGCATCAGGCGCGCAAGCTGGCCAAGCAACTCACCGACGCGGGCGTTCCCGCGGTGGATCTGCACGGCAACCTTTCCCAGCCGGCGCGTGACCGCAACCTGGCCAGGTTCGCGTCCGGGGACGCGCGGGTCTTGGTGGCGACCGATATCGCTGCGCGCGGCGTCCACGTCGACAACGTCGAGCTGGTGGTGCACATCGATCCGCCGAGCGAACACAAGTCGTATCTGCACCGTTCGGGCCGGACGGCGCGTGCCGGCAGCGCGGGTGACGTGGTGACCGTGGTGCTGCCCGAGCAGCAGGCGGAGACGCAGGTTTTGTTGCGCAAGGCCGGCATCAAGGTCAAGCCCGCGCAAGTGACCGCTTCCTCAGCCGCGGTGCAGACGCTGGTCGGTGAGATTGCGCCTTACCAGGCGCCGCCGATCGCGGTGGCTGTTCCCCCGCAGCATCGACGGTCCAGTGGCGCGAGTGCGCGGCGTGGTCGTGGTCGTGGCGCACGATCGGCGTCTTCGGAATCCGCTCGTGTTGAGCCGACCGTCCAGCACCGAGGCCCCACCGCCGCGCGCCGCGTCGAGCACCGCCGTCGGTCGGCCCGTCCACAGGGCAGCGCCAGATAGTCCTGCCTCATCAGCGTCGCGCGAGCAGCCATGCGTGCCCGTCGCCTTCGTCGCCGGCTATGAGCTCAAGATTCGCGAAGGCGCTCGGTAACTCGCCGGGCGCCGCGCGAAACGGACCGGGTGCGGCACCGACCTCGCTGAGCACGGCGATCGCCAGCAACCCACCCGGCGCCAGGCGCTCGATCAGTGCTCCGTCGAGGCGGCGGTCGCGAAATTTGTTGCACAGGATCATGTTTGCGGGCGGGCCGGGCGGCAGACCCTGATCGAGGTCGACGACTCCGAATCGGCAACGATCGCCAACCTGGTTGCGCCGGGCCAACTCTCGCGCCTGGTCGATGGCAACCGCGGAAACGTCGATGCCCCAGACATCGAAGCCGCGGCTAGCCAACCATACGGATCCGGTCCCCTGGCCGCAGGCGATATCCAGCGCGAGACCCTTCGTCGGTATCAGATCGACGTGTGGGGCAAGGAAACTGGGTGCAGCGACCGCACCGGCGGGTCCCAGTTGGGCATATCGTTCATCCCAGCGGCGACGGTCCTGTTCGGTCACAGCGCCAAGGTTACCCGTGGCGATTTCTGGACATATGTCTGCATTTGTGGCGATCTCCGGCCGCTCAAGGTTTGCTCCGGCAAGCGGTACGAGACCACTCAGCCCTCGCTGCCGCAACGGATAAGGCGTTTGGCAGTTATCAGTGGGCACACGCTTGTGGCGTAGGTGGCTGCTTCCTACACTGGACGGGTGTCTAGAGAAGTCCCGGCTGCCGGCGCGCCGCGCCGGTCGGATCGACGGCCCGGACAGACCATCCGCAAAGTGCTCGACGCGGGACTCGAAGAACTGCGCGAGTCTTCCTACGCTAACTTGACGATGCGTGCGGTGGCTCAGCGCGCCGGTGTTTCGCCGGCTAGTGCATACACCTACTTCTCATCGAAAAGCGCTCTGGTTGCGGCGGTCTACTTGCGGCTGCTCCGTGAGTTGCCGTTGCACACCGACGTCAACGACACGACCAAGACCCGAGTGAGCGCGACCTTGCGGGACATGGCGCTCATCGTCACCGACGAACCCGAGCTGACCGCCGGATGCGGGGCGGCATTGATGGCGGACGATCCCGCGGTCACGCCGCTGCGGAGTGAGATAGCCGACGAGGTGGCCCGCCGGATCGGTGCCGCGCTCGGTCCGGGGTGGCCTCGGGCAGTGAAGTCGACGCTGCAGATGACGTTCTCCGGCGCGCTGATGACCGCCCGGTTTCTGCCCTACCCGGAGATCGCCGGGCAGCTCGACGAAGCGGTGAATTTGATACTCGGCGCTTCGGTTGCGTAGCGCGGGATCCCCTGCGCTACTTCGTTTTTTGTCAGTGGGTCTTCGTAGAATTCAGGGCATGGCAGCAACCATGCACGAGCAGGTCGTCGAGTTTCTCGGCGGGCTTGAGGCGTTTGCGGATCGCTTGGGGGCGTTGGATTTTGACGCCTGTGGTACGAGTGAGTTGCTGTCGATCATCGAGGGTATGCAGCGGGTGGTGCGTAAGTTGCGCGTGCCCGGGCATGCGGTGG
>NZ_LZMH01000029.1 GCF_001673635.1 Mycobacterium asiaticum
TTCGGGCCCTACCATCTCAAGCGGTTGCTGGGCCGCGGCGGGATGGGCGAGGTCTACGAGGCCGAGCACACCGTCAAGGAATGGACCGTGGCCGTCAAGCTGATGAC
Organism: Mycobacterium asiaticum; assembly: GCF_001673635.1. Taxonomy (GTDB): domain Bacteria; phylum Actinomycetota; class Actinomycetes; order Mycobacteriales; family Mycobacteriaceae; genus Mycobacterium; species Mycobacterium asiaticum_C. Next base: position 108 of record NZ_LZMH01000029.1, read on the forward strand.
CGCGGAGTTCAGCAAGGACCCGGTGTTTCGCGAGCGGATGAAGCGCGAAGCCCGCATTGCCGGCCGGCTGCAGGAACCCCACGTCGTGCCGATCCACGACTACGGCGAAATCGACGGCCAGATGTATCTGGAGATGCGCCTGGTCGAGGGCACCGACCTGGACAGCGTCCTGAAGCGCTTCGGCCCGCTGACCCCGCCGCGCGCGGTGGCCATCATCACCCAGATCGCCTCGGCCCTGGACGCCGCCCACGCCGCCGGCGTCATGCACCGCGACGTCAAACCACCCAACATCCTGGTCACCCGCGACGACTTCGCCTACCTGGTCGACTTCGGCATCGCCAGCGCCACCACCGACGAGAAGCTGACCCAGCTGGGCACCGCGGTGGGCACCTGGAAATACATGGCGCCCGAACGGTTTTCCAACGACGAGGTCACCTACCGCGCCGACATCTACGCCCTGGCCTGCGTGCTCTACGAATGCCTCACCGGCG
>NZ_LZMH01000030.1 GCF_001673635.1 Mycobacterium asiaticum
CGCCGGCTCCGGGCGCGGCCCGGGCGCGGGGCCGGCTGAGGGCGGCTGTTACCACAGCTTCACCTTCGCGTCTTCGGGCGGGACGGGTGGGCTGCCGGTCGGCGGGTCCACCGACTCCGACGGCAGGTGCTGGTTGGGATCCAGATACCGGTCATACATCCGCGAATCGAGGATGGGGCCACTGAGCTGGCCGGGCACCAGGTTTGCGACGTAAGCCTTGAAGAATGGTCCCGATCCGAGCACTTCGCCGAACGACATTGCGTAGCGCTTGAATTTCGGCAGTGTCCGCTGGATCTCTTCTTTGCGGTTGTCGAGTACCTCGAGCACGCCGTTGAGCTTGTCGAGCGCGGGCTTGAGTTGGGTACGGTTGTCGTCGACCAGACCCGAAATCTGGTGCGACACCGCGGTGATGTTGTTCATCAGAGCGTCGATCGAAGCGCGTTCCTGCAACAGCGCCGCCAGCAGCGCATTGGAATTGGACACCAGCCCGGCGATCTGTTGGCTGCGTCGCCCCAACACTCCCGTCACATTGTTGGCATTGGCCAACAGGCTGCGTAGTTGCGCGTCCCGGTTGTTGAGGGTGTCCGAGAACCGGGCAACTCCCTCCAGCGCAGGCCTGAGGTTACCGGGCGTCTCCCGCAGGGTGTCGGCCAAAGTGGTTAACGCCGAGGACAATTGGGTGGTGTCTAGGCCACTGATCTGGGTGGTGAGATCGCCGAGCGCATCGGGCAGATCGTAGGGCGACGTGGTGCGTTCCAGCGGGATGGTGGCCCGCAAGCGGCCCGATCCGCGCGGTGTCAACTCGAGCATCTTCGAACCGAGGATGGTTTCCGTCTTGATCGCCGCCTCGGTGCGGTCCCCGAGTTCGACGCCCTTGCGCACCGTGAAACCGACCCGGACCTTGGTGCCGTCCAACCGGATGTCGGAAACTCTGCCCACACCCACGCCGGAAACCCGCACCTGGTTACCCGGCTTGATGCCGCCGGCCTCGGAAAAGTAGGCGGCATAGTCGTTGTAGCCGTTGACGAACGGCAACTTGTTGTACTGGAAGGCCACGATCACCACGCAGGTCACGATCACCGTGCCCATCACGCCCAGCATGACGGGGCTGCGGCCTTTACCGGGTTTCCCTCCGAAACGGCTCATTGCGGCGTGCACCGCCCCGAGGGCTGGCCGACCAGCTTGACGTAGATCGGGTTGCCGCCCTTGCCATTGAGTTTCAGCAACACCTCGCAGAAGTAGAAGCCGAAATAGTCACCGTTCAGGCCCTGCCTGGACAACACCTGGTACACGTCGGGCAGGGTCCTGAGCAGATTGTCCACATAGTCGCGATCGGCCAGCACCTGCGCGGACATGCGGTCGGTCTCGTGCACCACGTCCTTGATCGGTTGCCGGGCCTGCACAAGCAGATCGGCGATCGACCCGGCGGCCGCGTTGACGTAGGCCAGCCCGGTGGAGATGTCGGTCTTGCGTTGCGCCAGGCCGTCAACGAACTCAACCAATTTGTCGAGCCCTTCAGAGAATTCGTGATCGCGGGTCGCGAAGGTGTGCAGCACGGTGTTCAGGTTGTTGATCAGCTCCCCGATCAACTCGCTGCGCCCAGCCAGCGTCGACGTCAGCGTCGCGGTCTGCGCCAGCACCGAGGACACCGTGCCGCCCTGGCCCTGGAAGATTCGCAGCAACTCGCCCGACAGTGCGTTCACCTGCTCGGGATCAAGTGCCCGAAACAACGGCCGAAAGCCGCCGATCAATACGTCGATGTCCAAGGCTGGCGCTGTACGCCCCAGCGGAATGGTCCCGCCCGGCGCCAGCCGTCGGGGCGACCCCGCGCCCTGCTCCAAAGACAGATAGCGGTCGCCGATGAGGTTTTCGTAGCGCACCACGGCCCGGCTTCCTTCGGTGAGCCGCAGGCCTTTGTCGATCGAGAAGTCAATGCGCACTGTGCCGTCACGGCGCAGGTTGATCTCGCCGACCTTGCCGACTTCCGCCCCGGCGATGCGCACGAAGTTGCCGGACTTCAACCCGGAAATGTTGGTGAACTCCGCGTAGTACTTGCTGCGATCGTCGAAGCGCAGCTGCCCGAACACCGCGATCAGGGCGAACGTGAATACCAGGCAGACCACCGTGAAGACCGCGACACGGGACCAGATTTTGAAGAGGCTGGGGCGTCCTTCTTTGCTCATGGTGGCGGCTGCCCCCCGCGGTAGAAATAGCGCGGCGGCTCGGGCGGGTTCTTGGTGGTCGGGAAGTAGTTGGACCACCACGGATTACCGACGGCGAGGTTGGTCCGGATCTCGTTGGGCTCGGTGCCCCAACCGGTGTCGGTGACCAGCGCCCGTACCGGGTAATTGGCGCTCGGGTCCGGCAGGGATCCGCAGCTCGGCTTGCCGCCGGGGCCACCGGTGGCGTTGACCTTGGGCAGGTGTTTGGGGTACCGGTACGGGTCGTCGCCGAACAGCAGGCCGGCGTCCATGATGAACGAATAACCGTTGCCGCCCATGGTGTGTCGGCCACCGTGTTCGACGTACCATTGCGAGCCCTGGAACAGGCACGTGTAGGTCGGGGAGTACATCTCCAGCAGCCGCGTCGTCGGGTCCAGGACGTTGATCGCCCGCACGATGTTGGATTCGTTGCGGCCGATGACGTTGATCCCGGTCTGGCTGAAGCCGATTGCCGAGAGTAGCAGTGCGTCCAATGACCGCTGGTTCTCGGTGATCGTCGTGCTGGTGGTCGCCGCCGAATCAAGAATCGATGCGATGTCCTGTGCCGCATTGGAATACGCTGCGGCGGTCTTGCCGAACAGCTTCCAGTCTTTGTGGATGGTGCCCAGCCGGGGATTGACGGCAAGCAGCAGGTTATTGGTGTCGGTGATGGCCTCGCCCAGCCGATCTTCCTTGCCGCGCACCGATTGCGCGAAGGCCGAGAGGACAGCGTTCAGCTTCGCCGGGTCGATGGCCTGGACCAGCGACTGCAGATTTTCGAAGACGGTGTTGACTTCGACGGTCACGTTGCGGGAGTGCAACACCGCACCGGGCTTGAGCGGTACCGGGCTCGGATGCTCGGGCACGATCAGATCGACGTACTTGGCCCCGAACGCGGTCGTCGACCTGATCTCGGCCTCGACGTTGCTCGGCAGGAACTTGAAAGCCTCCGGGTCCATCTTCAAGTGCAGCTGAGCGGCTTTCACGTCGGTGCCGATCGACCCGACCTGGCCGACCTGCACCCCGCGCAGCTTGACCTTGGCGCCTTGCTCCATCACCAGTCCGGCCCGGTCTGAGACAAGGGTCAGCGGAACAGTCTCCTGGAACTTGCCCGAGAACGATGCCGCGGTCATCGCGACCAGACCCGCGATGACGAGAAAAAGGGTGGGCGCGTACCAGACCGGGTCGATCTTGCTGGCGCGGACCCTGTTCGGTCGCAGGGCGCCGTCGGCGACGTGGTTGCTCACTTCGTCCTACCCGGCCTAACCCGACAGGTTGAAGTTGCCGTGCTGCCCGTAGACCGACAGCGAAATCATCAGGCAGACAAAAGCGGTGACGATCATCGATGACCGCACCGAGCGACCGACCGCCTCCCCCACCCCAGCCGGGCCGCCGGACGCGGTGAACCCGTAGTAGGTGTGCACCACCATCACGCCGGTGGCCATCGTCAGCGCGGACAAGAAGGACCACAGCAGGTCATTGGGATGCAGGAAGGTGGCGAAGTAGTGCTCGTAGACACCCCGCGACTGTCCGTAGACCGAGATCGTCAAGAACTTGGCCGCGATGAACGACGCCAGCACTGCCACGGCATAGAGCGGAATGACCACCAGGACACCGGCAATGATCCGGGTGGAAGCCAGATACGTGATCGCGCGAATGCCCATCACTTCCAACGCGTCGATCTCTTCATTGATCCGCATCGCGCCCAGCTGCGCCGTAGCGCCCGCGCCGATGGTGGCCGCCAGCGCCAGGCCGGCGGTGCAGGGCGCGATCATCCGGACATTCAGGAACGCGGACAAAAACCCGGTCAACGCTTCAACGCCGATGTTGGACAGCGTGTCGTAGCCCTGCACCGCGACCAGGGCGCCGGTCGTCAGCGTCAGGAAGCCGATGATGCCGACGGTGCCGCCGATCACCGCCAGCGCGCCGGTGCCCATGCCCATCTCGGCGATCAGACGCAACAATTCGCCCGGGTACCGGCGCACCGCCTCACCGATGTTGACCAGCGACCGCCCGTAGAACGCGGTCTGTTCACCAAGCTGGCGCGTGTATGCGACCAGCCTGGGGCCGACCGAAGTGAACCACGAGGGTTCCTTCAATGCATCGGCGGTTACGTTGCGCCTCTTGCCATCGCTGCGCTGTGCATCGTCACCGGCGGTAACGCTGCGCCGCTCCCCAGCATCGCTGCGCTGTGCAACGTCGCCGCGGGTCATTTGCGCCGCTCCTCAGCATCGCTGCGCTCTGCATCGTCGCCGGCGGTCACTTTGCGGTCACCTTCACGCCCAGCGCCGTGGTCAGGATGTTGATGAAGAACAACGCCATGAACGAGAACACCACGGTTTCGTTCACCGCGCTACCGACACCGGCCGGCCCACCACCCACCGAGAGGCCCTTGTAGCAGGCGATCAGTCCCGCCGAGATGCCGAACAACGTCGCCTTGATCAGGGAGATCACTACCTGCGGCAAGCCGGTGAGCAGCGTCATCCCGGCCACGAAGGCGCCCGGCGTCACATGCTGGACGTACACCACGAAGATGTAGCTGCCGACCAACCCGGTGACCGCCACCACCGAATACAGCAGCACCGCAACGAAAGTGGCCGCGATGACCCGCGGAACCACCAGCGCCTGGATCGGATTGACCCCGATCACCTGCATCGCGTCGATTTCCTCGCGTATGGTGCGGGCGCCCAGATCGGCGCACATCGCGGTCGAACCGGCCCCCGAGACGACCATGGCCGTGACGACCGGCCCTACCTGGGTCACCGACGCCAGCCCCGCGCCCGCACCGGAGAGGTCGCCGGCGCCGATCTCGACCAGCAGGATGTTCAGCACGAACACGATCAGCACCGTGTAGGGAATCGACAGCATGATCGTCGGAAAGATCGACACCCGGGCGACGAACCAGATTTGTTCGAGGATCTCGCGCCAGGCCCACGGACGTCGCACCATGACCACGAAGGTTTCGGCGCAAAGCCTGAAAAACTCGCCCAGCGCGTTCATCGGCTTTGCGATGGTTGCTGTGTTCATTGCCCTGCTCACCCCCCGCCCCGTTTACACCGACGTCACGAAAAAAATCGTGATGGTCTGTAATGCCATGTCCCGCAATGGCTTAACGGTATCCACGGGCTGCGGCAAGTGGCGTCGCCAGAATGTGGATAGAGGCACGTGGCGAGCTTACGAGCAAGCTGAACCGATTCCGAGGTTTGCAATCACCCGGAAAACAAACGTAGGTCCGGCAAAGGGTTCAACCTACGGTTGCGCCCCCTTCGGCGATCCGGCGCACCGCGCGCAAGAAGATGTCGACCTCCTCGAACGTGTTGTAGAACGCAAACGAGGGACGAACCGTGGCCTCCAGACCATAGCGGCGCAGGATCGGCTGTGCACAGTGGTGTCCGGCACGGACTGCGATGCCCTCGGCGTTCAGTGCCTTGCCGACCTCGAGCGGCTCGTGCCCGGCCAGCACGAACGACAGCACGCTGGCTTTCTCTTCCGCCGTGCCGACTAGACGGACACCGGGGATGTCAGCCAGTCGCGGTGTCGCGTACTCGAGCAGCGCATGCTCGTAGGCCGCCATGCGCTCGATGCCGACCCGCTCGACGTAGCGCAGCGCTTCGCCGAGCCCGACGGCGTCGGCGATGTTGCCGGTGCCGGCCTCGAACTTGTTGGGCAGACCCTGATACAGCGACCGTTCCAGGGTGACGTCGGCAATCATGTTCCCGCCGCCCTGCCACGGCGGGGTCTCGGCCAGCGCCTCCTGGCTTCCGTACAGCACGCCGATGCCGGTCGGGCCGTAGATCTTGTGGCCGGAGAACACGAAGAAGTCGACCCCGAGTTCGGCGACGTCGATGGGCAGGTGCGGGATCGACTGCGCACCGTCGATCAATACGCGCGCGCCGTAACGGTGGCCGAGCTCGACGATCTTCTCGACCGGCGTCACCGTGCCCAGCGCATTGGAGACATGCGTCGCGGCAACCAGTTTGGTTTTTGACCCCAGCAGGTCTTCGAATTCCGAGAGCAGCAGGTTGCCCGCCTCGTCCACCGGCGCCACCTTCAGCACCGCACCGGTCTGCTGCGAAAGCAGTTGCCACGGAACGATATTCGCGTGATGTTCCAGGTGGGTGATGACGATCTCGTCACCCGGCCGCAAATGCTTGCCGCCCCAGGCATAGGCGACCAGGTTGATGGCCTCGGTGGTGCCGCGCACGAAGATGTTCTGCTCGGCAGTCGGGGCTCCGATGAACCGCCGTACCGTGTCGCGGGCTTCCTCATAGGCATCGGTGGCCCGGGCCGCCAGCTCGTGTGCCGCCCGGTGGATGTTGGAGTTCTCGTGGGCATAGAAGTACGCCAGCCGGTCGATCACCACCTGCGGCTTTTGCGTGGTCGCCGCGTTGTCGAACCAGATCAGCGGCTTTCCGTTGACGGTTTCCCGCAGGATCGGGAAGTCGGCCCGCACGGCGTTCACGTCGAACACCTCATGGGTGTCCGGCAGCTGCGGTACCGGCTCGCGCCTCGTCAGGAAGTGATAGTCGGCCTCGTCACCGGACGGCGTCACCGTGGGCGCATCGTGCCAACCCAGGTCGGCCACCGACGGCGCCTGCGGTAGCCAACCCGGCGTCGAGCCCCGCGGGGCCACCGGGACGGTCGGCGACGCACCGGCCAACACACCGGGCACCGTCGGCACGATGCCCGATGGCACGGCGAACGCGCTCAGATCGGCGACACCGGGCGGCAGGACGGGATCGGGCGGCAGGACGGGATCGGCGACAGCGGCACCGGCCTCCCCCGCCGACGGCGCCGCGGTGGTGTCCGGCACGTTGCCGCGCGGAGCCACCGGCACCGTCTGGGGCGGCGTGCCCTCGGGACCCGGCGAGGTCGGCGCCGGCACGTATACATCCGAGTAGTTAAGCAGCGGAACGGGATTCGGGAACGGATCGGACGTGCCGGCGGCGGTCCGCCCGGCAGACGTCGCGGCCGTTGTGTCCGGCAGGTTCCCCCGCGGGGCCACCTGCGTGGCCTGCGGTGGGCTGTCGGGGCCCGGCCGGATACTGGCCGCGTACAGCTGGCTGGCCAGCGCCGCAAGTTCAGCGGCGCTGACGGGCAGGTCGCTTTCGGCGTCTACCGACCGGTACTCACTTGTACTCATGGAACTGGTCCACGGCTACGTCATCCAGCACCCCGAGCGCGTCGTCGGTGAGCACCGCCAACGATGTGTACAGCGTGACCAGATAGGTCGCGATCGCCGACTGGTTGATGCCGGTGAACCGCACCGAGAGACCCGGCGCCTGCTCACCGACCAGGCCGGGCTGGAACAGGCCGACGACGCCTTGGCGCTCCTCGCCGGTGCGGACCAGGATGAACTTGGTCTTGCCGTCCTCGACGGGCACCTTGTCCGACGGGATCAGCGGAATCCCGCGCCAGGTGATGAACTGCGCGCCGAACAGGTTCACCACTGGCGGCGGCACGCCCCGGTAGGTGGCCTCGCGGCCGAACGCCGCAATACCGAGCGGGTGGGTCAGGAAGAAGCTGGGTGTCTTCCACACCTTGGTAATCAGCGCGTCAAGATCGTCAGGGGTGGGGGCACCCACCAGAGTCTGAATCGTCTGTTCCGGAGTCGCCTGCGCCAGCAAGCCGTACTCCGGGTTGTTGACCAGCTCGGACTCCTGACGTTCCTTGATGGTCTCGATGGTCAGCCGCAGCTGCTGGGCGATCTGGTCGTGGGGGCTGGAGTATAGGTCGGACACCCGGGTATGGACATCCAGCAGAGTCGAGATGCTGCGCAGGGTGTACTCGCGCGGACTGGTCTCGTAATCGACGTAGGTCTCCGGCAGCGGCTCGTCGATGCTGGCGCCCGCCTCCGCCTTGACGGCGACCTGCTCCGGGTTGACCACTCGGTTGACCCGGTAGATACCGGCCTCCACCGGCACCCAGCTGAGCAGGTGCAACAGGAAGCGCGGGGTGATCGTGGAGAGTTGCGGAACCGTCTTCGTCGCATTGGCTAGCTGCCGGGCGGCAAGATCGCCAAGGGACTGAGACTCGGTCTGTGCCCCCTGAGATGAAGTAGTCATTGGGGTCCTTCCTCGCAATTCCGATCACGCTGATTATTTGTCTAATCGTTTGAGCGCTAACGCAAATCATGCCGCATCCCGGAGGCCGGCGCCCGCCGAGGGTAAGCGACGGCAGCGCACGCACACAAACCTTTAAGCAGGCGTGAGCCAAACCGTCAGAAACCGGCCGAAAATCCGCATGCCCTATAGTGGACCGCATGCAACAGGCCATCCAGCAGCGCCACATTTTCTTGTGCTGCCCTGGAATGCTTCTCTGTTGTTGTTGTTGATCTTCTGAGTCCGCAGTAATCCTCGCGCTCCCCTCGCCGGCGGTACGGCAAAACCGTCAGGCGGCACGGCGAAGCGCGGCCATACATTCTCGGAAAGATCACCCCTCGATGACTTTGCTGTCCGCTCCAAGCCGCGCGCTGGTCGCGACCCGGCACCGCGTCCACGCACGGCCGACCGTTGAGCCGTCCCGCATGATGCGGTACCGCGGCGGTACCTACTCACACACCGTCGACCGGATCGTGTTCGTCGACGGCACCACCGCCCGCACCGACCTGATCCGGCTGAACCCCAACCTGCGGGCCTACTCACTGGATTTCGCCGGCATCGCGCCGCACCGGCCGACCCGCTACCAACTCGATACCTGGTCGGCGCTGCCGCACCTGCACGAAAGGGACTGTGAAGCGGAGGTCGACTGGATCCTGCGGCACTCCTACCCGATGCGCACGATCGCCGATCTCAGCGAGCAGCTCCGCAGGGCCGGCCATCCGCTGGGGCGGGCGAACATCAGCGAACACGAAGCGATCGCCGGGACCCAGGCCGCGATCTGGCACTTCACCAACGGCCTGAATCTGGACACCCGGCCGCTCAACGCTCCGATCGCCGTCCACCGAGGGCCGGGCTCGACGCTCACCTTTGAATTCGACGGACAGCCACAGCTCGGCGGCTTCACGCTGTGGGTGTCGGCGGATGCAGCCGGCGCGGTCGAGCTGCAGAAGTCGGCCGATGGCCGGGCGTGGCAGGACGTTTCAGGCTCCCACCTGGCCATCGACGCAGGCCAAGGCCGCTATCGACGGACCCTGGGTGTCGGCAGCACGGTTTCCACCAGCAAGCACGGCAACGGTCGCCGCGGCTACCGCTATTACCGGTTGATCAGCAGCACGCCGGGCACCGTACTGGATATCGACCATGTGGACTTCTGGCTCACCGGCTCCGGGCATCACCGCAACGCCGACCGCGTGGTGCATCTCTACAACTACCTGCTGGCCGGCGCCTACGCCGCCCAACGGAGTACCGAGCCGGCGCCCCTGGACGATCGCGAAGCCACCGTCGAAGCTGACCTGGTCGGACCTTTCCAGGTGCGGGTGCCGCTGAAACTGTCCGCCCCCGACGGTCACCGGATCGTGGACGCCGACGGCTTCGCCCTGGACAGCACGGTGCAACCGGGCACCGACTTCTACCTTCATCGCATCCCCGGGATTTCCGCAATAACATTGAGCGGGTCAACTCCACATCCAATCGGCGGACGGGTACTGACAGGTGTGGCCCTCGACGGGCCGGACCAACGGTTCACACCGGTCGCCCTGACCGTGCCCACCAAACTGGCCATCGAAATCGAGATCAGCTGGCACGAGGCGTGGTCCGACCTTTGAGAGCAGGCAGATGAGCATTGCCGAGAACATCACGCAACTGATCGGGAACACGCCGCTCGTGCGGCTGCGCCGGGTCACCGACGGTGCGGTGGCCGACGTGGTCGCGAAGCTGGAATCGTTCAATCCAGCCGGCAGCGTCAAGGACCGCATCGGTGTGGCGATGATCGACGCGGCCGAGAAAGAAGGCCTGATCAAGCCGGACACCATCATTGTCGAGCCGACCAGTGGCAACACCGGCATCGCCCTGGCCTTGGTGGCCGCCGCGCGAGGTTACAAGCTGGTGCTGACCATGCCGGAGACGATGAGCATCGAGCGGCGGATACTGCTGCGCGCCTACGGTGCCGAACTGATACTGACACCGGGCTCTGAAGGGATGGCGGGTGCCATCGCCAAGGCCGAGGAACTGGCCAAGAGCGACGAACGCTATTTCATGCCTCAGCAGTTCGAGAACCCGGCCAACCCGGCTGTCCACGCCGTCACCACCGCCGAGGAGGTCTGGAAGGGCACTGACGGCAAGATCGACATCTTCGTCTCCGGAGTCGGGACCGGCGGCACCATCACCGGTGTCGCGCAAACCATCAAGGAGCGCAAACCGTCGGTTCAGTTCATCGCCGTTGAGCCGTCCGCATCGCCGGTGCTTTCCGGCGGCCAGAAAGGGCCACATCCGATCCAGGGCATCGGCGCCGGATTCATCCCACCGGTCCTGGATATGGGCCTGGTCGACGAGGTCGTCACCGTCGAAAACGAGGACGCGCTCACCCTGGCCAGACGCTTGGCCAAGGAGGAGGGGCTGCTGGTCGGCATCTCTTCAGGCGCGGCTGTCGCGGCGGCCCTCGAGGTGGCGCGCCGACCCGAGAACGCCGGAAAGCTGATCGTCGTGGTCCTCCCCTCGTCCGGCGAGCGCTACTTGAGCACCGTCCTGTTCTCCGATCTGAACGACTAGCAATGCTGGCTGCGATACGGCGCGACATTCGGGCGGCCCAAGACCGGGATCCGGCCCGCCCGACCGTGCTCGAGGTCGTCTTCGCCTACCCCGGCGTGCACGCCGTGTGGGGCCACCGCGTGACCCATTGGTTGTGGCAACGCGGCGCGCGACTCCTGGCCCGGACGCTGGCGGAGCTGAACCGGATCTTGACCGGCGTCGAAATCCACCCGGGGGCTCAGTTGGGTCCCGGCCTGTTCATCGACCATGCGACCGGAGTGGTGATCGGTGAAACGGCGGAGATCGGTGAGGACGTCACGATTTTCCACGGGGTAACGCTCGGCGGCACCGGTCGCGACACCGGCAAACGTCACCCGACGGTGGGTGACCGGGTGATCATCGGCGCCGGCGCCAAAGTGCTCGGCGCCATCAAAATCGGCGACGACAGCCGGATCGGCGCCAACGCCGTCGTGGTCAAGGAGGTCCCGACGAGTTCGGTGGTGGTCGGGGTACCCGGACAGATCGTCAGCCGGCCCGGTCCTACCAGCGAGGACGAGTCGAACCTGCCGGACCTGGTCGGCGTCAGCCTGAAGTCGCTGCTCACCCGGGTCGCGCGGCTGGAAGGCAAGACCAACGGCGCAGCGGCCGACGGGCGCGCCGAGCGCGTCATCCGGCCACCGGAAGCCGGTGTCTGGAACGGCGAGGATTTCTCCATCTAGGTTTCTAGGGAATATCGCCCCGGTGAAAGTGTTGATGCGCTCGTGAGCTCCGTTTTGGTCGTTGGTGCCGCTATCGGCGCGGCGTTGGGGGTTGCCAGCGTCGTCGGCGTGGCGATCAATCGGCGCTCGGGTGTGCTGCGCAGCGCGGGCGACGCCGCGGCGGCCGGCCCGGACAATTCAGACCTCGGGCTCTCCGAGACCGGCCCCACTGTGGTGCACTTCAGCGCCGATTGGTGCGGGCCGTGCGCCGCGGTGCGCCGGGTCGTCGACCAGGTGTGCGCCGAGTTTCCCGACGTGGCCCACGTCGAACTCGACATCGACGAAAACCCGATTCCCGCCAAGCGGCTGTCTGTGCTGTCGCTGCCCACCACCTTCATCTTCGACGCCGACGGCCACCAGCGTTACCGCACCGCCGGCGTTCCCAAGGCCGCCGACCTGCAGACGGCTTTGCAGCCTTTGAGAAGCCGTTAGAAGCCCGTGAAAGGCACCGAGAGGAGCGCATTGATGTCGTCCGATGTCAGCCAGGTAGACATCCGGGGACCCCGGTTCGCCGCGTGGATCACCACCACGGTGCTGGTGGTAACGCTGGTGGTCTCGGTCTTCAGCCTGCCGGCCGCGGCAGTGATTCTGGGTGCCCAGGCGATCGTTTTCGCGGTCAGCGCCGTGCGCGGGCCCCGCAACAGCCCGTACGGGTTGTTGTTCGCCAAGCTGGTGGCGCCCCGGCTGAGCCCGGTCCGCGAACGCGAGCCTGTGCCGCCGCTCAAATTCGCTCAACTGGTGGGCCTGGTGTTCGCCGTGTTGGGTGCGATCGGCTTCGCGGCGGGGATCCCGCTGCTGGGTGCGATCGCCACCGGATTCGCGCTGTTCGCCTCGTTCCTCAACGCCGCGTTCGGCATCTGTCTTGGTTGCCAGATTTACCCTTTGGTGGCGCGGTTCCGGCGGGCTACCGCCTGACATTCGACCGCGAATCATCAACGTAATGAACAGATTCAGCGCCGGTGACGGCGAAATCGGGCTGAGCAAACACATTCGGAAGTGCCCGCCGCGCTGTATCTTTTCGTGTATGCGTAACGTGTTGTAGGGCAACGCATCCGCTGGCTGATTCCCAGACAGGAGGCCCCACAGGTGGGCGACCAAAACGAAGCCTTCAATCCCGCTCAG
>NZ_LZMH01000031.1 GCF_001673635.1 Mycobacterium asiaticum
TGGACTGGGCAGACTACGTCGGTGATCTGCGCGAGCGGGACGCCTCAGCCCCAGCGATCGAGGACGTCGGCGACGGGTAGGCCCGCGGCCAGGGCCGCCATCAGCAGCACGCGCGCCTGCGGCGGGCCCAGTCGCGGCACCAGCAGCGCGCCCGCACGCGCCAGGTCGTCGCCCGGCCCGTAACCGGCGCTCACCCGGCCGCTGGGCACCCGGGTGGACACGGCGACCGTCACCCCGGCGCGGGACAGGCGCCGCACCCCGTCGCCGACGTCCTCGATCGCTGGGGCTGAGGCGTCCCGCTCGCGCAGATCACCGACGTAGTCTGCCCAGTCCAGGCTGTCGACCGGGTTGGCGGCGGCGAGATCGGGGGTCTCGACGGGGAAGGTGCGGGCCTGGCCGGGACCCGAACTGCGGGTCTCGAATCGCACGGTGACCACGCCATGACCCGCGCCCTGTACCCACCCGTGCCCGAACTCGGGGTGCACCACGTCGTCGCCGACCCGCCATGACGCCCCGTTTTGTCCGGTCAGCAGCGCCGCCCGCATCGTCTCGAAATCCTGATGCGATTCCGGCGCCGTTTCCAGCCCCGTTTGCAAAGCCGACTCCCGCGCCAACTCCAGATCGGGAAACAGCGACTCCTGGCGAACGTCGCTGAGGCCCGAAAACCCAACGCCCAGAAGCCGAATCGGCCCGATCTGGACGGGGTCGAGCAGCAGCCTGCGGGCGAGGGCCACCAACGCACCCGCTTCGACCGTCGCGTACGGCAGGGTCGCCGAGCGGGTCAACGTGCTCATGTCGGATTTCTTGAGCTTCACCGTGACCGTCCGCGCGCCCCGGCCGTCCTTGAGCAGGCGGCGGTGCGCGTGCTCGGCGATGGGTTCAATCGCGTCCCGCAGCTGATCGAGGGTGGTCAGGTCGGTGGCGAAGGTGGATTCGGCGCTGATCTGCTTGGCTTCGGCGCGTTCGGCGACCGGCCGGTCATCGATGCCGCGGGCCAGCCGGTGCAACGCCGGCCCGACCGTGGCCCCCAGGATATTGGCCACCTCCGCGTCGCTGAGCGCGGCCAGTTGCCCAATGGTCTCAATGCCGAGCCGATGCAATTTGTCCTCGGCGACGGGACCGATCCCCCACAGCCGACGCACGGGTAAGCCGGCCAGCAGCGTTCGTTCCTCGGCGCGGTCCACGACCCGGATGCCGTCCGGTTTGGCCAGGCCGGAGGCGATCTTGGCGATCTGCTTGCCCGAACCGGCGCCCACCGAGGCGATCAGGCCGGTCTCCTCGCGCACCCGCCGCCGCAGTTCGGCGCAGAATTCCTCGGCGTCGGTCGCCGACGCCCCGGCGAGCTGCGCGGGTTCGCCGAACGCTTCGTCGAAGGACAGCTGTTCCAGCACGGGCACCACATGGCGCACCGTCTCGAAGACGCGCCGGCTTGCGACGCCGTACACCACACCGCGCGGCGGCAACACCACCGCCGAGACTCCGACCAGCCGGCGGGCCTGGTGCATCGGCATGGCTGAGTGGGCGCCGAACACCCGCGCCTCGTAACTGGCCCCGGCGACCACGCCCCGCCCGCCCAGGCCGCCGACCAGCACCGGACGCCCCCGCAGAGTCGGCCGGGTGAGTTGTTCGACGGAGGCGAAGAACGCGTCCATGTCCAGGTGCAGCACCCAACGGGACTCCACAGGTGTCGATGCTATTTGGCGGTGTTCGCTAGCCCGCCGAGCGTGGGCCTTACGGCGAAGAACGCGAGGGCGCAGCGCCATGACCCCCACGCTCGACACACGGCGCCCAGCGCCCGCGCTCAATTTCTTTACGCGAGCGAAAATATAGCGTTACACGCATGTTTAATAGCCGTCCTTCCGGCCATTACCACGTTGATCGCGCGCGATCGGCTATTGGCACTGGTCGAAGGAGATGGCTATGTCACTCGTTGTTGCTCCCGATTGGATCGAGTCCGCCGCCCAAGAGTTGGCAGGCATACGGTCGGCTTTAACCGAGGTATCGGAGTCGATCGCAGCCTCCACCACAGCTATCGCCCCGGCGGCAGCGGACGAGATATCGGCGGCCATCGCCCGCATATTCGGTGAGTTCGGCGAGGAATTCCAAATCATCAGTGCGCAAACTCGAGCCTTCCACACCGGGATCGTCGACCTGCTGGGCTCCACCGCCGGCGCCTATGCGGGCACCGAGACAGCGAATGCCGTGCAGGTGGTCACCAACTCCGTGTCCTCCGCCCTGGCCCCGCCGGCGGCGCCCCTGCCCGGCATGCCCGCCCTACCAGGCCTGCCAGCCCTTCCCGGCGGTCCCGCCCTACCCGGACTCCCGGCCCTGCCTGAGCTGCTACCCGGACTGTTCGGCCCCGGCGCCACTGCGCCCGATTGGACGGCGTTCACCAGGCCGTATGAGGCCCTCTTCAACAACACGATCGCGAACCTGCAGAGCCTCGGCAACGGACTGCAGTCCAACCCGTTCCCGTTCCTGCGCCAGTTCCTGGCCAACCAGGCCCACTACGGCGAGATCATCTCCACGTCGCTGGCCAATGCGGGGGCTAGCCTGCAGGCCGGCGCGGACGCCACCCAGGTCCTCGCTGACATCGCTCCCATCTTCACCATCCCCGGCCAAATCGGTCAGAACGCATTCAACGTGCTCAGAACACTGACCGACTTCTCCTATTCCATCGGAGCGTCACTCGACCCCGTAGCCACCGGAGCAGCCTTCTTCGGTCTGCCAATCGCCATGGGCATCAACGCGATCGGTTCGCCGATCACCACCTTCGATGCGTTCATGTCCAGCGCGACGGCCTTCGGCAACGCCATGCAACGCGGCGACCTGTTCGGCGCCGCGGTGGCCGTGCTCACCTCGCCCGCCGTCGTCACCAACGGCTTCCTGAACGGCCAGGTCATGCTCGGCCTGACCCTACCCGCGCTAGACCTGCCGCTCGCCGGCGGCGTCGGGGCACTCAGTGTGCCGGCGACGGCAGGTCTACCCGTTGGCGGTCTGCTCACGCCGTTGTCGACGGTGACCGCGAACATCGGTCCGGCCACGGGCTTCTCGCTGTTGTCGCTGCCACTCGGCGGCACGCCCACCGGCGGGATCCTGCCCGGGTTGCTACTGCACCTGCCTCAGCGGCTCGCCGAGGCCATCGGAGCACCGCCGCAACCGATTTCGCTGGTTGCGGCAGTACCGATCGTCCCGGCGGTCGACCTGTAGTCGACCGGGCGCTGCCTAGACGGGCACCCGGGAGATCGCCACCCGCACCCCGTCACCGATCTCGACGCCGTCGGACGGGTCGCCGAATTCAAAAGAGGTAGCCAGGATCTCACCCGCGATCAGGTCTCGGTGGGTGCGCGCCCACTCCTCGCGTTCGGACGGCACCGCGACCACCACGCTGATCCGGTCGGAGACGTCCAACCCGGTCGACTTGCGCAACTCCTGCAACTCGCGGATGCGGTCTTTGGCCCAACCCTCGGCCTCCAGCTCGGGAGTCACCGTGCCGTCCAACACCACCAGGCCCGCTCCCCCCGGCAGCGCCGCGGTGAACTCCGGATCGGCGGCCACCAGCCGGGAACTGTATTCCTCGGGTTGCAGCACCGCCGGTCCTGCGGTCAGAGTGCCGTCCGGGTTGACGACGCCTTCACCGGCCTTGACGGCCTTGATCGCCGCCTGCACGTCCTTGCCCAGCCGCGGTCCGGCCACCCGGGCGTTCACTGTCAGCTCGAACCGGCCGTAGGTGTCGATCGCATCGGTCAGCTCGACCTTCTTGACGTTGAGCTCGTCACCGATCAGGTCGGTGAACGGCCGCAACCGTTCCGGATCCTCCACCGCCACAGTTAATTTGGGTAATGGTAGGCGCACCCGCAGCTTCTTGGCCTTGCGCAGCGAGGACGCCGCCGAGCACACCTCGCGCACCTGGTCCATCGCGGCGACCAGGTCGGCGTCCACCGGCAGCTCGGACGTCTGCGGCCAGTCCGTCAGATGCACCGAACGGCCACCGGTGAGGCCGCGCCAGATCAACTCGGTGATCAACGGCAAGAGCGGAGCGGCCAACCGGGCGGTCACCTCCAGCACGGTGTGCAGGGTGTCGATGGCGTCGACGTCCTCCACCCAGAATCTCGAACGGGACCGTCGGACATACCAATTCGTCAACGCCTCGGTGAACAGGCGCAGCTGCTCGCAGGCGCCGGAGATGTCGCACACGTCCAGCGCAGCGGTCAGGTCGTCGCGCAACACCGCCAGCTTGGCCAGGATGTAGCGGTCCAGCACATGCTTAGAATCTGTGCGCCAAGCGCCGACTCTCGGTGCGTACAGGGCCAGGAAGCTGTAGGCGTTCCAGAACGGCAGCAACACCTGACGCACACCGTCCCGGATGCCCTGCTCGGTGACGATCAGGTTTCCGCCACGCAGGATCGGCGAGGCCATCAGGAACCACCGCATCGCGTCCGAGCCGTCGCGGTCGAACACTTCGGTCACGTCCGGATAATTGCGCAGCGACTTGCTCATCTTCTGGCCGTCTGACCCCAGCACGATCCCATGCGCCACACAGGTTTTGAACGACGGCCGGTCGAACAACGCGGTCGCGAGCACGTGCAGCGTGTAGAACCAGCCCCGGGTCTGGCCGATGTACTCGACGATGAAGTCACCCGGGTAGTGGCTGTCGAACCAGTCCGCGTTCTCGAACGGGTAATGCACCTGCGCATAGGGCATCGACCCGGAGTCGAACCACACGTCGAGCACATCGGTGATGCGGCGCATCGTGCTGTTCCCGGTCGGGTCGTCGGGATTGGGCCTGGTGAGTTCGTCGATGTAGGGCCGGTGCAGGTTGTCCGGGCGCACCCCGAAGTCGCGTTCCAGCTCGTCCAGGCTGCCGTACACGTCGATCCTGGGGAACGCCGGATCGTCGGACTTCCACACCGGAATAGGGGTGCCCCAGTAACGGTTTCGCGAGATCGACCAGTCGCGGGCGCCCTGCAACCACTTGCCGAACTGCCCGTCCTTGACGTGTTCGGGATACCAGGTGATCTGCTGGTTGAGCTCCACCATGCGATCGCGGAAGTCGGTCACCCGCACGAACCAGGACGACACCGCCCGGTAAATCAGCGGATTTCGGCATCGCCAGCAGTGCGGGTACGGGTGCTCGTAAGTCTCGTGGCGCAGCAGCACCGCGCCGTTCGCCGCCGCCGGACCGCTCTGATTCTTCAGGTCACGGATGATCTGCGGGTTGGCGTCGAAGACATGCTGCCCCTGATAATCCGGGACGGTCGCGTCGAAGCGGCCCTTGGCGTCGACCGGCGTGACCGGCTCGATGCCCACCGGGTCGGTGGTCGCCATGTCGTCCTCACCATAAGCCGGTGCCATGTGCACCAGCCCGGTCCCGTCGTCGGTGGTGACGAATTCGCCGGGCAACACCTGGAAAGCGTTGGGCGCGTCCATGAAATACGGGAAGGGCGGCAGGTACCGGGTGCCCAGCAGGTCCGAGCCGGGGATAACGCGCAGCACCTCGGGCTCTTCGCCGAGCTCGCGGGCGTAGGCGGCCAGCCGCGCCTCCGCGAGCACAAAGCGTCGATCCCCGTTCCGAACTTCCACGTAGCTCACGCCGGGGTTCACCGCCACCGCCAGGTTCGACGGCAGGGTCCACGGCGTCGTCGTCCAGATGAGCAGATACGCACCGGCCAGTCCATTTTGGGAGTCACCGCCCACCACCCTGAATCCAACCGTGAGAGCGGGGTCCTGACGGCTTTGGTAGACGTCGTCGTCCATGCGCAGCTCGTGGTTGGACAACGGGGTCTCGTCGCGCCAGCAGTACGGCAGCACCCGGTAGCCCTCGTAGGCCAGGCCCTTGTCCCACAGCTGCTTGAACGCCCAGATCACCGACTCCATATAGCTGAGATCGAGTGTCTTGTAGTCGTTGTCGAAATCGACCCAGCGGGCCTGGCGGGTCACGTACTGCTGCCATTCGTCGGTGTAGCGCAACACCGACGCGCGGCAGGCGTCGTTGAAGGCGGCGATCCCCATCGAGTCGATCTGAGACTTGTCGGTGATACCCAGTTGGCGTTCGACTTCGAGTTCGGCCGGCAATCCGTGTGTGTCCCACCCGAATCGGCGCTCCACCTTGTCACCGCGCATCGTCCGATACCGCGGCACGATGTCTTTGACATAGCCGGTCAGCAAATGCCCGTAGTGCGGCAGGCCGTTCGCGAACGGCGGGCCGTCGTAGAACACGTATTCCTGCGCCCCGTCACGTCGGGCGATGCTGGCACGAAAGGTGTCGTCGCGGAACCAGTAGTCGAGCACCTCGAGTTCGAGGGCGGGAAAGTCGGGTGCGCCGCTGGCCAGCTTGGGATAGGCCGTGTGGTCGGCGTTATCAGTCACGTGCGTTGTCTCCGGTGCCTCGGCAGTTCAGGCACGGGGACGACGATGCGCTGGTGCGCGAACGCCGCGGTACCACCCCGCTTGCCACGCTGACGCGTGACCGCTCTGGATACGGCTGTGACGGGCCTACCCGTTCGGTTCTACTGGGCCGCAGAGGCTGTTCTTCCGAAGGCTCCCCGGTGATGGCCGGATCGACGCCAATGAGCTGAGTCTAATAGATGGACCCCGAGGGGCTGGCCCGCCGCAGGCGACCTGCGGTCGGCTAGCCCCTCGGAGTCCCGAGTTGATCGCTGTCCATGGCTTTACGCCTGAACCTCGAGCACGCCGACGCGCCACAGCGCGGCGTACAGGTGCCGCAGCGGGATGGTGAGCAGCCGGGCGGCGCCGTCAACCAGCGGGTCGCTTCCGGCGCCGAGCGCCTCGTCGATGCGACGCGCAGCCTTGGCGGGCGCCTTCGCCGGCACGTCGGCGACGGGCACGTCGCGCACCACGTGCAGCTGCGGCGCGGCGGGAAGGGTTACTACTTCGTCGTACAGAGCAGCGGTCATGATCGCCTCCTAGCGGGAAAACCAACGGTGACAGGTGGACCTCAAAAGAATCTTGAAAGAGTCCCGTCCCGTAACGGCTCCGAGCGTGGAGGGTGTGTGACGACTCAGCCGAGGACGTCGTGCCGGAGACCGGTCAGGGACGAAACATCCGGATATCGACCCGGACTACCACTGGAACTCATGCGTCCCTCACCTCCTCTCGGTCACGACCACGCGGCAACCGCGCGATCTGTGCACACACAACAAGGAGAACAGAATCCCGGCATCTCCGCCGGAAAATCCGCACCCCTCTCGTCAGAGCTTCGGCACTACCCGACGTGTCCGGTAAACCGGAAGCCACCTGGGCTCAACCCTTAATCCGGGAGGAGCTGTCCTGACCCGGGGCGTCTTTCGACGTTCGGGGTCAGTGGCCTATGTTCGTGTAGCCGCCTCACCTAACGAGGTGCTTGCCTGACCGATCATGCACCACCGACCGGCCTCGGTCAACGCGCCATCCCGCAGATTCCGAATGTTTATCCCGACCCGCTGAGCCACTACCCCGTTAAGGCCGCTGAGCTGCGCAGACGGGCCGCCGAGCAGCGATGTGGCTAAGGTCACAATTCGGTCAGCGACTCCAGCCGACCGATGGTCTCGATGTACTCCTCGACCATCTCCAGCACCACCGCCCGGGTGGGCCGCACCCGATCCAGCGAGCCGACCACCTGGCCGACGAAGTAGGTCGCGAGTTCACGCGCCTTGGCGCCGGGGTGCGCCGCCGCCTGGTTGATGCGGATCTGCGAATCGGTCACCAGCGCGGTCTGCAGTGGCATGCCCAGCGGATTGGGGGTGTCAGGCCGTTCCCATTCGTCGGTCCAGGCCGTGCGCAGCATGCGCGCCGGTTTGCCGGTCATCGACCGCGACCGCACCGTGTCCGAGGACGTCGCGGCCAGGAATTTGTCCTTGACCACCGGCGCCGTTTCGGCTTCCTCGGTGGTCAGCCATACCGATCCACACCACACACCCTCGGCGCCCAGCGCCAGGGCCGCCGCGATTTGGCGGCCGCGGGCGATGCCGCCGGCGGCCAGCACCGGCGTCGGCGCGACGGCGTCGACCACCTCGGGAACCAGCACCATCGTCGCCACCTCGCCGGTGTGCCCGCCCGCCTCGGTGCCCTGCGCGACAATCAGGTCCACTCCGGCGGCCGCGTGCCGGCGCGCGTGCTGAGTGGTGCCGGCCAGCGCGGCCACCAGCACGTCCTGGTTGTGCGCCCGCTCCACCAGGTCGTGCGGCGGCGGTCCGAGCGCGCTGGCGATGAGCCGAATGTTGTGCGAGAACGCCACCTCCAGCAGCGGTTCGTAGCCCTTCGGCGAGATGTTCAGGCCGCCGCGGATCGGCTCTTCGTCGGTGACCTGCGCGGCGACCCCGTAGCGGTTCAGCAGCTCGTCGACGAACGCGCGGTGTTCCTCGGGTAGTAGGTCCTGTGCCTGCCGGGAATTGATGCCGCCTTCTTCAGCACCGACGTATTTGGGCGGTAGCAACAGGTCCACCCCGTACGGCTTGCCACCGGTCTGCTCCTCGATCCAGGTCAGCTCGCTCTCCAGCCGACGCGGGCTGTGTGCGGTGGCCCCGAGAATCCCGAAACCACCCGCATTGGTCACCGCGGCGACCACATCACGGCAATGACTGAACGCGCAGATTGGAAATTCGACGCCGAGCATTTCGGCCACCCTGGTTCGCATGCCGCCGACGCTACGCCGTCACGCTGATGGTTCGTCGAGAGTGGGTCCTGGGTAGGGAAACTGCGCGATTCGTCTACCTGAGGCCCACGTTGGGCGGGAGACGCTAGGACGGCGGGGAAACGCCGTCCGGCGGCCAGCTGGCCACGCCCTCCTCCAGCGGAACCTTCAGACTGCGCAGGATCGAGGCGACCATCCGCCATGCCCCGATCGCGGTGACCAGCTCGATGAGAACGGTTGTGTCACCGTCGAATTCCCGCTCGCACGCCGCCCAGCTCGGATCGCTCACCGCGCCGTCGCGCACGATGTCGTCCGTGGCGGCCAGGACCGCCCGCTCGGTGGCACCGAACCCGTTGTGCGCCTGCCAGTCCCGCACGCCCACCAGATCTTCGGCCGACACCCCCAGGCGCGAGGCCACCCGCCAGTGCTGAGTCCACTCGTAGTCGCAGCCGGTCAGCCAGCCGATGCGCATGATCGCCAGTTCGCGCAGTCTCCGGTCGAGGGCGCCATGCCACAGCATCGAGGCGAGCAGATCGTTGAAGACGCCCGCCAGTCGCGGATGGTTCAGCAGCGCCTGGAAGATGCTCAGTTCGGCCATGTAGTCCGGCACCCCGGCCTCGTCGGCGGCGGCTTTGGCCTCGTCGACAGGCAGCAGGGGTATCCGGGACGGCTCGTTGGCTTGGGTCATGTTGCATGCCCTCCCCGCTTATCGCACAAGCGAATCGAATGAACTCCAAGGGTTTCGCACATTACCTCCCGGCAGCCGGCCTTCGGGCTCTGTATCGCTCAACTGCAATACCGGGGCACACACCGGCGCGTTGATCCCTGATCCGTGGCGCTTCGCGCAAGGATGACGGGCAGCTTGAGCGAGCGACGAGGTGAGCCGACGGTGGATCAATTACAAGGCACTCCCGTGGCGGTCATCGGCATGGCATGCCGCCTCCCCGGCGGAATTGATTCCCCCGAGGCGTTCTGGAACACACTGTTACGCGGCGATGACCCAATCACCCAGGTACCTGCCGAGCGATGGAACGCCGACGACTATTACGACCCCGAGCCGGGACAACCCGGCCGGTCGGTATCTCGCTGGGGCGGCTTCCTGACCGACGTCGCGGGGTTCGATCCGGAGTTCTTCGGCATCAGCGAGCGGGAGGCTGCGGCGATCGATCCACAACACCGCCTGCTGATGCAGGTTTCGTGGGAGGCCGTGGAGCACGCCGGGCGCCCGCCCGCCTCGCTGGCCGACTCACTGACCGGCGTCTTCGTCGGCTTGTGCCACGACGACTACACCCATGTCACCAATGCGGCGGGCGCATTGGGTGATGCGTACGGCTTCACCGGCACCGCGCTGAGTATGGCGTCCGGGCGGGTGTCGTATGCCCTGGGCCTGCGGGGCCCGGCGTTGACGGTGGACACCGCGTGTTCGTCGAGCCTGGTGGCGGTGCACCTGGCCTGCCGCAGCCTGCACGATCGCGAGAGCGACCTGGCCCTGGCCGGGGGCTGCATGGTCATGCTGGAACCGCAGCTGTACGCGTCGGCGTCCGGACAAGGCATGTTGTCACCCACCGGACGGTGCCGGCCGTTCGATACAGCCGCCGACGGATTCGTGCGGTCCGAGGCCTGCGCCATGGTGGTGTTGAAGCGCCTGCCCGACGCGCTGCGCGACGGCGATCGGATTCTGGCCGTCGTACGGGGCACCGCGACAAATCAGGACGGTCGCACCGACACCATTACGACGCCCTCGTCAGATGCGCAGGTAGCGGCGTATCGCGCGGCGTTGGCGGCCGCCGGTGTGCACCCCGACACCATCGGCATGGTTGAAGCGCACGGCACCGGCACACCGGTGGGCGATCCCATCGAATTTCTCAGTCTTGCAAGAGTTTACGGGACGCATGGCCGGCCCTGTGCCCTCGGCTCGGCCAAGAGCAATGTCGGTCACACCGAGGCGGCCGCGGGCGCGGTCGGCCTTATCAAGGCGATCCTGTCGCTCCAGCACGCAGCAGTGTCGCCGATGGCCCATTTCACCCGGCTACCCGACCAATTGGCCGGGATTGACACCGGATTGTTTGTGCCACAGTCTATTACGAGCTGGCCCGCGAGCGATGTGACGACGCCGCGACGAGCGGCGGTGTCGTCGTACGGAATGTCGGGGACCAATGCGCACGTCATCGTCGAGCAAGCACCCCCGGTAGCGGACCAGCGGAACACCGGCTCAGCGAAGTTGTTCGTCATGTCGGCCACCTCCGCGCAGGCATTGCGGCAGACGGCGAGTCGGCTCGCGGACTGGATCGGCAGGCACGAGGTAGCTCCGGCGGATCTTGCCTACACCCTGGCACGCCGGCGCGGCCACCGGCCGGTACGCAGCGCGATCGTCGCGGACAACAATGCCGAATTGATCGAGCGGCTCCGCGAATTCGCCGACGGCGACCAACCGATGCACAGCGCCGTCGGTCTCGACGACCGAGGACCGGTGTGGGTTTTCTCCGGACAGGGCTCGCAGTGGCCGGCCATGGGCGCCGACCTGCTGGCCGACGAGGCCGCGTTCGCTGCCACGGTGGCCGCCGCCGAACCGCTGATCGCCCGGGAGTCGGGATTCTCGGTGACCGAAGCCTTGAGCACACCGCAAGTCCTCACCAGCATCGAACACATTCAGCCGACGCTGTTCACCCTGCAGGTCGCGCTCGCGGCGGCGCTGGAGTCCTCGGGTGCGAGGCCCGCCGCAGTGATCGGGCATTCCCTTGGCGAGGTCTCGGCTGCCGTCGTCGCCGGCGTCCTCTCTCTGGCCGACGGTGTGCGGGTCATCTGCCGCCGCTCCCGATTGTGCACCCAGCTCGTCGGTTCCGGCGCGATGGCGGCGATCGAACTCCCCGCGAAACAGGTCCGCGAAGAGCTTGCCCGGCAAAGCATCACCGACGTGGTGATCGCCGTCATCGCGTCACCGGAATCGACCGTGATCGGCGGTAGAACCGAGCCAGTCCGTCAGTTGGTCGCGGGGTGGAAGAACCGCGACATTCTGGCCAGCGAGGTCGCCGTGGACGTCGCATCCCATACCCCACAGGTCGACCCGATCCTCGACGAGCTGGCCGGCCTGCTGAGCGACATAACACCGCGGACTCCGCGCCTTGCCTACTATTCGGCGACGCTGTTCGACCCCCGCGAAACGCCCAAGTGCGACGCCCGCTACTGGGTGGACAATCTGCGCCACGCGGTGCGCTTCTCCGCCGCCACCAAGGCCGCGCTCGAAGACGGGCATCGGGTATTCGTCGAATTGTCGCCGCATCCGCTGCTGACCCGGGCCATCGAGCAGACCGCCCGTGCATTGGACATGCCGGTCGCTGCTATCCCCGCCCTGCGGCGCGGACAGCCGGTATCCCACGGGGTGACACCGCTCCATGCCGAGATCCACAACGCGGGCGCTGCCATTGATTTCGCCGCGCTGTATCCCACCGGCCAGCTGGTGGACGCACCCCTGCCGGTGTGGGCCAATCGGCAGCTGATGCTTGCGCCGGAGCAGCCCGCCCGAAACCCCAACGGCGTGGGCGCGCATCCCTTGCTGGGCGTACACGTTCGACTGATGGAAGAGCCGGAGCGGCACGCTTGGCAGTCCGATGTCGGCACGACGGCGCTGCCCTGGGCCGGCGATCACCAAATCAACGGTATAGCAACGCTTCCGGGTGCGGCCTATTGCGAAATGGCATTGTCCGCCGCCGACACCATACTCGGCGAATCGTCCGAGGTTCGCGACCTGCGGTTCGAAGAGATGCTGCTGCTGGACGACGAGACGCCCGCCGGCGCCACGGCATCGCTGTTGCCCTCCGGAGTTGCCGCGTTCGTCGTGCAGACGGGTGACCAGGTGCGGCGAGCGGCGGCCGTCCTACAGCCGGCCGACTCAGACGACCCGGACCCAGTGCCATTTCAGGACATCGGCGCGCTGTTGGCCACCCACCCGCGCCGCCTCGACGGTGTGCAGATCCGAAAGTGGTTCCGGGACCATGGCATACAGTTCGGCGCCGCTTTTGCCGGCCTGACCGCCGCCTGGATCGCCGACGGAACGGTCGGCACCGTCGTTGCCGAGATCGATTTGCCGAGAGCACTCCGCAACCAGCAAGCCCGGTATTCGATACACCCAGTCATGCTGGACGCCTGTTTTCAATCCGTAGCGGCCCATCCCGCCGTCCGCGGTGTTACCAACGGCGCCATGCTGATTCCGCTGAGTGTGCGCCGCCTGCGCCGCTATGGGGCGACGGGCGCCGCGCGCTACTGCCACACCACGGTTACCGCGTGCGGCAGCAACTTTGAGGCCGACATCGATGTGCTCGACGAGCGGGGGAGCGTGCTGCTGGTGGTGCGCGGCCTGGTGATGGGCACCGGATTCTCCGACAGCGCCGCCCGCGACCGCTTGCTCGATCACCGCTTGTTGGATATCCAGTGGCAGGCCCGCGAGCTACCCGAGCTCACCGCGGACCCGGGTAGCTGGTTGTTGATCGATTTTCCCGGCGATCCGTCAGTGTCCGCATTGGCCGAAGCGTTGCGGCAGCGCGGCGCGACCGTCAACACCATGTGCTGGCCGGTGACCGGTACGGCCCTGCACACCGCACTCACCGCGGTCAGCGGCGTCGTCGTCTGCGCCGGCGGCGCTGTGGACAATGACCCGCGAGGCACCGATTCCATCCGCGACCTGATCCACATCGCCCGTGAACTGCCCGAGATGAGCGGCGAGACACCCAGGCTGTACGTGTTGACCCGCCACGGCCAGACCGTGCGCACCGGCGAGCAAGTCAACCTCACGCATGCAGGGGTACGCGGACTGCTGCGGGTGGTCGGCGCCGAGCACCCGTACCTACGAACCACTCAGATCGATATCGACACCACGACGACCGCTGACAACGTTGTGAGACAACTCCTTTCGGACTCAGCCGAGGATGAGACCGCATGGCGCAACAACACCTGGCTCACCGCACGCCTGCGCCCGGCTCCGCTGCGCCCCGACGAGCGAACGACCATCACCGCTGACCCCCGGCGCGATGGTCTCCGCCTGGTCATCCGAACGCCCGGCGACTTGGCGACCATCGAGGCGGTCAGCACCAAGCGGCAGACTCCGGGACCCGGCGAAATCGAGGTCGCGGTCAGCGTTTCCAGTGTCAATTTCGCCGACGTGCTCGCGGCGTTCGGCCGCTACCCTTCTTTCGACGGACAACGGACCCAGTTGGGGCTCGATTTCGCCGGAGTGGTGACCGCCGTCGGCTGTGATGTCCCGAACTACCGGGTCGGCGACCGGGTGGGCGGTATCTCACCGGGCGGCTGCTGGGGCACATTCGTCACGTGTGACGCTGCGCTCACCGCGCCGCTGCCATCCGAAGTGTCAGATGCCCATGCCGCTGCGATCACTACCACCGCGGTTACAGCGTGGTACGGGCTGCACGAACTGGCTCGTATTCAGCCCGGCGACAAGGTGCTGATCCATTCCGGCACCGGCGGCGTCGGCCAGTCCGCGATCGCCATCGCCTCGAGTGTCGGCGCGGAAATCTTCACCACCGCGGGCAGTCCGCTGCGCCGAAAACTGCTACAAGACATGGGTCTTCAGCACATCTACGACTCGCGAAGCACCGATTTCGTGGAGCAGATCCGTCGCGACACCAACGGTTACGGCGTCGACATCGTGCTCAACTCGCTGACCGGCGCCGGCCAGCGCGCCGGGATCGACGTGCTCGCCTTCGATGGCCGCTTCATCGAAATCGGCAAACGCGACATCTACAACGATTCCAAGCTGGGTCTTTTCGCGTTCCGCCGCAACCTCTCGCTGCACGCCGTGGACCTGGCTTTGATGGCGGTCACCCATCCCCAGCGGGTCGGGACATTGCTACGCGAGGTCTACCGGCGCGCTGCAACCGGTGTCCTGCCAAGCCCGCCATGCACCCACTACCCACTCGACGATGCGACCGACGCGATTCGGGCCGTGAGCAACGCATCGCACGTCGGCAAGCTTCTGCTCGACATCCCTCGCGCGGCCTGCAGCACCGCGGTGGTGCCGCCCGACCAGGTTGCCGCGTTCCGGCCCGACGGTTCCTACATCGTCACCGGTGGCCTCGGCGGCCTCGGACTATTCCTCGCCGAGCAAATGGCCGCCGCGGGCGCCGGCCGCATCGTGCTCAACTCTCGGTCGGCGCCGAATCAAAGAACCATGGAGACAATCGAACTCGTCCGGGCCACCGGCGCCGACCTGGTGGTGGAATGCGGCGATATCGCCTTGACCGGCACCGCGGACCGGCTGGTTGCGGCCGCGACCGCCACCGGACTGCCGCTGCGCGGCGTGCTGCACGCGGCCGCAGTGGTCGAGGACGCTACTCTGCCCAACATCACCGACCAGGTGCTGCAACGGGATTGGGCACCCAAAGTTCACGGTGCCTGGAACCTGCACCACGCGACCGAGGCCGCGGATCTGGACTGGTTCTGCTCGTTTTCGTCCGCGGCGGCACTAGTGGGTTCGCGCGGACAGGGTGCGTATGCGGCGGCCAACAGCTGGCTGGACGGCTTCACCCACTGGCGGCGGGCGCAGGGCCGCCCGGCCACCGCGATCGCATGGGGCCCCTGGGCAGAACTAGGCCGAGGCGCAGGCCTGGCCGACACCTGCGATATCACGATGATCGCGCCCGACGAGGGCGCCTATGCGTTCGATGCGCTACTGCGGCACACCCGTTGCTATTCGGGCTACCTCCCCACCGTGGGATCACCGTGGCTGGACGGACTGGCCGAACGAGCCCCGTTCGGCGAGGCGTTTCGCTCCGGCGGCCCGAATAGTCAGCGCAACAACGGTATTGCGACTTTCCGCGATAAGTTGTCGCAGCAGCCGCAGGACGAATGGCCAAGTCAGTTGCGACGACTGGTCGCCGAACAGGTCAGCACCATCCTGCGGCGCAGCGTCGACCCCGACCGGGCGCTGTCCGACTACGGGCTCGATTCCCTCGGCAACCTGGAACTGCGCACCCGGCTCGAGACCGAAACCGGAATCCGGCTGGGCACTACCGACATCACCACGGTCCGGGATTTGGCAAACAGGCTCTGCGACAAACTCACGCAAGTTCACGACGCTCCGTCGCCAATGAGGGGGCGAATCGCAGTCGCGAAATACCCTGGAGTGTCGCCGCACTGACCGCGAGGAGCGATCATGGTCGTTGTGGGCCATCTGGGCCTCGGGAAGGTCGGCGACTGGGTTCCGGCCCCGGGTGCGGCCTGGTTGTGGCGAGCCACACCGGCCTCGCTGCAGAAGTCGCGGCAAGCGCCGATCAGTGCGGTGCCGCCGAGTTACATTCAGACCCGTCATCTGCGCGGCTTCCGCGAACAACAGCTCCGCGGACGCGACATCTCGCGCCTGCTGGTGATCGCCTTCGATATGCCCGGCCAGTGCGACATTCGCGCAATGACCTACATCTTCAATGCGCACCTACGCCGGCACGACACCTATCACAGCTGGTTCGAGTTCGTCGATGGCGGGCAGATCGTCCGGCACACCATGCCCGATCCCGCCGATGTCGAACTGGTCGCGCTCCAGCGAGGCGAGATGACGGCGAAGCAGTGGCAGGACCACCTCTTGGCTACCCCGGGCCCATTGGACTGGGAATGCTTCAGGTTCGCAATCACTCAACGCGGTGACCATTTCACCGTCTGCATCTGCGTTGACCATTTGCACGTCGACCCGATGTACATCGGCAGCGTCTATTCGGAGATTCAGGCGATGTACAACGCGCTGATGGACGGTGAGGGACCCATCGCGCTGTCCCCGGCGGGCAGCTACGCCGACTACTGCTTGCGCGAGCGCGACTTCACCTCGAAACTGACGCTGGATTCGCCCGAAATCCGCCGATGGCTGGAAATCTTTGACGAGAACGATGGATCGCTGCCCTCTTTCCCCCTGCCGCTTGGCGATAGCTCGCTTTCAACCAGCGGTGAGCTGCTATCGCTGCGACTGCTGGACGCGGATCAAACGGAGCGGTTCGAAGCCGCATGTACCGCCGCGGGTGCCAGGTTCAGCGGGGGTGTATTCGCCGCCGCCGCACTGACCGAGTTTGCCATCACCGGCTCACGATCGTACTGCGCTCTCACACCTGTCGGCACCCGTCGTACACCCGCGGAGTTTCTGACCACCGGCTGGTTCATCGGGCACGTTCCCCTCGCGGTGCCGGTGGCCGCGTCGTTCGGTGAAACCGCACGCGGCGCTCAAGATGCATTCGACTCCAGCGCGCACCTGGCCGAGGTGCCATTCGAGCGGGTCCTGGAACTGGCGCCGCGGCTGCGGAAACCGCCTGCCGTAGGAGGGTTTCCCATGCTGTCGTTCCTGGACGGCGGCGTTCCCCCGCTATCAGCGATGATTGCGGCTCAACTGGGCCGGACCAATACCCGGGCCTTCAGCGACGGCCGGCGCGCGGCACGGGTGTGCCTCTGGGTCAACAAATTTCATGAAGAAACCACGGTGACCGCGTCGTTTCCCAGCAATCCGGTCGCCTACGAATCGATCTCTCGATACCTGCACGTCATGAAAACGGTGTACCTACGAGCGGCCGCCGGACGCGACCTCACGCTGCCTTGCCCGGGTCCCGCCACCGCCACGGCTGCCGCCGGCCCGCATCAGTCCGCGCAGTGAGAGGGTCGCGACTACCAGTCGATCTGCGGGTCCAGGCCGAATTCGGCGAATGTACTCGAAATCGTCTCTCGTAGATCATCTTTCGTATTTGACTGGCCGAGCAGATAGGCCGAGATCCGGATGAAGATCTTGTCCCGGTCCCGCCCCGAGACCAGCAACAATTGGCCACCCATCCCCTCGAGGGTGCTTTTCTTCATGCCCGGTTCAAAGGGCCTCATGTGCGCTTCGTCGGCGTCGGTGCCGTCGGGCCGATTCACCGCCGGCGGTAGGTCACCGATGTTGGACACGGTGACCGGAAGGGTCGCGCCTCCCGCAGCCACCCCAGCCAGCTTCCGCGCGACTCGCTTTGGCGTCAACGCGGTCAACGGCAACGGCGCCAACCACTCGTTGTCCGAGTTGTCGATCGCTTCCAGAATCGTCTGCGTGATTTTGAGGTGGATGTCGCGAAGGTCGGTCGCCGCATTCGTCGGGTCCACGCCGATGTCGATAGCGGTGATGGCATTGCCACGGATATCGCCGTTGTCCCGCAGATTTGCCACCAGCCGCAGCGTCACCGCTCCGTCATCGTTGACTCGCCCCACCCGCACAGCGAGCCGGCAGGCGACCCCCGCGACTAGCGAATGGCTGCTTGCGCCAAGTTGTTTCGCGAGTGCATCCCAGTCGCTGAGCTTGACGTAGGCAGTCAGCGCCGGCATCTCGATCCTCGGATCCTCGCCGCCAGTTCTCGGCGGAGGCGGCGCCGCTTTGATCGTCGACGTGAGTTCCTTGCGGTCGCGCCGAGCCCGTCGCGCCACCGCGGCCAACGCCCGCCCGATGTGCGGAAGTTCTTTGGCGGTTTGCCGGAAGTCCTCCCGCAGCGCCCGTCCGCGAGGACGCGTCCCCCGGGGCGGATAACCCAAGTCGTGCGTCCTGCCCTCGGCCGCGTCGGCTATCGCTTGACCGAAAGCAATCGCGTCGACAACCGTATGCGAGACCACCAGGCTCACCGCAGTTCCGCCATCGGTGAGCGGAAGCACCCCGAGATGCCAGCCCGGGCCCCACTCCGGATCGATGGCCAATCGCGCCCGTTCGTCGGCCCACTCGCTCACGTCGTTACGCGCTCGCGGCGTCGCTTCGATATCCAGTTTCGGGGAGTTGGGCGCCAGCACCCAGCGATCGCGCGCGAACGGCAACGGAGACCGCTCGATCAGGCGCCCGAACAACCCGGAGCCGAGGTTCCGGTGAAAGCGCCGCAACCCTTCGATGTCGGCGCCGCGATCGTAGATCCACGTCACTTGGATCAACGCGCCGTGCACCGCTCGGGTCGCGAGGAAAGACGCCTGGTCGAGGTAGGCCAGTCGATTGTCGAGCGGCGCAAGGCTACCTGAGCGGACCGGCACCGCCGGCTGCTCCCGTTCAACCGACGTCTCGGTCAGTAAGCCCGCTAGATGGCGGGCGAGCGAGGTGGGTGTGGGATGTTCGAACACCAAGGTGGCGGGCAGCGTCAGCCCGGTTTGGGCGCTGAGCGCATTGCGTAGTTCCAAGGCGGTGAGGGAGTCGATTCCGAGGTCTTTGAACGCCACGTCAGTGTCGAGTGCATCCGGGTCGCGATGGGCCAACACCGTTGCGGTGGCGCT
This sequence comes from Mycobacterium asiaticum, assembly GCF_001673635.1. Lineage (GTDB taxonomy): Bacteria > Actinomycetota > Actinomycetes > Mycobacteriales > Mycobacteriaceae > Mycobacterium > Mycobacterium asiaticum_C. The sequence goes on from NZ_LZMH01000031.1 coordinate 18,887, forward strand.
TGCCACCACCTCGGTCAGGATCCCAAGTCGCTCTTCTGCTGTTCGGCCAGCCAGCTTTTCCCGTAGCCCCGAGTCGGCCAAAGCCGGTGTTCCATCGCTCGTGGCGGCGGTGCCCGAGCGTGACGCCAGTTCGGTCAACAGTGGGTGCAAACGACGGACGGTGAACGCCGGAATGAATTTGTCCCAGGAAATGTCGGCAAGGGTGATCAGGGTGTCGTCTGCCTCGATGGCCTGTTGCACTGCGGCCAAAGCGATTTCGGGCCGGATCGGGTTGAGGCCGATCCGCTGGAAGATGTCGACAACCTCGGACGGCATGCTGCTGGTTTCATCCGCCCAAAGACCGAAGGCCGCCGCGACCGCGCCCCAGCCGTTGCTACGCAGACGCGTGGCCAGCGCTTCGAGATGAGCGTTCGCGGCCGCATACGCGCCTTGTTGTGCACCGCCCCAAGTCGCTGCTCCGGAAGAGAACAGGATGAACGTTGCGGGCGGATCGTCCGCGAGCACGCTCGCCAGGTTGTCGGCTCCAACCGCCTTGGCGGCGTAGCTGTCCGCCAGTTCTTCAGCCGATGTGTCGGCAATGGTGTTCCACCCGATTGCCGCGGCGGCATGTACGACGGTCTGCACAGATCCGTACTCGCTGCGAACGGCGGCGACCGCGGCCGCCAACGCGGACTGATCGCTCACATCAACCGACAGCCCCTTGACATCCACGCCACGCTCGTGCAGCTGCTTCGCCAGTTCGGCCGTTTGCGGATGATCGGCGGCGTTACGACTCATCAGGACAATAGGATTGGCGCCGGCATCGGCAAGCCAACCGACGATGTGTTTACCCAGGCGCCCCGTCCCACCGGTCACCAAAGCCGGTCCGGACGGTTTCCAACTGCTGGCTCGTTCAATACGTTGCAACGGCAGCGGCGCCTGCACCAGGCGGCGCGCGCTCACCGAGTGCGGCCGTATCGCGAGTTGGTCCTCCGACTGCTCGCAGCTCAAAATGGCGTACAAGGTCTCGATGTCACGCTGCGCGGCGACAGCCGGCAGATCTACCAAACCGCCCCACTGGTCGGGATGCTCGAGGCACACAGACTGTCCAAGCCCCCAGACGGCGGACTGGAGCGGGCTCGCGGGATCGTCATCCGTGGATACCGAAACCGCACCCTGAGTGGCCACCCACAACGGAATTCCCAGACCGGAGTCGCAATGGGCTTGCGCAAGCAGGAGTGTCGAAAGCAATCCGACAGATGTGCCGGGCAGCGTCGGGTGCGCCCGCTCATCTGTGGCCAAAAACGAGATGACGCCGTCGAACTGAGCCCGCGCCGTAGCCGCCTTCAAGAGCGCGGACAACGATTCCCTGCCGAGCTCACTCGGGTCGACGGTGTGCACGTCCACCGCATCTGCGTACCGAGTGGCAAGACCGGTAACCCACGCGCCGTTGGCCTGTTCCGGAAAGGCTACGACCAGCCAGCGACGACGAGCCTGCGGAAAGGTGTCGGGGCGAACCACCCGCCAAGCGACCTGATATCGCAGACTGTTCGCCGCCGACCGCACATCGGATTCCGAGCGCCAGTGGCGCAGCGCGCGCATCACGGCTTCCACCGAGTCGCCGTCTGGAACGTCGCTCAGCCCCAGTAATTCCGTGAACGCTTCGACGGCGCCGTCATCAACGGCCTTCCAGAGCGCATCGTCGGCCGCGCCGCCGGTGGTCTCCGGGGAATGGGGTGTCATCCAGTAGGAGCGGTGTTGGAATGCGTAGGTAGGCAAGGCAACAACGTTGGCGCCGGGGTAAAGACTCTGCCAGGACGGGGATTTGCCGTGATTGTGCAAGTGCGCCAGCGTGGTGGCCACGGCGTCGAGGTCGGCCCGCTCCCGATGCAGTGTGGCAATGACCGCGGAGCCGGCGCGATCGGCGGTACTGGCCAATGTGTCGGTGATCGCCGCGGCTAACACGGGGTGCGGAGAGAGCTCCACGAAAAGATGCTCACGCCGGCCCAGCAGTTCGGCGACATTGTCGTAGAACCGAACCGGCTCGCGCAGATTCCGGTACCAGTAATCGGCGTTCATCGTCGTGGTGTCGAGCGGCTGGCCCGACAGCGCGCTTTCCACCGTGGAATACAGCGGGATACGTGCGGGCTGCGCGGCAACTTCACCCAGCTCTTGCAGCAGGTGGTCACGCAATTGCTGCACCTGTTCGCAGTGCGACGCGTAATCGACCGCGATGGAGCGTATTTGAATGTTGTCTCGCTCGCAGGCAGCGGTGAGCTGCTCGAGCGCCGCCGGGTCACCACTGACGATAGTGTGCGAGGGCCCGTTGATCGCGGCGATGCTGACGGCACCGTTGCACGCCTGCAGCCGAGCGCGAACTTCCGTTGCGGGCAGCACGATCGACGCCATGCCGCCGCGGCCCGAGAGCCCGGTCAGCGCCTTACTGCGCAGCGCCGCGATCTTGGCGGCCTGGTCCAGCGACAAGGCGCCGGCAATGTAGGCAGCGGCGATCTCGCCTTGGGAATGCCCGATGACGGCATCCGGCACGATGCCCAAGGAGCCCAGCGTTTCTGCCAAGGACACCATGATCGCGAACAAAACCGGCTGGACCACATCCACCCGCTCCAAGGACGGCGCCGCCGGGTCCTGCAAGATGACGTCACGCACCGACCAACCGGTGAAGGGGCGCAACGCCTCATCACAGGCGTCGAGGCTGCGCGCAAAGCCGCGGTGGCGCTGGTAAAGCTGCAATGCCATGCCGGGGTACTGGGCACCTTGGCCTGGAAAGACAAACACGGTGTCGGCGGGCAACTGATGCGTAGCGCCGTGGTGTCGGGTCAAGCTCGGGTGCGGCTGATCTGCGGTCAGCGCATCTAAGGCATCGAGGAGATCGTGGCGTGCATCTTCGTTTTCCGGGTTGGCGGTGACGGTGGCCCGGTAGGGGTGATGCGCGCGGGTTGTCGCCAAACTGTAAGCCACGTCGGCCAACCCGACGTCGGGATGAGAACGCAGATGCTCGCCCAACCGGTGTGCTTGACCGGCCAGGGCACGAGAACTGCGCGCCGAGATCGGCCACAGCAGTATCGGCGGCCGCTCCTCTGCTTGCGCGGTCGCCGGCGCTGCCTGATTCGCAGTCACCTCGGGCGGCGCCGGAGCCTGCTGGACGATGACATGCGCGTTGGTCCCGCTGATCCCGAATGAGGACACCGCCGCCGTGCGGGGGTGGCCGGCTGCCGGCCACGGCACCGCTTCGGTGAGCAACCGCACCACCCCGCCCGACCAGTCGATATGCGGGCTGGGCTGGTCGACGTGCAACGTGGGCGGCAGCAGATCGTGGTTGAGCGCCTCGACCATCTTGATCAGGCCGGCCGCACCGGCCGCGGCCTGGGTATGGCCGATATTGGATTTGATCGAACCGAGCCACAACGGTCGGTCCGGATCGCGGTCGGCGCCGTAGGTGGCCAGCAGCGCCCCCGCCTCGATGGGATCGCCGAGGGCGGTACCGGTGCCGTGCGCCTCGACGACGTCGACCTGGGCGGGCCCGACGCCGGCGTTAGCTCCGGCCTGGCGGATGACGCTTTGTTGGGCAGGTCCATTGGGAGCGGTCAACCCGTTAGAGGCGCCGTCTTGGTTGATCGCAGATCCCGCGATCACCGCCAACACGGGGTGGTTGTTGCGTTGCGCATCGCTGAGCCGTTCCAGGACCAGCACCGCAGCCCCTTCTCCCCAGCCGGTGCCGTCAGCCGCGGCGGCGAATGCTTTGCAACGCCCGTCGACCGCCAATCCACGCTGCCGGGCAAATTCGGTGAACACCATCGGTGAGGTCATCACGGTCACGCCGCCGGCCAGGGCAAGGCTGCTTTCCCCGTTCCGCAGCGACTGACACGCCAGATGCGTTGCCACCAGCGACGACGAGCACGCGGTGTCGACGGTGATGGCTGGTCCCTGCAAACCCAACGCATACGCGACCCGCCCGGATGCCACGCTGGTGGAAAGACCGGTCAGGGCGTATCCCTCGACGCCGTCGCTAGCGGCCGCGCCGTAGGGCTGTGACCACGCCCCGACGAACACTCCGGTTTCCGAGCGCAGCAAGCTGGAGGGGTCAATCCGTGCGGTTTCCAACGCTTCCCAGCACACCTCGAGCAGTGTCCGCTGCTGGGGGTCCATGGTTTGAGCTTCCCGCGGCGAAATACCGAAGAACTCCGCGTCGAACCCGGCCGCATCTGCCAGGAATCCCCCGGTCCGGGTGTAGGTCTTGCCCACCGCGTCAGGATCGGGATCGAACAGTTCGGCGAGATTCCAGCCGCGATCGGTCGGAAAGGCTCCCATTGCGTCGGTGCCGGTGGCAACCAGATCCCAGAGCGCCGCAGCCGAATTGACTCCTCCGGGGAAGCGGCACGCCATCCCGATCACGGCGACCGGCTCGTCCGACCCGGCCTGCGCAACCACCTGCGTAGTCGCCGTTGCCGACCCGCCGAGCAGCTGTCCCAGATGGTTGCTCAGCGCGGCGGGAGTGGGATAGTCGAAGGCCAGCGTGGGCGGCAGATCCAGTTCGGTAACCGATTTCAGCCGATCCAATAGCTCGGTGGCTTTCACCGAGTCAAAGCCCAGATCCTGAAACGCGCTTTCCGGGTCGATCTCCGCAGCGTTGGCCCGGCCCAGTACCGCCGCCGCCTGCTCGCACACCACGCCGACCAGAAGTTCTTGCTCTTGTTGACGGAGGCCGCGCAGGCGTTGTGCCAACGCCGAGTCGTCCCCGAGTTGCGAGCCGGTTTCGTTGGCACTGGGCTGCTTTGGCCGGCGAAGCTGCGTGTCGATGCGAGCAAACTCGCCGCGACGGTATCGCTGCAGGCATTCTCGACGTCTGACCTTGCCGCTGGTGGTCAGCGGAATCGAGTGCGGTGCCACCAGAACGAGATCCGCGACGCTGAGACCGTGCGTTTTCGAAATGGCCGCGGTCAGTTCACGCTTGGCGACGCTGATCCGTTCCGCGGCCGCCTCTTCGGAATCGGCGCGGACCTTGAGCTCGACGATGGTGACCAGCTTCTCGACGCCGTCGTCATCCGCGACCGCGATTGCCACGCAACGGCCCGCGGTGATCTCTTGGATCGTGGCTTCGATGTCGTCGGGAGAGTGGTTGCGCCCATAGACAATAAGGAGATCTTTGATCCGGCCGATGATGAACATCTCGCCGCCGGAGAAAAAGCCGAGGTCTCCGGTCCGCAGCCAGGGTCCTTCGGGCGTCTCGGGCGAGGGATCAACAATCGTCGCACCGAATGTGCGTGCGGATTCTTCCGGCTTCTGCCAATAGCCGTCAGCGACGTTGTCACCCAGCGTCCAGATCTCCCCGATCGTGCCGGCCGGGCACTCGATATTTGTCTCGGGGTCGACGATGCGCACGATCGGCGACTGCGGCACGCCGTAGCTGACCAGCGGCGTACCTTGTGCGCTCGCGCACGGCTTCGCGTGGCCAGCGGTCAGTTCCTCGGACTCGAAGTACACAATTGCCGGCGGTTCCGCCGGTTCGCGGGTTGCCACATACACGGTGGCTTCGGCCAGCCCGTATGAGGGCCGCAAAACCCGTTCCGCGAGATTGAAACGGGCGAATCGCTTGGCAAAGCGTTTGAGCGTGGCGGGCTGAACGCGTTCCGCGCCATTGAGAATGTTGCGGACGTGCGCCAGGTCGAGGCCGGCCAGGTCGTCATCGGAGGTCTTGGCCGCGGCCAGCTCGAAAGCAATGTTGGGCCCCGCGGTGAACGGGCTGCTCGCGGTGGCCAGCAACTGCATCCAGCGAGCCGGCCGCTGCAAGAAGGCGGGTGGACTGGTGAGCACACCGCGAAAGCCGCCGACGATCGGAATGCCAATGCCCACAATCAAACCCATGTCGTGGAAAAACGGCAGCCACGACACGACGGTGGTGTCCGGCGGAGCTATCCCGCCGTCTTCGCGGTAATAGCTAGCGATGATCTGCTCGGTGTTGACCAGCATGTTCTTGTGCGAGATGACGACACCTGCCGGGGTGCGGGTCGACCCCGAGGTGTATTGCAAATACGCAACTTCTGGCCGATCTTCGAGCTCGACCGCAGGTGTGACGTCTGCATCCAAGTCCAGCAAATCAAGCTCGATTACGGTCGGCACGACCTCGCCGGGCTCGATGCACTCGACAACGCTGGCCGCCACCGAGGATGTCGTCAGGATCGCGGTCGGCGCCGCGTCCTGCAGGACCGAACTGGCTCGCTCGTCACTGGCGCCGCCCTGTGGCGCCGACAGCGGTACCGCGATCTGGCCCGCCTCCATGGCACCAAGGAAGGCGACGATGTAGTGCATTCCCTGCGGTGCCAGGACCACCGCGCGGTCGCCCGTCGACCCGCAGGCACGGAGTGCTTGGGCGACGTTGAGTGTGCGTCGATACAGCTGTGACCACGTCAAGCTTTCGGCAACACCGGCCGGATCCTTCTCGTAGTCAATGAAGGTGAAAGCTGTCTCATCAGGCCGCTGGCGGGCGTGTTTCCGCAGTACAGCGGGCACGGAGGGTTCGAGCACGCGTCGACGATACCGTGATGGGTAGACCCCGCGTGAGCAAAGCAGAATCTGATTTCCGACCCCGCGCAGGGAGTCAGAAGCCCCCCGTTCGGCGAGCTCTCCACCCAGTTGACGCGCTGTATGCCGCCCGCAATTCAACGGCACCCGCACTCACGATTCTGGACGTAAGCTGCCCGCCAGACGGCGCTGATCATCCGGGTTGCGGGCGGACGTCAGGGTCCGGCGCCGGGGGTTCCGATGGGCAGCAGTTGGAGCAGGAATGGCAAAAATCCCAATATCCCGAATTCGCCCACGAACCCCTTCCCTACCGCTTAACATGACCTAACTGGGTGCGTGACCGTAGCGAGCGAACGCCGGCCAAGTGGCGGCGAGCGAAGAAGCGAGGGGACGGCTCGCTTCGGGGCCGAGCAAACTCGACTCCGGAGCCCTCCCCTATTACATTCTGTTTAATTCGGCCGCCACGGGCTCACCAAGCAACCCACATTTTCCCTTTTTCTCACCCTGCCACGACGCGTCGCTCACCTGGGACAGCCGTGTATTGCCATGCCGGATCACGTGCAGAATCACCCGAAGTGACGGTGACGCGGCAGCGGGGTGGTCCGCGTCACAGTTCCCCGGAGCAGGTGTATTTGGCCACGTCAGGGCAGCTTGTTAAATTTTTGTACGATCGCACGATTTTTCCTCGCGTGTGCAGCAGAACAGCTACGCTTTGATTCGCACCAAAGTTCACGAGGCTGCTTCGTACGGGGGTCAATGGGTAGCTGGTCGCGGCGCTGCAGAGTGGCAGTGCCAATACGGCCCGGCGAAATTTCTCGAAGCGCTGATAACGGCGTGCGGCGGTGATAAGAACTTGTGGATAGGCAGAGAGGTGAAGGTTAGTGGGTAGGACGGGCGTCACTCCGGTCGCTGTCATTGGGATGGCTTGCCGGATGCCGGGGGGCATCAACTCTCCTGACTTGTTGTGGGATGCGTTGATGCGTGGCGCCGATCTGGTCACAGAAATCCCGCCGGACCGCTGGGACAACGACTACTACTACGACCCCGAGCCGGGAGTGCCTGGACGATCGGTCTGCAAGTGGGGCTCCTTCCTCTCGGACGTGGGCGACTTCGACCCGGAGTTTTTCGGTATCTCCGAAAAAGAGGCCACCACGATGGACCCGCAGCACCGGTTGCTGCTGGAAACGGCGTGGGAGGCAGTCGAGCATGCCGGCCTGACCAAGGACACCATCGCCAAGCAGACCGGTGTCTTCATCGGCGTGAACTACGCCGACTACCAGCTCGTGCAGATGGCCTCGGATGCCTTCGACGGTCCCTACGGAAATCCGGGGTCGCTGTTCAGCATGGCCTCCGGGCGTATCTCCTACGCGCTCGGTCTCGAAGGACCGGCATCGACAATTGATACCGCGTGCTCGTCCGGACTGTTTGCGATCCACCAGGCTTGCCGCAGCTTGAGCGATGGCGAAAGCGACATGACGATCGCCGGCGGCGTCAACGTGATGTTGGAGCCGCGCCGGTCGGCGTCAGCTTCCGCGGGCGGCATGCTGTCCGGCACCGGCCATTGCCACGCATTTGACGCCAAGGCAGATGGATTCGTCTCCGGCGAGGGTTGCGTGCTGCTGGTATTCAAGCGGCTTGCGGACGCGCAGCGCGACGGCGACCGGATCTTGGCGGTTGTGCGCGCCACGGCCGCCAATCAAGATGGCCACACCCCGAACATCACCATGCCGTCCGGCGACGCGCAGGTCGCGTTGTACCGCACGACGTTGGAGGCGGCGGGCGTCGAGCCCAGCAGCGTCGGCATGGTCGAGGCGCACGGTACCGGGACGCCGGTCGGTGACCCCATCGAATACACGAGCCTTTCCAAGGTCTACGCGTTTGACAACAAGGTCGCTATCGGCGCTTCCAAGACCAACTTCGGACACACCCAGGCAGCCGCCGGCGCGCTGGGATTGATGAAGACCGTGCTCGCCCTTCAGCACGGCGTGGTTCCGAAGAACCTGCACTTCGAAAAGCTGTCGGACGAGTTGGCGCAGATCGACACCAAGCTGTTCCTGCCGGTCGAAAACACGCAGTGGCCGGTGTCAGGTGATGGACCGCGGCGCGCAGCCGTGTCGGCCTGGGGAATTTCGGGCACCAACGTCCACGCCATCGTCGAACAAGCGCCGCTGCCGCCCTCCCCCAACGGGCTGGTCACCAACACGAGCATTGACGAGACGCTGCTGATCCCGATCTCTGCCTCATCCGAAAGTGGTTTGCGCCACACCGCAGCCCGCCTGGCTGACTGGATCGAGACGCACGCGACGGAGTTTGCGGCCCGCGATCTGGCTTACACCCTCGCGCGTCGGCGTGGGCACCGCTCGGTCCGGACGACCGTGCTGGCGAACAACACCTCAGAGCTGGTGACCGAGCTGCGCCAGGTCGCTGACGGTGAGGCGCTGTACCCAGAAATTGTCGGCCAAGAGCAACGTCCGCCCGTGTGGGTGTTCTCCGGCCAAGGCTCTCAGTGGGCCGCGATGGGTGCCGATCTGCTCGCCAACGAGCCGGTGTTCGCAGCGACCATCGCCGAAATCGAGCCGCTGATCGCCGCGGAGTCCGGTTTCTCGGTGACCGAAGCCATGACCGCAGCCGAGAAGGTGACCGGCATCGACCGTGTGCAGCCGACGCTGTTCGCCATGCAGGTCGCGCTGGCTGCCACTATGAAGTCCCACGGCGTGCACCCGGCTGCCGTCATCGGCCACTCGATGGGTGAGTGCGCCGCGGCCGTTGTCTCCGGCGCATTGTCGCTGGAAGACGGAACGCGCGTCATCTGCCGCCGCTCCAAGCTGATGACCAAGATCTCCGGTTCCGGCGCCATGGCATCCGTGGAACTGCCGGCCCAGCAAGTGCTTTCGGAGTTGATGGCCCGCGGCATCAACGATGCGGTGGTCGCGGTGGTCGCCTCGCCCGAATCCACCGTGATCGGCGGCGCCCCCGAGAGCGTCCGCGACATGGTGGCCGCCTGGGAAGAGCGCGACGTTATGGCGCGCGAGGTGGCCGTGGATGTCGCGTCGCACTCGCCGCAGGTCGACCCGATTCTGGACGAGCTGTACGACGTCCTGGCCGACATCGAGCCGTTGACCCCCGAAATTCCGTACTACTCGGCTACCTCTTTCGATCCCCGCGAGGAGCCCTACTGCGACGCCAATTACTGGGTCGACAACCTGCGCCACACCGTTCGGTTCTCCGCGGCGGTGCAGGCGGCGCTGGAAGACGGCTATCGCGTCTTCGGCGAGTTGTCGCCGCACCCGTTGCTTACCCACGCCGTCGACCAGACCGCACGCAGCCTCGACATGACGGCGGCAGCCCTGGCGGCCATGCGCCGCGAACAGCCGGTTCCGTTCGGATTGCGCGGCTTCGTCGGAGACCTGTTCAGCACCGGTGCGACCGTTGACTTCTCAGTGATGTACCCCAACGGACATCTTGTCGACGCGCCGCTTCCGGTGTGGAACCACCGGACCCTGATGCTGAGCCGCGACGGTCACAGCTCCCGCGCCTTGCGGGCCAGTGTTGCGGTGCACCCGCTGATGGGTCAGCACGTGCGCTTGCCGGAGGAGCCCGAGCGCCACGTCTGGCAGGCCGAGATCGGCACCGCGGCACTACCGTGGCTCGCCGACCACCAGGTCCACGGCACAGCGACCTTGCCGGGCGCCGCCTACTGCGAGATGGCGCTGGCCGCCGCCCGCACCGTCTTCGGCGACGCATCCGTGGTGCAGGACATTCGCTTCGAGCAGATGCTGATGCTCGACGAGGAAACCCAGGTCACCCTGACCGCGACCGCTGAGGTCCCGGACGCGCTCAACTTCGTCGTCGAAACGAACGAGGACGGCGTTGCGTCTCGCCGGGCATCAGCGGTGTTGCAGGCTCTCGGCAGCGAAACGCCGCCGGCGAAGCAAGACATCGAGGCCCTGCAAGCGTTGCACCCGAGTCCCGTTCAGGGCAGCGACCTCCGCGATGCACTCGACCTGTGCGGTATTCAGTACGGGCCCGCGTTCACCGGCCTGGCAGTCGCGCACACCGCCGAAGAAACGGGCACATCGGTGTTGGCCGAGATCTCGCTGCCCAGTGTCATCCGCACCCAACAGACCAACTACGGCGTGCACCCGGCGCTGCTGGACGCATGCTTCCAGTCGGTGGCGGCCCATCCCAGCGTGGCGATCGCCAGTCTCGGTGGATTGCTGTTGCCGTTGGGCGTTCGGGAGCTGCGCGCCTTCGGCCCGGTGCACACCGCGAAGTACTGCTACTCGCGGGTGACCTCGGCAACCGGCGGCGCCGTCGAGGCCGACCTCGACCTGCTGGACAAGGAAGGTGCGGTAGTCCTGACGGTTCGCGGACTGCAGATGGGCACCGGGGTGTCGGCTAGCGGCGAGCGGGCGCGGGTGCTGGGCGAGCGGCTGCTGACCATCGAATGGCAACAACGCCAGCTGCCCGACGTCGCCACCACCGATGCCGGATCCTGGCTGTTCGTCAGCACAACCGACGCGGCCGATCTGCTGGCGGCGGCGTTGACGGACTCGATGAAGCTGCATGATGCCGAGTCGACGACGCTGGCGTGGCACACCGACGGCGACCACCCGGCCATGTCCGAGCAGCTGCGCGACCAATTGAATCGCGGCGGCTTCAACGGGGTGGTGGTTCTCACCGGATCCCAGCAGGATGAAGCGGGTAACGACTCCCCTCGCCTCGGCGGCGAATATGTCCACCACCTGGTCCGGATCGCGTCCGCACTGGCGGAGACCGAGGGCGAGGCGCCTCGGCTGTATGTCGTCACCCGGGACGCGCAGAAGGTTCTCCCCGACGATGTGCCGAATCTGGAGCAAGGCGGGCTGCGCGGGTTGCTGCGGGTTATCGGTGCCGAACACCCGCACCTGCACACCACCCACATCGATTTCGACGGGCAGACCGACGCCGAGCAGGTGGTGCGGCAACTGCTGCTGGCGGGAACCGAAGAAGACGAGACGGCGTGGCGCAACAACGAGTGGTACACGGCTCGCCTGTGCCCCTCGCCCCTGCGGCCCGAGGAGCGGCTGACCACGATCGCGGCTCACGAAAGTGAAGGGGTCCGGATGCAGATCCGTACCCCAGGCGACTTGCAGACCATGGAGTTCGCCGCCTTCGACCGGGTGCCTCCCGGCCCTGGGCAGATCGAGGTTGCGGTAACCGCATCGAGTATCAACTTCGCCGACGTGCTGAACGCCTTCGGTCGCTACCAGAGCCTCGACGGGATCCTGCCGGCGCTTGGCACCGACTTTGCCGGCGTGGTCACGGCGATCGGTCCCGGTGTCACCAACCACAAGGTGGGAGACCATGTCGGCGGAATGTCGCCGCTCGGTTGCTGGGCCACCTTCGTCACGTGCGATGCCCGCCTTGCCACCAAGTTGCCGGACGGGATGACCGACGCGCAGGCCGCCGCGGTGACCACCGCGCACGCCACAGCTTGGTACGGCCTGAACGACTTGGCCCGCATGAAAGCCGGCGACAAGGTGCTGATCCACTCGGGCACTGGCGGCGTGGGGCAAGCGGCTATCGCCATGGCCCGGTTGGCAGGGGCCGAGATCTTCGCGACCGCCGGCAGTGAGCGGCGTCGACAACTGTTGCGCGACATGGGCATCGAGCATGTCTACGACTCGCGCAGCGTCGAGTTCGCCGAACAGATCCGGCGCGACACCAACGGCTACGGCGTCGACATCGTGCTGAACTCCGTCCCTGGAGCAGCCCAACTCGCCGGCCTGAAGCTGTTGGCCCTGAGCGGACGTTTCGTTGAGATCGGCAAGCGGGACATCTACGGCGACACCAAGCTGGGCCTGTTCCCCTTCCGTCGCAACCTGGCGTTCTGGGGTGTTGATCTCGGTGTCATGTCGGTCAGCCACCCGGAGCAGGTCAGCGAAATCCTCAGCACCGTCTACCGGTTGACGGCCGAGGGCAAGCTCCCGATGCCGGAGGCCACGCACTACCCGCTGGCTGAGGCGGCAACCGCGATCCGGGTGATGAGCGCCGCAGAGCACACCGGCAAGCTGATCCTCGACATCCCGCGGGTGGGTCGCAGCAGTGTGGTGCTGCCGCCGGAGCAGGCACCGGTGTTCCGCCGCGACGGCTCGTACATCATCACCGGCGGGCTGGGCGGCTTGGGACTCTTCCTGGCCGAGAAGATGGCCGGGGCCGGTGCGGGTCGTATCGTGCTGAGCTCCCGGTCCAAGCCGTCGCGAAAGTCTTTGGAGACAATCGAACTCATTCGTTCGATCGGGTCCGACGTCGTAGTGGCGTGCGGCGACATCGCCCAGGCCGACACCGCACACCAGTTGGTGGCCACCGCGACCGCGACCGGACTTCCGCTGCGTGGTGTCCTGCACGGCGCCGCGGTGGTCGAGGACGCCGTGCTGACCAACATCACCGATGAGCTGATCGAGCGTGACTGGGCACCAAAGGTTTACGGCGCCTGGAACCTGCACGAGGCGTGCGCCTCGGCGGAGCTGGACTGGTTCTGCTCGTTCTCCTCAGCTGCAGCGCTGTTGGGCTCACCGGGTCAGGGCGCCTATGCCGCGGCCAACAGCTGGCTGGACGCCTTCACGCACTGGCGGCGCGCACAAGGCTTGCCCGCCACCGCCATTGCGTGGGGAGCCTGGGGCGAGATCGGCCGAGGCGCGGACTTCGCGGAAGGCACCGGCGCCGCCATTGCTCCGGACGAGGGCGCTTACGCGTTCGAGGCGCTGCTGCGGCACGACCGGCCATACTCCGGCTACACCCCCCTGGTCGGGACACCGTGGATCGCTTCCTTCGCAGCGCGGAGCAAGTTCCTGGAGCTGTTCAAGACCGCCGGCGACAAGCGTTCTGGGTCAAGCAAACTGCGCGCTGAACTGGCGGAGCTGCCGATCGAGGAGTGGCCCGGCCGGTTGCGCCGTCTGCTGGCCGAGCAGATTGGGCTGATCCTGCGTCGAAACATTGATCCAGATCATCCATTGTCCGAATATGGGCTCGACTCTCTTGGTAATCTCGAGCTGCGCACGCACATCGAGGCTCAGACTGGCGTGCGCATCACGTCCGCCGACATCACGACCGTCCGAGGATTGGCCGATCACCTCGTCGACAAAATGGCACCAAAAGAAAGTGCGTCGACATGACGCAATCGCTACGACGAAATGACCTGTCCTGCAGGACTCTAGACACAGGAGGAAACGTGTTCATAGGTGGAGGGTCTGAGCACGACGGCATGAGGGTGGGAAACGCCTACGACTGGGACCCGGGTGACGGAATAGTCATCACCTGGGAACCGACTCCCGCTTGCCTCGCGAAGGCGCAGCAGGCGCCGGCAAGTTCGGTGCCGGCCAGCTGCATGCAGGCGGGTCACCTCCGCGGATTCGTCGAGTTCCGGGACAAGGGCCTCGACTACTCGCGCGCGATCATGGGCTCGTGGGAAGTACCGGGCCGGTGCGACATTCGCGCTATGACGTACGTGATCAACACGCACCTCCGCAGGCACGGGACCTACCACAGCTGGTTCGACTTCCAGGACCCGGACAACATCGTCCGCCACACCCTGCAGAATCCGCGCGACATCAACTTCGTCGCCAAAAAGCACGGACCGATGACGCAGCCCGAGTGGGAAGCCCACGTGCTGGCCACTCCCGACCCGTTGCAGTGGGATTGCTTCCGGTACGGCATCGTTCAGTACGACGACCGCTTCGCGTTGTACGCGGTCGTGGACCACCTGCACTGCGACCCGATGCTGATTGCCGGGTTGTACGTCGAAATCGTGATGAACTACAACGCGCTGGTCGAGGGCAGGGCGCCCATGACCATGCCGCCCGCGGCAAGCTACGACGACTTCTGCATCCGCGAGAGCGAGACGATCGCGGCCATGACCCTGGAGTCGCCGGAGGTGCGCACCTGGGTCGAGTTCGCCGAAGCCAACGGCGGCACGCTGCCCGACTTCCCACTCCCCCTGGGTGACCAGTCGATCGCGTGCGGCGGCGACATCCGGGTGGAGCAGCTGCTGGCCGCCGATCAAACGGCGAAGTTCGAATCCATGTGCCGGCAGGCGGATGCACGGTTCAGTGGTGGCCTGTTCGCTTGCGCTGCGCTGGCTCACTACGAGCTGACCGGCGAGCTCACCTACTACGGGCTCACGCCGACCGACAAGCGCAAGACCCCGGCCGAGTACATGACGGTCGGCTGGTTCACCGGCATCGTGCCTTTCACCGTTCCCATCGACCCGAACTCGTTCGAAGAAACCGCACGCGCCGCTCAGGCATCGTTCGACGCGAACATGAGCTGCAAGGACGTACCGTTCGACCGCGTGCTGGAACTGGCGCCGTGGCTGCGCAAGCCGGGACCCCAGTTCACGATGATGAGCTACATGGATGCGGGGCTGCCGCCCCTCTCCGGCATCGTCGCTACCGCATTGGACGGTGTGAATGCGGGCGCATACACCGACGGCCGCAGCCCGGCGTACAAGTACTCCACGGTGTTCCGCTTGTTCGACGAGGTCTCGATCATGGTGTCGTACCCGAATAACCCGGTCGCTCGGGAGTCGGTCACGCGGTTCACCGACCAGTTGAAGTCGGTGTTCCAGCGGGTAGTGGCCGGCACTTTGGCGGTCACCCCGGTTCGGGTGGCGCAATAAGCGGTCCGTAGGACCGAAGTTCGCGAACGCGCGGACGATACTTATTACGGAGTTGAATACCGGCAATGAAAGCTGTCCTCGCCGTCCATGGCACCCGCGGCGACGTGGAGCCTTGTGCCGCAGTCGGCGCAGAGCTCCAGCGTCGGGGCCACGAAGTGCAGATGGCGGTCCCGCCCAATCTGATTTCGTTCGTTGAGTCGGCGGGCCTGAAAGCCGTTGCCTACGGCCCGGATTCGCATGCGCAGTTAGAGGAAGAGATCTTCCGGAGTTTCTGGCGGGTCCGTAATCCTCTTGGCGTCCTGCGTCCGGGTGCCGAGTACCTCACCCGGGGATGGGCCGAAATGGGCACCACCTTGGTATCCCTGGCGGAGGGCGCAGACATCATCGTCGCCGGCCAGACTTATCAAGGGGTTCCGGCCAATGTTGCCGAGTACCTGAAGATTCCGATGGCCGCACTGCACTACTTTCCGCAACGGGTGCACGGCCATCTGATTCCGCTGCTGCCGCCACCGGTCACCCGCACCGCTATGCGCGCGGTATACGGCCTGTATTGGCTGATGACCAAGGGCCCAGAAAATGAGCAGCGCCGCGCGTTGGGCATGCCGTCGACAAGGGTTTCCTCCGCCAAACGCATTGGGCAACAAGACTGGTTGGAGATTCAGGGCTACGAAGACGTTTTCTTCCCGGGCCTGAAAGAAGAATGGGGCGACAAGCGGCCGTTTGTCGGCGCGCTGACGCTGGAATTGCCGACGTCCACCGATGACGAGGTCGCGGAGTGGATCGCCGCCGGCACACCCCCGATTTACTTCGGGTTCGGCAGCATGCGGGTGGAAACCCCGGAAAACACCGTAGCCCTGATCAGCGAGGTTTGCGCCGAACTCGGCGCCCGAGCCCTGATTTGCGGCGGGGTAACCGATCTCGGGGACATTCCGGTACCCGACAACGTCAAACTGGTCGCCGAAGCCAACCATGCCGCCGTGTTTCCCAAGTGCCGCGCCGTCGTTCACCATGGCGGCCCCGGCACCCTGGCGGCGGGTATGAAGGCCGGTGTCCCGACATTGGTTCTCTGGATCAGCGCCGAACAGCCACTCTGGGCGGCCCAGGTGGTCAAACTCAAGATCGGCAAGGCACGCCGTTTCGCGGGAGCAACCAAGAAAACACTGCTCAAAGACCTGCAGAAGATCCTCGAGCCCAAGTACGTCAACCGCGCTCGGGAGATGGCACAGCGGATGACCCCTTCGGCCGTCAGCGTGCAAAAGGCGGCCGACCTCATCGAGGACAAAGTCCGGGAGCGCGACAAGGCTGTACCGGCGCGCGACGCAGGATAGCGCTCATGACCGGGCAAAATGTAACGCTAGCGTCACGATTGAGGGCGACAACCGATTACCCGGCCGGGGCCGGAACGAACTTGTAGGGTTTATAGAGTGTCAAGCCGTTCTTCTGGTTCCAGTGAATCGGCCAAGCCTGGGGGAATCTACGACCGCATAGGCCAATTCGTGGTGCAGTGGCCACTGCTGGTCATCGGGGGCTGGATCGCGGTAGCGATCGCATTAGCTCTGGCATTCCCGCCGCTTCAGGTTCAGGCCGGGAAACATCCGCCGCAGCCCTTTCCTGACGACGCCCCGACAATGGTCGTATCTCGGGAGATGGCCAAAGCATTCAGCGCACCAGCGGACGGTTCAAAGGACGACAAGAGCGGCCCGGCAGCCGCAGCGGCATCGCCAACTTCCCTGCTGATGGTCGTCTTGACCAATGAAAAGGGTCTCACACCGGCCGACGAAGCCACGTATCGCAAACTCGTCAGCAAGCTCAACGAAGACACGCAAGACAAAATGTCGGTCCAGAACGCCCTGGACGACCAGGAGGCGCGGAACCTGCTGGTCGCCAAGGACGGCAAAGCCCTGATCCTGCCGATCAACGTTCCTGGGGATCAGAACGATCCGGCTACCCTTGCGACCTACAAACGTGTCGCGGCGATCGTCAAACAGAACGTCGCGGGAACAACGTTGACTGCCAACCTCAGCGGACCGCTGGCAACCGTGGCTGACATTACGGATATCGGGCAGGAGGATATCCACTTCATCGAGATCGCCACCGTGCTCAGTGTGTTCATCATTTTGCTCGTCATCTACCGCAACCTGGTCACGATGTTCGTGCCGCTAGCGACGATCGGGATTTCGGTGGCCACCGCGCAGGGTGTCTTATCGGGCGCCGCAGAACTCGGCCTTGGCACCAACCTGCAGGTCATGGTCTTCATGACCGCGGTCTTGATGGGCGCGGGGACGGACTATGCCGTCTTTCTGATCAGCCGGTACCACGATTACCTGCGGCACGGCGACGACTCCGATACGGCGGTCAAGAAAGCGCTGATGTCGATCGGCAAGGTGATCGCTGCATCTGCCGCCACCGTGGCTGTCACATTCCTCGCGATGATCTTTACGAAGCTGGAAGTCTTCAGCGCTGTTGGCCCGGCAATCTCCATCTCGATCGTCGTCGCGCTCTTGGCAGCGGTCACTTTCCTGCCCGCCGTCCTGGTGCTCGCCGGCCGACGCGGCTGGATCAAACCGCGCCGCGAGCTGACCGGAAAACTGTGGCGGCGCTCCGGAATTCGCATCGTGCGCCGGCCGCGCATTCACCTGGCCGCGAGTCTCGTCGTCCTCATCGCGCTCGCCGCGTGTCTCAGCGCCGTTCGCTTCAACTACGACGACCTCAAGTCGATGCCGGAGGACGTGGAAAGCTCGATGGGGTACGAGGCGATGAATCGCCACTACCCGATGAACCAGATGACACCCATGATGTTGTTCGTCCAGTCATCACACGACCTGCGGACACCCAGCGCCCTTGCCGATCTCGAGCAAATTGCCAATAGAGTCAGCCAAGTGCCCGGTATCACAACGGTGCGGGGGCTGACGCGGCCGAACGGGGAACCGCTGGAACAAATGAAGGTGTCGTGGCAAGCCGGTGAGGTCGGCGGCAAGCTCGACGAAGCCTCCACTCAGATCGAGAATCACGGCGGGGATCTGGACAGACTGGTCGGTGGCGCAAACCAATTGGCCGATGCGCTTGCCCAGCTTCGCGATCAGGTCACCGGTGCCGTATCCAGCCTGAGCGGCACGGTCGCGGCACTCACCGCGATGGAGGAGATGATCGGCGGTGACCGCGCCATTGCTGCCCTGGACCAAGGGGCACGGTACACCGGACAGATGAAGGCCCTCGGCGACAGCCTGAGTGCCTCGACGACGAACGCGGAGCATATTTCGGCGTGGGCCGGCCCGATGCTGAGGGCGCTGTACAACTCTCCGGACTGCAACATCGATCCGGGGTGTGTGAGTTCGCGCGCCGGCTTGGCGGCGATGGTTGCGGCCGACAACGATGGGACCCTCATTTCCATCAAGGCACTGGCCCGGAATCTTCAAGCGACTCAGCAGACCCGCACCATCGGCGAGACGTTGACCAAGATCCAGCAGACGCTCACCCAGGCCTCCGACGCTTTGAAGACCATCAAGAATCTCCAAGCGACGATGGCCCAAGCGCAGCAAGGCTCCAACGCGCTTGCCGATGGAAGCCGGGCAATCGCCTTCGGCGTCAAAGAACTTGTGGATCAGACCAGGAAGATCGGTAGCGGTCTGAACGAGGCGTCCACCTTCTTGCTGGAAATGAAGCATGATGCCTCAAAGCCGAACATGGCGGGCTTCAACCTTCCCCCACAGATCATGACCAGGGATGAGTACAAAAAGGGCGCGCAGATCTTCATCTCGCCAGACGGCCACGCCGCCCGATACTTCATTCAAAGTGCGCTCAATCCGTTCAGCACGGACGCGATGGACCAGATCACCGCGATCGAAAAGGCCGCCCGAGAGGCGACGCCGAACACCGAAATATCGGATGCGAGGATCGCAGTAGCCGGGGTTCCCACGGGGCTTCGCGACACTCGCGACTACTACAACGGCGATATGAATTTCATCATCATCGCGACCATCATCATTGTGTTCCTGATTTTGGTGATCCTATTGCGCGCCATTGTTGCGCCGCTGTACCTCATCGCCTCGGTGCTGCTCTCTTATTTGTCAGCACTAGGAATTGGCGTCCTCATATTCCAATTCCTGCTAGGCAAAGAACTGCACTGGAGCCTGCCCGGGCTTTCATTTATCCTGCTCGTCGCGGTCGGCGCGGATTACAACATGCTGCTCATCTCGCGAATACGCGATGAGTCGCCACACGGCGTGCGATTCGGCGTCATTCGCACGGTAGGGTCCACCGGCGGCGTGATCACTTCCGCGGGTCTGATCTTCGCGGCATCGATGTTCGGCCTGCTCACTGCCAATATCAGCACCATGCAGGAAGCCGGCTTCATCATCGGTGTCGGCATCGTGATCGACACGTTCCTGGTCCGTACCGTCACCGTTCCGGCCTTGGCCGCGATGATCGGGCAGAAGAACTGGTGGCCCTCCAAGCTGGACGGTTCGGGCAAATCGCGATCAAACGGAAAAGCGCAGCAGGTATGGGCAAAGATTTCACGTCAGTTGATCAGAATGAAATTGCTGCCGCCGCCGCCACCACCGCCCAGAAAGCCGCAGCCCCGGCCGGGGGCGCGCGGAGCTCGTCCAAGAGCAAGCTCGGCCACGAAAGCTCGGGCAGGTCACTACGAGCCGAGCCACTCGCTTCCGTTGTTCGACCTGAGCGGAGTGCGGAAGCAGCTAACGGACGACCTGCAGTGGACCGAGTCCCGTCCGATTGCCACGCGCAACGGCAGTGGCAAGAAGAAGCGCAAGAAGGTAGACCCCTACGTGGGCCACTCTCTGCCGCTGTTCGGATACAGCGTCATTCCACACAGTGCGGTCGTCGTTGCGACAAAGACGGCACCGGCGGAAAACGCGGCAAAGAGCAACGGCAACGGCGCGGCCACCGACCAAGCAGTCGACCCGCAGTGAGCTGACGTTGAATGCCCGGCCGGTGTCGAGCCGGCCGGGCGAATCGGCGCTATGCGTCCAGGCGGGTGAACTCGTCCTGGCGGTACAGCTCGACGCATTGCGACCTTCTGATCTTGCCACTGGTGGTGATCGGGATCGAACCCGGCGATACCAGCACCAGATCCGACACAGTGAGTCCATGTGACTTCGAGATTGCCGATTTCACTTCACGTTGGACGGCACGCAGCTTGTCCAACGCGTCCTCGTCATTGTCGCGTTTCTTCATCTCGATGATCGCGACCAGCTTCTCGACGCCTCGATCGGATACCGCGATGGCCGCGCATCGACCAGAAGTGATCTCTTGGATAGTGGCTTCGATGTCATCGGGGGAATGGTTGCGGCCGTAGACAATCAGAAGATCCTTGATCCGGGCGATGATGAAAAGTTCTCGCTCCGAGAAGAACCCGGAATCCCCCGTTCGCAGCCACGGCCCCTCGGCGGTCCCCGGACTCGGATCGACGATCTTCGCCTGGAACACTCGTTGAGTCTCTTCGGGTTTCGACCAATAACCGGACGCGACGTTACCGCCACGAACCCAAATCTCGCCAACGGTGCCCTCGGGACACTCGCGACTCGTGTCGGCGTCGACGATGCGGACCTCCATCGATTCGGGCGCCCCGTAGCTCACCAACGGTGTACCGGTACCGCTCTCAACCCGCACCGCGGTGCCGGCCGGCAACTTCTCGCTGTCGAAGTAGCCGATCTCCGGCGGATCACCCGGTTCGCGGGTGGCGATATAGACCGTTGCCTCTGCCATCCCGTAGGCCGGCCGGTGCGCCTCCGGCGGAAAGTTGAAGGGCGCGAATCGGTCCGTGAATCGCTTGAGGGTGGCCGGCTGCACCCGCTCGCTGCCGTTGAGAATGCTGTGCAGTCCACTGAGATCGAGCCCGGACAGGTCTTCACTCGACGTCTTGCGCACCGCTAAGTCGAAGGCGAAGTTAGGGCCCGCCGAAACCGTGCACTCATGCTCGGCGATGAGTTGCAGCCACCTGGCCGGGCGCTGCAGAAACCCGACCGGGCTGGACAGCACCGTAGTAAAGCCACCCAAGATCGGCATGATGATGCCCAGCAGCAGGCCCATGTCGTGGTAAAGGGGCAACCAGGACACGATCGTCAGTCCCGGGGGTGCGACGCCACCGCGGGCCCGGAAGAAGTCACCAATGATCTGTTCGTAATTGGCGAAAACGTTCCGGTTGTTGACCATGACGCCGGCAGGGGTGCGGGTCGATCCGGAGGTGTATTGCAGGTACAGGAATTCTGGCTGGTCATCCCGCCCGGCCCGCGGCCGGGGTCCCGATGGTTTTCTTCGCGAATCCAGATCCAGCAGGTCGATTTCGACAGTCGCGGGTATGTCGGACGTCCCCTCCGCCTGCAGCACCTCTCGGACGTTCTCCACGACGGCGGACGTCGTCAAGATCACAGCGGGCGACGTGTCGGCAAGAACGGAGAGCGTTCGCTCGTCGTGGGCGCCGCCGTAGGGCACGGACAGTGGAACAGCGATCAGTCCGGCCTGCATGGCACCAAGGAACCCAACGAGGTATTCGAGCCCCTGCGGCGCCAAGATGAGCGCCCGGTCGCCCGTAGTACCATGCGCCTTCAGTTCTTCGGCCAGGTTCGACACTCGCCGGTACAGCTGTCCCCACGTCAGGGTGGTGCGGACGCCGTCCCAATCTTGCTCGTAATCAACATATGTGAATGCCGGGTCATTGGGCTGCAAGCTGGCGCGCTCGCGCAGCACGGCGGGAAGGGAGGACTCAACCACGGACATCAGGTTACATACGTGGCCGCGTTTTCAGGCGGGAACGCCGAGGTAGGCCCAGGGATGTGACACCGACCACGACCGGCCCCTCCGCAGACGTCACCTAGGCTGGTGTGAAATGGAAAATCTGCTCGCGCATATGGATCAGGTGTCATTTCTCGGCGTGCGGGCGCTTGGCTACGGCGCGTTGGTCCAGTTCACCTGGATATACGATCGCCCGGTCAACCTCGACCAGCTACGCCGATTTCACGAAAACCTTGGATATGGACTGCTGGGTCGACGGGTTGAACAGTCTCCCCTGCCGTTCGCTCGCGATCGCTGGGTCATCTGCCGGGGACCCCGCGACGTGGACGTCGCAGCCGCTTCCCGTCCGCGCTCCGAGGTCAACGCATGGGCCTACGAGCGCGCTTGCCTTCCCATTGATCCAGAACGCGGGCCCAGTTGGCATCTTGGGGTGCTGCCACTGGCGGACGGCGGCTCGGCGGTGTGTCTGACGGCTTCGCACACCGTCGTGGACGGACTGGGTTTTCTGCAGGCAATCGCCGATGCGGCACGCGGTCGGAGGCACCACTTCGGGTATCCGTTCCCGGGTTCAAGGACGCGCCGGCGTGGCATGGTCGAGGATGGACGCCTGACCATCGCCTCGGCTCCGCAGCTGGCCCGCGCGCTGGCAGCGACCGGACGCGTCGTGCGCAACCGCCGCAGGGAAGTCGGCGCGTCTTTCACCTCCGGCCGGACTTCTCGGCGGGCTGGCGAGCCCGACCACCCCGTCGTCGTGCCCTCGGTGACCGCCTATATCGACTTGGTGGACTGGGATGCACGCGCCAATAGCCTTGGCGGCAACAGCCATACCCTGCTGGCAGGCTTCGCTGCCCGGCTCGGTGTGCGAGCCGGACGGGTGTGCGCCGATGGGACGGTCAACCTGTCCCTGCCGATCAGCGATCGGACCAAGGACGACACCCGGGGAAACGCAATGGTGCTGCCTGTCGCTTCCGTCGACCCAACCGGCTTGACCCAAGATCTGACCGAGGTGCGCGGCAAGGCGAAGCTGGCGTTCACCAACCTGAGCGGCACGTCTGATGAGTTGTTGGCCACGCTGCCGCTGACCTCGATGGCTCCGAAGTGGTTGGCGCGCAGGACAGCAGGCGTGGGGATGGGAAGCGCACAACTCCCCATCGGCTGCTCGAATATGGGCGATCTGGACCCGGTGGTCAACCGGCCGGATGGCACCGACGCCGATTACGCGGCTGGGCGGCTAGTCGAGCCTGGGATCAGCAAGCGCGTTCTGGAGCGGATGCGGGGTCAGCTGTTTGTGGTATCAGGGCGGATTCACGGCAGATTGTGGATTTCACTCAATGCCTACCTTCCCGGTGTGATCACCGACCGGCAGGAACTGAGAGAAGCGGCGCTGCACACCCTCGCCGAATTCGACTTAACCGCAGAGATCCACGGCTGATCAGCTTGTCGAAGTCTCCAACCGCAGCGGCTTGTGCGAACTGCGGTCGTGCGCAATCCCAATCTGCCGCATGATGTTTGCGGCCACGCGCAGGCCGTGTAAGCGCCGTAACCCTTGCAGCATCGCGATGTTCGCACCCAGCTCATAACGCCAGGCGCCGAAGTGCGCATTGGCCGTCCTGCGTCCGAAGTGGTTGATGTAAGCCATTTCTGTCGTATAGACGCCAAATCCAGCGTTGCGCGCCCGGAAACAGAGATCGAGATCCGGGCCCCAGCCGTACTGCTTGAAGTCGACCAGATTCATGCCGCCGGTCTCCTGCCAGCAAGCCCGGGAGACCATCAGGGCAGTTCCTTCTACGGACGGCACCACCCGGTACTGCGGGCGAGGTACGTAGTCGGCGGCCTCGGGCTTTTGCTCATCGGTCGCGTATGGGTAACCGTGATCGAACATCGGGCCCACGACCCCCGCGTTGCCTGGCAGCCGCGGGTCGAGTAAGCCGGCGACGAAACCCTTCGAGATCCGGGTGTCGTTATTCAACGTCATTGCATGGGAATAGCCTTCGGAGAAAGCAATTGCGAACCCGTGTTCACTGCCGCCCGCCCATCCCAGGTTTTCACCGGGCGTGATCACCCGCTCCTGGGCGATTCTCGGATAATCACCGCGATTATCAATGATCACGTAGTCGGCGCCCTCGCGCTCCAAGTCACCCACCAGGGCATGGGTGTATTCGTGCTGCCCGAAGACCGGGACGGTGATCAGAACCGACACGCTAGCCACCGTACATCGGCCCAATCCGCTATATCAGGAGAACCGTTTACCACGCGCAGCTTCTTCCAACAGGTCAGCCGACGTAGTGACACTGGTGGTGGCCTTCGTCATCTGGGCAGCGACCTCTCGGGCTCGCTCAGCGCGCTGCGGTGTGAGTATCCGACGCAGATCGTTGGTCAGTGACTTACCCGTGGTGCGCGAAAACCGCCGGGCCCTGCCGACTTTGAGCCGCTTGACCACCGCCGCCCAGATGGGCTGATCCGAGGCCACCCACAGGATCAGTGTGGGCACCCCGGCACGCATGCCGGCGGCGGTGGTGCCGGCGCCGCCATGGTGGACCACCGCCCGGCAGGCGGGGAAGATCGCGGCGTGGCTGACCGCCCGCACCACCTTGACTCGGGGGGTAGCCGGCATATCCGTCAGATCCGTTGCACCGGAGCAGATTAACGCTCGCTCCCCTAACTCATTGCACGCGGTGATGATTGTGCGCACCATCTCGGGCGGTGACTTGACCGGCATGCTGCCGAAACCGAAGTAGATCGGCGGAGTACCGGACGCAATCCAGTTCAAGGTCTCGTCGTCGAAATCGGTCGACAATTCCGCCGTCAACGCACCCACGAACGGGCGCCGCGCAGTCCATTCTCGGCTCAAGCCGGGGAAACACAGCGCGTCGTAGGCTTGCAACTCCAGCGATCCCCGCTCCGCCATTCGCCGCGACGCGGGCCCCTTGGCCCTGGCTATACCCAGTTCGCCGCGTTGCACGTCCTCGGCCCGTTTGACCAGGCGCCATTGCGCCCAGTCGCTGACCTTCATCGCCGACCGCAGCACGGGCGCAGGGACGATGGAGATCAGGTGGCCATTCGGTCGCATCGGGACGTGATGCCATGCGACGAGCGGGATGTTGTAGTGCTCGGCGACATTGGCTGCAGCTTCCTGGTACGACACACCGGTCATCAGGAGGTCGGCCCCAGCCGTCACCGACCTCAGCGTGTGGCTCACGTCGGCCCAGCGCTGATTGACGTGGTCGAGCGCGTCACGTACCGGTTTAATCGGATCTTTGATGCTCCACGGGGTGACGAAGACATCCGGAATCTCTCCCGTGGGGGGACCCATCGGAACAGCTGTCAGCCCCGTGCTCTCAACGAATCCGACCTGGTCAGGCGGGGTCGCCATGACAACGTCATGCCCGCGGCGCCGTAGTTCGATCCCGACTGCTGCGCATGGCTCGACGTCGCCGCGCGTCCCGCAACTCGACAGGACGAATCTCATCGACCTTTAGTCATTCGGAAGCTTGTAGATCAACATGACGTGCGGAACGCGGTACAAGACATCGAACCAGTCCAGCGGTAGCGGCGTCTCGGACACCTCAACGGCCTGCTCATCGATCCACTGCAGGGCCGTTCGATAATCACCTGCTATTTCCAGCCGGTATGCCAGCCTGAATGCTCCGATGTGGAACTTGGTCAGCATCTTCTCCACCCGGGTCTCAGGCAGATCCTCGAACGCAATGATGCTGCGCCGGGCGACCCGGCGGCACTCCTTGATCAACGCCATCGGGTCGTTGCAGTGATGCAGCACGAAACTGAGAACGACGTGGTCAAACGCGTTGTCCGGGAACGGGATCGACCTGCCGTCGAACACGCTGAAGTCGATGGGGGTGGTCACCGCGTCATGGACGTCTATCCCGGTCGTGATGGCACCGTGCATCTCTGCCAGGTACTTGCACAGATGCCCCGTTTCACACCCGACGTCCAGGACCGTGTCACCCCGACCGATGTGGTCTCCGAGCATCAGCGCCTGGCTTTCCAGCCGCTTACCCAGAACCCTGGGAGACCACGGTATGAGGGTGGCCTGCGCTCGCCGCCCAGCGCGTCGCCAGTTCGCGCGGCGATTGGTTTGCCGGCGATCATCGGTGAAAAAGCGTTGCAGGGCGGTCATCTCGGTCCGTTCGATCAGCTGTGAAGGTCGTAGACTATCAGTCCCGCCACTGGCGGCAGGGCGTTCTGGGCGACCGGCGACTGCGAGACCCGACTCACACACAGCGTTTCTGCGAATGCCGCGATAATCCAGCACGCGCGTACCGAACATGAAATACTTCCTCGCGTGGGGCAGCATGCTGTTGAGGTCGAGGGCCTCACGAAAACGTTTGGAGGGCCGGCGCCGGCTCTCCGTGGGGTGGACTTCTCGGTTCCGGCGGGCTCGGTGTGCGCCATCCTGGGCCATAACGGCGCTGGTAAGACGACCACGCTGAACATCCTGTGCACATTGATCCGGCCCACTTCGGGCCGCGCGGTGGTCGCGGGATACGACGTCGTCAGTCAATCAGCCAAAGTGCGCTCCCAAATTGGGATAACCGGCCAGTTCACGGCGGTGGATCCGATGCTTACCGCCCGGGAGAACCTGGTCCTGTTCGGACGCATGCGCGGGCTTGGCCGCAAGCAAGCGAAGGCGCGCGCCGACGAGTTGATCGGCCAGTTCGACCTCGTCGCAGCAGCCGACCGGCGAGTATCGACCTTCTCGGGAGGCATGTGGCGGCGGGTTGACCTCGCCAGCGCACTGGTCGTCACACCCAAGGTGCTGTTCCTCGACGAACCCACAACCGGACTGGACCCGCGGAGCCGCCGCGACGTGTGGAGCATCGTCAGCTCCCTGGCGGCACAGGACGTCACCGTGCTGCTCACGACTCAGTACCTCGAAGAGGCGGACGTCCTGAGCGATTCCATCATCGTCTTTGACCACGGTCAGGTGATCGCCAGTGGCACCGCGACCGAACTCAAGCGCAAGGCCGGTGCCTGCTACTGCGAGGTGACACCTGCCAACCCGGCGGATCTGTCTCAGGTCGGGTCGGCGCTGGCCGGACTCGAGGGCATCGATCTCGACTCCGACACGAACTCGGTATCCGTGCTCGCCCGAGACGGCGTGGCCACCTTGACCGAGGTTTTCCGCCGGCTCGATGCGATCGGCATCGAGATCGCCGACATCTCCCTGCGCAAACCGTCTCTGGATGAGGCGTTCCTGCACCTCACCAGCCAACCCGTCGCCCAAACATGACCGCGCTGGCCGCCCTCACTGAAAGATCGCTGCGCAACACGCTGCGCGACGCAGGGATCATCTTCGAGGTGTTCGTGCCGATCGTGACCCTGGTCGGTCTCACCATGGCCACGCACGGGATGATCGACACCGGCCACATGACATATCCGCAGTACGTGCTGCCCGCGGTCGTCGTTCAGTCGATGATCATGGCTGCGGCACTCACCGCGGACCGAGCCGGCCGCGATCGCGTGTTCGGTCTGGGTACGCGGCTTCGGACCATGCCGATCGCGGCGATCTCCCCGGTAAGCGCTCGGATTACAGCCACGCTGGTGCGGGCGTCGATCGCCCTGACGGCCACCATGGTCGCGGGTTACGCGTTCGGCTTCCGGGTGACCGGCGGACTGCCCGCTGGATTGGCCTTTGTCTCCCTGGCACTTCTGCTCTGTCTGGCGGTATCCCTTGGTGCCGACGCCCTAGGGTCCAGCGGCGGCAACATCGAGACGACGAGTCAGATCCTGTTGATCCCGCAGCTGGTACTGATCCTGCTGTCCACGGGAGTTGCACCGGAAAAGACCTTTCCCGAGTGGATCCGGCCGTTCGTGCGCAACCAGCCCGTATCGCATACCGCCGAGACCTTGCGGGGTCTGGCCAGCGGGCACGTCCCGGCAAACCATGCGACGGCAGCCATGGCGTGGTGTTTGGGAATGCTTCTAATCTTCGGAGGGATCACACTGCGGATGCAGAGGCGCGGCGCATGAACCCGACAGGTAACGCACTGTTTGAACTGGTCAACCAGAGTTGGCTGCATGCCGGCCGGATCATGATTCGGTGGCGGCGGGAACCTGCGGCGGTGCTCAGCACCGTGCTTCTCCCCATCTGTTTGCTGGTGGTGTACAAGGCGGTACTCGGCGAGCAGATTTACAAGGTCACCGGCGTGGACAGCATCTATGGACTGGTGCCGATGTGCGCGGTGCTGGCGGGGATGTTCGGCGCCTTGGGCGGTGCCGTCGGCATCCCGATGGAACGCTCGTCGGGCCTGCTCAGTCGCATGTGGGTGCTGCCGGTGCACCGGGCGAGCGCTATCGCGGGACGGCTGACCGCCGAAGCCGCGCGTGCGCTCCTGGGCACCATTCTCATCACCGCGGTCGGAACGGCAATGGGTCTGCGCTTCACGCATGGCTGGCACACTGCCCTCGCGTACATACTGATCCCGCCACTAGTGGTAGTCGGATTCACGGCATTTGTGATGACGCTGGCAGTTCGCAGCAACGGCCGCGCCATCGTGACTTATCTGGCGGCCATCATCACCGCCATGGTCTTCATCAGTTCGGGTACTACGCCCGTCTCTCAATTCCCGCACTGGTTACAACCGGTGGTCAGATTGCAGCCGATGTCACCACCCATTGAGGTGATGCGGGCACTCGCGCACGAAGGCCCATTGCTATTGCCACTGGTGCTGACTGTCGGCTGGGCGGTAGCGCTGATCGCCGTGTTCATTCCGTTGGCCGTGCGTGGGTACCGCTCCGCCGCCGAGTGCAGCGCGTGACATCACCGCTGCGTCGGTAGCTCGATCTCACGCCTTCTTGAAGCAGTACACCCGGTAGGAGAACAGGCCCATCTCGACGCCCTTATAGAGCCGTCCACCCTGCACTCCCCCATTGCTGCGGGCGAACTTCTGCAGAATCTTCGGGACCCTGCGGCTGATGAGTTCCTCGAGTCGCGGAGAGTTCTTCTCCAGGCCCCGCTTCACTTCGTCGTCAATAGAACGCTGGGACACCAGTTGCAGCGGAGCGGCAGCAAGCGCCTCCTCCCACTCCGGAATCAGGTGCACGGCCCGCAGATCTGCGTAGAGAAAATGCCCGCCCGGACGCAATACGCGTGCTACCTCGGTGAGGAAACGCGGGAAGTTGGGATAGTGGTGTGAGGCTTCGACATTGAGCAACACATCGAAAGACTCATCTGGGAAGGGAAGCTTCTCGGCGTCTCCCTGCACAAATTTGAGGCCCGGCAACTTGTGCCGCTTCTGACAGAACTTGATGCCCGTCGGATTCAAATCCAAGCCAGTGTAAGAGGCCGGCTTCTGCGTCCGTACGAGATAGGAAGAGCCCCCGCCGTGGCCACAACTGACCTCCAGGACATCCTTGCCTTCCAGGTCCACCTGGGTCGCGACCGTGTGGTACAGCTGGATGTAGTACCGGTCGGGCTCATCCGCCTCTGACAGCGGGAGCGCCATCGGCGGGTCTTCCTCGTAAGCCCAGTTGATGAACAAAACCTCGTCCGCGCCCATGAGGCGGGTGCCGATGGGGTATCCATACTTCGCGACGAGCTTCATGACGATCGAGCTGGATCTCACTTGGATAGCAGAAGGCACCGGGTGAGTATGGCAAAGATGCGGGCTGCGCGTGGCGGATCCGGGTCGCCAATGACACATGCCACAAGATTTGTCGTTTGCTACTACTCACTGAGCGGATGCGTCGTGTAGTCACGGGGCACCTGCTTGTGCCACCTGTCTTCCCGCCGCAAGGTCCGCTCTATCGCCATGGTGGCGCGCCAGCCGTGCAGCCTCACCAGGCCGCGCAGCATGGCCAGCCGAGCGCCCCACTCGTACTTTCTGCGCCCGAAGTGAACCTTCGCGGTCTTACCGCCAAAGTGGTTGATGTAGGCCATTTCTGTCGTATAGACGCCGTAGCCGGCTGCCCGCGCACTCAACGCGAGATGAAGATCGAGTCCCCACCCGTAGCGGCCGAAGGTATCCAGATCCATTCCCCCGACGCTGTCCCAGCACTGCCGGGACATCATCAAAGCCGTTCCCTCTACTGCGGCCACATCCCGGTAGAAAGGTCGCGGAAGGTAATCGGCCGCAAGAGGCTTCTCGTCTGTTACCGCGCACGCGAAGCCATCGTCGATCACCGGGCCAACGATTCCTGCGTCTGCGGGCAGGCGTGGGTCGAGCATGCCCGCGACGAAGCCCTTCGAGATGCGGGTGTCATTGTTGAGCGTCATCGCGTGGGAATAGCCCTCAGAGAAGGCGATTCGGAAGCCGAGCTCGCTGCCGCCGGCCCAGCCGAGATTTTCACCGGGCGCGGTGACGCGCTCGTTGCTGACCTTGGGATAGTCACCGCGGTTGTCGACGATGAGGTACTCAGCGCCTTCGCGTTCCAAATCAGCAACCAGCGCGTGGGTGTACTCGTGTTGGCCGAAGACCGGGACGGTGATTAGGAGCGACACGAGAAAACCGTACAGGGGCCGAGAATCGCCAGCGGGCGTTTGGCCAAGCCGACGAAAACACTTCTCAGCGGCACGAACGCCAGTCGGACAAAGTTGCGGACGGTTATGCTCAGGCGTCAGACAACGAGGACAGGAACCCATGCGAAAGACGGCAGAGCCGACCGGCCTCACGATGTACTACCGCCACACCCGGCCGGAGATGCTGCGTTTGGTTCCAACCACGGCCAAACGCGTCCTGGATCTTGGCTGCGCGGAAGGAGCCTTCGGCGCCGGAATCAAAGAGGTCACCGGCGCGGAGGTCTGGGGCATCGAGTTCGACGAGCACGCGGCCAACGCCGCGACGGGGGTTCTCGATCGCGTTCTTGCCGGCGACGCGGATAAGCGGATAGCCGAGCTCCCCGACGCCCATTTCGACGTCATAACCTGCAACGACGTCCTGGAGCACCTCGTTGACCCGGGCGCAACGCTCAAGCAGCTACGCCGCAAGCTCACCCCGGGAGGCCTCGTCATCGCCTCCATCCCGAACATTCGCTTCCTGCCGGCGCTAAGCAAGATCATCTTCCGAAAAGACTTCCCGCAGGAGGACTTCGGGATCTTCGATCGCACTCATCTGCGGTTCTTCACACGCAAAAGCATGATGCGCATGTTCGAGAGTTCCGGCTTCACTATGCAGAGCATCAAAGGAATAAACGCCCACTACGGGGGCCTTTGGCTGCTCGCCAATGTCCTGAGTTTTGGATACTTCGCCGACGGCCTCTATCTTCAGTACGCCTGCGTGGCGGCGCCCAACGGGTGAGGCCCGGCCGGGCGACTCAGGGGGTTACGCGCATCTCGTAGAAACGCAGCCGCGCATTGGCAGGTCCCTGGCCCAGCTCGCGGGAACGGCCGACACCGATGGTGTGCGCGTCTATTTCGAGGTTGGTGCCCCGAACCGAACCTGGGGTGCTGACGAGAAACGGCTCGGCTGCGTTTCCGGTGATGAGGCGATAACTCGTCCCGTCGAGGGTCACTGTAGGGGTGGTCAGCGGGAGGATCGTGCCCTGGAACAGCCGGTCGATGATCGTCGGGTTGAGGTCGATCCCTACCAGCACCGCCATGTCGGGCGCGCTGGGTGGGGGAACTTTGACCGATCCGTTCCCGGATACCTCGACCTCCGAACGTTTGGTGAGTGGCCCGCAGCGCTGTGCACTGCGGGTGAAGAGAGCCCACTGGTTCTCGACGCCGGCCACCGCGAAATCGCAAAGCAACGCACGGGAATACAGCGGCGATTCCTGCACGGCCAGGCGGCCATTGATGCCGGCAGCGGGTGAGGCGGTCGAAACGCGTGAGAGTACGAAATCGGTGCGCTGACTGAGCGAATCGCTGTTCAGCTTGTCGAGTGAGGGCAGATACGTCGAGTAGGTCGCGAATACGGGCGCCGGCTGCCACGCCAAGTTGTAGGCCCACACGACGGTCGTATCGACGGGATCGACGTGAACTGTTCGCGATCCGATGGTGGTGAGAAAACGGTCCGGGACGGCGTAGAACTCACGTTGCCGTGCCTTGGCTTGTTCGATGCGATGGGCGAACCGGCCGGGGACCGCCAGGGTCGTCAGGCGATCAACCGATTGTGCCGGCGCCTGTATCGCGGCCACGGAGCGATCATGAAGGGCGGGGGGGCCGCCGGCAACCAAGAAAGCGAGCACCACCCCGGCCAACGCGATGGCGCGCAGGCGGACCCGGGGAAACGGGGCCAGAACCACCGAGACCACGATGAGGCCGACCAACATACTGATGTGCCATAGGTCGTAACGCCCGAATGCGCTCTTGGCGGTGATCAACGTGGCGACACCGACGAGCCCAATGAAGCTACGCGGAATTTTGGTACCGCCCTGCGCAAACGCCCAACAGAGGGCGCCTACCCACAGTAGGGCCATTAAGAGCGCGGGAATGGCGTACAGCGGCAGTGGCACTGCTTGCGCTTCGTTGTAACCCGCCACGATAGCGACGCTGTACCTCAGCCAGGCGAACAAGTTCTCCGGCTGTTGACCCGCAAGGAGCCAGCAGATCACGACGGATACCGAGAACGCGACCACCGTTGCGCAGTGGCGCACAACGGCTTTCCAGCCGAGCAACACCGATGCGGCCAAGCCGATTGCGAACATCGTGAGGCCGGTATTGAACTTCACCAACAGCTGGAGCCCACCGACCAAGCCGATGACAACGCAGGTAATAAACATCGTGGATCGTGATGTGTTCTGTTGCAACATGGGCACCGCCGCCCAGGCTATAGACGCCAGAATGGCCAGCTCGGGGTACATCAAGCCCAACGAATTACCATGGGTGACTTGAAGAGTCGCGATGCCAGCCGTCGCGACGAACGCGATGAGGAGTGACGTCATGGGGGCACAGCGCAGACGAAGCACGGCGCACACGCCTAGAAACAGTGCGGCCACAACCGCCATCTGATAAATGCTGGCCAGCACGGACTGCCCGAACGAGTAGTACGACACCGTTTGTAGAAACCCCAGCGGACCATAGGTGAAGACGACGTCCCGGCCCCACGCAAGATGGTGGAGCGGAGCCAGCGCAAGGACCGCCTCCCAAGAGGGGTCGACCCCCACCCCCGCGTCAACGGACCACTGTGGTTGCACGATCACAGCGGTGACAAGCGCCGCGAGGACGCGCTGCCAGCGGGCCGAGCCCCATGTTGTCGTCGAACACCACGTTCGCACGCGCTCTGATCCCGTCAGTACCACTCCCGCAAAGTACCAATGCGGAGGAACGCGGCTAGTAGTCGGTTGGGCGAACACGCAATGAAACTGCGGCAGTAGCAAATCCCGCCGGACGCCGGTGGCTTCGAGGCCACGGCAATGCGGCGTAATGCGCCACGATAGGCTCTGCAACGGCCACCGAGAGGAGCTGATCATCAGCAACATTCGCGTGCCGCCCGTAGCCGTATACATCGCGGTTGCGGCCGGGCTCGTCCTAGCGACCGTAATCTTGCGCGGCCAGGCGATCAGCGAGTGGGGGCTACTCAACCCTGATGAAGCGGAACTCATCGTCCAGGCCCGCGCCGCGCTCCTTTCGCCCGTTCCGTTTAGCACCTGGGCTACTGGAACCACCGGCCCGTACTGGGTGCTCTTCCTCGCCGGGCTTGGTGCGCTTGGTGCGCCGCTGACACTTGCCTTTGCTCACCTACTTTCGGCAGTTCTCCTGGCGCTCAGCGCCGCCGCTCTGTTTGTCACGGCGTCCCGGGCGATCGGTCGGAGAGCCGCACTCGTGGCCACCTTGGTGTGGTGGTTGCCGATCGCAACGACGGTCCTGGTGGGCGATGCGGTGAATTTCGACACGCTGAGCACTGAATATCTGCCGACCCTCCTCGTCTTGGCTTCGGCGCTGGTTCCGCGCGAACAATTGGCATCGAAGCCTTGGCTGTTCGCAATTCTCGGTCTAATGGCCGGCCTCGCGGTCGGCGCAAAGTTTCAGGTCGCCCCGCTGGCCGCCGCGTTTGTCGCGGCGCAGTTGATAGTGCTGGACACAAGCGTGCGACGCATCTTTGTGTCCCTGCTGTGGTGGGTTGGCGGCGCAGTGCTGCCGTTGACTGCGATCGTGCTAGTAATGGTGGTCTCTCCGACGACCAATTGGGCGCTCGTCGAGCAGACTTTGACGTTCCTCGGGTCCTATGGGGGCGACCGCACTCAGCTGCAGCGGTTCACAAGCACCCTCGCTGCGCTCATCAAGCCGACTTTCTATCTACTCGTCGGGCTTGGTGGCTTGGCTTGGCTTGGCCGGCACAGCGCCAGACGATCCAATGTGGCTCGGGTGATCCTCATCCTGGGCGGGTTCACGGCCGTGCTGATCGGGGGTATGGGTTTTCCGCATTACCTCATCATTTACTTCGGGGCGGTCGCGCTGGCTGCCACGATGCCAGTCAGGCCCAACGTCCGCTTGTTCCCGCAGCAACTATCGGCAGCCGCGTTGGCGGGCGTTCTGACCCTGGTGACCGCCGTCCTGGTCTTATTCGGGTACGCAGTCGCAAAAAGTCCGCCGCTCTCACCTGAGAATGCCGTTGCCGCGTTCTCCGGCAATTCGGTCAACCGCAACTCCGCACTGGCCCGGGCCTGCCCGCCAGGATCGCGTGCCCTGGTCTGGGGTTGGGCAGCCGAACTCTACGTCGCACAGGATTGGCAGAGCACCATGCCCTATCTGAACGTGCTCGGGCTGAGCACGAGCCCCGCGAATCGAAAGGCCGCCGAGCCGATAGTGCGTACCGGGATTGACCGGGCAGACTGTGTCGTCGACGCAACCAGCATCAAACGTCCCGCGTGCCGCTCGGACCGTCTCGAGCCGCGCGTGTCTTACTGCAACTTGTCGGAGTCTTCGCTGCCGCGCGTCTATCCGAACCTCGCCGCGCTGACGGAGCAGCAATTTCACGCGGTCCCAGTCACTGGCAATTGTGAAGGATGCACGCTCTACGTGCGAAATGAGTCCTCTTGAGTGTCGGAGGCGGTGCGCCGGAACGAGAAGTATCGGTGGCCGAAGTAGCTCAGCACCGTACTCGCGGCCAAGATGATTGCCTGTGCTGGTATCCGGTGCAGGCCCAGTTGGACCAACACAGGTAGGGCGACGGCGTTGATGCCCAGCGCGGTGAGGTAGACGCTCTCGAAACGCGCAAGGTCTCGCATGACATGGCCGCGGACGCGGAATACGAATTGCCGATGCATCACGAAGGCGAACAACACACTCAATACATGCGAGATGCCGAGGGTGACCAACGATCCCGCAACCGTTCCAGATCGGTGGTCTACAAGCTGGCCAACACTCTCCGAGCAGGCGACGAAGATCCCAAAGCCGACAACCGTGTTTATCGCCCCCACCACGAGAAAAGCCACGCGTTGATCGCGAAAGAGCCGGATCAGCGGGCCCGGCGGGACGGATTCGGGTGGCAGGTCGAATTCGGTCATTCGCGGCTTTCGGATGCGGCGAGCTGGTATCGGGCGACCCCGAGCGGATCATGATCCTCATGCGCGCGCCGCTCCCCCTCGCTCTGGCACGTCACCGCCGCGCAAAAGTCGAGCTGGTAACGCACGGTTACCGCGCGGCCTCGGCCATGTACTCCCGGATCGAGTCGGCCACGAATTCGAGCATCGGGATAGTAAGGCCTGGGTAGGTGCCTATCCAGAAGTTGCGGTTCATCACGATGTCGGTGTTGGTGAGGTCTCCGACGATCCTGAAATCCACGTGCCGGTAGGCCGGCTGTTTGACGAGGTTGCCGGCGAAGAGCTGTCGGAAACCGATCTTGCGCTCGTTGAGGAACTGCATGAACTTTGTGCGGTCCGCGGGATGCTCGGGATCAAGCGTGATCGGGAAGCCGAACCAGGACGGGTCCGACTTGGGCGTGGCGACCGGCAGGATGAGGCCCTCGACCTCGGTCAGCCGGGAGGTCAGGTAGTCGAAGTTCTCCTTGCGTGCCTGCACGAATCCATCGAGCTTGTTAAGCTGCGAAAGACCAAGCGCGGCTTGCATATCCGTGGCCTTCAGGTTGTAGCCGATATGGCTGTAGATGTACTTGTGGTCGTAACCTCTGGGCAAGTCCCCTAGTTGCCATTCGAAGCGCTTCTCGCAGGTGTTGTCTTTTCCTGGTGCGCAGTAGCAGTCCCGGCCCCAGTCGCGGAAGGATTCAACCTGCTTGCGCACCAGCGGCGACTTGACGAACACCGCACCGCCCTCGCCGGTCGTGATGTGATGCGCTGGGTAGAAGCTCACTGTCGCGGTGTCGCCGAAGCTGCCGGTTCGTTTGCCGTCGTAGGTCGAGCCGAGCGCGTCGCACGAGTCTTCGATCAGCCATAGGCCGTGCTTGTCGCACAACTCCCGCACGGTGTCCAAGTCGAAGGGATTGCCCAGCGTATGAGCCATCATGATGGCCCGTGTCTTGGGTCCCACGGCCTCACGCAGGCGTTCCGGGATCGCATCGTAGGTGCCGAGCTCGATGTCTACGACTACCGGGCGCATGCCGTTCTGAATGATCGGGTTGACCGTGGTGGGGAAGCCCGCGGCCACGGTGAGCACCTCGTCGCCGGGCTGCAGGGGCCGTTTGCCGAACCGCTTCTTGTTACCGGCGAGCTTGGGGCTGGTCAGCGCGCTGAGAGCGCAAAGATTGGCGCTTGACCCGCTGTTGACGAAGACGGCGTCCCGGGCCCCGACATAGCGGGAAAGCGCACGCTCGAACAGCGGATGGAACCGACCTGCGGTCAACCAGCCGTCGAGGGACGCGTCGACCAGCGCTGCGAAGTCTTCCGGGTCAAGCACTTTGCCCGACACTGGAACCGGTGTGACTCCCTGGACGAAGTCGGATGGTGCGAGCTTGCGCTTCGCGTAGCTGCGAACCGCTGCGAGAATATCTTCGCGATCCTCCTCGAGCCCGCCGTCCCCAATATCGGTATCGAGTCTAGAAATGGGATCTCCTCAGGATTGTGTACTTCACATGCTAGGTAGCGCCCCCGAAAACCCCGCCGGGCGCGTCACGGCATTGCTAGTGTGTCACCTGCGCGACGCTGCGTCAGCGAAACCGCGCTGGGGAAACCATCGCCTTGAGATTGGAACGTTGGTCATGAAAGCCGTGCTCCTTGCCGGTGGGCTTGGCACGCGCATGCGTGAGGAGACTGAATTCCGTCCCAAGCCGATGGTCGAGGTTGGTGGCCGGCCGGTGCTCTGGCACATCATGAAAATTCTTGGCCATCACGGCTTTTGTGAGTTCGTCGTATGCACCGGCTACAAAAGCGAGTACATCAAGAGCTACTTCTCGAACTATGGCGTGGCTAATCTCGACTTCACCATCACCTTGGGTGATCAGTCCAGCATCCGCTATCACGGCTCGCACGACGAATTCAATTGGCAGGTGACCGTCGCCGACACCGGGCTGAATACGATGACGGGCGGCCGGATCAAGCGCATCCAAAAGTATGTGGGCGACGAGGCGTTCCTGTGCACCTACGGCGACGGCATCGCCAACGTTGACATCCCGGCGCTGCTGCAGTTCCACCGCGCGCACGGCAAGATCGCCACCGTGACGGCCACCCAGCCGATGAGCCGGTTTGGGGTCATCGACTTGGAGCAGGACGGTGCAGTGGCCAAGTTCCGCGAGAAGCCGCAGACCGAAGACTGGATAAACATCGGCTACTTCATCTTCGAGCCAGGAGTGTTCGACTATCTGGAGGGCGACGAGACGGTGCTAGAGGAGAAGCCGCTGCTCCGACTCGCCGAAGACCGCCAGATTGCAGCGTTTCCTCACCACGGGTTCTGGCAACCGATGGATACCTTCCGCGAATCGCAGCTGCTGAACAAACTATGGAACAGCGAAAAGCCGCCATGGAAGGTCTGGGAGTGAACGGGATGGGAGTGAAGAAGAAGATCGCAGTCATCGCCCCCGCCTACAACGAAAGCGAATGCGTCGAGGAGCTGGCTCGCCAGCTGGCCGCGGTGTTCGACTCCGAGCCGACGTATGACTTCGAGGCAATCATCGTGGAAAATGGTTCGACCGATGACACGATGGAAAAGCTGCTCGCCATTCACGCCGCGGATCCGCGGTTCAAGATCTTGAAGCTGGCTCGCAACTTTCGCATGGATGGCGGCCTGACCGCAGGCCTGAACTCGGTCGACGCCGACGCCGTCGTGCTGATGACCGCCGACCTGCAGGACCCGCCCGAGTTCATCCCAGAAATGATTCGCGCGTGGGAGCAGGGCTACGAAAACGTCTACGGAGTGGTCACCGAGCGGGGCGGCGTGGGCCCTATCCGGCGAATGAACTCCCAATTGTTCTACTGGCTGGCCGGCCGGCTCACCGACGACCGAATCACCCGCAACGCCAGTGATTTTCGCTTGGTCGACCGAAAGGTCTACGAGGCGGTTCGCTCGATGGACGAGCGCAACCGGTTCGTCCGTGGGCTGTTCTCCTGGGTGGGCTTTAAGTCAATCGGGCTTCCGATGAAGCGGGCGCCCCGCTTCGCCGGGGAATCCAAGGCGTACAGCCTGAAAGTGATTGATCTGGCAGGCAAGGGGATCCTTGCCCATTCCTATGTGCCGCTTCGGCTTATCACCCTCACTGGGTTCGTGTTAAGTGCGATCGCAGCGTTCGCCGTGCTGTTGCTTGCCGTGCGCTTCGTCTTCTACGGGGTGCCTTTTCCGGGCTTCGGCTCAATCATCTGCGTAACACTCGTCGGCTTCGGTGTCGTAACGTTGCTTTTGGGGGTCGTCGGTGAGTACCTCGCACTCATATATGAAGAGGTCAAGCAACGCCCCAACTTCGTCGTAAGCCAGAAGGTGGGTATGTGACAAGCGCCTCGAAACCCCCTTCGAGACATAAGAAGTACTCGGACCAGCTCACTAACTGGCTGGTTGATGCCGGCTACACACACTGCTTCTTCGTGGCCGGCGGCAACATAATGCACTTGCTTGATTCGGTGCGCACCCAGATGGTGTGCGTGCCGTTCGTACACGAGGTGGGCGCGGCGATAGCCGCGGAGTACTTCAACGCTTCCCGCGATGAGGACACTGGCCGTGCGCTGGTGTTGGTGACGGCCGGTCCTGGAATTACCAATGCGCTAACGGGAATTGCGGGCGCTTGGCAGGAGAGCCGCGAATTGCTTGTCCTTGGTGGACAAGTCAAGAGCACCGATCTGAGCCACGGTCTGGTCCGCCAACGGGGCATCCAGGAAATCGACGGAGTGGCTCTGGTGAGCAGTGTCACCAAGCGCGCCTTGCGAATTGAGCGGCCGGTCGCACGTAACAGCATCCTGGAAGCCGTGCTCGACGGCCGCACACCCCGACAGGGGCCGGTGTTTATTGAAATCTGCCTGGACGCGCAGGCAGCACCACCCCTACCGGACCAAGATCTAGTCGCGATGCCTGAGGCAAGCGCACTTCCGAAGGTGCCGGCAGGGGACGTCGAACAGGCTTTGGCTCTCCTGCGGCAGTCGAAGCGTCCGGTCATCCTCATCGGGGGCGGGGTGGGCCGCCGAGCCGTGCGCGCGTTGGACCATCGGACCGTAACCGCCGGTATTCCAATCATGACGACCTGGAACGGCGCCGACCGGGTTCCGACCGAACATCCCTTGTACTCCGGCCGTCCGAACACCTGGGGACAGCGTGCGGCGAACATCCTCATTCAGCAGGCGGATCTCGTGGTTGCCGTCGGTACCCGCCTCGGACTGCAGCAGACGGGTTTCGCCTGGGAGCAGTTCGTACCTGTCGGGCGAGTGGTCCAGGTCGACATCGACGCCGCCGAACTCGAGAAAGGACATCCCCGCATCGACCTCGCACTGCGGGGGGACGCCGATCACTTCCTGGCTGAGCTGTACGAGGCCGACCTGGGAGATCCTCTGCGGTGGCAGCCGTGGCGGGAATTCATCGCGTCAGTCCGCGCCGAGTTGCCGCTCAATGATCCGCAGAACGTCACGGCTCCTGGCTACGTGAAACCCTACGAGTTCGCGATGCGATTAGCCGAGGTCGTGGCGCCGAATGCCATCGTGCTGCCAAGCAGTAGCGGGGGCTCTTTCAGTGTCGCCATGCAGGCTCTGCAGCTGCGTGCCGGCCAGAAACTCATCACGAACAAGTCGCTCGCAAGCATGGGTTACGGGTTGTCCGGGGCGATAGGGGCGGCACTGGCCAACCCCCACCATCAGGTGGTCCTGAGCGAGGGGGACGGTGGATTCGCCCAGAATTTACAGGAACTCGGCACGCTCGCTGCCACGAGAGCGAATCTCAAAGTCTTCATCCTGGACAACAACGGTTACGGGTCGATCAGGATGACCCAACGCAACTATTTCGGTGGCGCGTGGATCGGTTGCGACGCACAGACCGGGCTTGGTCTGCCGGAATGGGAGGTCCTGGCGCGCGCATACGGGATCCCGTTCGCCCGCCTCGACGCTGAGTTCGGCCTGGATGCACCTGCCGTGCGTTCATTGCTGGAAGCTAACGGTCCGGCGCTCATCGTGGTGCCCATCGACCCCGAGCAGACCTACTATCCGAAGATCACCTCGGCAGTGCAGCCCGACGGCTCGATGAAGTCAAACCCCCTGCACCGGATGAGTCCCGACCTCCCTGCCGATATCGAGGAGCGGGTGACCATCCATCTAGCCGCTGCGGTGCGGCCCGTCCGGGCGGGCTCACCCGCTGGCTCCTAATCATCAATTCCTGCCCCAATTTGGCCACGGGGCTGGATGACCGACGCCTAGAATCTAGAGATTTGTTGGAAGTTTTAGCGGGGAGGCAATGTGAACAAAACCGAACGGAAGATGTCTGAAATCTTGCGGGAGGGCAAGGACAAGCACGGCATTGTCAGCGTCAAGGCTGAGTTCGAGGCGGAAGGGACTCGTATCGATGAGTTGCTGCGTCTCGTCGACATCGCGCGCTCCGCTGGCCTCCCTTTGACCGTCAAAATCGGCGGCTGCGAGGCCATGCGTGACCTCCTAGAGGCCAAACAGATCGGTGTGCGCTACATCGTCGCGCCGATGGTTGAGACGCCCTACGCTCTGACGAAGTACATCGCGGCCAAAAACACGGTGTACGACGAGGACGAGGAATTAGACACCGACTTTTTGTTCAACCTAGAGACGATCACAGGTTTCAATAATCTCGATGAGATGCTTGAGACAGCCAAGAAAGGTCGCGGCGTTCACGGCATCGTGTTCGGACGGGTGGACTTCACCGGATCACTCGGCCAGACCCGCGAAACCATCAACAGCCCCGAAATCACCAAGTACGTGCTTACGGTTGCCGAAAAGGCGAAGCAGGCCGGTCTTGACCTGGTCCTTGGTGGTGCGATTTCGAGTGACACGTTGGACACAATCCGCGAGGTTGCCAATGTGCACCTGACGCGCTTCGAGACCCGCAAGGTCGTGTTCGACGGCTCGGCCGGCACCTTCGACTCGATCGCAGATGGGCTGCTGAACGCGGTACATTTCGAGTTGCTGTGGCTGCTGAACAAGCGTGACTACTACGGCCACATAACCGACGAGGACGCCAAGCGCATCGAAATGCTCGACGCACGTTGGAAGGTCCTTAACCACAACTGAGCTCGCGGGTCCACCTAGATTCCCAGTCCGACCTTTTAGCCTTAATGGCGTGTTCCCGGTGAATGAGTCCAGCTTGTTTTAGAGTTCTGTGGCCCGAGATCGGGTCGGAAGGGACGATGAAATGCATGGCTGGTCGCAAGCGCCATTCCGCGGAAGACGTGGTGCGCAAGTTGCGCCGCCCGGTTGAGCTGGCTGCTGAAGGCAAGACTGGCGAGGAGTCGCCGCCGAACTGGGTGTCTTCGCGGCCACGCTGTACAAACTGGCGCCGCGCCTATGACGGCATGGACACCGATGCCGCCAAAGAGCTGCGGGAGTTGCGGGAGCAGAACGCCCGGTTGAAGAGGCTGCTGGCCGAGGCCGAGCTTTAGAAGGACGCGCCGCGGGAGGTCGCCAGGGAAAATTCTGAGCCCAGCTGCCAAGCGCCGCGCCGTGGACATGCTCACCGTCACGCTGAGCATGACGGAACGGTTGGCGTGCAGAGCCGTTGAGCTTGCCCGCTCCACCTACCGCCGCCTGCCTGCGGCACAGACCCC
This sequence comes from Mycobacterium asiaticum, assembly GCF_001673635.1. Taxonomy (GTDB): domain Bacteria; phylum Actinomycetota; class Actinomycetes; order Mycobacteriales; family Mycobacteriaceae; genus Mycobacterium; species Mycobacterium asiaticum_C. The sequence continues at coordinate 60,866 of NZ_LZMH01000031.1, forward strand.
GGATGATCCAAACGCCCAGACGCGGGCCTGGCTGCGGCCTACGCCACCAAACACCCTGCCATGGGTTCCGGCGCGCTTGGGCGGCGTTGCGCTACGACGAGGGGCTCGAGGTCAAAAGAAAAAGATCCACCGACCGTGGCGAGAGGAGGGCCTACAGGTCAAGATCCGGTCGCCGCGTGCAAGCGGCCCGGGGTGTCCTCGGTCCCGCCCGTGGCGGCTGATTCGCCGAACGTGGTATTGGCGATCGACTTCCAGTTCCACTCCACCACCGACGGCAAGGCCATCCAGATCGCCTCGATGATCGACAAGCACACCCGCGAGTCGCTGCTGATCATCGTGGAGCGCTCGATTACCGCCGAGCGCCTCGTCACCAAACTCGAAACAGCGTTCGCAATGGCCGGCGGGCCGCCGAAGGTCCTGTTGATGGACAACGGGCCGGAGCTGGTTTCCCAAGCGCTGCAACGGTTCTTGCGAGAACAAGACCGGGTTGCTCTACATCCCACCAGGATGCCCATGGGTTAACGGCTACATCGAATCGTTCAACAACCGGCTACTTAAGGAGTGCCTCAACCGCGACCACTGGAACACCCTGTTCGAGGCCCGCGTGTCATCGGCGACTTCAAGCACGAACACAATCACCGACACCGCCGTTCAACGCTGGGCTACCGCACACCGCCCGAGTACGCTTCGGCCTGCAGACACAACCACACCCTGCGAGATCAACTGAATCCGAATCAACAACCCGACTCTAGAAAGGGGTGGGTTCAGTAACGGGGACTCGCCATTAGAGCTTGCGTCCACTTGTGGCGGATCCCCTCAAAGCCGTTGCGATCTTCAGCGTCAACTTGCCCGTGCGCACGAAGCTCTGGCGGCCCTTCAGCGTGTACACGGCGTGGCGACGAAGAAGAGACGCGGTCGAATACCGGGCTTTTTTTCTTCAGCAACTTTCGTCGCCCCCGGTTGCGGTTTTTTCCTCACCCACCAGAACAGCGGCGCTCTACAAGCGTGGGCCCAACGAATGCCGCCATCCGACAGTCAAGCACTGCGGCGTCGATCTGGGCGCCCACGGACACGAGTCGGCTTGGGGAGACTCGTGTCGTTGCCGCCCCTCCTAACACATCGGAGTCCGGCACCTGCGGGCAGCGCTTGGTACCCCAGCCGCAATTAGTGTTGTTGTTCCCATCTTGGCGACCGCACCAATGCGACCAAGTGGATGATGATTCCGACCAGAGGGCCAGCCAGTAGGGCGATGATAGTGCGCGCATCGAGCGCCATCGGCAGGAGCAGCAACAAAGTCGACGTGACCGTCGCACCGAGCCAGCCGAAAGAATACGCTCGGTGCAGAGCGGCCGCAGCCGTGGCGGCACCTGTGAGCGTCAGCATGGCGATGGAAACAGCCGCCACCATCAACCAAACGAGTAAGGCCCTGCTGGCCTGGTAGTCAGGACCAAATCCGGCTCGCAGCAACCACGGGCCAGCTAGCCCTACAGCCAGCACACCGACTACGCCGATCCCCCCAATAATCAAAGCCGGGCGGATCAGGGCCCGAAGCCGCTCGGCTTGTTCGTCGACAAAATGGGCAATCAAATTGCTCTGCATTCCGCTCAGCGGGACCAGGAGCGGGGCGCGGGTCAAGGTGACCGCCAGGATGATCACTCCACCGCTTGCGCCTAATCGGTCCGACGTAGCCTTCAGCAGCACTGGGAAACCCATGACTAGGATTGCGCTGGCACCGGCGGCGGTGATCGAATGACCGGCGCCACGCAAAAACGTCCCCATCGCAGTCGGCGTTAGCAACCGGGCCGTTTCTCGTGCGGCCGGCGATGCCAGCAGCACGAGCAGCCATGCGACCGAACCTGCGGCGGTGGCCCACAAGTAACCTGCAACGCCCCAACCGATCACGAACGCCGCGGCAGCGACTGCCAGCCGACTCAGGCCGTCGGTAACCATCATGGCTCCGTACTGGCCCCACCGATTAGCGCCAGCCAGCATCCCTAGCAACGCGGCATTCAGACAGAACCCGGCAACCCCAAACCCTAGTAGCCCCACTGATAACCAGCGCGATTCCACGAATATGTGTCGGCTCCAAAGGGGCGAAGTGCCCGCAATCGCGGCGGCAGCAACGAAGCCGATCACTATGGCGGCCCTTAATGGACTGGTATGACGGCTAGCCACGACGCCGGTGTTGCAGCCGGAACGAATTTCACGTGTCGTTTCTTGCATCAACCCGTTGGTTGCACCGGTGAACAATCCGAAGGTTCCCCAGAACACGGCGAATACTGAAAACCCAGTCGGCGCCAGGGCACGAGCTGCTAGGTAGATAACTGAGTAAAGACCTATTGCCGTCAGTGCCGTCGCAAGTCCAACCCGGGCGACGCTGGCTCGCGTGATCGCCCCGTTGGAAGCCGCAGTGTCGCTGACTCCAGTCATCGGCGGGATACTTCGGCCGCTGTGAAGAACGAGATCCGCCCGAAAGACCAGAGTTTCGACCCATAAGCGCGAGTGCCAAACATGAGCCTCTTCACGTTCACCACTGCGGCGGCTGCCTTCTCGTTCATTGCGAGACGTGCAGGGCCGCAACGCAGCATAGCTGGACGGCCGTTGATGGACGAGTTGGTCACGCTTCCTGCTCTAGTTGGCTTGTGCGGGCCCGCCTCGCTGCATCTGTTATCGGCGACGTTCACCGGACCGAAAACCACTTCGTTCAGAAGATCCGGTCACGACCAAAATGCAATCACGCGTGCGAGGTTCATTCGTGAAGCGACGAAGGTGTTCAGCGGAACCTCCGCCAACCGGACCGGTGGACCTTGCTTACGGGTTGTTCGACGGTACGCATCATGAAGGACTGTGTGGATATCGTCCAGACTACGGAATCAGTGGATGATCCGCGGAGCAATCAAATTTCTGATAACGAAGATGCGGATCGACGCGGGTAATGGGACGACGTCGAGGGGCACAACCGCGCGGCTGGGCCGTGAGAGCGGACTTGGGAAGGCGACTGCAGGCCGGACTCGTCTGAGTCCGTGGCGCGCAACCCCATCCATGCTGCGCACACTCGCATCTCTTCATGCGGCAGCGTTCGAATCGACAGACCTTGATACTGTCGGCACCAGCGCGACGGGAGTGCGCAGGAGCCAAGTCGAAGGTTTCTAGACGGGTGAAGGTCAGGTGTCGGGACAAGTTCTGGTAACTGGAGGCACCGGTGCGGCCGGCGGGGCGACTGTCAAATGGCTGCTACGGATGGGAGCCGACATCGTAGTCCTGGCCCGGCGCACTCCGCTGGTGCCGGTGCCGGGCGTAAGGTACGTGGTCGGCGATATCCAACATTCAGAAGCCGTATCGCGAGCGATCGCGCATTGCGACGCGGTCGCCCACTTTGCGTGGACCACCCCGACACTCGGAAGTGCAGTCAATACCGAAGACAACGACATCGGCGGTATCGCCACGTTGCTCCGTGCGATGACCGACCACGATTGCCGCAGGGTGCTGTTCGCATCCTCAATCTCTGTTTACGGCGGCCAGCCCGCCCATCCGCAACCGTTCACCGAAGATGAGCCGCCGCGCCCCGCAGCGTCGCTGCAGTATGAGCAAAACAAGCTACGCGCGGAAAAAATGATTGCAGAGTCCGGCATCGAGTGGGTGAATGTGCGGCCTACCGTAACCGTCGGACGGTCTGTGTGGAGCGGCCCGGCCAATATGTTCCGGCAGCCGGTGGTGGTCAGTCCGAGCCGCAAGGCGCGCATGCAGCTGATCCATATCGACGACGTCGGCCGATTCTGCGCGTCGGCTGTCCTGGGCGGGCCTACCGGGACCGTCAACCTCAACGCCGACGATCCGCTTACATTTGCCGAGATTGCTGACATCGTAGAAAAACCGCTTGTCAAATCGGGCAAGCGGTTCTCGCGCGCATTGGCCAGTCTCATCGCGAGAACAAGCAGATTTGACAGCGTGCCCGACCGGATCAAGCTTCTGTCGTGTTACCCACTCGGAGACACCCGAAAGTTGCGCCAGGATTTCGGCTTTACATGCGCTTACAGCTCAGCAGAAGCCGCAGCCGACATGACTGACTCGTCGTCGGCTGCCTGGACAGTCGGCTCGCGTTCTATCCGCAAGCCGAGCCGTCTGGCGACACCGGTCATCCACCCCCGCGAGACATCTGCTTCCGACGGAAGCGCGGTGCAGATCGTACCGCCGGAGTACACCGGAGAATTCGACAACGTCACCGGCGATCCCGCGCTGCCGGAGTGGACTGCGGCAAATTTGGCTGAGGCGTTTCCAGGGCCGATGACGCCATTCTCGCTCGGCCTCGCCAATCGCATCATGCTGAGTGGGGCGAACCAGTTCGAACTGATTTTTCCCTTGAAACCAGAGCTGGCCTGGACGGTAAGTACCAAGAAGGTCGGCACGATCGGACACCGCCTCTACAACAACTTGACGGTGATGAAGGAATTGGCCAAAGCCATTCCCGGCCAGACTCCCGAAAGCATCGAGCATGAGGTGAACGGCACCGCTTTACCTGACGGCTATCGTTCGCCGCCGATAACGATTGCCGACGCATTCATGGGCGCCCGCACAGTCCTTAAAAGCGGCCCGCAGATCGCCGGTCTAGGGCACGAGGTCTCCAACATGGAGCGCCGAGTCGCGCGACTCGTGTCCGACCGCCCAAGTCTGCGGACGATCACCGATCAGAAATTGCTTGCACGCATCGAATTGGTGACCGACATGGTCGTTCGCGCATGGGACATCAACCAAATGAACACCGCCGTGGCCGTTCCCCCAATGAATCTCATCGCGCAGCGCTACGGGGACGACGTAGCGATGAATCTGCGCACCGGCACGAAAACCCTGCGCAGCGCCGTCCTCCTGAGCGGTGTGCTAGAACTCGCTGAGATCGCAGCGACAGATGCGCGATTGCGCCAGCTCATCGAAGACAGCCCCCGCGAATTGGTGCTGGACAGGCTGCGCAGCGATGCCCCGACATTCCACGCCAAATTTGACCGCCTCGTGCGGGAATGCGGGCATCGGGGGCCCGGCGAGACGGAACTGAGTAACCCCGTCTACGCGGATGCGCCGGAACTGCTTCTTCGCTCGATCGTCGGCAGCATCCGCAGTTCCAGTACAAGTCCTTCGATCTCGGCACCGAGTCTCTTGCATCGCACGCTGATCCGTGTCGCCCTTGGGGCCATCGAGCGACGGGAACGCGGGCGCGACGCGTGCATGCGCATCACTTATGAGGTTCGGCTTGCTTTGCGAGAATGGGGTCGGCGGCTGGCCGAGCGGGGGACCCTAGAGTCTATTGACGACGTACACTACCTTTCGATAGGCGAAATATATTGTCCGCCCGCTAATTCCAGAGAGTTGGTCGCCAGACGCCGGGCTGAGCGGACGCGGCTTGCAGCGCTAGACTTCCCAATTTATTTCCATCAGCCGTGGAGTCCATCCGCCCAGGACACCATCAGTGCAAACCAAGTCATCAATGGGCTTGGCGCATCGCCGGGCTTTGCTCGTGGCAAGGTGCGAATCATGGCAGAGGCCGACGACGACTTCGAACCCGGAGAGATTCTGGTTGCCAACGCCACCGACACCGGGTGGACGCCTTTCTTCGGCTGCGCGGCTGCTGTGGTTACCAACGTCGGCGACATGATGTCGCACTCGGCGATCGTGGCCCGCGAGTTTGGGGTGCCCGCCGTCGTCAACACGCTGACCGCGACCCAGCGTCTCAAGGATGGCCAGGTAGTCGAAGTTGATGGCACCGCGGGCACCATCCGCATTATCGACGGATCACAAGACATAGCGTAGAACGGCCATTCGCAAGTTTCACCGGCCGGGCCGTATCACTCCAGTGCGCTTTGCCATACTGTCCCCATGGCCCGTCTCCACCGACTCGTGTACAACCCTGTCGCCTACCGCATTGTGCATACCCCATCCGTAAGGAGTTTCTTGGCGAAGTACTGGTACCCCTTCGTAACCCAACGTGACGACGAAGAGCTGTTCATCAACTACGGGTACGACGAGGATCCTCCGATGGCGTTGCCACTTGAGGCGAGCGACGAAGCCAACCGGTACTCAATTCAGCTGTACCACCGCACGGCCACGCAAACGGATCTTTCCGGAAAGCGAGTGCTGGAGGTCGGTTGCGGCCACGGAGGCGGAGCCTCGTACATCATGCGCACGTTGCACCCAGCCTCCTACACCGGACTTGATTTAAATCCCGCCGGCGTTGCCTTCTGCCGGGAAAGGCACATTCTGCCTGGCCTTGACTTCGTCGAGGGCGATGCCGAGGACCTACCGTTTCCCGCTGAATCCTTCGATGCGGTGATCAATATCCAATCGGCGAATCTATACCCCCACTTTTCTCGCTTCCTCGATGAAGTGGCGCGCGTGCTGCGTCCGGGAGGGCATTTCCTGTATACCGATTTTCGTCCCAAGGTCCGTATTCCCGAGTGGGAGGAGGCCTTGTCAGATGCCCCAATGCGATTGGTCTCTCGCACCGACATTGAAAAGCAAGTTCTGCGGGGATTAGAAAACACTCTGAAGTCGCAGCCGACGCCGCGCGTACCAAGATTGATGCGCGGCGCGGCTCGCAAGGCCGCCGCCCTCCAGGGCTCATGGCTTCAAAGTGCGGTCCAAAGCGGGGACTACGCGTACCGAATCTACTGCTTTGTCAAGGAGTAAGGCATTCCCTTGCCCAGCCATCGCGATTAGGTCGTAACGCTGAGCACGAAATGCAGATCGGTTGACAACCCCCCACCTTGCGGCGACCGCGCGAACGGCCCCTCAGCTGACTATGACAACTCCGGGGCGGCAGATGATTTGGCTAATCTCGACATGAAGAAGCCTGCAATCTCACACTATTTCGTGGTCGTTGCCACGCTTAGGTTGCCAGGGCGTGGCTCGCGACCGCGCCCGAAACATAACTCTGCGGCACTTCAAATTTATTTGGTCTCATCAAGCTTCAGCGCAAGGAGCATGGCCCGGAGTGGAGCGTTCGATAAGACGTCTGCATGGCCGCTCGCCATGGCTGCACGGATGCCATCCTCGGTAGTATCGTCCAGCCGCGGATGACTACCGGAAGCGTGAGCGCGCAGTGGACTGTACTGACGCGCCAGCTCGGCAAGCTGCAGAAGGTCGGGCGAGTCGGCTTCTGACCATGCGCTCACCTCCAAAATCCCTTCTCGCACTTCACCTTCCGTACCATCGACCGTTATCAGCTTGCCTGCCAGCCGGGCAGCTACACCTTCGCCGCAGCCCACGACAGACGGACGACCGAGTTCTCGACTGACAACGGCGGCATGGCTGGTGGCGCCGCCGATCTCGGTGACGATGCCACAGGCCGCGAGCATCCCGTGAATGTCGTCCGGACTGGTCGCACGGCGGACGAGGATGACGTCGCCTTCGGCGTCGAGAGCTTCCTCGACGTCGGTGTAGGCCCTCCCCCCCGCAACACCCGGGCAGCACGGCAAACCCTTGGCCAGCAGTGGCGCAGCCAGGCGTTCCTCGGGTTGCAACCCCGGCTGCAACAGCGTCTGCACAATCTCTGGGGTTACCCTGCGTAGGGTTTCGGAGTCGTCGATAATCCCCTCGCGACGCAACGCCAGCGCGATCCGCACCGCCGCTTGCGCGGATCGCTTCGCCGTCCTTGTTTGGAGCAACCAGAGTCGACCATCCTCGACGGTGAATTCTATCTCCTGCATATCTCCCGCGAGCTTCTCGAGCAACTTCGCCGCGGCTTCCAACTCGCGGTAAACGGTGGGATGCTGGTCGCGCAAAGTAATCACCGACTCGACGTCGAACGTGCCCGACACAACATCCTCTCCCTGGGCACGCGGAAGCCACTCTCCGAATGACTCGTCGGCTCCGGTCATCGGATTTCGGGAGAAGAGCACCCCCGTGCCCGATGCGCCGTTCAAGTTACCGAACACCATGGCTTGAACAACCACTGCCGTACCGGTGACATCATCGATGCCGTGGTGGCTGCGATAGGTCCGCGCGCGGTCACTATTCCACGATGCAAACACCGCATTGATCGCGCCGGCAAGTTGTTCCCACGGATCGTCGGGCACGATAACGGCGTCGCTGCCTAGCACGATGCGCCGGTATACCTGTCGGAATCTCCGCCGCGTGTCCGCGGCGAACCCAGGATTGTGCAACGCAGACAGCGCATCTTCGACCTCGTCGTCAATGCCCAGGTCCAAAATAGTGTCCAACATGCCAGGCATGGATAGCACCGGGCTGCTTCGCACACTCACTAGTAATGGACGGGATGTCTTCCCGAATGCGCGCCCGGTTTGCTCCTCCAGGTATGACATCATGTCGCGGGCGTGGTCTCGCAGCACATGATCGACCGCGCGCTTTGGCTCAACGAACCAGTCGGCGCATACGGCGGTCGTTATGCAAAAAGCCGGCGGGACCGGTAAGCCCTTAGCGCGCATCGCGTTAATACCGTAGCCCTTATTGCCGACGAGCTCACGCGGCAAGTCGGCGCTGCCATCGAGAACGAGCGCCCGCGGGTTGTTGTCAATGTTTCTCGTCGATTTGGACATTACGTGCATTAGTGCCGCGGATCGCGGGTTGTCGGAAGCCCAAAGCAGCCAACTGGCCGCGGCCGGCGACGGGCGGATCGCAAGAGTGGAGACATCCTCGGCGTGCCATCCTCTCAGTCTCACCTGCTCCGCAGGTGGCACAGGCGGTAATGATTTCGGATCGTTGACTAGGGGCAAACTTACGCAAGACCAAGGTTAGCAACTTCGAGCGATGTCACCGCACCTATCGTGAGAGTGCTCACTTCGTCACACGGGAGGCCTGCCACATCAAGTTGTGCGCTTTGCGTTGATGTAAATTTCTGAGCCGAACTCAGGCATGCGCCGACTTAGGCGGAACAATCCTTCCAAATGCGCCTCGGTGAGAAAGCCAGCGTCGCACAAATCTTGCATCTGTGCATGGGTGAAAGGTTTGACGAAATAACTTCCACTAGATTGAACTTCAAAACCTTGCTCGCCTAGCAATTCGGCGAGACCGCTGAGGTCTAGGGTGGATCGCTGCTGCATGTGCTTCTGGGTAGAGGACAATTCGAAGGGATCATCAAGGAGACCCATCTCCACCGCTAGCAAGCGATGAATCGAATGCGCATTGGGCACGTTAATGTGTACAACAGTGTCGATGTGACAATGCGGGTGCAGCGCCAGAAGCAGTTGCTGTGGTTCGTCAACTTCATGCAGCAGGCTGCTCAGCACAATTAGGTCGAAGCCGCCTTGGCGCAAATCAACGGGCGCCTGCTCAAGCGTGGCCTCCACCACCTTTGATGTCTGGTGGCCGGCGGCGAGTTCGCGGGCGTTGCTGGCGAAGTCGGCTGATGGCTCGATCACTGTGACGTCGATGCCGGGGTCAAGGTCGGTAAACAAAGGTCGCAACCCGCAACCGACTTCCAGTAAGGACGCAGGTCCGAAGCGTGCGATCTGCTCCAGGACCACTCGACGACGATATCCGGCCTGAATCGCCTCGAACGGAAGTTCCCGGTACGAGCGACTGTATGATTCGATGTCGCGGCTCAAGGGCTTTCCTTCGCCAATGTCATGCTGTCGATGTAGTTGTTAGTAAACGTGTTCCACCACTACTTCCGGTCGCGTGGTGACTTCGTCGAAGATGCGCCATATGTATTCCCCGATGATGCCCAGGATGATCATTACTGCGCCCAGCAAGAAGCTGATCAATGCGACCAACGTTGCGAAGCCAGCTACAACCCGTCCACCGAATACCGTACCCGCAACAATGTACAAGCCGTAGCCGAACGAGAGCAGCGACACGATGAAGCCCAACATCGAAATCAGCCGGATCGGCAGCACTGAGAAGCCGAGAATCGAATCTATGAAGTAAGTTAATTTTTTTGCGAATGTCCAGCGCGACTTCCCGTGAGGACGTTCTCGTCGCTCGTAGTAAAGGGTCGCCGGCTTGTAACCGAGCCAATAAGCCAACAGAGCGGTGTTGATGTTCTTGCTGCTATCGCGGATATAGGGCACAAGCGCCGCGTCCATCAGTGCGATGTCGAATCCACCTTTTGGGTAGTCTTTACTAATCATCGCTCGTACCAACCAATGATAAACAGCGGCGAACAATCTCGTCAGTGGCGGATCAACCCGGCTTTCCCGCAGCGCAATCACAAACTTCGACCCAGCCAGCCATTGGTCGGTCATCTCAACGACCAGCTCCGGGGGATCCTGCAGGTCCGCCGCCAGCCACATGAAGCAGTCTCCGGTGACGTAATTCAGCCCTACTTTTGAGGAATGCACGGCGCCGAAGTTTCGCGCAAGCTTAACCACCTGCGTATCCGGCCGTTGCTGCTTGATCTTTAGCAACTCAATCATGGACTCGTCACCGGAACCGTCGTCGACGAAAATCAACTCCATCGCGCAGTCGCGCTCATGAAGCGCATGCTCGACCTTTTGCAGCTCAGCAAAAAGCAATGGCAGCGATTCAGCGTTGTAGTAGACAGGTACGACGACCGAAACCGTCTTCATACCCTCCCCCTCCACGTTCATATGCTCCCTCAACGGGTGGTTTTCGGTCATATCGTTACTCGATACGTATCAACGACGACCGCACGCGCACCAAAGGCTTCCTTCTGGGAGATTAACCCGGAGTTTAGTCCCCCTTCCGACGGGTCGTGCGACGTACCGAAGTCGAAATAGCGCTTGCGCGCGTAGATATCGTTGATCAGATGGTCGAACAACAAATCCAGCGCACCGAGCGCTTTGCCACGCTCGTTCGCTGCGACGTACTGCGTCCGAGCCACAGCGTCGCTTACGTACATGAGCACCCCCGCGTCTATCTCCGAGCCCGCACCTGCCGTATATAGCCGGATGTTGCTCGGGAACCGCTGGCATAACAGGACGATCTCGCTCAAGCTATGAACTGGATGGGCTCCGTGCGTCGTCCACAAGACTTTGTCCAGGAGCGTCCAATATCCTGCCAAGTCATGTGACTCGCTCACCTGGACGCCTGCGCGCGCTGCCTTTTTGACACCGCCGATCCGCCCCTGCTGGAAAGGAAGCCCCGCGCTCTGGTCGATCACGCTGGTAACTTGGCGAGACGTCAGTCGGGCACCGTTGATGTAAAGTCCATAGCGATCTTCGTCGGCCGGCAGGCGGTGGTAAATGTATGGAATCGCCTTGTAGGTGATTCCGCGAATCCCATGATTGGAACAGTAAATGCGCAACTCGTCGAAGATGTTTAGCATCCGCTGCGCTTTCATCCGTTTGTCAGTAATCAATCCACCGTAGGTTAGCCCGCCGTGACTGACCAGCGCGTCGTCATGCTGATTAGCCGGCAAGAGAGCGATCAGATTGTCTTTTTCGTCGTAAATTAGCAGCGAGTGGTCACTGAAGCGGTGGGAGTGATAGTCCATGTAGCCGCGCTCGAATAGGAAAAACCCGTTCTTGCTATTTTGCACAAAGCTGTCCCACACCGATCGATAGGACGCATCATAGCGCTCGACGATCATCAGATGGCGCGACGAGGGTCGTCCACAGAAGGCGCATCACAATTATCCTTCAGATAAGCAAAGGAAATTTCGTCGCCGCTATCATGTTCCCCCGTCAGTTGGGCATCGTGCGGTTTACTAAACACCGCGCAATACCGGAAAGTATAACGCTCTATGCTTGCTTTATTCATCATCCTCTCCCGCCCCAGCTTATGCGATACCGCCGGATCATTTCTGCATACGTTCGCAATATATGGCGTCGCATAACTAACACGTTTCTGCGCGATTGTCGTCGGAATGCGCGATCACCAATAATGTTCTTTGTTCAGCCGGTAGTACGCGACCGTCTTGGAGAGCCCCTCCCGCAATAACGTTCTAGGCTGCCAACCGACAACACGCTTGATCTTGCCTATATCGGCATAGAAATCGCCCGGTTCTTGCGCTGCGCGCTCCGGAGAGAAAGGCGCGTACGACCATCCCGCTGAGGGCGCGACTTCGACCAAGGTTTTTGCGAACGTTATGAAATCCAGCGGCTCCCCAGTTGCTACATTCAAGATTTCGCCGTAAGCGTCCTCGCTGAGCGCCGACATCAGCATTGCTTCGATGCAATCGTCCACATACAAGAAGTCGCGTTTAATCTCACCCGTGCCGAATACCTTCATTTCCTCGCCATCGATCGCCTGCCGAACGAACCAGTTCGCAACGCCATAGCGCGAGTGTCTCATCTGCCCGCGCTCGCCGTAGATGTTCGTTAAACGCAACATTACTGACCGCACCTGATGCACGTCGTGATACATATGGGTGATCTTTTCGGCGGTCAAGTTGGAAATCTCTTGCAGCGCCTTGGGCATCGTGGGTGCAGTTTCATCCACCGGGAGGGAGGTGGCTTCTCCGTATTGCCCGCGGGTACCCGTGTAGATGACCCTCACGTTGCGGTTGAACTGGCGGCACGCTTCCATCACTGTCGCCGTCCCACGGACGTTGATGTCGATATCGGGATAGGGATCGCTCAGGCTGGTGACGTGATCGACGTGTCCAGCGAGATGGAAAAGGTACTCCTGATCTTTGACCAGATACCGCATGATGTTTGCATCCCGCACGTCCGAGAAAGTCACTGTCACCCTGTCGCGTATAGGTGCGATGTTGAACAGGTTGGCGCCGTGATCGGGGAGCATGGCGTCCATTAGGGTGACTTTCGCGCCGAGTTCGACAAGTCGGATCGCAAGGTTGCTCCCGATGAACCCCAACCCACCCGTGATGAGAACCCTTTTCCCGGAGAATTCAGAGGGTCCGAACATGTTGACTCCTCAAACTGCCGCTAGGCAGGCGATCATCTTTTCGGTAATCGTGTCGACTTCCTCGGTATGTAGTCCAGGATGCATTGGGAGGGAGAGTATTTCGCCGCAGACGCGCTCCGTTACCGGCAAGTCACCCCTCTGATAGCCCAGGTCGGCGTACGCCGACTGCAAGTGCACCGGCACGGCGTAGTGAATCAGTGTCTGCACACCTTGATCAGTCATCTGCCGCATCAAAGTGTCTCGCCGCGCGTTTCGTACGACGTATAGGTGGTAGACCGGCTGCGCACCAGTCCGCACTTCCGGCCTCATGATCAGTGGATGATTCTTGAAGGCGGCGTCATAACGCTCCGCGAGTCGGCACCTCACTGCATTCTGTTCGTCCAAATGCGGCAACTTGGCTTGCAATATTGCCGCTTGCAACTCGTCCAGCCGGCTGTTGATGCCACGCGTCCGGTGCTCGTAGCGGCCCACCTGCCCATAAGTTCTGAGTTGCCGAAGCTTGTCGGCAAAACCCGCGTCGTTTGTGACGACGGCGCCGGCGTCGCCTAATGCCCCGAGATTCTTCGTTGGGTAGAAGCTGAACGCTGCCAAATCACCAAAGCTTCCAACCAGTCGACCGTTGAGCCGAGCGCCATGGGCCTGGGCGCAATCCTCAACGACCAACAATCCCTTATCCCGCGCAATGGCGCTGAGCGTCACCATGTCGGCGGGTTGTCCGTATAGATGGACCGGCACGACAGCTTGGGTACGCGGCGTGATCGCCGCCCGGACGGCTGCCGGATCCATTGTGTAGGTGTTTGCATCGATGTCGACCAGCACCGGGACTGCACCCGCCCGTTCGATTGCGCAGACCGTCGGCACCGCGGTATGCGCCACAGTGATTACTTCCGCTCCCGGCTCGACCCCCGCTGCACGCAGGGACAGCTCAATCGCGTCCGTCCCACTGGCTACCCCGACGGCATGTTCAACACCGTGGTATGCAGCGAATGCCCTTTCGAACGCCCTTAGCTCCGGACCGAGGACGTACCAACCGCTGCGCAGAACGCGCATTGCCGCCGCCTCGATCTCCTTTTGCACATTGCAGTTCGAGCTCCGCAGGTCGTTGAACGAGATCATCTACGTGACCGACAGCCCAACCGGGTGAGGCGTTCCGCTCGGAGAGACTTAGCTACGGCAAGGATGCGCCCGGTCTGCGCTCCATGACGCCGGTGATAGATCGGAACGACAGCTGAAATCGGGTGCGTCGGGTTAGCTTTGTGCTCGGCAGAATGTCCCTGCTCAGGCACTGTAGGTGCACGATACGAAAGACAGGGACTGCGCATCGATTGGATCCACTCTCATTTAGCGATGTTTGCCGGCAAGCCGGACGCCTTCGAAAATTAACATGCCCGCCATCGGACCGTGCGGATTTCGAACAACCGACCGATCACCGTTGGCGGTGCCCCCACCAGCGATCGTCTCAGCCCCCGGTGCCGCGCGGCACCCTATCTGCGCGCAACATCAATAGCTTTGCAGGTATGCAGCGGCTGGTTCAACCCTCAAGGCAGCGGTTCCCGTCGAACCGGAAGAGTTGGCCAGTGTTCGACCGCTATTGTCATGCAGTAAGTTCTCGGCCTCGAGCACCGGGACCTGATGCTGCAAGTTTGCAGTGCAACGCCGCCACCAGTCCGGTGCCTGGCGATACCCGGGATAGCACGTACCGCAGCTACCCGCTGTCCCCCTGATGGACGCAAGCCTAGTACCTGGTCATTCGATTCTCCTTGCTTGCGGCGAATCGCAATTCGCGCAGCTTGGGAAACCGGGCACGTTTCGAGCGCCAAGCCAGTTGCTGTGACTACGCTGCCCCTCGGTTGGAGCAATAACTACTTTGACCCGCGGTGCTCATATTGGAGTCAGAACCACTCGTGACACCGCGACAGGAGGATTTCCGATCGCAAGAAGGTTGATCCCACCACCGAACACTACGGGGGGCTGATTTCTAGTCGTTGTTAACGAACGGGGTCCCCCGGGTGACGAACCAAGCTGCCACTACGATGCTCATCCAGGGGGTTGCAACACCCGGCTCCTCGCTGTCGTCGAAGCTTCGATCCGACCCGGAAAGAGTACACGTGACTCGACTCCCCGAGTTAGTGCGCCGTGCAGTCTCCACGCTTCGGGGACAATTCGTGGCTGTCAATTCCCAATCCGAACGCACAATCTTGCTGGGAACCGTCCTGATAGCGTCGGCGGTGTCGGGGGCCACGGGTTTCGTTCTCGCCCAGTACTACTCCGTCGACGTGCTGAGTTCCATTTTCTACCCTCCCCAGGATTGCTGGCTCGGGCGGCCCACCAACGTCGGGCGGCACTGCTTCAACGACTACACGATCCTGACGGGAATAGGGATGCGGCCTGATCCTTGGAAGCCCTTTCCGATCATGGTGTTCGGGCATACTGCACTGATTCGCACGAGCTACACCGCGGCGGCGATGGTACCAATCATGATTTTCGCTTTTCTAGGTAAGTGGCTGGACTCGGCACGACTTGGTCTGTTTGGCTACCTAATTGTATTGACAATCGCTGTGGTTGCCCCGGCCATCTGGGCGTCCCGGGGTGCTCGCGGTCTAGAGCGGATCGTGGTCTTCTTGGTGTGCGGCACTCTGGCCGTTCCGGCGTGGTTCGCAATCGACCGCGGCAACTCGGTGGGATTCGTGGTGCCCATCGCGCTGGCCTTCCTGGTGGCGCTGCGCCGAGAGCGCTGGGGTCTTGTCGCGATCACGGTTGTGCTGGCCGCGTTGGTGAAGCCGCAATTCGCTGTCCTTGGATTCGCGCTGCTCGCTGCCCGACAATGGCGGTTGAGCAGTTTGGCTTTGCTAGGGGGCGTTGTCACTAATGTCGGCGCATACCTACTGTGGCCGCGCAACTTCCCATCGACAATCGTGCAGAACGCCCACAACAACCTTGACTACAGCGATCCCTCGGAGGTTCTCGGGCTGTACAACGTGTCCTTCGGGAAGGCGCTTCTCCTCATCCCTGACACGATCGCGGCAATGAGCAACGGCGGCAAGCTACCGGAAGATTTCCTTGCCACTCCGCGGTCGCTGATCGGTTTCGCCATCCTAGTGCTGGTTGTCATCTGCACAGTGGTTCTCGGACGCCGCATTCCACCGGTCATGGTTGGGATCGCACTACTGGCCACGGCTTCTCTGTTTCCTGCGTTAAGTAATCCCTACTATCTGGTGTTCGCGTTGCCCATTGCGGCACTCGTGGTGCGGGATCCCGGCGGCGCGCCCGGAACCGGACTATTTGATCAGTTCACGACTGTCGGCAGTCGCCGTCGCATAGTCGGCGTTTCTGTGAGTCTGGCTGCGGCCCTTAGCATCGCCGCACCCATTGCGGCGCCCGGCGGGGCGGCAACCTCGATAGCAATTGGAGGCGAGCCGGGGGTGATTGGACTCGTCGACACCACACGCGTCGTTCCTACTTCGGTGATCCTGTCCCCAATCTTGTGGTTGATCGCATGCGCGGCGATCATTGTCTCGTACGCCCGCATGCCGGATTCCAAGGATGTTCCTACGGCGTCGCTTTCCGAAAACACTGCACCTGCCACCGCGTCACCCGAGGGGGACGGTGGGTGAATCCACGCGTCGAAGTGTGGCGTCTGCTGAAGCAGGCGGCGCATTGTGCCCGCGGCAGCCTATTTCATGGGCGTAGCGTGCCCACGACTGGTTAAGCTAAAGCGGATTCGTGCACCAACGACCGGAAGGACGAGCCTTGACCGGGTCCGGCCAACTGCGCACACTTGTCCGCGAGACTTGGTTCTGAAAGCAGTGCCTCCGACGGCCCTTGTTACCGGCGCCGCCCGCGGTATCGGCCGTAGCGTCGCTGACACCCTGCAGTCGAAGGGAATACGAGTGCTGCGGCCCGCACGCCAAGATCTGGACCTGGCGGTGCCTGAATCGGTCGCCGCATACCTCGCGAATCTTGACGAGCCCGTAGATACGTTGGTGCTCAACGCCGGCATCAACAATCCGCAGCCGTTCAAAGAGCTATCGATGGAGAACTGGTCGAGCACGCAACAGGTCAACGTCAGCTCCAATATCTTACTGCTGCAAGGTTTGCTTCCTCGGATGGCAGCAGTCGGATACGGCAGAGTGGTTGCGGTTTCGAGCGTCTACGCGCATCGCGCCCGCCCAGGGCGGGTCGCCTACAGCGCGTCAAAGGCTGCGATTGAGGAAATGGTGCGGTCGGTCGCGGTGGAATACGGGCCGTTCGGGGTGCTGGCCAATTGCGTAGCCCCAGGATTTGTGCTCACCGAGCTGACCTACCAGAACAACGATGAGAAACAGCTACAGGCGTTGGCCGAACGCATTCCGGTGGGCCGTCCGGCAGAACCGGAAGAGGTCGCTCTCTTCATCTGCTGGCTGGCATCTGCCGAAAATTCGTATATAACGGGACAGTCCATCGCGATCGACGGAGGTTTTCTGTGCGTGTGACCCAGGATCGGATGATCATCAAATCCGAGCAGGGTGATTACCCAGTGGACTTCGTCGGCGAAGTCGGGTCAGTCCCTGGACTCATCGACATTAACGCAGAGACTTTCGTGATCATTGACAAGGCCTTGATCGACCTCTATGGCAAGGATCTGTGTGAACTGCTGGAGCGCCCGACCTATCGACTGACGGCTGATGAGGAGAGCAAAACCCTTGCTGGCGTCGGCCATTTCGTCGATTGGCTGCTGGCGAACAGGGCGACCCGCTCGGCGCACATCGTGGCGATCGGTGGTGGCGTAGTACAGGATGTTGCTACTTTCGCGTGCCACATCTACTACCGTGGTGTGCCCTGGACATACGTTCCGACCACTCTCCTCAGCCAAGCGGACAGCTGTATCGGAGCGAAATCCAGCATCAACGTGCTGCCATTGAAGAATCAGCTGGGCGTCTTCCATTCACCCAGCCATGTTGTCATTTGCTCGGAGTTCTTGGAGACCCTGCCGCAGGTCGAGGTCGATTCGGGCTACGGCGAGATCTACAAGCTTGCGCTCACTAATGAGGGCGCGTTCTTCGGTGAGCTCACCGAGGCCTTGCGCGATAACGGCCACCGCAACCCGCATTTGCTGCACATGATCCGCAACGCATTAGAGAGCAAGCGCCTGGTCATCGAGAAGGACGAACACGAGTCGGATCTCCGGCGGGTGCTCAATTACGGTCACAGTTTCGGCCATGCTCTCGAAGCGCTGACTCACAACGAGGTTCCGCATGGACTAGCGGTGATGTGGGGCATGGACCTAATAAACTTTCTAGGCGTCAAGTGGGGACTGACCAATCCCGAAACGGCCGCGCGGGTACGTGCGGTCCTTGCTGCCAATACTGACTACACCATGGCGACCATTCCATCGGCGCGCGAACTCGTTGATACGCTCAAACGCGACAAGAAGGTGCGTAAAGGCGTCATGTATTTTGCTGTGTTACATGACGAGGGTGACCTCAGGATTGTGCCGAAGCCTCTTGACGAAGCACTCGTCGCCGAGGTCTCGGAATACGTAAATGGCAACCCGCTCTTCGCTGCTGGTTGACCTCGGCGCTACCTACATCAAGGTCGCAGTCGTACGTCCCGACGACGGTATCGTCGGCGAGAGCAACTTCCCATTTCCCCCGTTCACGTCGCTCGAAGGGCCGTATCGCACGGTCGAGCCAGCAAGGGTTCTGGCCGCGGTCGAGGCGGCCATTTCATCAGTAATGCCACTAGCCAGAAGCCCTGCGCGAATCCTGCTGAGCGGCCAGATGCACGGCTGGACACTGACTGATGAGCGCAACGTTCCCCACCTGACGCTGGCCACCTTCCAAGATAACCGAGCCCTACTGCCGCACAACGGGATTCGCTATGTGGACGAGCTGCGCGACGCGCAGCCGCCGGAAGTCTGGCATGCCGCCGGCAATGAGTTGCGGTCCGGTCTACCCGCAGCGGGCATCTACGCGACGGATCTCGCAGCGATCGACGGGCACCTCCGCGTGCATAGCCTACTGTCCTGGGTCGCTGCCGGACTGACCAGCGAAGCGGATTTCGTGCAGCACATCACCGACGCGGCCGCGTCCGGAATGTTCGACCTCAAAGCCGGATCGTGGTCCGAGCCCATCACCAAAGTTGTAGGAGGTGGACGACTTTCGTTGCCGCGGGCGACGTCGACGCTCGACGTGGTCGGCGTCCACCGTTCATCGGGCGCTCTGGTTTTCACCCCGGTCGGTGACCAGCAGGCGGCGTTGCTGGGTGCCGGCATTGCGAAGGACGTTACCGCTTTCAATATCTCCACCGGCGGACAGGTTGCCCGGCTCGCTTCCGAGCACGCCGGGAACCGCTGCCAGACCCGGCCGTACTTTGACGGGTTACTGCTGCACACCAGAACCCACCTGCCAGCCGGGCGCGCACTCACGCATGGAGTCGCTTTGCTTTCGCGTGGTCGCGCCGACGACGAGGCATGGCGATGGGCCGCGGCGGCCGCCGCAACGCCCGGACGCCCCGAGCCTCTTAAAGCACATCCAAACTTCCACAGCGCCGCTGGTGGCGGCTGGTCGGGCATCACGGACGCACACAATCCCGAAGACATGCTGCGGGCGTTGGTTGCTGCCGTCGCAGCGACCTACGTCAACGGGGCCGCGGATGTCGGATTCCGAGCGACTGACGAGTTGCTGTTTTGCGGTGGAGTAGCCCAGCGTTTCACCCCGCTGCGCTCCGCAATCCAGTCGGGCCTGGATCGTCCGGCGAAAGTCGTGCCGGAAGGCGATATGGCTCTCCGCGGACTCGCCGTCCTTGCGGGTCGACTGTAAGGATTGCCAACACCGGGATTAAATGTGATCACGCACGACTAAGCACGCCACGGGCAGTGATCTCGATCTGACTGTCAAGGGAAGCGCTCGCCAGGTCCCATGTCTGGCAACGGCATCGCCAATCATTGCCGTCGGAGTGGTACCTATCCGGCTCGCGAGGATCGACCTCGTCGCGAGTTATGACGGCATCCGAGCGCAGGATCGCAGCGATGCGCGTAGCCAGCTCACTCATCTCCACCAACTCCCCTCCGCTATCGATCGTGGCCGGACCGATGCCGCCCTCGGCGAGCCCCAGAGCGAGCAGCTCTTCGGCGAGTACGTATCGGCGATACACCGGCTGGCGCGCAGTGATTCGGATTGCCCCTGACGCGGCAGCCTGGATCATCGATCCCAGTGCGTAGTTCTGTGGTTTCTGCATGTGGGCACCGGCGATGCTCCAGGCCCGCACTATGACGGGCACCGCCCCGCTCTCGGCGGCGGCTTGCGCCAAGCGGTGCTCGGCCTCGCGCTTAAGGTAGCCGTACGGGTTATCCTCGACTCGGCCGTCGAGAGCGTCGTGCGGGTGGACCGCCGCTCCGCTCGAGACGGTGAGCGAAAGACGTACATCGGGAAGCATGGTCGCGTAACAGAGGCGCTCGGTCAGGACGCGATTGATCGCGACGTACTCGGCAAGTGGCATGCCGGCAACTCGGTCTCGGGTGAGAAACGCGCAGTCCAGCACAACAGTGGGCGCGAAAGCGGCTACGGCCCGGTCGTCCCAGACCCGGCATTCGACCTCGCGGTTACCAACTCGGATGGTGCGGGCCTGACTTGCTAGGGCGAGAGTAGGAAGCTCTAGCGGGGCTAGTAAGTCCAGGGCGGTCCGCCCGAGCCAGCCCGACGCGCCAGTAATGAGGACGCGGTCGGTTCCAAGCGCATGCGCCGCGAGCGCGCGCGCGCTTTGACTCAGCAATTCAGTCACGTCGCGGGCCAGAAACTCATAGAGGGAGCCTATGGCGACGGAGAGCTTCGAGTGCGTCCAACGCTCCGATGAAGCCCAAGTACGTTCCGTAGCCGCCAGCGACAAAGGCACGCCCTTCCGGGTGCTACGAACTATCTAATCCTCTTCGTCGTAAAAGCTGCGGCATCGCGTCGGCGTCGGCGCAGCAAAGCCATGGCCCCGGCTGACGCCAGCCCGCCGCTCGTCCATCGCAAAACTGGGCCTTTCATCGCGAGCCCATACCAATGCAGATACGAAGGAAGCCAACCCTTTAGATCGAACTTGCTGGTGCCAGCAGTGCGGTCTTCCCAACTGCTCGCGACCTCATCAACGCGGTAGCCGAGCAAGTGCGCTTTCGTCGTGAGCTCCAGTCCCACTTCGAAGCCGCGAACGCTTTCTACCGCCACCTCTCGGAGGAAACGGCGGCTGTAGCCGCGGAAGTTCGTGGTGGCATCGTGGGTCGCCAGCCCACCCACATAATGCAGGCTGAGTCCGGCCGTCCGCGACATCAAAGTCTTCAGCCGCGGCCCTCCGCTTTGAGAGCCCCCGGGCATATACCGCGATCCGCTGACCACGTCCGCGCCTTCGTCCCGAATCTTGGCTGCCATCAATGGAATAACTGAGGGCGGGTCCGATAGGTCGGCCATGCTCGTGACGATCACATCCCCGCGCGCGGCGGCGAAGCCGGCAACCAAGGCGTTGGCAACGCCCTTGCCGAGGGAATTCCGCACGAGCCGTACCGTCGCCGGACGGTCGGGCATCGCTTCGATGGCCGGCAAAGTGGAGTCTTCGTCGAAGTCGTAGCAGACGATGAGCTCGTGGGGCATGTCGGCCAGAGTTGTGCTGAGCCGCCTGAGACAGATCTGTATGTTCTCCCCCTCGTTGTACACGGGGATCACCACACTGATGAGGCGGTCTTCGTCCGAGGCTGCGACCGGCTTCTGGGCTCGTATCAAAAATTGTTTGCCGAACAGCGGCCACGCTAGCCGCGAACGGAGATACAGCTGCACCAGGATCGGCGCTTGCGGCAGCGGGGAATACGTCGAGTACGGGAGAAAACGACCATAGGTGTCGACAATCTTGAACTGGTGGATGCCCAGCAACTCGGTCAGCGAACGGTCGCTGATCGGCACCAAGTGATCCCAGAAGTCCCAGTAGTCGCCTGCCACCAAGCGAATATTCGGCCCTAAGGCGATGAAGTGCCCGCCGGGCTTGAGCACTCGACTCACCTCGGCGATAGCGCGATCGACGGCGGATTTGTTCGGCAAGTGCTCGAGTACATTGCTGGTGAAGACGACGTCGACCGATTCATCCTCGAGGAAACCGAGGTCCTCGGCTCGGCACTGGTGGAACTCGATCCCCTGTTCTAGGAGCTTGCGACTGTCCGGGTTGAGGTCGACGCCGATTCGCCGCGCAGCCTTGATGTGATTCAGGAATTCGCCGTAGCCGCAACCCAAATCGACCACGGCGTCACTACGTTTGATCCACCCTTGAAAGAAGTCACGAACCAGAACACCCCACAGAGCTGACCGCGCCTCAAGGTTGTGGCCGAATCGCTGTCGGTAAAGCTGTTGTAGGTTGTTGCCGCCAGCGGCGAGCTGGTGATTCTTGCGACTAGCACCCATACAGGTCAGATAGTCCCAGCGTTGACGGCTTTGACAATCCAGGGGATAACTTCGTCGAGCATGGCATCGAGTGTGGTAGTCGCGGAGTAGCCGAGCACCTGCGTGGCCTTGTGGACATCCGGTGAACGCAGCTGGACGTCATGCTCGAATGGCGGGTCGCTTTCATAGCGGAACGGCACGCCGGGGCGCATCTTGCGCCAGATCACCTCCGCGAGTTCCACGACCGTCGTGGCTTCCGGAGTCGACAGGTTGAAATCGTCATTGAGTGCGGCCGGATGCTCCATGCAGGTGCGGATGCCCTTGGCTAGATCACCACCGTAGGTATAGTGCCTCACCTGCGTGCCGTCGCCGAGAATGTGCAGCGGATCCTGGCCCTTGGCGACCTTCTGCACCAGATCCGGTACCACGTGACTCATCGCCAGTTTTACGTTGCCACTGGGAATCTCGCGTCCACCCAGCGCGCGCTGCTCACCGGTTCCGACACAGTTGAACGGACGGATAATGGTGTAAGGCAAGCCGTACTGCTCGTAAGCGCCGTGCGCGAAGTACTCACAGGCCAACTTTTGGAACCCGTAAGTGCTTGTCGGAGGTGGACATTCGGTGATGTGCTTCTCCGGTGTGGGGAACACACTAGCGTTCTCAAACACCATGGATGAGCTGATCACGTTGATCTTCTTCAGCCATCCCTTTTTGTACGCGTAGATCGCCGCGTCGAAATGGGCTGCTGCGATCCTCTCGTTCTCAGCTAGCAGATCATAGGCGTACTCATGGAAATAGGTGATGCCGCCGATACGGGCCGCGCTGGCCACCATTTGCTCACAGCCCTCGACCAGACGACACATCAGGTCAACGTCTTTTACATCACCCTCAACGAACTGATAGTTCGGATGATTGTCGTAGCTTTTCGCGACCGGGCCGTACTTCGAGTAGTTATCGATCCCGACCACCACGTGACCGGCCTGCAGCAATTCCTCGACCACATAGCCGTTGATGAAGCCGGCGCTGCCCGTAACCAGAACCTTCACCGGGCCGCAGCCCCCGAGCCCAGCGTGGCCAATTCGGCGCCGTTCAAGGCGCTCTCCCCCAAGTCACTGACGTCCAAGCAGCCCCACACGTCCTCCACAATCTTGCCCCGCGGAACCTGCAAACCGCGGTACTCGGAGTGCGGTACTCCCACCACCAGCACATCAGCGCGCTCCACGACAGTGTCCAGCGGGAGGTAATCCGGTCCATCCAGGAAGGGATCGTGGCGGATGACTTCCTTGGCCTCCAGCATGAGCAGGTGCCGCAGTTTGAAGCTCAGCGAGTCACGTGTGTCATCGCAGTCAGCCTTGAACGTCATGCCGAGGATGCCAACTGTCTTGTCACGCAGGTCAACTCGACGCTTGAGCATATTGACGATGAACTGCGGTTGGCCTTCGTTGATCAGCATGGCTGCATGCCCGAGCATGAAGTTGTTGTTGCTGAACGCCGCTAGCTGCATTGTGTCCTTCAACAGGCACGGCCCAGCCGCCAGCCCAGCTCTCGGTAGCGAGTCCACCCGGCTGTTCTTGAACGTCGCCGCGTGATGGACACGGTCGAAGTCCAGACCTGCCTCACGGCACAACAGATAAAACTGGTTCGCCACCGCGAATTGGATGTAGCGATAACCATTGCAGAACAGCTTGGCCAGCTCCGCCTCTTGCGGTTCCACCTCAATGATCTCGCTGGTGATCCGCGAGAACAGCTCGCGCACCACCCGCACGCCCTCCTCATCAAAACCGCTGATGATCTGAGGTATCACCCGTAACTCACGAATCGAATGCCCCTGCGCAATCCGCTCCGGGCAGAACGTCACGTGAACTCCAATCCCCCGTTCTCGCAACGAATCATGAACACGCTGGGTCAATCCCGGATACACCGTGCTACGCAACACCAGCGTCTGATCATCGCGGAAATACGGACTGATCTCCGTGATTATCCGAAAGAACGTATGCGCCTGGGGAGTCAAGTACTCATCTACTGGCGTCCCCACCACACAAATCACCACGTCAGCATTGCGGACGATCCACGAATCCGTACTGGCCGCAAGACGACCCGTCGGCAACAAGCGCTTCAGGAGCTCCTCAGCACCGTTCTCAATAAACGGCATCTTGCCGGCCATGATGGTCTTCAACGCCGCGACATTGGTATCCAAGATGTCGACCGTATAGCCCACATCCGCTAACACCAATGCCAACGGCAACCCAACATGACCCGCACCACCTACGATGCAGATCCGCTTTTCTGGCTGACCCGCCACGCGAACCGCCACCTCCCCTGATCGACCCGACGTCTCTCGCCCCGGGAGCACGCGCTCAGCCGCCACCGCCCAGGGAGATAACTTCCTTGGGACGAGCGTACGAAATTTCCGGTCGCCCTACCGGCGTTTCCGCCGATTATTCAGCTGGATCTTCAGGTGTGTGTTGTTGCCGCAGGTGGGGCGTACCCGAGAACGTAACCATCAATACCTCCAGACCAGCGCCCGGGAAGTCAGAACACCCGGCTTCAACCCAACAGCACAGCAGCCCGCAGGTCCAGGTGAAGTAGCAGGCCGGGCGAGACTGGTCCAGGGATCACCCGGCGCGGGCTTGGCCACTAATGATTTTCCACAAACCTGGTGCCGGTCCTGGGATCACCGAGTACCCGGGAGGCAGGTACTTCACAATTTCGAGGCGGAGGTTGCAGGTAAATACGTACCGGTAGTCGTTGACGTTGATCCCCGCCCATACCTGGTCAACCTTACTTGGAAACGGAAGCAGCCAGTCCGGAAGCATCAACCCCCGCCGATCGGCGTAATAAAGAATTGTGGGATCCCAGTCGCAGCCCATCACCACAATCAAGTCGTCGGGGCTGGTGACAGCCTTCATATGTTGCGCATCCAGGTCAGGCGCGGGCGCCATTGCCCACTGCAATGGGTTGTACATAAGGACAGCTGAGCCGATCACGACGAGCGCGGTCGCGGCGGCTGCAAAGACCTCCGTATCCGGCTGCACTCGTCGAGCTAGCGCGACGATCCCTATCCCGACGGCGGCGACGATCGCTGGGTAGACAGCGATGAGATAGTAGCTGTGTGTGAAGTAGAGGTTCAGCAGTAGCAGTGGTGCGAATAGTGTAGTCGCAAGCCATCCGGCGCGGCGGAAACGCTCGAGTTTTGTTGGGGCCCACTTGATACCGAGGATTGCGAAGACCACCCCCAGAAAAAGCGGTCCTGCGATCTCCAAACCGATCCTGGCGAGTGCCGGCATGTAGGCGATCGGATCCAGCCTTTGCTGAAGAGTTCCGAAGTTCCAATCTTGCAGTTCTCCGCTGGTCAAGTACTGCGCAACCGGGTTGTGGACCTTGATGGCGTCAGCGTGATGAGCCCATGCGAGTCCCAGCGCCAAACCCGGCACTGGCCCGGCCAGCAACCCTACAAACATCCGGCGCCACGACCGATTCGCTGAGTATGCCGACGCAGCCGAAACCACCACGAGCACACACCAAGCCGGTGGAGTGGTCGTCTTTACGAGGAAGGCCAGCCATGCGCTGATCGAACCAAGAAGCAGCCCGATACTTGAACGGTTGCGAAACCACGAGTCAAGGCCGAGAACCATTCCGAGCGAAAATGCAACAGAGGGGAAGTCGACGAGCGCGGATGCGCCCCATGCTAATCCGTACGGCGAAAACTCAAAAAGCGCTAGCACCACGAGCGTGGTGAGCTTTCCGTGCCACCGGTAAACCAGCACGGCTAGCAGGCACGCCGACGCCTGGAAACCCACGAGCCCTACGATGCGCATCGCCGAGTCAGGACCCACACCTATGCGAATCAGCAACGCCGCCATCGCCTGCGCAAGGGGAAACTCCATCGGCACGTCGGCGTTCGGGCCGAACACAGGCAAAGGGGTGTGCAGCAGGTCGATACCTTGACGGGCGAATTCTAGTGCCGCGTAGGTTGTCTGGGTTTGCCGGAACTCATGCATCTCGTTGAGGCGGTGCGACAGCTGCGGGATACGAATCAACGTTCCGACAAGGATCAACGCCGTTAACCACCCGACAAACGGATCCACCGATCGGTAGATATGACTCGTCAAAGCACGGACTGCTCGGCTGCTCCTGGGTGCCGTTTCTAGCCGGCTCAGCATGAAAGATGTGAGCACTTGGTCATCCCGCTGCAGGCCAGATCAATGCTAGAAGACTGCCCCACGAGTCCCTGGTCACCGAGATCCAACCACAAGGCGGCAGTCGCTCAGGCAGCTCTTCGGCGCCATTCTTGATGAACGGCACGTCGCCCGCCATCACGAATTTCAACTGGGTTGCGTTGGTATCCAGGACTTCGGCGGGGAATCCTCTGTCCGCAAGCACCAGCGCCAGCGGCAGACCGACGTGTCCGGCACCGCTAATGATGCACATGCGTTCAATGGCTCGAGTTGTCATGAGACAGCCGTCTTCCCCCGCGTCTTTCCCAAACCGCGCACAGGGTGTCAGCACACATCTTCCCCACCCTGAGACTTGGCCCGAGTGGAGCGTACGAGCTCCTGTGACCGCACGCAGGGTATTTGCACAATTCACCTGCCGGTCTTGACCGAAATAGGGTCGCCGACTGCGCAAAGCCAGCAAATGTGAACGCACGTCACCCGCACGTCTGGCTGCTGAACACGTACGGACGATGCTCGTCCAACCACCCTGCCGACGCAAATTCTCAGTTCCGGCAACACGCGGGCTCGAGAGGGGTAATTTATCGAGCATGAGGCTCGTGGGGGGCGTCAGCGGCTACTGTGGCATGCCCACAATCGACAAGAGGTTGCGGTACGCCGCGGTGGCGCTCGCCTTCCTAACGATCGGCCAAGGACTCATCCAACTTTTCGGCCTATGGTTTCACCACTACACCGCAGCGTCGTTTTTGGCATCAGCTATCGTCACGGTTCCAAACTTCCTGGCTAACAAGCGGTTCGTCTGGCGCGTTGGTGCGGGCCCCAACATGCGGAGACAAGCACTCGCGTTTTGGTTCGCCGTCATGTTGGCCGTGTCGTTGGCCACTTCTTTGACTTACCTAGTCGAGAAGGCCATGGTTGGCGAGGCGCGGCCAGTTAAAGGTGCAGTTGTGCTCCTGGTTCAGGTGCTCGGCTTCGGCGTAGTCTGGATCGGGCGGTACTTCCTGTTGGACCGCTGGTTTTCGACACCAGCCAACTACGGACAGGTACTTGAACGATCGTTGGTCCATCAGGCTTCTTGACCGGCGCTTTCGTCCGTCGCTGGTGCGTGAAGTCCCGCGGCTTCCGCCCTGCTGAAGAACCTCGACATCTCGGCTGGACAGAAGGCGAAACGTAGCCGGTATGCCTGCACGCCAACAAATTTCACGATTCTGCCGAGTGAACCACGGACAGCTGCCGATCGAGCTGCTCATCGGCGCATAGTATGTGGCATTTGTCGTGCTGCTTAGAGGAGACGCTCGTGCCGAAGCTTGTACCGAATCTCGAGCGCGTATTGGGGCGATAGCCGATGCATTACCTGATTACCGGCCACACCGGCTTCAAAGGCCCCTGGCTCGTCTTTCTCCTGCTCGGCCGCGGCCACCAAGTATCAGGCTTGGCCCTCAATCCCGCTGAAGGCGGCCTTTTCGAGCGGGCCCACCTCACCGAACTGCTGGCGAGCGATCTTCGCGTCGACATCCGCGACGCCGAGGCAACGAAAACGGCGATCCAGGACACCGCGCCCGACGTCGTGATCCATATGGCCGCCCAGTCGCAGGTCCGCGAGTCCTACCGGGAACCGCGATACACCTACGAGACCAACGCCATGGGCACACTTAATGTGCTGGACGCCGTAGGCGCTACCCCATCGGTGCGGGCGCACATCGTCATCACCACCGACAAGGTTTACCGCAACGTCGACCAGGAAGCCGGGTACGTCGAGACCGACCCCCTCGGTGGTGATGACCCCTACAGTTCATCCAAGGCGATGGCCGACCTGCTCACCCAATCCTGGATCCGCAGCTACCCCGGTTGCCCCACCGCGATCGCCCGCGGCGGAAACGTGATCGGCGGCGGCGACGTCAGCCCCGAGCGCCTGATGCCGGACCTGGTGCGCGCGTACTCGTCGGGCCGAGCACCACTGCTGCGGTTTCCGCGTGCGGTGCGTCCCTGGCAGCACGTTCTCGACTGCCTCAACGGCTACCTCACCATCGCTGATGCGCTGCTGGCCGGATCGGGCCTGGGCCAGTGGAACATCGGTCCCGGCCGGGACAGTTTCGTAGAGGTCGGCCAGGTCGCCACTTTGGCCGCCGAGCTCTGGGGTGGCGGCGCCCACTGGGAGAACCAGCCCGGTGACCACCCACACGAGGCGAATCTGCTGGCCCTTGACGCCGGCAAAGCGCAACGGGAACTCGGTTGGCGCAACCGGCTGGGCTTCCGTGATGCCGTCGCCTGGACAATTGACTGGGAACGGCGAGTCCATAACGGTGCCGACCCGCTTGAGGTGACCCGCGAACAGATCGAAGCTTTCGAAGCCCTTCGTTGAACCGCCAAGGAGTAGCAGGATGAGCGACCACACCTACCGCGTGATCGAGATCGTCGGAACCTCACCCGACGGAGTCGACGCCGCCATCAAGAGCGGCCTGGCGCGCGCCTCGGACACGATGCGCAACCTCGACTGGTTCGAAGTTCAATCCGTTCGTGGCCACCTGGTAGACGGCAGCGTCGCGCACTACCAGGTGACCATGAAAGTCGGCTTCCGCCTGGAAGATTCGTAGGCGAGGGTTACCCCGCCACAGCTCCCGCCTCCGAGTACGGCGCCCCTAGACCGTGCACCGGGCGGTAGCCGCGCTTGCGCGCTTTGGCTGCGGCGTCGCGGATCAGCTTGTACAGACCGACGAAAGCCGCATGGTCGGTGAGCACCAACGGTGTGAGCAATCGGTTGTGCACCACCGCGAACCCCAGCCCGGTTTCCGGGTCGTTCCATCCCACGGAACCGCCCAGTCCCACGTGTCCGAATCCGGGCATTACGTTGCGCAAGGGCAGCGCGTGGTACCCGAGGTGGAAGGCCATCGGCACGAAGATGTTTCGGTCCCGCTGGATGATCCGCTCACCGGTCAGACCGGCCACCAGGCGCCGCGACAGGAACTGGGTGCCGTCGACCTCACCGCCGTTGGCGATCGCGCCGTACATCCGGGCTAGCCCCCGGGCCGTCACGACCCCGTTGGCGGCGGGCATTTCGGCGTCGAGCATGGCCATGTTGCCCTGCACCGCCGCGATCACACCGGGGAAATACATCGACCGGTAGCCGCCGGAGAGATAATTGGCCACCTTCTGCACCGCCCCGGTGAGGATGGGGTTGGCCGCCAGGTCTTGGGGCATGATGATCTCGGCGGCCCGGGTGGGCGAATCGGCCGGCGGACGGCCCAGATGGATGCCGTCGGTACCCAGCGGCTCAGCCAGCTCCTCCCGGAACAGCACCCGCATGTCCTTGCCGGTGACGGCCCGGGCCAGCCCCGACATGAGCCATCCGAAAGTCAGCGCATGATAGGCCGGCTTACCCAGTAGCCGTCCCGGCGACGCCGCCGCCAGCCGCTCCTCCATCAGGACGTGATCGAGCAGTTCCTCCTGGGTGGCCCCGCGCAAGCCCGACAAGCCGGCGGTGTGCTTCATGACCTCGCGAACGGTCATCTTCGCCTTGCCGTTGGCGGCGAAGGAATGCCAGTACTCGGCAACCGGCGCGTCGTAGTCGATCAGTCCGCGGTCGGCCAGGCGGTGGATGACCGTGGCGGCCATCCCCTTGGTCGCGGAGAACACCATCGGCGCGTGGTCGGCCGACCACGGGATACGTCCCTCCCGGTCGGCCCACCCCTTCCAGACGTCGACGACGGGCTGCCCGTCGAGATACACCGCCAACGCACCGCCGCCAAGGCGGCTACCAGGGAACATGGTGGAGAAAGCACGTACAACGCATGCAAAGTGGGAGTCCGCGGCGCCGAACACACCATGCCCTGCGTCAGGGGCATCGTGAGATTGGACAGCACGGCGATCGACTCCGATGTCTATCGTCACGGTTCGAATTTACTGCCCTAACCTGGATGCCTGCTGGCAAACCAAAATTAAGTTACCTAACCGTTAGGAAGTTGCGATCTGAAGTATTTGCTGGGCGGCTAGGGCCGGGGTCAGCTCCCCGTTCCGGACCTGACGCTCCAGGTCCTTGCGGATCCGGCGTACCTCCGGGTTGGACACCACTCGATCGAGCACCGCGTCGCGGACCATCTGCCAGGTCCAGTCCACCTGCTGATCGCGCCGGCGCGCTTCGAAACGCCCGGCCTCGGTCAACACCTTGCGGTGCTTCTCGATGGTCTCCCACAACTCTGGCAGCCCGGCGCCTTCCGTGGCACTCATCGTCAAAACGGGTGGTCTCCACAGTGTTTCGCGTGGATAGATCAACCTGATCGCACCGGAGAGCTCGCGGGCTGCCATCCGGGCGTCCTTGAGATGCGCGCCGTCGGCCTTATTGACCACCACGATGTCTGCGAGCTCGAGGACACCTTTCTTGATGCCCTGCAACTGATCCCCGGTACGGGCGAGGGTCAGCAGGACAAAGGTGTCGACCATATTGGCCACCGCCACTTCCGACTGTCCCACGCCCACGGTCTCGATCAGGATGACGTCAAAACCCGCCGCCTCCAACAGGACAACTGCTTCCCTGGTCGCCTTTGCTACCCCGCCCAAAGTGCCCGAGGTCGGTGACGGACGGATGTAGGCGTCGGGGTGAGTGGCCAGGCGTGCCATCCGCGTCTTGTCACCCAGGATCGAGCCGCCGGTGCGCGTCGAGGACGGGTCGACGGCCAGCACTGCCACCTTGTGACCCAGCTCGATGAGGTGCATGCCGAGCGCCTCGATGCTCGTGGAT
Source organism: Mycobacterium asiaticum (assembly GCF_001673635.1). Classification (GTDB taxonomy): domain Bacteria; phylum Actinomycetota; class Actinomycetes; order Mycobacteriales; family Mycobacteriaceae; genus Mycobacterium; species Mycobacterium asiaticum_C. The sequence continues at coordinate 91,933 of NZ_LZMH01000031.1, forward strand.
TTACCCACCCCGGGCACTCCGGTGATGCCGATCCGGTGGGCGTTGCCGGCGTCGGGCAGCAGCGCCAACAGTAGCTGCTGGGCCCGTTCCCGATGGTCAGCGCGGGTGGATTCCAGCATTGTGATGGCACGTGGCAACGCAGCCCGGTCGCCGCTGCGGATCGCGTCGGCCAACTTTTCGATGTTCATCGGGCCGCTCTCCCCGCGACAGGCATCGGCCACTAGCTCAGGTCGTACCCGAGCCGCTCGGCCAGCTTCTTCAGCAGGCCGGCTGCCGCCTCGGCAATGACGGTCCCGGGCGGAAAGATTGCGGCCGCTCCGGCCTCGTAGAGCTCGTCGAAGTCACCGGGCGGGATGACGCCGCCCACCACCACCATGATGTCCGAGCGGCCCACCTCGGCCAGCGCGTCGCGCAGAGCCGGCACCAGGGTCAGGTGTCCCGCGGCCAGCGATGACACCCCGACCACGTGCACGTCGTTGTCGGCGGCCTGGCGAGCGACCTCTTCGGGCGTGGAGAACAGCGACCCGACGTCGACGTCGAAGCCGATGTCGGCAAACGCGGTGGCGATCACCTTCTGGCCGCGGTCGTGACCGTCCTGGCCCATCTTGGCGATCAGGATCCTCGGCCGGCGACCGTCGGCCTCGGCGAATTTCTCGACCAGCTCGCTCGCATCGGAAAGCGGAGTGATGTTGCCGCCTCCTTGGATCTCGTCACGGTAGACGCCGGCGATGGTACGGATCTCGGCCTGGTGACGACCGTAAACCTTCTCCAGCGCGTCCGAGATCTCCCCCACGGTGGCCTTAGCGCGCGCCGCGTTGATGGCCAGCGCCATCAGGTTGTTGCCTAGTCCGTCTTCACCGGCGGGCCCTTGGGCGGCGGCCGCGCGGCTGAGCTCGGCCAGCGCGGCGTCGACCGCGTCCTGGTCCCGGGTCTCCCGCAGCTCCTTGAGCTTGGCCAGCTGCTCGGCACGTACCCGGCTGTTCTCGACCTTGAGCACCTCGATCTCTTGGTCCTCGACCACCTGGTACTTGTTGACCCCGATCACCGGCTGCTGCCCGGAGTCGATGCGCGCCTGGGTGCGCGCGGCGGCTTCCTCGATGCGCAGCTTGGGAATGCCGTCGCTGATCGCCTGCGCCATGCCGCCGTGCTCGGCGACCTCCTCGATGTGCGCGCGTGCCCGTTGCGCGAGCTGGTGGGTGAGCCACTCGACGTAATACGAACCGGCCCAGGGGTCGATCGGCCGGGTGGTGCCGGATTCCTGCTGTAGCACCAGCTGGGTGTTGCGGGCGATGCGCGCCGAGAAGTCGGTGGGCAGCGCCAGCGCCTCGTCGAGGGCATTGGTGTGCAGCGACTGCGTGTGCCCCTGGGTGGCGGCCATGGCCTCGATGCAGGTGCGTGCGACGTTGTTGAACACATCCTGGGCGGTCAGCGACCAACCTGAGGTTTGCGAATGTGTGCGCAGCGAAAGCGATTTGGCACTCTTGGGGTTGAAGTCGGCGACCAACTCGCTCCACAGCAGCCGGCCGGCCCGCAGCTTGGCGACCTCCATGAAGAAGTTCATGCCGATGCCCCAGAAGAACGACAGCCGCGGCGCGAACTTGTCGATGTCCAGACCGGCGGCCAAGCCTGCCTTGATGTACTCGACACCGTCGGCCAGCGTGTAGGCCAGCTCCAAATCCGCTGTCGCACCGGCCTCCTGGATGTGGTACCCGGAGATCGAGATGGAGTTGAACTTCGGCATCTTGGCGCTGGTGTAGGCGAAGATGTCGGAGATGATCCGCATGGACGGCTGGGGCGGGTAGATATAGGTGTTGCGGACCATGAACTCTTTGAGGATGTCGTTCTGGATGGTGCCGGCCAGCTTCTCCGGCGGCACCCCCTGCTCCTCGGCGGCCACCACGTACAGCGCCAGAATCGGCAGCACGGCGCCGTTCATCGTCATCGACACCGACACCGACGACAGGTCGATCCCGTCGAACAGCTGGCGCATGTCGAGGATCGAATCGATTGCTACGCCGGCCATTCCGACGTCGCCCTGCACGCGCGGGTGGTCGGAGTCGTAGCCGCGGTGGGTGGCCAGGTCAAAGGCGACCGACAGGCCCTTCTGGCCGGCGGCCAGGTTGCGGCGGTAGAAAGCGTTGGATTCCGCTGCGGTGGAGAACCCGGCGTACTGGCGGATCGTCCATGGCTGGTTGACGTACATCGTCGGGTAGGGGCCCCGCAGGAACGGCGGCTCACCGGGGAAGGTGTGCAGCGGGTAGCCGTCCTCCCCGGCCGCCGCGCGGTCCTGCGAGATGTACACCGGCTTGACGTCGATGCCTTCCGGCGTTTGCCATTCCAGGTCCTCGGGCGAGTACCAGTGCGCCTTCGCGGCGGCGGCGATGTGCTCTTGCACCTCGGCCTGGGTAGGCGGTTGCGTGGTGCGCTCGCTGCGTAGCGGGACGTCGGAGAAACTACCTATCGAGGGAACTGTGGCGGTCATATGATTACGCCCCCAACCTGGTCAACAAGCTCGAAAGTGCTTCAACGGCATTGATTTTCGCCGTCAGGAATTCGTCGGGCCGGTCCTCAACTTCGCCCAGCGCCTTTTCCGGACCGGCCAGGTACACCCGCTCGATGCCGGCGGCGCGCGCCGCCCGCACGACACCGGCCGTCTCCTCCGCGTAGCGCTTGTCGGTACCGCAGATCACCGCCACTGTCGGTGAGCCCGCCGCGGCGACGGCATCGGCTACCCCGTCGGCATCGAGCGGTCCCGGGTTGACGGCTTCGATACCGCCCGAAGCCAACAGGTTTGCCGCGAACGAGGTCCGGATGTTGTGCTCGGCCAACGGCCCCAACGGGAGCAACAGCACCTGGGGGCGCTTGTCATGGTCGGCGAGGAACACGTCCGAGCGGTCCCGCAATGCCTCGAATTCGGCGGCGTATCGGCGCACCTGTCCCGCTCTGCCCAGCGAATCACCTTGCGGCAGGGACGCTTCGGCGAGGTTGGGGAACTCGTTCACACCAGTGATCGCGATCCGGCGATGCGCGATATCGTCGGCGCGCTTGTCCGCGAGCTCACCCAGGCGGCCGGCCAGGTACTCGCGGGCCTCGACGAAACCGCCTCGAGACTCGATGGATTGGAAGTGCTCCCACGCCCGCTCGGCCAGTTCTTTGGTGAGATCCTCGACGAACCAGGAGCCACCCGCGGGGTCCAGCACCCGGCCGACGTGTGACTCCTCCAGCAGCAACAACTGGGTGTTGCGTGCGATGCGGCGGGCGAAACTGGTGGCGGTGCCCGGCCAGCCGCCCGGGATGGCGACGTCGAACGCGTACACCAGCACCGTGTCGGCACCCCCGACGCCTGCGCCAAAAGCCGCCAGCGTGCAACGCAGCATGTTCACCCACGGGTCACGCTGCGTCATCATCGGCAGCGACGTCTCGGCGTGCACGACGGTTGCGCCACGGTCGGGGTCGCCGGCGACCTCGGCCACCCGGGCCCACAACTGGCGCACGGCGCGCATCTTGGCCAGCGTCATGAACTGGTCATCGTCGGCGGCCAGCCGGAAGCTGATCTGGCCGAGCGCCTGGCCCACCGTAAGACCGGCCTCGGTGAGCTTGCGCAAGTAGTCCACGGCCGCGGCGATCGCCGCGCCGAGCTCCCACGCAGCGGTCGCGCCCAGATTGTGGAACGCGGGCCCGTCGACCGTGACGGCCCGCACCCCCCGGTGTTCGACCGCGCGTTTCGCTACGGCGACGAGGTCCTCGACCGTCGGAGTTTTGCGGTCGCTGAGCACCGCCGTGAAGGGGTCGGCACCCAAGTCCACCGACACCAGGGCGCGCTGCTCGTCGTCAACCTTTTCCACCAGGGACAACATCACGTCCGCGGCCGCGGTGTAATGGGTGCCGGCATCGAGGATGACCGGCGCCATGCTCAGGTACACGCCGTCGAGCAGAGCCGCGAGTTGTTCCGGGGCTACGCCCGACTCCCCCACCCGCACCAGCAGCGCACTGACACCTTCGCCGAGGGCGGCAAGCAGCGCCCCGTTCGCCTCCTCGGTGGGCGTGTCCGGCAGCGGGAACGCCTCGGCGACCTTCCAGCCCGACTTGACGTCGCGCAGGGCGTCGCCGCCGCGCACGAACGGCCAGTGTCCAGGCAACGGCGGTTCCGGCAACTCGTCGAAGGCGGTGTAGAGCGGACGGATGGCGAACCCGTCGTAGGTCGGCGTCTCCAGCCGCTCCTCGGGGTACTCCCCCAACTCCGCAGGGTCGGTCCGGGTGCTCTTGGACAGCACACCGGCGACCGCGCTGCGCCAGCGCCCGCGAACCTGTTCTAGGTCGGCGAGTTCGGGTACGTCAATGGACACCGATTTGCTCCTGTTTCCGCAGCAATTGTGGGTTACTCCGGGATCGTTGCTTGGCTAATAAGGCTAATTGATCGGTGCCTCGAAGTAGGCATCGAGGTGCTGTGATCGGCGGCTCACCGGCGGCGAAACGCCAGCCTGCGGATACTGGATATTCACGTAGGACCCGTACCCTTGGACACCGTGACTACCGCCGCCATCAGCAAAACCACCGATACGGTGCGTGCGATCGCGGCCGCTGTCCGGTTGGCGGTGCGTCAGATGTCGGTGCTGCGGCTGGTGACGACCGTGGCGGGAATCACAGCCTTGGTGGCGCTCGCGTTGTTGGTCGAACTGCCGACCGCGATGCAGATGCGCGAGTGGGCGCGATCGGTGGGCCCCTGGTTCCCGCTGGTGTTCTGGCTGGTGCACGTCGTGGTGACCGTGCCACCGTTTCCGCGCACCACGTTCACCCTGGCCGCCGGGCTGTTGTTCGGGCCGGTGTTCGGCGTCGCGATCGCAGTGACCGCCAGTACGGCCAGCGCGGTGCTGGCCACACTGCTGGTACGCGCGACCGGGTGGCGACTGGATCGCCTGGTGCGCAGCCGGGCGGTGGGCCGCCTCGATGACCGACTGCGGGAACGCGGATGGCTGGCGATCCTGTCGCTGCGGTTCATTCCGGTCGTGCCGTTCGCGGCGATCAACTATGCCGCCGGCGCGTCCGCGGTGCGGGTGATGCCCTACATGTGGGCGACGTTGGCGGGACTGCTGCCGGGCACGGTCGCGGTGGTCATCCTGGGCAACGCGTTCGCCGGCGACGGTAGCCCCTTGCTGGTGCTGGTGTCGGTGTGCACCGGCGCGTTGGGGCTGTCCGGACTGGTCTACGAGGTGCGGCAGTACCGGCGCCACCACCGACGGGCACCGGAAACCGCTGAACCGGTTTCAGAACCGGTCATCACCCGCTGACGTCGCGCCCTGCGTGCAAGATTTATGTCATGACCCCGGCGGCGCACGCGTCTCTTCGCACTGTGCTGTTGCTCGGCGGCATGCTGCTGTGTCTGACGGTCGCGGCGTGGCCGCTGCTGACCCGCGGCGTCAGACGGCGACCGGCGCCGAACTCCCACGGAACCTATAGCTGGCGGCTGTCGGCTGTCGCGTTGCTCAGCGCCGCGGCCTTCGTTGCGGCCCTGCAGATGCCGGTCCACCGGGCGGCGCTGCTGCAGCTCAAACCGGAGGTGCAACCACCGATCCCGCTGCCCGCTTCGGGCGCTATCGGACCCGGCACCGGCATTGCCGTCACCTATGCCGACGGCAGCGGCGGAATGGGTTGCACCGCGGGCTTTCTGGTGCGCACCGGCGACGGCGGTACCGGGGTGCTCACCGCCGGGCACTGCAACAAGCTCGGCGAGGAAAGCAAGGTGAGCATGAACCCGGGCAGCCTGCCCTATACCACCGTGGGCACCTTCAGCCGAACCGTACTGGACGGTGAACACGGCGAAGATCACGACATCGGGCTGTTCCTGCTCGACTCCGACGAGGTGCCGCGCACCCCGGCCATCGTCGCCTCCTTACCGGTGACCGGAGTTGCCGACGACCTGCAGCTCGGCCAGCAGCTGTGCAAGTACGGCATGACGACCGGCCGGATGGAATGCGGTGAGATCACCGCCGTCACCGAAAGCAAGGTGGTGTTCCTGGCGGCCAGCCGGTGTGGCGACTCGGGCGGCCCGGTCTACCTCTTGACCACCGACGGCGCCGTGGCGGTCGGGATCCACATCCGCGCTGGACGGCCGAATGATCCCAACCCCGGATGTTCAACGCCCGCAACGTTTTCGGTCGCAGAGCTGGTGCGGCCGTGGCTTGCGCAGTGGGGTCTCACCGCTGTGACGGGCTGAGCGGCAGCGTCAACCTGAATTGCGCGCCGCCATCGTGCGGCAGGCACACCAGGTCGCCACCATGCGCCCGGGCCAGCGCCCGGGCGATCGACAGCCCGAGTCCGGCGCCACCGTGATCGCGGGCGCGGCCGGCGTCCAGGCGCACCAACCGTTCGAAGATGCGCAGCCGCTCGTCGTCGGGAATCCCGGGGCCGGTATCGGTGACGGTCACGACCGCGGTGTCTTCGGCGCGCAGGTCCACGGTGATGGATCCCCCAGCGGGGGTGTGCCGGCGCGCGTTGTCCAGCAGGTTGGACAGGATCTGCGCGACGCGCGTCGGGTCCGCGTGGATGGCGAGCTCAGGCGCTCCGGTACGGACGATCGACAGGTGCGGGGCAAGCATCGCGGCTCGCTGCACCTCGGCGTCGATGGTGGCGGCCAGGTCGGTGTCGTGGCGGTCCAGGGTGATCCCGGCATCGATTCGGCTCAGGTCGAGCATGTCGGCCACCAGGCGCCCGGCCCGGCGTGCATCGGACTGCAACAAGCTGGCCCGCCGTTGCTGGGCTTCCTCGGTCTCGTGGGCGGCGAGTTGTTCGGCGGCGGCCTGAATCCCGGCGATCGGAGTGCGCAGCTCGTGCGCGGCGTCGACGAGGAATTGCCGCGTCGCGGCTTCGGCCCGTTGTGCGTCGTCGGCCGCCCGGCGGGCACGCAACTCCGACTCCTCCAGGGCATCCAGCATGTTGTCGAAAGCGCTCGCGGCCCGGCCTAATTCGGTGTCTGTACGGGACGGACGCAATCGTCGACCGCGGTCGCCGGTGGTGATGCTTCGGGCCAGCGCGGTCAGCCCGTCCAAGGGCCGCAGCGCCGCCCGGCTCACCGCAATCAGCAGCAGGGCCGCGACGACCAGTGTCGCCAGGCCGGCACCGATCATCAGTTGACGCAACTGCCGGGTGACTTGGGTGGTCTGTGTGGTGTCGGCGACCAGGATCACCCGCGCCCCGTCGGGCAGTGGATGCACCAGCACCGTCGCGGTGCCCTCCGGTGGGAACCCGGGCGGGGGCGGTGGTGGTGGCGGCAGTGGCGGACCGGACGGCGGGCCCGGCATGGGCATCGGCATCGGCATCGGTGGATGGCCAGGCAGCGGTGGCCGGCGCGGCGGCGGGACCATCGGACCCGCTTTGGTGTCAGGACTGATGCCGGGATCACCGTAGGTGGCGCCGTCGGAGGTGATGACCAGCGCACGCACGCTGCCGCCGTTGAGTTCGGCGGCCAACAAGTCGGGCGCGGTGCGGACCGCCGCCAGCGCGTCGGCGCGCGAAGTAGCGGCGAGCAGCCGGTCGTGCAGATTCCGGCGCGCTTGCATGCCGAGGATGACGTCGACCGTCACACCGAGCACCACCAGCAGCACCGCCAGCAGCGCGATGACCAGAATCAGCACCCGGCGCTGCAGCGACGGTGTGGGTGTCACGCTTTCCTCCGTCATGACCGTGGCGGCTGCAGACGGTAGCCGATACCCCGCACGGTGTGCAGGATGCGCGGCCCGTGCGCTTCGAGCTTGCGCCGCAACCCGCTGACGTGCACCTGCACCAGGTTCGGGTCGTACGCGTCGTAACCCCACACCGCGCGCAGGATCTGGCTGGCGCTGACGATCCGGCCCCGTTGTTCCACCAGGTATTGCAGCAACTTCAGTTCGGTGGCGGTCAGGTCGAGCCGATGGCCACCGCGCGCCGCCGCGCCCGCCTCCACGTCCAGGATCACATCACCGATCTGCACCACGGTGGGCAGCCGCCCTCGGCGCCGCAGCACCGCGCCCACCCGCGACACCAATTCGGCAAGCTCGAAGGGCTTGACCACATAGTCGTCGGCTCCGCTGTCCAGGCCGCGCAGCCGGTCCGGTAACCCGTCGCGGGCGGTGATCAACACGATCCCGATCTCCCCCCACTCGCGGATCACGTCGATGAGCTCGAATCCGTCGCGGCCGGGCAGCATCACGTCGAGCACCACCAGATCGGGGCGCACGCCGTCCAGTGTCTCTTCCAATCCGTCTCCGTCACAACGGGTATCGGTGTGATAACCCGCGTCGGCCAGCGCTTCGCTGACCATTTCGCGGATGGTTTCGGAATCCTCGACCACCAGCACCCGCGGCGTGCCGACGCTGAATTCGGTCATACCTCGCGAGCGTAACTGGCGTTACGCTCACCGCGTGACCTCCACCAACACGCCGCCGGCTGCCCCACCGCCACCCGCCCGGCGGCATTCCACCGGCGTGGTGGTCGGCGCCGGGCTGGCGGGTCTGGCGCTCGGGGCGGCGGCCGCCTTTGCGGTGACCGGTCTGGTGTTCACCGTTCGCGTGCAGCTGCCCCCGCCGCCGTATCCGCAGTTTTCTTCGACGCCGAGTTACCCGCCTCCACCCCCGCCGGTGTCCAGCGTCGCGCCGGCACCCAGCGTCGGGCCGTCGTCGGCGCCCAGCCTGATCCCGGTGCCGCCGCCGCTGCCACCCGGCCCGCGCTGAATTCTTCAGCTTCACTTCAAGTTCGGCTCCTACCGTCGCGGTTGCCAACAATCCGACGAACGTGAGGAGTCGCATGACTTCCGAGGAATCCGCGGTCGCTCCCGAACCGCCGGCCGCCGTGCCCGCCCCCGCGGCTGCCCCGGTGGTGACGGAGAAACGCCGCCACTCCACCCGCGTGGTGTTCGGCGCCGGGCTGCTGGGCGGCCTGTTGGGCGCCGTCTTCACCGCGGGCGCCGCTGCCCTGGTCATGGCCTTCGGCTTCGGGCCTCCGCCGCCGCCCCCGGGGTTCGGGCCACCTGGGCCGGCACACTTCGGGGCCCCGCCGCCGGGTCCGGGCGGGCCGATGGCCGGGCCTAAGGGGCCGTGGGGAATGGGTCCGGGACCCGGCGGGATGCGTCCGCCGTTCCCGGGCGGACCGCCGCCGATGGGCCCTGGCGGCCCTGGTGGGCCTGGTGGTCAGCAGCCGCCCGGGCCCGGCCAGCCGCCGGCATCGCCGTCGACGGGGCCTAGCGCGTCGCCCGCTCCCCCGCGGTAGCTCATTGGCCGCCGAGGGTGCGCGGAATGCCACGCCCACCGGCGTGTCGGCGGGCATCTGCGCACCCTCGTGCAACGAACCAAGCTCGTGGCACCCTCGAAGAAACGGAAGGGATCACGAGCACGGGTACACCAAGCCTTCTGGCACGGGCAGGCGCACGCCTGCTGCGAGCTCGCTGGCTCGTGCGCGCCCCGATCTGGATCTACAAAGCGCGCGCCGGGGCGCTGTTCGGCTCCCGCATGCTGATGCTCGAACACGTCGGCCGCAAATCGGGCCTGCCCCGTTTCGTGGTGCTAGAGGTGGTCGGCCACCCGAGGCCTGACACCTACATCGTTCCCTCGGGCTTCGGGGCAAAGGCGCAGTGGTTCCGCAACATTCAGGCCAACCCGCGAGTGCGCGTTTTCGTCCGTAGCCGCGTGCCCGCGGCGGCCACCGCCCGCGTGCTCAGCGAAGAAGAAGCCGACGCCATCCTGGCCGAGTACCAACGCCGCCACCCACGCGCCTGGCAGCAGTTCCAGCACGTTCTCGAGCAAACCCTCGGCGACCGGCCGCTGCCGATGGTCGAGCTACGAATGGCGGGTTGATTCCGGTCCCTTGACCGTCATCGCGGCGAACAGCGCCAGGAACAACGCCGCCGGGAGCGCGTTGGCGACCTTGTCCCGCACTCGGACGTGCGCACCGAGCGCCAGCACGAAGTACAGCGTGAGCAGTGCGGTGGTCAGTCTGGCCAGGGCCGGATAGCGGGTCACGGAAGCGAGTCCGACGGCCGAGGCGGCTTTCACCACCGGCAGCACCGGGCGAACACTCTCGGGCAATCCGACGGTGTCCAGCGCGGTCGTGATCGGCGCCAGCGGAATCGCACACGCAACCGCATCGCCGGCCTGCAGCGCCGCCAGCGCCGCGTAGGTCTTGGGTGACGTCAAAGTGCTCATCGCGCAATCCTATTGACGCAACTCGGGCGGGTTGCCCAACGGGCGTTCGGCCGGATTCACCGGCAACACCTCGGTCCTGGACGCCTGCGCGATAGCCGCGTCGCCGTCGCTGCGGAACCAGTCCGCGACCTCGGGATCGTCGTCGTCGGCCGAGTGCCGCGGTGCGTCATCGACCGGAGACGGCTCGAACCGGAACACGCCGTCCTCGCCCGGTTTGCCGAGCAACCGGGTGAACCCCTGCAGGGCGGCGTTGAAGTCGCTGGGCACCACCCACACCTTGTTGGCGTCACCGCGGGCCATCTCCGGCAGCGTCTGAAGATACTGGTAGGCCAGCATCTCCGGCGTCGGTCGGCCGGCCTTGATCGCGGCGAACGTCTTCTCGATGGCCTTGGCCTGCCCCTGTGCCTGCAGGTAAGCGGCGGCCCGCTCACCCTGGGCGCGCAGCACCCGGGACTGCCGGTCGGCTTCAGCGGTCAGGATCGCCGCCTGCTTGGCGCCCTCGGCGGCCAGAATCTGAGACGCCTTCTGACCCTCGGCCTGCATGATTGCCGCCTGCCGGGTGCCCTCGGCGGTCAGAATCATCGCGCGCTTCTCCCGGTCGGCCTTCATCTGCTTTTCCATCGAGGCCTGAATCGAAGGCGGCGGGTCGATGCTGCGCAACTCCACCCGGGCGACCCGAAGGCCCCAGCGACCGGTCGCCTCGTCCAGCACCCCGCGCAATTGCGCGTTGATCTGGTCACGAGAGGTCAGCGTCTGTTCGAGGGTCATGCCGCCGACGACGTTGCGCAGCGTGGTGGTGGTGAGCTGCTCGACACCGACGATGTAGTTGCTGATCTCATATACCGCCGCCTGCGGGACGGTGACCTGGAAGTAGACGACGGTGTCGATGTTCAGCGTGAGGTTGTCCTCGGTGATGACGGGCTGCGGCGGGAACGACACCACTCGCTCGCGCAGGTCCACCCGGGCGCGGACGCGGTCGATGAACGGCACCAGCAGCGTGAGTTGGCCACTGACCGTTCGGCTGTAGCGACCCAACCGCTCGATCACCGCGGCCTCGGCCTGCGGTATCAGCGCGACCGACTTGGCCACCACGACAATCGCAAAGATGACCAGGACGGCAAGCAACACCAAACCTGCAACTACACCTTCCACCGGAGCCCCTTTCTCGAGCGCCTAGATGTCCTTGAAGACCACCGCCGTGGCACCGTCGATGTGCACCACGGTCACCGATTCGCCGGGTTCGAACACGTCGCCCGCATTGAGCGGGCGGGCCGTCCACACCTGGCCGTCCAGCTTCACTTGGCCCGCATCGTGGGCAACCCTGTCCAGCACCAGGGCGCTCTTGCCCTCGAGCGCCTGAACGCCCATCTTCACGGCTTTACCGGAGCCCAGCCGCCGCCGCAACGCCGGTCGCACCAGCGCCAGCAGCAGCACCGAAACGATCAAGAAGACCAGTCCGTCGGCCCACAGCGGCCAATCCGTCAGCCAACTGCTGCCCGAAGCGGCCAGCGCGCCGCCGCCGAGCATCAGCAGGAACAGATCGCCGGTAAGGGCCTCCGCGCCGACGAGCAGCAAAGCTGCGATCAGCCAGACCAGCGCCACGGACATGCGCACAGAATACTGCGTGAACCACGCTAATAGCGGCGAACTATTACACTGCGAGATCATGTGGTGCCCGAGTGTTTCGTTGTCGATGTGGGCCAATGCCTGGCTCGCGGGCAAGGCTGCCCCCGACGACGTTTTGGACGCGTTATCCCTATGGGCACCAAGGCAATCGGTGGCCGCGTATGATGCCGTCGCCGCCGGGCATACGGGCCTGCCGTGGCCGGACGTCAACGACGCCGGCACGGTGTGTCTGCTGCAGACGTTGCGCGCGGCGGTGGGCCGCAAGTCGCCGGCAGCGCCCGGCCGCCTGCGGGGAACCATCAACGTGGTGCTGCCGGTGCCCGGCGACGTTCGTGGGTTGTCCGCAGGCACCCAGTTCGAGCGTGACGCGCTGGCGGCTGGCGAAGCGGTGATCGTCAGCAACCCCGACGAACCGGGCGCGGCGATCGGCCTTGTCCCCGAGTTCACCTACAGCGACTTCGACGACATCGACGACGAGTCCGTCGTGCCCGAATTGTGCGCTCTGACGTGGATGGTGTACTCGCTGCCGGCGGCCCCGGTGTTCGACCACCACGAGCTCGGTGACGCCGAGTACGCGCTGCGGTCAGCGGTACGTTCGGCGGCCGACGCGCTGAGCACCATGGGCCTGGGTTCGGCCAACAGCGACATCGAAGACCCGCGCGGCATGGTGGAGCAGCTGCTGGAATCGTCTCGCCAGCACCGGGTTCCCGACCATGCGCCGACGCGCGCGCTGCGCGTGCTGGAAAACGCGGCGCACGTCGATGCGATCATCGCGGTCAGCGCCGGGTCGAGTCGCCTGCCCGACCGGATGGGCGCCGGCCCGGAATTGCCGGGTACACAGTCGTCCTCGGAAGGGCAGATCGCCACCAACGCCCTGCGGCCGTTGACGGCTGTGGTGCGTTCTGCGCGGATGGCGGCGGTCACCGCGATCCTGCACTCGGCCTGGACGGACTAGCCCGCAGCGCAATGCGGCGGCCCGCACCGCTCGCCGTTGGCGCTGGCCAGACAACCCGACACCGGATCCGCGGCACTGACCCGTGCGGGCGCGCGACCGTCCCGCAGTTCACCGATCAAATCCACGGCCAGCCGCGCGAATCGGCGGTCGGCGTTGGGTGTCGTGACGCGGGCGAACGCGACGCCCAGCGTCTCGGCTTGCTGCCGCAGCTCAGTATCCAGGTCCCAAACCACTTCGATGTGATCCGCGACAAACCCGATGGGACAAACGATTACGGCCTTGGTGCCGTCTCGAGCCAGCGACGCGAGGTGGTCCCCGACGTCGGGTTCGAGCCAGGGCACTTGCGGTGGCCCCGAACGGGACTGCCACACCAGGTCGTAGTCATCGTAGCCGGCGGCTGACGCGACAAACCTTGCGGCGTAGGCGACTTGGCGGCTGTAGAGATTCGGGCCGCAGCGCTGGTCGGCGGCGATCGGGACGGAATGCGCGGTGAACACCAGCCGGGCACCCGCGGGCACGGTTGCGGCGGCCGCGGCCACCGCCTCGGTGAACATCTCGACGAACAGCGGGTGGTCAAAGTAGGTCCGCAGCTTGATGAGTTCCGGCGCATCCGGGCCGGCTGCTTCGCGGGCCCGCGCGATGTCCTCGACGTACTGCGTGCAACTGGAATAGCCACTCCACGCCGAGGTGGTGAATACCGCCGCCCGCCGAACACCGTTGTCGCGCATGGCCACAACGGTGTCTTCGACGTACGGCTCCCAGTTGCGGTTGCCGAAGTACACCGGTAGGTCCTGCTCGGCCTGCAACTCGCCGATCAGGGCCCGGTTGATGCCGTTGATCGGGGACACACCACCGAAATGAAGGTAGTGTTCGGCGACGTCATCCAGCCGCTCGGGCGGCACATTCCTGCCCCGGGTGACGTTTTCCAGGAACGGCCGCACCTGCTCGGGTCCTTCCGGCCCGCCGAACGACAGCAGCAGGACGGCGTCAAAGTCCATGATGCCTATAGCAACTGGGTGTGGGCGCCGCCGTCGGCGTAAATGATGTCACCCGTTGTGGCCGGCAACCATTCGGACAGCACCGCACACACCGTCTTGGCAACCGGGGTCGGGTCCTTCATGTCCCAGCCGATCGGAGCGCGCTGGTCCCAGCCGTCCTCAAGCAGCTTCATCTGGGCTCCGGCCTCCTCGCCGAGCGCGCCACCGACAATGGCGCTCATCGCCAGGGTCCGGATCGGCCCGGCTGCAACGAGATTCGAGCGCACACCAACCTGGCCGGCCTCGCGGGCCACGAACCGGTTGACCGATTCCAGGGCGCTTTTGGCGACCGTCATCCAGTTGTAGGCCGGCATCGCGCGGGTGGGGTCGAAGTCCATGCCCACGATGGCTCCGCCGCGGTTCATGATCGGCAACAGCGCCTTGGCCAGCGATGCGTAGGAGTAGGCGGAGATGTGGATGCCCTTGGAGACGTCCTCGTAGGGCGCCTCGAAAAACGGGTTGATGCCCATGCCGGTCTGCGGCATGAACCCGATCGAGTGCACGACGCCGTCGAGCCGGTTGTCCTCTCCTATCTCGGCCAGCACCCTATCGGCCAGCGTCGACAGGTGCTCCTCGTTCTGCACATCGAGTTCGAGCAGCGGCGCCTTCTCCGGTAGCCGGTCGGCGATGCGCTGGATCAGCCGCAACCGGTCGAACCCGGTCAGCACCAGTTGAGCGCCCTGTTCCTGTGCGACCCGGGCGATGTGGAACGCGATCGACGAGTCGGTGATGATCCCGGTGACCAGGATTCGTTTGCCTTCGAGCAGTCCTGCCATGTCTGTCCTAATGTCCTCGTGTCTTGAGTGGAATCAGTGGCCCATGCCCATGCCGCCGTCGACCGGGATGACGGCGCCGGCGATGTAGCTCGCATCCTCGGACGCGAGGAAGCTGACCACGCCGGCGACCTCGGCGGCGGTGCCGACACGCTTGGCTGGGATGAATTGCAGTGCCCCTTCTTGGATCCGCTCATCCAGTGACCGGGTCATCTCGGTGTCGATGTATCCGGGGGCGACGACGTTCGCGGTGACTCCGGCCTTGGACAGCTCGCGGGAGATCGAGCGGGCCATGCCGATCAGGCCCGCCTTGGAAGCCGCGTAATTAGCCTGGTTGCCGATCCCCCAGCTGCCCGAGACCGAGCCGACGTAGATGATCCGGCCGAACCGCTTCTTCTGCATGCTGCGCGAGGCCCGCTGGGTCACCCGGAACGCCCCGGTGAGGTTCGCGTCGATGACCTTCTGGAAGCGCTCCTCGGTCATCCGGATCAGGAAGGCGTCCGCGGAAATGCCGGCGTTGGACACCAGCACCTCGACCGCACCCTGGTGCTCCTCGACCTCTTTGAAGGCGCGGTCGACGGCGTCGTTGTCTGTGACATCGCACTCGACGCCGAAGAGGCCCTCGGGCGCCCCGGATCCGCGGTGGGTGACGGCGACCTTGTGCCCGTCAGCGGCCAACCGCTGCGCGATCGCCAGCCCGATACCCCGGTTTCCGCCGGTGACCAGGACTGAACGGGATACGAATGGGGGTTTGCCGACGGTTGGGGCGGCTTCAGTGGCTGTGTCAGTCACCCCGTCAACCTATCGCCTTGCCATGGTTGCCTTGAAATCGGCTCGCTCCCGACCTGCCAGCCGAACCAGGCTGCGAAATCCGGCGCTGAATTTCGCCGTGCGGTTCGGCTCGTGGATCGCTGTCAGTGTGACGCAGCACACTTCGACCATGACAGCTCCCTTCACGGGCAGTAAAGCCCTGGCTGTGGGCGCGTTGACGCCCTATCAACTGCGTAGTCGCTTCATGGCCATACACAAGGACGTGTATGTGCCGCGCGATGTCGAACTGACCGCGCACCTTCGAGCGAGGGCGTTGTGGCTGCGGTCGCGCGGGCGCGGCGTGCTGGCGGGCTACTCGGCGTCCGCCCTGCACGGCGCCAAGTGGATCGGCCCCGACCTCCCGGCGTCGATCATTCATGCCAATAGCCGCCGCGAGCCGGGCGTTCAGACCTGGGAAGACCGCATCGAGCCCGACGAGATCTGTCTGATCGACGGCATGCGGGTCACCACTGCCGAGCGGACCGCCCTGGACCTCGCCAGCCGGTTACCGCTCGACACCGCCGTCGCCGCGGTCGACGCCCTGGTGCAGGCTACCGACGTCAAGGTTGCGGACGTCGAGTTGCTGGTCGAGCGGTATCGGGGCCGACGGGGCATCAAAACCGCGCGAGTCGCCCTCGAACTGGTCGACGGCGGTGCGCAGTCACCGAAGGAGACCTGGTTGCGGCTGCTGTTGATCCGCGCGGGCTTCCCACGCCCACGGACACAGATCGCAGTGTGCAACGAATGGGGTTGGGCGGAGGCGTATTTGGACATGGGCTGGGAGGACATCAAGGTCGCCGCCGAGTATGACGGCGACCACCACCTGACCAATCGTTACCACGTTCGGAAAGACATCCGACGGTACGAAAAGGTGACACACAGCTACGGCTGGATCGTGGTGCGGGTTTTAGCCGGAGACCATCCCACCGACGTCGTTGATCGGGTTCGGCAGGCCCGACTGGCCCGAGGAGTCCATGACAAGCTCACGAACCAAACCACACTGCTAAATCCGCGCCCAAAAATCGCAGCCAGGTTCGGCTCGCGACCCGAGAAAGCTAGGTAGGCAAACGCCGGTTGATCAGCAGCGCCGCCAGGCCGGCGATCGCCAGCACGAAGGCGCCGAGCCGCAGCCAGCCCACGCTCGCGTCACCCTTGATGGTCTCGTAGCCGATCTGCTGCTGCAGGGAGGCGTAGACCGCCTTCAACTCGGCCAGAGTCGCGGCGTTGTAAGCGTTTCCGCCGGAAAGCTGGGCGACCTTCTTCAACGTCTCGTCATCGACGGGCACCGGCTGGCGCTGGTCGTTGATCTCGACGAAACCGTACGGCGTGCCGAACGAGATCGTGGAGATGGGTACGCCCTGGTCCTTGGCGGTGCGCGCGGCGGTGAAGGCGCCTTTGGGGTTGTCCGGGTTGGTCGGCATCGTCTCTTTACCGTCGGAGAACAGCACGATGCGCGCGGGCGGTGGCGTGTCGCCGCCGCCGATCACGGCGCCGACGGTGGCGATGGCCTGCAGCGCGGTGAAGATGCCCTCACCGGTGGCGGTGCGGTCGGCGAACTGCAACTTGTCCAGGGCGGCCTTGGTGGCTTCTCGGTTGGTGGTCGGCGACACCAGCACCGTCGCGGTTCCGGCGTAGGCGATCAGGCCGAGGTTGATCCCCGGGGTGAGCTCGTCGGCGAACTGCTTGGCGGCCTCCTGGGCCGCGACCATCCGATTGGGCTCGACGTCGGTGGCGCGCATCGACTGCGATACGTCGATCACCAGCATCACCACCGCGCGGTTACGCGGGATCCGGACGTCGTTCGTCGGCCCAGCCATGGCCACGGTGAACAACACCAGCGAGAGCGCCAACAGAATCGCCGGTATGTGCCGCCAGCGCGAAGGGCGTTTGGGCGCAACGCTTTCCAGCAACTCCATATTGGCGAAGCGCAACATCCGCCGCTGTCGCGCCAGCTGCAGCACCACATACAGCGCAACCAGCCCGGCGACGACGAACAGGAACAGGAAAAACCACGAGTGTTCGAAGCCGGACAGTGTCATCGGCCCCAGTAACGGAAACGTCATAACAGACCCGTCTTAAAGGTGAGCAAATCGGTCACCGGCGTCCCGCCATCGCCCCACGCCGGCGGGAGGAGATGAAACGAACGATGTCGGCGATCCAGTCGCGGTCGGTGCGCAGCGTCATCACCGGTGCGCCACACCCGCGGATGGTGCGGGCCACGTCGTCGCGGTGCTTGGCGGCGGCTCTGGCGAAATCGGTTTGCAACTGCGTGTCGATGGTGAATTCGCGCACAGCCCCGGATTCGGCGTCCTGCAGCACCACGTCACCGATATCGGGTAATTCGACGTCACGCGGATCGAGCACTTCGACGGCCAGCACCTCGTGGCGGGCCGCGATCGCGCGCAGCGGCCGCATCCAGTCGATCGGCCCGAGGAAGTCGCTGATGATCACCGCCATGCCGCGACGCCGTTCGGGTCGGCGCAGGGCGTCGATGGCCGCGGCGAGGTCACCGCGCACCCCGACCGGCGCCTTGGGGGTGGTAGCAATGGTGCGCAGCAAGGTGTGAACATGCTCCCGCCCGGAGCGGGCCGGCACCCGAATCATGTTGTCGCCGTTAGAGATCAGCGCACCCAGCCGGTTGCCGCCGCCAACGTTGAGAAAACAGATCGCGGCCGCGGCCGCCACTGCCAGGTCCCGTTTCTCGCACGTGGACGTACCGAAGTCCAGGCTCGCCGACATGTCGACCACGAGCCAGGTCTCCAGCTCCCGGTCGGCGATCATCTGCCGAACGTGCGGGTGGGTGGTACGCGCGGTGACGGCCCAGTCCATTCGGCGCACATCGTCACCGGGCTGGTAAACCCGCGACTCCCCGGGCTCACTGCCCGGGCCCGGGATGAGACCGAGGTGATCGCCGTGCAGGATGCCGTCCAGCTTGCGGTTGACGGTCAGTTCGAGGGTACGCAGCGCCGCCGACAACTTCGGGTCGTCGATGGTGCCGCGCAGCATCGAGGGCGGATGGCGAACCGCCTTCTTATCTGTCACCGACCGCCCGCCGCGGCGCCCTGCATCACCGGGCCAACCGAATGTCCTTGCTGCGGAACGGCGTTCACTTGCGGCAGCGCCACGGTCTGCAGGACTCGGTTGATCACGGTCTCAGCGGTGATCTCGTCGGCGAGCGCATCGTAGGTGAGCACCAACCGGTGCCGCAGCACGTCGGGGATGACGTCGATGATGTCCTGCGGGATCACGTAGTCACGCCCCCGCACCAGGCCCAGGGCTCGGGATGCGGCGATGATGCCCAGCGAGGCGCGCGGCGAGGCGCCGAACGCGATCCAGGTCTTGACGTCGTTCATGCCCAGCTGTTCGGGGTGCCGCGTTGCGGTCACCACCCGGACGACGTAGTCGACCAGCGCGTGGTGCACGAAGCTGTTGGCGGCGACGGTCTGCAGCCGCAGCAGGTCGCCGGTGTTGAGGATCTGCTTGGGCTGCGGCGGGGTCACGCCCATCCGGTAGATGATCTCCCGCTCCTCCTCGGGGGACGGGTAGCCCACGTTGATCTTGAACAGGAAGCGGTCGCGCTGCGCCTCGGGCAGGGGGTAGACACCCTCCTGCTCGATCGGGTTCTGGGTTGCCATCACCAGGAACGGATTGGGCAGCGGGAAGGTCTTACCGCCGATGGACACGTGGCGTTCGGCCATCACCTCGAGCAGCGCCGACTGAACCTTTGCCGGGGCACGGTTGATCTCGTCGGCGAGCAGGAAGTTGACCACCACCGGGCCGAGCTCGGTGTCGAACTCCTCCTTGCCCTGCCGGTAGATGCGGGTACCGACGATGTCCGTAGGCACCAGGTCCGGGGTGAACTGGATACGGGCGAAGCTGCCGCCGACCACGCGCGCGAAGGTCTCCACAGCCAGGGTCTTGGCGACGCCGGGCACACCTTCGAGCAGCACGTGGCCCTTGGCCAGCAGGCCGACCAGCATGCGCTCCACCAGCTGGTCCTGGCCGACGATGATCCGCTTGACCTCGAAGATGGCCCGCTCGAGGGTGTGTACCTCGGCAGCCAGGCCATCCGAGCCGCCTGGAGAGCCACTTACGTGCGCCTCCTGGGTCGGCGGGGCCGAATGCCCACCCGGACCCGGGTAACCGCCTCCTGCTGATGTCATCAACAACCCTCCACAGCTCATCCCGACACGACTGCCGACCCGACTAATGTCACCGGGCAGCGACGTGCCCGCGTTCAACTATTCCAGGCGTCTGGGGATCCGTCGACGCACGGTCAAGCAGCCCACCCGGCTCAGTACTCGATGATCCTAGTCAGATAGGGCGTCATCCCGGGCTTGCGCACCGGACTGATGGTGACCTTGCCGGCCAGGCTGGAAGCCTCCAGCATCTGCCCGTTGCCCAGATACATGGTGACGTGCTGGCTGCCGTTCGGCCCATAGAAGATGAGGTCGCCCCGCCTGGCCTCGTTCTGCGGAATGTGGCGCCCGGCGTTGTACTGGTCGCCGGAGAACCGCGGGATCAGCACACCGACGCCGGCGAACGCGTACCGCATCAGCCCCGAGCAGTCGAAGCCGTTGATGTTCGCCCCGTCGTCCACGCCCTTGCTGGGGCCCTCCAGCGAGCCGCCGCCCCACGAGTAAGGGACGCCCATCTGGGACCCGGCGCGCTTGATCACGTGCTCGATGGCCTGCCTGCCGTTTGCCCGCGGGATGCGGCTGCCGCTGGTGTTGGTCGACGCGGCCGGCGCGGCGGGGCCGCCCAGGTTGATGCCCAACCCGCTGAGAAACTGCTGACCCAGGTTCAGGGTGGTCTGGGTGGCTTGAGCGGTGGCCTGCAGCGAGGCGTTGGCGACGGCTAGCGGGTCGCCAGGAGCGCCGGCGCTGATCGCGGCCGGCAGGGTCGGGTCCCACTCCCCCGGGTCGGCCGCGGCCGGGGCGGCCACAGCGAGCAAAAGCCCGGTCACCAACACGGTGATCCAGGCTAGGGAGAAACGAATTCGCTTGTGACGCATGAAACCTCGTTAATACTCGATATAGCGGACTACGAAGGGCGTCATACCGCTGGTGCGCACCGGGGCGGTCCGGACCTTCAGACCGATGTCGGGCGCCTCGAGCATCTGGCCGTCGCCGAGGTAGATGGTCACGTGCTGACTGCCGCCCGGCCCGTAGAAGATGACGTCGCCGCGGCGCATCTGAGCGGTCGGGATCTTGCGGCCGAGGTTGTACTGCGAGCCGGAGTAGTGCGGCAGCTTGATGCCCACCCCGGCGAACGAGTACAGCACCAGGCCCGAACAGTCGAAGCCGGTGATGCCGGCCCCGGAGTCGATTCCTTTGCTTGGGCCGGCGGCGTTGCCGCCACCCCAGGAGTACGGCACGCCGATCTGGGACATGCCGCGACGGATGACGTACTCGGAGGCCTGCCGGCCGTAGACCCGCGGGATCCGGCCCGACGTCGCTCCCGAGGGTGCGTTGGTGATGCCGGTGTCGTTGGGCTTCAGGATGCCCAACTGCTGTAGGAAGTTGCGGCCCATCTGCGCGGTGACCTGCGCCGACGTAGCCGAATATCCGAGCACCTGGTTGACCACGGCGATCGGGTCGCCTTGGATGTTGGCGCTGGGGACCTGCGGCAGGGTGGGGTCCCAGCCGTCCCAGCGGCGCCCACCGCCGGGACCGTCGGCGGAGTCCCACATGCCGCTCGGCGGCGTGCCCTGCCCACCGGTGGCCTGCCACGCCACCAGCCGGGCCTGCTGCAGCTTGGCTTCGGCCCGTTCGCGTTCGGCGGCGGCGCGGTTGACTTCCTCACGCTGCTCGTCGAACTTGCGCTGGGTCTCGCTGAGCGCGGCCGCCGCCGCGTCCTGGCTGGCTTTGGCGTCCGCCGCGGCCTTGTCGGCCTTCTCCTTGGCCAGCCGCGCGGCCGATTCCTTGTTCAGCTGTTCGGTGCGGGCCCGCTCCAGCTTGGCCATCACGGCCGCGGCGCCGGCGGCCATGGTCCGGGTGGCGGTCGCCGCGGCGATCATGTCCTCGGGGCTGCGCGCGGTGAGGTAGCCGTCGGAGGGGCCGTTCATATAGGTAGCCGCGGCGAAGGTGTCGAACCGGTGTTGGGCCGCGGCGATCGCGGCGGTCGCGTCCTTGACCGACTGCTGGGTGGCCTCGAGTTCTCGGCCGGCCACCTCGGCGTGTTCGCGGGCGTCCTCGACGGCCACCAACGCCTTGTTGACGCTCTCCTGCTCCATCTCTACTGCGGCGCTCAGATCTTCCAGGCGCTGGTTGGCCTTGGCGACGTTGGCGATCAGGACCGCGATCGAATCGGCGGCGGGATCCGCCCAGGCGACCCCGGTGGCGAGCTCGGGCGTGCAGAACAGCAACGCCGCGCTCATTACCACCGGGACGGCTGGTCGTATCAGCCTGGCGGCGGTTCGCGAAGCAGAGCTGGGGCTTGTCCGTCTCATACGACGTCGATCTCCTTGGGGCTCATATCGGACGGACGGCGCCGAAATGCACTGGTAGCGCCATTAGCATCACAAGCATCATTCGCACCGTACGTCACAGCTGTCCCCAAAGAAACGCAAGTCACAAATTGCACTCTGGAAGTGCGTTTACTGTGACCCAACAGTGACCTGGCGGGTTTGCCGCACTAGCGGCGCGGGCGCTGCGGCGGCAGCGCTAAAAGGGCAGTGAGCTTGCTAGACGCTCGGCTTTTCTGCGTCGGCAGCGATTTCCGTCGGGGCTGCTGACGTTGCTGGCTGCCTGTTGCGGAGCTGCATGACCCGGCCGACGACGGCGGCGGCGAACACCACGATCAGCAGGACGATCGTCAACGCCGTCCAAGGGAACTCGGGGGTGTTGAGTTCGTTCAGAAAGTTCTGCGCAGACTGGGTGGGATTGCCGGTTTTGGAGTGGTCTTCACCGGCCTCGAGCGTCACGCGCGGGTAGTGCGAGCTGTAGCTGCCGACATAGCTCGGGCTGAGCACCAGCACCGTGGAATCGGGGTGGTCGGCGCCGACGACGGTCGCGATGTCGCGCAGCGGGGTGTCGCTGGGCGGGTTGTGGTCGAGCAGGACGATCTTGAGGTTGATGCCGTCGCCACGAGCCTGGTTGACAACTTCGAGCAGGCCGGGCTCGGCTGCCGGCGCCGCGGCGACGCCGTCGACGGCGACCTGCGCCTTGATTGACTCGATGTCCACGTCCTGCGGAATGTATTCCGGCAGAAAGGGGATCGTCTGCGGCAGGTTGCTCATCGTCGTCGTCGCTCCTCTCAGCCCGAACGTCACGCTGGCGTGACGCTCGACCACGGCCGTCACTCTAGTGTGACGATCGGCGCGCTGGGCAGCGTATCGGTCGGCGCCCCGGTCGGCGTAGTACCCGGGGCTTCCCACGCCGAGCCGACAGGACAAGACTGGCCGGTACGGGTGCTGCGTATTGCAGGACAAGCGTACTGTTAAAGTGGCACCGCATTCGTCGGCACGGCCCGCCGGCGAAGAGAACTTAATCCAGGGAGTTGATGTGACTAGCAAAGGTTCGGTGAATTCGTTCGAAGCCCGCGACACCCTTGAGGTCGGTGACAACAGCTACGAGATCTATCGTCTCGACGCGGTCCCCAACACGGAGAAACTCCCCTACAGCCTCAAGGTCCTGGCCGAGAATCTGCTGCGTAACGAGGACGGCAGCAACATCACCAAGGAACACATCGAGGCCATCGCGAACTGGGACCCCGAAGCCGAACCGAGCATCGAAATCCAATACACGCCGGCCCGGGTGGTCATGCAGGACTTCACCGGGGTGCCCTGCATCGTCGACCTGGCCACCATGCGCGAGGCCGTCGGCGACCTGGGCGGTGATCCCGACAAGGTCAACCCGCTCGCCCCGGCCGACCTGGTGATCGACCACTCGGTGATCGCCGACCTGTTCGGCACCGCCGACGCTTTCGAGCGCAACGTCGAGATCGAATACGAGCGCAACGGCGAGCGTTACCAGTTCCTGCGCTGGGGCCAAGGCGCTTTCGACGACTTCAAGGTGGTTCCCCCGGGCACCGGCATCGTGCACCAGGTCAACATCGAGTACCTGGCCAGCGTGGTGATGACCCGCAACGGACAGGCTTACCCCGACACCTGTGTGGGCACCGACAGCCACACGACCATGGTCAACGGCCTCGGCGTCCTGGGCTGGGGTGTCGGCGGCATCGAGGCTGAGGCGGCGATGCTCGGCCAGCCGGTGTCGATGCTGATCCCCCGGGTCGTCGGGTTCAAGCTGACCGGTGAGATCCAGCCGGGTGTCACCGCCACCGACGTGGTGCTCACGGTGACCGAGATGCTGCGCAAGCACGGCGTCGTCGGCAAGTTCGTCGAGTTCTACGGCGAGGGCGTGGCCGAGGTGCCGCTGGCCAACCGCGCCACCCTGGGCAACATGAGCCCCGAATTCGGCTCCACCGCAGCGATTTTCCCGATCGACCAGGAAACCATCGACTACCTGAAGTTCACCGGGCGCAGCGAGGAGCAGCTGGCGCTGGTCGAGGCCTACGCCAAGGAGCAGGGCCTGTGGCACAACCCCGAGCGCGAGCCGGCGTTCTCCGAATACCTCGAGCTGGACCTGTCCGAGGTGGTGCCGTCGATCGCCGGGCCCAAGCGGCCACAGGACCGGATCGCGCTTTCGGCAGCGAAAGCTGCGTTCCGCGAACAGATTCCGAACTACGTCGGGGACGACCCGGACAAGAAGGACTACTCCAAGCTGGACGAGGCGGTCGATGAATCCTTCCCGGCCAGCGACCCCGGACAGCCGCAGAACGGGCACGCCGACGACAAGCCCGAGGTGTTCTCCGCAGCCCAGAACGCCCAGGGCCGGGCGAGCAACCCGGTGACGGTGAAGTCCGACGAGCGTGGCGAATTCGTCCTCGACCACGGCGCGGTGGTGATCGCCGCGATCACGTCGTGCACCAACACGTCCAACCCCGAGGTGATGCTGGGCGCGGCGCTGCTGGCCCGCAACGCCGTCGAGAAGGGCCTCGCCTCCAAGCCGTGGGTGAAGACAACCATGGCGCCGGGCTCGCAGGTCGTCAACGACTACTACGAAAAAGCCGGTCTGTGGCCGTATCTGGAGAAGCTGGGCTTCTACCTGGTGGGCTACGGCTGCACCACCTGCATCGGTAACTCCGGTCCGCTGCCTGACGAGATCTCCAAGGCGGTCAACGACAACGACCTTTCCGTGGCCGCGGTGCTGTCCGGGAACCGGAACTTCGAAGGCCGGATCAACCCGGATGTGAAGATGAACTACCTGGCTTCGCCGCCGTTGGTGGTCGCTTACGCCCTGGCCGGCACCATGGACTTCGACTTCGAATCCGACCCGCTGGGTAAGGACAAAGACGGCAATGACGTCTTCTTGAAGGACATTTGGCCGTCGCAGAAGGACGTCTCGGACACCATCGCCTCGGCGATCAACCAGGAGATGTTCACCAGCAACTACGCCGATGTGTTCAAGGGTGACGAGCGGTGGCAGAACCTGCCGACGCCGAGCGGCAACACCTTCGAGTGGGACCCGGACTCGACCTATGTGCGTAAGCCTCCGTACTTCGACGGCATGCCCGCCGAGCCCGAGCCGGTGGCCGATATCGCCGGCGCCAGAGTGCTTGCCCTGCTAGGTGATTCGGTGACCACCGACCACATCTCCCCCGCCAGCAGCATCAAGCCGGGCACCCCGGCCGCGCAGTACCTCGACGAGCACGGCGTGGAGCGCAAGGATTACAACTCCTTCGGTTCCCGACGCGGCAACCACGAGGTGATGATTCGCGGCACGTTCGCCAACATCCGGTTGCGCAACATGCTGCTGGACGACGTGTCGGGCGGCTACACCCGCGACTTCACCCAGGACTCCGAGGATGGAAAAGCGCCGCAGGCCTTCATTTACGACGCGGCGCAAAACTATGCGGCACAGGACATTCCGCTAGTGGTACTGGGCGGTAAGGAGTACGGGTCCGGATCGTCGCGGGACTGGGCGGCCAAGGGGACGCGGCTGCTCGGGGTGCGCGCGGTGATCGCCGAGTCGTTCGAGCGCATCCACCGCTCCAACCTGATCGGCATGGGCGTGATCCCGCTGCAGTTCCCGGACGGCAAGTCCGCCAAGGACCTGGGGCTCGACGGGACCGAGGTGTTCGACATCACCGGTATCGAGGAGCTCAACAACGGGAAGACACCGAAGACGGTGAAGGTCAAGGCCAGCAAGGACTCCGGAGACCCGGTCGAGTTCGACGCCGTCGTGCGGATCGACACACCCGGAGAGGCCGACTACTACCGCAACGGGGGCATCCTGCAGTACGTGCTGCGCAACATGCTCAAGTCTGGCTAGCGGCCACACCAGACCCGCTCGTGCCCAAAGTCAGCGAGGACCATCTGGAGGCCCGGCGCCGTCAGATCCTCGACGGTGCCCGCCGCTGTTTCGCCGAGTACGGCTACGACCAAGCCACGGTGCGACGGTTGGAGCAGGCGATCGGGATGTCGCGCGGCGCGATCTTCCACCACTACCGGGACAAGGACGCCCTGTTCTTCGCGCTGGCGAGCGAGGACACCCAACGAATGGCGGAAGTCGCGTCGCGCGAGGGGCTGATTCAGGTGATGCGCAACATGCTTGCCACGCCCGAACAATTCGACTGGTTGGCCACTCGCCTGGAGATCGCCCGCAAGCTGCGCCACGACCCGGAGTTCAGCCGCGGCTGGGCCGAGCGGTCGGCGGAACTCGCCGCCGCGACCACCGAACGGCTGCGCCGCCAGAAGGAGGCCAAACGGGTGCGCGACGACGTGCCCAGTGACGTCCTGCACTGTTATCTGGATCTGGTGCTGGACGGCTTGGTGGCCCGGTTGGCTTCCGGGGAAGATCCGCAGCGGCTGGCAGCCGTGCTGGATCTGGTTGAAAACTCGGTGCGCACAGCCGATTTGACCGATTGAGCGGACCAGCGCAGCGCTACTGCGAGCAAAGGGATTCTCGCAGTCGCGCTACGCCGCGTTCAGCGGGGCCGGGCGCGGTGGTTGGGCCCGCCGCGGCTGCGCATCGTGGTGCCCGACTCGCGCAGCATGCTGTGGACCGACCCGTAGGACCGACCGGTGGTAGCCGCCAGGTTGCGGATGCTGGCGCCCTTTTCGTAGGCGTTGCGCAACTCGTGCAACATCTCCTCGCGGGTCTTCTTCGACTTCCGCATCGAGAACCTCCACGGCTACCCCCTGGCATTCAGGGTAAGAATCCCGCGGCGAATTGGGGATGTTTTGCCAAAACCGGTCAGGCCAACTCGATGAGGTCCCGGTACTCCTCGGACCAATAGTCCTCGGTGCCGTCGGGAAGCAGCAGGACACGCTGCGGATCCAGCGCCTCGGCCGCGCCCGGGTCGTGCGTCACCAGCACCACCGCGCCCTGGTAGCTGCGCAGCGCGTCCAGCACCTGCTCGCGCGAGGCCGGGTCGAGGTTGTTGGTCGGTTCGTCGAGCAGCAACACATTGGCCGTCGAGGCCACCAGCCCGGCCAGTGCGAGCCGGGTCTTCTCACCACCGGACAGCGTGCCGGCGGGCTGGTCGAGTTGCGGGCCGCTGAACATGAACGCTCCGAGTAGGCCACGCAGATCCTGCTCACCCGATTCGGGCGCGGCGTGGCGGATGTTCTGCCAAACGGTGGCGTCGTTGTCCAGGGTGTCGTGCTCCTGGGCGAAATACCCGATCCGCATGCCGTGCCCGGGCTCCAGACCGCCGGTGTCGGGTGTCTCAACCCCGGCCAACAGCCGCAGCAGGGTGGTCTTGCCCGCGCCGTTGAGCCCCAGCACGACCACCCGCGAGCCGCGGTCAATGGCCAGGTCGAGCCCGGTGAACACCTCGAGGGAGCCATAAGTCTTGCTCAATCCCTTGGCCACCAGCGGGGTACGGCCGCACGGTGCGGGCGTCGGGAACTTGATCCGGGCCACCTTGTCGGCCACGCGTTCCTCGTCCAGGGCGGCCATCATTCGGTCGGCACGGCGCAACATGTTTTGTGCGGCAACGGCTTTGGTCGCTTTGGCGCCCAATTTGGCGGCCTGGGTGCGCAGCGCTGCCGCCTTGCGCTCGGCGTTGGCGCGTTCCCGGCGGCGACGCTGCTCGTCGGTCGCGCGCGCGTCGAGATACTTCTGCCAGGTCATGTTGTAGACGTCGACTTCGCCGCGCACGGCATCGAGGAACCAGACCCGGTTCACGACGTCGGCGAGCAGGTCCACGTTGTGGCTGATGATGACCAGGCCGCCGGTGTGGGACCGCAGGAAGTCACGCAGCCAACCGACCGAATCCGCGTCGAGGTGGTTGGTCGGCTCGTCCAGCAGCAGCGTAGTGGCCGACCCGGCCCCACTGTCGGAGGCAGCGAACAGGATCCGCGCCAGCTCCACCCTGCGGCGCTGACCGCCCGAGAGGGTGCGCAGTTGCTGGGTCAGCACCCGTTCGGGCAAACCGAGGCTGGCGCAGATGCGGCCCGCCTCGCTTTCGGCGCCGTAGCCGCCGAGCGCGACGAATTGCTCTTCGAGTTGGCCATAGCGGCGGATGGCGCGGTCGCGCGCGGCGTCGTCGGCGACCTCGGCCATCAGCGCCTGCTGCTTCTCCAGATCGGTGAGCAGCACGTCGAGACCGCGGGCCGAGAGCACCCGGTCGCGCGCCAGCACGTCCAGGTCGCCCTCTTTGGGGTCCTGCGGCAGATAGCCGATGTCACCCTTGCGGGTGAGCGTCCCGGCATAGGGTTGGCCCTCCCCCGCCAGGATCCGCAGCGTTGTCGTCTTGCCGGCCCCGTTACGACCGACCAGTCCGATCCGGTCGCCGGGCTGCACGCGCAGGTCGGGCCCATCGGGAGACAGCAGAATGCGCGCACCAGCGCGGACCTCGAGGCCCGTAGCCGTGATCACATTCGCTCCCTAGTCATTTGTCTTGCTTGTCTTACTTGTCGTCGGTGAAAGCCGGCGGGCGCTTCTCCGCGCGCGCAGCAACCGCTTCTTCGAAGTTGGAGGTGAGCAGACGGACGAAAAGCTGTCCCAGGCCCTCGGCCTGCATATGCCCCTCAAGGCTGCCGGCGTCCAGTCCACTCCACAATGTGCGTTTGGTCAACTCGATTCCGGGCCGCGAGAACGCCGCGATGCGCGCGGCGATCGCATAGCAGGTGTCGAGCAACTGCGCTCCGGGCACCTGACAGGAGACCAGCCCGATCCGCTCCGCCTCCTCGGCGCTGACGTCCCGGCCGGTGAGCATGATCTCGAAGGCACGGGAGGCCCCGATGGCTCTCGGCAGCAGGTAGCTCAGCCCTAATTCGCTCGCGGTCAGGCCGTTGTTGATGCCGGCCGCCCGGAAATAAGCGCTGGTGGAGGCCACGCGGATGTCGGCGGCCAGCGCCAGGCACAGCCCTCCGCCGATGGCAGCGCCATTGACAGCGGCGATGACCGGTTGGTGCAGCCGCCGCAGCGCCAGGATGATGTCGTCGAGCAACTCCATCGACCGCAGCGCATAGGTCGGGCGGGTCAGGTCCTCGACGTGCGGGACGGTTCCCGCGGACTTGTGGTCAGCGCCCGAAGAGAAGCCGCGCCCGGCACCGGTGAGCACCACCACACGCACCGAGTTGTCGTAGGTGACCTGCTCCAGGGTCTCCTTGAGCGGCACCATGACGTCGAACGCCATGGAATTCATTCGCTCGGGGCGATTGAGGGTGATCAGGGCGATCTCGGGCCGCGGATGTTCCAGAAGGACCAAACTCACCTTTGAACGGTAACGCAGGCCCGAGATTGCTGCGGCGCTGACGAAGTCGCGTGCGCCGGGGGCTCAGACTTCGGTGGCCTCGTCGAACTCGTAGGCCTTGAGTTGCTGGACCAGGTCTTCCAGCGCCGCGGGCGGCAGCGCGCCGGGCTGGTTGAACAGCAACTTGCCCTTCTTGAACGCCATCAGGGTGGGGATCGAGCGGATCTGGGCGGCCGCGGCCAGTTCCTGCTCGGCCTCGGTGTCGACCTTGGCAAACACCACGTCGGGGTGGTTTTCCGAGGCGGCCTTGAACGTCGGCGCGAAGGCGCGGCACGGTCCGCACCAAGAGGCCCAGAAGTCGACCAGCACCATGTCGTTGTCGTTGACGGTGTCGTTGAACTGCGCAGCAGTTAAGTCTTGAGTGCTCACAGGCTGTTCAACGCCCGCCGGCTGGGCGTTGTTCCCGAGTCCGCGGCGTCCCAGCAAACCTTGCCATGGCGGCCCGCCAGCTGCGGTCGGTCAACAGTCGCATGCCGTTCAGCGCGACCAGCAGCGTGGACCCCTCATGGCCCGCCACCCCCAACGGCAGCGGGAGCTGCCCGAACAGGTCCCACAACACCAGCACAGTGATGCAAGCACTTGCGATGGCCAGGTTGGCCATCACCACCCTGCGAGCTTGCCGGGCCAGTGCGACGAGTGTCGGGATGGCGTGGAGCTCGTCGCCGACGGTGACGGCGTCGGCGGTCTGCAGGGTGAGGTCGGCGCCGGCGCCCATGGCCACCGAAGTCCATGCCGCGGCCATCGCGGGGGCATCGTTGACGCCGTCGCCAACGACGAGCACCCGCTGACCCGAGGCCTGCAACTCGCGCACCGCCTCGACCTTCTGCTCGGGCAGCAGCCCGGCGCGCACCTCGCCGATGCCGGCCTCGGCGGCGACCCGTCGCGCCGCGCGCTCGTTGTCGCCGGTCAACAACACCGGCGTCGTCGACGTCAGCTCGGTCAGTGCCGCCACGGAAGCGGCGGCATCGGAACGGATTCGATCGGTGAGCCCGAGCACTCCGACGGCCAGCCCGTTGACGAGCACGACGGCGGCGGTCGCGCCTGCTGCCACTACCGGCGCCAATTCGGCCGGGGCCGCCCGGCGGAAGCCGTGCGGATTGCAGACCTCGACGAAGTCGTGGCCCACGGTGGCACGCACCCCGCGGCCCGGCACGGCCCGAAAGTCCTCGGCGGCGGGAATCGCGACCTCACGGCGCCGCGCCTCCTCTACGACGGCGCGCCCCAACGGATGCTCACTGGATCGCTCTGCGGCAGCGGCCAATTGGAGAACCGCGGCCACGTCGAACAGTTCGGGCCGCAGCGTCTCGACGGTAGTGAGCCGCGGCGTGCCACAGGTCAGTGTGCCCGTCTTGTCCATTGCGACGACGCTGGCGTCGGCGAGGTGTTCCACCACCACCGCGCTCTTGACCAGAACCCCGTGCCGGCCCGCATTGGCCACCGTGGCCAGCAGCGGCGGCATGGTGGCCAGCACCACCGCGCACGGCGAGGCCACGATCATGAATGTCATGGCGCGCAACAGAACTGGTTGCAGCGGGTGGCCCAGCATCAGCGGAATGGTGATCAGGGCGAGGGTGGCGGCGACCACCCCGAGCGAGTAGCGCTGTTCGATTCGTTCAATGAAGAGTTGGGTTTTAGCTTTGGTGGCCGACGCCTCGGACACCAGTTGGACTATCCGGGCGACCACACTCTGCGACGGGTCGCGGGTGACGACGAGATGTAGTGCGCCCGAACCGTTAACGGTGCCCGCGAACACGTCATCTCCGGCTGCCTTGGCCACCGGCATCGATTCGCCGGTGATGGAACGTTGGTCGACTTCTGAAGAGCCCGACAGCACGGCGGCATCGGCGGGGATTCGTTCGCCGGGCCGGACCACGACGCGGTCGCCGACCACCAACTCGGCAGCAGGCACTGCCCTTTCCCGCCCGTCGCCGTCGAGCACGATGGCTCGGTCGGGCGCCAAGTCCAGAAGTCCCTTGACGGAGTCCGCGGTGTGCTTGGTCGCGACCTCGTCGAGGGCGCCGGAGGTCGCGAAAATCACTATCAGCAGCGCACCGTCGAAGATCTGTCCGATCGCCACCGCCCCGATCGCGGCGACGATCATCAGCAGATCCACATCGAGCGCCTTGTTGCGCAGCGCCTGCGCTCCGGCCCATGCCGAACCCCAGCCACCGGCCAGATAGCAGGCGAGATACAGCGTCCACCAGACCGCGTGCGGCGCACCGTTGAGCTGAGCCACCGAGCCGGCCAGGAACAGCACCAGCGCGACCGCCGCCCAGCGCACCGACATCACCGACCACAGCGCCGCATGCCAACTCATCGGACGGCCGACGCTGGGCGAAACGCGGGCGAGAGTGGCCTCAGAAGCGGTCGCTTCCAGGGCGGTCAGGGTCATTCCGGCGGCCTCGCAGGGGTGGGGATCGGTCGGGCTGCCCCGAGTGTATTGAGACCGGCCCGTGCGGAGGTCTCGGTTGTATTTCGGTATGTCATTGAATTGGCCTCTGGCACAAGGCATACGACGCCAATAGTGAATGGCGGTCCGGCCTGGGCGCCGCGACCGGAAACCGGCCTGTGAGCACGCAAATCCGTGGCCTAAAAAGAGTGGGAAATTTTGTGATCAACGTTGCGGAATGGAGATAGGATTCATCCGTTACAGACGCTTCGCAGGAGGTGCGGGATGTCGTTCGTGGTCGCAAATACTGATTTGGTTTCACAAGCGGCTGGGAATCTGTCCCGCGTCGGTGCGCTGATCAATGAAGCCAATTCGGCGGCGGCAGCTGAGACCACCGCCGTCGTGGCCGCGGGAGCCGATGAAATTTCCAGAGCGGTCGCCGCGATCTTCGGCGCACACGCTCAGGGCTATCAAGCCATCAGCACCCAAATTGCGTCGTTCCATGAGCAATTCGTGCGCACCATGGCCGGTGGCGCGAACGCCTACGCGCTCGCGGAGGCGACGAATTTGGGTCCCCTACAACCGGTGCTCGACGCGATCAATGCGCCTACCAATCTTCTGTTGGGCCGTCCGCTGATCGGCAACGGCGCCGACGGCACCGCCGCTAACCCGAACGGCCAGGCCGGCGGCCTCCTGATCGGCAACGGCGGCAACGGGTTCTCGTCAGGCGCCGTGGGAGTAGGCGGTGGCAGCGGCGGGGCCGCGGGTCTCCTCGGTTTCGGCGGGGCCGGCGGTAAGGGCGGATTGGGCGCGAACGGCGGTGCCGGCGGTGCCGGCGGGCTGCTCTTCGGCGGCGGTGGCGCCGGTGGCAACAGTGGTGGTGGCGGCGGCGCCGGCGGTCTCGGTGGGTCCGCGATGCTGTTCGGGAATGGCGGTGTCGGCGGTACCAGCCCCGACGGGATGGGTGCAGGCGGCGGCGGAGGCAACGGCGGCCTGTTGTACGGCAACGGCGGCGCCGGCGGTGGCAGCTCCCTCGGCGGCGCGGGCAACGGCGGCAGAGCCTTCTTCATAGGCGATGGTGGCGCTGGAGGGACCGAATTCAATGCCGGCCAGGCCGGAGCTGGGGGCTCCGCCGGGTTCTTGTACGGCAATGGCGGTGCCGGTGGCAACGCACCGATGGGCGGCATCGGTGGGGGCGGTGGACAGGCCGGGCTGATCGGCAACGGCGGGGCCGGAGGCAATGCCAACGTCAACGCCGGCAACGGCGGCAACGCGTTGCTGATCGGCAACGGCGGAGCGGGCGGCCAGCCAAACGGCCTCGGCGGCCAACGCGGGCTGCTCTTCGGTCAGAACGGCGCGAACGGTTAGCAGCCCTTACTTACGGTTGCGTACGTTTTTTCGCGTCGGACACACTTAGGACCCACCAGCCTGAGTGGAAGGAACCACAGTGGGGCATTACATCGCCAACGTCCGTGATCTCGAGTTCAACCTGCTCGAAGTTCTCGATGTCGGCGCCGTCCTGGGCACCGGTGATTACGCCGACCTGGACGTCGACACGGTCCGCACGATCCTGTCCGAGGCGGCCAGACTGGCCGAAGGCCCGGTCGCCGAAACGTTTGCCTTCGCCGACCGTAACCCGCCAGTGTTCGACCCGGCGACGCACAGCATCAGCGTCGCTCCGGAGTTGGTGAAGACGGTGCAGGCGATCAAGGACGCCGAATGGTGGCGCCTCGGCATGGCCGAGGAAATCGGCGGCATGGCCGCTCCCCCGCCACTGACCTGGGCCGTCAACGAGATGATCTACTGCGCCAACCCTTCCGTGTGCTTCTTCAACCTCGGCCCGGTGTTTTCGCAGTCGCTCTTCGTCGAAGGCAACGACGAGCAGAAGCGTTGGGCCGCTTTGGGAATCGAGCGCGGTTGGCAGGCCACCATGGTGCTCACCGAACCCGATGCCGGCTCTGACGTAGGTGCCGGCCGCGCCAAGGCGATCGAACAGCCCGATGGCACTTGGCATATCGAGGGCGTCAAGCGGTTCATCTCCGGCGGCGACGTCGGCGACACCGCCGAGAACATCTTCCACCTGGTGCTGGCACGGCCCGAGGGCGCCGCCCCCGGCACCAAAGGCCTGAGCCTGTTTTACGTGCCCAACTACCTGTTCGACCCGGAAACCGGCGAAATCGGTTCCCGCAACGGCGTATACGTCACCGGAGTCGAACACAAGATGGGTCTGAAGTCCTCGCCCACGTGCGAGGTCACGTTCGGTGCCACGGATGTGCCTGCCGTCGGGTATCTGGTCGGCGGGGTGCACAACGGGATAGCGCAAATGTTCACCGTCATCGAGCACGCGCGCATGACGATCGGCGTCAAATCGGCGGGCACCCTGTCCACCGGCTACCTGAACGCCCTCGCCTACGCCAAGGAACGGATCCAGGGCGCGGACCTGACGCAGATGACGGACAAGACCGCGCCGCGGGTGACGATCATGCACCACCCCGATGTGCGTCGCAGCCTGATGACCCAGAAGGCCTACGCCGAGGGCCTGCGGGCGCTGTACCTCTACGCTGCGGCACACCAGGATGACGCTGTGGCGGAACGTGTTTCAGGTGCCGATCACGGCATGGCGCACCGTGTGGATGATCTGCTGCTGCCCATCGTCAAAGGCGTGGGCTCCGAACGTGCATACGAGATCCTGACCGAGTCGCTGCAGACTCTGGGTGGCTCGGGCTTCCTCACCGACTATCCCCTCGAGCAGTACATTCGCGACTCGAAGATCGATTCGCTCTATGAGGGGACCACCGCTATTCAGGCGCTGGACTTCTTCTTCCGCAAGATCGTGCGGGACCACGGCCAGGCGCTGCAACACGTGACGACTCAGATCAACAAGACCCTGGAGAACACCGACGAATCACTGAAAGATCAGGCCGAATTGGTCCAGCGCGCACTGGAAGACGTGACGGCCATGACCACCGCGCTGATGGGCTACCTGATGTCGGCCGCCCAACACCCCACCGACATCTACAAGGTGGGTTTGGGCTCGACGCGCTACCTCCTGGCCGTCGGGGACCTGCTGATCGGCTGGCGACTGCTGCACCAGGCCAACGTGGCGCAGGCGGCGTTGGTGGGCGAACCGTCGGACAGCGACCGGGCGTTTTATCAGGGCAAGGTCGCGGTGTCGGCGTTCTTCGCGAAGAACATGCTGCCCAAGCTAAGTGGGGTGCGCAGCGTCATCGAGAACATCGACGACGAAATCATGCGCATGCCAGAAGACGCCTTCTAAACACACAGCTAGTACAAAGCTGCCGCGGGTAGACCCGCTTGTTGGGATCAGCCCACGATTGGAGCAGCTTTGATATCTTCGCGCACTCGCCGGCCCGCCCGGTTCGCCGTCCTGACGCTCGCAGCGATCACCGTACTGCCGCTCGCCGCCTGCGGCTCGTCGAACAAGGCCGGTCCGCCCGCACCACCGGCCACGTCGAGCACGTCGACGACAGCTGCGGCACCGCCGCCCGAAGGCCAATCGCGGGTCAGCGGACTCATCGCCTCGGTCTCCGGCAGCGCGGCGCAGGTGACGCAACAAAATGACCAGGGAAACACCAGCGCCACAGTCGATTTCACGCCGTCAACCAAAATCACCGATGTCACCCCCGCGGTGCTGACGGACGTCACCCCGGGCAGCTGTGTCACCGTGCTGACCCGGGAAGCGCCCAGCGGTCAACCCGCGACCGCAACCCTGGTGCGGATTCGCCCGGCGGCCGACGGCAAATGCCCCCAGCCCAAGGAACCCTCCCCCGGAACACCCGCCAGACGCACTGCCGTCAGCGGCACCACCACTTCGGTTGCTGGTAACACCATCAATCTTTCGACCACCGATACCAGCGGAAAGAGCACGCCCGCCTCGGTCACCGTCACCGCCAAGACGCGTTACACCAAGCAGAACGCCGCGACCAGCCAAGCCATCACTGCGGGTAAGTGCCTGACCGCGCAGGGAACTCAGGGCAGCGGCGGCGTGCTGCAGGCGACCACCATCAAGCTGCGACCGGCGGTCGACGGTAAGTGCGGACCCAGCGGCGGGAAGCCGCACGGGCACGGCGGGTGATCGCCCCGCTAGGCGAGACACCGCATTGGGAAGTCGATGTCAGACGGTGAAACCGAGGGCGCGCAACTGCTCGCGGCCCTCTTCGGTGATCTTGTCCGGACCCCACGGCGGATTCCACACCCAGTTGATCCGGATCTCGTCGACGAGCCCGGCGCCCACCAGCGCGGAACGGGACTGGTCTTCGATGACGTCGGTCAGCGGGCATGCCGCGGACGTCAGCGTCATGTCGATGAGCGCGATGGTCCCCTCGTCGCCCTCTTCGAGATTCATCCCGTAGACCAGGCCGAGGTCGACGACGTTGATGCCCAGTTCCGGGTCGACCACGTCGCGCATCGCCTCCTCGACTTCGGCGAGGAAATTCTGGTCGGTCGCGCTGGTGTCGCTACCGGGCACGGTGGTCTCGCTCATTGATCAACCTCCTCGAGGATCGCGTGGGCCTGCGCCAGGGCGTCCTTGAACGCCATCCAGCCGAGCAGCGCACATTTCACTCGCGCCGGATACTTGGCCACTCCTGCGAACGCTACTCCGTCACCCAGAACGTCCTCGTCACCCTGCACGTTCCCGCGCGAGGAGACCATCTCGGTGAACGCGTCGAGGGTCCGCAGCGCTTCCGGCACGCTCTGCCCGATCACCTGCTCGGTCAGCACCGAGGTCGAGGCTTGACTGATCGAGCAGCCCTGCCCGTCGTAGGAGATGTCGCAGACGGTCGCGCCGTCGTCAGAGAGCGCGACTCGCAGCGTGACCTCGTCACCACAGACCGGGTTGACGTGGGACACCTGAGCGGCGAAAGGTTCGCGCAGCCCGCGGTTATGCGGGTGTTTGTAATGGTCCAGGATCACGTCCTGGTAGATCTGCTCGAGACGCACCGTCAGGTTCTCCCGAAGAATTCGATCGACCGGCGTACCCCGGCCACCAACCGCTCGACTTCCTCGGCGGTGTTGTAGACCGCGAACGAGGCCCGGGCGGTGGCGGCCAAACCAAACCTGCGGTGCAGCGGCAACGCGCAGTGGTGCCCGACCCGCACGGCGACGCCGTCGTCGTCGAGCACCTGACCGACGTCGTGCGCGTGCACACCGTCGACCACGAACGAGACCGGTGACCCGCGGTCGGCCATCGACGCCGGGCCGACGATACGGACCCCGTCGATGCCGGACAGCCCGTCGATGGCGCGGGCGACCAAGTCGCGTTCGTGCGCCTCGACGGCGTCCATGCCGATGGCGCCGAGGTAGCGCGCGGCGGCGGCCAGACCGACCACCTGCGAGGTCATCGGGGTGCCGGCCTCGAAGCGCTGCGGGGCCGGCGCGTAGGTGGAGGTCTCCATGGTGACGGTCTCGATCATCGAACCACCGGTGATGAACGGGGGCAGCGCGGCGAGCAACGCCCCGCGTCCGTACAGCACCCCGATTCCGTTGGGGCCCAGCATCTTATGCCCGGAGAACGCCGCGAAATCGACGTCCAGCTCGTGGAAGTCGACAGGCTGGTGCGGCACCGACTGGCAGGCATCCAGCACGGTCAGTGCGCCGACGGCCTTGGCTCGCGCGACCAGTTCCGGCACCGGCGCCAATGCGCCCGTCACGTTGGAATGATGGCTGAAGGCAACGACTTTGGTGTTGCGGTCGAGTTCCAGCGAGTCCAAATCGATGCGGCCGTCCTCGGTCACCCCGAACCATTTGAGGGTGGCGCCGGTGCGGCGGGCCAGCTCCTGCCACGGGATGAGGTTCGCGTGGTGCTCGAGCTCGGTGGTGACGATCACATCGCCGGGGCCCACCACACGCTCGAAACGGCTGTCCCCCAACACATACGACACCAGGTTCAGCGACTCCGTGGCGTTCTTGGTGAACACCAGTTCGTCGGCATCGGCGCCGACGAACGCGGCGATGTCGGCGCGGCCCTGCTCGTAGGCGTCGGTGGCCTCTTCCATCAACTGGTGTGCACCGCGGTGCACACCGCCGTTGGAGGTGAGGAGAAACTCGCGTTCGGCGTCGAGCACCTGCAACGGCCGCTGCGATGTCGCCCCGGAATCGAGG
The DNA here is from genome assembly GCF_001673635.1 of Mycobacterium asiaticum. GTDB lineage: Bacteria > Actinomycetota > Actinomycetes > Mycobacteriales > Mycobacteriaceae > Mycobacterium > Mycobacterium asiaticum_C. Next base: position 129,588 of record NZ_LZMH01000031.1, read on the forward strand.
TACGCCAACTGACTTCCGCCGCGCATGATGCGCTTGAGGATCGGAAAGTCGGCCCGGATCGCCGTGAGGTCCAGAGCGGTGCTCATGTTATGCCCCAGTTGCCGCCGTCTGCGTGAAGCGCACGTACCCGTTCTGCTCGAGTTCGTCGGCGAGTTCGGAACCGCCGGATTCGGCGATGCGACCGCCGACGAAGACGTGCACGTACTCGGGGTGGATGTAGCGCAGGATGCGGGTGTAGTGCGTGATCAGCAGGATGCCGGCGTTTTCGGCCTGGGCGTAGCGGTTGACGCCCTCGCTCACCACACGCAGCGCATCGACGTCCAGGCCGGAGTCGGTCTCGTCGAGGATGGCGATCTTGGGCTTGAGCAACTCGAGCTGCAGGATCTCGTGGCGCTTCTTCTCACCGCCGGAAAAGCCTTCGTTGACACTGCGTTCGGCGAATGCCGGGTCGATTTCGAGCGCGGCCATCGCCGACTTGACCTCTTTGACCCAGTGCCGCAGCTTGGGCGCCTCACCGCGGATGGCCGTGGCGGCCGACCGCAGGAAGTTCGACACCGACACACCGGGCACCTCGACGGGGTACTGCATGGCCAGGAAGAGCCCGGCCCGCGCCCGTTCGTCGACGCTCATCGCCAGCACGTCCGCGCCGTCCAAGGTGATCGACCCCGACGTCACCTGGTACTTGGGGTGCCCCGCGACGGCGTAGGACAGTGTCGACTTGCCCGATCCGTTGGGACCCATCAGGGCATGCGTCTCACCGGATCTCACCGTCAGGTCGACACCCTTGAGGATGGGGATCTCACGCTGCCCATCGCTGGCGTTCGGGTCCGCGACACTGACGTGCAGGTCTTTGATTTCCAATGTGGTCATGCTGTTTTTTCCGTTATTTCCAGTTCGTGTTCGATGGCTTCGGTCAAGCGCTCCCGGATCTCTGGCACCGCGATCTTGGCGATGATCTCGCCGAAGAAGCCGCGGATCACCAACCGGCGGGCCTGCTCTTCGGGGATGCCCCGGGAGCGCAGATAGAAAAGTTGCTCGTCGTCGAATCGGCCGGTGGCGCTGGCGTGCCCGGCGCCGACGATCTCGCCGGTCTCGATTTCCAGGTTGGGCACCGAGTCGGCGCGGGCGCCGTCGGTGAGCACCAGATTGCGGTTCATCTCGAACGTGTCGGTGCCGGTGGCGGCGGCGCGGATCAGCACGTCACCCACCCACACGGTGTGCGCGTCAGGCCGCCGGGACGACGGATCCCCCTGCAGCGCGCCCTTGTACAGCACGTTGGACCGGCAGTCGGGCTGGGCGTGGTCGACCAGCAGCCGCGATTCGAGGTGCTGGCCGTCATCGGCGAAGTACAGGCCCAACAGGTCCGCATCGCCGCCGGGCCCGGCGAACCGCAGGTTGGTCGAGGTCCGGACCACCTCGCCGCCCAGGGTGACGGTGACGTGGCGCAGCACCGCGTCCTTGCCCAGCCGCGCGTGGTGTGCGCTGACGTGCACCATGTCGTCCGCCCAGTCGGCGATCGAGATGACGGTGAGGCGGGCGGCGTCCTCGACGACGAATTCCACGTTGTCGGCGTAGGTTCCGCTGCCCTTGTGGTCGATGACGACGACGGCCTCGGCGAGTTCGGCCAGCCGGATCTGCAGATGCCCGTAGGCGACTGCGCCGGCTCCGGGACCGGTGACGGTGATGTTCACCGGCTCGGCGACCTGGGTGTCGCGGGCGATTGCGACCAGCGTCGCTGAGTTGAACGACGAGAATGCTTGTGCGGCAACGCGGTCCGCGGGAACACCGCCCTCGCCCAGCCGTTCGTCGCCGCGACGCACCGTCTCGGTCTGTACGCCTTCGTGCTCGCTGACGGTGATCGCGGCGCTGCCAGTGGCATGCGCGGACCCGTCGTGCAGGCCACGCAGCCGCTTCAGCGGCGTGAACCGCCAGATCTCATCCCGGCCGTGCGGCACCTCAAAGGCTTCGACATCGAAGGAGGAGAACAACTCTCCTTTGTTGAGTGCGGCGGCGGCTGAACCCGTGGGTGCGGTCATCCGACTCGTCATCCCACAGAGCCCTCCATTTGCAACTCGATCAGCCGGTTGAGCTCCAGCGCGTACTCCATCGGCAGTTCCTTGGCGATCGGCTCGACGAAGCCGCGCACCACCATCGCCATGGCCTCGTCCTCGGTCATGCCGCGGCTCATCAGGTAGAACAGCTGGTTCTCGCTGACCTTGGAGACGGTGGCCTCGTGGCCCATCGTGACGTCGTCCTCGCGGATGTCGACGTAGGGGTAGGTGTCGCTGCGGCTGATCGTGTCGACCAGCAGCGCATCGCATTTCACAGAGGAGCGCGACCCATGTGCTCCCTTGTTCACCTGCACCAGGCCGCGGTAGGAGGTGCGGCCGCCGCCGCGGGCCACCGACTTGGACACGATGTTGCTCGACGTGTTCGGCGCCAGGTGCAGCATCTTGGCGCCGGTGTCCTGGTGCTGGTCCTCACCGGCGAACGCGATCGACAGCACCTCGCCCTTGGCGTGCTCGCCGGTCATCCACACCGCCGGGTATTTCATGGTCACCTTCGACCCGATGTTGCCGTCGACCCACTCCATGGTGGCGCCGGCTTCGGCGCGGGCACGCTTGGTGACCAGGTTGTAGACGTTGTTCGACCAGTTCTGAATTGTCGTGTAACGGCAACGGCCACCGGGCTTCACGATGATCTCGACCACCGCGGAGTGCAGCGAGTCCGACTTGTAGATCGGCGCGGTGCAGCCTTCGATGTAGTGCACATAGGCGTTCTCGTCGACGATGATCAGCGTGCGCTCGAACTGGCCCATATTCTCGGTGTTGATCCGGAAGTAGGCCTGCAGCGGAATGTCGACGTGTACACCCGGCGGGACGTAGATGAACGAGCCGCCACTCCACACCGCGGTATTGAGGGCCGAGAACTTGTTGTCACCGGCCGGGATCACGGTGCCGAAGTACTGCTGGAAGATCTCCGGGTGCTCACGCAGGCCGGTGTCGGTGTCCAGGAAGATGACGCCCTGGGCCTCCAGGTCTTCGCGGATCTGGTGGTAGACCACCTCGGATTCGTACTGCGCCGCCACGCCGGCGACCAGGCGCTGCTTTTCGGCCTCGGGGATGCCTAGCCGGTCGTAGGTGTTGCGGATGTCTTCGGGCAGCTCTTCCCAGCTGGCCGCCTGCTTTTCGGTGGACCGCACGAAGTACTTAATGTTGTCGAAGTCGATGCCTTCCAGGTTGGATCCCCAGTTCGGCATCGGCTTCTTGTCGAACGTGCGCAGGGCCTTCAGGCGGGTCTCGAGCATCCACTCGGGCTCGTTCTTTTTCGCGGAGATGTCGCGGACCACGGCCTCGGACAAACCACGCTGCGCGCTGGCGCCAGCCACGTCGGAGTCGGCCCAGCCGTAGCCGTACCGGCCGAGCGAGTCGATGGTCTGCTCCTGGGTGAGCGGCTCGGCGGTCCGTGCGGCTTCGAGTGTCATGAGGACGCTCCTTTGTTGGTGGTTGAGCGCGGGCTGGGCGCCGGGGTAAGTGGTACGTGGGTGGTGCAGGCGCAGTCGCCGTTGACGATGGTCGCCAGTAGCTGTACGTGGGTGCCGAGCACTTCGGACATGGCTTGCTGCTCGGCTTCGCACAATTCCGGGAATTCCTCGGCGACATGAGCGACTGGGCAGTGGTGTTGGCAGATTTGCACACCGTGGATGGGCCCGCCCACCCGGGTGGTGGTAGCGACGTAACCCGCCTTGGTCAGCGCGTTGGCGATCCGCTCCGAAGCGGCTTCCACGGCGGCCTCGTCCGGACCCTCCGCCGCGTCGACATCGGCCAACAGAGCGTCGATGCGGCGTCTGGCGAATTTCCGCACCGCGTCGTCGCCGCCGATCTCCCGCAGCTGCCGCATCGCCGCGGCGGCCAGGTCGTCGTAGGCGTGGTCGAGCTTGCCGCGGCCCGCGGCCGTCAAGCGGTAGCGCTTGGCCGGCCGGCCGCGTCCGACCTGCTGCCAGGGCGCGGCGGGAACGGACTCGGCGTCACCGGCCTCGATCAGCGCGTCGAGGTGACGGCGCACACCGGCGGCGGTCAGGCTCAGACGGTCGCCGATCTCACTTGCGGTGATCGAGCCGGATTCCAGGAGCAATCGCACGATCGCGCGGCGGGTGTGACCATCCGACCCGGCAGCACCGGCTGCGGGCACGGCAGCGTCCAGCTCGGTTCGGATTTTCACAACACCAGTGTGACGCAATTCCGGCAGGCGGTCCAGGAAGGGTGCCCTACTAACTGCGTTGCGCTGGTCACAGAGGCCCGGCGCTAGTCTGCTCTGATGGCAGCCCGCCACCACACCCTGAGCTCCTCGATCGCCAGCCTGCACGGCGACGAGCAGACGGTGGGCAAGCCGCTCAACGCCACCGAGCTCGCCGCCCTGAAACGCACCAGGTTGTTCGGCGCCACCGGCACCGTCTTGATGGCCATCGGCGCGCTGGGCGACGGCGCCCGGCCGGTCGTCCAGGACCCCACCTTCGGCGTGCGACTGCTGAACCTGCCGTCGCGGATCCAAACCGTGGCCCTGACCATGACCACTACCGGCGCGGTGATGATGGCGCTGGCCTGGTTGATGCTCGGCCGCTTCGCAATCGGGAAACGACGAATGTCGCGCGGCGACGTGGACCGAACCCTGGTGTTGTGGATGCTGCCGCTGCTGATCGCACCGCCGATGTACAGCAAAGACGTCTACTCCTACCTCGCCCAGAGCCAGATTTCGCTGGAGGGACTGGACCCCTACCGGGTGGGGCCGGCGTCTGGCCTGGGCCTGGGTCACGTGTTCACGCTGTCGGTGCCGAGCCTCTGGCGCGAGACACCGGCGCCCTACGGCCCGCTGTTCCTGTGGATCGGCCGGGGCATCTCGTCGATCACCGGGGAGAACATCGTCGCGGCGGTGCTGTGTCACCGGCTGGTGGTGCTGGTCGGTGTGGCGTTGATCGTGTGGGCGACGCCGCGGCTGGCGCGGCGCTGCGGCGTGGCCGAGGTCAGCGCGTTGTGGCTGGGTGCGGCCAATCCGCTGCTGTTCATGCACCTGGTCGCCGGCATCCACAACGAGGCGCTGATGCTGGGCCTGATGCTGACCGGCGCTGAGTTCGCGCTGCGCGGCATCGACGCCACCCGTTCGCTCAAACCGAACTCCTGGCGGATTGGGCCGGACTGGCAACCGCTGGGCATGTTGGTCGGCGGCTCGATTCTGATCGTGCTGTCGTCGCAGGTGAAGCTGCCGTCGCTGCTGGCGCTCGGCTTTGTGACGATGGCCCTGGCGTACCGCTGTGGCGGCACATTCAAGGCGCTGCTGGTGTCCGGTGGGGCGATGGCCGCATTGTCGCTCGCGGTGATGGGCCTGGTCGGCTGGGCCAGTGGGCTCGGTTTCGGCTGGATCTACACGCTGGGCACCGCCAACGTGGTGCGCAGCTGGATGTCGCCGCCCACGCTGCTGGCACTGGGTACCGGCCAGGTGGGCATTCTGCTGGGGCTGGGCGATCACACCACCGCGGTGTTGTCCCTGACCCGTGGCATCGGTGTGCTCATCATCATGGTCCTGGTGTGCTGGCTGCTGTTGGCGGTATTCCGTGGCCGGTTGCACCCGATCGGTGGCCTCGGGGTGGCGCTGGGCCTGACGGTGCTGCTGTTCCCCGTCGTGCAGCCGTGGTACCTGCTGTGGGCGATCATCCCGCTGGCCGCCTGGGCTACCCGGCACGGATTCCGGGTGGCCGTGATCGTCATCACCCTGATCATCGGCATCTTCGGACCCACCGCCAATGGCGACCGCTTCGCGCTGTTCCAGATCGTCGACGCCACTCTGGCCAGCGCGTTCATCGTGGTGGTGCTGATCGCGCTGACCTACACCCGGTTGCCGTGGCGGCCGCTGCCGAACGGTGACGGCGCGACACCGACCGCAGGGGACGCCCGGTCAAGGCCGACCGATCCTGTGAGCCCGGCCACCCCGCGGGCCACTCCCCGTCCCGAGGCGACAACCGACGCCTACGCTGACTCCACGTGAGCTCACTCCCCCACGACCGCGACATCGCGGTGCGGCTGCGCGGGGTATGCAAGCAGTACGGGTCCGTCACGGCCGTGTCCAGCCTCGATCTCGAGGTGCATACCGCCGAGGTGTTCGCGCTGCTCGGTCCGAACGGTGCCGGCAAGACCACCACCGTGGAGATGTGCGAGGGCTTCACCCGTCCCGACGCCGGCACCATCGAAGTGCTCGGTCTGGACCCGATCGCCGACAACGCCCGCCTGCGGCCACGCATCGGCGTGATGCTCCAAGGCGGCGGTGGGTACCCGGCCGCTCGCGCCGGCGAGATGCTCAATCTGGTGGCGTCCTACGCCGCCGACCCGCTGGACCCGCAGTGGCTGCTGGAAACGCTTGGGCTCACCGAAGCCGCCCGCACCACCTACCGTCGGCTGTCCGGCGGCCAGCAGCAACGGCTCGCGCTGGCGTGCGCGCTGGTGGGTCGCCCCGAGCTGGTGTTCCTGGACGAACCCACCGCCGGCATGGATGCCCACGCCCGACTACTGGTGTGGGAGCTGATCGACGCGCTGCGCCGCGACGGTGTGACCGTGGTGCTGACCACCCATCAGCTCAAAGAGGCCGAGGAGCTGGCCGACCGGTTGGTGATCATCGACCACGGCGCGACCGTCGCCGCCGGCACGCCCGCCGAGCTGATGCGCAGCGGCGCCAAAGATCAGCTGAGGTTCACCGCGCCGCCGCGGCTCGACCTGTCCCTACTGGCCTCGGCGTTGCCCGAGGACTACCAGACCACCGAGGTGACGCCGGGCGAGTACCTCGTCGAAGGTCCGGTCGGTCCTCAGGTGCTGGCTACAGTGACGGCGTGGTGCGCGCAGATCGACGTGCTGGCCACCGATATGCGCGTCGAGCAACGCAGCCTCGAAGACGTCTTCCTCGATCTGACCGGCCGGAGGTTGCGGCAGTGAGTGACCCGTTCCCGGCGGGCACGTTCACCCCGGACCCCCGCCCCAACGCCGTATCGAGGATGCTGCTCGCGCAGTTCAGCCTGGAAGCCAAGCTGCTGTTGCGCAACGGTGAGCAACTGCTGCTGACGATGTTCATCCCGATCACGCTGCTCATCGGGCTGACCCTGCTGCCGCTGGGTTCGTTCGGCCCGCACCGGGCCGCGGTGTTCGTGCCGGCGATCATGGCGTTGGCGGTCATCTCGACCGCGTTCACCGGACAGGCGATTGCGGTGGCGTTCGACCGGCGCTACGGGGCACTGAAGCGGCTCGGCGCGACCCCGCTGCCGGTGTGGGGCATCATCACCGGCAAGGCGCTGGCCGTCATCTTCACCGTGTTCCTGCAGTCAATTGTCTTGGGCGCCATAGGTTTTGCGCTGGGCTGGCGGCCGGGCTTGGCGGCGCTGGCGTTGGGCGGTGTGGTCATTGCGCTGGGTACCGCGGGATTCGCCTCGCTAGGCCTGCTGCTGGGTGGGACCCTGCGCGCCGAGATCGTGCTGGCGCTGGCCAACCTGCTGTGGTTCGTGTTCGCCGGCCTGGGCGCTCTGACGCTCGAGACCGCCATGATCCCCACGGCAGTCAAGTGGGTGGCACGGGTGACGCCGTCGGGCGCGCTGACCGAGGCGCTGTCGCAGGCGATGAGTCTGTCGGTGGACTGGTTCGGGCTGGCGGTGTTGGCGGTGTGGGGTGTTCTCGCGGCATTGGCCGCGCGAAGGTGGTTTCGTTTCACCTAGGCCCTTGCCTGGGGCTTCACTCTGCGCTCACGGCGCAAAAGTTCGAGCAGCTGACGCCCTAGACGCAGAGTCAGTGCGATAGCGGGGTGGCGCGGCGCAATCCCCTCGCCAAAGCCCGCTTCTACTACGCACCGTAGTCGTCGCTACGATCGGGCGGTGGCCCTCGGACGAGCACTGCTGCGGGTGGTGGACAAGCTCCCCGACCCCAGCCTGCGTGTGCAGCGCATCATCGCCGCGGCCGTCATCCTCACCCAGGGCGGCATCGCGGTCACCGGTGCGATCGTCCGGGTCACCGCTTCTGGCCTGGGCTGTCCGACCTGGCCACAGTGCTTCCCCGGCAGCTTCACACCGGTAGCGGTCGCCGAAGTCCCCCGCATTCACCAGGCCGTCGAGTTCGGCAACCGGATGATCACCTTCGCTGTCGTCCTCACCGCCGCGCTGGCCGTGCTGGCCGTCACCCGCGCGCGCCGGCGCCGAGAAGTCCTGGTCTACGCCTGGCTGATGCCGGCCTCGACCGTCGTGCAGGCCATCATCGGTGGCATCACGGTCCGCACCGGCCTGTTGTGGTGGACGGTGGCGATCCACCTGCTGGCGTCCATGACGATGGTCTGGCTGTCGGTGCTGCTGTTCGTCAAGGTCGGCGAGCCCGACGATGGCGTGGTCCGGGTGCTGGTCGTCAAACCGCTGCGGCTGCTCACCGTGCTGAGCGCGCTGAACCTGGCCGCGGTGCTGGTGACTGGGACGCTGGTGACCGCGGCCGGCCCGCATGCGGGCGACAAGAGCCCGAGCCGGACGGTGCCGCGCCTCAAGATCGAGATCACCGACCTGGTGCACGCGCACTCGTCGCTGCTGGTGTCCTATTTCGCGCTGCTGGTGGGCCTGGGGTTCGGCTTGCTGGCGGTAAGAGCCGCCCAGCCTGTCATGCGCCGCCTCGGCGTGCTGCTCGTGCTGGTGTTCGCACAGGCCGGAGTGGGCACCGCCCAGTACTACACCGGGGTTCCGGCGGTCCTGGTCGCCATCCATGTGGCCGGCGCGGCAGCCTGCACCGCCGCCACGGCCGCGCTATGGGCGTCGATGCGAGAACGGGCCCAGCCCGAGCCGCTCGAGAGCTGACTCGACGGCAACCGCAAAACCGCGCTGCGCCAGCCCGCGGGTGTCGGCGTCCAACCGCAGCCAGCCCAGCGACGGGTCTATCACTTGCACCTCGAGCACCCGCTCACCGACCAGATGGACCCGCGCATAGAGCAAATCGCCAAGTTCGGCCAACGCGGCGACGCCCACATCCCACAGCTCAAAATCGGCGTCCCCCTGGTGCAACGCATTGTCGACGGCGGTGAACGCATGCGACGGTTTGCCGCCGATGAAGACCAGTACCGTTTCGTCGGCCGATCCGGACTGCACGTAAACGCTGTGGCCGGCTTCCTGGCGTTCGGCGATGTAGGCGTGCGCGTCGGACCGGTCGCTGAAGCGCTTCGTTCCGGTCCCGACGGTCGGGCCGACAAAGATCCGGCCGGTCTGCGGTAACCGGACTTGATCACCCGGCGCATACACCTCGCCCGGGAGCGTCGGGACCCCGCGCCGCGCGAGGTCGGCGAGATAGCGGCGCTCGACGTTCCAGGCGACCACCTCGGGCGCGTTCAGCAGGTTGGGCACCCGTCGCGTCCAGGCCAGGAATTCCTCCTGACGACCGGGATAGTCGTGGGTGGCCCGCAATATGACCAGATGCGCCCCGGCAGTCTCCGGGTCATCCCAGGACAACCAACGGGCGTGTAGGCTACGAGTCCGCAGCGCCTCAACCAGCCCGACGTCATCCGCCTCGCCCGCAGGGATTCGCGGGCACCCGGCCAACACGATGCGCGGATGGAAGGTGTCGGGTCGGGCGAGCTTCATGCACGGGCATGATATCGACATGCATGCGATAGAAGTCAGCCAAACCGGCGGCCCGGAAGTGCTGGGCTACAACGACGTGTCCCGACCGGAGCCCGGTCCCGGCGAGGTGCTGATCCAATCCGAGGCCATCGGGGTCAATTTCATCGACACATACTTCCGCACGGGCCAGTACCCGCGCCCGTTGCCCTTCGTGCTCGGTTCGGAAGTGTGCGGCACCATCGTTGCGCTGGGGTCGGAAGCCGGACCGGATTTCAGCGTGGGCGACCGGGTGGTCAGCGCCTCGGCAAACGGGGCGTATGCCGAACTCGCTACGGCCCCAGCATTTCTCACCGCCAAGGTACCCGACGGCATCTCCCCGCAGGTTGCCGCGTCGGCGCTGCTGAAAGGGCTGACCGCGCAGTACCTGCTCAAGTCCGTGTATCCGGTGCAAAACGGGGACGACATACTCGTGCACGCCGGCGCCGGTGGTGTCGGCCTGATCCTGACGCAATGGGCGACGCACCTGGGCGCCCGGGTGATCACCACCGTCTCCAACGAAGAGAAAGAGCGGCTGTCGCGGCAGGCCGGCGCCGCCGAGGTGCTGCCCTATCCCGAGGACGCCTATGCGTTCGGGCAGCGGGTGCGGGAGCTTACCGGCGGCACCGGAGTGGCGGTCGTGTACGACGGCGTGGGCAAAACCACTTTCGACGCCAGCCTGGCCAGCCTGGCCGTGCGCGGAACGCTGGCCCTGTTCGGCGCGGCCAGCGGACCCGTTCCCCCGTTCGACCCGCAGCAGCTCAACTACGCGGGGTCGGTGTATCTGACCCGCCCGTCACTGGCCCACTTCGTCCGGAGCGCCCAGGAGTTCAGCTGGCGGGCCGAAGAACTGTTCGAGGTGATCGCCAGCGGAGCCATCCGGATCGAGGTCGGCGGCACGTACCCGTTGGCCGAAGCCGCACGGGCGCATGCCGACCTGGAGGGCCGTAGGACCACCGGGTCGATCGTGTTGTTGCCTTAAGCGTCCTGGGCAGGGTCCCAGGACCCCGGCAGCAATGGCGTCGTCGCCCCACCGCCGAACCCGTCGTCGGCCACCACCGCCAGTCCGGCTGCTTGCTGACGGCGTTCTGCCGTGGTGCCGGCAAATCCCAGCGGCCCCGCGCCGGATGCGGAAGCGGCCGGCTCGTCCACGTCGTCCTCAGGTCCCTCGATGTACTCGTCGGCGTAGGCCCGTAGCGGTTCGTCCTGCTGACGGCGTCTGCGCTTGCGGCGGCGTGCCGCGGCCGCTGCGGCCGCCGCAGCGCTGTCCGGCGCGGGCGCCTTGGCCTGGGCGCTGACCGGGCTGCGCGTCTTCGACCCGGAATCGAAGCCGATACCCGGGCCACCCCCAATTGCGTACGGAACGAACGCCGGCCCGGCCGCCGGAGGGGCGGATGGCGGCGCCGAACTGGCGACGGATCCCGCGGCTGGCGCGGGCGCCGCCGGCGCGCCGCCGCCGACGGACCCGGCCAGGGTCGGGGCGATCGCGACCGCCGGCGCAGTGCCCGCCGCCGCGGCTACCGGAGCCAGCGCCGGGGCCAGCGCGGGCACTTCGGCCAGGGGAAGCGGAAGCGCCAGCACGGCCGCGGCCGCGGCGGCACTGGCCGCCGCCGCTGGCAGCGCCGACAACGACGACCACAACGGGGAGGAACCGAGCACCGCTGCCAGCACCGGGTGCGCGACCAAGTACACGACGATCTGAGCGGGGGTGATGCCGCCGAGTGACTGCAGGGCGGCGATCGGATTGGTCAGGAACAGCTGAATCCAGTCCTGCAGGCCCTGAAAGTCCTGCACGAACAGGAACAGCCGGGACACCCAGTAGCCCGGCTGGCCCGGTGTCGTGTACGAGGCGTACGGGATTCCGTTGATGGTGCCGTTGACAGGGTTCCAGTCCATGCCGATCAACCGCAGGGCGAACTGGAAGAGCTGCTGCGGAATCTGCAGAAGCTGTTCCAGTGGGTTTGACGTAGCGGCACTCGCAGCCTCCGATTTCACAATCGGCGGCGCCGTGACGCTCTGCGGGGCGGCCGCCATCGCCGTGCCGGACACGCCTTCGTACGTCGCCATCGTGGTCGCGGCCTGAATCCACATCCGGACGTAGTCGGCCTCGTTCAGCGCGATCGGAATGGTGTTGGTACCAAAGAAATTCGTTGCGACCAGCACGCCGTGGATGACGTGGTTGGCGGCCAGTTCCGGCAAGGTCGGCATCGTTGCCAGCGCGGTCGTGTAGGCGGCGGCCGCCGTCTCGTGCTGGGCGGCGATGGCGCCGCTGTCCGCGCCGGCTTTGGTCAACCAGGCCACATACGGCGCGTGGGCGGCCACGTAGGTTTCCGCGCTCGGCCCCTCCCACGCCGAGCACTGCGCGGCCGCCAGCACGCCGATGAGTTCTTCTGCAGCTGAGGCGTATTCGGCGCTCAATGAGGTCCATGCTCCGGCCGCGGCCAACAAAGGCCCCGGTCCCGGACCACTACTCAGCAACGCCGAATGCACCTCTGGAGGCGATGCCATCCAGATGGGCGCGGCCAAGATCAGCCGGTCGTCGCCGAGCCCGTGTCGAATGCCCCCCCACAGGCACAGGAAGTGTCCAGCCCCCGGAAAATGACGAACAAAGTCATGCCAGACACTCCTCCCTATGACGGGGTGGTTGTTAGAACTGAGCTGTTACAAGCAGATTCGATATCGCGGCGGGAAGTATCGCAACCGATCCAGTGCCGCGATCACCGGCGGAGCAGCACGGACGAGCATCTAGCTCTCACCCGAAAATACGTTGTGGCACAAGCAAAATTGCGGCGGCCGCCGTCAGCATTGAGGGCGACCGATTGTTTTCAAATCGCCCTGGTTCTGAGGAGCGGGCGCCTACCCGCCCGCGCTCATCACAACAGCGTCGGCAGCGCGATCGCCGAGTCGACCGCCAGCGCGCAGAACACCAGGGCCAGGTAGTTGTTCGACTGCAGGAACAGCCGCAGCGGCTTGACCGTCTCCCCCGCGCGCACACCGGCGTACAGCTGATGCGCCATCGCCAGGAACCACACCCCGGCTACCAGGGCCACGGCCGCGTACAGCCAGCCGGTTGCCAGCGCCAGCGTCATGGTCGCCAGCACCGTCAGCCAGGTGTAGATCAGGATCTGTTTGGTGACTTGTTGCTCGGTGGCCACGGCGGGCAGCATCGGCACGCCCGCGACTTTGTAATCTTCCTTGTACCGCATAGCCAGAGCCCAGGTGTGTGGCGGCGTCCAGAAGAAGATGATCGCGAACATCGCCAGTGCCGGCCAGCCGATGGTCCCGGTCACCGCGGACCAGCCGATCATTACCGGCATGCAGCCGGCCGCGCCGCCCCACACCACGTTCTGCGAGGTACGCCGCTTGAGCAGCAGCGTGTAGACGAACACGTAGAACGCGATGGTGGCCACGGCCAGCAGACCCGAAAGCAGGTTGGTGGTCCACCACAGCCAGACGAACGAGCCCACGCTGAGCAGCAAGCCGAAGACGAGCGCGTGCCGAGTCGGCACGGCGGCCCGGGCCAGCGGCCGCCGCGCGGTCCGCTTCATCACCTTGTCGATGTCAGCGTCGGCCACACAGTTCAGCGTGTTGGCGCCGCCGGCCGCCATCATGCCTCCGACCAGCGTGTTGAGGATGAGTAGCGGGTTGACGCTGCCCCGGTGGGCCAGCAGCATCGCCGGGATGGCGGTAACCAGCAGCAGTTCGATGACCCGTGGCTTGGTCAGCGCCAGATACGCCAGCAAGGTGCCGGTGATCCGGCTTGTTGTCCTGCCCGACGCGACGCGCCCGCGAACGCTCACGCAATAACTCCTCGGGAAAATCGCAGCCGCGCGCAGCTTCTACTACACACGATGGTAGACCGCGCAGGCTCAGCCACCGACCTGCAGGGTCGATTCGGACCATTTATTTCGGCATTCGACCCTGTCGAGGCGCCGACTGCACAGCTCACCAACCCGACACGATATTTTCACATCGCCTCCGCGGGGTACACAGAACTGGGCCTGCAGCGGCCACCCATCCCGCACTAGGGTGGGATTGATCAGTTTGATGACCCCAGGACTGAGGACTGAATGACCACACTCGAAGAGATCTCCGCCCTTACGCAACCGCGCCACCCCGATGACTGGACCGAGATCGATTCGGCTGCGGTCGACACGATCCGGGTCCTGGCCGCCGACGCCGTCCAGAAGGTTGGCAACGGCCACCCCGGGACCGCCATGAGCCTGGCCCCGCTGGCCTACACCCTGTTCCAGCGCACCATGCGTCACGATCCCAGCGACGTGCACTGGCTGGGCCGCGACCGGTTCGTGCTGTCGGCCGGACACAGCAGCCTGACGCTGTACCTGCAGCTCTACCTGGGTGGCTTCGGTCTCGAGCTGGAGGACATCGAGTCGCTGCGGACCTGGAAGTCCAAGACCCCTGGGCACCCGGAGTTCCGGCACACCAGGGGTGTGGAGATCACCACCGGCCCGCTGGGCCAGGGGTTGGCCTCGGCCGTCGGGATGGCGATGGCGGCGCGGTATGAGCGTGGCCTGTTCGATCCGGACGCCGCGCCGGGCACCAGCCCGTTCGACCATCACATCTACGTGATCGCCTCCGACGGCGACATCGAAGAAGGTGTGACCTCTGAGGCGTCGTCGCTGGCCGGTGTGCAGCAACTGGGCAATCTGATCGTGTTCTACGACAGCAACCAGATCTCGATCGAGGACGACACCAACATCGCGCTGTGTGAGGACACCCCTGCCCGCTATCGGGCCTACGGCTGGCATGTCCAGGAGGTCGAGGGCGGCGAGAACGTGGTCGGCATCGAGGAGGCGATCGCCAACGCGAAAGCCGAAACCGATCGGCCGTCGTTCATCGCGCTGCGCACCATCATCGGCTTCCCGGCGCCCAACCTGATGAACACCGGCAAGGCGCACGGCGCCGCGCTCGGTGACGACGAGGTCGCCGAGGTCAAAAAGATCCTCGGTTTCGACCCGGACAAAAACTTCGAGGTGCGCGACGAGGTCATCGCGCACACCCGCAAGCTGGTGGACCGCGGCAAGGAAGCCCACGAGAAGTGGCAGCAGGACTTCGACGCGTGGGCCGAGCGGGAACCCGAGCGCAAGGCGCTGCTGGACCGGTTGACGGCAGAGGAACTGCCCGAGGGCTGGGACGCCGACCTGCCGCACTGGGAACCGGACGACGATGCGATAGCCACCCGCAAGGCCTCCAACGAGGTGCTCAACGCGGTGGGACCCAAACTGCCTGAATTGTGGGGTGGATCCGCCGACCTGGCGGGCAGCAACAACACCACCATCAAGGGCGCGGACTCGTTTGGCCCGCCGTCGATTTCGACGAAGGATTACACCGCCCACTGGTATGGCCG
Organism: Mycobacterium asiaticum; assembly: GCF_001673635.1. Lineage (GTDB taxonomy): Bacteria > Actinomycetota > Actinomycetes > Mycobacteriales > Mycobacteriaceae > Mycobacterium > Mycobacterium asiaticum_C. The sequence continues at coordinate 144,608 of NZ_LZMH01000031.1, forward strand.
GACGCTGCACTTCGGTGTCCGCGAGCACGCCATGGGCGCGATTCTGTCTGGCATCGTGCTGCACGGTCCCACCCGCGCCTACGGCGGCACCTTCCTGCAGTTCTCCGACTACATGCGCCCGGCGGTGCGGTTGGCGTCGTTGATGGACATCGACACCATCTACGTGTGGACGCACGACTCGGTCGGTCTGGGCGAGGACGGCCCGACTCACCAACCCATCGAGCATCTTTCGGCGCTGCGGGCCATCCCGAACCTGTCGGTGGTACGCCCAGCCGACGCCAACGAGACGGCATTTGCCTGGCGCACGATCCTGGCGCGGGGTAACGGCAGCGGACCCGTTGGGCTGATCCTGACCCGCCAGAACGTGCCGATTCTCGAGGGCACCAACCTGGACGGCGTGGCGCGCGGTGGCTACGTGCTGGGCCAGGAGGCCGGTGGCCGGGAAGACGACGACGAGCCCGATGTCGTGCTGATCGGCACCGGCTCCGAGGTGCAGCTGGCGGTCGCGGCGCAGAAGTTGCTGGCGGACAAGGACATCGTCGCGCGGGTGGTGTCCATGCCCTGCGTCGAGTGGTTCGAATCGCAGCCGAGCGACTACCGCGACAGTGTGCTGCCCCCGTCGGTTTCGGCACGGGTGGCCGTCGAGGCCGGTGTCGCGCAGTCCTGGCACAAGCTCGTGGGCGACACCGGGAAGATCGTGTCGATCGAGCACTACGGCGAATCCGCCGACTACAAGACCTTGTTCCGTGAGTACGGCTTCACAGCGGAAGCCGTCGCTGCCGCCGCGGAAGAAGCACTCGATAATTGAGAAAAGGTGATTGAAGATGACCCAGAATCCAAACCTCGCGGCGTTGAGCGAAGCAGGCGTATCGGTATGGCTGGACGATCTCTCGCGGGACCGGATCAAGTCGGGCAATCTGCAGGAACTGATTGACACCAAGAGTGTCGTCGGGGTGACCACCAACCCGTCGATATTCCAGAAGGCGCTGGCCGACAGCGATACCTATAACGACCAGGTCGCCGAACTGGCCGAGCGCGGCGCCGACGTGGATGCCACCATCCGCACCGTCACCACCGACGACGTCCGCAACGCCTGCGACGTGTTGCGGCCGCAGTGGGAATCATCCGACGGCGTCGACGGCCGGGTGTCGATCGAGGTCGACCCGCGGCTGGCGCACGACACCGACAAGACCACCCAGCAGGCCATCGAGCTGTGGAAGATCGTCGACCGGCCGAACCTGCTGATCAAGATCCCCGCGACCGAGGCCGGCATCCCCGCCATCGCTTCGACGCTGGCCGAAGGGATTTCGGTCAACGTCACGCTGATCTTCTCGGTCGAGCGCTACCGCGCGGTGATGGGCGCCTACCTGGAGGGGCTGGAACGGGCCAAGCAAGCCGGCCATGACCTGTCCAAGATCCATTCCGTCGCTTCGTTTTTCGTGTCCCGGGTGGACACCGAGGTGGACAAGCGGCTGGAAAAGATCGACTCCGACGAGGCGCGGGCGCTGTTGGGACAAGCCGCGGTCGCCAATGCCCGCCTGGCCTATGCGGCATACCAGGAGGTCTTCGAGGGCGGTGAGCGGTTCGAGCCGCTCAAGGCCGACGGCGCCCGCGTGCAGCGGCCGCTCTGGGCGTCCACCGGCGTCAAAAACCCCGACTACTCCGACACCCTTTACGTCACCGAACTGGTGGCGCCGAACACCGTCAACACCATGCCGGAGAAGACAATTGACGCCGTGGCCGACCACGGCGTGATCAACGGCGACACGGTGACCGGCACCGGTTCCGAAGCCCAGCAAGTGTTCGACAAGCTGCAGGACATCGGCATCGACCTGGACGACGTGTTCATCGTGCTGGAGAACGAAGGCGTCCAGAAGTTCGAGGAGTCCTGGAGCGAGCTACTCAAGGAGACTCAGGCGCAGCTGGACTCCGCCAAGAAATGACCCAAGCGTGGCATAACCCGCTGCGGGACAAGCGGGATAAAAGGCTGCCCAGAATCGCCGGTCCGTGCGGCATGGTGATCTTCGGCGTCACCGGCGACCTGGCCCGCAAGAAGGTGATGCCGGCGATCTACGACCTGGCCAACCGCGGCTTGCTGCCGCCGACGTTTTCCCTGGTGGGTTTCGCGCGCCGCGACTGGAGCACCCAGGATTTCGGCGACGTGGTCTACAACGCCGTCAAGCAACACTGCCGGACCCCGTTCCGGCAGGAGAACTGGGACCGGTTGGCCGAGGGATTCCGTTTCGTGCCAGGCGCTTTCGACGATGACGACGCGTTCGCGCGGCTCGCCGAGACGCTGGAGAAGCTCGACGCCGAGCGCGGCACCGGCGGCAATCATGCGTTCTACCTGGCCATCCCACCGAAGTCCTTCCCACAGGTGTGCGAACAGCTGCACAAGTCGGGGCTGGCTCGGCCGCAGGGCAGCCGGTGGAGCCGCGTGGTGATCGAGAAGCCGTTCGGGCATGACCTGGCCAGTGCCCAGGACCTGAACAAGACGGTCAACTCCGTCTTCCCGGAGGAATCGGTCTTCCGCATCGACCACTACCTCGGCAAGGAGACGGTGCAGAACATCCTGGCGTTGCGATTTGCCAACCAGCTGTTCGACCCGATCTGGAACGCGCATTACGTCGACCACGTGCAGATCACCATGGCCGAGGACATCGGGCTGGGCGGCCGGGCCGGCTACTACGACGGCATCGGCGCCGCCCGCGATGTGATCCAGAACCACTTGATGCAGCTACTGGCGCTGACCGCGATGGAGGAGCCGGTCAGCTTCAATCCTCATGCGTTGCAGACCGAGAAGATCAAGGTGCTGTCGGCGACCCGGCTGGCCGAGCCCCTCGACGAGACCACCAGCCGCGGCCAGTACGCCGCCGGCTGGCAGGGCGGAGAAAAAGTGGTCGGGCTACTCGATGAGGAAGGGTTCTCCAAGGACTCCATCACCGAGACCTTCGCCGCGATCACCCTCGAGGTCGACACCCGACGCTGGGCCGGGGTGCCGTTCTACCTGCGCACCGGAAAACGCTTGGGCCGCAGGGTCACCGAAATCGCTCTGGTCTTCAAGCGCGCGCCGCACCTGCCGTTCGACGCCACCATGACCGACGAACTGGGCACCAATGCGATGGTCATCCGAGTGCAACCGGACGAGGGCATCACGCTGCGATTCGGGTCGAAGGTGCCGGGCAGCGCGATGGAGGTCCGCGACGTCAACATGGACTTCTCCTATGGCTCGGCGTTCGCCGAGGAATCACCGGAGGCGTACGAGCGGCTGATCCTCGATGTGCTGCTCGGCGAGCCGTCCCTGTTCCCGGTCAATGAGGAGGTCGAATTGGCCTGGGAGATATTGGATCCCGCGCTGGACAACTGGGCATCACACGGGAAGCCGGACCCATATGAGGCGGGTACCTGGGGCCCGGAGTCGGCATTCGAGATGTTGCGCCGGACCGGCCGGGAATGGCGGCGGCCATGATCCTGCGTTGTGAACGCGTTGATGCGCAGGAGCGGCCGTGATAGTCGACATGCCTGACACCACCACCACGGCGGTGAACAAGAAGCTCGACGACATGCGCGAGAAGGCCGGCATTGTCACGATGGGCCGGGTCCTGACGTTGATCATCGCCCCCGACAGCGAGGCGGTGCTCGAAGAATCCATCGAGGCCGCCAACGGTGCCAGCCATGAACACCCCAGTCGCGTCATCGTCGCGATGCGTGGTGACCCGTACGCCGACAAGCCGAGCCTGGACGCCCAGATCCGGGTGGGCGGCGACGCCGGCGCCGGCGAGGTCGTCGTACTCAAGCTGTCCGGTTCGCTGTCCGGTCACGCCAACAGCGTCGTAACCCCCTTCCTGCTTCCCGATATCCCGGTGGTCGCGTGGTGGCCGGACATCGCCCCGGCGGTCCCGGCGCAGGACCCGTTGGGCAAGTTGGCGATTCGCCGCATCACCGACGCCACCAACGGCGTCGATCCGTTGTCGGCGATCAAGAGCCGGCTGGCCGGATACACCGCGGGCGACACCGACCTGGCGTGGAGTCGCATCACCTACTGGCGCGCGCTGCTCACCTCGGCCATCGACCTGCCGCCGCACGAGCCGATCGAGTCGGCGCTGGTTTCGGGTCTGCGTGACGAACCCGCCCTCGACATCCTGGCGGGCTGGCTGGCCCACTGCATCGATGGCCCGGTGCGCCGTGAGGTCGGCGAGCTGAAGGTGGAGTTGGTGCGCAAGAGCGAGACCATCGTGTTGAGCCGGCCGCAGGAAGGAACCACCGCAACCCTGAGCCGCACAGCCAAGCCCGAAGCGCTGGTTCCGTTGGCGCGCAGGGAAACCGGTGAATGCCTGGCCGAAGACCTGCGCCGACTGCACGCCGACGAGATCTTCCACGCCGCACTGCAAGGTATCGAGAAAGTGCAATACCAGTGAGCGCAGAGATCGAAGTATTCGCCGACAGTGAGGCTTTGGTGCAGGCGGCCGGTGAACGGTTGGTCAGCGCCATCAATGCCGCGGTTCAGGCTCGCGGGCAAGCGCTGATCGTACTCACCGGCGGCGGCAACGGTATCGCCCTGCTGCGCTACCTCGCCGACACACAGCAGGTCGACTGGTCCAAGGTCCACCTGTTCTGGGGTGACGAGCGCTACGTGCCCGAGGACGACGACGAGCGCAACGAGAAGCAGGCCCGGGAAGCGTTGATCGACCACGTCCCGGTGCCGGCGAGCCAGGTACATCCAATGGCAGCCAGCAACGGCGAATTCGGTCCCGACATCGATGCCGCCGCGCTGGCCTACGAGCAGATCCTGGCGGCGAACGCCGCACCCGGTGAGACGGCACCCGATTTCGACGTCCACCTGCTGGGCATGGGACCCGAGGGACACATCAACTCACTGTTCCCGGACACGCCCGCCGTGCGCGAGACCGACCGTCTGGTGGTCGCGGTCGAGGATTGTCCGAAGCCGCCGCCGTTGCGAATCACCTTGACTTTGCCCGCGATTCAGCGTTCCCGGGAGGTGTGGCTGATCGTCTCGGGGGCGGGGAAAGCGGACGCGGTGGCCGCCGCCCTCGGCGGCGCCGATCCCGTTTCAGTCCCGGCAGCGGGCGCCGTGGGACGGGAGGCCACTCGGTGGCTGCTCGACCGGGACGCCGCGGGCAAACTTTCCGGTTGACATCGGGCATTTGCTGCCGGGGGTAGGTTCACCGATGTCAATGCGGTAATAATGACCGTCATGGCAGACAGAAGCGGCGGCCGTCCGACCCCGGCTCGGCAAAGAGTGAAGACGCTTACCCAGGCGGCGTTAAATGCCGACAAGACGGTGGAGCAGGTCGAGGACGTCCTCGACGGTCTGAGCACCTCCCTGGTCGAGCTCAACAAATGCCTGGGTGCGCTCAATGCCACCGTTGAGCGCATGGAAGGTGGTTTGAACCACCTGGACAGAACGCTGTCCAGCCTGGACGACCTTGCGCAGCGGCTGGTCGTCCTGCTCGAGCCGGTGGAGGCGATCATCGAACGGTTCGACTACGTGGTCGGCCTGGGCGAAACGATGATGACGCCGCTCTCGGCGACCGAACACGTCCTGCGTGGGGTGCTGGACCGCCTACGAAATCGGTCGGTCCACTAGGTCGTGCCCCGAAAACCTGTGCGCCTCGGTCGACTCCGTTGAACACCTCCACTGACTGCTGAAACGTGTGCTCACCTGTTGGTGGACCGGGTCAACTGAGACGCGGCGGTTCGTGCGCGCGTAGCGGCGGCAGTTCACCGGTGAACTTCTCCACCTGAACCAGCACATGCTGACCGGTACTGCCGTGCGCCAGCGAGGATGTCCCGACGTCGTTGGTCAATGCGTTCGGGTTACCGTGCACGCACATCGAATCGGGGTCGGCCGGGTCGGCGGGGTCGAACCACGCGCCGGTGGACAGTTGCACCACCTGCGGCCGCAGATCGTCGTCGACCACCACACCGGCCAGGCAGGCTCCTCGATCGTTGAACACCCGCACGATGTCGCCGTCACCGAGACCGCGCACTGCCGCGTCTACAGGATGCATCCGGATCGGTTCTCTGCCATGAATTTTCGATGCCATACTGGCGGCGCCGTGGTCGAGTTGGCTGTGCAGCCGGGTGCGCGGCTGGTTGGCGATCATGTGCAGCGGAAATCTGGTGGCACGCGGACCGTGCAACCACTCGGTCGGTTCGAACCAGCTGGGGTGGCCGGCGCAGTCTTGCAGCCCGAACCGGTCGATCGTTGCCGAGAAGATCTCGATGCGCCCACTCGGCGTCCCCAACGGACTATTGACCGGATCGGCGCGGAAGTCGGCAAACCACGTCAGGCCGGTTCGGGTCGGCAATTCGAGCTCGCCCGCGCGCCAGAACTCGGCAAAGGTCGGCACGGCGAAATCCTGTTCGGCCGCCCACTTGCCGTACATGTGCTCCAGCCATTCGTATCCGGTGCGGCCCTCGGTGAACCGCTCGCCGAAGCCCATCCGGTGCGCCAGTGCGGCAAAGGTGTCGTAGTCGTCGCGGGCGTTCGCGTATGGCGGGACCATCGCCTTCATGGCGATCAAGGTGGAATCGGTGCGGCTGCCGCCGAAGTCGTCGCGTTCGAAGCTGGTGGTCGTTGGTACGACGATGTCGGCGTGTTTGGCCATCGCGGTCCAAAACTGTTCGTGCACAACGATTGTGTCGACCCGAGCCAGTGCCCGGCGCAGCCGCGGCAGGTTCTGGTGGTGATGGAACGGGTTGCCGCCCGCCCAGAAGACGCACTTGATGTCGGGCAGATCGAGCAGTTGACCGTTGAAGGGCAGCTTGTCACCCGGCCGGTGCAACAACTCGTTGATGGCGGCCACCGGGATGAACGTGCGCACCGCATTGGCGCCCTGCGGCAGGGTCGGCAAGCCGCAGGCCAGCGGCGGGTTGCCGATGCCGTTGGAGCCGTAGGCATGGCCGTAACCCCCTCCCGGGAGCCCGATTTGGCCGAGCATGGCAGCCAGGGTGGCGCCCATCCACACTGTCTGCTCGCCGTGTTCGATCCGCTGCAGCGACAGGCTGGTGGTGATCAGGGTGCGGCCCGCCGCCATCCGTCGGGCCAGATCCCGCAGCACGTCCGCGTCCACACCGGCCAGATGCGCCGCCCACTCCGGGGTCTTGGCCACCGCGTCCGTACCACCCAGGACGTAGCGTTCGAAGCGCTCGTATCCGGTGCAATAGGTGTCCAGGAAGGCGCGATCGACCAGTGACTCGGTGATGAGCACGTGGGCCAGGCCCAGCATGATCGCCACGTCGGTCCCCGGTATAGCCGGGATCCATTGGCACTTTTCGCCGAGATGCCCGGCGATCGCGGTGATGTCGTCCCGCAGCGGGCTGACCGAGATCAACCGGCCGCCTCCCCCGCGATAGTCGGCGATGTGGTCACGGTCGGGGTGGCGGGTGGTGCCGCCGGGCATAACCGCGGTGTTCTTCAGCGGCAAACCGCCGAACGCCACCAGCAGGTCGGTGTGCTCGACGATGACGTCCCAGGTGGTGGACCGGCTCATCATGTCGTAGAACTCGCCACCGAATATGTGCGGGAAGATCACCTCCGACGCGCCGGCGCTGTAACTGTGCCGCGACGCGGTGTAGCCGCCCAGCAGGTTCAGAAAGCGGTGCACCTGGCTCTGGGCGTGGTGGAACCGTCCAGCGCTGGCCCAGCCGTAGGAGCTGCCGTAAATCGCCTCGTTGCCGTAGCGGTCGACGACCCGGCGCAGCTCGGTGGCCAGCAGCTCGATCAACTCGTCCCAGCCGACCTCGACGAACTCGTCCGCGCCGCGCCGGTCGCTGGGGCCTGGGCCGTTTTCCAGCCAACCGCGCCGCACGGCGGGATTGGCGACGCGGCTGCGATGGCGAATGGCACCGGGCAGATTCTGTAGTTGCGGAGCGGGGTTGGTATCGCGGCCCAGCGCGCTCACCGCCACGATGTCGCCGTCGCGGACCTGGGCGTTGAACGCGCCCCAGTGCGTCGTCGACGTGTGGGTGTGCACCATTGCTGCAGTCTAGGGGGCCGGCTACCCGCTGTTCCGGAGCGCGCTGGCCAACCCGTTCATGGTCAGCAGGATGCCGCGCTGAACGAATTCGTTGTCCTCCCCCGAGCGATAGCGGCGCAGCAATTCCACCTGCAGGTGGTTCAGCGGCTCCAGGTAAGGGAACCGGTTGAACACCGAACGCGCCAGCGCAGCATTGTCGGCGAGTAGGTCTTCCTGGCCGGTGATGCGCTTGTACATAGCGATCGTGCGGCGATGCTCGTCGACGATCTTGTCGAACACCCTGCGCCGCAGGGCTTCGTCGTCGACCAGTTCGGAATAGCGGGCGGCCAGGCCGAGATCGCTTTTCGCCAGTACCTGCGCCATGTTGGAGAGCACGCTGCGAAAGAACGGCCAGCGCTCGTAGAGATCGTGCAGCACCGCCAGCCGTTCCTCCTCACCTTCGGGGCCGGCCGCGATCCACTGTTCGAAAGCCGCTCCGGTGCCGTACCACCCGGGCAGCATGACCCGCGACTGGCTCCACGCCAGCACCCACGGGATGGCACGCAGGTCCGCGATCGATTCGGTGGGTTTACGTGAGCTCGGCCGGCTGCCGATGTTGAGGGACCCGATCTCGCTGACCGGGGTGGAGGCCTTGAAGTATTCGACGAATCCCGCTGTGTCGTGGACTAATTCGGCGTATGCCCGGTTGGCCAGCGTGGCGACTTCGTCGAGCACGGCGTAGGCCGGTTCGGCGGTGTCACCAAGACCTTCGACGTCGAGCAGCGTCGACTCCAGGGTGGCCGCCACCAGGCTTTCCAGGTTGCGCCGGGCGCTTCGGGGCTCGGCATATTTGGCGGCGATCACCTCACCCTGTTCGGTGAGCCGCAACGAGCCGTTCACCGCGCCGGGCGGCTGCGCCAGGATGGCCTGATAGCTCGGCCCGCCGCCGCGCCCGACGGTTCCGCCCCGACCGTGGAAGAGCCGCAACCGAATTCCGTTCTTACGTGCCGCCTCGACCAGTGCCAGCTCGGCGCGGTACACCGCCCAGTTGGCGGCCAGATAACCGCCGTCCTTGTTGGAATCGGAGTAGCCCAGCATCACTTCCTGCTCGTCGTCGCGGGCGGCGACCATGGCCCGGTACAGCGGCAGTTCCAGCATGGTCTGCAGGATCGCCGCCCCGTTGTGCAGATCGTCGATCGTCTCGAACAGCGGCGAGATGCCGACCGGGCAGTACGGCTCCTCCCCCGAGGCGTCCAGCAGTCCCGCTTCTTTCAGCAGGATCGCCACCTCCAAAATGTCGGACACCGACTGGCACATGGAGATGACGTAATTGGGAACCGCTGCGGGACCGTAGGTTTCGACGGCGTGGGTGGCGGCGCTGACGATGTCGAGCTCCTTGCGCGCCAACTCGGACAGATGCGCGCGGTCCCTGATCAGCGGCCGGCGGGTGCTCAGTTCGGTCACCAGCAGTTCCACCCGCTCGTCTTCCGGCAATGAGGCGTAGTCCGGGTGCACGCCGGCCCAGGCCAGCAGTTCGGCGACCACCTCCTCGTGCACGTCGGAGTTCTGCCGCAGGTCCAGGCCACTGAGATGAAACCCGAACACGTGCACGGCTTCCCGCAACAACGCCAACCGGTCGTCGGCCAGCACGGCACTGCCGTGAGTGCGCAAGGACGCGTCGATGGTGTCGAGGTCGGCCCGCAGTTCCTCGGGCGTGTCATACGCCGGCAGACCTAGATCGAGAAGGTGCTGCGGCTGTTCGTCCAGGATCGCGGTGGCGGTGGCGCTCAGCCGGGACCGGATCACCCGTAACGCTCGGCGGTACGGCTCGTCGGCGCGTGCCTTGTCCTGGCAGCCCTCGGCCAGCTCGCCGAGTTCGGATGTCACGTCGAGCAGCCGTGACGACATCGACAGCTCCTGCTCGAGGTGGTCGAGCTCGGTCAGGTAGTGGGACAGCGCGGTGAAGGCGGCGCTGCCGGTAGCAAGCCGGACCACCTCGGCGGTGACGTTCGGGTTGCCGTCGCGGTCGCCGCCGATCCATGAGCCCGGGCGCAGCACCGGTCCAGACAGCAGGTTCGCGTCGGGCCAGCGCTTCTGCAAGGCCTCCCTTACCTCGGCGTTGACCCGCGGAATGACTTCGAAGAACGAGGCCGGGTAATACCGCAGTCCGACGGCGATCTCGTCGCTGATCTGCAGCCGGGACAATCGGATGATCGCGGTCTGCCACAGCGTGAGGATCTGGCGGCGCAACTCCAGTTCGATGCTGCGGCCACTGTCGGTCTCGGTGTGACCTTCGGCGTGCAACCGCATCAGCTCGGTGATGCGGTGCTGGGTGACGAAGACGGTGCGCCGCCGGGTTTCGGTCGGATGGGCAGTGATCACCGGCGCCACCAGCGCGCCCTTGAGAGCCTCGGCGACCGTCGCCGAATCGAGTTCCGCCTCATCCAATTTGAGGTAGGTGGCGGCCAGGCTGCTGTCCTGCGGGGGTTCCCCGGCGGCGACGTGGATGCTGCGGCGGCGCTCCCGATGGATGTCCTCGGCCACGTTGGCCAACAGTGCGAACTGGGTGAAGGCGCGGATGACGGGAAGGGCCTGGTGGATGTCGATGCCGTCGAACATGCGCGACACCTCGGCGCGGTCGATCTCCGAGCGTCGTACCCGGAAGGACTCGACGCGGGCGCGCTCGACGAGGTCGAACACCTCTTCGCCGTTCTGCTCGCGCACCGTGTCACCGAGGATGGCGCCCAGCAGCCGGATGTCGGCGCGCATGGGCTCGGTCGCCTCGCGTCCCAACGCCGTTCGGTGCACGTCGCCGATGGGGTCCAGCGCGGTGTCAGAAACCTCGACCATATGTCCCAGTATTGAGGGGAACCGCCGAGTCGGCTATTTGGCGGCGACCGATGCGATGACGAACACGATGAATATCAGGGCGGGAATCCCCAGCAGCAGGCCGGCAACCAGCCCGAAAACCACCTTGCTGGCCTGGTCGATACCTGCCGTCGGCGGACCGAGCAAACCCGGACCGCCGAACGAGCGCATCCGGTATTCGAGTTCGACCCACTGCCCTGGCGCGACATCGACCATCAGGTCGGCCCGCCCGAACTGTCTTCGATAGAGCCCGTCCTGGCAGTAGGCGTGCAGATGGTGACGACCCGGAGACGCCGGCCGTGAGCGGGTCGGCCATAGGGCCAGCCTGGCTGGGCATTGTTCATGGGCGCGCCCCGATCGACGGCGAATTTGCAGCTCACCGTATCCCTGGTGCAGCCTCACCTGGGCTGATCCCGTTCTATTGCTGCGTCCGTCGCGGGCGGTCCGGCGGCGTTGGGTAGTCTGCCCGTATGGAATTGGCCCTGCAGATCACCCTTGTGGTCACCAGCGTGTTGGTGGTGTTGCTGGTGTTGCTGCACCGCGCCAAGGGTGGCGGCCTGTCGACGCTGTTCGGTGGCGGTGTGCAGTCCAGCCTGTCCGGCTCGACGGTGGTGGAAAAGAACCTCGACCGGCTGACGCTGTTCATCACCGGAATCTGGCTGGTTTCGGTGATCGGCATGGCGTTGCTGATCAAGTACCGCTGAGCGGCCGTCAGAATCTGAACAACTCCGGCGCTACCGGCCTGCCGAAGTGCCAGCCCTGCGCGGAGTCGCAGCCGAGGGCCCGCAACCGGGCCGCCTGGCTGGGGGTCTCGACCTGTTCGGCGGTGACGGTGAGCCCTAGCGTGTGAGCCAGGTCGATCATGGCTCTGGTGATCTGTTCGTCAGCCAGCCGACCGTGAATGTTGCCGCCGAGGTTGTTGATGAACTCCCCGGCCAGCTTGACCACATCGACCGGCAGATCACGCAGGTAGGCCAGGCTGGAGAAGCCGGTGCCGAAATCGTCGATGGCGATCGACACGCCCATGGCCGACAGCTGCTGCATCCTGCGTACTGAGGTCTCGTCCTTGCCCAGGACCGCGTTTTCGGTGAGCTCCAGTTGCAACGCATGCGGCGGCAGTCCGTTGTGGTGCAGGGCGTTCTTGACCACCGAGAGAAAGCTCGGATCACACACATTTCGGACGGCGACATTGACGCTGACGAACAGCGGCGAGTCGACCGCCTGACTGGCTCGCCAGCCCTGCACGTGGCGACATGCTTGCTCCACCACGAACGTCGTGAGCGGCACGATCATGCCGTTGCGCTCAGCGAGATTGATGAATCGGTCTGGCAGCAGTGTCCCCAGCGTCGGGTGCTCCCACCGCACCAAGGCTTCGGCTCCGATGACGGCGTTGTCGGAGAGCCGCACGATCGGCTGGTAGACGAGGCGGAACTCACCGCGATCGAGGGCTTTGTGCATCGGGGTGTTCTCGTGGTGGCGATCGTGGATCACCCACCGGTTGCCGCCGGCCTGCTTGGCACGCGCGAGCGTGACGTCGGCGCCCTTCATCAGGTCGACTTCGGAGATGATGGCGACCTCCTGTTCCATCACTCCCACGCTGGCGGACACGGTGATCGGGTTGCCGTCGACGTCGAAGGGCGACTCGAGAACACGCAGCACCGAGTCGGCGAGCTCGGTGACCTCGTCCGTGCTGGCCGGCTCCGGCAGCAGGAAGACGAATTCGTCCCCACCGAGGCGCGCGACGAATTGTTCGGGCCGCTGCAGGCACAACGACAGCCGCTCAGCGACCTCGACGAGTAGCTTGTCACCGATGTCGTGGCCGAGCGTGTCGTTGACGTCCTTGAAACCGTCGAGGTCGACGTAGCAGATGCCCACCCGGGACTGCGGGTCTTCGAACGCCGTGCTGAGGCGGTCGAAGAACTGGCTGCGATTGGGCAATCCGGTCAGCGGATCGTGTGAAGCCTGATGACGCAACTGTTGTTCGAGCTCGCGCCGGTCGGTGACATCTCCGAACACGGCCAGCGTGTAGATGGGTACGCCGTTGGCGTCGCGGATCAGGGAAACGTTGACGGTGTTCCAGATGGTGTGCCCGTCGCGATGCAGGTGCGGCTTTTCCAGGCTTACCATCTCGACGTCGCCCCGCATCAAGGCCGCGTACTGATCCCACACTTCCATCGTGTCGTCCGGATGGGTGAGATCGGTGACCTGAAACGTCCGGATGAATTCTTCGGTCTCGTAGCCGAACATGTTCGCGAACGCGTCGTTGACCACCAAAATCTTGCCCATGATGTCGGAAATGCCCACCCCGACGCCCGACTGTGCGAATACCGCACGCAGGAGCGCTGCGTCCCGGCCGCTCGCACCGCCGGCGAAAATCGATTCGAGAGCGCCATTGGCTGCCCTCATGTTGGTTGTCTCCCCCGTGAGCACGCCGCCCACGTCGTCTTGACCGTCCATCTCGTTGAGTTCCTCCATCCCCGAGACGACTCATCCACCTTGCAGACCGGTCACCGACACGCGGTCAACACCCGTTAGCAGTAACACACATTTTTCCAACCCGATACCAAACCAGCACCAGCGATGAGATGAACTCACCCCGGGATCCGACATGTGGCGGGTGGTGAGGCAACTAAACGATTGTACTCAACGGGCGTATAATTAGCACAACTTCGAAAGGCCGGTTGACGTTAGCGACTCAGCTGCAGCGGTCGAGTCCAGCAAAGAAAGACCTCGCGATGAAACATGTGATGGAACTGCGCGATGCGGGCCAGGAGGCAGCGCGTAGACATGCGTTTTTCAAGTGGCTTTCTAGCGACCAGGTCCCCGCAAGGGACCGCTTGGCCATCGGGCCGGCCGGCGCGTTCTTCATAATGCAGTTCCGGGACATGAACCGCTGGGTGCTGCGCTTCCCGGAGCCGCGAGACGAATACGAATGGCTGATCAACCTCGGCACTCTCGAAGACGAGAAGCATTCGAGGATGTTTCTGGAAGATTGGCGCAAGCTCGACCTGGATTCCCGGCTGGGTTGGCGTACCAGCGACATGCTCTGGTGGTTGTTCCTCTCACCGGATCAGGAAACGTTCCGCCGCAGTGGAATTGAGTTCATCAGGCTGGCTGTCGACGACGGTGACGATGCGCTGATCCGGTTCGGCCACTCGGAAGCCGGCGAAGCGACCGGACATGTGATGCTCAGCAACACCGCCCGCGTCGCGGCCGAGCTGTCACGCCAGACCGGTCTGGAATACCGCTATTTCGGCCCGTACCACCTGGACCTGGAATCCGGGCACGTCGCCAACACCGAAGGGTTGTTCGAGGCGGTCGTGCTCGATCCCGAGCGCCGCGAACGCGCCGGCGACGCGTGTCGGCGCATGTTCGGCATTTTCGACGACATATTCACCGGATTCCACGACTACGCCACAACGTACCTGGAACCGGGAGTCGTCCCCCACAAACCAGAGGTGGTCTCGCTGGCCCGCGATGACTGGACGGCGCCCTCGCTCGTGGTCAAACCGCGTGATGACCATGACGCCGAGCTGGTTCGTCACATCGAGCAGCACAAAGCGCGTCTGCGCGCGCATCCGTTCTACGACTGGCTGCGCAGCGACGAGCACGGCCCGGCCGACAGGCTTCGTCTCTTCATCCCGATGTGGGTGATGGACATCCTCGGGTACCGCGACCTGACCAAGTACGCCATGACCTATGCGCACCCCGGTAGCGCGGAGGAACAGGCTGTCAACGCGTGGGCGTCGCGCTTGTCCCAGCACAGCAAGCTGTTCCTGTCCGACTGGGAAGCACTGGGACTAGATCAGGTGCTGGGCCACACGGCCAGTGACGCTCTCGAGTGGCTGTTTCTGGATGCCGATATGGATCTGCATCGGCAGAACATGGTCGAGTTCGCCAAAATTGCGTTGCGCCAACGGGATCCGGTGTTGCGCTGGTGGATGCTGGTAGCCCTTGAGTCGACGGGTGAAGAGTTCTTCGCGCAGACACAACCGCTGGCGCTTGCGGCGGAAGCGGAAACCGGTGGCCGGCTGGATTACCTTTGCGGGAGGCATGATCCGCCCAGCCTCACCGGTGATGCGGGCGGCTCGATCGAGATCAGCGCCCCAGCGTCGCTGACCGCCGAGCAATTGGAGCTGGCGAAGCATATCGCCGACCATGTGTTCGCCTCGATGGACCGCCAGTTGTGGCGGTCCTATGCCGTGGCGCGTGCCGGGAAGTATGCGGCACTGGCCAGTCACACGTAGGCCGGGGCCTGTTACGGCAGCGGTCCTCCGGCGGCGATGGCCGCCAGCGTCGCGAACTGCTCGCCGTCCAGTGACGCGCCGCCGACCAGTCCACCGTCGATGTCCTGCTGTGCGACAAGATCGCCGACATTCTTGGCGTTGACCGAGCCGCCGTAGAGCACCCGCACCGTCTCGGCGATCTGCGGGGAGGCCAGCGAGGCGAGCTCGGCACGGATCGCGGCGCACACCTCCTGGGCGTCGGCGGAACTGGCCACCCGCCCGGTGCCGATCGCCCAGACCGGCTCGTAAGCGATGACGACCCGACTGATCTGCTCGGCGGACAGGCCGGCCAGCGATCCGCGCAGTTGTTCCACGTTGTGCGACACGTGGTTTCCCGCCTCGCGGACATCGAGATGCTCGCCGATGCAGACGATCGGGATGAGCTCGTGCTTGAGGGCGGCCGCGGCCTTTGCGGCCACCAGCGCGTCGTCCTCGTTGTGGTAGGTGCGCCGCTCGGAGTGCCCGACGACGACGAAACTGCAACCCAGCTTCGCCAGGAAGGCCCCGCTGATGTCACCCGTGTAAGCGCCGGAGTCGTGCTGCGACAAGTCCTGAGCGCCGTAGGTGAGGCGCAGTTTGTCGCCGTCGACCAAGGTCTGCACGCTGCGCAGGTCGGTGAACGGCGGGATCACCGTGACATCGACCTTGTCGAAGTACTTGTCCGGCAGGGCGAATGCGATCTTCTGCACCAGCGCGATCGCCTCGAAGTGGTTCAGGTTCATCTTCCAGTTGCCGGCGATCAGCGGCTTGCGGCTCACGAGGCTTCTCCCCTTCAGTTCTGCTCGGGCTGCTCGCTGCCGAGCACCTCGATGCCCGGAAGCGATTTGCCCTCAAGGTATTCCAGTGACGCGCCGCCACCGGTGGAGATGTGCGAGAAGGCGTCCTCGGGGATCTTCAGGGCGCGGACCGCGGCGGCGGAGTCCCCACCGCCGACCACGCTGAACGCGCCCTTGCCGGTCGCGGCGACGATCGCCTCGGCCACCCCTTTGGTGCCCTCGGCGTACGTCGGGAACTCGAAGACACCCATCGGACCGTTCCAGAACACGGTTCTGGCGTTGGACAGCAAGTTGGTGAACCTCTTGACCGAACCAGGTCCGATGTCCAAACCCATCAGTCCGTCCGGGATCTCGTCGGCGGCGACGGTCTGCGGCGGCGAATCGGCGTCGAACTTCTCGGTGACCACGATGTCGACCGGCAGTCGCAGCACATCGTGATAGGTCTCCAGCAGGTCGCGACAGGTCTGCACCATGTCCTCTTCGAGCAGCGACTTGCCGACGGAATAACCCTGCGCGGCAAGGAAGGTGAAGCACATGCCACCGCCGATGACGATGCTGTCGGCCTTGGTGGCGAGTGACTCGATCACCCCGAGCTTGTCGGACACCTTCGATCCACCGAGGACCACGGCGTAGGGACGGTCGGTGGAGCTGGTCAACTGCTCAAGGACCTCGATCTCGTCGGCGACGAGCGTGCCGGCGTAGTGCGGCAGCAGCGTCGCGACGTCGTAGACCGAGGCCTGCTTACGATGCACCACCCCGAACCCATCGGAGACGAAAGCGCCTCCCGGACTGACCAATTCGGCGAGCTGCCGGGCCAGGGCGAGGCGCTCGCCGTCGTCCTTGCTGGTCTCGCGCTGGTCGAAACGGATGTTCTCCAGCAACAGGATGTCACCGTCGGTCAAACCCTCGGCCCGGGCCAGCGCGTCGGTGCCGACCACTCCGGACTGGTTGGAACCGGCCAACTGCACGTGCCGGCCGAGTTGCTCGCCGAGTGCGGCGGCGACCGGGGCCAATGAGTATTTCGGGTCCGGGCCGTCCTTGGGCCGGCCGAGGTGCGCGGTGACGACGACCTTGGCGCCGGCGTCGAGCAGCGCCTTCAGCGTCGGCACCGACGCCGTGATCCGGCCCGGGTCGGTGATGTTGCCGTCATCGTCGAGCGGAACGTTGAGATCGGAGCGCACCAGCACGCCGCGTCCGGAAACGCCTTCGGCAAGAAGGTCTTTCAGAGTCGGGACGCCCACGGCTAGAGGGACTTACCGACGAGCTTGACCAAGTCCACGAGGCGGTTGGAGTAGCCCCACTCGTTGTCGTACCAGGACACCACCTTGGCCTGGTTGTCGATGACCTTGGTCAACCCGGAGTCGAACAGCGAGCTGTGCGGGTCGGTGACGATGTCGCTGGAGACGATGGGCGCGTCGTAGTACTTCAGGATGCCCTTCAACGGACCCTCGGCGGCGGCCTTGAAGGCGGCATTGATCTCGTCGACACCGGCGGACTTGGACAGTTCCGCGGTGAGGTCGGTGACCGAACCGGTGGGGATCGGCACCCGCAGCGCGTACCCGTCGAGCTTGCCCTTCAGCTCGGGCAGCACCAAGCCGATCGCCTTCGCCGCACCGGTGGAGGTGGGCACGATGTTCAGTGCCGCCGCGCGGGCCCGGCGCAGGTCCTTGTGCGGGCCATCCTGCAGGTTCTGGTCCTGGGTGTAGGCGTGGATAGTGGTCATCAGCCCCTTGACGATGCCGAACTCGTCGTTGAGCACCTTGGCCAGAGGCCCGAGGCAGTTCGTCGTGCACGAGGCGTTGGAAATGATGTTCTGGCTGCCGTCGTACTTATCGTCGTTGACGCCGAGCACGATGGTGATGTCCTCGTCGGTCGCTGGTGCGGAGATGACGACCTTCTTAGCGCCGGCGTCCAGGTGGCCCTTGGCCTTGGCCGCGTTGGTGAAAATGCCGGTGGACTCCACCACCACGTCGACGCCCAGGTCGCCCCACGGCATCGCCGCCGGACCCTCGCGGACAGCGAGCGCCTTGATCTTGGCCGGACCCACGACGATGGTGTCCTCGCCCTCGAGGCTGACCTCGTGCGGCAACCGGCCCAGGATCGAGTCGAACTTGAGCAGGTGCGCCAGCGTGTTGTTATCGGTGATGTCGTTGACCGCGATCACCTCGATGTCGGCGTCGCCCTGCTCCTGCTGAGCCAGTAAGGCCCGGTAGAAGTTGCGTCCGATTCGACCAAAGCCGTTGATGCCAACTCGGACCGTCACGTGTCTCTCCTTGTGTCCAAAATTTGCGCTGATGATCTGCTCGTCGCCAGCCTAGATCAGTAGCGGTACCCATTGCTGGGCCGGTAAGACCGCCCATCGACTTTGAACCTAATCCGCCCGGCTGCACCATGAACGGCTGGTGCCGGTGTTGTGGCCCCGCTCACGTTTTGGCCGCGCCCTTTCTTTGACGATTCAGCTGCCCCTGGGGCGGCGACCACCGCCATTCGTGGTGCAGCCGTGCCGCCTTTTTCTGTGGCCCGATATGGCCGAACGTCACCATTTGGAAACGGCGCGGCGCGGCGCGGCTCAGGTTGCACACCGACACCTAATTATTGAGCCGGTCGTCAGGCACGGCTTCGGTACGGCTATGCGGTTCTGCTGGACCACCTGATGTGAAATGTGTGAGCGCGAATTAAGGAGTGACGTTGATGGCGATCTTTGATCGATTCAACATCAAGATAATTGCCGCGAGCGCTGGGTTGTGCGGGGCCGCCATCTCGATGAGCCCGGAGGCAGCGGCGGTCCCGCTGATCACGGGTGGCCACGCATGCATCCAGGGCATGTCGGGTGAACTTGGGGGCGCCCCCGCGGCGGGCGGACCTGCCGCCGCGGCCGGCGCGGGGGCCGCGGGCACCCACACCGTGTGCTGCGCGTACGGCGGCGGCGCCGGAGGCGCGAGCGGACCGGCGGGAGCCGGTGGAGGCGGCGGAGCGGGCGGCGGGGGCACACCCGCGGGTGGGCCGGCCGGTGCCGGTACACCGGCGGGCGGAGCAGCGACCGCCGAAGCGTGCGGTCCGGCCAGTGCGCCGATCGCCGATATGTCCGGCGTACCAGTGGTGGTGCCGGGGCCGGTGGCTGCTCCGGTGCCGGTCGGGGCCCCCATTCCGATCGGCGCGCCGGTCCCCGTCGGCGCACCGGTCCCGGTCGGCGCACCGGTTCCCGTTGGGGCTCCGGTTCCCGTCGGCGCTCCGGTTCCCGTCGGGGCTCCCGTTCCCGTCGGCGCGCCGGTCCCGGTCGGCGCACCCGTGCCGGTGGGCGCTCCGGTTCCGGTTGCCGGCCCGCTGATCGCGCTGGGAGCCGACGGCGTCCCGCTGCCGGTGAGCGCCCCGATCACCGATATGTCGGGGACCGGGAAGGGTGTCCCGACCCAGCCCGCTCCCACCGGTGGCCCGGTGCCCGGCCAGCCCACTCCGGCAGGCCCGGCGGGCCCTACCGGCTGAGACCGACTCACGAAGCGGGTTCCCGCGGCCGGCCCGGCCGGGGAACCCGCTTTGTCGTCTCCGTCATGCTTGGCGGCGGAATGGCAGAAATGCGCCGTGCGAACAGGGTTGAGGGCTATTTTCCTTTGGTCTGCCATCGGGGATGGCAATTGCTTGCCTATTCCCATGCATGCGGAATTATCCCACCGCCTGGGGAAGACGGTTCACGCACTAATCGCATTACGAATAAATATGCCGCGCTCAAATCAGATAAAGCGGGCACACCAGGGCGGTCAATTCCTCAGTTCCGCGGAATTGAGCGGCCACCACATTAAGCGTAGGTGGCGGTGCGGAAGGCGTAGGGCCCGAACCTCCTGGGTTAACTGACACGGTTGTAATACTGATGCTAGAGGTGGATCGCGGCGTGAAGTGCAAGCGCGGGTGCGCAATTCGGTGAAGGGTTCGTCACATTTCGGCTCCGGCGAGCCGGCGCGGGCTTCAGCGCCGATGCGTTCGTCGTCCAGACAGCCACCGCAACGCGGATTCGGCGGCGTGATACCCGCACAGCCCGTGGATCCCGGCCCCCGGCGGCGCGGACTGTGAGCACAGGTAGACGCCCGGAACGCCGATGGCATAAGGGTCGAGGGCGATGCGGGGACGGAACAGGATCTGCAGCCGGTCGTTGGCGCCGCCGATGATGTCACCGCCGATGTAGCTGGGGTTGCGGGCCTGCAGCTCAGCGGTCCCGGTGCTCACGGTGGCGACGATGCGGTCGCGGAACCCGGGGGCGAACCGCTCGATCTGTTCGACGACGGCAGCGGTCGCATCCCCGGTGTACCGGAACGGCACGTGCGCGTACGCCCAGATCGGGTTGATCTTGCCGACCGAGCGCGAGCGGTCGGCCAGGTACTGCTGGCCGAGCAGAACAAACGGGCGCTCCACCATCGTGCCCGCCGCCCGCCGCCGCTCGGTGTCGGCAATCTCATCGAAATTGCCGCCTAGGTGGACCGTGCCTGCGCGCCCGCACTCCGGATTCGTCCACGGGATGTCGCCTTCGATCGCGAAGTCGACCTTGAACGCCGATGACCCTTCCCGGTAGCGCCGATAGGACCGTCTGATGCGGGTGGGCATCGCGTCGCCGTAGAGGTCCAGCACCTGAACGGGGCTGAGGTCGAGCATGATGATGTCGGCGGTCGGGATGTCGCGGCGGCTGCGCACCGTCACACCGGTGCTCACACGTCCACCGGCGGCGTCCAGGGCCGCGCCCAGAGCCCGGGTGATGGACCCGGAGCCGCCCTCGGCTACCGGCCAGCCGTACCGATGACCGCTGGCCAAAACCATCAACCCGAGCGACGCCGTCAGCGGCCGGTCCAGCCGCGTATAGGCATGCGCGGCGGCGCCGCCGTACAGGGCCCGCGCCTGTTCGGTGCGGAACCATCCGGCCACCGCGGTGGCCGGTAGCACCGCGCGCGGGCCGAAGAGGGCCAGGCGCAGGGGATGGCGCGGAATGTTGATGACCGGCCGCAGCAGGTCCTCGACGAGCTCGTCGAACCCGGATGCCAGACCGCCCATGGCGGCCCGCCACCGGCGGCGGTCGGCGCCCAGTCCCTTGGCGGTCTTGACGACGGACTGGTAGAGCATGGCGGCGCTACCGTCGTCCAGCGGGTGTGCGCAGTCGGCTTCCGGCCACTTCCAGGTGAGGCCGTAGCTCGTCAGGTCGATCTCTTTCCAGAACGGGGAGCCGACACCGAGCGGATGAAATGCCGAGCAGTGGTCGTGGATGACCCCGGGCACCGTCAGTTCACCCGAGCGCGCTCCGCCGCCGATCGCGTCTTGGGCCTCCAGCACCTGGACCTCGATGCCCTGCCGGGCCAGGTGGATCGCCGCGGCCAGCCCGTTGGGGCCGGCACCGACGACAACGGCCCTGGTCATGAGGTGGTCATGAGGTACCGTGCACCACGGGTTCGGTCGTGATGTGCACTGGGAACTCGTCACCGGGCTCGGGCCAGGGTTGGCGGCTGAGCATGTCAGCCACCTCGACGTAACCGGATTCGATCAATCCGGTCCTGGCGTCCAGGATCCGGTACCACTGCTTCTGAATATGGATCGGCTGGCCTTCCAGGACAATCACCCGCACCTCACCCTCGGCGAAGTTGCACCGTCGCTGAACCGCTTCCAGCAGTTGTTCGTTATGCAGGTGGCCTTCGCCGAAGTTCCAGCCCACCAGCGGGCCGGCCACGATCTCGCCCTCCCGGATCTTGTAAGCGGACTCGTCGTCGATCGCACGCGGCAGCAAGCCGTTGAGCGCGCGTCCGTGAGTGTGCATCGCCCGGAACGCGGCGGTCTTGTCGGCCATGATCTCGGCGGTCGCCTCGTCGTAGAGCTTGGCCAGCTGATTGACAACCAGCGCAGAGCTTTTCACAACGTTGGCCTCAATCTTGTCCTCGGCCCCTTCGCGGAAGCACCACACACTGGTGGCCCAGTTGCCGGCGTAGTAGCGCATGCTCGGCAGGAACGAGATCTTCTCGGGGAAGAAGTTGCCTACCACCGCGATGGTCGCCGAGATGAGCACCAAGGCCAGCAACAGCGGCGAACGCAGGTCGATGGCCCGGATCGAGCCGTAATGGCCGAACAGATAGAACAGCGAGAAGATGAAGAAAACGTTCCACTCCAACGGAACTCCCATCGGGAGGTTGGACAGGATGTTCAGGTGGAAGATCACCATGAACCCGATGAGGAACCACCGCCACGGCTGGTCTCCAGCGATGAACACCAGCACCGTCGGCACGATGAATTCCGCTGTGGTACCGCCGACGTGGGCCATCAGCCTAGGGATGATGGTCGGCCGCAGGTCGTTGACGTGGTCGCGGTACATCCGGCGCTTGACCGGATTGAACAGCTTGCTGCGGAGCAGGGCGTTGTTGCTCGTCATCACCGACACGACGTAGGGGAAATGGTGATTGAGTTTAGAGGTCGCGGCACCCCACCACAGCAGCAGCATGATGAGCTTGAAGGCCGCGACCTGGTCGGCGAACGGGAAGAAGAAAACAAACAGCTTCAGCCAGTAGTGCTCGCCGCGGGCGGCCAGAAAGACGGTCTTGTCGCGTAATCCCAGCAGCGCCAGCGCGACGATCGTCGGGACGACCAGGATCGGATTGAGCAACCCGACGTCACCGGCGCCGGTCACCGGCCCGTCGCCAGGAGCGAGCAACGCCCACACCGCGCTGAGCAAGACGACGGCATACAGCACGACGTCAATGACGCTGCGGGAGTCGCCACTGGTGAACGGAACCTTGCCCGGCCACGGCGGGAGCCGAATTGTCTTCGGGCGCAACCAGTACAGGACTCCGCCGATCGGCGGCATGAACCGCCCGGTGAGCGGACCCGACCCGCAGCCCAACCCCAGGACTTCGAACAGCAAGGTGAAAATGATGGCCTTCTGGTACACGATCGGCTGCGTCCACCACTCGCCGATCCTGCCCAGGCCGCCCAACCCGGGCGTGAGCGAAATGATGGCCGCGGGGACTGCCACGTAGAGGGCGATCTTGATCAGGTAGAGCAGGTAGACCGCGTACGGCGTGCCGAATCCGTTCTCCGCCCAATGCCGGGTCACCACCTGCAGCCGGGTCGCCCGGGGCAGCGTCGGCCAGCTGTCTCGGTCGACATCGGGAAGGTCAGGTGACATGAATCCCATGGCGACCTCGCTTCTTGTTCGAAAACCCTCGGCGAGTCCAAATCTATCCGGCGTGGCAATACCCGCGGCAGCCCAGCCGTACTCGTGTGGGCGCGGACCATTGTCCAGCCGGCTGCCGGCGGAAGCGCCTGCAGGCTACCCCTCAGATGCCCGCAGACGCCCCCGTCGCCTCGACGGTGGTCGCCCGAAATCGCACCCGCCGAGAACTCAGCGGCGCTTGCGGCCGCCGGGCGGACAAAATCGCCGCCGCAGATTGTCCAGCCAGATCTCGACCGCCTCGCGCTCCTGCTGTTCGTCTTCGAGCAGGCTGCGGAATCCGTAGATGTTTTCGATGTCACCGGCCACCTCGGCGGAAGCGATGGCGGCACGGCATCTGGCGATCCGGCGGTCTATCCGCCGTAGGTGCGCAGTAAGCATGGTGACGAAGTACACCGCCTGCCGATGGTCGGCGTTGGGGTGCTTGCGGTCGGCCCGATCGATGTGGGGCCACGGCGTGGGCGAAAACACTTGTGTCCGTTGGTAATCACCCGTAGCGACGGTCATGTCCAGCACGATATGACGGGCGTTGTTGGTCAACCAGGTGCCGGGACAACAAAGCTCACGCGCGCGGTCGTGCGCGCGACACGAACACGGCGGCTATCTGGCCGCGCGCAGCACCCCTGGCGCCATCCACCGGCACACCTCTAGTGCTACCTGCACCTTGAACACCGCGTCCGGGTCGTCGAAGCTCTGTTCCGACAATTCCATTGCCTGCCCGACACGGTACTGAATCGTGTTGCGGTGCAGTGTCATCGCCTGCGCGGTGGCAACGTAACTGCGATTCAGTGACAGGAACTGTCGCAGCGTCTCACGTAACCATTCGCCGCGCTCGTCGTCGACGGCCAGGCCGTTCAAGACGTCGCTGACGTAGCGGCGAAGTTCTTCTACATCGTTGGCCATCAAAGTTATCGGGACGAGGTCGGGGTAGAAGACAACTCGGTCGCCGAACCGACCGCAGCCGGCGACGGCCACCGCCTTGGCCCGCTGGGCCTGCTCCATCGATGCGCGGAAGCCGCGCAGCCCCTGCTCAACCCGACCGAACGCCAGGTGCGCCGGAAGCTTCGCCGACGTGACTGCGGAACGCAGCCGCGCCGCGTCAACCGGCAAGCCTGGCGCAAACCAGAGCCGGGCTTCACACTCGTCGGTCGGCATCATCAGCGAATCCGTTGCCGGCCCGAGTTCCTCGGTAATCAGCGAGCGAACCTCGTCGAACAACGCCACGACCTCTGCCCCCGGCACCGTGGGCTGCACCCACGCCACCGCGGCGATATGCCGGGCGTCCAATCGATAGCGCAACGCCCGCTCGGCGCGCGAAGCGTCGACCGGCGCACCGGCGAGCAACTCGCCGATCCATTGCTGTTGCAACCCGCTGCGACGGCTGAGCCAAAGATCGTGTTCTGCTTCGTAGGCCGCGATCAACTGCTCGGCAACCATGTCGGTAAGCCGACCGGAGCGGTTGACCAGCTCGATGATCGTGGGTGCTTGCTGCGCGGGCTCCAGTGCCGACGCGTGCCGCATCGCCACCTCCAAGAACGCGGCGAGCCCCAGCCGATGGGCGCGCACCAGCGGCGCCAAAGGGACGTCGCGCTGCGCGGCCGCGCGAGCGTATGCCAACGCCGCGGGCGGTGCCTCCAGCAGAGCCGTGGGCGCATCGCGATCCAGGTAGTTGATGGCTGCGATGTAGTTCTCGGTGAGGCTCGCACGCCACAGATCAGTCATCCGCGTGTCGTAGTCGAGCCCGCGAATCTCCACCCGCATTTTCTCGAACAACTCATCAATGAGCTGGTCGCGACATTTGTCGATCCGCCGAACGATCACCGAAATGGGTGGAGCACCGACTCCGGTCATTCCCGCGTCCCTTCTTCGCTGTGCTGCACCAACTGTGCTCCCCCGAACGCAACAATGGGAGACCTTTGCTCGGTGCCGCCTTTGTTATGCCGGGCAAACGCTGGTCGCTACCATCTAGGGACTCGACGGCAAGGGGGCCGCGAGGATAGCCCGAGGGAGCCTCAGTGAGCGAGAGCGACAGCCTGGACGTCGGAGACATCGGCAAGTTCGACCCTGGGTTGACCCAGCGCCTGATCAGCGTGATGCGGCCCATCCTCAAGACGTACTTCCGCGCCGAGGTGCACGGTCTGGACTCGTTCCCCGACGGCGGAGCGCTTGTGGTGGCCAATCACTCCGGCGGCCAGTTCCCGATGGACGTCCCGATCTTCAGCATGGGCTTCTACGACAAGTTCGGCTTCGACCGGCCGGTGCTGACGCTGAGCCACGACATCCTCTTCATGGGTGTCACCGGCGATTTCTTCCGCAAGACGGGCTATATCCGGGCCAATCGCGAGAACGCCGCGCAGGCACTGCGGTCCGGGGGCGTGGTCGTCGTCTTCCCCGGCGGTGATTACGACGCATACCGGCCTACCACCGCCGAGAACACCATCGATTTCAACGGCCGCAAGGGATACGTGCGCACCGCGATCGAAGCTGGTGTGCCGATAGTGCCACTGGTGGGCATCGGCGGCCAGGAGACCCAGCTGTACCTGAGCCGGGGCACCTGGCTGGCCCAGCGCCTCGGCCTGAAACGACTGGTGCGCAGCGACATCCTGCCCCTCTCGTTCGGGTTCCCCTTCGGTTTCAGCGCCGCGATTCCGCCCAATCTGCCGCTCCCCGCCAAGATCGTGATGCAGGTGCTGGAACCGATCGACATTACCGCGCAATTCGGCGAAGACCCCGACGTCGACGAGGTCGACGAACACGTGCGATCGGTCATGCAGGAGGGCCTGAACAAGCTGGCCTCAAAGCGTCGATTCCCGATCCTGGGCTGAGCCATGGATTCTCGGATCGAACAAGCCCTCGGCATCATCGACACATTCCGGCGCGCACGGGTGATCGCACCCATGCGGCCCGACCGCTACCTGAAGATGGCCGCGGCGATGCGCCGCGAGGGAATGGCGATGACGGTCGGCTTCGCCGGAGCGGCTCAGCGGTGCCCGGACCGTCCGGCCTTGATCGACGAGCTCGGCACGCTGACCTGGCGACAGCTGGACGAACGGATCAACGCACTGGCCACGGCCCTGCAGAAATTACCGACCGGGCAACCGAAAGTCATTGGCATCATGTGCCGCAACCACCGCGGCTTTGTCGAATCGCTGGTGGCGTCCAACCGCATCGGCTCCGATGTGGTACTGCTCAACACGTCCTTCGCCGGTCCGGCGATGGCCGATGTGGTCAACCGCGAAGGCGTCGACGCGGTCATCTACGACGAGGAGTTCACCGCGACGGTCGAGCGAGCGATGACCGACCGGCCCGATGCCACCCGCATTCTGGCCTGGACCGACGAGCCGCAAGGCCTGACGGTGGAGAAGCTCATCGCCGATCATGTTGGGCAGCGTCCCCAGCGCACCGGCAACAAGGGCAAGATGATCCTGCTCACCTCCGGCACGACCGGAAGTCCCAAGGGCGCCAAGCAGTCTGGCGGCGGCGCCGGGCTGGGCACGCTCAAGGCGATCCTGGACCGCACCCCGTGGCGCACCGAGGAAACCGTGGTGATCGTGGCGCCCATGTTCCACGCCTGGGGGTTCTCGCAGTTGATCTTCGCCGCGTCGATGGCGTGCACGATCGTGACCCGGCGCAAGTTCGACCCGGAAGCGACGCTGGAGCTCATCGACCGTCACCAGGCCACGGGCCTTGCGGTGGTGCCGGTGATGTTCGACCGCATCATGGAGCTGCCCGAGGAAGTCCGCAACCGATACAGCGGAAGGTCATTGCGGTTCGCCGCCGCCTCGGGATCGCGGATGCGGCCCGACGTGGTGATCGCCTTCATGGATCAGTTCGGCGACGTCATCTACAACAACTACAACGCCACCGAGGCCGGCATGATTGCGACGGCCACACCGGAGGATCTGCGTGCGGCCCCCGACACCGCCGGCCGTCCTGCGGGCGGCACCGAAGTCCGGATCCTGGACTCGGATTTCAACGAACTGCCCACCGGCGAGGTCGGCACGATCTATGTCCGCAACGACACGCAGTTCGACGGGTATACATCCGGCAAGACAAAGGATTTCCACGCCGGTTTCATGTCGTCCGGGGATGTCGGCTACCTCGACGAGAACGGCCGACTGTTCGTGGTCGGCCGTGACGACGAGATGATCGTCTCCGGCGGGGAGAACATCTATCCGATCGAAGTGGAGAAGACCCTCGCGAGTCATCCCGAGGTTGCCGAGGCGTCGGTGATCGGTGTCGACGACGAGCAGTACGGTCAACGACTGGCAGCGTTCGTGGTGCTGGAATCCGGCGCATCGGCCACCGAGGAAACGCTGAAGCAGCACGTCCGCGAAAACCTCGCGAACTATAAGGTCCCCCGCTCGATCACGGTGCTCGACGAGCTGCCCCGCGGCAGCACCGGCAAGATCCTGCGCAACGAGCTGAAAGCCCGGGTGAGTGGTTCATGAACGTTGGGCGGGTATTACGCGAACTGCGTCGGCCCCGGCCGCTGACCCGCGCCGCGGTAGAGGTTGTCAACGCCGCCAACGGTTTACGGCCACTCACCCGTAACCCGTACGCCTCCCCCACGGTGTTCTGGTTCGGCTGGCCGGCATCGGAAGTGCCGCTGATCTACGGTGCCGCCTCGGCGCTGGACGCGGTGCGGCGCGGCCGGCGCGGGGACTTCGCCGGGCCCAAAGGCAAAGTGGCGCTGGCGCTGACGGCCGCGTCCTGGGCGATATTGGGAGTGATCGGGTACCGCGGACTCATCACCCCGGGACCCGTCTTGGAAGCGGCGCTTTCCGATCAGCTGGGTCCCGACTACGCCGATGAGCTCACCGCCCTGCCGACACAACCCACTCAGACCGGCCGGCGCAATCCGCCGCTGCGCACCACCATGGCGCGACGCCGGTTCGTCGAGAAGGAGAACATCGTCCGCTACGGTCCGCACGGGCGGTCGAATCTGGCGGACATCTGGCGACGGCGCGACCTGGAGCGCGACGGCAAGGCCCCGGTCCTGCTGCAGGTGCCGGGCGGCGCCTGGATGATCGGATGGCGTCGTCCGCAGGCTTATCCCCTGATGTCGCACCTGGTTTCGCGGGGCTGGGTGTGCGTGTCGATGAACTACCGAGTGTCCCCGGTGCACACCTGGCCCGACCACATCGTGGACGTCAAGCGGGCGCTCGCCTGGGTCAAGGAGAACATCGCCGCCTACGGCGGTGACCCGAATTTCGTTGCGATCAGCGGGGGTTCGGCCGGCGGTCACCTGACGGCGCTGGCGGCGCTGACCGAGAACCACCCCAAGTTCCAGCCCGGCTTCGAAGACGCCGACACATCGGTGGTGGCGGCGGTGCCGTTCTACGGCCGCTACGACTGGTTCTCCACCAACGACCGCGGGCGCGCGGCATTCGTCGAGATCCTCGAAAAGCTGGTCGTCAAAAAGAAATTCAGCACGCACCGCGACATCTATGTCGACGCCTCACCGATCCGCTATGTAAAGCCCGACGCGCCACCGTTTTTCGTCCTGCATGGGACCGACGACTCGCTGATCCCGGTCCAGGAGGCGCAGGAGTTCGTAGAGGAGCTGCGCGCGGTGTCGAAATCGCCGGTGGCCTACGCCGAGTTGCCCAACGCCCAGCACGCATTCGACATCTTCGGCTCCCCGCGGGCGCACAAGTCCGCCGACGCGGTCGCCCGGTTTCTGTCCTGGGTCTACGTGACGAACCCGCCGTCGGCCAACGGTCAGGTCAGTTAATCGTCCAACTTCTCGGCCGCGCGCTCCAACTCGGCCAGCGCGGGCTCGATCGCCTTGGCCATCTCGTCGATGTCGTTGGCCACTTCCGGTGTCGTGACGAAGCCGAAGTCCAGGTATCCCTGGTAGGAGAAGCAGGTGATGTTCAGGGCGACGTCCATCACCGGCGGTCCGAGCGGCACCAGCGATTCGAGTTTGGCGCCGGCCATATACAGCGGCATCGGCGGACCGGGCACATTGGAGACGACCAGGTTGATTGGAGCCAAGTTGTGCGACAGCCCGCTGGCGGTGTAGGCGCGGGCAGCAAGTTGCAGCAGGCCCGGCGGCGTCGTCTCGGTGAGCCCCATGATCTGGTGCGCCGAGAGGGCCTTGGCCATCTCCTTGGCGTCCTGCGTGCTCTTGTGGATCGCCCGTAGCCGTTCGGCCGGGTCGTCGATGTCGGTGGCCAGTGATGCCGTCATCGAGCTGATCTGGTTACCGACGTCCGACTTGTTGTCGTCGGTGCGGGTGGACACCGGAATCTGCGCGATCAGCGGCTTGTACGGCAGTTCGTCGTGCTTCTCCAAGTATTCGCGGGCCGCACCGGCCACCAGCGCCAGCACCACGTCGTTGAGCTTGACCCCGAAGGCGTCCTTGACCTTCTTCGCCCGCTCCAACTCGACGCGGGTGCCGGTGATCCGCCGGTGCGGCGACACCGGCGCATTGAACCGGGTCTTGGGGGCGTCGAAGTAGCGCGGCGGCCGTGTGACGCCCAGCGCCGCGATCTGCTGCCGCACGGTCTGTTCCAGCAACCGGGCGATGCGGAAAGGGGTCATGATGCCGACGTTGATCAGGGCGCCGAGCGCGCGCCGCTCCAAACCGGGGATGGTGAACCCCACGAAGCCGACCGTCTCCTTCTGCGGAGGCCGCGGTTCGGGCGTGATGTCCAGCAGGATCTCACCCAGCCCGGCGCCGGAGACACCATCGACGATGGCGTGGTGCATCTTGGTCAGTGTGGCGACGCGTCCCCCTTTGACGCCCTCGATGACCCAGAGTTCCCACAGCGGCCGGGACCGGTCCAGCTTGTAGGACATCAGCCGGCCGACGAGTTCGTCGACCTCGCGCCGGCCACCTGGAGCCGGCACACCGATGCGGCGGACGTGGAAGTCGATGTCGAGTTCGTCGTCCTCGACGAACCACGGCCGGTCCAGGCCGAGCGGCGCACCGGTGACCTTCCAGCGCAGTTGGGGGATCTCCGGAAGCCGCTCGATCAGCAATTCGCGCAGTCTCTGGAAGCTGTAGTCGGGCGCGTCGCTGGGATCGCAGATCGCCAGTGCACCGACGTGCATGTGCCAGCCTGCGGTTTCGGCCGACCAAAACGCCGCGTCAACACTCGAGAGCCGTTTCATCCCCCGACCGTAGCGCTCGTCCACCCGACGAAGCCAGCCGGTCTTGGCCGCGACTCGAACCACACGGTGAAATCAGGCTTGGGAAATAGCAGCCGGGTTCGGCTCGCGGCTACGCGGCAGGCGAAACTCAGGCGTCCTCAAGCAGGTCCGGGGTCACCGCCGACTCGGTGTCGGGAATGCCATCGACCTTCGCCTTGCGGTCGGCCATCGACAGCAGTCGGCGAATGCGGCCCGCCACAGCGTCTTTCGTCATGGGCGGATCGGCCAGCCGGCCGAGTTCCTCGAGCGATGCCTGCCGGTGCTCGACCCGCAGCCGGCCGGCGGAGGCCAGATGCTCGGGAACGGTGTCGCCCAGGATCTCCAGGGCCCGTTCCACCCGGGCCGCCGCGGCCACCGCCGCGCGGGCCGACCGGCGCAGGTTGGCGTCGTCGAAATTCGCCAGCCGATTGGCGGTGGCCCGGACCTCGCGGCGCAGCCGGCGCTCCTCCCAGATCAACCGGGTGTCCTGCGCGCCCATCCTGGTCAGTAGGGCACCGATCGCCTCGCCGTCGCGCACCACCACGCGGTCGGCGCCCCGCACTTCGCGGGCCTTGGCGCTGACCCCGAGTCGGCGGGCGGCACCGACCAGCGCGAGCGCGGCCTCCGGCCCTGGGCAGCTGACTTCGAGCGCCGAAGAACGGCCCGGTTCGGTCAAGGAGCCGTGTGCCAGGAATGCTCCGCGCCAGGCGGCCTCGGCGTCCGCGATGCTGCCACCGACAACCTGGGCCGGCAGCCCGCGCACCGGACGGCCGCGCATGTCGAGCAGCCCGGTCTGACGCGCCAGCGCCTCACCGTCGCTGGCCACCCGCAGCACGTAGCGGGTGTTCTTGCGAATCCCGCTGGCCGACAACACATGCACCACCGCGTTGTAGCCATAAAGGTCGAAGATGTCCTTGCGCAGCCGGCGCGCGATGCTGCCGAGATCCACCTCTGCCTCGACGACCACACGGCCGGCCACGATGTGCAATCCGCCGGCGAACCGCAGCAGGGAGGTGACTTCAGCTCGGCGCGCGCTGACCGACTTGACTACCAGACGGCTCAACTCGTCCTTGACTTCGGTCGTCATCGCCACGCGTCGTCACCCCTCGGTCCGTTGCCGCCCTGCACGCCGGTCTGTTGACGCCCACCATCGATCGGTATCTCTCCGGTGGCAGTGACCGGGGGCACCGCCGAACTGCCGCCGCGCACCCGCACCGCCTCCAGGACTGCCGCCAGCTTGCCCGGGTCATGTAAAGGTGTACCAGGTCGGGCCACGTCGGCGAAGTGGACCTCGGCCTGAAGCAGGGTTGCGGTGCGCCGCAGTTGGTCCCGCTCCCGATCACTGGGCACCCGTTCGGCGTCGATGATGATGTCGTCGACGGTGAACCCCGGGGCGTGCTGGGCCAGCACATGGAGATGGCGTTCTACCGAGAAACCCGCCGTCTCGCCCGGCTCGGCCACCAGATTGAGCACCAGCGCCTTGCGGGCGGTGGTGGCCCGCAGCGCCTCCACCAGCCCGGGCACCAGGACGTGAGGAATCACGCTGGTGAACCACGAGCCAGGGCCCAGGACCACCAGGTCGGCGGACAGGATCGCGTCGACGGCCTGCCGGGTGGCCGGCGGGTCGGCCGGCAGCAGCCGCACCCGCCGCACTTTGCCGGGAGTGGACGCGATTGCTACCTGACCGCGGATCAGGCGGAACATCCGCGGATCCGACTCCAGACCGGAGACGTCCGCCTCGATCTGCAACGCAATCGGGCACATCGGCAGCACCCGGCCCTTGACGCCGAGGATGCGTCCGATCTCGTCGAGGGCCGCCACCGGATCGGCCAGCACCTCGGACAGGCCCGCCAGCAGCAAGTTGCCGATCGGATGCCCGGCCAGGGCGCCGTTGCCGCCGAAGCGGTGCTGCAGGATCGTCGCCCACAACCGCCCGTACGGACTGTCGGATGCCAACGCCGCCAACGCCATCCGCAGATCACCGGGCGGCACCACGTCCAATTCGCTGCGCAGCCGGCCCGATGAGCCGCCGTCGTCGGCGACCGTCACGATCGCGGTGACGTAGGGCGTCAACCGGCGGGCGGCCGACAGCGTCGCGTACAGGCCGTGTCCGCCGCCCAGCGCGACGATGCTCTGACTTACCGGGGAGCTCATTCGCGACCCAGATCCCGGTGCAGCGCCCGGACCGTCAGCTGGGGATCGGATCGCAGCAGTGCCATCAATGCTTCCGCGATCGCCACGCTGCGGTGCTTACCCCCGGTGCACCCGATGGCGACCGTCATATACCGCTTCCCCTCCCGCCGGTAGCCCTCGACCACCAGCGACAGCAACCGATGGTAGGTCTCGAGGAACTCGGCCGCGCCCGGCTGGCGCAGGACGTAGTCGCGCACCGGCCCATGCTGCCCGGTCAGCGGTCGCAGCTCGTCCACCCAATGCGGGTTAGGCAGGAAGCGGACGTCCATCACCATGTCGGCGTCCATCGGCAGCCCGTACTTGAACCCGAACGACTCGACGGTGACGCTGGTGGTCGCGCCGCCGGTGCTGCCGAAGGCCCGCTCAATGCTCTCCCGAAGCCCCCGCACCGACAGGGTCGAGGTGTCGATGATCAAGTCCGCGGTGGCGCGCACCTGGGCGAGCATCCGGCGTTCGGCCGCGATGCCTTCGGCCAGGGTCTGCTCGCCCTGCAGCGGGTGGCTGCGCCGATTCTGTTCGTAGCGGCGCACCAGCATGTCATCGGATGCCTCCATGAACACCACGCGAGGCCGGATGTTGCGGGTGGCGAGTTCGTTGCGGACCTCGTCCAGATCTCCGGTGAACCCGCGTGACCGCACATCCATCACCACCGCGAGCTGGGTGATCCGCGACCCCGCCGCCAACCCGAAATCGACCATGCGCGTGATCAATTGGGGCGGTAGGTTGTCGGCCACATACCAGCCGAGGTCCTCGAGCACCTTGGCGGCGGTACCGCGTCCGGCACCGGACAGGCCGGTCACCAGGACGACGTCGATTCCCCCCGGGACGTCCTCGTTCGTCATTCCTCGGCTCCCGCTGGGTCCGGTTGCGGTGTCGGTGCAAGGGCCTCCAGGACGGCGGTGGCGGTTGCCACGCCAATACCTGGTACGGCGGTGATCTGATCGACGGTTGCCTCCTTGAGGCGGGCGATCGACCCGAAGTGGGTGACCAGTGCCTTGCGGCGGTGCTCCCCCAATCCGGGCACGGAGTCCAGCGCCGATGCCGTCATCCGCTTGGATCGTTTGCTGCGATGGTAGGCGATCGCGAACCGGTGCGCCTCGTCGCGCACCCGCTGCAGCAGATAGAGACCTTCACTGTTGCGCGGCATGATGATCGGGTCCGGCTCCGAGGGCACCCAGATCTCCTCCAGCCGCTTGGCCAGCCCGATCACCGCGACGTCGGTGATGCCCAGCTCTTCCAGCACCGCGCTGGCCGCGTTGACCTGCGGCGCCCCGCCGTCGACGACGTACAGGTTGGGCGGATAAGCGAAGCGGCGCGACTTACCCTCTGCGGTCAGTAGATTCGGGTCCTTCTGCTCGTTCAGGTGCCGCCAGAACCGCCGCCGGGTCACTTCGGCGATCGACGCCACGTCGTCCGAGCGCCCCTGGCCCGCGGCCTCCCGGATGCCGAAGTGCCGGTAGTCCGACTTGCGGGGCAGGCCGTCCTCGAACACCACCAGGGAGCCGACCACGTCGGTGCCCTGCACGTGACTGATGTCGACACACTCGATCCGCAGCGGTGCCTCGGCCAGGCCGAGGGCGTCCTGGATGTTCTGTAGGGCAGCCGATCTGGCGTTGAAGTCGCCCGCGCGCTTCAATTTGTGTTGCTGCAGTGCCTCTTTGGCGTTGCGTTGCACCGTCTCGGCCAGCGCGCGCTTGTCGCCACGGCGCGGTACCCGCAGCGAGACCCTGGCGCCGCGCAGTCCGGACAGCCAGCTGGCCAGCTCGTCGTGATTGGAGGGCAGGCACGGCACCAGCACGTCGCGCGGCACCGGGTTGACCGATTCGTCTGCGGCGCCACCCAATTCGGCCTGCTCGCCGTAGAACTGGGTGAGGAACTGCTCGACCAACTGCTCGGCCCCGGTATCGCCGGGGTCGGCGGACTTCTCCACGATCCAGCCGCGCTGACCGCGAACCCGGCCGCCACGGACGTGGAAGACCTGCACCGCCGCCTCCAGCTCGTCGTCGGCGAAGGCCACCACGTCGGCGTCGGTGCCGTCGCCGAACACCACGGCCTGCTTCTCCATGGCCCGCTTCAGCGCGCCCAGGTCGTCGCGCAGCCGGGCCGCGCGCTCGAAATCGAGTTCGTCGGAGGCCGCGTGCATCTGCTGTTCCAGTTCGCGGGCGTACCGGTCGGTCTTGCCGGACAGGAAGTCGCAGAAGTCCATCACGATCTGCCGGTGTTGGTCCGCGCTCACCCGGCCCACGCACGGCGCCGAGCACTTGTCGATGTAACCCAGCAGGCAGGGACGATCGATCTGGTTGTGCCGCTTGAACACTCCGGCCGAACAGGTGCGCGCCGGGAACACCCGGGTGAGCAGGTCCAGGGTCTCCCGGATCGCCCAGGCGTGCGAGTAGGGCCCGAAATACCGCACGCCCTTGCGCCGCGGCCCGCGGTACACCATGAGCCGGGGGAATTCTTCGTTGAGGGTAACCGCCAGCACCGGGTACGACTTGTCGTCGCGGTAACGGACGTTGAAACGCGGATCGAATTCCTTGATCCAGTTGTACTCCAGCTGCAGCGCCTCGACCTCGGTGTTGACCACCGTCCACTCGACCTTGGCGGCGGTGGTCACCATCTGCCGGGTCCGTGGATGCAGGCTCGAGATGTCGGCGAAGTACGACGTCAAGCGGCTGCGCAGGCTCTTGGCCTTGCCGACGTAGATGACGCGGCCGTGCGTATCCCGGAACCGGTACACCCCCGGCTCGACCGGGATGGACCCGGGCGCGGGGCGGTATGAAGCGGGATCTGGCACGTAACCAGGCTAGTGGTCGGGTCGGACGGCCAGAAAAATGGGCGACTGCCGCCAGGCGCACCCCGTCACGTCAGCCGGCGGTCCAACTGCGCCTTCCGTTCGGCCGCCCACTCCACGATCGGAAAGCTCGGCTGGGTGTCCAGGTCGCGGTCGTATCTGTCGATCGATTCGGCATAGCTGGCCTGGCCGTCGAAACCATAGGCGGATTCGGCCGAGTCGGTCCAGCCGGCAGGTCGCAGCGTCGAACCTTTGAACAACAGCGCCGCCGAGCATTCCGTCGGGCGGACACTAGTGAAGTAGCTGTCGTCAACCGGACGGCCCCGAGCTAGCCCGAACGGGGTCTGCTCCCCGTCCTGCAGCAGCAGGTCACGGGCCGCCGTCGGACGTGGCTGGGTGCCATCCGCCCGCACCGCCCGTCCGGGCACCGAGGAGCTGCAGGCACCCATCAGCACGCCACTGACCACCAGGACGGCGGGCACCGCGCTCCGGCGGAGGCGGTGCATCAGCGCGCAAGCAAGTCAGGCCGATAGCGCGCCAACTGCTCGCGGACGGCGTTCATCGCGTCGACCGCGCGTTCCTTATCTACCGCCTGGATCGCCATCACCGGGATGTACTCGTCGTCGGGCAGGTCGATCCTGGCCCATCGGCTACCGGCGGGGAAGGATACGCCGGTCAGATCCTGCCAGCGAACCAGTCTGTCCCCCAGCAGGTTTCGCACCGAAATTCCGGCCGCCCCGACCCGCAGTCGAGGGCGGGTCAACAGCAGCACGGCGCCGGCGAGCACCACGCCCAGTACCCACATCGCCACCTGGTCGGCCGTCTGAAAGACCACGCCGGTGGATCCGATTTTCAGCAACAATCCGACCACGATGTGGGCGGCCAGGATGACAACGGCCGCGGCGTAAGCGAACAGCGGCGTCAAGCGGGGACGACAGACCAGGTCCCAGGTCTCGGTTTCGTGCGCGGTCGTCACGATTGCGCTCGCAACTCACGCAGGGTCAGGGCGGTGGTCAGGGCCGCGGCGGCCGCCTGGGCGCCCTTGTCCTCGGCCGAGTTGGGTAGTCCGGCGCGATCCAGCGCCTGTTCCTCGGTGTTGGTGGTCAGCACCCCGTTGGCCACCGGGGTGGAAGCATCCAGTGAAACCCGCGTCAGACCCTGGGTCACGGCGTCGCAGACATAGTCGAAATGCGGTGTCTGACCACGGATCACGACACCGAGCGCCACCACGGCGTCATGGCTGCGGGCCAACTCCTGTGCGACCACCGGGATCTCGATGGCACCGAGCACCCGTACCACCGTGGGATTGTCGATACCGGAATCGGTCGCCACCTTGCGGGCACCAGCCAGCAGCGCGTCGCAGATCTGGGTGTGCCAGGTGCTGGCGACGATCGCAAGCCGCACACCGGCGGCGTCCACCACCGGCATGTCGGGAACCCCGGCACCACCGCTCATTTGCTACCGCTCACTTGTGACCGCTCACAGAGCACCGCCGAATTCACCCGGCAGATGCACAGACTCGTGGAAGTCGTCCAGACCGGCCAGATCGTGGCCCATCTTGTCTCGCTTGGTCATCAAGTAGCGGATATTCTCGGCGTTGGCCCGCACCGGCAGCGGCACCCGTTCGATGATGTGCAGCCCATAGCCGTCCAGCCCGACGCGCTTGGCGGGGTTGTTCGTCAGCAGCCGCATGGAACGAACTCCGAGGTCGACCAGAATCTGCGCGCCGATGCCGTAATCCCTTGCGTCGGCGGGCAATCCGAGCTTGAGATTGGCATCGACGGTGTCTTCGCCGGCGTCCTGCAGCTGGTAGGCCTGCAATTTGTGCATCAGCCCGATGCCGCGGCCTTCATGCCCACGCATGTAGAGCACCACGCCGCGTCCCTCGCGGGCGACCATGGCCATCGCCGCATCCAGCTGGGGTCCGCAGTCACACCGGCGTGAGCCGAACACGTCACCGGTCAAGCATTCCGAGTGCACCCGCACCAGCACGTCGTCGCCCTCGGCGGTCGGTCCCGCGATATCGCCGCGAACCAGCGCGACATGTTCGACGTCCTCGTAGATGCTGGCGTAGCCGATCGCCCGGAACTGTCCGTGCCGGGTCGGGATCCTGGCCTCGGCGATGCGCTGAATGTGCTTCTCGTGTTTGCGCCGCCACTCGATCAGGTCGGCGATGGTGAT
Organism: Mycobacterium asiaticum; assembly: GCF_001673635.1. Lineage (GTDB taxonomy): Bacteria > Actinomycetota > Actinomycetes > Mycobacteriales > Mycobacteriaceae > Mycobacterium > Mycobacterium asiaticum_C. The sequence continues at coordinate 182,017 of NZ_LZMH01000031.1, forward strand.
CAGGGCGAGCTGGTGTTCGTCGGCGAACACCCGCAGCTCGTCGGTCTGAGCCATCGCGCCCTCGTCTTTTTGGCTGACGATCTCGCAGATCGCTCCGGCGGGTTGCAGTCCGGCCATCCGGGCCAGGTCCACCGCGGCCTCGGTGTGACCGGGCCGCCGCAACACGCCACCGTCCTTGGCCCGCAACGGAACGACGTGGCCCGGGCGGGTGAAATCCTCTGCGATACTTGCCGGGTCGGCTAGCAGCCGCATGGTGGTGGCCCGGTCCGAAGCCGAAATCCCCGTTCCCACACCGTTTCTCGCGTCGACTGTGACGGTGTAGGCGGTGCCATGCTTGTCCTGGTTCACCGCGTACATCGGCAGCAAGCCCAACCGGTCGCAGATCTCGCCGGACAGCGGCACGCACAGATAACCCGAGGTGTAACGGACCATGAACGCCACCAGTTCGGGGGTCGCCTTCTCCGCGGCGAAGATCAGATCGCCTTCGTTCTCCCGATCCTCGTCGTCGATGACGACGACGGCCTTGCCCGCCGCAATGTCGGCAACCGCCCGTTCGACGGAGTCCAACCTCGTCATCGTTGTCACCTTGCTATGAGACCCGCTACTGCATTCAGTATGAACCACCGCACGGCCCCAGTTATTGCCCGTGGCTGACAGCCTGCCTGCACGCGGCCGTCCCGACGCGAATTGTGAGCGATACCACTTGTCCAGCTGATTTCGCCGAACGTCAGGGGCTCGTGGAGCCGTCCTTCTGCTGCAGCAACCGCTCGACATATTTGGCGATCACGTCCACCTCGAGATTTACCTGGGTTCCGACCGGCGAGGTGCCCAACGTGGTCAACTCGCGGGTAGTTGGAATCAGGGAGACCTCGAACCAGTCATACGGGTCGGCGCCCAGCCCGGACACGGTGAGCGAGATGCCGTCCACGGTGATCGAACCCTTCTCCACCACATAACGGGCCACCGCGGCCGGCATCCGCACCCGCACCACTTCCCAGTGCTCGGAGGGCGTACGGGACACGATCTCGCCCGTCCCGTCGACATGACCCTGCACGATGTGCCCGCCCAGGCGGCTGTTCACCGCCGCGGCGCGCTCTAGATTCACGCGGCTTCCCGGCCGCAACTCACCGAGATTGGAGCGGTTCAGCGTCTCGGCCATCACGTCAGCGCTGAACCGCCCGTCGGACAGGACCTCGACCACAGTCAGGCACACCCCGTTGACGGCGATCGAATCGCCATGGCCGGCATCGGCGGTGACGACGGGACCACGGATGATCAGTCGCGCGGCTTCGGCCAGCGCATCTCGGCCGGTCACCTCTCCGAGTTCCTCGACAATTCCGGTGAACATCGCACCAGGTTAATGACTGTAATCGGCTTCCCGCACCCGCCTGGCTCCCAGGGCAGCCGATCGTCACCCTCTACGATGCAACTTATGCAGACCCCCCGACGACTCTTAGCCGTCCTCGCCGTCCTGAGCGTCGCCATCACGCTCGTCTCGGGGTGCACGATCAGCAAGAAGGCCAAAGGCGGGCCGCTTCCCGACCCCACCACGTTGGTCAAGCAGGCCACCGAAGCGAGTAAATCGGTGAAGAGCGCGCACATCGTGCTGACGGTGAACGGAAAGATCCCGGGGCTGTCCATCAACTCGCTGTCCGGTGACCTGAACACCGAGCCCACTGCGGCCAAGGGGAACGTCAAACTCACATTCGCCGGATCCAATATCGACGCCGACTTCGTCGTCTTCGACGGGATCCTGTACGCCGCCCTTACGCCGAACAACTGGACCCCATTCGGCAAGGCGTCCGACATCTACGATCCGTCGCAGATCCTGAGCCAGGACAAAGGTGTGGCCAACGTGCTGGCGAACTTCACCGACGCCAAAGCCGAGGGCCGCGACAACATCAACAACCAGCCGACCATCCGCATCAGCGGAAAGGTCAGCGCCGAGGCCGTCAATGCGATTGCACCGCCGTTCAGCGCCAGCGGGCCGGTCCCGACCACGCTGTGGATACAGGAGAACGGCGATCACCAACTGGCACAGGCCAAACTGGAACGCACCCCGGGTAATTCGGTGCAGATGACGTTGTCCAACTGGGGCCAACAGGTCCAGGTCACGAAGCCGGAGGGCTCATGATCACGCAAACAGGACGCAGAGTCGCGATCACCGCGGGCAGCCTTGCGGTGCTGCTAGGTGCCCTCGACACCTATGTCGTGGTGACCATCATGCGCGACATCATGAACAGCGTCGGCATCCCGCTGAACCAACTACAGCGGATCACCTGGATCGTGACGCTGTATCTCCTGGGCTACATCGCGGCGATGCCACTGCTGGGCCGGGCTTCCGACCGGTTCGGGCGCAAGTTCGTCCTGCAGGCCAGCCTGGCCTTGTTCATCGTCGGCTCGGTGGTGACCGCGCTGTCGGTGGCGCTCGGCAACTGGAATCCCGAGTTCGGCGAATACATGGTCGATCCCAATCCCAACCGGGCGTTCTACATCCTGATCGCCGGTCGCACCATCCAGGGCATCGCCAGCGGTGCCTTGTTGCCGGTCACCCTGGCGCTGGGCGCCGACCTGTGGGCAGAACGGAACCGGGCCGGAGTCCTGGGCGGTATCGGTGCCGCGCAGGAACTCGGCAGCGTGCTGGGGCCGCTCTACGGCATCTTCATCGTGTGGTTGTTCCACGACTGGCGCGACGTGTTCTGGGTCAACGTGCCGCTGACGCTGATCGCGATGGTGATGATCCACTTCAGCCTGCCGTCGCACGATCGCAGCACTGATCCGCAGAAAGTCGACGTGGTCGGTGGCTTGCTGTTAGCCCTCGCATTGGGCCTCGCGGTGATCGGGTTGTACAACCCCAATCCCGATGGCCACCAGGTGCTGCCGAGCTACGGAATCCCGTTGGTGATCGGCGCGGTCGTGGTGGGAGTGTTGTTCTTCGTCTGGGAATGGCAGGCCCGGACCCGCCTGATCGAGCCGGCCGGGGTGCACTTCCGGCCATTCCTGGCCGCACTGGGCACCTCGGTCTGCGCGGGCGCGGCGCTGATGGTGACGCTGGTGAACGTGGAGCTCTTCGGTCAGGGCGTGCTGGGGATGGACCAGATCAGCGCGGCGGGCCTGTTGCTGTGGTTTTTGATCGCCCTACCGATCGGGGCGTTGCTCGGCGGCTGGGTCGCCACCCGCGTCGGCGACCGTCTTGTGGCCTTTGTCGGGTTGCTGATCGCCGGCGCGGGATATTGGCTGATCTCGTTCTGGCGAGGCGATCTGATGTCCAAGCAGCACAGCATATTCGGGCTGTTTTCGTTGCCCGCGGTACACACCGACCTGTTGGTGGCGGGCCTCGGACTGGGATTGGTGATCGGTCCGCTGTCCTCGGCCGCACTGCGGGTCGTTCCGGCTGCTCAGCACGGCATCGCTTCGGCGTCGGTGGTCGTGGCGCGGATGACCGGCATGCTGATCGGGGTGGCCGCACTGACCGCTTGGGGGCTCTATCGGTTCAACCAGATCCTGGCCGGCTTCCCGAAGATTCCCAGCGACACGCCACCGTTAGAGGTGGCGGCCCTAAAGGGTGACCAGTCGAGGCAGGCATTCGAAAGAATGTACGGCGACATCTTCACGGTCACCGTGGCGATCTGTGTAATCGGGGCGTTGCTGGGGCTGCTGATCAGCCGCCGCGGCGAGCACGCGGACGAGCAGGAACCGGAGGCCATCGAGCAGCCGGTCGCCGAGCCGCAGCCGTCTGTCGTTACCGAGCCACCAGGCTGAGCAGCAGGTCCGGGCCGACCTGCTCGACGCTGTCGTACTGCCAGCGCAACGCGTGCGCCATGCTGGACACCCCGACGTCGTCTACCGCGGTCACCGGACCGCCCAGCAGGATCGGCGCGACGTAGGCCAGGATCCGGTTGATCGCACCGGCCCGCAAGAACGCGCCGGCCAGCGTCGGGCCGCCTTCGAGCAGCACATCGGTGCGGTCGGACAATGCCCGCAGCACCTCGACGGGGTCGTTGGTGCGGATCACCATCGTGCGTGAATCATCGTTGAGCACCTTGGCATCCGGCGGTATTTCCCGCTTGCCGACCACTACTCGCAACGGCTGCTGCGGAGCCAGCGAACCGTCGGGCAGCCGGGCCGTTAGCGCCGGATCGTCGGCGAGCACGGTGCCCGTGCCGACGATGATCGCGTCGGCCAGCGCGCGCCGCCGGTGCAGGTCCGCGCGGGCGGCCTCACTGCTGATCCACTGGCTGGATCCGTCGGCCGCGGCGCTGCGGCCGTCGATGCTGGTGGCGTATTTCCAGGTCACGTGCGGCAGTCCGGTGCGCTGTTTGTGCAACCATTCCCGCAGCGGGCCGGCGGCCACGTGGTCGGCCATGATGCCCGAGCGCACCTGCACCCCCGCCGCCGTCAGCCGTCCCGCACCGCCACCGGCGATGCCGTTCGGGTCGTTGACGCCGAAGATCACCGTGCCGACCCGGGCTTCGATGAGCGCGTTCACGCAGGGCGGCGTCTTGCCGAAGTGGTTGCACGGCTCCATGGTGACCACCGCGATGCCCCCGGCGGCCAACCCGCCGGCCCGGCGCAGCGCGATGACCTCTGCATGGTCGCCGCCGGCCGGTTGCGTGGCGCCGACGCCGACCACCCGGCCCTCCTGGTCGACGATGACGGCACCCACCGGCGGATTCGGGTAAGTGGTGCCCTTGACCTGGTAGGAGTGCTCGATCGCGAGGCGCATGGCCTCTTCGATGCTCTTGACCTGCTCGACGCTGCTCACGAGCCACTCACTTCCCCGGGATGGGACCCGGGATGGGGCCCGGGAAGGGACCCGAGATGGGGAGAAGCCAGACTCGCCTGGCGCCGCAGGGCTGCGACGGCGGCGGCCGGATCGTCGGCGCCGTAGACCGCCGACCCCGCCACGAAGCAGTCGACGCCCGCCTCGGCCGCCGCTTCGATGGTGTCCTCGTTGATGCCGCCGTCGATCTCGACCAGGATGCGCAACTCCCCCGCATCGACCATCTTGCGGACCGTACGCACCTTGCTGAGCACCTCCGGGATGAAGCTTTGCCCGCCGAAGCCGGGCTCGACGGACATGATCAGCAGGGTGTCGAACTGCGGCAGGATGTCCAGGTAAGGGCCCAGCGGCGTCTTCGGTTTGACGCTGATCCCGGCCTTGGCTCCCGCGGCCCGGATGTCCCGGGCGACCCCGGTCGGGTTGTCGGTGGCCTCGGCGTGGAAGGTGACGTTGTACGCGCCGGCTTCGGCGTACGGCGGCGCCCAGCGGTCCGGGTTCTCGATCATCAGGTGGCAGTCCACCGGGATGTCGGTGTGGGTCAGCAGACTCTCCACAACCGGCAACCCGATGGTCAGGTTCGGCACGAAGTGGCCGTCCATCACGTCGACATGTAACCAGTCGGCGCCCCGCACCGCGGCGGCTTCATCGGCGAGCCGAGCGAAGTCCGCTGCCAGCATCGACGGCGCGATCAGGGGCGGTCCCCCCATACCAGACATGAGCGACACACTACTGGCGGCGCAGCGCCGCTGCGAACATAGCGTCGGTGCCGTGTCGGTGCGGCCACAGCTGCACGTAGGGCCCCGCCCCGAGGTCCCCGGCCGGCTCGAACAGCGGCCGGGTGTCCACTGCTTCAACCGGGTGCCGGCGCAGCGCGTCGGCGACGACTCCCACCGTCTCGGCCAGGTGCGGCGAGCAGGTCGCATACAGCACCAGGCCGCCTGGCCGGGTCAGCGAGATCGCGGCCGCCAGCAGCTCGCGTTGCAGCTTGGCCAGCACGGGCACGTCCGACGGCTGCCGACGCCAGCGCGCCTCTGGCCGGCGCCGCAGCGCACCCAGCCCGGTGCACGGGACATCGACCAGCACCCGGTCGAAACCCGGTTCCAGGTCGCTGTGGCGCCCGTCGACCCGCACCACCTCGACGGGCAGCCCGCGCGTGTTCTCGGTCACCAGATCCGCGCGATGCGGTGCCGGCTCCACCGCGGTCACAGTGGCCCCGGCCGGTGCCCCGAGGGCCGCCAGCAGCGCGGTCTTGCCCCCCGGTCCGGCGCACAGATCAAGCCACCGGCCCGCATCCCCGTCGACCGGAGCCAGCGTGACGGCGCGTGCCACCAACTGGCTGCCTTCGTCTTGAACGAGAGCCTGGCCGTCCCGGACCGGCGCCAGCCCGCCCGGGTCCCCGCCGGGTAGATACACCGCGTATGGCGAGTACCGGCCGACGGTGCCGCCGACGGCCTCGGCCAGCGCCGCGGCGGTGAGCACCCCGGGGCGGGCCGCCAGATGCACCTGCGGCCGTTCGTCGTCACTGGCCAGCACGGCATCCAGTTCCCCCGCCGCGGCGCCGAGCGCGTCGGTGAAGGCCTGCGCGATCCAGCGCGGGTGCGCGTGCACGAACGCCGCATGCCCGACCGGATCGTTGCGGGGCGCCAGTTCGGTCACCCAGGATTCCTCGTCCCGGCCGCCGATGGTGCGCAGCACGCCGTTGACGAAACCTGCTCGCGCCGAATCGAATTCGATGCCGGCCTGATCCACGGTGGTGGATACCGCCGCGTGTGCGTCCACCCGGGTGCGCAGCAATTGATAGCTGCCCAGCCGAAGCAGCTCGAGCAGCACCGGGTCGATGGTGTCCGGCGCCCGCCCGGCGGCAGCGCCGATGACGGCGTCGAGCAGGCCTCGGGCGCGGCAGGTGCCGTAGGTGAGTTCGGTGGCGAAAGCGGCGTCGCGACCGGTGATTCCGCGCTCGCGCAGCAGCGCCGGCAGCACCAGATTGGCGTAGGCGTTGCGCTCGCTCACCGCTCGCAACGCGTCGAACGCGGCGCGCCGGGCGGGATCCAGCGGCTTGCGGCGGGGACCCCGGTCCCGGTTCTGCGTCCCCTGCCGCGAGGGTTTGCGGTCGCGCCGATTCCGGTGCGGCTTGTCCTGCCCGGGCCTCATGACGCCCGCATCGCGGGGTCGAGCCGGGCCCCGCGGGCCCAGTCGGCGGCGTTCATCGGTTTCTTGCCGGGCGGCTGAATCTCCCCCAACCGCACCGGTTCCGAAGCGGTGCCGATCCATACGCTTTTGCGGTCGGCCCGGATCGCACCGGGCGGCAGCGGCTCGGTTGAGGGATCTGCTCGCACGGGACCGATTTTGACGCGCAGGTCCCCGATCAGGGTCCAGGCGCCGGGGTTCGGCGTGACTGCACGGATGCGCCGCTCGACCACCTGAGCGGGCAGGTCCCAACGCACCCGGGCCTGCTCGACGGTGATTTTCGGCGCCATGCTCACCCCTTCGGCCGGTTGCGGGCGTGGCGTCAGCGTCCGGTCTTCGATGCCGTCCAGCGTGGTGGATAGCAATGCGGCGCCCGAATCCGCAAGCCGCGCAAGCAGATCACCGGCGGTGTCGGTCGGCCGGATGGTCTCGGTGACCACCCCGTACACCGGCCCGGAGTCCAGGCTCGGCTCGATCTGGAACGTGGTGGCGCCGGTGATCGTGTCTCCCGCGGCGATCGCCGCCTGTACCGGCGCCGCACCGCGCCAGGCCGGCAGCAGGGAGAAGTGCAGGTTGACCCAGCCGTGCGGGGGCACCGCAAGCAGGTCCCGACTAAGCAGTGCGCCGTAGGCCACGACTGCGCAGCACTGCGGTGCCAGTTCCGACAGTTCGGTGACGAACTCCGGGGAATTCGGGCGCGACGGACGCAGCACCGGGATGCCCCGCTCGAGCGCTTCGCGGGCCACCGGCGACGGCTCCGACTTGCCCCGCCGACCCGACGCGGCGTCGGGCCTGGTCAGAACGGCGACGACGTCGTGGCGGGGCGATTCGATGAGACGACGCAGCGCGGGCAGTGCGGGCTCGGGGGTGCCGGCGAAGACGATGCGCACCGGCACAGTCTAGGCGGGCGAACTTCACAGCTTCCCACAATGTTTCCTATGCATACTGTGTCCGTATAGAACATTTTACCCCTCAGGAGGACCGATGACCATCGCAACGAACACCCATCCGGACGAGTCGCTGGCCGCCGCACATCGGGCCATGTGGGCGCTGGGCGATTACGCGCTGATGGCCGAAGAGGTGATGGCGCCGCTTGGTCCCATCCTGGTAACCGCAGCGGGCGTCGGACCGGGAGTCCAGGTGCTCGACGTCGCCGCCGGCTCGGGAAATGTCTCGCTGCCCGCAGCGGCGACCGGTGCGACGGTCGTGTCCACCGACCTCACTCCCGAACTGTTGCAACGCTCGGCGGCGCGTGCCGCCCGGCAGGGCCTGACCCTGCAGTACCGGGAAGCCAACGCTCAAGCACTACCGTTCGACTCCAACACCTTTGACATGGTGATCTCGGCGATCGGAGTGATGTTCGCACCGGACCACCAGCGCGCCGCCGACGAGTTGGTCCGGGTATGCCGGCCCGGTGGGACCATCGGTCTGATCAGCTGGACCCACGAAGGATTCTTCGGCCGGATGCTGGCGACCATCCGCCCCTATCGGCCCAGCCTGTCGTCGGCATTACCGCCCTCGGCGCTGTGGGGCCGGGAAGCCTATATCGGCGGGCTGCTGGGTGATCGCGTCGTGGGCATCACCACGTCCCGTGGGCAGCTCCCGGTCACCCGGTTCGACACCGCTGCGGCGGTACACGACTACTTCAAGAACAACTACGGCCCGACGATCGAGGCCTACACCAACATCGCCGGCAACGCGGTGCTGGCCGCCGAGCTGGACGCCCAGCTCATCGAGCTCGCCGACGAATACCTGGCGAACGGCGTGATGGAGTGGGAGTACCTGCTGCTCACCTGCCAGAAGGGCTAGCGTGCGGCCCGGCGCCTATATCTCGTCGAGTCCGATATGGGCGTCGGGTTCCCCGCCGGCGGTGGTGAACGCCGTCAGCGCGCGCACCAGTCCTTGGCGTTCGGCCGCCGGCATCTGCTCGACGATGCGAGCAATTTCGGCGCGCCGGTAGGCGGTCACCTTCGCGACCACGTCGCGGCCACGCTTGGTCAGCGCGGCGAGCAACTCACGTCGCGAGGTCGGGTGCGGCAGCCGGTCGATCATGCCCGCACCGACGAGCCGATCGACCATCCGGCCGGTCGCCGACGGCTGCACCCCCAACAGGGTCGCCAGAGTGGCCAGGTTTATCGGACCCCGATTGGACAGGATCACCAGCGTGCGGAACTGAGGGATGGTCAGGCTGTCGTCGACCTGGGCAATCGAATGCGCTGAGATGCCGACCAACAACCGCGAGGCGGTCAGCAATGCATCGGTGATCATGTCGAGCGACTCGTCGGCCGTCGTGAGGTTCTCGGCTGCCATTTGCGCCCCCTTCCCCGGAGCTTCGCTAGCGGGGCGAAGCATAACAGCGCTCTACTATCGTAGGCATTGATTGTTTCCTAGGTGTATCGATATGCGCAAGGTCACCCGATGTGCAGTGGGTCGATCTGCACCCGCACCGGCGCCTGGGTTTGTCTCGCGCTGAGCACACCGACCGCCGCACGCAGCGCCGCCGCCAGTCGAAGGCCCTGGTCGCGACGCACCCGCACCAGCATCCGGATCACGGTGGCATCGCCGGCCGTGCCTGCCGGGCGGCGCGCGCCCGCGGGCAGGTCGACTGGGCCCAGTAGCTCCGCGTCCAATCCCTCCTGGTGAGTCAGCCGTGCCTCGTTCAGGAGCGCGGTCACCGCGTCGGCGGGGCCGTCGAGGGCGGCGATGTGCACGCTCGGCGGCAGGCCCACCTCGGCGCGGGCCGTGAGTTCGCCGTCGGCGTGGCCGACTGGGTCCCATCGAATCAGCGATTGCACTGTGGGAAGCGAAGATTCGGCGACCACGGTCACCACGCCACCGTCACGCCGGGACCGCACCAGCGCGGCAGCACTCATCCAGCGCCATAGGGCATCCTCGGCCGCGCGCAGATCCTGCCGACCCAGCAGCGCCCAGGTGTCCAGCAGCAGCGCCGCCCCGTACCCGCGCGCCGCGCATGGTTCGGCGCCCGGCGTGGCCACCACCAATGCGGGCTTGTCGGGTACCTCCGAGACGACGGCGTCACCGGCCGACGTCACCACGGGCGTGCCCGGGAAGGCCCGACCCAGCTCTTCGGCGGTGCGCCGGGCGCCGACGACGACGGCCCGCACAGCATCAGATCCGCACCGCGCGCAGCGCAGCGCCGGGTCGACCCGGCCACACCACCGGCATGCCGCACTGGTTTCCCGCTCCTGCAATGCCAGCGGGCCGGTGCAGTGCCGGCAGCGGACGATCGCCCGGCAGCGCGCGCAGGCCAGCGAGGGCACATATCCCCGACGTGGCACCTGCACCAGCACCGGGGCGCCGGCGTCCAGCGCGGATCGCGCGGCGCGCAACGCGATGGACGGCAGCCGGGCGGTCCGCGCCGCCGGGTCGCGCTCGTCCGCGTAGCCGCTGTCATCCAGGGCGACCACGCGCGGTGTCCGGGCCCGCACCACCGGCCGAGCCGCGACAATGTCGTGCGCCCACCCGCTGCGCACCAATGCCTGAGCCTCGGCGGTGCGGGCGTAGCCGCCGATCAGCGACGCGCAGCGCGCCTGATGCGCCCTCAGCATCGCCACCTCGCGGGCGTGCGGATACGGCGCCCGCGGCTCGGCCAGGTTGTCGTCGGCGTCGGACCAGACCATGACCAGCCCGAGTTCACTGACCGGTGCGAACACCGCGCTGCGGGTGCCGAGGACCACCCGCGCGCTGCCCCGCAGCACCGCCAGCCACCGCCGGTAACGGGCGGCGGGCCCGAGCCCGGCGGACAGGGCCACCACGCTGTCCTGGCCCACCCGAGCGACGGCCGCTTGCCACAACGCGTCCAGGTCGCGCTGGTCGGGCACGATAGCCAGGACCGATCGCCCCGCCGCCACAGTCTGCGCGGCCGCCTCGGCGAATCGGTCCACCCACTGCTCGCCCGGGAGCGCCTGCCACACCGCCCGGGCAGCCCGGGACTCGGCCAACGCGGCCAGGAACGGGCCACCGCGGTTGTAGGTTTCCCAGCCCGCCGGGTCCACTGGCGCCACCAGCGGCCGCGGCACCGCCTTGAACTGCTCTTTTTCCACCCGGGCGTGCCGTGGGGGCACCGCTAGCCGCAATACGTCCGGGCGGGTGCCGGCGTAGCGTGCCGCGACGGCTTCGGCCAGTCGGCGTATTTCCGGCGTGAGGACCGGCTCCGCGGACACCACCCGGTCGAGCCAGCCGAGCTTGCCCTGATGGTCGGTGTCGTTGCGCCGCTCCAGTACGAACCCGTCGACCAGCCGGCCGTGGAAGCGCACCCGCACCCGCACACCCGGCTGGGCGTCGTCGGACTGCTCCGGCGACACCAGATAGTCGAAGTCCCGATCGAGGTGGGGCACCGAGAGCATCGGCAGCACCCGAGCGATCGGCTCCACCTCTGCTGTGGCGCTGACGGAACCGCCAGACACGCTGGACCCCAACACTTTTCTAGTCAATGTGGGCACACCGTAGCTGCACCGACCGACAATCAGCTCTCGGCAGCGTCTGAAACGCTTTCTGACTTGTGGGCCAGGTCATCGCGACCGAAGAAGAATCCGGCCGTGATCAGGATTTCGGCGGCGGCATAGGACCACCAGATCGGCACCGCCAGCGCCTCGTTGCCGAGGATGAACCTGCTGATCGCGATCATCGAGTCCGACGCGGCGAAGCACACCGCACCGACCGCGGTCCAGATCGTGGGCAGACGGGCCAGCAGCGCCGCGCACACCATCGCGCTGAGCACGGTGATATAGACCGTCACCGGGATCGTCAGGTTCTCCTTGCCGGTGTTCAGGTGGGGCCAGAACCAGACCAGCATCGATGCCGTCGCCAGCACCATCACCACCGCGGCCGCGACGCGGGTACGCGACGGCGCAGCGTGTGGCAGCAGCGCACCGAGGAAACAGATGTGCGCCAGCAAAAACGAGCCCAATCCCAGCACGAACGACATCGCCCACCAGGGCAGGGCCAACAGCCAGTCCCCGGCGGCGGAGAACAGCAACGCAGGTACCAGCCACCGCCGCTCCCGGGCCACCGGATGCGCAGCCGCGGCGACCGCCAGCAACAGCGCCATCGACGCTTTGAACAGCGGTTGCAGCACCCAGTGCCCGGTCAGTTCGCTGCCCGGCGGGGTGCGCAGCGCGATCACCGTCAAATACACGCCGTAGGCGATACCCGCCCAGCAGGCAGCCACCCATGCGCCGACCATGAGACGCGATGCGTACGGTACCTCCATGCCCAGTTTGGACAACACCGCCGATGAGCGCCCCGGAGTCGATCCCATCCTGCTGAAGGTACTGGATGCGGTTCCGTTTCGGCTATCAACCGAGGATGGAATCGTCGCAGTTCGGCAGCGGTTGCGGGACCTGCCGCGCCGGCCGCTGCATCCCGAGCTTCGGGTTGAGGACCGCAAGATCGACGGCCCAGGCGGCCCGATCGCCATTCGGATCTATTGGCCGCCAAACGAATCCGATTCTGTGCCGGTGGTGTTGTTCTTCCACGGCGGCGGCTTCGTGATGGGCGACCTGGATACCCATGACGGCACGTCGCGCCAGCACGCCGTCGGCGCCGACGCGATCGTCGTGTCCGTCGACTACCGCCTGGCACCGGAGCACCCTTATCCCGCCGCGATCGAGGATGCTTGGGCCGCAACGAAATGGGTGGCCGACCACGGAGCCGAGATCGGTGCCGATACCTCACGTATCGCGCTGGCCGGGGACTCGGCCGGCGGCACGATCGCGGCGGCGATCGCCCAGCGAGCCCGTGACGAAGGTGCACCGACTATCGTGTTCCAGTTGTTGTGGTACCCCTCCACGATGTGGGACCCGACACTGCCGTCGTTCACCGAGAACGCCAGCGCGCAGATCCTGGACGCCAAGGCCATCGCCGACTTCTCCCGTTGGTACGCAGGCGATGTCGACATGTCCAACCCGCCGGCGGCCATGGCACCGGGCCGAGCCGACGACCTCTCCGGTCTGCCCGCCGCCTACATCGCCGTCGCCGGCTACGACCCGCTGCGGGACGACGGCATCCGCTACGGCGAGTTGCTGGCGGGCGCCGGTGTCCCGGTGCAGGTGCACAACGCCGAGACGATGGTGCACGGTTACGTCGGTTACGCGGGCGTGGTACCAGCCGCCACCGACGCGATGGACCGCGGGCTGACAGCGTTGCGCGTTGCGCTACACGGACAGTGACCGGGATTGCGTACGGTAATTGCATGACGCAGTCCACGTCTGACCGAGCCGAAATCGATCCCCTGCTGAAGATGCTGCTCGACGCCGTGCCGATGACCTTCACCGCGGCCGACGGCGTCGAGGTCGCCCGCGCACGCCTGGCTGCGCTGAAGGCACCTCCCGAACTGTTGCCCGATCTGCGAATCGAGGACCGGCGCATCAGTTATGGGCAGCATCAGGACATCCCGGTTCGGATCTACTGGCCACCCACCGCGGCGCAGGACGGTCTGCCAGTGGTCGTCTTCTACCACGGCGGCGGCTGGGCACTCGGAAGCCTGGACACCCACGACCACGTCGCGCGAGCTCACGCGGTGGGCGCGGAGGCCATCGTGGTCGCGGTGGACTATCGACTCGCGCCCGAACACCCGTTCCCGGCGGGCGTCAATGACAGCTGGGCGGCTTTGCGTTGGGTCGGCGAGAATGCGGCAGAACTCGGCGGCGACCCCAATCGCATTGCGGTGGCCGGTGATTCAGCCGGCGGCAACATCTCGGCCGTGATGGCTCAGCTCGCCCGGGACGCCGGCGGGCCCAATCTGGTTTTCCAGCTGCTGTGGTATCCGTCCTGCATCGGCGACCGGACGCTGCCGTCGTTCACCCAGAACGCCACCGCACCCATCCTGGACGGCGACGTCATCGACGCGTTCTTGCAGTGGTACATCCCCGACCTCGACCTGAGCGACCACACCACGTTGCCCGCCAATCTGGCTCCGGGCAACGGTCAGTTGTCTGGTCTACCGCCGGCCTTCATCGGCACTGCCGAACACGATCCACTGCGCGACGACGGCGCGCGCTACGCGGAATTGCTCACGGCCGCTGGGGTTCCCGTGGAGTGGAGCAACGAGCCGAACATGGTGCACGGCTACGCCAGCTTCGCGCTGGTGGTGCCGGCCGCCGCCGAGGCCACCAATCGCGGGCTCGCGGCGCTGAAGAAGGCGCTGTATCCGTAGAGCGGGCCCGCCCGGCAGGCGCAGTATGTTGGGGTAAACCTCCTACAAGGGATGCAAGAGGGGTACCGCCATGCCTACCGCGCCCGATCACCACGTTGTCATCGTCGGCGCCGGATTCTCCGGCATCGGCAGCGCAATCAAACTCGATCAAGCGGGATTCAGCGATTACCTGGTCGTCGAGGCCGGCGATGGGGTCGGCGGCACCTGGCACTGGAACACCTACCCCGGCATCGCGGTGGACATCCCCTCGTTCTCCTACCAGTTCTCCTTCGAGCAGAGCCCGAACTGGTCGCGCACCTACGCCCCCGGCGGCGAACTCAAGGCGTACGCCGAACACTGCGTCGACAAGTACGGCATCCGATCGCGGATCCGGTTCAACACCAAGGTCATCTCCGCCGAATTCGATGACGAGCGCGGCTGGTGGCGGATACAGACCGACCCGGGTGGCGAGATCACCGCCAGATTCCTGATCAGCGCGAGCGGCGTGCTGACCGTGCCGAATCTGCCCGACATCGACGGGGTCGACTCGTTCGACGGCATCACCATGCACACCGCGCGGTGGGACCACAGCCAAGACCTGACCGGCAAGCGGGTCGCGATCATCGGGACCGGCGCTTCGGCGGTGCAGGTGATTCCGGAGATCGCGCCGATCGTCTCCCAGCTCACCGTGTTTCAGCGGACCCCGATCTGGTGTTTTCCGAAGTTCGACGTGCCACTGCCGACCGCGGCTCGCTGGGCCATGCGGATACCGGGCGGCAAACTGCTGCAGCGGCTGCTCAGCCAGGCGTTCGTGGAGTTGACGTTCCCGATCTCTGCCCACTACTTCACGGTTTTCCCGCTGGCCAAGAGGATGGCGGCCGAGGGCCGTCGCTACCTCCGCCAGCAGGTGAACGACCCCGACGTGCGAGAAAAGCTCACCCCGCAATACGCCGTGGGCTGTAAGCGCCCAGGCTTCCACAACACCTACCTGTCCACGTTCAACCGCGACAACGTGCGGCTGGTGACCGAACCGATCGACAAGATCACGCCGGGCGCGGTGGCCACGACCGACGGCGAGCACCACGAGATCGATGTGCTGATTCTGGCGACCGGCTTCAAGGTGATGGACACCGACAACGTGCCCACCTATGCCGTGACCGGGAGCGGCGGCCGGTCGTTGAGCCGCTTCTGGGACGAGCATCGGCTGCAGGCCTACGAGGGAGTCAGCGTTCCCGGCTTCCCGAACATGTTCACCGGGTTCGGCCCCTACGGCTACGTCGGTTCCTCGTATTTCGCGTTGATCGAGACCCAGACCCACCACATCGTGCGCTGCCTCAGCCGCGCCCGCCGCGAGGGCGCCATCCGCGTCGAGGTGACCGAGCAGGCCAACAGCCGGTACTTCGCCGAGATGATGCGCAAACGGCATCGGCAGATCTTCTGGCAGGACAGCTGCCGGCTGGCCAACAGCTACTACTTCGACAAGAACGGCGACGTCCCCATCCGGCCTACCACCACTGTCGAAGCCTATTGGCGCAGTAGGCGATTCGATTTGAACGACTACCGGTTCACCGCCTGAGCGCTTATTTGCGACCCTGCAGAATCCCTTCCATATTGCGCTCGGCCAGCGCGGTGATGGTCATGAACGGGTTGCAGCCAAGGTAGCCCGGCAGCAGCGACGCGTCGTTAACGTACAACTTGGTATAGCCGTTGACCCGGCCGTAGCCGTCCGTTGCCCTGCCCCGCACCACTCCACCCATGGGATGGACGGTGTGGGGTGCGAACACTTTTCCCTCGAACAAGTCGTCCCGGTAGTCCACGCCGTTGGCGTGGGTGACCCTGTCGAATACTTTGGCCGCCCGCACGCGCAAGTGTTCGGTGTGGTCCTCCGGCCAGTCGATGGCGACCGTGTCCGAGGGGCGGTTGTAGACGATGTCGGCACGATCGCCGGTGCGGACCATGACGTAGTAACCCAGCGCATAGGTCTCGACCGGGAGCGGCAGCGAGAACATGCTGGCATACACCGGGTTGTCCGGGTCGTCGCGGCCATCGAGGTTGATCATTCCCAGCAGCGACTGGCGGGTGCCGGCGGGATCAGCGGGTTGCAGCATGTGAGCGACCATGATGTCGCCGTTGTTGCCGTAACCACGGCCGATCTCCAGGCTGAGGTCCGGCAGTGTCCCCGTCTCACGGGCCCTTAGCAGCAGTTCGGCGGTACCCAGTACCCCGGCGCTGAGATACAGCTCATCGCAACCGATCTCGTCACGGCGCAGCTCCTTGCCGAACCGGTCGATCTCACGGGTGGACACCACGTACTCACCGGATCGCTCCCGACGGATCCCGGTGACCGCCGTCAGCGGCTTGAGGGTGACCTTTCCGGTTGCCAGCGCCGCTGCGATATAGGTCTGATCGACGCTGCCGATCCGGCCGTAGTTGTTGCCGTACTGCTGTTCGAAATCGAGTGCCGATCGTGGAACCTGGCCCGCCTCTTCCTTTCTCATGTAGTCGAACGAGTAGGCGCTGCCGTTGTAGTCGACGCCGTAGCCCGCCGCCGCCGCGTATTGTCTTCCTACCCTTGCGTATTGATAATAGGGCGTCTGTTCGAACCAGTCCATGTCGCGATAGCTGATGCGCAGCATGGCCTTCGCGCGTTCGATGTAGGTGCCCAGAAAAACGGAAGGGGCGATGTCGGGGAACGCGGCGCGCAACTGCGCCTCGGTGGGTATCGCGGCAATGGCCGCGTTGACCAGAGACCCACCGCCGACACCCATTCCGCGGAACACCGTGTGCGCTCCGTGCACCACCTTGTCGCAGATACCCGCCTGTATCGGCTGTTGCGACGGCGCATGCTTGGCGACTTGCTCCATCGACACGCCGCGGAACGACGGGACCAGACTGGGTGGCACGTCGGTGAACCAGCCCGCCCGGTTGTCGGCGGGCAGCATGCGCGAGAAGCGTTTTCCATCGGTGTCGGCGGCGTCCCACCACCTGCCCCGTTCCAGAACCAAGGTATCGATGCCGGCTTGCCCCAGTCGTAAGGCGGACACTCCGCCGCCATAACCACTGCCGACCACGATGGCCCGATAGTGCGCCTTCGGCCGGGAACCGACCTGATCGCGGCGCATCGCGAACTCAACGGCGCCGGTCCCGAGCGCGCCCACGGCGATCCCAGCGGCTGCCCCCAGGAATCGCCGACGGGACAAGGTGTTCCGCGGTCCGTTTTTCTGGCTCATGACTGCCCCCCAGCAAGCCAACCATTGTTAACCAAAAACAAGTTTAACCGTACTATAGGTACGGGAATAGAGTATTCTATGGGTGGGGAGACATCACAAGCATCGCAATCACGTCCCTGTGAAATCACGCAGGGGCGATCCGGCGCGGCCTTGAGTGAGGGTTGGCGGGACCCCAAGCGATATCTCTGGCTGCTGGGAGCGGCGGTACCGGGATTGGTGGCCGTGTCATGGCTTCTGGTCAAGGTCACCGGTGTGGGCGCGTTCTGGTGGCTCGGGCCCGTGTTGGCGTTCGGGGTCATCCCCGTCCTCGATCACTGGATCGGGCCGGATGCCAGCAGTCCCCCGGACAGCGTGCTGGCGCGACTGGAGAACGACCGCTACTACCGCTGCATAACCTATCTCTACCTGCCCAACCAGTACGGCTCGGTGGTCCTGGCCTGCTGGCTCTGGAGCGGGGGCGGTTGGGTCGCAATGACTTTCGTGGACAAGCTGGGCCTGATGCTGACGGTAGGGCTGATCGGCGGCCTGGCCATCAACGCCGCCCACGATCTCGGTCACACCCGCGAGCAGACCGAACGTCGCCTGTCCAAGATCGCGTTGGCGCAAACTTGCTACGGGCACTTCTACGTCGAACACAACCGCGGACACCACGTCCGCGTGGCTACACCGCAGGACCCCGCCAGCGCGCGATTCGGCGAGAGCCTCTACGCGTTCATCCCCCGGTCGGTCCTCGGCGGGGTGCGTTCCGCATGGAATCTGGAGGCTCAGCGACTGAACAGGCTCGGCAAATCACGCTGGACATTGCGCAACGAGGTGCTCAACGCCTGGCTGATCAGCGCCGTCCTGCTCACCATCCTGGCCGTCTGGTTTCGGCCCGTCGTCCTGCCCTGGCTGATCGGTCAGGCGGTGGTGGGCATCGCACTGCTGGAAACGGTCAACTACACCGAGCACTACGGACTGCGCCGCCGGTTGCTGCCCAGCGGTCGTTACGAGCGGGTGCGGCCGTCGCACAGCTGGAACAGCAACACGGTGATCGCGAATGTCTTCCTCTTCCATCTGCAGCGCCATTCCGATCATCACGCCAACCCGTTGCGGCGCTACCAGGCGCTGCGCGGCGTGGACGAGGCGCCGCAACTGCCGACGGGCTACAGCGCGATGGTGCTGCTGGCCATGCTGCCGCCGATCTGGCGGCGCGTGATGGATCCGCGGGTGCTCGCCTTTTATCAGGGCCGGATCGAGTTGACCGCACTCAAGCCGGATCAGTCGCCGGCCAACGCTACGCTCACACGGTGGCGAAAGAATTTTCGCGAATCGACGACTCGCTCCGCGACTTCATTGCTGAACAGGCCATGTTCTTCGTGGCGACCGCGCCTACCGAGGGTGGCCGAGTCAACCTCTCGCCCAAGGGATACAGCGACACGTTCGCCGTGCTAGACGACCACACCGTCGCCTACCTCGACCTGTTCGGCAGCGGCGTCGAAACCATCGCGCATCTGCGTGACAACGGCCGCATCACCATCATGTTCGTCTCGTTCACCCGCAACTCGCGCATCCTGCGGCTGTTCGGCACCGGCCGGGTGGTCCGCCCTGATGACGGCGAATTCGACCGGGTGCGAGCACATTTCGACCGCCTGCATCCCGGCGTGCGGGCCGCCATCGTGGTGGACCTGGAGCGAATCGCGGACGCCTGCGGGTTCTCGGTGCCCTACTACGAGCTCGTCGACGAGCGGCCGGTGCTGGACACCTATCACGCCAAGCAACCCGACGAGGGGTATCAGCGCACCGTGGTGCGCAACCGGCAGAGCATCGACGGCCTACCTGGGCTGGACCCGGACCACCCACTGCCGCCGGTGGTCCAGTAGCCCGCGCGAGCAGACGCAAAAGCCCCCGCACGCTCGGCGTGTCGGGGGCTTTTGCGTCTGCTCGCGCCAGTTAAATGGCGCTCTTGAGGTCGTCGACCTTGTCCAGCTGCTCCCACGGCAACTCGACATCGGTACGCCCGAAGTGCCCGTAGGCGGCGGTCTGCGCGTAGATCGGCTGCAGCAGGTTCAGGTCACGGATGATCGCGCCTGGTCGCAGGTCGAACACCTCGCCGATGGCCTTCTCGATCTTGACCGGGTCGACGGCCTCGGAGCCGAACGTCTCGACGAACAGCCCGACCGGGGCCGCCTTGCCGATGGCGTAAGCCACCTGCACCTCGACCCGCTCGGCGAGGCCGGCGGCGACGACGTTCTTGGCGACCCAGCGCATCGCGTAGGCGGCCGACCGGTCCACCTTCGACGGGTCCTTGCCGGAGAAGGCGCCGCCGCCGTGACGGGCCCAGCCGCCGTAGGTGTCGACGATGATCTTGCGCCCGGTCAGGCCCGCGTCGCCCATCGGTCCACCCAGCACGAACTTGCCCGTCGGGTTGACCAGCACCCGGGTGCCGGACGAGTCCAGCGTCTCGTGGGCCAACTCCTCAAGCACCGTCCCGAGGACGTGTTGGCGAATGTCAGGGTCCAGCGTCTTTTCCAGGTCGATGCCGTCGGCGTGCTGGGTGGAGACCACCACGGTGTCCAGCCGCACCGGCACGTTGTCCTCGTAGGCGATGGTGACCTGCGTCTTGCCGTCCGGGCGCAGGTACGGCAGCGTGCCGTTCTTGCGGACCTCGGTCAGCTTCCGCGACAGCCGGTGCGCGAGCGCGATCGGCAGGGGCATCAGCTCCGGGGTGTCGTTGATGGCGTAGCCGAACATCAACCCCTGGTCGCCGGCGCCCTGCGAGTCCAGCGGGTCGGCGGCACCCTCGACCCGAGCCTCATGCGCGGTGTCGACGCCCTGAGCGATGTCGGGCGACTGGGCGCCGATGCCGATGTTGACCCCGCAGGAGGCACCGTCGAAGCCCTTGTCCGACGAGTCGTAGCCGATGTCCAGAATCCGGGCGCGCACCGTGTTGGTGATGTCGGCGAACGCCTCCTTGGCCGAGGTGGTCACCTCGCCCACCACGTGGACCTGCCCAGTGGTCACCAGCGTCTCGACCGCCACCCGGGAGCGCGGGTCACCCGCTAGCAGCGCGTCGAGCACCGAGTCGCTGATCGCGTCACAGATCTTGTCGGGATGTCCCTCAGTCACCGACTCACTGGTAAATAGCCGACCCTTCTCGCTCACCCTGTACGTCCTTCCAGATCCCGCTCGCCACAGATGTTAGTTAGGCGAATTATTTTTTTCAGTCTTACTCAACCGGCTATGCCTGGCGTTTGCAAATTCGGTCGGGCAACGCTGCCCGACACACGCTATCCGACGTCCCCGTGCAGAAACGTGGAGATTGCATCAACGATACGGCTTGCCATCAGCGTCTTGGAGCCGTGCTGCAACGCCGACTCGGTCCCATTCGCCGCCAGCAGCCAGCCGTCATTGCTGTCCACCTCAAATGCCCTGCCCTCGCCGACGGCGTTGACCACCAGGAGATCGCAGCCCTTGCGCCGCAACTTCGCGCGGGCGTGGAAGAGCACGTCCCCGTTGGCGTCGCCGGTCTCGGCCGCGAACCCGACGATGGCTCGCATGTTGGGCAGCTGCCCGTGGGAGCGGGCCTGCACCGCGTTGGCGAGTACGTCGTCGTTGCGCACCAGCTGGATCGGCGGCGGCCCAACCTGGGAGTCGGGGCTCTTCTTGATCTTCGCGGTGGCGATCTCGGTGGGTCGGAAGTCGGCGACGGCCGCGGCCATCACCAGCACATTCGCCTCCGGCGCGTGCTTGGACACGGCGTCACCGAGTTGCTCGGCCGAGCTGACGTGCACCACGTTGACGCCGGCCGGATCGATCAGCCCGGCGGTGTGGCCGGCAATCAGGGTGACCTCGGCGCCGCGCTGCGCGGCGACGCGAGCGACGGCGTAGCCCTGCTTTCCGGAGCTGCGGTTACCGATGAAGCGGACGGGGTCGATCGCCTCGCGGGTGCCACCGGCGGTCACCAGCACCCGGCACCCGGCAAGGTCGTGCGGCAGCGCGTCGTGACGCTCGAGCAGCAGGTGGGCCAGCGTGGTGATCTCCTCGGCCTCCGGCAGCCGGCCGGCGCCGCTGTCGGAGCCGGTGAGACGGCCGGAGGCCGGTTCGAGCACGACGGCGCCACGGCGGCGCAGGGTGGCGACGTTGTCCACGGTGGCCGGGTGCAGCCACATCTCGGTGTGCATGGCCGGGGCGAACATCACCGGACATCGGGCGGTCAACAGGGTGGCGGTGAGCAGGTCGTCGGCGCGGCCGGCCACGGCGCGGGCCAGCAGATCGGCGGTGGCCGGCGCGACCACCACCAAGTCGGCCTGCTGGCCGAGCCGCACGTGCGGCACCTCAGGAACGTCCTGGAAGACGCCGGTGTGCACCGGCGCGCCGGACAGCGCCTCGAACGTGGCGGCCCCGACGAAGCGGAGCGCGGACTCGGTGGGGATGACCCGCACCGAATGGCCGGCTTCAGCGAGCTGACGGACAACGGTGCAGGCCTTGTACGCCGCGATACCGCCGGAGACGCCGACTACGACCCGCTTGGGGACCCGCTTGCTGCGCTCCTCGTCCACGGCCAGCCCCGGTCCGTTACTCGCCCTCGGTGTGTTCGAGCAGGTCAGCGTGGATTTCGCGCATGGCGATCGAAAGCGGCTTCTCCTGCAGTCCCGGCTCGACCAGCGGACCGACGTACTCGAGGATGCCCTCGCCGAGCTGGTTGTAGTAGTCGTTGATCTGCCGGGCCCGCTTGGCCGCGTAAATCACCAGCGCGTACTTGCTCGAGACGCGATCCAGCAGCTCGTCGATGGGCGGGTTGGTGATGCCCAGCGGGGTGTCGTAGGCGCCTGCCCCTCCCGCTGCGGGATCGAACT
>NZ_LZMH01000032.1 GCF_001673635.1 Mycobacterium asiaticum
TCGGTGGTGCCGGCGGCGGGGCGCGTCTGCTCGGCGACGGTGGCATCGGCGGGGCCGGTGGTGCCGGCGCTCAGGCGGACAACGCCGGTGACGCCGGCGGAACCGGCGGCGGGGGCGGCCGCGGTGGAGCGGGCGGCTGGTTGTTCGGCAACGGTGCCGGTGGTGGCCGCGGTGGGGCGGGCGGCGCGGCGGGGGCCGGTCCCGGCGGCGCGGGTGGCGACGGCGGCGACGGTGGTTCGACGACGCTGATCGGGGATGGCGGGGACGGCGGCGCCGGGGGGATCGGCGGCCCGGGCGCACCCGTCGGCGCCAATGGGAACGGCGGCACCGGCGGTGCGGGCGGGTTGCTGTTCGGCAGCAACGGATCCACCGGCTAAGAGCAGTCCCTTTAGAGCGGCCAGCTATTCGGCTCGGCGGCGTAACGGATTTCCGGTGACGGCGGCAACGGACGCCGTTCGCCGGTGGAGATCGCGTCGATGACCAGCGCGACGTAGCGTCGCCAGCCGTCGCTGCCGCTGTCCATCGTCGACAACACGCTGTAGAGCATCGCGATGAGGCGGGGTAGGTCGTCGGCGACGAGGTCCTCGCGTATCCGGCCTTCCCGCTGGCCCCGCCGGACCAGCTCGTCGAGCGCCTCGTTGAGGGCGTCCGAGACGTCGGGGGTCAGGGATCCGGCTCGGTGCGCGGCGGCCAGCAGGTGGTGTTCTTGGGCCCCGAGCGCTATCGCCGCCTGCACCAGATGCGTCAGGCCCTGCAGCGGGTCCGGCGCGCGGCGCGCGTCTTCGATTGCGGGCGTCAGGTGTTCGGCGATGCTCTGATCGAGGGCGGCGCGGACCAGCTCGCCCTTGGCGGGGAAGCGGCGGTACAGGGTCCGTTCGCCGACACCGGCCCGACGGGCCACCGCCTCCACGGGCGCATCCGGGCCGGTCTCGGCGTAGACCTCGCGGGCGGCGCGCAGGATCCGCTCCACGTTGCGCGCCGCGTCGGCCCGCAACCGGTGTCGCTCTTCCACCGCGGTCACCGGCCCAGCGTAACTGACAGTTGACTGCCAGTATGTCCGGTCCTAGGCTCGTACAACTGGCAGCCGTCTGACACTTGATGGGAATCACCGGTCATGTCAACCACTTCCGATGTTCGCTCCGAGGCTGACCTTCCGGTCATTCCCGTCCAGCGCGCCGCCCAGTGTCCGCTCGCTCCGCCGGCCGAATTCGTCAGCTGGCGCGACGAGCCCGGGTTGCGCAAGGCGATGTATCACGGTCAACCGGCGTGGGTGGTGAGCCGTTACCGGGACATCCGCGCGGCCCTGGTCGATCCGCGATTGTCCGCCGACACCATCCCGGACTTCATGAAGCCGCAGAACACCGAGAACACGCCGGTGATGTTCGCCCGGGTGGACGATCCCGAGCATCATCGGTTGCGCCGCATGCTCACCGGCAACTTCACCTTCCGCCGCACCGAGGCCATGCGGCCGCAGATCCAGGACCTCGTCGACCACTACCTGAATCAGATGATCAGCAAGGGTCCGCCCGCCGATCTGGTCCGGGAATTCGGGTTGCCGGTCCCCTCGCTGGTGATCGCCCTGCTGCTCGGCGTGCCGCCGGAAGACCTCGAGCTGTTCCAGCACCACACCACCGT
>NZ_LZMH01000033.1 GCF_001673635.1 Mycobacterium asiaticum
GTGGCCCCCGAGATGCTGGCCGCCGCGGCCACGGATGTGCAGAACATCGGATCGGCCCTGACCGCCGCCCGCGCCGCGGCCCCTCCGCTGCCGAGCAGCCCGCCGGCCCCGCCGGCGCCGCCGGCGCCACCGGCGTTGCCTCCGTTGGTGCCGGACCCCCCGGCGCCACCGTTGCCGATCAACCAGCCACCGGCCGTCCCGTTTTGCCCCGTCCCTGGTGCGCCGTTGGTGCCGTTGCCGATCAGCGGGCGGCCGGTCGCCGCCAGGACCGGTGCGTTGATCGCGTCGAGCAGGCTTTGGATCGGCGCCGCGTTGGCAGCCTCGGCGCTGGCGTACATCGCCCCGCCGGCACTCAACGCCTGCACGAACTGCTGGTGGAAAAGCTCCGCCTCGGCGCTGAGGGCCTGGTAGATCTGCGCGTGCCCAGAGAACAGGGACGCCAACGCCGCTGATACCTCGTCGGCGCCGGCAGCCAGCACGCCGACGGTGGGGGCGGCGGCCGCGGCGCGGGCGGCGGTCAGGGCCGATCCGATGTTCTGCACATCCGTGGCCGCGGCGGGTCAGCGGGGCTGTTCGGCTCGGGTGGCACGGGCGGGGCCGGCGGAAACTCGGAAGCGGCCGCCGGAGTCGGAGGGGGCGGCGGCAACGCCGGCCTGCTGTTCGGTGCGGCCGGGACCGGCGGTGCCGGTGGCCTCGCCAACAGCATCACCCAGGCCGGCGGCGCCGGCGGCGCCGGCGGCAATGGCGGCCTGTTCTCCAACGGCGGCGCCGGAGGAGTCGGCGGCACCACCATCGGGGGCATTGCCGGGGCCGGTGGCGCCGGCGGAATGGGCGGCATGTTCGGCGCCGGCGGGGCTGGTGGGGCCGGCGGAGTCAGCACCGGCGGGACCGGCGGGCTTGGCGGCGCGGGCGGGACCGGCGGCATCTTCGGTGCCGGAGGTAATGGTGGCAGTGGCGGCCACGGTTCAGTCAGCGGCGGCGCCGGGGGGACCGGTGGCGACGCCGGCATGCTCAGCATGGGCGCCGGCGGGGCCGGCGGCTCGGGCGGTGAAAGCATCACGCCCGCAACCGGACTCGGCGGGGCCGGCGGGGCCGGCGGCAATGCCGGACTGCTCTTCGGCGAGGGCGGGGCTGGCGGCAACGGCGGATTCGGCCCCACCAACGGTGGGAAGGGCGGTGACGGTGGCAATGCCGGCCTGCTCACCGGCTCGGGCGGCGCGGGCGGCGCGGGTGGTGACGGTGGAACGACCCTGGGCGGCGCAGGCGGCGCCGGCGGGCGGTCCGGGTTGATCGGCAACGGCGGCAACGGCGGCACGGGAGGCACCGGCCAGGCCGCCGCGGGCAGTACCGGCGGCGCGGGCGGGGCCGGCGGCAACGGCATGCTGATCGGTGACGGCGGCAACGGCGGCAACGGCGGCCTCGGCACAACCAAGGGCACGGCCGGGACGGGCGGCATAGGCGGTCAGCTGTTGGGCTTGGACGGCTTCAATGCCCCCGCCGGCACCAACCCGCTGCACACCGCACAACAGCAGGTGATCAACGCGATCAACGCACCCGTTCAGGCGGCGACCGGCCGTCCGCTGATCGGCAACGGCGCCAATGGAGTTGCGGGAACCGGCGGCGCCGGTGGGGACGGTGGGCTGCTGTTCGGCAACGGCGGCATCGGTGGCTCCGGAGCGGCCGGCGCTACCGGCGGGCACGGCGGCGCGGGCGGCGGCTTGTTCGGCGCCGGCGGGGCCGGTGGCGCGGGCGGCGCGTCGACGACCGGAAACGGCGGAACCGGCGGCGCTGGAGGCGACGGCGGGCTGTTCGGCTCCGGCGGTACCGGTGGCGTCGGCGGACGCGCGCCCAGCACCGCGACCGGCGGAACGGGCGGGGTGGGCGGCAACGCCGGCCTGCTCGCCGGCGCGGCGGGGAACGGCGGCGACGGCGCCGTCTCCTTCACGCCCGGCGTAGGGGGCGCGGGCAAGGGTGGGGCCGGCGGCGCCGGCGGTAACGGTGGCCTGTTCGCCAGCGGCGGGACCGGTGGGGACGCCGGGTTCGGGCAGACCAGCGGGGCCGGCGGAGCCGGTGGCAACGGCGGCATGTTCTCCAGCGGCGGGGACGGCGGGGCCGGCGGGGCAAGCAACCTCAACGGCAGCAGCGGGGCCGGTGGGGCCGGCGGCAGCGGTGGCCTGTTCGGCGGCGGCGGCAGCGGCGGTGCCGGCGGATTCGGCCAGACCACCGCAGGCGCCGGCGGGCACGGCGGCAACGCGGGCATGCTGAGCCTCGGCGCGCCCGGCGGCACGGGCGGGACCGGCGGAAGCAACAACGGCGGCGGCACCGGCGGGGTGGGTGGCGCCGGCGGCAACGGCGGGATGTTCTTCGGCGACGGCGGAGCCGGGGGTGTCGGCGGCGGCGGCGGTTTCCGCGGCGCGGCCGGAGGCAACGGTGGCGACGGCGGCATGCTGATCGGCTCGGGCGGGGCCGGCGGCGCCGGGCGCGCTGGACAGCTCGGCGACCCCGGCGGCGCCGGTGGCGCCGGAGGCATGGCCGGAGCGATCGGCAATGGCGGTGATGGCGGCGCCGGTGCGGCCAGTACCGGTAGCACCGGAGGTTCCGGCGGGAAGGGTGGCAACGCGGTGCTGTTCGGCGACGGCGGCAATGGTGGTAACGCCGGGCCCGGCATACCGCCCGGGGCGCCGGGCACCGGCGGCAACGCCGGTCAGGTGCTGGGTCAGAACGGCAACAACGGACGGCCCTAACCACCCGCAGGCAAACCGCGGCGGTGCATTGCACCGCCGCGGTTTGCGTTTGTGCGCACCCCGGGAGGACCGGATACGACCCCCAGCACACGGCATTTACGTCCTATGACCGACGTTCGTCGCCACACCACTGCCCATCCTTGGGGCCATGTCGTATCTGATAGTCGGTCCCGAATTGCTGGCCATGGCCGCAGCGGACCTGGACAGCATCGGATCGGCGCTGAGCGCGGCGAACGCCGCAGCGGCGGTTCGGACCACGTCATTGCTGGCCGCGGCTCAGGACGAAGTGTCGACGGCGCTGGCGGCGCTGTTCTCCGGCCACGGGCAGGCCTATCAGGCCCTCAGCGCCGAGGCTGCGGCGTTTCATCAGGGCTTCATGCGGGCGCTGAGTGCCGGCGGGGCGAGTTATGCCGCCGCCGAGGCTGCCAATGCGGCACCGATCCAAAGCCTCCTCGACGCGATCAACGCTCCGGTCCTGGCCGCCACCGGGCGTCCACTGATCGGCAACGGCACGAACGGCGCCGCCGGAACCGGTCAGAACGGAACATCCGGCGGCTGGCTGATCGGTAACGGCGGCGCCGGCGGTTCGGGCAAGGCGGGCACCACTGGGGGCGCCGGTGGCGCCGGCGGGGCGGGTGGGTTCCTCGGCAACGGCGGCGCCGGCGGAACTGGCGGTGCCGGCACCACGGGCAACGGCGGGTCCGGGGGTGCCGGTGGGGCCGCCGGGATGCTCGGCACTGGCGGTGCCGGCGGAGCGGGCGGCAACTCGGTGGCCGGCGCCGGAGGGGCCGGCGGGGTAGGCGGCAGCGCCGGGATGCTGTACGGCGCCGCAGGCATCGGCGGCAACGGCGGGTCTACGCAGAGCCTGACCGCACTTGGCGGGGCCGGGGGCGCCGGAGGCGCCGGCGGAATGTTCTCGGCCGGTGGGGCCGGCGGGGTCGGTGGATCCAGCTTCGGCGACGGCGGGGCGGCC
>NZ_LZMH01000034.1 GCF_001673635.1 Mycobacterium asiaticum
GGCCGGCGCGATACGAGGCGGCCGCTCTTCGCAGCGGCTGGTATCGATTGGCGGCAGCAACAAGGTCTTTGATCCGGCTATTGATGCTCTGCCGGAGCTCGGCACGCAGCTCCTCTTCCTCCGAAGGTAAAGCGTCCAAAAGCTCTAAATCCTGCTTGATGCCTTTGCGAACATCCGGCCCTTTCAGGTACCCGGCGGCGATGCCGACAGCCAACCCCCCAGCGATGGGAGCTATTCCCATGGCCATATCGGCCACAGCGGGCATCGCTTCGTCTCCTGCCAATGCTTGGGCGGCGGTACTGACGGATGTGACGAATGGTATCAATCGTCAGGTGTCTCTGATGGCGAGCCAAACCTGACTGCGATATCTGGCCGTCAAATTCGCGGTGTGGTTCGGTTCGCGAGCCTGTCGTGAGGGTCTCGCGGATAGCCCTATCTATCGGCTTCGTAGGCATTCGCACCGCTGATTTCGAGGCCCAGCCCCGCCGCTAACCCGCCTGGTGGCTCATACTCCCCGACCGCGAAGCCGCGTAGACCTCGGCTAGGAACTGCTCCACGGCCACTGCGGCGTGCGCTGCGCGTACCGAGCCGAAAATATCGAAAGCGTGTTGCGCGTAAGGTAATTCGGCATACACCACCGGCTGCTTGCTGACCTCGCGCAACCGTGCGACAAAGCTGCGCGCCTGCTCGACCGGGATCAACGAGTCGTTTACCCCGTGCAGGACGAAGAACGGCGGCGCGTCCTCGGAGACATGGGTGATCGACGAGGCCAGCCGGAACGGCTCGGCAATCTCATTCCGGCTCAACTTGAACACTCGCTTGCCCATCATCGCCGGCATCATCGGATGCACCGCATCGTCCCGGGTGAAGTCGTAGAACCCGTAGAACGGCACCGCTGCCTGCACGCGGGTGTCCAGTTCCTCGAAGCCGGGCTGAAACAGCGGGTAGTTGGGCGTGACGGCAGCAAGCGAAGACAGGTGCCCGCCGGCGGAGCCGCCGGTGATCGCGATCCAGTCCGGATCCCCGCCGTATTCGGCGATGTGCTCCTTCGTCCACGCGATCGCGCGCTTGACGTCGGCGATCTGGTCGGGCCACGTCGAGCGGGGGCTCAGCCGATAGTTCACCGATACACATACCCAGCCCAGCTCGGCGAGGTGGCTCATCAACGGATGTGCTTGCCCCCGTTTGTTTCCCACCATCCAGGCGCCACCATGGACCTGCAGCAGCACCGGCGCCCGACCCCCGCGGTCGAGGTCGGGTCGCCGCCAGATGTCGAGCTGGTTCCGGGCGCCATACTCCCCGTAGCTGATATCGGTGTCATGCGCGTAGTCGCGCCAGATGCGCAGCATGCGGGCCGGGCCGGGCTTCTTGGCGGTCGCGCCGTTCGGCGCGGGGCGCTTCCACAGATCGCCCGCCTCGCGCCGACGGTCGGCACCCAGGCCCTCGTCCAGCGCCGCGGACAGCGTTTTGTCGGAGCGCTGACCGATGCGGTGTAAACCGAACAAGCCCAGCCAGGACAGTGCCGACACCAGCCAGCTGAAACCGAGCAACCGAGCCGGCGCCCAGCGCGACACCGTCGCCAGTGCGGTCGCGTGAGCTGCCGCGGACTGCAGCGGCAGTTCGGAGGCGAACAGGCCGAAGGCGAAGGCATGGCCCGCGCCATACCCCTTCTTGCTCAGCGGCCGGTACCCGTTCAACGTGAACACCGACCCCACCACCGCCAGCAACGCGGCCCCGACCGCGGCCAATCGTTTCAAAGCTGCCTCCTCATACGCACTACCCAACGAATCTAACCGGCGGCCTCAGCCGATTTCCCCGGCCGCCCCCGCCCCGCCGGCGTCGCGGGTCTCCGCCGGCTCCTCGACCACGGTGTATGACGGGTCCACCATCCACATCGGCCGATTGCCGCTCTGCCGTGCCTTGCCGGTCACCCGCAGCAACTGCCCGGGCTGGATGTCAGCCCCGCCGCGGTCGGGCCGGAACCTGATGCGGACCTCGCCGCTGTCGTCGCCGACCACGATCCAGCGGAACGTGCCCCGGCGCTTGGCGATGTCCTCGACCTCGCTGACCCGCCCCTCGATGGTGGCGCGCTGGCCGGGGATCAGGCTCGCCACCGTGATCACCGACGACCGACGATCGGGATGTTCGTAGGCCTCGACGTCGCGATCTTCGGCTTGGGAAACCCACGCCTCGACCCTGTCGAGCTCACGGGCGATCCGCTGCTCGAGGCGTTGCGGATAGGCGTCCTTGATCCGCGACTGCACGTCGTACGGCACGATCGTGGCGGCGGCGTCGGGAATGAGGCTGACGGCGCGGGCGATCTTGTCTGCG
Organism: Mycobacterium asiaticum; assembly: GCF_001673635.1. Lineage (GTDB taxonomy): Bacteria > Actinomycetota > Actinomycetes > Mycobacteriales > Mycobacteriaceae > Mycobacterium > Mycobacterium asiaticum_C. The sequence continues at coordinate 2,332 of NZ_LZMH01000034.1, forward strand.
GTCCGGTCGTGCAGCAGGCGTCCCAGCAGCGGCGCATAGGTGCGGCGCGGCAGCAGCACGGTCACATTGGTGTCGGGGTTTTCCTTGCTGGTCCGCGCCACCAGGATCTGCGCGGCACGGGTCACGCGCCGATCCGGGCAATCGATCACCCGCAGCCGGGTGTCCAATTCGAAATCGTCCCAACGCTTTCGGAGCTGCGCGGCATGCACCGCGTCGACCATGAAATGCACGGCGATCAACTCGTCGGCCCGCAATCCCTTCCCGTATCGCAGGGCCTCGATCACCGCCAGGTCGACCGAGTTCACGAAGATGAACACCCGGTGCCGCGCATACTTCACCAGCTCCGGCCGGTCGGTGCGGAACATCTCGAGAATCGCTGCCTCGGCACGATATTCGCGATTCAGCCGAATCAACGCGAACACCAGCAGCGGGAAGACCACGACGACGAGCCATGCCCCCTCGGTGAACTTCGCGACCGCAAAGATCCCCACCACGATCGTCGACATGATGCCCGCGGACAGGTTGATCGCCAGCCGGTGCCGCCAACCCGGTTCCCGGTGCGTCAGATGATGTTTGGTCATTCCGTATCCGGCCATCGAGAAGCCGGTGAACACCCCGATCGCATAGAACGGCACCAGCGCGTTCACCGATCCCCCGGTGGTCACCAACAGCACCACCGACAGCGCCGTGAGCGCGATGATGCCGTTGGAGAACACCAGTCGGTGACCGCGCTTCATCAGTTGCCGCGGCAGGAACCGGTCCTCGGCAACGAAACTGGCCAGCGCCGGGAAGCCGTTGAAGCTGGTGTTGGCACCGGTGAAAAGGATTGCGGCGGTGGCGGCCTGCACCAGGATGAAGCACACGTGCCCGACCACGCCGGTGCCGAACACCGCCCGGGCGATCTGGGACAGCACCGACGGATACTCCGTCAAATACGGCGTGGCGTGCGTGGCGTACGCGAGGTAGGCCACGCCGGCCAGCAGGAACCCCAGGATACACGCCATCGCGGTGAGCACCCGGCGCGCGTTGCGGCCCTGCGGCTTTCGGAATACCTCGACGGTGTTGGAGATCGCCTCAACCCCCGTCAGCGACGAGCCGCCGTTGGCGAACGCGCGCAGCAACACCAGAATGGTCGCGCCCATCACCAGGCCGTTGCCCTGATGCACCGCGACGGTTCCGGGCAGTTGGTGCGGATCGTAGATCGGCAGACTCCAAAACAGATGGCGCACAACGCCCGTCACGATGGTGGCCGACACCATGACGATGAACAGGTAGGTCGCCGCCGCGAACGGCTTTCCCGCTTCCTTCAATCCGCGCAGGTTCAGGTAGCAGATGAAGATCACCACGCCGATGGTGATTTCCAGGCTGAACGGGCCCAGCGCCGGCAATGCCGACACCACGGCAACCGTGCCCGCCGCGGCTTGCACCGCCACCGTCACCACATAGTCGATAAGCAGCGCCGCCGCGGCCACCTGCGCGATCTTCGGCCCGAAGTTGTCCCGCGCCACGATGTACGAACCGCCGGCCCGGGTGTAGGCCATGACAACCTGCCGGTACGACGCCGCCACCAGCACCAGGATCAGCAGGATGACGCCGGTGATGGGCAGCAGCAAGGCGAACGCCGCCAGCCCCGCCTGGGGCAGCAGTTCGATGAGGATCTGCTCGGGCCCGTAGGCCGTCGATGAGATCGCGTCGGGCGACAGCGCACCCAGGGCGACGCGGTTGGACAACCGCTCGTCGGCCAGTTCCTCGGTGATCAGCGGCTTGCCCAGAAACACCCGCTTGAGGACGTCGCCCATCGTCAGCGGGATTCGCAGCTTGCCGGTCGAATCGCCCGCCGCTCGCGTCACCAATGAATCCTAAGAAAGGTGGGCGAGGCGCTGAACCGCCGCGGCGATGCGCTCGTCGGTGGCGGTGAGCGCGACCCGCACGTGCCGGGCGCCGCCGGGTCCGTAGAAGTCGCCCGGCGCCACCAGGATGCCGCGCTCGGCCAGCCAGGCCACCGTCTCGTGGCAACCCTCGCCGCGACTGGCCCACAGGTAAAGGCCGGCCTCCGAATGGTCGACGGTGAAGCCCGCCGACCGCAGCGCGGGCAGCAGCACGGCCCGGCGCTGCGCATAGCGTTCCCGCTGCAACTTCTCGTGATCGTCGTCGTCCAGCGCGGCAACCATGGCGGCCTGCACCGGCGTGGGCACGATCATCCCGGCGTGTTTACGCACCGCCAGCAATTCGGCGACCAGACTCGCGTCACCGGTGACCAGCCCGGCCCGGTATCCGGCCAGCGACGAACTCTTGGACAGCGAGTGCACCGCCAGCAGCCCCCGGTGGTCGCCGTCGCAGACCGAAGGGTGCAGCACCGACAGCGGTGCGGCGTCCCAGGCCAGGCCGAGATAGCACTCGTCGGAGGCCACCAGCACGCCGCGCTCGCGGGCCCATCCGACGACCTTGCGCAGATGCTCGATGCCCAGGACCCGGCCGGTCGGATTGCTCGGCGAATTCAGGAACACCAACGCCGGAGTCTGGGGTCCGAGCTGGGTGAGCGAATCCGCGCGCACCACTTGGGCTTTCGCCAGCCGCGCGCCCACGTCATAGGTCGGGTACGCCAGTTCGGGCACCACCACCACATCGGCGGGCCCCAGTCCGAGCAGGGTCGGCAACCACGCGATCAGTTCCTTGGTGCCGATGACGGGCAACACCGCCGACTCGGCCACCCCGGTGACGCCGAACCGGCGCGCCAGAGCGGCGACCGCCGACTCACGCAGCTGCGCGGTCCCGGCGGTGGCCGGATAACCCGGCTCGGCACCGGCCGACGCCAGCGCGTCCTGGATCAGCGGCGCGACGGGATCCACCGGGGTGCCGACCGAGAGGTCGACGATGCCGTCGGGATGAGCGGCGGCAGTGGCCTTCGCCTCGGCCAGGGTGTCCCAGGGGAACTCCGGCAGGGACGCCGACACGATATGCCGGCGCTGCATCGGCGCGGTCAGTCCTCGCCCTGCGGGGGCAGATCCTTGACCACCTGCGGGTCGTTCTCGGTCAGGCCGACCTTGGCGGCGCCACCCGGCGATCCCAGCTCGACGAAGAAGTCGGCGTTGATCTGGGTGTACTGGCTCCACTGCTCGGGCACGTCGTCTTCGTAATAGATTGCCTCGACCGGACAGACCGGTTCGCAGGCTCCGCAGTCGACGCATTCGTCGGGATGGATGAACAGCATCCGGGCACCCTCATAAATGCAGTCGACCGGGCACTCCTCGATGCATGCCTTGTCCTTGATGTCGACGCAAGGTTCAGCAATCGTGTACGTCACGGACGTCTCCTCAACGTGTCCTCCATGTACGGCTCAATGTTGGGCTGCTGTTCGCTTTACCCGAGGGACTTCACGGGTATGCGTTCGGTTACTGATACTAGACGTTGCATATACAAGTCCGGCAATTGGCACGCCCGGTGAGACGTCAAGTCGGTTCCAACCTAGTGCCCGCGCGGTTCGCGCAGCAGTCGAGGCGCTCGGCAAGCCTTCCCGGCGCCGATTTCGCCCACCGCGAAATTTTGCGAAATAAGCCTCTGAGCAGCAAAGAGTTACGTCTGCGCCCGTTCCGGCGATAACAAAGTCGTGAAGAGCAAGTCCGCGGTGCCTGGTAGCCTTTTACGCAGACGGCAACCGCTGGGCAGATGTCGTCGCCGTCGTGTCTGACGGTGCAATATTTTGGGGAAGGTGTCCGAAAATGAGGTTGTCGCTTACCAAGATGGCCGTGGTTACTGGGGGTCTGGCAGTGTCGCTGGGCCTAGGCAGTGGAATCGCCTCGGCAGATCCGATGGACGTCGCTGTGAACACGACGTGCAGCTACCCGCAGGTGATTGCCGCGCTCAACGCGACAAACCCGGGTGCCGCGGCGCAGTTGAACTCGTCGCCGATCGCGCAGAGCTACCTGCAGCGGTTCCTGGCTTCGGCGCCGCCGCAGCGCGCGCAGATGGCCGCGCAGTTGCAGGCCATGCCGGGTGCTTCGCAGTACGTCGGCGTGGTGGAGTCCGTCGCCGGAGTTTGTAGCAGCTACTGAGTTCGACCCGCGAGCGTAACGCCGCGGCTGATCTCCACTGGGAGTGACGCCGGCGTTGCGCTCGCGGTTTTTTTGCTGGCTCAGGCCGCTAGCGAGGCGTACGTCGTGGTGCGCTGACGCGCGGGCCGGCCGATGCCCTCGGCGATAGCCGTCAATTCCGCTACCGACTTCGCCGATCCATGCTCCGAACCTGCCATCCGCGAGATCGTTTCCTCCATCAGCGTGCCGCCCAGATCGTTGGCGCCGCCGTTGAGCATCACCTGTGTGCGCTCCACGCCAAGCTTCACCCAGCTGGTCTGGATGTGCGAGATGCGGCCGTGCAGCATGATCCGCGCCAGCGCGTGCACCGCGCGGTTGTCCCGGTGGGTGGGCCCCGGCCGGGCCGCACCGGCCAGATACAACGGTGAGTTCTGGTGGACGAACGGCAGCGGCACGAACTCGGTGAAGCCACCGGTGCGATCCTGGATGGCCCGCAACACGTTCAGATGGCCCACCCAGTGCTTCGGGCTGTCCACGTGTCCGTACATCATGGTCGACGACGATCGCAGTCCCACCTCGTGCGCGGTGGTCACGATCTCCACCCACAGCGACGTCGGTAGTTTTCCTTTGGTAAGCACCCACCGCACCTCGTCGTCGAGGATCTCGGCGGCCGTGCCGGGAATGGTGTCCAGCCCGGCTTCGCGCAACCCGGTCAGCCACTCCCGAATGCTGAGCCCACTTTTGGTCACGCCGTTTGCGATCTCCATCGGCGAGAAGGCGTGCACGTGCATGGACGGCACCCGCGCCTTGACCGCGCCCACCAGATCGGCGTAGCCGGTGACCGGCAACTCGGGATCGATACCGCCCTGCATGCAGATTTCGGTGGCGCCGGCGACGTGGGCCTCCCATGCGCGGTCGGCCACCTCCTGCGCCGACAGTGAATACGCGTCGGCGTCCCCTTTGCGTTGGGCGAACGCGCAGAACCGGCAGCCGGTGTAGCAGATGTTGGTGAAGTTGATGTTGCGGTTCACCACGAACGTCACGTCGTCACCGACCACCTCGCGGCGCAACGAATCTGCCAGCGCCGCAACCGCTTCCAGAGCGGGACCGTCGGCGGTCGCCAGCGCCAGGTACTCCTGGTCGGAGCAGCCGCCGGGATCGCGCTCGGCCGAACGCAGTGCGGCGAGCACATCGGTGTCCAGGCGTTCTGGCGCTTTGGCACCTTGGGCGGCCAGCTCGTGCACACGCGACCGGATCGATTCCCAGTCGCCGAAGGCACTGTCGAGGTCGCTGCGGGTCTCGCTGTTGCGGCCCTCGGTGTCGATCGCGGCGTTGAGGTCCACCCGGCCGCTGGAGGCCACCTCGTCCGGCTCCTGCCAGGGCGCACCCACCGGGTTGACATCGCGGGCGAACCCGGTCACCGGATCGGCCAGGGCGACAACGTGTCCGCGCACCCGGGGATCGATCCACGCCGCGCCCGCCTGCACGTACTTCGGCTGCGCGGTGAGCCGCTGCACCAGTTCATAACCGGCCTCGGCGGTGACGGCGGCCAGGTCGTCCAGCGCGGGCCAGGGCCGCTCGGGGTTGACGTGATCGGGTGTCAGCGGGGAGACCCCACCCCAGTCGTCCACACCGGCGGCCACCAGGGCCAGGCATTCGTCGCGGGAGACCAGGTTCGGCGGCGCCTGGATGCGCATGCCGGGGCCCAGCACCAGCCGCGCAACCGCCACGGTGGCCAGGTAGTCCTCGATGCCGGCGTCGGGCACGGCGGCCATCGCGGTGTGTTCCTTGGCCCGGAAGTTCTGCACGATCACTTCCTGGATGTGCCCGAACTCCTTGTGCGACTTGCGTATCGCATGCAACGTGTCGGCCCGCTCCGCCAGTGTCTCACCGATGCCCACCAGCAGTCCGGTGGTGAATGGGATGGACAAGCGGCCGGCGTCGGTCAGGGCGCGCAGTCGTACCGCCGGGTCCTTGTCGGGACTGCCGTAGTGTGCCAGCCCTTTGGTCTCGAACAGCCGTCGCGACGTCGTCTCAAGCATCATGCCCATCGAGGGCGCCACCGGCTTGAGCCGCGACATCTCCGACCAGGTCATCACACCGGGGTTCAGGTGCGGGAGCAGGCCGGTCTCTTCCAGCACCCGGATCGCCATGGCTCGCACGTAGGACAAAGTGGAGTCATAACCCCGTTCGCCCAGCCACTGGCGCGCTTCCGGCCAGCGGTCCTCGGGCCGGTCGCCCAGCGTGAACAACGCTTCCTTGCAACCCAACTCGGCTCCACGGCGGGCCACGTCGAGAATCTCGTCGGGCTCCATGTACATGCCCATGCCCTGGGCCCGCAACCGGCCCGGAACGGTGACGAACGTGCAGTAGTGGCAATTGTCCCGGCACAAATGGGTGATCGGCAGGAAGACCTTGCGCGAGTAGCTGATCGGCAATCGGCCGCCCGGGCCGCGGCGCCCCGCCGACTCGAGACCCGCGTCACGCACCCGCGCCGCGCTCGCGCACAGATCGGCCAGGTCGTCGCCGCGGGCGCTCATCGCGATAGCGGCCTCATCGGTATTCAGCGCCACGCCGTCGCGGGCCCGCCGCAACACGCGTCGCAACGCCGACCCACTCGGGGCCGCAACGGGCATGACGGGATTGGGCAGAGCCGTCGGCTCGGGTGTCACCGGCACGTTGGTGTAACTTCCCCGCGCTCGAATTTCATCCGCGCCCCACCAAGTGAAAACCTGGGTGTCCCGGATGCCATACGCGCAAGGGTAGCGGCAGACCCGGGTCGGCACACGACTGACCAGTGTCGGCAAATCCGGCGAGCCATTCCGCCGAGTCCGGCAAAATTCGCCCGCGATCGCGATACGATCCGTCCATCGAACCGTTTTGAGACCGAGCAAGGGTTGGTGGAATGTCGTTTCTGCAGGCGGTGCCGGACGCGCTGGCAACCGCCGCCTCCAACATCGCCGGCATCGGCTCGGACATCAACTCCGCCAATGCGGCCGCTGCGCTGCCCACCACCAAGCTGGTTGCGGCGGCCGCCGACCAAGTATCCGCCGAGGTCGCGGCGCTGTTCTCGTCGCACGCGCAGGGCTACCAGCAGCTCAGCGCCGAGGTAGCCGCGTTCCACGACAAATTCGTGCAGGCGCTGGGGGCCGGCGCGAGCTCCTACGCCGCCGCCGAGCGCGGCGCCGCGCAGACGCTGGCCAATGCGGTTGGTGCTCCGGCGGCGCAGTTACTGGGTCAGCCGTTGATCGGCGAGGCCGTCGGCTCGGTCGGCACCGCGGCAACCAGGGCCGCCGCGCAGGTCCAGGGCGCGCTCCAGGGTGTGGGCAACAGCTTCCGCAGCTTGCTGGGTCTGCAGCCGACCGGCGCCCCGCTGGCCGCTTCCAGCGCGCTGTTGGGGTCGGCGGCCGAGGCGGCTCCCGCCGCGGTGATACCCGTGTCGTGGGCCACCGCGATCGAGGAGTTCTACCTCGGGATCCAGCCCTATGTGGAATACGGCTTCAACCTCGCCGCTTACCTCGCAGGCTGGTTGCCATACGTCGGCATCCTGGCCCCGCAGATCAACTTCTTCTATTACCTCTTCGAGCCGATGTTCCAGAGCGGCCTGTTCAACACGCTGGACTTCCTGGCCGGAACGGTCACCTTCCAACAGGGACTGAGCAACTTCTGGGCGGTCACCACGGCTTCGGTCAGCCAGTTCATCAACACCGAGATCTATTGGTTCTTGAGCTTCTTCCCGCCGCTGCCCCCGCTGCCGCCGTTCTTCCCGGGCATTTAGCGGGCAGGCCGCGCATTGCGCCGGAACAGCACCCACACCGGGGGCACGACGCCCAGCACGATCAACAGCAGCGCGGCGTAAGCCATCACTCCCTGGCCGCCGAGGACCACGTCGCCACCGGGCCCGCCAAGGCTCAGCACGGCGACCGTCAGCAACCATGTCCACAGTGGCAACGCGGCCAGTCTGGTCGAGGTGGTCCAGCGGCTCGCGGCCCACACCAGCGCGGCGTTGAGCAGGCCACTGAGCAATGCGCTCACGGGGAAGGGAACCGAGCCGATATAGGAGGGCAGCAACAGCGCTCCGGCCAGGGCCGACAGAACCCCGTCGACGGCCAACAGCGCTAAAACGACAAATCGGATAGCAGGATCCGTCGCGCCGGTCTCCTCGATCGAGGCGGCGCGTGACGCGGTGTCTGTCAGGTTGGGACGCTGTCGATCTGGGACGCGATCGAACCGAGCACCCACTGCAGACTGTCGAGGCGGTCCTGCCAGTGCTGCAGGTTAGGGTCCAAGTCCGGGTCCATGCGAATTCCTTCCGTGGCTGCCTGTTTGGCAGTTTACGTGTCCCCACCAGCGATGCCCAGACCGGCCAACAGATCCGTTTCCCAACCCCGCGCATCCCGGGGCCCCGGCTCGCCGGCGACGAGAATGTAATGCTCCTCGGCCAGGATCGGCAGCGCCAGGTTGTTGGACAGGGCGGCAGCACGCCCGGTGGCACCGACGATGAGTTGCGTGGCGTGCGCGGCGAGCGCGGCAACTTTGGCGGCATGCGCGTCGGCATCAGCTTCGACGACGGCAGTGATCCGCTCGCTCGGGTAGGCGAACGGGATCATTTCCGCGGGCGGCACCACCCACTCCGGCCGCAGATCCTCGGGGACCAGAGCCTGGACACCGGCAACCATGGCATCCCGCGACAACACCGTCCAATAGAACTTCGGCACCGACCACGGCTCCCCCGCGTAATCGTCGCCCGCGGCGGCGGCCACGGCGGCGGTGGTGACGACGTGGGTGTGGATGTGGTCGGGATGGCCGTAGCCGCCATCGGGGTCGTAGGTGACCACGACATGCGGGCGCAGCTCGCGGATCAGCGCCACCAGCGCTCCGACGGCCTCCCGCTCGTCGGCGTCGACGAACCGGCGCCGGCTACGCGGCTCGGTGCCGGCCATGCCGGAATCCCGCCATCGCCCCGCGCCGCCCAGATAAACGGGATCCCGGACACCGAGGGCATGCAATGCCCGAGTGAGCTCGCCGATGCGGTAGCCCCCCAACTGATCCGCGTGGTCGACGGCGAGTTGGGCCCATCGTTCGCCGATGACTTCACCCTCCTCGCCGAGGGTGCACGTGACGACCTGGACCTGCGCGCCACGTGCGGTGTAGTGGGCGATGGTGGCGCCGTTGGCCAGGCTTTCGTCGTCGGGATGCGCGTGCACAAACAACAGCCGCGGTGTCTCAGGCATGGACGAACCCTACCCGCCGCCACTCCACCGACAGCAAAAGCCAGCTTCAGCGAATAATAGGAACGCTTGCGGCTACTATCGATTTATGGCGCAGGCGACCCAAACGACAGCCAGCCGGAGACGCCGGCGCGGGGAAGTACTTGAACGTGCACTCTACGCGGCGACTTTGGCCGAGTTGACCTCGGTAGGTTACGGCGGTCTGACGATGGAAGGCATCGCGGCGCGGGCCCACACCGGCAAGGCCGCCCTTTACCGGCGCTGGACCAGCAAGCACGATCTCGTCCAGGCCGCCATGACGCACACCGTGCCGCCGCTGCCGGAGCCGCGCGCCGGCCGGTCGGCGCGGGAGAACCTGCTGTCGGTGTTCACCGCTCACCGTGATGTGCTGGCGGGCAAGACCGATTTCCCCGGCCTGGAAATCATCAGCCAGCTCTTGCACGAGCCCGAGTTGCGGGCGATCTTCGCCGACGCCGTGGTCTGCCCCCGGTTGAAGATCATCGAGTCGATCCTCAATAGCGCTGTGCGGGAAGGGGATATCGACGCCGAGTCGCTGACGCCGCTGACCTCCCGGATCGGGCCGGCGTTGATCAATCAGCACTTCATGCTGACCGGAACGCCGCCCACCCGACGCGAATTGGCGCTCGTCGTCGACACGGTGATACCGCCGGGTCGGTCGGCGAAAACGCCAGTGAATTAAGGGTTGAACGGCTTCGTGATCAAGCCGACGAAGTCGGCGTCAGCCACCAGAGCCTGATCGAAAGCGCCTACGCGACCACCGCTCTGGCCACCGTTGAACACCTGCTGCACGAACTGCTCGTGGAAACGCGTGATATCTCGTCGGCGCCCGCTGGCAGTAGCGCCGTCGTCGCTTCGGCTATCGAGTTGCCGGCGTCGCCGATAGCTGGATTGGATTGATTAGTCGTTGTTCGCCCAGGGATATCCGCTTCGCAGATCGGCGCAATGCGATCGGCCCGCCACCGCAGTGGTGGCGGGCCGACAGCGAACGGTTGGTGGCGAATGATGCCTAGGGCGTGACGCTGCCGTTGACCGTGACTTGCCCGGTCAGCGCCGCGTTGATGTTGGCGAGCAAGCTTGGCAGTCCGCCCGTCAGCGTCACTTGAACCGGGGCGAAGAGGTTGCTGAGGAATGCGCCGTCGAACAGGAATTTCTGTTCCAAGGCCCCCAACAGACCACCGGCCGTCACGCCGCCGAACACGTCGCCCGTGGTGGACAGGAGCAGGCCGGTTGTCAGGGCGGGCACGACCGGAGCACCTATCAACGCATTGATGATCAACTGCGGTGTGCTGACAAATGCCAGGTTGAGGGCGGTGAAAGCGTTGTTCAGCGCGCCGTTCAGAGCACCGGTGGTGCCGAAGAGGGACAGCTGCAGCAACTGTTCGTTGGCGACCAGGTTGGCGTTGAACGCCAACTGGCTGTTGACCAGGGCCTGCAGCGCGGTCGGGGTGAGTCCGAGCTGCGCCAGCAAGGCGGCATCAAGCCCCGGCGCGCCGCTCAGGGCCCCGCTGAGCGACAACAATTGCTGCACAACACCGGTCAGACCACCGACCGGAGCGAGCCCGCCACCGAGCGGAAGCGCTCCGTTGAAGAGCAGGCTGCCGGTCAAGTTCACCGTCGGGGCGCCCACGACTGCGTTGAGCAGCTGCTCGCCGGTACCCAGTAAGAGGTTGCCGGCGTTGAAGGCATAACCCACCGGACCGAGCACGGCACCGGGTCCCAGCAATGCCGACACCAGCGCCTGCTCGTTGGCGACGAGGGAGGCGTTGAACGCTAGTTCGTTGACGACCAGGTTGGCCAGAATTCCGCTCTGGATTTGCTCCAAGCCTGCGACGCCGGTCGTCGGAAGCCCCGCGAGAGTATTGATCAGCGCGTTGAATCCGGTCGTGTCGCCGCTGAGGGCACCGGTCAGGGCCGCGTTCAGCTGTGCACCGAGGGGGCCGAGCGCACCGTTGATGTTGGCCGCCAGCGCGGGCAGGTTCAGGTTGAAGCTGCCTGCCAGATTGTTCAGTCCGGCGGTCAGATTCGCGGTCACCGACTCGAAGGTGGGCAGCGGCGGCAGCACCAGACCGAGGTCGAGGTCACCCGCAAGCAATCCGTTCAGCGCCGTGTTCAGGCTGGCGCCCAGGGCCGGGAGGTTAAACCCGAATCCGGCTAGCGCGGAGTTGAAGTCAGCCACCAGCGTGGCACCCAGTGCGGGCAGGTCGGGCAACCCGAGGTTGAGGTTCCCGGACAGGGCAGCATTCAGCGCGGCGTTGAGCTGAGCACCCAGGCTCGACAGATCGCCACCGAAGATGGCGGACAACGACCCGCCGGTCTGGGTGAGCGCGTTGATGTTGGAAATGAAGTTGTTCGCCAGCGCGCCGCCGGTCTGCACGAGACTGTTCAGGCCCGCATTGATGTTGGCCCCCAACGCGTTACCGGCCTGCACCAGAACGTTGAGGTCGGGCAGCGCTGCACTCAGGTTGCCCGAGAGAGCCGCGTTGAGGTTTGCGCCAAAGCCGTTGAACGCCGCGTTGAAGGAACCGGTCAGGCCGCCCAGTCCGAGGTTCGCGTCCAGCGAGCTGTCGACCGCGAGGCTCGAGGCGAAGTTCGCCGGAACCTGTGCTCCAAGAAGAGTATTGAGGGCCGTCTGACCCGCGCCCACGAACGAGTTGGCGACGTTCAGGCCGGAATCCACCGCCGCAGACAGCGCATTGCCGCTTCCGAATAAAGCCTGCCGCAAGGCTACTTCGCCACCCACCAACGCCTGGTTGAACGACAGCTCAGCGTTGACCAGGTTGGCGGTGAAACCGGCATACGCCTCCGCGAAGCCCTCGAGCGAGAGGGTCGGCGCGGCAAGCCCGTTCACCAGGGCTTGCGCGGTGCCGAGTTCGGCTGCCGCATAGGCGTTCGCACCTGAGGTCACCGCCTGGACGAACCGCTCATACGAAGCCACCACCTGGGCGCTTATCTGCTGATAGCCCGCCGCGTTCTCGGAGAACAGCGCGGCTATTCCCTGCGAGACCTCGTCGGCGGCCGCAGCGAGCACGCCAGTGGTTGACGCAGCTGCCGTCGCATTGGCGGCGGTGAGCGCCGACCCGATGTTGGACAGATTCGTTGCGAACGCCGCCATTATTTGCGGCTCGACAAACACAAACGACATATCCGGACCCCTAACCGCACCAATGAATGCTGGCTACCCCTGTGCCCGAACAGGTGACCCCCTGGCCCGAGCGTATCGCCGGTGTTGCCCGCGCGCGCGGTTTCCAAACGCAAATTTGATAACAATTTGTGACGAGCCGAATGCCGTGGTCAGCCCGCCCGTTTCGGGCCGGTTAGATGGCTTGCCAGATAGGGCTTTTGCGTTCTATGGCCCGGTTTTCACCCACTGGCTAGCGTCGGCGACGATGCCGACCGGGACGGCACCGGTCAGGCTGACGTTCTGCACGCTGGGGCCGGCGGCCACGATCGTGGTGTCCTGCAGGATGGGCAGGACCGTCGACATGTTCCACAGCCGCGGCTCCACCGCGGTGATCACGTCGCTGATGTTCTTGGTGCCGTTGAGCGCCGCGTCGATGTTGGATTGGATGCTGCGATCGCAGATCCCGGTCAGGTTCGACGGCGCCTTGACCAAGGCGCCGGGGTCCGGCGGACGACTGGGGGTCGTCGGGGGCACGGTGGTGCCCGGTCCGGCCTGGCTGGTGCTACCGGCTGTCCCGGTAGTCGATGCCTGCGCGGTCGGCGACGCGCTCGGGTTGGGGATCTCGGATGCCTGCAGCGCGGGGCAGCCGAATCGAGACGCCAGCGAAGTGGCCAGGTTCCCGCCGGCCTGATGCCAGCCCACCAGCGCGTCCACTTGGTGATTCTTCAACGCGTCGCGGTAGAGCGTCACCGGATCCAGGGCCAGCACGCTGGCGGCGATGCCGACGTTGCGCAACTGGTCGGCGGCGGTGTTGGCCACCGCCACCGAGGTCGGATCGTTGGCAGCTACCCCGATGACCAGAGTCAGCTGCTTGCCGTCCTTGCTGATCTGACCGTGGACCACTTCCCCGGTAGGCAGCGTGCTGACCGGCGTGGTCGGCGAATTAGGCCCCGGCGTCGTGGTCACCGAATTGTTGGTCTCGATCTGGAAACCGGACTCCTCCAGCAGCCCGAGCGCCGCCGTGCGGCTCATCGCCGGCGGCGCCGTGGGCACATAGCCGGGATCGCTGGGTGACCGGATCTGCGCCTGGTCCAGGGTGACAGTGTTGTCGCTACCGGCCCCCACGGCGGCGAGCAGGTCGACGTCCAGCAGGCCCAGGATCGCCTTGCGGACCTGACTGTCGGCCAGCTTCGGCTCGTTGGCGCGCAACGTCAACTGCATGACGCGTGGTGTCACGATGCGGGCGGTCCGCACGTCGGGGATGGCCGAGAGCTGAGCGAAGGCGGTCGACCCGCCGTGCACCTGGGCCACCTGAGTGTCGCCGTTGCGCACCGAATCGGCCAGCGCCGCCGGCGCACCGGCCCGCCGGAACTGGATCAGACCGGGTTTGGCGGGCGGTCCCCAAAACCGGTCGTTGCGGGCGATCAGGATCTCGTCGCGCTGGGGATCGATGTTCTCCACCCGGAACTGCCCGCCGGTCACGGGCAGGGCACGCGCCAGCCCGGCCGAGAACCCGCCCGATACATCTTTGACTATGTGTGCCGGCAGCAGGTTGTTGAACAGTTCCCGCCACGCGGGGTACGGCTGGCTGAACGTGACGACGGCCTGCTTGCCGCCATCCAGCGACTGCACCGCGGTAATCAGGTCGTAGCCGGCCGGGTCCACGACGCCGGGCTGGGTGGCCATCTGTTGCCACAGGTACCAGAAGTCGTCGGCAGCGATCGGGGCGTTGTCGGTCCACTGCGCCTCCGGCCGGATCTTATAAGTCACGGTGAATGGGTTCTCGTTCGTGACATCGGCCGAGACCAGCAGCGTCGAATCCATCTCCCACCGCGAACCGGTCGACGAGCTGGGGTCGGGAACGGGGCGGAACGCGCTCGGCAGCACCAGCGCAGCGATCGCCGCATTCACCGGTGAGAGGTCCGACAGTAGGTGCGGATTGAAGCCGGCACCGATCGAGTCGATGCCCATGATGATCTGGGTGGGACGCTGCGGTGGCGGCGGCGTGCTGTGTGGTGTGTCGGTGCTCTGCGGCGCCGGCGGTGGACTCACCGTGCAGCCCGACAGCACCAGTCCGATGGCCGCGACGAGGGCGCCGACCGCTAACAGAACGTGCCGGGCCCGGTGCAACACGCCCATCAGGGTAGCGAGGCCCACCGGGCCTACCCGCGGGCCTTCGCTCGGGCTTTCGCTCGGGCGCGCAAGGTGGCATCCAATTCGACCTTGCGGACCCGCACGATCTCCGGGGTGACCTCGACGCATTCGTCGGGCGCGCAGAACTCCATGGCCCGCTCCAGGTCGAGCTCGAGCGGTTTGGCCAGCGTTTCCATCACATCGGCGGTCGACGACCGCATGTTGGTCAGCTTCTTTTCCCGGGTCACGTTGATGTCCAGGTCCTCTGGGCGCGGGTTGATGCCGACAACCATGCCCTCATAGGTGTCCTGACCGGGCTCGACGAAGAACTGGCCACGGTCGGCGAGTTGCAGCAGCGCGAACGGGGTGATGACGCCGGAACGGTCCGACACCAGCGACCCGGTGTGCCGGGCGCGGATCTCGCCGGCCCAGGGCCGGTAGCCGTCGAACACGGCGTTGGCGATGCCGGTGCCGCGCGTGAGGGTGAGGAAGTCGGTGCGGAAGCCGATCAGGCCGCGGCTGGGCACGATGAAGTCCATCCGGACCCACCCGGCGGCGTGGTTGGTCATCTCCTCTATTCGGCCCTTGCGGCCGGCCATCAGCTGGGTGATCGCGCCGACGAACTCCTCGGGGCAGTCGATCGTCATCGCCTCGAACGGTTCGTGCAGCTTTCCGTCGATCGTTCTGGTCACCACCTGCGGCTTGCCGACGGTGAGTTCGAAGCCTTCGCGGCGCATCGTCTCGACCAGCACGGCCAGCGCCAGCTCGCCGCGGCCCTGCACCTCCCACGCGTCCGGCCGCCCGATGTCGACCACGCGAATCGACACATTGCCGACCAATTCGGTGTCCAGTCGGCTGCGCACCATCCGCGCCGTCAGCTTGTGCCCGGACACCTTGCCGGCCAGCGGAGAGGTGTTGGTGCCGACCGTCACCGAGATGGCGGGCTCGTCGACGGTGATGCGCGGCAACGCATGGGCGTGGTCCGGATCGGCCAGCGTGTCGCCGATCATGATCTCGGGCAAACCGGCGACGGCCACGATATCGCCGGCCACCGCCTCGTCGGTCGGGGTGCGTTCGACGCCCTCGGTGGCCAGCAACTCGGTGATCTTGGCGCTGGTGATGACGGGCAGCCCATCCACCTCGCGCATCCACGCCACCTGCTGGCCTTTGCGCAGCTTGCCGTTGTAGATGCGGATCAGCGCGAGCCGGCCGAGGAACGGCGAGGCGTCGAGGTTGGTGACCAGTGCCTGCAGCGGAGCCTCCGGATCGCCCGAGGGCGGGGGGATGTGCTCCATCAGCACGTCGAACAGCGGGTCGAGGTTGTCACCGGCCGGCGCTTGGCCGTCCGCCGGTTGTTCGGTGCTCGCGATGCCGGCCCGCCCGGACGCGTAGAGCGTCGGCAGTCCCAGCGCGTGCTCGGCGGCCGCGGCCGCTTCCTCGTCGAGGTCGGAGGCGACGTCGAGCAGCAGGTCGTGACTGGCCTCGACGACCTCCTCGATGCGGGCGTCCGGTCGGTCGGTCTTGTTCACGACGAGGATCACCGGCAGATGCGCCTGCAGCGCCTTGCGCAGCACGAACCGCGTCTGCGGCAGCGGGCCCTCGGACGCATCGACCAGCAGCAGGACACCGTCCACCATGGACAGGCCGCGCTCCACCTCGCCCCCGAAGTCGGCGTGACCGGGAGTGTCGATGACATTGATGACTGTCACCGTCCCGTCACCGTTGTGGCGGTGCACGGCGGTGTTCTTGGCCAGGATGGTGATGCCCTTTTCCTTTTCGAGATCACCGCTGTCCATGATGCGTTCCTGGGTGTCGTCGCCACGGTGGGTCAGGGCGCCGGACTGCCGCAGCATCGCATCGACCAGGGTGGTTTTGCCATGGTCGACGTGGGCGACGATGGCGACATTACGGAATGGCACGTCGGTGATTGTTTCAGCGCAGGCCCGCCAATGGCGAACTGAGCAGCTCAAGGGGCTATTGAGCGCGCGTCACCAACCGCGCCGGCGCGGCGCTGAACCGACCAATTGGTGTTTGTCGGCCGCATCGCGGCTGCGGTAGACGATGTAGGGCCGGAACAGGTAGGCGACCGGTGCGCTGAGGGCGTGCACCAGACGGGTGAACGGCCACAGCGCAAACAGCAGCAACGCGATCAGCACGTGAATCTGGTAGCAGACCGCCGCGTGCGCCATCAGGTCCCCACGTGGGTCCAGGATCCAGATCGACCGGAACCAGACCGACACCTTCTGCCGATAGTCGTGCAGTTCACCGAAGTGCGTGGCGCCCATCAGGGTGCAACTCAAACCAGCCACCAGCGCACACACCAGCACCACGTACATCAACTTGTCGTTGCCCGTGGTAGCCAGCCGGACCGGTCCGCGGGTGCGCCGCCGGTAGACAAGTAACCCGATGCCCAGCAGGGTGGCGAAACCCGCAGGCGCACCTAGCATCAGCGCTTGCAGGTGATAGAGGTGATCGCTCATCCCGATCGCCCTGGTCCAGGACTCCGGAATCAACAAACCGCTGATATGACCCATGATCACGGCGAGACTGCCGAAGTGGAACAGCGGACTGCCGATCGAGAGCAACCGTGACTCGTAGATCTGCGACGAGCGGGTGGTCCAACCGAACTTGTCGTAGCGGTACCGCCACCAGGTGCCGACGACCGCGATCGCCAGCACGACGTAAGGCGCGTCGTCCCAAAAAATCTGCAGTAGGTTCATGCCGAACCTCCCCGGGGTGGAACGGTCAGGGTGAACGGTTGCAGGCCAACCGCTTCCGCGGGCGGGCCGGATTCGGTAAGCCGCTGCGCGCGGTCCGGGTCGCCGGCCGCCGGCAGCGTCTCGCACACCGCCGCCACTGCGTGCCGGTAAGGCGATCCGGCATCGGTCAACGCCTTTTGCAACACATCGATGGAGGTCCGATGCGCGGCCAGCAATTGGTGCCCGGCCTGTGGGTCAACGGTGGCGGCGAACTCCAGCACCACGGGCAGATAGTCGGGTGACTCCTTCGCCGGCGGTTCGACGCCAGCATCCCGGTAGGCACTGGCGAAGTTCAGCATCTCGCGTCCACGGTTGCGGGTGTCCCCGGCGGTCCAGTACGTCAGGTACATGGTGGCGCGTCGCCGCAGGTCGAAGGTCTCGACGTAATGGATTGCGGCATCGAGAGTTTCGTATTGCCGCAAGCCGGTGACCGTTTGGCTGAGCAGGTGCTGCGTCCGGCCACCGAGGTGGCCCGACAATTCGTCGGCGAGCTGCAGACGCCGGGTGAAACCCTCATCGGGATAGGCCAGCAGCAATGAGGCCGCCTGCCACACCACGCGATCCTGCATCAGGTGGGCGCGTTGCTTCCCGCGCGACAACAGCTTCATCGGTTCACCCGCATCGGGAAGAGTTCGGCGGGCGTGCCGGTGCCGTCCCAGTTCAGCAGGTTTGTCTGCCGTTGCTTTACAGCGTGGAATGTCTCCACCGACACCGGCGTGGGGCCGGATTCGTACATGCCCGGCCCGCCGTCGAATGACAGCGAGCAGCCCATTTCGCCGTCTGAGGCGCCGGGCAAGTCCGCTGAGTACGCGGTCGGAATAACATAGCGCTCTTCATATTTGGCGATCGCCAGCAACCGGTACATCTCATAGATCTGCTCCTCGGTCATCCCGACGGCGTGCGGGATGTGCGGCTGGGTTTCCCGGCCCAGGTTGATGTCGCGCATGTAGGAGCGCATCGCGGCCAACCGCCGCAACACCCCGGCGACGACGTCGGTGTCACCCGCGGTGAACAGTTCGGCCAGGTACTGGAGTGGGATGCGCAGCGCTTCCAGGGCGCCGAACAGGTTGCCCAGATCCTCGCCGTCGTGCCCGTCGTGACTGACCGCATCTACCACCGGCGACAGCGGCGGGATGTACCAAACCATCGGCATGGTGCGATATTCCGGGTGCAGCGGAAGCGCCACCCGGTAGGTGTTGATCAGAGCGTAGACCGGTGAGCGCTGCGCGGCCTCGATCCATTCCTCCGAAATACCTTGCGCCCGAGCCCCGGCAATCACCTCGGGATCACGGGGATCCAGGATGATCCGTCGCTGCGCCTCGTAGAGATCGGTGTCCTTCTCCACCGATGCGGCTTCGAGCACCCCGTCCACGTCGTAGAGCACCAGTCCCAGATAACGCAACCGTCCCACGCAGGTTTCCGAACACACGGTGGGCAGCCCGACCTCGATGCGCGGGTAGCACATCGTGCACTTCTCGGCCTTGCCGGTCTGGTGGTTGAAATACACCTTCTTGTAAGGGCATCCGGAAACGCACATCCGCCAGCCACGGCAACGGTCCTGGTCCACCAGCACGATGCCGTCCTCGCTGCGTTTGTACATTGCACCCGACGGGCAGGAGGCGACGCACGACGGATTGAGGCAGTGCTCGCAGATCCGCGGGAGGTAGAACATGAAGGTCTCTTCGAGCTTCAGCCGCACCGCGCAGCCAACTGACCGGTGAGCCGATGAAGGTGTCCTGGGGTTCGAACTGGGACGACAACCTCGCCGGCTCAACGGAAATCGTGCCCGACGACCCGATCTTGAAGAAGATCAGCGAAGAGGTGCGGCTGAAGCTCGAAGAGACCTTCATGTTCTACCTCCCGCGGATCTGCGAGCACTGCCTCAATCCGTCGTGCG
>NZ_LZMH01000035.1 GCF_001673635.1 Mycobacterium asiaticum
GTTCGGTGGCGGTGGGGCCGGCGGCGTGGGTGGTAGTGGCGGGGGCGGCGGTCTCGGCGCTGACGGTAGTGCCGGCCCAAACTCGTTGACCGCTGGCGGTTTTGGCGGCGATGGCGGTAGGGGCGGCGATGCCGGCGCCGGCGGTGCAGGTGGTTCTGGGGGAACGTTCGGGGTGGCGGGCGTAGCCGGCGCTGCAGGTGTTGGCGGCGACGGCGGTGGCGGCGGCCAAGGCGGCGCGGGTTACAACGGCTCCGCGGTGGCGGGTGCTTCCGGTGGCCACGGGGGTACCGGCGGTGGTGGCGGCGCGGGTGGCACCGGCAGCATCAACGGCAACGGCGGCCGGGGCGGCCAGGGCGGCCAGGGTGGCGATGGGTATGACGCGAGGGGTCTGACCACCGGGGTCGACGGCGGTCACGGCGGCGGCGGCGGCAACGGCGGTGCCGGCGGGGCGGCGGGCAGCGGTGGCACTGGCGGCACTGACGGTGATGGTGGCGCCGCGGGTGCGGGTGGCGCCGGTGGTGGCGGTGCGAACAATGCGGTGGCCGGCGGCGATGGCGGCGGCGGCGGCAATGGCGGTGGTGGGGGTACCGGCGGCGACGGCGGTGGTACGAACGGTGTCAAGGGTGCCGATGGTGCCGGCGGCCATGCCGGTGACGGCGGTGACGGGGGCATCGGAGTGGCCGGCACCGCGACCGATGACGGTGGTCAAGGCGGCCAGGGCGGCACCGGCGGCACCGGTGGTGACGCCGGTGGTTCCGGTGTGGCGGCCGGCAACGGCGGCCGGGGCGGCCACGGCGGTACCGGTGGTGCCGGCTTCGACCAGCCTGCGACCATAGGCGGGGTCTCCCTGGATGGCGGAGACGGCGGCAAGGGTGGCAGCGGCGGCACGGGCGGGGCGGCCGGTAACGGTGGCACCGGCGGATTCGACGGCCGGGGCGGCGATGCCGGTGCCGGTGGCGTCGGTGGTCGTGGCGCCGAGGGTCACCCCGGCGACCACGACGAGGACGGTCCCATAATCGGCGGCACCGGGGGTAAAGGTGGCACCGGCGGTGACGGCGGCACCGGGGGTGTGGGCGGTGGTCTGACCGGTGCCAAGGGCGCCGAGGGCGCGGGCGGCAACGGTGGCGAAGGCGGCAAGGGCGGTGCCGGTTTCGACGGCTTCCTCAACGACGGTGCAAGTAACGGCGGCCAGGGTGGCATGGGCGGTACCGGCGGAAAGGCCGGCGGTGACTTGGTGGCTGCAGGCGACGGCGGCAAGGGCGGTGAGGGCGGTAAGGGCGGCGTCGGGTCTGACTGGTCCAGGACCGACTTCGGCCGCAACGGCGGCGACGGCGGTGACGGCGGTAACGGCGGCACCGGCGGGGCGCCCGGCACTGGCGGGCTCGGCGGCGCCTACGGCGATGGTGGCGACGGCGGGGCCGGCGGCGCCGGTGGTGGCGGCGCGTCTGGCTTCAACCCTTGGTATCCCGCGGAACAGCATGGCGGTTCCGGCGGTAGCGGCGGCGACGGTGGCGATGGCGGTGCCGTTCTGGGTGCCGGCGGCAAGGCCGGCGCCGGCGGCGCCGGCGGGGCCGGCGCTAATGGCGGCAACGGTGGCACCTATGGCGACGTATCCGGCGACGGCGGCAACGGAGGCCACGGCGGGAACGGCGGCACGGGAGGCACCGCCACCGGTGGTGGCACCTATGGCGACGGCGGCGACGGCGGAGCTGGCGGTGAAGCCGGCGACGGCTACAACGCATCAGCCCTGACGACCGGCCAGGCCGGCGGCAACGGCGGGGTGGGCGGCAACGGCGGCACCGGCGGCGCGGCCGGCGGTCTCGGCGGCGGTTACGGCGACGGCGGCGAAGGCGGTGCCGGCGGTATCGGTGGCGACGGGGCGAAAGGCTCCACTTCGGACCTCGCTCACCGCAGCGGTGGCGCCGGCGGACTCGGCGGGGCCGGCGGTAGCGGTGGCGACGCCCTTGGCGCGGACGCAAAGGCAGGTCGCGGCGCCGGAGGCGGTGCCGGCGGCAACGGGGGCGACGGTTCAGCTGCCGCGGTCGGCGGTCTCGCTGGTGACGGCGGCCGAGGTGGCGCCGGCGGCGGCGGGGGTTCCGCCCCGATCGGCGGGACCAACGGCGACGGCGGCCAGGGCGGCGCTGGTGGCGACGGTGGTAACGGCGGAAATGCAAGCCGTGGCTTCAACGACCCGGACGCCTTCCCTGCTCACGGCGGAGGCGGTGGTGGCGGCGGCGCCGGCGGTAACGGCGGAAGTGCCGGTGACGGCGAGGGTTTTGCTGGCTTTGGCAACACCGGCGGGCTGGGCGGGGACGGCGGTGACGGCGGCACGGCGAACTACGGCGGCGGTTTCGCCGACCTGATTACCGCAACCGGCGGTTCAGGTGGCACCGGCGGAGCCGGCGCCACCACCGCTACCGGCGTCGGCGGCAAGGGCGGCGGCGGCGGCGGCGGTGGTGCCGGCGGTTTCGCCGAAGCAAACAAGGCCATCACCGGCGGCGGTGGTGGTGGCGGCGGGGCTGGGTCCGCGGGTGTCATCGCCGGTACGGGCGGCAACGGCGGCAATACCAAGACCAACGGGAACGTCACATGGACCGGCGGGGCCGGCGCGACCGGAGCCAACGGTGTCGGCGGTGGTGGCGGCGGCGGCGCCTACAACCTCGCGTTCCCGGGCTATGGATCACCCGGCGGTGTACCAGCGGGTGGCCCGGCCTTCCAGCTTCCGGATCCGCCGCTGAATCTCGGCAACGCTGGAGGCGACGGCGGTGCGGTCGGCGGGGTAGGCGGCAAGGGCGGCGTTGGCAGCACATACAATGCTGCTGGCAGTGACGGGCACAGCGCGCTCTAACGCCGCTCAGCCGGAAAACGTTGCGCCGTCGAAGCGTTCGCGTGTGACGAAGTCCGCGACCGGCTGCCGGCGCAGCTTGGTCAGCTGCCGTACCGGCTTGCCCAACGGCACGACCGCCGCGACCGCATGCGTCTGCGGGATGCCCAGCAACTTCTGAAGTCGCGGCTCCTGCGGAATGGCCATCGTCGTGATGGTGCCGCCGAAACCCTCGTTGCGCGCCGCCAACAATATGTTCCACACCAAGGGATACACCGAGGCCCCGGATGCCAGTCCGACCCGATCCAGATCCTGATCGAGGGCTGCGACAACGCCCAGGTCCACGGAAATCACCAGGACAACGGAGCCCTTGACCAACGGCGTCAGAAACTGCTGCGGGAAATCGGTTCGGTCGATGACGTCCTGCGGAACCGCGCTGGGGTGCAATGGGTTCCAAGGGCTCTCGCCGGCGGCCTGCTGAGCGAAGTATCGGCGAGAAGCCGGTGCACTGAGTTCGGCGATCCGGCGCCTCGTGTCCAGATCGCGCACCACGGTGACATGCGCGCCCTGCCGGTTACCGCCGCTGGGCGCGAAGCGGGCGTTGTCCAAGATGCGGTACAACACGTCGTCGGGCAATGGTGCGTCGGTGAATTCCCGCGCCGCGAAGGTGCTGCGCATGACGTCGTAGAGGTCCACGGAACTCACACCCCCGCGCGTTCCAGCCGGAACGTGCGCTGGTACCCGGTGGGCTGGGTGGTAACGGTGACTTCCACCGCGCCGCTGGGAGCAACCACATAGCGTTCCTCGACCTGCGGCCCGTCGCTCCACCGGCCGACCGGCTGGCGACCTAGATCGTCCCGGTCGTGCAGGGCCGGGTCGAACGGGAAGAGCACCGGATCGTACGGGGTGACGTCGCCGTCGGGACGCCCGTCGACCACCCGGCTGCACTCGACGAATCGGAAATGCCCGATGTTGTGCGCGGCGCGGTAGGTGCGGCGGACCACCAGCGGCGTGCGACCGTCCACCGGAAGCGGCGCGTCCTTGGGGACGATCGGGTCGAACACCACGTCGGCGCCCGCCTGCGCCTCCCGGAAGACACCGAAATGCCGCGAAAAACGTTCGGACAAAACGAATCCAGCGTCACTGTCGAGAAACACCGCCAGTCCGATGGCCGTTGCCGCAAAGGGGTGCGGGGAACGCTTGACGCGGCGGTCACCGAACTGCGTCCGCAACATCCGGGAGACCAGCGGGAAGCTGCCCGCGCCCCCGACCACATAGATGCCGGCCACCTCCGACCACGCGACGTCCCGGCCGTCACCGGCCGGATCGCGCAGCACCCGGGACAGGAGATCGGCGGTCTTGTCGACCAAGGGCGAACATGCCGCGTACACATCGTCGATGGCACAGGAAAACGGCGGCCGCTCCGCTATCTCCGTGAGATCGACCAGGAAGCGGCGCGTCTGAGGTCCGACCGCCTCCTTGCGGGCCGCGCATTCCTCGAGCAGCAGCTCGTGAGCCTCGTCGGCGACCCGCAATTTCGCTGCGCGCAGCACCAGCTGTGCAATCGCCTCATCGAAATCGTCGCCGCCCAGACGCTGGATTCCTTCGCTGACGACGACTTCGTTGACCTGGCCGACCATCCGCAACAGAGAGGCATCGAACGTGCCACCGCCGAGGTCGTAGATCAGGACGTACTCGCGCTTGGGGGTGATCGTCGACCGGTACCGGTGGGCGTATTCCAGTCCCGCGGCCGAGGGCTCATTCAATAGAGCCACCACTCGAAAGCCCGCTGCAGCAAATGCATTCAGCGTCATGAAGCGCTGGGCGCTCGACGCGTTGGCCGGCACGCTGATCGCAGCCTCCACCGGCTCGTCCGGCGATGCGCCGGCATTCGACCGCTGGTACAGATCGCTCTTGAGTTGCGCCAGGAAGCCGGTGAGCAGATCGGTTAATAGGTAGGTGCGTCCGGCGAGTGTCACCTCTGACTGCGGGCCGGCGTCATTGAGCAGCCGTTTGGCTGCCCGCAGCACCGACCATCCGGGCTGGTGGCGTACGGCGGCGGCGTCCAGTCCGAACCGCAGCTCGCCGGCCGCGTTGGCGGCGACCAGCGAGGGCCAGGTGTCGAACCCGTCGAAGGAGACGACCGGATAATTCCCCCGGTCGACGATCGCCGCGACGGTGTGTGTGGTCCCGAAGTCGATACCGACTCTCATTCCGCCCAATTCTAGGGCCGCTCGAGCGTCTTTTCAGTGCCGTGCGTGAGTGTGTCCCACTGCCGTTGCACCTCGCGTTCGGCGGCGGTAGGGATCAGTCCCGCCGGCGCGAACCGCTTCGAATCCACCGGATCGAATTCGGTCAGGCGCGGATCTGAGCCACGAAACACTCTGTACGACACCACAATCCCGGCGACCGCCACGATCACGACTACCAGTGCGAAGACGATCGACAGGGTACCCTGGATGAAAGTGTTGCGGATGACCGCTTCCATCTCATCGGCGTTGCCGGCCGAACCGAACGCCGTCTTGCCCGCGTGCTTGGCGGCCAGATATCGCGAATGCAGTGACCAGTATCCGATGGCCGGATCGGCCGAGAAGATCTTCTGCCAGGACGCCGTCAGGGTGACCGCGAGATCCCACAGCAGCGGCAGCCCGGGAATCCAGGCCCACTTCCACAAACCCTTTTTGATGACCACCGCCGTAACGACGGTCAAGGCGATGGCGGCGAGCAGCTGGTTCGCGATGCCGAACAGCGGAAACAAGGTGTTGATGCCGCCGAGCGGATCGGTCACGCCCATCAGCAGCACGCTGCCCCAGCCGGCAACGACGGCCAGGCTGCAGATCCACGCGCCGACCCGCCAGCTGGGATTCCGCAGCCTGGTTAGCGGTCCACCCAGATTGCCCAGTCCGTCGGAAAGCATGAAGCGCGCGACCCGGGTGCCCGCATCGACGGTGGTGAGGATGAACAACGCCTCGAACATGATCGCGAAGTGGTACCAGTACGGTTTGAGGCTCGCTCCGCCGAACACGCGGTGCAGCACGTCCGACATTCCCAACGCGAGGGTGGGTGCCCCGCCGGTGCGGGACACGACCGTGTGCTCGCCGACGCTGGCTGCGGTCTGGTTTATCTGATCCGCGGTTACTCGCGCCCCGGACAGCCCGAGCCCGTTGACGTATTCGGCGGCGGTGGTCGCCGTACCGCCCGTCTGCGCGACGGGCGCGTTGAGGGTGAAGTACAGGTGCTGATCGAGGACCGCGGCGGTGATCAGCGCCATGACGGCGACGAACGATTCGGTGATCATGCCTCCGTAGCCGATCGCCCGCATCTGGCCTTCCTTTTCCAGCAGCTTCGGCGTCGTCCCCGAGGCCACCAGCGAATGGAAGCCGGACAGCGCACCGCACGCGATCGTGATGAACAGGAACGGGAACAGCGAGCCGGCGAAGACGGGCCCGTCACCTCGGGTGGCGAAGTGTGAGATGGCGGGGGCCTCCAGAACGGGATGGGCAAGGCAGACTCCGACGGCCAACAGCGCAATGGTGCCGACCTTCATGAAGGTGGACAGGTAGTCGCGCGGGGCGAGCAGCAGCCACACCGGCAACACCGACGCCGCGAACCCGTACCCAATGATCAGCCAGCACAACGTCACCGGGGAAAGGTCGAACCATGATGCGCCCCAAGCGGTTTCACCGACCCAATGCCCGCAGGCCACCGCGAGCAGCAATAACACCGCCCCAATTGCCGATACCTCACCCACCCGGCCAGGACGCAGAAACCTCAGATAGCAGCCCATGAACACCGCGATCGGGATCGTCATGCCGATCGAGAACACGCCCCACGGGCTCTGCGCCAATGCCCGCACCACCACCATCGCCAGCACCGCGAGCAGGATCAGCATGATGACGAAGATGCCGACCAGGGCCGCCGCCCCGACAGCACCAAGCTCCTCGCGGGCCATCTGGCCCAGCGAGCGGCCACGCCGTCGGGTGGATATCCACAACACCAGGTAGTCCTGCACGCAACCGCCCAGTACCGCTCCGATGACGATCCAGATGCTGCACGGCAGATAACCCATCTGGGTGGCCAACACGGGGCCGACCAATGGCCCGGCACCGGCGATGGCGGCGAAGTGATGGCCGAACAGCACGCGTCGGTCCGTCGGCACGTAGTCGGTACCGTCCTCGAGAACCTCGGCGGGAGTGGCGTGATCGTCGCGCGGGCGAACAATTCTCGTCTCGACCAACCGCGCGTAGAAACGGAATCCGATGAGGTAGGTGCAGATCGCCGCGACCACCAGCCAAACCGCATTGACCTGCTCGCCGCGAACAAACGCAATCACCGCCCAGGCGATTGCGCCGACGACACCGATCACCCCAAAGAAGGCTTTTTCCCTACCGGTAATGGGTGAGCGGTCGATGATGGCGACGGGCGGTAGCTCGGGCTCGGTGCGGATGTAGCTGATGTCGCGGTCCACCCGGGCTCCTTCCGGCGTCGCCAACGACTGTGAATCTACCGACGCCGGATCGGCGCGTCGCGTCGTGTACTTCACGCTGGGCGTCAGTACATGGCCCGCACCGCGTCGATGGTGTCGGCTTCGGCCGGGCTCTTGTCGTCGCGATAGCGCACTACCCGGGCGAACCGTAGCGCGACCCCGCCCGGATACCGTGTCGAGCCCTGGACGCCGTCCAGCGCGATCTCCACCACCTGCTCCGGCCGGACGTGTACGACGTAGCCATCGGTGCCTGCGGTGGCCAATTCGGTAAACCGCGCGGTCTGCCAGTCCAGCATGGCGTCGGTCATCCCCTTGAACGTCTTGCCGACCATTACGAACTTGCCGCTGTCCGGGTCGCGGGCGCCCAGATGGATGTTGGACAGTTTCCCTTTCCGGCGTCCCGAGCCCCATTCCACGGCCAGCACCACCAGATCGAGGGTGTGCACCGGTTTGACCTTCACCCAGCCCGCGCCCCGCCGGCCAGCCTGGTACGGCGCATCCGGTGCCTTGGCCATCACACCTTCGTGCCCGGCGGCCAGCGTTGCGTCCAGGAAAGCGGCGGCCTGCGCCGGGTCGGAAGTGGCCAGCCGATCAACCCGATGTTGTTGCGGCACCAGCGCATCGAGCGCGGCCAGCCGCTCGGTGGTGGGAGCGTCGAGCAGGTCGACGCCGTCGCGGTGCAGGATGTCGAAGAAGAACACCGACAGCGGCTGCTTGTCGCGGGCGGCGGCCACGTCCACCGATCGGCCGAACCGGGACGCGGTGACCTGGAAGCGGTGCGGCCGGTTGTCCGGCCGAAGGGCGATTGCCTCGCCGTCGGCAACCAGCTGGCGTACCGGCAAGGCCAGCGTCGCTTCAACGACTTCGGGTAGCCGGGCGGTGACGTCGTCCAAGCTGCGGGTGAACACCCGGACGTCGTCACCTCCGCGGTGGATCTGCACCCGTGCCCCGTCCAGCTTCGCCTCGAAAATCGATGTCCCGCCATGCTTTTCGAGCGCATCGGTAACGCTGGTCGCGGTCTGGGCCAGCATCGGCCCGACCGGCCGGCCGACTTGGAGGGTGAACTCGTCCAACGAGCCACCGGACAGCGCGGCCGCGGCGACCGCGGGCAGATCCCCGCCGAGCATGGCGGCGCGCTGCACCGCGGCGGCGGGGAGGCCGGCCGCCTTGGCCACGGCGTCGGTCATGACTCCGATGAGCGCACCCTGCCGCAGCTCGCCGCCGAGCAGCCGCAACAGGAAGGTCCGCTCGGTTTCGGTCGCGGCAGCGAACAGTCCGCGGATCAGTTCCGCGCGCCGGGCCTGGGAGCCCTTGCCCGACACGGCGCCGATCTCGGTGAATGTGGCGTCGACCCCGACAACGGTGAGCGTTGCATCCGATGCGGGCTCCGGCAGCGAGCGCAGGGCGGCCCAGCCCACGCCGATCTGGCGCTGCCGCAATTCTCCAGACAGCCACGACACGACGGTTGCGGCCACCTCGGCTTCGGCGCCGGCGCGCCGCAGCAGCTCGGCGATGTGCGCGACCTTGGCAAGCCGCGACGAGGTGGCGCCCACGCTGAGCGAGGTGCTTGCTACGTCGAGAAGGAGCACGCTGTCGAGCTTGGCACGACGCGCTGACAACCCCGGCGGACCGACCAGCTAGCGTGCCTCGGTAACGTTACAAATTCTAGGCTTTGTGACAACCCAGAAAACGGAGGTCCGGATGGAGATCAGCGGAAAGAAGGTCGTCGTCATCGGCGGCGCCTCGGGGATGGGACGCGCCAGCGCCGAGCTACTGCACGAGCGCGGCGCGCAGGTCGCGGTGCTCGACCGTGAGGGTTCGGACGGCAAAGAGGTCGCCGAAGGGGTCGGCGGCAAGTTCTATCCCGTCGACGTCACCGACTTCGCCGGCACCGAGGAGACGCTGCAGGCCGCGGTCGACGATCTCGGCGGGCTGCACGTCACCGTCACCACCGCCGGGGGCGGCATCGCCAAGCGCACGCTGACCAAGACGGGACCCCACGATCTCGAATCCTTCCAATCGGTGGTGGACCTGAACCTGATCGCGACCTTCAACATCAGCCGCCTGGCCGCCGCGCACATGAGCAAGAACGAACCCGAAGACGACGAGCGCGGCGTCATCATCAACACCGCGTCCATCGCCGCATTCGAGGGCCAGATCGGGCAGGTCGCCTACACCGCGGCCAAGGCGGGAATCGCGGGCATGTGCCTGACCATGGCGCGCGACCTTGGCTCAGTGGGCATCCGGGTGCTGGCCATCGCGCCGAGCCTGTTCGCCACCGGCCTCACCAAGGGCATCCCGGACGAGTTCGCCACCGCGCTGACCAAGGATGCCGCCTTCCCGAAGCGGCTGGGACGGCCCGAGGAGTACGCCAAGCTGGTGGCGGCCATCGTGGACAACCCGATGCTCAACGGCCAGTGCCTGCGCTTGGACGCGGGGCAGCGGTTCGCGCCGAAGTAAGCCCCGCGTCGTCGGCCACCAGCTTCAGGACCCCCTCGCGCATTAAGTACACTCTTTAGGTACTTGGCAGCGCTGCGAGGAGGATCCGCATGGGTATCGCACTGACCGACGACCACCGCGAACTTGCGGAGGTCACCCGCGGGTTTTTGACCTCGCAGAAGGCGCGCGCGGCGGCGCGGTCGCTACTCGATGCGCCCGAGGAGGAGCGACCGGCAATCTGGCAGGGCATCGGCGAACTCGGTTGGCTGGGCCTGCACATCAGCGAGGAGCACGGCGGCTCAGGCTACGGCCTGCCCGAATTGGTGGTGGTGATCGAAGAACTCGGTCGCGCTGTGGCGCCCGGACCGTTCGTGCCCACAGTGATCGCCTCGGCGGTGATCGCGCACGCAGGCAGCGCCGAGCAGCAAGCCCGGCTGTTGCCCGGCCTCATCGACGGGACGGTCACCGCCGGCGTCGGGGTCGGCGGCGATGTGCAGGTCTCTGACGGTGTGGTCAACGGCGACGCCGGGATCGTGCTCGGTGCGGGGCTGGCCGATTTGCTGGTGCTTGTTGCGGGCGACGATGTGGTGCTGCTCGACCGCGGCCGCGACGGCGTTTCGGTGGAAGTGCCCGAGAACTTCGACCCGACCCGGCGATCTGGCCGCGTCCGCCTGTCGAACGTGCGGGTCGGTGACGAGGACATCTTGGCGGGTGCGCGCGGCGCCGCACTGGCGCGCGCCCGGATCCTGTTGGCCGCCGAGGCCGTCGGCGGTGCGAGCGACTGTGTGGAGTCCGCGGTCGAATATGCCAAGGTGCGCAAGCAATTTGGCCGTACCATCGCAACTTTCCAGGCGGTGAAACATCATTGCGCCAACATGCTGGTGGCTGCGGAGTCCGCGCTCGCCGCGGTATGGGACGCCGCTCGTGCGGCGGGCGAGGACGAGCAGCAATTCCAGCTGATCTCCGCCGTCGCGGCGACGCTCGCCTTTCCGGCCTACGCGCGCAATGCGGAACTCAACGTCCAGGTGCACGGTGGTATCGGCTTCACCTGGGAGCACGACGCGCATCTGCATCTCCGCCGTGCGCTGGTGAGTTCGGCGCTGCTCGGCGGCGACGCACCGGCGCGCGACGTGTTCGACTTGACAGCTGCCGGTGTCGTCCGGGACAACAGCCTGGATCTGCCCCCGGAGGCCGAGCAGCTGCGCACCCAGATCCGCGCCGACGCAGCCGAACTCGCGGGTTTGGAGAAGAACGCGCAGCGCGACAAGTTGATCGAGACGGGCTATGTGATGCCGCACTGGCCCAAGCCGTGGGGGCGTGCCGCCGATGCGGTGGAGCAGCTGGTCATCGAAGAGGAGTTCCGCGCCGCCGGTATCAGGCGGCCGGACTACGGGATCACCGGCTGGGTCATCCTGACTTTGATCCAGCACGGAACCGACTGGCAGATCGAAAGGTTCGTCGAGAAGGCGCTACGCAAGGACGAGATCTGGTGCCAGTTGTTCTCCGAGCCCGAGGCGGGGTCGGACGCGGCGTCGGTCAAGACCCGCGCCACCCGGGTGGACGGCGGCTGGAAGATCAACGGGCAGAAGGTGTGGACGAGTGGGGCACAGTATTGCGCGCGTGGCTTGGCCACCGTGCGCACCGACCCCGAAGCGCCCAAGCACGCCGGCATCACCACCGTCATTGTGGATATGAAGGCCCCGGAGGTCGAGGTCCGTCCGCTGCGGCAGATGACCGGTGGGGCGGAGTTCAACGAGGTGTTCTTCAACGACCTGTTCGTCCCGGACGAGGACGTCGTCGGGGCGCCCAATTCCGGCTGGACGGTGGCGCGCGCGACGCTGGGCAACGAGCGGGTCAGCATCGGTGGTAGTGGCTTGTTCTACGAGGCGTTGGCCCCGCAGCTGGTGAAGGCCGCTCAGCAAGAAGGAGATCGGTTGGCGGGCGCGGTGGTTCGCGTCGGCACCTATCTAGCCGAAGAGAGTTCGCTGCGACTGCTCAACCTGCGGCGCGCGGCGCGCAGTGTCGAAGGATCGGGCCCCGGGCCGGAGGGTAACGTCACCAAACTCAAGCTGGCCGATCACATGATCGAGGGTGCCGCCATCTCCACCGCGCTGGCCGGACCTGAGGTCGCATTGCTGGACGGGCCCGGCGCGTTGGCCGGGCGCATGGTGATGGGTGCCCGCGGCATGGCGATCGCGGGCGGTACCTCGGAGGTGACCCGCAACCAGATCGCCGAGCGGATCCTTGGGATGCCGCGCGACCCGCTGATTAATTAAGCCCGCGCCGCGCTTGGGTTGCCGCGCGAACAGACGCAGAATCGCACGAATCCGCTGGATGTTGTGCGATTCTGCGTCTGCTCGCGGCTAAACGGGGGCGAACAGCGGTGCGCCGCCGGTGCCCCTGTCGGGGCGGATCGCGACGGGCATACCGCAGGTCACTGAATCAGGTTCGCAGTCAACGATATTGGCGGCTACCCGCAGCCCGTCCTGTTCGCTGAGTTCGACGAGAGCGATGACATACGGCGTCGGGACTTCCGGGTTGTAGGGGTGGTGGTTCACCGTGTAGGTGAACACCGTCCCGCGGCCGGACACCGGCTTTGCCACCAGTGCGCCGCCGCAGTCGCGGCACACGCCCGCGGCCGGGTGTACCCATCGCGCGCAGCCGGCGCAGTGTTCGATGAGCAGCGGAGACGATCCATCGGCTGACACGCCTAATACAGTACACTCTATTGAGCTCGGCTTGTTAGCGCGGTGATTCGACGGACGGGGCAGATGGAGTACTTCGAGAAAGACGCGATCGTGTCCGGGATCGGCATCTCGCGCATCGGTCGTCGCACCGGGATCCCCGGGCGCGACCTGACGATGGAAGCGGTGCGCGCCGCGATCGACGACGCCGGCCTGGTTGCGACGGACATCGACGGCATCGCGACCCTGGGCGATACGCCCGCCGCGGAGGTCAACGCGGAGTTGAAGATTGACGCCGCCGACTGTGGCAGCGGCTTCGGCACGGGCGGTCTGCTGAGCCCGGTGATGTCGGCCTGCCGTGCCGTCTCCGAGCGGCGGGTCCGTCACGTGGTGGTGTACCGGACCATCCAGATGTTGGGCGGCACGGTGCTACCTCAGGACAAGAACGCACCGGCACCGCCATTGGCGCGGATGTTCGATGCGCCCGAAGGCGAGCGCCCGGCCGTCGGCGCGATGGACGACATCAATGATCTGCTTGCGGCGCATGCTTATTCGGCGGCCAACTGGCTGGCGCTGAACTGTCGTCGCCACATGGAGCTCTACGGAACCACCAAGGAGCAGCTTGGTTGGATCGCGCTCAACGGGCGGCGCAACGCGGCGTTGAATCCCCGTGCGGTATACCGCGATCCGATGACTATGGCCGACTACCTGGGCGCGCGGCCGGTCTCGACGCCGTTCGGGCTGCTGGATTGCGACGTGCCGATTGACGGTTCGATCGCAGTCGTCGTCTCGCACGCGGAATACGCCTCGGACTGTCCGCACCGTGCCGTGCGGGTCGAGGCGATCGGTGGCTCGGACGGCTCCGGAGGATGGTTTCACCGCGCCGACTACCCGAAGATGGCGATGTCGGACGCGACGGCGCAGATGTGGTCGCGCACCGAGCTCACGCCCGCTGACCTGGAAGTCGCCCAACTGTACGACGGCTTCACCTTTCTCACGTTGGCCTGGCTGGAGGCCCTTGGGGTGTGCGGCGACGGCGAGTCGGGACCCTTCGTCGAGGGTGGCGCGCGGATCGCCCGCGACGGCCAGCTCCCGCTGAACACCTACGGGGGCCAGCTTTCGGCGGGCCGTATGCACGGCTACTGGGCATTGCACGAGGGGTGTCTACAGCTGCGCGGTGATGCGGGGGAGCGGCAGGTCTCGCGCCGCCCCGAGGTTGGGGTGGTTTCGGTGGGCGGTGGTCCGGTCGCGGGCTGCATGCTGCTTACCTGCTGAGCCGCGATGACCACTGAGCCGGAGCCTGTGCGGGCGGACAAGCGGGCCGCGCAGATCGCTCGGTGCATCGAAGCCGATATCGTCCGTCGCGGCTGGCCGGTCGGAGAGTCGCTCGGTTCCGAAGCGCTGCTGCAACAACAGTTTCGGGTGAGTCGATCGGTACTTCGAGAAGCCGTTCGCCTCGTCGAGCATCACCAGGTTGCGCGGATGCGTCGCGGCCCCAACGGCGGATTGCTCGTCTGCGCACCCGATGCCGGTCCAGCAACGCGGGCGGTCGTCATCTACCTCGAGTACCTGGGCACCACGCTGACCGATCTGCTCAACGCAAGGTTGGTGCTGGAGCCGTTGGCGGCCGAACTGGCCGCCGACCACATCGACGAAACCGGGATCGAACGACTGCGGGCGGTGCTGCGTGCCGAGCAGCAGTGGCGTCCCGGGCTTCCCGCACCTCCCGACGAGTTTCACCTCGCCCTCGCCGAGCAGTCGAAAAATCCAGTGCTGCAACTGTTTATCGACGTCCTGATGCGACTGACCAAACGGTACGCGCGGACGTCACGCACCGATTCGGCAGACCAGGCCGTCGAAGCGGCCCATCAGATGCGTGGTGACCATGCCGATATCGTCGCGGCCGTCACCTCGGGCGACTCGGCGCGAGCCAAGACGCTCAGCGAACGCCACGTACAGGGCGTCACGTCATGGCTACAGCGGCACCGCGCCCCGGCAGGCCGCGCGCAAGCGGGTAGGCGGGCACGCGCCGGCCTTGTGGCGCCACGCGGCAAACTTGCCGAAGTATTGGCCGCGAACATCGCCGACGACATTGCCGCCGACGGCTGGCAGGTCGGCTCGGTGTTGGGCACCGAGGCTGCGCTGCTTGCCAGGTACCAGGTGAGCCGCGCGGCATTGCGCGAAGCGGTGCGCCTGCTCGAGTACCACGCGGTCGCGCGGATGCGGCGCGGGCCCGGCGGCGGACTGATCGTCACAAAACCCCAGGCGCAGGCCAGCATTGACACCATCGCCCTGTATCTGCAGTACCGCCAGCCCAGCCGGGAAGACCTGAGGAGCGTGCGGGACGCAATCGAGATCCACAACGTCGCGGAGGTCGTCGCGCGACGGACCTTGCCGGACGTGGTCGCCTTCCTGGACCCGCGCAGCTGGACCCACATCGCCGAGGGCGGCGACGTTCGCCGGGCCGCGGTCGACGAGTTCCGCTTTCACGTCGGGCTCGCCGAACTGGCCGGAAATGCGGTGCTCGACTTGTTCCTGCGGATCATTGTCGAACTGTTCCGCCGGCACTGGTCCAGCACCGGACAGGCCCAGCTGACGTGGACCGACGTAACCGCGGTCGAGCACGCGCATCTACGGATTCTCGAGGCGATCGAGTCCGGCGATGACAGCCTGGCCCGCTACCGCATCCGTCGCCACCTGGACGCCGCGGCGTCCTGGTGGCTGTGAATGGTTACTGCGGTATGTCAGGGTTCGGCGGCGTGACCGGCACAGCGGGCGCAGTGGGTGCCGGAGGTTGGGCGCACCCGGCTGCCAGCGCGGCGAACGCCGTAATCAGTACGGCCCCTACGATTT
Organism: Mycobacterium asiaticum; assembly: GCF_001673635.1. Taxonomy (GTDB): domain Bacteria; phylum Actinomycetota; class Actinomycetes; order Mycobacteriales; family Mycobacteriaceae; genus Mycobacterium; species Mycobacterium asiaticum_C. The sequence continues at coordinate 15,287 of NZ_LZMH01000035.1, forward strand.
TGATGGTCTTCGTGGCGAACATGGTGCGCATCGTTGCTACCCCGTTCCTCGTAGTTCACCGGCGGCTACACCCGGCATTGCCGATGTTATCCGGTTAGACGGCAAATTCTTACGGGTTAGTCAATATTTTTTGAAGCGAGTCAGCGCCTCAGCGCTGAACCTCCACGGGGCGGATCTCGGGCTGCGGTATTTCCCGCATGCCAGTGCTTCCGCAACCGGTCGCGAAAACGGCGTAGGCCGCGAAGATCATTGCACCCACCACCTGAGCCCACCTGCTAATCGTCATCGTTTCGCCTTTCTGCGGCGTTATTGCACGGTTGTCTACAACGAGTAGGCGATGTGATGGTATCGCCGTGTAGGCGCTACAACGAGTCCTTTCTGGGGCATCCATAGAAACTGCGTAAGTTACGCGTACGGGCCGCGGTCCGGGTTTGCTGCGGAAGGACGTGGCGCTGACCGTGAACCGGCGCCTCTACTACCGGCGACGGCCATGGGTGCGGATGATCGGTTGACCGGGGGTAAACCCCATCCCGCTGGGAACCGACCGCCCTAGCAGTGGCCCCCAGCGGGATCCCCCGACGTCATTCGGGCTCAGCGGCCTATCCGCCGGTGACCTCGAACTCAGGATTAACTTGTCGCTGGGCTGCGCAACCAGCAGATGCGACGGCCAACGCCGCCGCCAGCACTGCGACCACGACCCGAAGCGACTGCATCCCCCGACCGGGCCGCCTCGCGCGCATGGTCTCGCCTTTCGTTTGCTGGCTCTCACCCAACTCGCGTTTTACCGCTACCGGAATGCTAACGCGATCCCAGTGTGCCGCGAGTCGTTTTGACAGGAATTGTGTGACATTTCCGTACGCCGGGAAGAAAAGTAGTTGCGCGCGGTCCCGCACGATCGCTAGTGTTTCCGCTCGTGCCTCTTCCCGCGCTTGCAGTAGTAGCCAGCACCCGCAGCGGGGTCTGATCCAGACCGACCCCCCGCTGTGGGTCGGAAGCTACTCGCGTCGGTCGCTCCTTCGAGCCAGAGAAGACCGGCACCATGACTCTCCCCGAAACCACTCTTTCCGAAGTTCACGCCGACGCGTGGTTCGGCGACCACTTCGGCGTCGCCCTGCCGAGCGGCTTGCGCACATCGGCCGCGGCGATGTCGTGGCGGGACTTCGTGACCGCTTACGCGCCGGCCGCCGGGCCGCTTCGGCTCGGCCATTGGGAGTGCACCGACGCCGAACGCCCGGCCACGCGGATCGGGCCGCAAGCCCGTAACTACCGTGCGGTGATCGCGCAGGGTGATCGCATCAGCGCATCCACCGCCGCAGCCGGCGGACCCGTCGCCGCGCTCACGGCGATGCTGCACCAGCGCGGAATAGCGTTGGAAACGCTGAACTTTCACCAGATGCGCGCCGGCCGGCATACCGCCACGTTCGTCCGCGGAACCGACGGCACCCGCGCGGAATGGGCGATGGGGTGGGCCGAGGATCCGGTGCAGTCCGCGCTGCGTGCGGTGATCGCGTGCGCCAACCGTTTGTTGGGTTGAGACCCGCTGGGCGAGCAGACGCAAAAGCGCCCGACACGCCGTGCGTGCGGGGGCTTTTGCGTCTGCTCGGCCTACTAAAGCGGGCGAAGCACGATGGGCATGCCGTCCATCGGCACCGGCATGCCGCCGTAATCCCAACGCGCCGTGTAGCCAGGCCGCGGCAGTTCGAGACGATAACGGCGCAGCAGCCGGTGCACGATCGTCTTGACTTCCAGCTGACCGAACACCATCCCGATGCACTTGTGCGCCCCGCCGCCGAACGGTGTGAAGGCGTACCGGTGGCGCTTGTGCTCGTTGCGGGGCTCGGTGAACCGCAGCGGGTCGAATTTCATTGGGTCCGTCCACAATTCGGGTAGACGGTGATTCATCCCGGGGAAGGCGGTGATGTTGGTGCCCTCGGGCAGGTAGTGGCCCAGCAGTTCGGTGTCGCGCACCGTTCGCCGCATCGCCCACTGCACCGGTGTCACCAACCGGATCGACTCGTTCATCACCAGGTCCAGCGATTCCAGCTTGTCCAGCGACTCGATGTCCAGTGGCCCATCGCCGAGCCGGTCCGACTCGTCGCGGCAGCGTTGCTGCCACTCCGGGTGCGCGGCCAGGTGGTAGATCATCGTGGTGGCCGTCGACGTCGACGTGTCATGCGCGGCCATCATCAAGAAGATCATGTGGTTGATGACGTCCTGGTCGGAGAACCGGTTGCCGTCCTCGTCCTCGGTCTGGCACAACACGCTCAGCAGGTCGTTGCCTTCCGTGCCCCGGCGCTCCTTGACCCGCTCGGCGAAGTAGTTCTCCAGCAGCTCACGCGCCTTCAGGCCCCGCCACCAGGTGAACGGCGGCACCCCCTTGCGGATGACCGCGTTGCCGGCCCGGGTGGTCGTCGTGAACGCCCTGTTCACCTTGGTGACCAGCTCGCGATCGGTGCCGGGCTCATGCCCCATGAACACCATCGAGGCGATGTCGAGGGTGAGTTCCTTCATCGCTGGATACAGCAGGAAACGCGGGTCGTCGGTCACCCAGTCGTCGCGGGTGACGTGCGAGACCACCTCGTCGATGTGTTCGAGGTAGCCGACCAACCGCGAGCGGATGAAAGCTTCCTGCATGATCCGCCGGTGAAACATGTGCTCTTCGAAATCGAGCAGCATCAGGCCGCGGCGGAAGAACGGGCCGATGACGGGAACCCAGCCCTGCTGGGAGAAGTCCTTGTTGCGGTTGGAGTAGATGGCCTGGGCGGCATCCGGACCGAGCGCGGTGACGAACGGCAGAAACGGCGAGTCCCCGAAAATCAGCGGGCCCCGCGTTTCATACAGAAACATCAGATAGTCCGGTCCACCGCGCAGCATTTCGATCATGTGGCCCAGGATCGGCAGGCCGGCATCGCCGACGATCGGTTTGAGCCCGCTGTCGGGCGGGGGGTCGGCAAGTACCTTCTCTGGGAACTGGGTGTTTCGCAGCTTGCGCTCCACCATGCCCATGCCGGGAAAGTTGTTGAACGACGGGGTCAACCGACGTCGAGCCTGGTCAAGGAGGTATTGAGGGGTGCTGATTGTCGTCACCATTGACGCGCGCTCCTAACCGGTTTCCTGATCGGTTGTGGTAACCGTCACTATTGCCAATGATTTCGGAAAAACTTGACGCCTGTCAAGTTGTCTTCTTGAATTGATGTGGTGCATGGTCAGGAAGTGATCGCGAGTGCCTAGCCGGGCTGTCAACGATGAGCGCGCCGCGCCCGTGTTGCGTCGGCGCGGCGACAAACACCGGCAGGCGATCATGGAGGCCGTCCGTCAACTTCTGCAGGAGCGTCCCTTCTCGGAACTGTCGGTCAGCACCATCAGCACGCGGGCCGGGGTGGCCCGGTCGGGCTTCTACTTCTACTTCGACTCCAAGTACTCGGTGCTCGCCGCGATCCTGGCCGATGTCGCCGAGGAACTCGAGGAGCTCACGCACTACTTCGCGCCGCGCCAGGCCGACGAGTCGCCGCAGCAGTTCGCCTCCCGGATGGTCGGCAGTGCCGCCGTGGTTTACACGCACAACGACCCGGTGATGACCGCGTGTAACGCGGCCCGCCATACCGACATGGAGATTAGGGAGATCCTCGAGCAGCAATTCGAGGGGGTGCTGCGTCAGATCGTCACCATCGTCGACGCCGAGGTGAAAGCCGGGACCGCGCAACCCATCAGCGACGACCTTCCGGTGCTCATCCGCACCCTGGCGGGCACTACCGCGCTCATGCTCACCGGGGACCCGATGCTGGCGGGCCGGCACCATGATCCGGACCGCCGAGTGCGGGTGCTGGAGCAGTTGTGGCTCAACGCCTTATGGGGCGGCCCGGCGCGGTAGCAGGGGCTCCTGGTACCGCCGGTATCGTCACGTCCATGGCGCAGAGCGGATCGCAGCGGTACTTCGCGGGTAAGCGGTGTTTCGTCACGGGCGCGGCGAGCGGCATCGGCCGCGCGACCGCGTTGCGGCTGGCTGCGCAGGGCGCCGAACTCTATCTGACCGACCGGGACGAGGACGGACTGGCGCAGACGGTCGCCGACGCGCGAGCGCTCGGCGCCCAGGTGCCCGCGCACCGGGTGCTGGATATCTCGGACTACGCGCAGGTCTCGGCGTTCGCGACCGACATCCACGCCGCCCACGCCAGCATGGATGTGGTCCTCAACATCGCCGGGGTTTCGGCGTGGGGAACCGTCGACCGGTTGAGCCACGAGCAGTGGAGCAAGATGGTCCAGATCAATCTGATGGGCCCGATCCATGTCATCGAATCCTTCGTTCCGCACATGGTCGCCGCGCGCCGGGGTGGGCACGTGGTGAATGTCTCCTCGGCCGCCGGGCTCGTGGCCTTACCCTGGCACGCCGCGTACAGCGCCAGCAAGTACGGTCTGCGCGGCCTGTCCGAGGTGCTGCGCTTCGACCTGGCCCGGCACCGCATCGGGGTGTCCGTCGTGGTGCCCGGCGCGGTCAAGACCCCGCTGGTCAACACGGTCGAGATCGCCGGCGTAGACCGCAACGATCCTCAGGTCGCCCGGTGGGTTGACCGGTTCAGTGGGCACGCCGTCTCGCCCGAACGGGCCGCCGAGAAAATCCTGGCCGGGGTCGCCAAGAACAGGTACCTGATTTACACCTCGCAGGACATCCGCGCGCTGTATGCGTTCAAGCGGTTGGCTTGGTGGCCGTACAGCGTGGCGATGCGTCAGGTGAACGTGATCTTCACGCGCGCGTTGCGGCCGGGGCCGCCGCAACTTCAGCGCTGATCGGGCATTTGGAGTTCCAGACGCACACCGAGTAACCGGATGGGTCGGTCCAACTCGAACAGATCGAGGATGCGCAGCGCCGCGGCGGTGATGACTTCGGCATCGGTGGTCGGCGCGTCGAGCTTGCGGATCTTGGTGCGGGTATAGAACGTCGCGGTCCGCACCGTGACGGCCACCCGGGTGACGATACGCGCCCCGGCGATCACGTCGTCCAGCGTGCGCCGCGTCAATTCCGTTACCGCCGAATACATTTCAGACCTATCGGTGAGGTCCCGCGGGAAGGTGATGACGTGGCTGCGCGAGCGCGGCACCCACGGTTCGGCACTGACTTCGGTGTCGCCGCCGCCCTTCGCAAGCAACAGCAGCCACAGCCCGGTGCGCGGGCCGAACGTCGTCGTCAGCAGTTCGCCATCGCTGTGCGCCAGCTGCCACACCGTGGTGATGCCCTGCGCGGCAAGCTTTTTCGCCGTCTTCGGGCCGACACCCCACAGCGCGTCCACCGGGCGGTCGGCCATCAATGTCATCCAGTTGGCATCGGTCAGCTGAAATACGCCGGCCGGTTTCGCGAAGCCGGTCGCCACTTTAGCGCGCTGTTTGTTGTCACTGATCCCCACCGAGCAGGACAAGCCGGTCTGTGTGGAGATGACGGTGCGGATCTGCTCGGCGAGTTCGCATGGATCCCCGTCCGCCAACCCGACATACGCCTCGTCCCAGCCCCACACCTCGACCGGATGTCCAAGGTCGCGCAACAATTCCATCACCTCGTCGGACGCGGCGTCGTAGGCGTCCGAATCCGAGGGAAGGAAGGTAGCGTCCGGGCACCGGCGGGCGGCCGCGCGCATCGGCATGCCCGCGTGCACCCCGAATTCGCGTGCCTGATAGGACGCGCAGGTGACAACCTTGCGCGGCTCGGTCGGGTCACCGTTGCCGCCGACGATCACCGGCAGCCCGACCAGTTCGGGATGGCGGCGCAACTCGACCGAGGCCAGGAACTGGTCGAGGTCGACGTGCAGGATGTGCCTCACCTTCCGCACAGCTTGCGCGCCAAGCTCTCCCACCCGTCGCCCAGCGTCTGCTGGTTGTGGCTGCCCTCGGTCAGCTGATGGCCGACGTAGCCGGCGTCGAGCAGCGCCAGCAGCGCATCTGTTTGGACATCGAGATCGCCCGTGGTGTGCGCTGAGTGCAGCAGTACCCAGACATGCCGGCGCTGGACGACGGCCGCGCCGACGTGGCGGCTGTGCGGGTCGCGGCTGGCCGCCGAGAGCAACTCGTGGTGGGTGTTCACGAAGCAGATCCGCTCCCGGCCGAACGCGATCAACCGCTCGAGGGGCGGCGCGTCGGGCCCGAGCGGGGGCGGTCCGAAGAGGAAGGCCTGTTGGAAGGCCTTCTCGTCCTCATCGAGGAGCACCATCATCAGTCCGGCCCGGCTGCCGAACCGGCGGAACAGGGTTCCCTTGCCGACGCCGGCGGCGGCGGCGATGTCGTCGGTGGTCACCGCATCGGCGCCGCGTTCGGCGACGAGGTGGCGCGCGGCGTCCAGGAGCAGCGCCCGGTTGCGCGCGGCGTCACTTCGCTCGGGTAGCGAGGGTTCCTGCAAGCGGATTCCGGGCGCCGGCATGCCCAACTGGCCCAGCCGCTCGTTTTCGCTCACCTACGCACTTTAACTCCGCGGGAATTAATCGGACTATAGTCCGGTTAGGTCGTGCGAAGATGTAGCAACAATTCGAAAGGACATGAACGTGACAGAAACCAAGATCTTGGCTCTGGTCGGCAGCTTGCGCGCGGGGTCGATCAATCGCCAGATCGCCGAGCTCGCGGCTGACGTGGCCCCCGAAGGTGTCACCGTCACCCTGTTCGAGACCCTGGCGGACGTGCCTTTCTACAACGAAGACCTCGATCCCGGGGTAGGGACGCCCGTCGAGGAACCCGCGGCGGTGGCCGCGTTGCGCACCGCGGCGAGTGAGGCCGACGCGGCGTTAGTGGTGACCCCCGAGAACAACGGAACTATCCCGGCTGTGCTCAAGAACGCGATCGACTGGTTGTCCCGGCCGTTCGGCGACGGCGCGCTCAACGGCAAGCCACTGGCGGTTGTCGGTGGAGCGCTGGGCCGGTACGGCGGGGTCTGGGCACACGACGACACCCGCAAGGCGTTCGGAATCGCCGGGGCGCGCGTGCTCGACGAGGTCAAGCTGTCTGTCCCGTTCGGCACACTTGGCGGCCTGCCGCCGGCCGAGAACGCGGAGCTGACCGAAAGCGTGCGTGAGGTGGTGGGCAAGCTGGCGGCCGAGGTTACTGCGCACGCCGGCGCGGGGGTCGCCACCGAGGCATAACGCGTCACTGAACGCTCTAGTCAAAGCCGTCGGCGAATGCGCCGGCGGCTTTGCTGGCTCTCGGTCGGGCTCTGCCGTCGGCCGCGCTTGTCAGTGGTCGGTGTTAAACCTGACGCCATGTACACCTATCCCGTCAGTTGTGATCTGCGACACGCCGAGGCGACACGGGCGACACGCTTACGACCAGGGAATTTCAGAAATGTTATTCAGAACATGTTGTATCTCTTCTCGTCGTCACCCCCTAGGTGTAGTGTTTGAGCACCGGCAGAACCCAGGTTCACCAGGCGTCCAGGCTCCTGATGAACTTCCCGGAATCGGCGTCTCCAGGTCGGTTGACACGGCGCCGCAAAACGGGAATCTGGGGGGTTGTCGGGTCGCTGTACCTAGTACAGATGTGCCACCAGAGTCGTTGCCAGTCCTTTTGATGTCCCCACTTCCGCAAAGGAGCGGTACGCCCATGACCATTACCGTTTACTCCAAGCCCGCATGCGTGCAGTGCGTCGCCACCTACAAGGCACTGGACAAGCAGGGCGTCGCCTACCAGAAGGTCGACATCACGCTGGATTCTGAAGCGCGTGACTACGTGATGGCGCTCGGTTACCTGCAGGCGCCCGTCGTGGTGGCCGACAACGACCACTGGTCCGGGTTCCGGCCGGACCGCATCAAGGCACTCGCCGAGGCGGCGCTCAGCGCCTAGCGCGGGTAGGCAAGTAAGTAAGGAGGTTGCGGTGCCATGGATGGTCTGGGACGCAACCTGGTCTATTTCTCGTCCGTGTCGGAGAACACCCACCGCTTTGTGCAGAAGCTGGGTGTTCCCGCCACACGGATACCGCTGCATGAACGCATAGAGGTCGACGAGCCGTACGTGCTGGTGCTGCCCACGTACGGCGGCGGCCGGGCCACGCCGAACATCAACGACGGTGGCTACGTCCCCAAGCAGGTCATCACTTTCCTGAACAACGAGCACAACCGCTCGCTCATCCGCGGCGTCATCGCCGCGGGCAACAACAACTTCGGTGCCGAATTCGCCTACGCGGGCAACGTGGTGTCCCGCAAGTGCGGTGTTCCGTACCTCTACCGATTCGAACTCATGGGAACCCAGGACGACGTCGATGCCGTCCGCGCGGGCCTGGCCCAATTCTGGAAGGAACAGACGTGCCACCAACCGTCACTGCAGAGCCTGTAACCACCGGCACGCACGCGTCGCAGAACGAAACGGATTACCACGCGCTCAACGCGATGCTGAATCTGTACGACGCCGACGGCAAGATTCAGTTCGACAAGGACGTACTCGCCGCGCGCCAGTACTTCCTCGAGCACGTCAACCAGAACACCGTGTTCTTCCACAACCAGGACGAGAAACTCGACTACCTGATCCGCGAGAACTACTACGAGCGTGAGGTGCTCGACCAGTACTCGCGAAACTTTGTCAAGACGCTGCTGGACCGCGCCTACGCCAAGAAGTTCCGGTTTCCCACCTTCCTCGGTGCGTTCAAGTACTACACCTCCTACACGCTGAAGACCTTTGACGGAAAGCGCTACCTGGAGCGCTTCGAAGACCGGGTCGTCATGGTCTCGCTCACCCTGGCCGCCGGTGACACCGCACTGGCCGAGAAGTTGGTGGACGAAATCATCGACGGCCGGTTCCAGCCGGCCACTCCGACCTTCCTGAATTCGGGGAAGAAGCAGCGCGGTGAGCCGGTCTCGTGCTTTCCCGCCGGAACTCCCATCGACACCGCCGAGGGGCCGAAGGCCATCGAGGCGCTGCGCGCAGGTGACCGGGTGCTGTCGCACGACGGGTCATTCTCAGTAGTCGAGTCGGTCATTGAGAACCCGAATGATCAACCGCTGGTTGAAATCTCGCATTTCGGTCACAAAGAGCCGATCCTGTGCACCCCTGAGCATCCGATCCTGGTATGGACGACGCGCGATGTGCAGACATTGATTGACGGTGACGGTGCCGATCCGTTCAACGGCTTTGTGTGGCTAGCCGCCAAAGACATCCGTCCGACGGACTTCATCGTGACGGCCGCGCCGTTGGAGCAGCGTCCACGGCGGGTTTACGACCTGATGGAACACGTCGGCGCCGGCGAATACGAAGAAGTCGACGGACTGATCCGCAAGGTGAACGTAGACCTGAAACATCGCAACAAGCAGCGTCACCATATGAAGTTCGTGTCGGTGAATCGCTATGTGGAGGAGTCCTACGACCTGGGACTCATCCTTGGTTGGTACATAGCAGAAGGACACATCTCAAAGCCGTCGGGACCCGATGGCGTGAGGACGCCCAACGGCATCCACTTCACCATCGGCACACACGAACTCGAATACCAACACGAGTTGGCGGTGGCCTTCAAGCGAGTGTTTGCTGCTGACCTTGCCGTTCACCAGAGTGTGTCGGACCAATCGGTGCGGATGATCTGCAACAGCAAGGTGGTGGCTTCGCTCTTCCTGTCGTTGGTCGGCACCGGCTATCACCTCAAGCGCCTGTCCCACGATGTCCTGACAGCCGATGAGGACTTTCAACGTGGTCTGTTGGCCGGGTTGTTCCGCGGTGACGGGTGCTCGACCACCGGCGGTATGGTGCTTGACCTGGTCAACCCCGAGCTCGTCGACCAGGTGCAACTATTGCTGCGCCGCGTCGGCATCATGTCCCGGGTTCGTCATTACACCAACCAGTCTGGGAATGTGACGGGTCAGGTGTTCGTCCCGGGCCTGCCCGGCGCAAATGAGGACTTCATCTTCGACGTAGGCAAGAACCTGTACAACTATGTGGGGCAGAAGGGTACCTCGCGCACTACGTACCAGGTAGTTAACGGGCGGCACGTATACGGGATCCGCGGCCTCACGCAGACGCAGGAGACCCCAGAGAAGGTGTACAACCTCCACGTCGAGGGCACGCACACCTACACGATTCGCGGCACCGTCGTGCACAACTGCTTCCTCCTTCGCATCGAGGACAACATGGAGTCGATCGGTCGCTCGATCAATTCCGCGTTGCAGCTTTCCAAGCGCGGCGGCGGAGTCGCGCTGCTGCTGAGCAACATTCGCGAGCACGGCGCGCCGATCAAGAACATCGAGAACCAGTCCTCGGGCGTCATCCCGATCATGAAGCTGCTCGAGGACTCCTTCTCCTACGCCAACCAACTCGGTGCGCGTCAGGGTGCAGGAGCGGTGTACCTGCAGGCCCACCACCCCGACATCTACCGCTTCCTGGACACCAAGCGGGAGAACGCCGACGAGAAGATCCGGATCAAGACGCTGAGCCTGGGCGTGGTGATTCCCGACATCACCTTCGAGCTGGCCAAGAAGAACGAGGACATGTATCTGTTCTCGCCGTATGACGTCGAACGCGTCTACGGAAAGGCTTTCGCCGACATCTCGGTCACCGAGAAGTACTACGAGATGGTCGACGACGCACGCATCCGCAAGACCAAGATCAAGGCGCGCGAGTTCTTCCAGACGCTGGCCGAGTTGCAGTTCGAGTCCGGTTACCCCTACATCATGTTCGAGGACACGGTGAACCGGGCGAACCCGATCGAAGGCAAGATCACCCACTCCAACCTGTGCTCGGAGATCCTGCAGGTCTCCACACCGTCGGAGTTCAACGACGACTTGTCATACGCCAAGGTGGGCAAGGACATTTCGTGCAACCTGGGGTCGCTCAACATCGCCAAGACGATGGACTCGCCGGACTTCGCCCAGACCATCGAGGTGGCGATCCGCGCGCTGACCGCGGTGAGCGATCAGACCCACATCACCTCGGTGCCCTCGATCGAGCAGGGCAACAACGACTCTCACGCGATCGGGCTGGGGCAGATGAACCTGCACGGGTATCTGGCCCGCGAAGGCATCTTCTACGGTTCCGAAGAGGGCGTCGACTTCACCAACATCTACTTCTACACGGTGCTCTACCACGCGCTGCGGGCGTCGAATCGTATTGCGATTGAACGCGGTACGCATTTCAAGGGGTTCGAACGTTCCAAGTACGCCTCGGGAGAGTTCTTCGACAAGTACACCGATGAGGTCTGGGAGCCCGCAACCGAGAAGGTGCGCCAGCTCTTCGCCGATGCCGGCATCCGCATTCCCACCCAGGACGACTGGAAGCGGTTGAAGGAGTCGGTGCAGACGCACGGCATCTACAACCAGAACCTGCAGGCGGTGCCGCCGACCGGGTCGATCTCCTATATCAATCACTCGACGTCCTCGATTCACCCGATCGTGTCCAGGGTGGAGATCCGCAAGGAAGGCAAGATCGGCCGCGTCTACTACCCGGCGCCCTACATGACCAACGACAACCTGGAGTACTACCAGGACGCGTACGAAATCGGCTACGAGAAGATCATCGATACCTACGCCGCCGCGACCCAGCACGTGGATCAGGGGCTGTCACTGACGTTGTTCTTCAAGGACACCGCCACCACGCGCGACGTCAACAAGGCGCAGATCTACGCCTGGCGCAAGGGAATCAAGACGCTGTACTACATCCGGCTGCGTCAGATGGCTTTGGAAGGAACCGAGGTCGAGGGGTGCGTGTCCTGCATGCTGTAGGGCACGATGCCGGCAGATCAGGGTAGGGTGCCGGCGCTGGGGCTCTTGATGAGAGCTGCTGCCCGTTCCGCAATCCCGTAGACGGTTGCCATTGTGTTGGTTGCCGGTAGCGAGGGCATGACCGACGCATCGACGACCCGGAGCCCAGAGACGCCGTGGACGCGAAGCTGGTCATCGACCACTGACTCATGAGCTTGGCCCATTGCGCATGTGCCGGCTGGGTGAAAGTAGGTGCCTACCGTCTGTTTGACGAACTCTCGCAATGCATCCCTGGTGCCGACTTGTGGTCCTGGCGCTACTTCGGCGCCACGCCAACCGTCCATTGCGGGCGCGGCCCCGATCTCTCGGGCTGTGAATAGACCCTCCACCAGAGTTTCCAAGTCACGCTCATCCCCGAGGTAGTTCGGGTCGACGACGGGTTCCAAGTCAGCGGCTCGGCCCGCCAAGCGCACTCTGCCGCGACTGAACGGTTGCAGCGCCGAGACACCGATAACGTAGATGTTCGGTATGTCGACTCCTGCTAAAGCGCCCGTATCCACCATCAGGATCTGTAAGTCAGGCGCCGCACCGGCATGTTTGGAGCGAACCACTCCCATTATCTCGCCGTGGTTGTTCTGCGGTGTCGGAATAGGCCGAGTTGCTTGATATATCACTCCGGTGAAGGGATGGTCTTGCAGGTTGAGTCCTACGCCGGGTAGGTCGCATACAACGTCGATGCCAACGTCTCGGAGATGGCTTTGCGGTCCGACACCCGAAATCATGAGGAGCCTTGGCGAGCCAATTGCGCCGGCGCACAGCAAGACTTCGCCTGCCATGGCGGTCGTCGGAGCTTGGCCGGCGACGTCGAAGTCCACTCCGGTACAGCGACCGTTGACAATTCGCAGCCGGTGCACGAAAGCGTCCGCCACCAGGGTCAGATTCTCGCGGGGAAGCACGGGCCACAAGTAAGCATCCGCAGCGCTCTGCCGGCGCCCGCCGACGATTGTCACATCCGGTGACGCGAAACCCAGCTCGCATCCGCCGCTCAGGTCCTTAGCCTGCCGGTAGCCGCATTGCAGTGCGGCGCACAATCCGGCCGCGAGTACCTCGTTCGGTGACTCCACCGGCGCCACCTGCAGGGGTCCGCTCTTACCCCGCAGAGCAGCATCGCCGTAGCGCGCGGTCTCGCTCGCTTTGAAGTAAGGCAACAGGTCGCCGAACTGCCAGCCCGGTGGCCAATCGGCGTAGCTGTCGCGGTGGCCGCGGGTAAAGGTCATGCCGCTGATTGCGGAGGAACCCCCCACACCACGCCCGAGCGGGAGATGGACTGCCCTGCCGATTGCCGACTGAACAGTGGTGAGAGTCCCGCCGTCGGCCGAACTTCCTATCAACGTGGGCCATTGCGGCGGCTGCGCGCTCGCAGGCGGAAGGGTGGCACTGCCAGCCTCGAGCAATAGGATTCGGACGTTGCTGTCGTCGCTGAGCCGGCGCGCCAAGACGCACCCGGCGGTACCTGCGCCTATGACGATGAAGTCGTAGGACTCGATTTTTGGCAAGGTGAAGTCCCCCTAAGGGCTAGCAGAAAACGAATTGCGTTGGCGACGTTGACTTTCCGTCGTTGACACCGGCCACCATACGACGGCGGTTGCGGACCTTTCAAGGCCTGACGGGCGGGGCTCCTTCCGGCCGCGTTTTCCGGCCAGCGGCCGCGCAATCCGGGTAGACCGGCGACGGTCGCGCCCCTACCGTTTCAGCAGAAAGCCGGCGAAGGTGCCCTCTGTGGGTGCCTTCGCCGATGGCGCTGAAACCGAAGGATCAACTCTCGTGACCGTGACTGGGCCCGACACACCCGTACAGCCCTGCGGCGAAGTGCTGAGCGCCGCGCCTCGGCTGCATTGAGTCCCGTCGCCGTGTCTGCCTGAAGGATCCCAGCAGAGGTCACTCACGCTTGGTTGCGGGTGCCTGAGCTGCTGCATGCGTGTAATACGAAGGACCGCAACAACAAATGAAAGTCCCCATAGGTCGGCGATTGCTCAACAGGCTCTGGCTGCCCGCCGTCGTCGCCGTCGTAGCCGTATTGGCCGGATTTGTCATCAACTCCGCGCACGGAATCTTCGGTTCAGAGGACCGAACCCGAAGCCCGGGCAACAAATTCGCCATCGCGCAGTTCAATCCCAAACGCATCGAATACGACGTCTTCGGGGAGTTGGCGGGGTGGGGGAGAGCGAGCTACTGGGATGTGAACTCCCACCCCGTGGTGGTCGACCTCTCGGCACTGCCCTGGACACACACGGAGGTAACCGTTTTGACGACGGCGACCGCGGATATCACCGCACAGGTATCGGGCGGAACCGTCGGCTGCCGTATCACCGTTGACGGACAGGTTCGCTCGGAGCACACGGCCACGGGTGATCATGCCGGCGTCTGGTGTCAGGTGCTGTCCGCATGAAGGCCGACAGCACCAGCGCCATGCGCAAACCCTTTGTCGCGCGGACGATCCGCAAGTTCGCCGTGCCCGTGGTCCTGGCCTGGGTCGCGCTGATGATCGTCCTCAATGTGGTCGTCCCGCAATTGGAGCCCGTAACCGAGGCGGGCCGGGGCCCCCTGGTCCCGGTCGACGCGCCATCGGCACAGGCGCTCATCCACATTGGGCAGGTGTTCCACGAGTCCGACAGCAATAGCCTGGTGATGGTCGTCCTGGAGGGCGAACACAAACTCGACCAATCCGACCACCTGTTCTACGACGACCTGGTCGCAAAGCTGCAGCACGACAAGCACGTTCAATACGTGATGAACCTATGGGGTCAGGGGACCACCGCCGCCGGAGTGCAGAGCAACGACGGCAAAGCGTCCTACACGCTGGTGCGTACCGCCGGCAATCTCGGGTCGGCGCTGTCTGACGAGTCGATCAAGGCGGTGCGGGATCTCGTCTCGCAGACCAAGACCCCGCCGGGGCTGAAGGTCTACGTCTCCGGCTCCGCACCGCTGTCGGCGGACATGCTGCAGGCCGGCAACGAGAGCCTGATCATGATCATGTTCGTCACCATCGTGCTCATCTCGGTGATGCTGCTGATCGTCTACCGCTCGATCACAACCGCGGTGCTCGTCCTGTTCATGGTGATGCTGGAACTGAATTGCGGACGCGGCATCGTCTCGTTCCTGGTCTTTCACAAGGTGATCGGGATATCAGAATTCGCCTCGAACTTGTTGGTATCGTTGATCCTCGGAGCGGGAACGGATTACGCGATCTTTCTGATCGGCCGCTACCAAGAAGCACGCCACGCCGGCGAAGACCGGGAAACCGCTTACTATTCCGCCGTGCACGGCGTGTCCCATGTCATCCTGGGCTCGGGCCTGGCGGTCGCCGGCGCAACCTTCTGCCTCAAATTCACCCGGCTCAACTACTTCAATACCTGCGGAATCCCCTGCGCGATCGCCATGCTGACCGCGGTAGCAGCCGCCCTGACCTTCGGCCCGGCGGTGCTTGCGCTGGGCAGCCGGGTGGGCATCTTCGAACCGAAACGTAAAGCCGGAGCAGGTGTTTGGCGCAAAGTCGGCACTTTGACGGTGCGGTGGCCGGGCCGGGTTCTGCTGGCAAGTTGCGTCGTCGTGCTGGTCGGATCGCTGACGTTGCCCACCTACCATCCCAACTACGACGACCGGATCTACATCTCCGATGACAGCCCGTCCAAGCAGGGATACGCCGCCAGCGACCGACACTTCCCGGTCAGCAGGCTGAACGGTGACATGCTGATGGTCGAATCCGATCATGATATGCGCAACAGCACGGACATGATCGCGCTGGACCGAGTGGCGCGCAGTGTGTTCCACACCCCAGGAGTGGGACTGATTCAGAGCGTCACCAGGCCGCTGGGTACACCGCTCGAGCATTCGTCGTTCACCTACACCATCGGCACCATGGGGACGAAAATCAAAGAACTGCTGCCGTTCCTCACCGACCTGAACACCCGGCTGAGCGACATGGCCAACATCACGAACCGCATGACAGACCTGATGCGACAGCAGCAAGAACTGACGTCGCAGCAGGCCGGCGCGGCCCATATCGCCGCCGATGCCGCCCGCGGCATGAAGGACGTCACCGATGCGCTGCGGGACAACATCGCCGATTTCGACGATGTCTGGCGCCCGATCCGGAGCTACTTCTATTGGGAGAAGCACTGTTTCGACATCCCGGTCTGCTGGTCGCTGCGTTCGCTGTTCGACGCCACCGACAAGATCGACCAGCTCGATGAGCAGATGGACAAGAACCTGAAAGCCGCCCTGATTCAGGACGCGGTGCTGCCGCAACTGGTCGATCTGCTCGGCCGCAACGTCGACCAGCTCAACGAGCTTCGGGAGAAGATCCTCGCCGAGCACAGCACGATCGAGCCGCAACTGGCCGAGTTGGAGGCGCTGAGCCGGCAGATGATGGATCTGGGCTACGCGTTCGACAGTTCGAAGAACGACGAGTTCTTCTACCTACCGCCGGATGCGTTCGAAAACCCGTCTTTTCAGATCGATCTGAAATTCTTCATGTCCCCGGACGGTAAGGCCGCGCGATACATGATCTACCACGACGGCGAAGCGCTGACGGAAGCGGGCATCCACCACGACCAGGTGTATCTGGCCGCCGCCGAGGAGGCGCTGAAAGGCACCACGCTCGGCGGGTCGCGCGTCTATCTCGGCGGTGCCGCGACGACGTACTGGGACATCCAGGATGCCGCGAAGACGGACCTGATCATCGCGGCCGCAGCGGCATTCGCATTGATCTTTCTGGTGATGCTGCTCATCACCGGCAGCATTATCGCCGCGCTGGTCATCATCGGCACGGTGGCGTTCTCCTATTCGGGAGCGTTCGGGCTGTCCATCTTGATCTGGCAGCACGCCTTCGGCATACCGATGAGTTGGCTGGGCCTGCCGCTCACCTTCATCATCCTGGTGGCGGTCGGTTCGGACTACAACCTGCTGCTCATCGCCCGCTACCTGGAAGAAAGCAAGGCGGGCCTGAACACCGGTCTGATTCGGGCGGTGGCCAATTCCGGCAAGGTGGTCACCACCGCCGGTCTGGTGTTCGCCGTCACCATGATGGCAATGGTCTCCGGCAAACTGGTTTCGGTCGGCGAAATGGGATCCACGATCGGCATCGGCCTGCTGCTCGACACGCTCATCGTGCGTTCCTTCATCACACCAGCCATCGCCCGCCTGCTCGGACCGTTCTTCTGGTGGCCCAGGCTGATCCCGTCCCGACCGCCGAGAAACCTGGTCAGAGGCTGACGCCGCCAGGGATTACTCGTCAACAGCGGCATCGAAATCCACTACCGCGCGGACGAATTGCTCTGGTTCGTAGTCGATCGCGTGATGTCCTTGCCCGCGCAGGGCCACGACTGTGGCGTCCGGTATTCGAGCGGCGAGGGCTGTGGCGGCGGCCCGAAAGTAGGCCGGGCTCTCGGTGCCGAGCAACATTCGCACGGGGACGGTGATGGCGGCATGCCGCGCTGTCACGCGATAGGCGCTGGCATGGGTGAGCTCACGGCCGGCCGTGTGTGCGATCGAATCGGCGACATACGAAAACTCCCGATCCGCAAGGTCTTTGGTCTCCGACAACGGCAGGTGCAGGGTTTCGCGGTAGAACGCTTCGAGGATGCCGCGCGGGTGGGGCATCGCGGTGATCCGGGCCCAGCCATCCGGGGAGCCGCCGCCGAGGCCCGTTGACGGTATCGGCGGCTCGTAAAGCATGATGCGGCGGAAAGCCGGCGTGATCAGAGCCGCTTCCAGCACCGCCAACGCGCCGTAAGAATGCCCGAGCGCGTACACATTTCCACCGAGTGCTTCCGCGACCGCCGCGACGTCCTCGGCCTCCCGGCCCAGGCTGTAGGGCTGCACCTCGGCCGTGCTCAGCCCTCGACCGCGTCGGTCCATCGCATGAACGGTGTAGCGCTGCGCCAGTGCCGGTGTCACCGAGGACCAGCGAGCACGCGTGCCGGTGCTGCCGTGCACGAGTAGTAGGGGTGGACCGGCGCCGACGGATTCGTAGCCGATCGTGGTGCCATCGGGGGAGATAACGGTTGCCATGCTTGTAGCAACGCCGCGGCGGACTCGCATCGAGCTTTCGCAATGCGCCATCTAGTCCACAGATCCGGACGCCTTTCCATTCCAACGGCATTCGCGCTGCACCGCCGTTGTTGACTGCGCTGACTGTCATGACAACAGGGAAGGGTACGTATGAGACTCGGGCTCCGGCTGCCGCAGCGATTGGGAGTCGACCTGCGGCACGACTTGGTTGAAGCGGCTCGGACCGCCGAGGCGGCCGGGTATGCGAGCTTGTGGACGTACGAACGCCTGCTCTTCCCGCGAACGCCCGTCGAACCCTATGCCGGATCGAACGAGCCGTGGCCGGAACACTCACGGCAGGCCGCCGACCCCTTGACCATTCTGACCGTGGCGGCAGTGGCGACGGAAAATGTACGTCTGGGTACGTCCGTTCTGGTCGCTGCCTTGCACACCCCCGTACAACTGGCAAAAACCCTTGCCACGTTGGATCGGATCAGCGGCGGCCGGGTCATCGCCGGCCTCGGGACCGGCTGGGCCACGGATGAATTGCGGGCCACCGGCGCCACCCGGGCGGACCGAGGCCGCTTCCTCGACGAGACGCTGGACGTCTTCGACGCCGTCTGGGGCCCGGACCCGGTCAGCTTCCGAAGTCCTCGCGTTGTCATCGACGACGCCGCCGTCCTGCCCAAGCCCGTATCGAAGATCCCGGTGCTGCTGGGCGGTGGCGGCAGCAACCTGGGCCGCAGCACCACCTCGAAAGCCGTGCAGCGCATCGCCTCCCGCGCCGACGGCTGGCTCCCGGTGATGACCACGCCGGGGCCCCCCGGAGCCGCGGACCTCCGCGCCGGCTGGGACCGAATCCGGCAACGGGCGTCCGAATGCGGGCGGGATACCGCCAGGATGCAGATGATCGTGGTCGGAAACGTCACCTTCACCGACCGTCCGGCGGGGCCGGACCGAGCGGCGTTCGTCGGCACTCTGGACCAGATCATGGACGACGTGGCGACGGCCGCCGAGGCCGGCGCCGACGAGCTGATCGTGGACCTCAATCTGCAGGATTGGTTCACCAGCACTCACCAGATGCTCGAGACGGCGGTCGAGATCCGGGATAGGGCCGCGGCGTCATGATCGACGGTCTTCGTATCCGGACCGACACCTCCGATCCGCAGGAAGCGAGCAGCCGACTCGCGGGTGTCTACTGTCCCCACCGCCTCACCGTCCGCGGCGGCTCTTCGGGGTTCCGCGCCCGCCACGCCGAGGGTGGTGTCGCGGGGCTCGGCGTTTACTCGCTGTCCTTCGGGTCCGCCACCACCTTGCTGGATTCGCCGCCGTTCGAGGACTTCGTCCTGGTCTCCCAGCAGATCACTGGGCGGCTCGCCGTCCGGGCCCACAGTGGGGACCGGCTGCTGTTGCCCGGCCAACACGTGGTGCTGGATGCGCACACGGCATATCGGCTGCGCTGGGAGGAGAACTGCGACGTCTTCCACGTGCGGATCGCACGCAGTGATTTCGAGACGGCGGTTGCGGCCCTGCTCGGAGCCCGACGATCCGGGGCCGTCCGATTTCGGCTGAGTTCGCGCCCGTCGAAACAGGGGGCCGTCGCGGTGGCGAGACTCATGCACTTCCTGCTCCGCAATGCCGGACCGAACGGGCTTCTGAGCTCCGGTGCGCTGCTGCGAGACCAGCTGCGTCGCACCCTGGTAGCCAGTCTGATCGAGGCCTACCCCGAAGAATTCCCGTCACCAGCTGAGGTTTCCAGCGGTGACGTCCGACCGCCGGCCGTCCGTCGTGCCGTCGCCTACCTGGAGGGCTCTGTCGAGGACTCCATCGAGGACATCCGCATCGATGACGTCGCGGCCGCGGCCCGGTTGAGCCCGCGTGCCCTCCAGGAAGCCTTCCGCAAACACCTGGGCACCACGCCGATGGCGTATCTCAAATCGATCCGCCTCGCCCGGGCGCACTCGGAGCTGCGGCAATCATCCGTTGAGGGCGGGACCACCGTCGCGGAAATCGCGTACCGATGGGGCTTCGGAAATCTCGGCCGATTCGCGGCCGATTACCGGCGGGAGTTCGGCCAGTCGCCGAGCGAAGTGCTGCGCGCGTCGCGGTGAGTTCGCGACACCCGGTCACGGCCTACGCGGTCTGCCCAGGTCAGCCCCGCAGGGCTGTATCGTGCTTGACGTGGTGAGAATTCCCCGACCCCACCCCCCAGGCACGAACACGGGGGTGAAAGTCGACGCGCGCAGCGAGCGTTGGCGCGAACACCGCAAGAAGGTGCGCAGTGAGATCGTCGACGCGGCCTTCCGGGCCATCGACCGCCTGGGACCCGAGCTAAGCGTTCGGGAAATCGCCGAGGAGGCCGGCACCGCCAAGCCAAAGATCTACCGGCATTTCACCGACAAGTCCGACCTGTTCCTGGCCATCGGGGAACGGCTACGGGACATGCTGTGGGCGGCGATCTTTCCGTCGATCAACCTGGCCACCGACTCAGCCCGCCAGGTCATCCAGCGGGCCGTCGAGGAGTTCGTCAGCCTGCTCGACGAACACCCCAACGTGGTGCGCGTGTTCATCCAGGGCGGCGGTTCCAACGCCCAGTCCAAGGCGACCGTGCGCACCCTCAAGGAGGGCCGCGAGATCACGCTGACCATCGCCGACATGTTCAACAACGAACTGCGGGACATGGAGCTCAACGCCGCCGCGTTCGAGCTCGCGGCTTTCTCGGCGTTCGGTTGCGCCGCGTCGGCCACCGAATGGTGGCTGGGCCCCGAGCCGGACAGCCCTCGGTCGATGACACGGGAGCAGTTCGTCAACCAGCTGACCACCATCATGATGGGCGTCATCGTGGGCACCGCCGAGACGCTCGGCATTGTGCTGGACCCCGATAAGCCGATCCACGACGCCATGCCGGCGGCGCTGCCGTGAGCTGACGCTCGGCGGCGTTGACATCACCGGGGACATCGACAACACTCGATATATCCGATACCCCGGGTACTGGGTATTTGCTTTTCCGGTACGGGGTATCAGCATGTCAGTCGGCACGCGCCGGCCAATATCGGGCACAACAGGAAGACTCACCATGACTGATGTCATCTCACCGGCGGCCGACCAGGCCGAGAAACCGCGGGCTTTGCCGAAGCATGCCCGCGTCGTCATCATCGGGACCGGGTTCTCCGGCCTGGGCATGGCGATCGCACTGCAGAAACAGGGCGTGGATTTCATCATCTTGGAGAAGGCCGACGACATCGGCGGCACCTGGCGCGACAACAGCTACCCCGGGTGCGCGTGCGACATCCCGTCACACCTGTACTCCTACTCCTTCGAGCCCAAACCGGACTGGAAGAACCCGTTCTCCTACCAGCCCGAGATCTGGGATTACCTCAAAGGCGTCACCGACAAATACGGGCTGCGTCGCTACGTCGAGTTCAACTCCCTGGTCGAGCGCGCGTACTGGGATGACGATGAGTACCGCTGGCATGTCTTCACCGCCGACGGGCGCGAATACGTCGCGCAGTTCCTGGTCTCCGGTGCCGGAGCGCTGCACATCCCGTCGTTCCCGAACATCGAAGGACGCGAGGAATTCGCGGGCCCCGCTTTCCATTCAGCGGAATGGGACCACAGCGTCGATCTGACCGGCAAACGGGTAGCGATCATCGGCACCGGTGCCAGCGCGATCCAGATCGTGCCCGAGATCGTCGGCGACGTCGCCGAACTGCAGCTCTACCAGCGCACCCCGCCGTGGGTGGTGCCGCGCTCAAACCCGGAGATCCCGCGACCGGTGCGTTCGGCGATGGAAAACGTCCCTGGCTTGCGGGCACTGGTGCGCCTGGGCATCTATTGGGCGCAGGAGGCGCTGGCATTCGGCATGACCAAACGCCCTAATGCACTGAAATTCATTGAGGCGTACTGCAAGTGGAACATCTGGCGGTCGATCAGGGACCGTGAGCTGCGCAAGAAATTGATCCCGAACTACCGTATCGGCTGCAAGCGCATCCTGAACTCCTCGACCTACTACGCCGCGCTCGCCAGCCCGAACGCCGAGGTGATCACCGAGGGCATCGAGCGGATCACCCACGACGGAATCGTCACCGCGGACGGCCGCGAACGCGAAGTCGACGTCATCGTGTACGCCACCGGCTTCCACGTCACCGATTCCTACACCTACGTCGACATCAAGGGTCAGCACGGCGAGGACCTGGTGGACCGGTGGAACCGCGAGGGCATCGGCGCCCATCGCGGCGTGACGGTGGCCGACGTGCCGAACTTGTTCTTCCTGCTGGGCCCCAACACCGGCCTGGGGCACAACTCGGTGGTGTTCATGATCGAGTCCCAGATCCGCTACGTGGCCGATGCGATCGCCAAGTGCGACAAGATGGGCGCCCAGGCGCTGGCTCCCACCCGCGAGGCGCAGGACCGGTTCAACGACGCGCTGCAGGAGCGGCTGACAAGCTCGGTGTGGAACAGCGGCGGTTGCAGCAGTTGGTACCTCGACGAGCACGGCAAGAACACCGTGCTGTGGGGCGGCTACACCTGGGAGTACTGGCGCGCCACCCGCTCGGTCGACCCCGATGAGTATCAGTTCCTCGGGGTTGGCAAGGGAGCTCGCAAGTCCGTCGCGTAGGGGTAGCGCTCAGCGCGGAACCCCAACTGCGGCAACCCGACTCGGTGGGGTGGTGCGTGCCTTCCGGGCGATGGAACGCAGGTTGGCTCGCAGGATGCCGTCCAGCGCCCGATCGGATACCAGGCGGCTGACCCGCACCAGGATGGCGGCGTCGCGACCGACGGTATAGCGGGTCTTGGGCCGCGACGAGGTCACCGCCTTGGCGATCACCGTTGCGGCGTGTTCGGCCGGCACGCCGACCTCGGTGAACGAGCGGGCTTGTGCCGTAACGGCTTCGATGAGATCACCGTAGCGCGCGAGTTGGTCACTGGTCATGTCCGCCTGCAACCCCTCGCTGGTGGCGATGCCGCGCTCCGGCATCTTCGTCTTGACCGCGCCGGGCTCGATGACCACCACCTTGACACCCAGCCCTGCGACCTCCCGCCGCAAGGCGTCGCTCGCCGCCTCCAGTGCGAACTTCGATCCGGCGTAAGCGCCGTAGGTCGGCAACACCACCTTGCCGCCGACGGAACTGATGTTGATTACCGTCCCGGAGCTGCTGATCAGCGCGGGCAACAGTGCCTGGGTCATGGCGATGTGCCCGAACAGATTGACCTCGAACTGCTTGCGCCACTGGGCAATCGGCAGCGCCTCAACGGGCGCGTTGACGGCAATGCCGGCGTTGTTGATCAGGGCGCGCACGGGACGCGGGTCGCGCGCAACCCGCTCGGCGATCGCGGCGATGTGTGAGTCGACGGTGATATCGAGGATGAGCGCTTCGATCCCGTCGGCAACCAGCGCGTCGGCGTCAGCCTCGCGGCGCACACCGGCGAGCACGTGAAAACCTCGGCGCGCCAGTTCTTTTGCGGTGGCAGCGCCGATGCCGGTGGAGGCGCCGGTCACCACCACAAGCTCATTTCGGTTGGGTATCGAGGAATTCATGGTGGTCTCCGTCGAGTCAGTGCGGCATTTGAGTTGACGCTGTCATCTCAATCTAGCGGTAATGTTGACGTTGTCAACTCAAAGATCGGCTTATGCTCGGCCGGTGAGGACACGGGCGGAAAGCGCGGCGGCCACCCGTCGTTCGCTGCTCGAGGCGGCCGGCGTCCTACTCGACCACGGGGGGGTGGAGGCGGTGACCCTGCGCGAGGTGGGCGCCCGCAGCGGCGTGTCGCGCTCGGCGGCGTACCGCCACTTCGCCGACAAGGAATCGCTGCTCGGTGTGCTGGCCACGAACGCGTTGAACGAACTGGCCGACGCGCTGGAGGAGTTGGTCGCCGGCGACGACCCGCCTGCGGCTGCGCTGCGCACCGCGCTGCTGGCGCTGATCGGCATCGGCCGCGACCGGCCGCACCTGTACCGGCTGATGTTCTCCATGCCGAAGGGTGATCCCACCGCCGCGGCGCAGGCGGGTCAACGCGCGCAGAGCCTGTTTCTCGACCTGGTCGGTCGTATCGCCGGGACGGACCGGGCGAATCGGTACGGAGCGCTGCTGCTGGCCAGTGCCCACGGCATCGCGGGCCTGGATCTCAGTGGGCATATGGACCTGGACAAGTGGCACACCGACGCCGACGAACTGGTCGACACGATGATCGCCCTGCTGCCCCGTAAGGGGTAGCCGCACGACACGCAAACACAACTTATTGTGTTCCCGCCGCTTGTCGTACCCCAGGGGTAGTGTTTGGGGTCCAAGGCAAGACAGCCCAATCGTCCTGGTGAAGTGGGGTTTCAGGTGACTGGTAGTGCAAAGCTGATCGACCGCGTCTCTGCGATCAACTGGAACCGGCTGCAGGATGAAAAAGACGCCGAAGTCTGGGACCGGCTGACCGGAAACTTCTGGCTGCCCGAGAAGGTGCCGGTGTCCAACGACATCCCGTCGTGGGGCACGTTGACTGCCAACGAGAAGCAGCTGACCATGCGGGTGTTCACCGGCCTGACGATGCTGGACACCATCCAGGGCACCGTGGGCGCGGTGAGCCTGATCCCCGACGCGCTGACCCCGCACGAGGAGGCGGTGTACACCAACATCGCGTTCATGGAATCGGTTCACGCCAAGAGCTACAGCCAGATTTTCTCGACGCTGTGCTCGACCGCTGAGATCGACGACGCGTTCCGCTGGTCGGAGGAGAACCCCAACCTGCAGCGCAAGGCCGAGATCGTGCTGGAGTACTACCGAGGCGACGAACCGCTCAAGCGCAAGGTGGCCTCCACGCTGCTGGAGAGTTTCCTGTTCTACTCTGGCTTCTACCTGCCGATGTATTGGTCGAGCCGTGCCAAGCTGACCAACACCGCCGACATGATCCGGCTGATCATCCGGGACGAGGCCGTGCACGGGTACTACATCGGCTACAAGTACCAGCGCGGACTGGCGTTGGTCGACGAGGCCAAGCGGGCCGAGCTCAAGGACTACACCTACGAGCTGCTGTTCGAGCTGTACGACAACGAGGTGGAGTACACCCAGGATCTCTACGACGAGGTCGGCTTGACCGAGGACGTCAAGAAGTTCCTGCGCTACAACGCGAACAAGGCGCTGATGAACCTGGGCTACGAGGCGCTGTTCCCGCGCGACGAGACCGATGTGAACCCGGCGATCCTGTCGGCGCTGTCGCCCAACGCCGACGAGAACCACGACTTCTTCTCCGGGTCCGGGTCGAGCTACGTGATCGGCAAGGCCGTGGTCACCGAGGACGAGGACTGGGACTTCTAGAGACCGACGTCAGCTAGGCGCCGCCGCCACCACCGCCTTCGCCGCCGAGAGCAACCGCACCACTGCTGGCGTTGGCGCCGCCCCCGCCGCCGCCCCCGCCGATGCTGGCTTGACCCCCGGCGCCGGGAGTGGCGGTGGCGGCCGCAGACGAGCCGCTACCGGCCACACCGTCGTTGCCCCCGCCGCCGATGGTCTGGCCGGTGCCGCCGGCGCCGCCTGGTCCGCCGGCCGCGTTACCGCTGTTGACGACGGCGTTGCCGCCTTGGCCGCCGCCCCCGCCCGGGTTACCAGGGATCGCGGCGCCGCCGCCGCCACCACCGCCCGCGCTGGCGACCCCGGACGGACTGTTGAGGAAGCCGCCGGCACCTCCAT
Source organism: Mycobacterium asiaticum (assembly GCF_001673635.1). Lineage (GTDB taxonomy): Bacteria > Actinomycetota > Actinomycetes > Mycobacteriales > Mycobacteriaceae > Mycobacterium > Mycobacterium asiaticum_C. The sequence goes on from NZ_LZMH01000035.1 coordinate 40,659, forward strand.
CGCCGGAGGTGGCGAAACTACCGGCGGCGATGGCGCCATCGGATCCGGCTTGGCCGGAGATGGATACCGCGCCGATCCCCGCGGTGCCGCCGCCGCCACCACCGCCACCTGGGCCCCCAATGACAGCCTGGGAGCCGCCGCCGCCGGCGCCGCCACCTCCGCTCGCGTGTTGGACGCCGACCGCGGCGGAGGCGGTCCCGCCGCTTCCGCCGTTGCCGCCCCTTCCGGCGCTGCCGCCGCCGTTACTGAGCCCGCCGGCGCCTCCGCCACCACCGCCGCCGCCGGCGGCCGCGGCTGTGTTCGTGGCGACCACGTTGGCGATGCCGCCATTGCCGCCGCTGCCGCCGTCACCGCCCACGCTGCCCTGGCCGCCGTGACCGCCGTTGCCGCCGAGTCCGCCGTGAAACACGGCGGTGGCGCTGCCGTTGGAGTTGCTGTCGCCGCCGTTGCCGCCGAGTCCGCCGTGACCGCCGCCGCCGCCGACACTATTGCCGCCCTGGCCGCCGTCGCCGCCCGTGCCGGCGGTGCCGAAGGCCACGGCGCCCGCGCCGCCGCCCTTGCCGCCGGTGCCGCCGGTGCCGCCGGTGCCTGCAGCGCCCGCGTTGGCGCCGGAGCCGCCCGCGTTGCCGCCGGCGCCCGCGTCTCCGCCGTTGCCGCCGGTGCCACCATGGCCGCCGCCGGAACCGCTGTCGGCGTTGCCGATTCCGCCCTGGCCGCCCTGGCCGCCACCACCGCCTTGGCCGCCGTCGCCGGCACGGCCGAACAAAGGTGACCCCTGGCCCCCGGCGCCCCCGGCACCGCCGTTGCCGCCGTTGCCCCCGTTGGTGCCGTTGGGCGAACTGGTGGGGGTTACTCCGGCCCCGCCCATCCCGCCGTTGCCGCCGAGACCGCCGGCGCCGCCGTTGCCGTAGATCAGCCCGCCATTACCGCCGGCCCCGCCGGCACCCCCGAAACCACCGATGCCGCCCTTGGTGCCGCCGCCAATCGTCGAGCCGGTGCTGCCGGTGATGCCAGTACCACCAGCACCGCCCTGCCCGCCGTTGCCGAACAGGAAGGCGTTACCGCCCCTGCCACCGGGCTGCCCGGCCGCACCGGAGCCGCCGTCGCCGCCGTCTCCCCAGAGAATGCCGCCGGGGCCGCCGTTCTGCCCGGTCCCGGGTGCCCCGTTGCTGCCCTTGCCGATCAGAGGTGTCCCGAACAGCAAGTTCGTGGGCGCATTGATCACAGCCAGCACGCCATCTTCGAATGTCTGCAACGGCGAAACAGCGGCCGCATCGGCGCCCGCGTAGAGCAGTCCCGCTTGCCGCAACGCCTGGACGAACTGGGCCTCGAACGCCGCCGCTTGCGCACTGAAGGCTTGATACGCCTGACCATGACTGGAAAAAAGCGACGCGATCGCGGTTGACACCTCGTCCCCGGCGGCGGCTGCCAGTGCGGTGGTCGAAGTCGAGACGGCCGCGGTGGCCGCGCTCAACGACGAGCCGATGTCCGCTACGTCGGCCGCGGCCGCCGTCAGCATCTCCGGGACTGCCGATACGTAGGACATCGCCGCCCTCCAACCCGGTCAACGACCATCGGGACACACCCACGAATAGTGTGAGAATCGTGTGAGGATTGTATGCCTACAAAGGCAGCAGAATTTCGTTTTTCGGACCATTAATTTTCGCCCGGTGAAGCGAATTGATGGTCAACGAGGCGCCGCCGGCCCAGCCCGCGGAGACGGCGGCGTGAACGGCGTATGAATACTGCGAAGGTTGTCGCCGCGCTGTGGCGCAGCGAAGCGCCTGCCGTGACACTGGGGTGCGTGACCGCGTCCGCTGCCAAGAGCGTTTCGGTGTCCGCATTCTGCGCGTCGGTGTTGCGATGGTTGCGCGCCGGCTATCCCGAAGGCGTGCCAGGGCCGGACCGGATGCCGCTGCTGGCCCTGCTGCGCAACACTCCGCTGACCGAGGAGCAGATCAGGCAGGTGGTGCGTGACATCACCGCCGAGGGCTCACCCGCCACGGTCGACGGGGTGATCGACCGTGACGAGATCGCCGAGTTCATCTCCGAGGTGACCCACTACGACGCGGGTCCGGAGAACATTGCGCGGGTCGCCGGCGTCCTGGCCGCGGCCGGGTGGCCGCTGGCCGGCATCGACGCCGACGACGCGCCTCCGTCACAGGGTTGAGATGTCGATCACGAACCGGTACCGCACGTCGCTGGCCAGCACGCGCTCGTAGGCCTCGTTGACGTAGTCGGCTTCGATGACCTCGATTTCCGGCGTCACATTGTGCTCGGCGCAGAAGTCGAGCATCTCCTGGGTCTCGGCGATGCCGCCGATGTTCGACCCGGACAGGCTGCGTCGCGCCAGCGCCAGCCCGAACGCCGGCACCTCCATCGGGTGCTCGGGAATGCCGAGTTCGACCATGGTGCCGTCGACGTCGAGAAGGTTCAGGTACTGGCCGAGGTCGAGGTTGGCCGACACGGTGTTCAGGATCAGATCGAAACTGCCCCGCAGTTCCTTGAAGGTGGCCGGATCCGAGGTCGCGTAGTAATTGCTTGCGCCCAAACGCAATCCGTCTTCCATTTTCTTCAGCGACTGCGACAGCACGCTAACCTGGCAGCCCATCGCCGCGCCCAGCTTCACGCCCATGTGGCCCAGACCGCCCAGGCCGATGATTGCCAGCCGGGTGTCCTTTCCGGCCTTCCAGTGCCGCAGCGGCGAGAACAACGTGATGCCCGCGCACAACAGCGGCGCGGCGGCGTCCAACGGCAACGATTCGGGGATGCGCACGACGAAGTTCTCGTCGACGACGACCGCCTGGCTGTAACCGCCCTGGGTGGAGGTGCCGTCCTTGTCGATGGAGTTGTAGGTGAACGTCGCGCCGTTCTTGCAGTACTGCTCCAGACCGGCCTCGCAGCTGCTGCACCGGCCACACGAGTTGACCATGCAGCCGACGCCGACGTGGTCACCGACCTTGTGCTTGGTCACCTCCGAGCCGACCGCGCTCACCACACCGGCAATCTCGTGGCCCGGGACGACGGGGTAGTTCGGTACGCCCCATTCGGCCTTGACGGTGTGGATGTCGGAGTGACAGATGCCGGCGAACTTGATGTCGATGGCCACGTCGTGGGGGCCGGGTTCGCGGCGTTCGATTGTGGTCTTGGTCAGCGGTTCGGTCGCCGACGTGGCGGCGTAAGCGTTGACGGTGCTCATTTACGTATCCCTCTTCGGTCGCGTGTACTACAAGAAAGCTTAGCTAAGGTAATGGTTACCGGCCAGCTGCGGGCTGGTGGGCACCGTCACTAGTTGATCGGCGCGCTGATCCAGCCGACATCGGTCAACACGCCGCGGGCGGCGATTAATCCCTGGCCGGTTTGCCAGATTTCGTCGTTGACCACGAAGATCCGGTTGTCGCGGTTGGCGCCGAGTTTGCGCCAGGGCCCGCTGTCCAGCACCGTCGCCGCTCGGTCGGCGGCCGCGGGGGAGGCACAGGACACATAGATGATGTCGGCGTCGGCGGCGGAGAAGTCCGCGTCCTTGGCCAGGTCGGCGTCGGTTGCGCCGATCTCGATGTACGGCTTGTCGGTGAACCGCTGCGACGCCGGCCGGTCCACTCCGACGGCCGCCAGCACGCTGGCCGGGAAGTTATTGGCTCCGTACACCCGCAGGGTGCTGTTGGTCAGCTGGACCACCGAGACCTGAAAGTGGGCCGCGTCGTGCTTGGCCCCTACCTCGGTCGCGCGCTGGGAAAACCCGCTGAGTAGGGCGTCGGAAGCGCCGCCGCGGGCCGTCGCCCCTCCCACCCCGCGCAGGTTGTCCTGCCAGGCCGCGCCCGGGGCCGCGGTGAACACCGTCGGCGCGATCGCCGCCAGCTGCGGGTAGAGCGTCGGGGTCAGCGCCACGGAACCCAGGATCAGGTCCGGTCGGGCCGCCGCGATCGCGTTCAGATCCGGAGCGGTGCGAGATCCCACGCCGGGCACGTCGTGAATCACCTTGCCGAGGTAGGACGGCTGGCTCGACCCGTCGGCCAGCGCGGCCCCGACCACCCGCGACTGCAGGCCGAGCGCGCACAGCGCGTCGAGTTGGTCGCCGGAGAGCACCACAATCCGCTGCGGATCGGCGGGCACCTGCGCAACGTCCGGGGTGACGCCGGGGGCGTTGCGCGCCGGTCGGGTGGGTGGGCCAGGATCGGGCGCGGCCGGTTCCCGCCCGCATGACTCCTCGGGTTTGCGGTCGTTACCCAGCACGCCGGCGCCGGCAATCTGGGTGGTCGGGGTTACCAGGGTGGACGAGGGCCCCGTTTTGCCGGAACCGCAAGCGCTGCACGTCAGTACCAGCGCGGCGGCCACGCTGAGAATCAGACCGCCGGATCGCACACGGTCGACGTTAACATCCGGCCAGCTCAAGGCTGGTGAAGCGGGCCTGGGCGCCCACCCCTGTTGCTGCGGGGGTCCGCTGGTCCGGCACAATTACGACAGTTTGTAGGACCAGACCTTCCGCCGACCTGATGGCGGGCTAAGATTCGGATTAGTGCGCGCGTTCTGCGCCCCTGTCCGGATGGATGTTTGGAGGAGCTGTTGACAGCCGAAGCGCCCCCCTTGGGAGAACTCGAGGCAGTTCGTCCGTACCCGGCTCGGACGGGCCCCCGGGGGAACCTGGTCTACAAGCTGATCACTACGACCGATCACAAGCTGATCGGCATCATGTACTGCGTCACCTGCTTCGTGTTCTTCTTCGTGGGCGGCCTGCTGGCGTTGCTGATGCGCAGCGAGCTCGCCGCGCCCGGCCTGCAGTTCCTGTCCAATGAGCAGTACAACCAGCTGTTCACCATGCACGGCACGATCATGTTGCTGTTCTACGCAACGCCGATCGTGTTCGGTTTCGCGAACCTGGTGCTGCCGCTGCAGATCGGCGCGCCCGACGTCGCGTTCCCGCGGCTGAACGCATTCTCGTTCTGGCTGTTCCTGTTCGGCGCCACCATCGGTATGGCGGGCTTCATCACTCCCGGCGGCGCCGCCGACTTCGGCTGGACCGCCTACACCCCGCTGACCGACGCCATCCACTCACCAGGACCGGGCGGTGACCTGTGGATCATGGGCCTGGCGGTCGCCGGTCTGGGCACCATCCTGGGTGCGGTCAACATGATCACCACCGTGGTGTGCATGCGCGCGCCCGGCATGACGATGTTCCGGATGCCGATCTTCACCTGGAACATCCTGGTGACGTCGATCCTGGTGCTGATCGCCTTCCCGCTGCTGACAGCCGCGCTGTTCGGGCTGGCCGCCGACCGGCATCTGGGGGCGCACATCTACGACCCGGCCAACGGCGGAGTCCTGTTGTGGCAGCACCTGTTCTGGTTCTTCGGGCACCCCGAGGTGTACATCATCGCGTTGCCGTTCTTCGGCATCGTCACCGAAGTGTTCCCGGTGTTCTCCCGCAAGCCGATCTTCGGCTACACCACGCTGGTGTACGCGACGCTGGCGATCGCGGCGCTGTCGGTGGCGGTGTGGGCGCACCACATGTTCGCCACCGGGGCCGTGCTGCTGCCGTTCTTCTCGTTCATGACGTACCTCATCGCGGTGCCGACCGGGATCAAGTTCTTCAACTGGATCGGCACGATGTGGAAGGGGCAGTTGACGTTCGAGACGCCGATGCTGTTCTCGGTCGGCTTCCTGCTCACCTTCCTGTTGGGCGGCCTGACCGGTGTGCTGCTGGCCAGCCCGCCGCTGGACTTCCACGTCACCGACAGTTACTTCGTCGTCGCGCACTTCCACTACGTGCTGTTCGGCACGATCGTGTTCGCCACCTACGCCGGGATCTATTTCTGGTTCCCCAAGATGACGGGCCGGTTGCTCGACGAGCGGCTGGGCAAGCTGCACTTCTGGTTGACGTTCATCGGGTTCCACACCACGTTCCTGGTGCAGCACTGGCTGGGTGACGAGGGGATGCCGCGTCGCTACGCCGACTACCTGCCCAGTGACGGCTTCCAAGGCCTGAACATCGTCTCGACCATCGGGGCGTTCATCCTCGGCGCGTCGATGTTCCCGTTCGTCTGGAATGTCTTCAAGAGCTGGCGCTACGGCGAGGTCGTTACGGTCGACGACCCGTGGGGTTACGGCAACTCGCTGGAATGGGCGACCAGTTGCCCGCCGCCGCGGCACAACTTCACCGAGCTGCCCCGGATCCGTTCGGAGCGACCGGCTTTTGAATTGCACTACCCGCACATGGTGGAACGGATGCGCGACGAAGCGCACATCGGGCGCCACGCCACCGCGGGCGAGTCGCCGAAGGGATTCGGTCCACGGACTGAGGCGGATCGCGCGACTAGTGAGCAGTAGCGGCAACCTGGGGTGACCGCCTCAGCGAAGGTGTCGGTGCTGATCACTGTCACCGGTGTCGACCGGCCAGGTGTGACCTCAGCGCTCTTCGAGGTTCTCTCCAAGCACGGCGTTGAGCTGCTCAATGTCGAGCAGGTGGTGATCCGTGGCCGGCTGACCCTGGGCGTATTGGTCTCCTGTGCAGCGGAACTCGCCGAAGGGACCGCGCTGAGTGACGACGTCGAGGCCGCCATCCACGGCATGGGTCTGGACGTCACGGTCGAGCGCAGCGACGACGTGCCGATCATCAGCAAACCCTCCACCCACACCATCGTGGTGCTGGGCCGGCCGATCACCGCGGGCGCCTTCGGCGCGGTGGCCAGGGAGGCGGCCGCGCTCGGGGTCAACATCGACGTCATCCGCGGTGTCTCCGATTACCCGGTCACCGGACTAGAACTGCGCGTCTCGGTGCCCGCGGACGTACACCGGCCGCTGCAGTCCGCGCTGACCAAGGTGGCGGCCGACGAACACGTCGACGTGGCCGTCGAGGATTTCGGGCTGGCTTGGCGCACAAAACGACTCATCGTGTTCGACGTCGACTCGACGCTGGTGCAGGGCGAGGTCATCGAGATGCTGGCGGCCCGCGCCGGCGCCCAGGGGCAGGTCGCGGCCATCACCGAGGCCGCAATGCGCGGGGAGCTGGACTTCGCGGAGTCGCTGGAGCAGCGGGTCGCCACCCTGGCCGGCCTGCCCGCCTCGGTGATCGACGAGGTAGCTGAACAGCTGGAGCTGATGCCCGGTGCCCGCACCACGCTACGTACGTTGCAGCGCTTGGGTTTTCGTTGCGGCGTGGTCTCCGGTGGTTTCCGGCGGATCATCGAGCCGCTGGCCGAGGAACTCAAGCTCGACTTCGTCGCCGCCAACGAGCTGGAGATCATTGACGGCAGGCTCACCGGTCGGGTGAGCGGACCCATCGTCGACCGGCCCGGCAAGGCCGCCGCGTTGCGGGCGTTCGCCGAGCAGTACGGCGTGCCGATGGAGCAGACCGTCGCGGTCGGTGACGGCGCCAACGACATCGACATGCTGACCGCCGCGGGCATGGGTGTGGCGTTCAACGCCAAACCCGCGCTGCGCGAGGTCGCCGATGCGTCGCTGAGCCATCCCTACCTGGACACCGTGTTGTTTCTGCTGGGCGTCACCCGCGGCGAGATCGAGGCCGCCGACGCCGTCGACGGCGTGGTGCGCCGCGTCGAGATCCCGGCTGACTAGCGCGAGCAGACGCGAAAGCCCCCGCACGCACGGCGTGTCGGGGGCTTTCGCGTCTGCTCGCCAGTGGGCCGGTACCCCCCGCTCGCGAGTGATACGGCACGATGGTCGGGTGGTTGAACCAGGCTCTCTCGAGGCCGATCCAGACCTGCTGATCGACTTCCGAAACGTCTCGCTCCGCCGCGGCGGACGCACCCTGGTGGGCCCGCTGGACTGGGCCGTGGAACTCGACGAACGCTGGGTGATCATCGGTCCCAACGGGGCCGGCAAGACATCTCTGCTGCGCATCGCCGCGGCCTCCGAACACCCGTCCTCGGGTGTCGCCTTCGTGCTGGGGGAGCGGCTGGGCCGGGTCGACATCGCCGAACTGCGGTCCCGCATCGGACTGAGCTCCTCGGCGCTCGCGCAGCGAGTGCCCGGCGACGAGCTGGTGCGGGATCTGGTTGTCTCGGCCGGTTATTCGGTGCTGGGCCGGTGGCGCGAGCGCTACGAGGACATCGACTACCGCCGAGCGGTCGACATGCTGGAAAGCCTCGGTGCCGAGCACCTGGCCGACCGCACCTACGGCACCCTGTCCGAGGGTGAGCGCAAGCGGGTGCTGATCGCCCGCGCGTTGATGACCGACCCGGAATTGCTGCTGCTCGACGAACCCGCCGCCGGCCTGGACCTGGGTGGCCGGGAGGAACTGGTGGCGCGGCTGGCCGACCTGGCCGCCGACCCCGACGCCCCGGCGCTGGTGCTGGTCACCCACCACGTCGAAGAGGTACCGCCCGGATTCAGCCATTGCCTGCTGCTGTCGGAGGCCAAGGTGGTGGCCTCGGGTCTGCTGCCCGACGTGCTGACCGCCGAGAACCTCTCGACGGCGTTCGGGCAGCGGATCGCGCTGGACGTCGTCGACGGCCGATACTTCGCGCGGCGGGTGCGCAGCCGCGCCGCTCACCGGAGGCAGGCATGAACAGCACCGAAGTGCCCCTGACACCACGTCCGGCTGCGACCGTGATGCTGGTGCGCGACACCCCGTCGGGCATCGCGCTGTTCTTGATGCGCCGCCACTCCCGGATGGAGTTCGCGCCCGGGGTGATCGTGTTCCCCGGCGGCGGCGTCGACGACCGGGACCGCAACGCGGATATCGCGTGGGCCGGGCCGCCGCCGCAGTGGTGGGCGCAGCGGTTCGGCATCGAGACCGAGCTGGCCACCGCGCTGGTCTGCGCCGCGGCGCGGGAAACCTTCGAGGAGTCCGGGGTGCTGTTCGCCGGACCGGCCGATGACCCGGACAGCATCGTCGGCGACGCGTCGGTATATGGCGATGCCCGCCGCGCACTGGCCGATCACACGTTGTCCTTCGCCGACTTCCTGCAGACCGAGAAACTGGTGTTGCGCGCCGACCTGCTGCGCCCGTGGGCGAACTGGGTCACCCCGGAGGCCGAACGCACCCGCCGCTACGACACCTATTTCTTCGTCGGGGCGCTGCCGGAGGGCCAGCGGGCCGACGGCGACAACACCGAATCCGACCGGTCCGGTTGGGCGTTGCCGCAAGATGCCATCGACGATTTCGAGGCCGGGCGCAACGTCCTGCTGCCGCCGACCTGGACCCAGCTGGACTCGCTGGTGGGACGCACGGTCGCCGACGTGATGGCCGTCGAGCGCCAGATCGCGCCGGTGCAGCCGATCCTGGAGAAGCGCGGCGACAACTGGGTGTTCGAGTTCTTCGATTCGGACCGCTACCACCGTGCGCGGGAAGCGGGTGGCGCGATGGAGTGGCCGCTATGAACCCGAGTGCGACGTGAGCGAATTCGTCAGCGTCGTCGTCAGCGACGGCACCCAGGATGCCGGGCTGGCCATGCTGTTGCTTTCCCGCCCGCCGACCAACGCGATGACGCGTCAGGTGTACCGCGAAATCGTCTCCGCCGCAAGCGAATTGGGTCGACGCGAGGACGTCGCGGCGGTGATCTTGTTCGGCGGTCACGAGATTTTCTCCGCCGGCGACGACATGCCCGAGCTGCGGACGCTGACCGCCGCGGAGGCGGGGACAGCCGCCCGGGCGCGGCGCGAGGCCATCGACGCCGTGGCCGCGATCCCCAAGCCCACGGTGGCGGCCATCACCGGATATGCGCTGGGTGCGGGACTGACGCTCGCGCTGGCCGCCGACTGGCGCGTCAGCGGCGACAACGTGAAGTTCGGGGCCACCGAGATTCTGGCCGGCCTCATTCCCGGCGGCGGTGGGATGGCCCGGCTCACTCACGCGGTCGGCCCGAGCCGCGCCAAGGAGCTGGTGTTCAGCGGGCGCTTCTTCGACGCCGAGGAGGCGCTCGCCCTGGGATTGATCGACGACATGGTGGCACCGGACGAGGTGTACGACGCGGCGGCGAACTGGGCGCGGCGCTTCCTGGACGGACCCCCGCATGCGTTGGCCGCCGCCAAGGCCGGAATCAACGCGGCATCCGACGACGGCGGTGACTCCGAGCGGCTCGCCGCTGAGATTCGCCGCTACGTGGACGTCTTTTCCGCTGGTCAGGACGCTCATGCGGAAGGCGATCGGCGCGGCGGTTAGGCTGCCCTGCATGACGAGGAGTACTGAGATCCGCGCGGACGCGGCTCCCAACCCGCACGCCACAGCCGAGGAAGTCGAAGCGGCCAGGCACGACAGCAAGCTCGCCCAGGTGCTCTACCACGACTGGGAAGCCGAGAACTACGACGAGAAATGGTCGATCTCCTACGACCAGCGCTGCGTCGACTACGCCCGCGGCCGTTTCGACGCGATCGTGCCCGACGAGGTGCTCCGCGAGCTGCCCTACGACCGCGCGCTGGAGCTGGGCTGCGGCACCGGCTTCTTCCTGCTCAACCTGATCCAGGCGGGGGTCGCGCGCCGCGGCTCGGTGACCGATCTGTCGCCGGGCATGGTCAAGGTCGCCACCCGCAACGGGCAGTCCCTGGGCCTGGACATCGACGGCCGGGTCGCCGACGCCGAGGGCATCCCGTACGACGACGACACCTTCGACCTGGTGGTCGGGCACGCCGTGCTGCACCACATCCCCGACGTCGAGCTTTCGCTGCGCGAGGTGATCCGCGTCCTCAAGCCAGGCGGCCGGTTCGTCTTCGCCGGTGAGCCGACCTCGATCGGCAATGGCTATGCCCGCGGCCTGTCCACCCTGACCTGGCGGGTCGCCACCAACGTCACCAAGCTGCCCGGACTGGCGAGCTGGCGCCGGCCGCAGGAGGAGCTCGACGAGTCCTCCCGCGCCGCCGCGCTGGAAGCCGTCGTCGACCTGCACACGTTCACCCCGGCCGACCTGGAGCGGATGGCCTCCAACGCCGGCGCGGTGGAGGTGGAAACGGCCAGCGAAGAGTTCACCGCCGCCATGTTCGGCTGGCCGGTGCGCACCTTCGAAGCCTCGGTGCCGCCCGGTCGGCTCGGTTGGGGCTGGGCGCGGTTCGCGTTCAGCGGCTGGAAGGCGCTGAGCTGGGTGGATGCCAACGTTTGGCGCCACGTCGCGCCGAAGGGCTGGTTCTACAACGTGATGGTCACCGGGGTCAAGCCCTCCTGAGTGTTGCTTTCAGCGCCGACGACGTCCGCTATCTGCGCTCGGCTCCAGGCGCCGCGGCGCTCGCGGCGGTCGCCGAATTCGAACTGAGCGACGCCGGCAGGATCGCCGATATCGGCGTTGTGCGCGCCAGGTTCGGCGACCGGGCCACGGTCCTGGTGGAGACGACGCTGCTGCGGCGCAAGGCCGCCGACAAACTGGGCGGCCTGGACGACGTTTCCCGCTGGCTGTTCACCGACGAGGCGTTGCAGCAGGCCACCGCCGCGCCGGTGGCGCTGCATCGCGCCGCCCGGCTGGCCGGCCGGGTGGTGCACGACGCGACCTGTTCGATCGGCACCGAATCGGCCGCTTTACGGCGCTCGGCGGCGCGGGTGATCGGCAGCGATCTCGACCCGGTCCGGCTGACGATGGCCCAGCACAACTTGGCCGGCACGGTCGAACTCTGCCGCGCCGACGCGCTGCGTCCGGTGACTCGTGACGCGGTCGTCGTCGTGGACCCGGCCCGGCGCAGCGGCGGCCGCCGCCGCTTCCACCCGGCCGACTACCAGCCCGCACTCGGCCCGCTGCTGGATTGCCACCGCGGCCGCGATCTTGCTGTGAAGTGTTCTCCGGGAATCGATTTCGACCAGCTGGACCGACTGGGATTCGATGCGGAGATCGAGGTGACGTCCTACCGCGGTTCGGTGCGAGAGGCCTGCCTGTGGTCGGCCGGCTTGACCGCGCCTGGGGTGCGGCGACGGGCCAGCGTGCTGGATCGGGACGAGCAGATCACCGACGCCGACCCGGACGACTGCCCGACGCGGCCCGCCGGACGATGGATCATCGACCCCGACGGAGCCGTGGTGCGGGCGGGGCTGGTGCGCCACTACGGCACCCGGCACGGACTGTGGCAACTAGACCCCGACATCGCCTATCTGTCCGGTGACCGGCTGCCCGCCGGAGTGCGAGGCTTCGAAATCCTCGAACAACTGGCCTTCGACGAGCGGCGCCTGCGGCAGGCGCTGGCCGCGCTGGACTGCGGCGCGCTCGAGATCCTGGTGCGCGGTGTGCAGGTGGATCCGGACGTGCTGCGCCGACGCCTGCGGTTGCGCGGCGATGTGTCGCTGTCCGTGGTCATCGCGCGCATCGGCCGCTTCGGGGCCGGCAATCGAGCGGTGGCATACGTCTGCCGTCCGGCGCGGTAACGCCGGGTACGCTGACGGCGATTACCTGATGAGGGGCCACCGCCATTCTTGGTGGGCTGGGTATTGAAGGAAACAAGCGACGATGCGTTATCTGATAGCGGCCGCGGCACTGATGTGTGCGGCCGTCACCGGCTGGCCGGCCTCTTTCACGGCGACCGCCGCGCCACCGTCGTGCGCCGGCATCGGCGGAACCGTGGAAGCCGGACAGATCTGCCACATCCACCAGTCCGGCGCCACCTACACCCTCGACATCACGTTTCCCGTCGACTACCCCGACCAGCAGGCACTGACCGACTACATCACCCAGAACCGGGACGGGTTCGTCAACGTCGCGCAGGGATCCGGACGGCGCGACCAGCCATACCAAATGGACGCCACCAACGAACAACACACCTCTGGGCAGCCGCCGCGGACCCGCAGCGTGGTGCTCAAGTTCTTCCAGGACCTCGGCGGGGCCCGGCCGTCCAACTGGTACAAGGCCTTCAACTACAACCTGGCCAGCAAGCAGCCCATCACGTTCGACAACCTGTTCGCGCCCAACACCAACCCGCTGGACACCATCTATCCGATCGTGCAGCGCGAACTGGAACACCAAAGCGGGCTGGGCGTGGCGATCTCCCCGGGGGCGGGCCACGACCCGACCAACTACCAGAACTTCGCCATCACCGACGACGCGCTGATCTTCTACTTCGCCCAGGGGGAGCTGCTGCCGTCGTTCGCCGGCGCCACTTCTGTCCAGGTGCCGCGCAGCTCGCTGCCGCCGCTGGCGGTGTAGCGCCTACTCCTGATCGAAGGTGTAGATCTGGCCGTCGCCGGTGGCGGCGACCACCCGCCGGTCTTTGCCGAGCGACACCCCGACCGCGGTTCCGGTGGCCGCCGGAAGCGGATAGCTGTTGACGGTGTGCCCGTCTTTCTGGTCGAAGACCAGCAACGACATGCCGGGGCCGCCGTCCTGCGGGGGAAGGGCAACCAGGGCGTAGCCGACGCCGGACCCAGCCAACGTCGACGACGACAAAGGCGTGACGTCCTCGCGTCGCCAAGCCGCGTCCGCGTGGTCACCGGCATCCCGGAAGGCCGCCAGCCGGGTGTCGGGGCCCCCGCCGGACAGCACCAGCCCCTGCGGGGTGACCGCCGGCGGGGTTTGCGCCGTAAAGCCAAGTGGCACAGACCATTTCACTTTTCCGTCGGTCGCGTGCAGGGCCCACAGCCGTTCGTCGCGGCCGTTCACGTAGACCGTGCCCCCGTCGGCGGACAGCACCGGGCTGGCCAGCACACCGGCGGTGACGGCCTCGCTGGTCCACTCGCGGGCCAGTTGTCCGCCGCGGTACTTGAGCCCGACGAGGCCGGCGGCCGGCGCCCCGGGCTGCCACACACTGACCACCGCGGTCCCGCTGGACTCGGAGAACGCGGGTGCCGCCGCGACCGGGCAACCTGAGCGGGCCGCCGCGCAGTCGGCCAGTCCACGCGTCGCGTCGGCGGGGTCGACGCCGTCCACCAGGTCCAGGGCGGTGCCGACCACCGCGCCGCGGTGAGTGTCGAACACCAGCATCTGCCCCAGGTGCGTGCTCACCAGCAGGTGGCCGTCCCCGAGGAATCGGGGAGTGGTCGGCATACCGATGACCGGCTTACGCCAGCGGGTCCACTGCGTCGTGGGGAACGAGATGATCGCGCCGGGCTGCCCGACGTAGATGTTGTCGAAGCGGTCGAACAGCGGGCCCCCGAAGCCGCCGCCCTGGACCAGGCGGGTGCACCAGCGTTGCCGCCCGTTGCCGCTCTCCCACTGCATGAAGGAGCAGCCGCCCGTGGTCTGCGCGTTGAGCGCTAGATAACCGCGGGCACCGAGGGCCGGCCCGGTGCCCAGGCTTCCTTTCGTCGAACGCGTCCAGCGCAGTTTGAGCTTGCTGGCGCCCGTGGCAGAGGTGTATCCGCTGTTGGACGCGTCACCGTACTGCGCCGGCCAGCCCTCCGCCGGTGCCGCATCCACCCAGGAATCCGTGTTGCCGCAGCCACCGATACCAACCGCCAGCGCAGCCACCGAAACGGCCGTCAGTAGACGTCGCGCGAACACGCTTTCCTCTCTGGATCGAGTCCGGATACGGTCGGGATCAAGCAGCGATTGAGTACAGGTGAGGGTAACCCGCCGCCCGTAGCTGAACTCCAATTGCCCGCCGGTAGGCTTTTGCCATGACGAGCATGTGGGGTGCTCCGCTCCATACCCGGTGGCGTGGCGGGCGACTCAAGGACCCGCGCCAGGCCAAATTCCTGACCCTGGCGTCGCTGAAGTGGGTGCTGCGCAACAAGGCGTACACACCGTGGTACCTGGTGCGGTATTGGCGGTTGCTGAAGTTCAAGTTGCAGAACCCGCACATCATCACCCGCGGCATGGTGTTCCTGGGCAAGGGCGTGGAGATCCACTGCACGCCCGAACTGGCGCAGCTCGAGATCGGCCGCTGGGTGCACATCGGTGACAAGAACACCATCCGGGCGCACGAGGGGTCGCTGCGATTCGGCGACAAGGTGGTCCTGGGTCGGGACAACGTCATCAACTGCTACCTGGACATCGAACTCGGCGATTCGGCGCTGATGGCCGACTGGTGCTACGTCTGCGACTTCGACCACCGGATGGACGACATCACGCTGCCGATCAAGGATCAGGGCATCATCAAGTCGCCGGTGCGCATCGGACCCGACACCTGGATTGGAGTGAAGGTGTCGGTGCTGCGGGGCACGTCCGTGGGACGGGGTTGCGTGCTCGGATCGCATGCCGTGGTCCGCGGTGTCGTGCCGGACTATTCGATCGCGGTCGGCGCACCGGCCAAGGTGGTCAAGAACCGCAAGCTGTCCTGGGAGACATCGGCGGCCCAGCGTGCCGAGCTGGCCGCCGCGCTGGCCGACATCGAGCGCAAGAAGGCGGCTAACCAAACCCCGTGAGCCGGCGTCACTTCCGCTGACTGGCGGCGTAGTCGTCGGGCCGGTTCCGCTTCATCCAGGCGCGCACCGGCCAGAACAACACCCAGAGCGTGGCGTAGACCGCGTAGTAGAGCGCCGCCGATGCCAGGATGGCGAACAGCCACGCGGGATAGATGAGCAGCAGGCAGAACCACAGGAACTGTTTGACCCCGACGGGGTACCCGCGGGCCAGTGCCAGCAGGAAGCGCGGGTCCATCATCGTCAGCATCCGGCGCCCGGTGGACGGCTCGACCGCGCTGGGATCGGTCGGAACCACCGGCGGCTGCGGGCTGCTCATGCTGGACTCTCTGATCGGTCGGGCCTAGGAATCCTTTTCAATCGTCTTGACCATATCGAACTTGACGTCTTTGCCCTCGACGCTGGTCACGGTGACTTTGACGTTGTACTTGACGTCGTTGATCTTCATCTCGCAGGTCACCTCCGCTCCCACCTTGGCCGGCAAGTTGCCCGGGCACTTGACCGAATCGGGCTTGTTGCCATTCACGTCGGTCATCTTCTCTTTGATCTGCGCAGCGACATCGTTCTTGCTCACGCTGTGGGAAGACGATCCGTTGAAGGAGAAATGGCACCCGCCGGCGCCGGCAATCAGTCCGGCGGCGGCACCCGTGACCACCAATGTTCGAATTATGCGGGCCATACCGCCACCTTTCGGCGTTGAGACCTGAAGTTGGCTGATAATGGCACGCGGCGCGATCTTGCGAAGGCGAAATCCAGAAATCGAAACGGTCGCTCGGAGCGACCGCATTTTCAGCCGATGTTGCCGTAGCGGCGTAGCGCCTCGGACCGCTCGGCGGCGTGGCCGACGATCGGCTCCGGGTATCCCGGCGGGCGGTCACCCTTGCGCAGATGCGGGTCGTCGGCGTCGCGCAACTCCGGCACCCAACGGCGGATGTAATCGCCTGCGGGGTCGAACTTCTCGCCCTGGGTGAGGGGATTGAACACCCGGAAGTACGGCGCGGCGTCGGTCCCGGAACCCGCGCACCATTGCCAGCCGTGCTGGTTGTTGGCCATGTCGCCGTCGACGAGCTGTTCCAGGAACCAGCGTGCGCCCCACTGCCAGGGCAGGTGGAGGTCCTTGACCAGGAACGAGGCGACGATCATGCGGACCCGGTTGTGCATGAAACCGACCTCGCGCAGCTGTCGCATCCCGGCGTCGACAATGGGATAACCGGTCGTGCCGGCTTTCCAGGCTTGGAAGCGGCGTTCGGCCGCGGCGTCGGTGTCGGTTTCGATGGAGTCGAAGTTGCGGTTCCAGTTCCACCAGCCGCTGGCGGGCCAGTGATGCAGGACGGCGGCATAGAAGTCGCGGAAAGCCAACTCGCGCAGATAGGCGGCGTCGCTGCGCTGGCGCAGGTTCAGATCCGAGACCAGGGTCCGCGGATGAATGGTGCCGAACTTCAAGTGCGCCGACATCCGGCTGGTGCCCGACAGGTCCGGCCGGTTGCGGTCGGCGGCGTAGCGCTGCAGGCCGTCGTCGACGAAGGCTTCCCATTCCGATTGGGCTGCCTCCTCGCCGGCGGCGAGGTCGAGCGTGGCGCCCGGGTCGGGTATTTCGCACCGCTGCACCGACACTTCCGCCGGGTCAAACCAACGGGCGGTCTCGGCGCCGGACTGTGCCGGAGCCCGCCAGCCGACCTCGCGCCATCGCCGGAAGAACGGGGTGAAGACCTTGTACGGAGTGTCGTCGTCCTTGGTCACCCGTCCCGGTGAGACCAGATACGGCGATCCCGTCGCCACCAGCGGTACCGGACCCAGCTTCTCGCGCACCCGCTCGTCGCGGCGCCGCCCGTACGGCGCGAAATCCTCCGAGATGTGTACCGACGACGCACCGATTGCCTTGGCGAGCTGAGGAATACGCTGCTCGGGACGGCCGCGAGTGACCAGCAGGCGACCGCCGAGATCGCTGTCGAGTTGGCGCAGCGAGTCGCCGAGGAACTGCAGCCGACGCGCTCCCGACGAGGCTTCGAGCCGCGGATCGAGCACGAAGCAGGCAAGCACGTCCTGGTCGCTGTCCGCCGCGGCGACCAGGGCCGGATGGTCGCGCAGTCGCAGATCACGGCGAAACCACAAGAGCGACGGCATGTTTGGCTCCTAGCGGTTCAGTCGCCAGATGTGGGTGGACAGCACCGTGGCGAAGGCGCACCACAGCGGGTACGGCGACAACGCCGCCCCGGCCTTCGGATCGGCCTCGGCCGCGCGGCGGACCAGGTCGGCACTGCTCGCCGTGAGCACGGCGGCGCCGAGCGCCGAGGCGCCCAGCTTGTGGAAACGGAAGAAGAGCCAACTCCAACTGGCGTTCAGGACCAGATTGACCGCCAGGGCAACGCTGTAACTGCGCGCCTTGTGCTCGCGCCCCGTGGCACGCAGGCGGTCGATGGTCGCCGCGGATGTCACGGCGATGTCGGTGTACAGCGTGGTCCAGACCACGGGGAACACGGCCCCGGGCGGCTGGTAGCGCGGCTTGCGGATGCGTGCGAACCAGACGGGGCTGTGCCGCGGGCTGGCGATGCTGCCGGTGCCTGCCGCCGTTGCGACCGCCAGACCGGTCCCGGCCACTGTTGCCTTGTTCACGTTGACTCCCTTCCCTTTTCGATAGGACTGACGGTGGTGGGCCACCAGATACGGTCGCCGATGAGCGCGAACAGCGAGGGAATCACCAGGGTGCGCACCACGAAGGTGTCGAGCAGGATGCCCAGCCCCACGATGATGCCCAGCTGCGTCATCACGATCAGCGGCAGCACCCCGAGAACGCAGAACACCGCGGCAAGAACGATTCCCGCGCTGGTGATGACGCCGCCGGTCGCGGACACCGCGCGGATCATGCCGTCCCGCGCACCATGTTGGGCCGCCTCCTCACGCGCCCGGGTGACCAGGAAGATCGTGTAGTCGACGCCCAGCGCCGCCAGGAACAGGAAGGCGTACAACGGGGCCGAGTTGTCCAGCGCGGGGAAACCGAATATGTGCATGCTCGCCCATCCGCCGAGGCCCAAAGCGGCCAGTGCCCCCAGGATCGTGGCCGCCAACAGCGTCGGTGGCGCCAGTGCGGAGCGCAGCAGCGCGTAGAGGACAACCAAAATCACGGCCAGGATCAACGGGATCAGCAACGCACGGTCGTGGCTCGCCGCATCACGCACATCAAGCGCCTGCGCGTCCGGTCCACCGATCAGGGCGCCCGCCGGTGCTGTGGAATTTCGCAGTGCGGCAATGGTATTGAAGGCTTCCGGGGACGACGGCGGGGCTTCGATGACCACCGACCACCTGGTCAGGTCCCCGGACTGGCCCGTCTGCGTTGCCGAGACCACACCGCGGGTGGAGCTGAGGTCCTGTTGCACCTTTGCGGATTGCGCGGTGGGCGCGACGACGACGGTGGGATTGACCAGCCCGGCCGGAAAATGGTCCGCCACAATGTCGAATCCGCTGACCGAATCGGCCTGCACGCGGAACTGCTCGGTCTGGGTCAACCCGATGCGGACACCCAGCAGCCCGGTGGCGAGCACCGCCAGCACGGTGATGGTGACCGAGGCGACCATCGCCGGCCGGCGGGCAACCCGCTGCCCGATGGCGTGCCACACTCCGGTGTCCGGCTTCTCGGCGTCGTCCGACCGAGGCACGAACGGCCAGAACAACTTCCGGCCACACAGCGCGAGCAACGGCGGCAACAGCACCAGTACCGACACCGCGGCAACCAGGAGCCCGCAGGCCGCCAGCGCACCGAGGCTTCGGGTGCTCGGAGTGGCCGCGAAGATGAGGGTGAGCAGCGCCAGCACCACCGTGGCGTTGCTGGCCACGATCGCCGGCCCAGCCATGCGCACTGCGCGCCGCAGTGCGGCACGGTGGTCGTCGTGACGCCGAAGTTCTTGGCGGTAGCGCGAAATCAGCAGCAGGGCGTAGTTGGTGCCGGCGCCGAACACCAACACACTGGTGATGCCCGCGGTGGACCCGTCGAAGCTCAGGCCGGTGAGCGACGCCACCGCGGTGCCCACCGAACTGGCGACCCGATCGGCGAACCCGATCACCAGCAGCGGCACCAACCACAGCACAGGAGAGCGGTAGGTGGCGATCAGCAGCAGTGCGACCACCGACGCCGTCACCACCAATAGGGTGACGTTTGCGTTGGTGAACGCGTTGGCGATGTCGGCGCCGAATGCCGGGCCGCCGGTGACATGCGCTTCCATCCCGGGCGGTAGGCCGTCGTTGGCAGCGGCACGTAGTTCTGACACGGCGTCGGTGAGGTTCAGCCCGGACAGGTCGGTATTGATGGGCACCACCCCGGTGGCCGCCTTGCCGTCGGCCGAGATCGACGCGGGCACCGGGGGAGCACCGGTCTGCGCAACCGCCAGCATCCTGTCGCGGGCCGCTTCGGCGGCGCGGCCCAGTGCGCCCGCGTCGGCGCCCCGTGCGCTGCTCACCACCACGATCAGTGGTACCCGGTCACCGCCGGGGAACTGCGCGGACAACTTTTCGACCTTCGCGGAATCAGACTCGGTGGGCACCGACAGGGGAGCTTCGGTTGCAGCGGCGTTCCCGCCGATCAACACCATGAAACCGCTCGCCAACAGAAAAACGCCCAGTGCAAAAAGCCATGACCGTCGCCCCGTCAGCGTCGCGGCGAGTCCCTCCCACGCCACCACTCGAGCATTTCAGTCATTTAAAGATTAATCAACTGAAATGAAGCGCCGATCAAGTTATGCTGATCACGCAATGAATCCCGACGAGCAGGCCCACGGCCGCGACGCGCTGGAATCGCTGATTTCGGCGGATCTGCGGGAGATGTCGACCGAGTCCGACCAGATCGGTCGACTGTTCGCGCTCTCACAAGACGTGCGGCCCACCGACTTTCGTGCCCTTCTGCACATCATGGTTGCCGAAACGGCCGGCCGTCCGATGACCTCGGGTGACCTCAGCCAGCGCATGGGTTTGTCCGGGGCGGCCATCACCTACCTGGTGGACCGACTGATCGAGTCCGGTCATATCCGTCGTGACTCCCACCCCGAAGACCGCCGGAAAGTCATCCTGCGCCACTCCGAGCCCGGTCTGGCGACCGCGCGGTCCTTTTTCACCCCGCTGGGCAAGCACACCCGTGCGGCCCTGCACGATCTGCCCGATGCTGACCTCGAAGCCGGCCATCGCGTCTTCAGCGCCCTGATTGACGCGATGCGCCGGTTTCAAACCGACCTGGGACCCGCCGCGTCCTGAGGTCGGTACGAAACGTCTGTCGATGCCAGCGCGCCAACGGGCGCGGTGCCCACCAATTCAGCCCGCCCATCAGGTGCATGAAGGCGGGCACCAGCACCATCCGCACTAGGGTCGCGTCGATCAGGATCGCGAGGGTCAGCCCGACGGCGAACATGCGCATGAACGACACCCCCGCGGTGATCAGCGCTGCGAACGAGATCGACATGACCAGCGCGGCCGCGGTGATCACCCGCGCGGTGTGCGCGACGCCGAGCGCGATGCTTTCGTCGTTGTCGCCTGCCGTACGGCGGGAATCGAGCCAGTATTCGCGGATCCGGGAAAGCAGGAACACCTCGTAGTCCATCGACAAGCCGAAGGCTATGCAGAACATCAGCACCGGCACGTTCACCGCCAATGTTCCGGTCGGAGTGGTGCCGGCCGCGCCGAGATGCCCGTCCTGGAAGATCCACACCAGCGCGCCGAAGGTGGCGGTCAGCGACAACATGTTGAGCAGCACGGCCTTCACCGGCAGCACAATGCTGCCGGTGAGCAGGAACAGCAGCACCAAGGTGACAATCGCGATGAAGCCCAGCACCGCCGGTAACCGCGACACGATGCCGGCTACGCAGTCACGATTGGTCTGCGCCGCGCCCGTCAGGTACACCGCCTGACCACCCGGCAGCGCGACCGCGTGCAGGGCGTCGAGCTGCTGGTGTGACGCCGTCGAGTACAGCGGCGCGGTGCTGTCGACGGTCAGAAAGACGCTGCGATCGGCGAGCGCGGTCGGCGCCGTCGGCGGTCCGGTGCGGACACCGCCGACGAAGGTGCCGCTGGGTGAGGAGACCGCGGATACATCGGTCACCTGCGAGAGTTGCGCGGCGTAGTTGTCCAGATCGGTGGGGGTCAGCCCGGTCACGTCGGGGACGACGACGCGTACCCGCGTCTCGGAGTTGCTCGGGAACTCGGTGCGGACCCGATCGTTCACGATGCGCGCCGACGCCGAGGTGGGCAGCACCCGGTCGTCCGGATAACCCCACTTCACCCCGAGGAACGGCGCGCCCAGTGCGAGCAACGCTGCGACCAATGCCAATCCCAGCGGGATGGCCTGTCGCATAACAAGTTTCGAGGTTCGATACCAGAATGACCGGGCGATCGGACGCGCCGTAGGTTCGGGCCGGCCCAGCAGCCGGCGGATGTTGAGCGCATCGAGTCGTGACCCCAGCAGCACTATCGCAGCCGGCGCCACCGCTGCCGCGGCAAGTGCGGCGAAGACGACGACGGCGACGCCTGCGTAGGCGAACGACTTCAGGAAATACATCGGGAAAAAGGCGGTCGCCACCAGCGCCAGTGCAACCGTCATCGCCGAGAACAAGACTGTGCGTCCCGCGGTGGTCATGGTTCGCACCAGGGCCGGGCCGCTGGTCGATCCGTACGAAATCTCCTCGCGGTAGCGGCTGATGATCAGCAATGTGTAGTCGATCGCCAGCGCGAATCCCAGTGCGACGGTGACGTTCATGGCGAAGATGGAGACATCGGTCACCAGCGCGATCGCCCGCAGTACGGCCAGTGAGCCGAGGATTGCGAAGCCGCCCACCGCCATCGGCACCAGGGCGGCCAGTACGCCGCCGAAGACCCAGACCAGCGCGGCGAATGTTATCGGTATGGCGACGAGTTCCATTCGGAGCAAGTCTTTTTCGGTCTGCTGGTTGACCTGTGCGTACACCATCGCAGAGCCGCCGGCCTGGACGGTGACGCCGCCGCGGTCGCCGGTGAACCGGTCGGCCAGCGTCCGGGCGTGCTTGGCCGCGCTGTTCTCGTCGCCCTCCAGCGCGACCAGAATGATCGCCGAATTGCCGTCGTCGGTCATCGTGCCGGGGGTGGGTTGAGTGTCCCACGGCGACGAGACCCGGGCTACACCATTCGAATGGTGTAACTGGCGCACGATCTCGGCGCCCACCAGCTGAGCGGGCCCGCTCTTGACGCCACCGGGCGACGTCAGCAGCAACACCAGTTCCATGTCGCCCTGCTCAAACCTTTCGGCAAGTAGAGCGTTGGCCTGCGCCGATTCGGATTCAGGATCGAGAAATCCACCGCCAGACAGGTTGTTTGCCGCCGGGATGCCGAAGAGAGCGGCGGCGATCATGAACAGGACGGTGACGCCGATGACGCGTCGCGGTGCGGCGACGGACAGTTGTGCCAGTCGGGTGAGCATCTACCGTCCTCCAGCTTGAGCGACGCCGGACTGGCCGGAGGGATAGACGAACATTAAGTTATTTAAACATTAATTAGATTATTCTTGGTCGGGTTTGAGTGCCGCGAGCAACCCTTCCGGGTCGGCGACTGTGACGGTGAGCGCGGAGTGGTCTTTGAGTCCAATGACGCGGCGAATAGGCGGTTCGAAATGGATGCACACGCCGGCCTGAGCGTTGGTGCCGAACGTGAGCCCGTCGTCGACGAATGACAGGCGCGGACCGACCGCGGTCCACCAGCGATAGGGTCCGGTGATGTGCGCGTCGGCCACCTGGTCTAGCCGGGCTTCGGCGCGTAGTGGGCCGTATCTGGCAACTAAGCGACCATCGGCGGTGACTGTCACTCCCTGATTGCCCCAGCGAAAGGGCAACCACAACGGCGCCAATCGCCGTTCGTAGCGATAGGGAAAGTGGCGGCTCGAGTTAGTCACAAGATGTTTCTATCGCACGAGCCGTTGCAGCACCTGCCGGCGCCCGGCCAGTGCATCCTCGATGAGCTGCAGAGCTTCCGGAACCGAATGCACCAACGGCAGTCCGTGATCGCTGACGATGCGCAACACCGGGCGCATTGCCGGTCCGGCGACGACAGTGCAGTACAACCCCGCCGCGCGATGCTCGTGATTGAGCGCGAGGAGCGCCTGGAAACCATCCATACCCAGGAAGTCGAGATTACTCAGATCCAGAATCAGGGGCGCTTTGACTCGGGCGAAACGACGGATCTCCGCCGCCACGCGGTCGGCATTGCAGCCGTCGATCTCCCCGTCCACCCGCAACACAGTGGCAAGGCTGCGTGCGTAAATGAAGATCTGGGCTCCGCCGCAGTCGATGGCGTAGCGGTAGCGCGGAGGAGTGTGTCGTGACGAATCAACAGCGTCCATATAAGGGCCCGTCTGGTTGGTGGTGCTTTGGGGGCAGCTGCTAACTCAACTGCTTCGATCCTAGACCGCTCGCGGCACGATCGGTGTGGTTCTTCGCTTAGCGGACAGCCGGTACCGATGCTGCTGAATTACGCAGTGCCACAGAGAAGTAAGGCGCAGAGACAGCTAGCGGACCCGGCACCGAAGTGCTGCCCGGATCGCGGTGGGCCCGAGGCCATCGCGCTCGCTGTATCTGCGCCGGATCAACTGTAACTTAAATCTATTAACCGTTCAATAACTTAACAATATGGCCGGTATCGCGTAGCGTGGACACGGAAGGTTGTGCTTACAGCCGTCAACTGCCTATTCCGCGCGGTTCTGGGTAGTACAAGACGATGGCAGGGATGGAGTGAAGCAGCTGTGCTGATGAAGCTGGTGAGTCTGGCCGGCCGCGTCATCGATGCGGCGGGAACCGTCGTTGGCTATCGGGGCGGTACCGAGGAACCCGCGTACCGCTCCGAGAGCCTGACCCGAACCGTGGAGATCCGCCGATATGGCGCGCGAAGGGCGGCGGAGACCACAGTGGCGGCCGGCGAGCAGTCCGCACGCGAGGTCGGTTTCCGTCGACTTGCCCGCTACATCTTCGGCGCCAACCGGTCCGGTCAAAAGATTGCGATGACGGCTCCCGTAGCTCAGCAGTCAGCCCGCGAGAATTGGGTGATCCGGTTCTTCATGCCTGCCGACAGAACGTTGGACCGGTTACCCGAACCCGACGATGGGGAGATCAGGTTGGTCGCCGTACCGGCGCAGACGATTGCCGTGCGGCGCTTCACCGGCAGCGCCGGACCGCGCGAGGTCGCCAGGCAGACCGACAAGCTGGTCCAGACGTTGCAAGAGTTCGGATTCGAGATGACCGATACGCCCGCCGCCTGGTTCTACGATCCACCGTGGACCCTTCCGCCGTTGCGCCGCAATGAAATCGCGGTGCCTGTCACACCGGCCACTCCGAACTCATGACGACCGAACGACGCGAGATGGCGGCGCGCAAACGTCGGCACATCGACGTGTGCCGGTACGACGACGTCGACTATCGAACCGTCACGACCGGGTTGGAACGATACCGGCTGCCGTTCAACGCGCTGACTCAAACCAACCTGAGCGACATCGACCTGTCGGTCGAGTTCCTCGGCGCGCGGCTGCGGGCGCCCGTGCTGGTGGGGGCCATGACCGGAGGCGCGGAGCTGTCCGGCACCATCAACCGCAACCTGGCCGCCGCCGCGCAGACCCTGGGTATCGGAATGATGCTGGGATCACAGCGTGTCATGCTCGACAGTGCGCTGGGTGAGCGCGCGGCGGCCAGCTTCGCCGTCCGGGATCTGGCGCCCGACGTGCTGCTGCTCGGCAACATCGGGCTCAGTCAGTTCACCAAGGACGCGGTGCCCGACATTGTCCAGGCTCTTGACCGGGTCGGTGCGAATGCTCTTGCGGTGCATACCAACCCGTTACAAGAGGCTATGCAGCACAACGGTGACACGGATTTCGCCGGTTCGCTGGACCGGTTGCACGACGTTGCCGCGCTGTTGGAGTACCCGGTGCTGCTCAAGGAGGTCGGACACGGGATCGGTGCGCGAGCCGTCGCCGAACTGCTGCGGTTCACCGAGGAACCGCCGCTCGCCGCGATCGACGTGGCCGGCGCCGGCGGCACGTCGTGGTCGCGCGTCGAGCAGTTGGTGCGTTACGGCGAGGTCCGCTACCCAGACCTGGCCGATTGGGGTATCCCTACCGCGCAGGCGCTGCAGGAGGTGCGTGCGGCGCTGCCCAGCCTGCCGCTGGTCGCCTCCGGCGGGATCCGGACCGGCATGGATGCGGCCAAGGCGCTTGCGCTGGGCGCAGATGTGGTGGCAGTGGCCCGGCCGCTGCTGACCCCCGGGATCGAGTCCGCCGCCGCCGCCACGGCATGGCTGCAGAACTTCATCGAAGAACTTCGGATCTGCCTGCACGGTTGCGGCGCAGCCGATCTGGCCGCGCTGCGTAAGCTGGGCGTGGCACAAATCACCTAGGTATGCGCGGATGGCGGTAATTCTGGCTTACGGATCGCCGGCGCTGGGGCACCTGTTCCCGCTCGGCGCACTGCTGGCTGAGCTGATGCGGCGCGGCCACGAGGTCCATTTGCGGACAATGGCGGGTCAAGTCACGGGCATCCGGAGCGTCGGCGTGCACGCCGAAGCGATCGATCCGCGGATCGAGGCGATTGACGGACAGGACTGGTTGGCGCGCAACGCCTTCGGCGTACTGGAGCGGTCGATAGACGTGCTCTGCCGGCGCGCTGTCATCGAGGTCGAAGACCTGGAGCGGGCGATCGCACAGGTTCAGCCGGACGTGGTGATCGTCGATGCGAACTGCTGGGGGGCGATCTCGGCGGCCGAGGCGGACAACCGGCCGTGGCTGGTGTTCTCGCCGTTCACCCCGTACCTACGCTCCCGCAGCGCACCGCCATTCGGGCCGGGTCTGCGGCCACTGCCCGGAGTTACCGGTGCGGTGCGCGACGCGGTAATGCGCCCGTTCGTGAGTCATCTGTTCGATCGGCCGATGGTGCCCCGGATCAACGCGGTTCGGGCGGACCTGGGCCTCTCACCGATCGATTCCGTCGACGCGCTGATGCGGCGCGCTCCGCTGGTGCTGGCGGTAGGCGGGGAGCCGTTCGAATATCCGCATCCGGATTGGGCAGACCTGGTGCATTTCATCGGCGCGTGTGTGTTCGAGCCGACCGTTGCTGCCGCGCAGGGGTGGCTCGATGCGATCGATCGCCCGGTGGTGCTGGTGAACACCTCCTCGATCGCGCAGGCGGATGCGGACCTGGGCAGCGTCGCATTGCGTGCGCTGGCCGAGGAACCGGTGCACGTGGTGGCGACCTTTCCGGCCGGCGTGCCACCCGGCCTCCCGCAGACGTCCAATGCAACCGTCTGCCGGTTCGTCCCGCACGGCCCGGTGCTGGACCGTGCCGTCTGCGTCGTCACGCACGGTGGCATGGGGACCACGGTTAAGGCGCTCGATCGCGGCATACCGGTCTGCGTGGTGCCCTTTGCCCGCGATCAGGCCGAGGTCGCCCGGCGGGTGCAGGTCGCCGGTTGCGGCACCCGACTGCCGTCCAAGCGCCTCAGTCCGGCGCGTCTGCGCGACGCGGTCCTGCGGGCGACCCGAATGGCTGATGGTGCAAGACGGGTCGCTGCCGGCTTCGCCGCCACCGGTGGCGTGGCGCGCGGTGCGGAACTGATCGAACAGCGATTGCTGTCAACGAGCGCTGGACCGAGCCGTTCCCTGCCGCCGGCGCGGAGTCGGGGCGCTTCGCCCGAGCTGTGCTGACTCCTCGGGGGCGTGCAGTTCGTCCTCGAACGTCGACATCGCGGTGAGCATGGCGAGAAAAACCCGATGAGCGGCAACGAGATCGGCATCGGTCAGCTCGGACATGGCCGAACTCATGTGGCTGCCCAGCGGCCGGAAGAAGTCGTGGGCCAGCGACATGCCGCGATTCTCGTAGCGCAGCAGCCACTTACGCCGGTCTTCCGGGTCGGGCTCGCGCCGGATGTGTCCGGACTCGATCATTCGATCGACAAGGTAGGTGATCGCCGGGGGAGAGACGTCCATGCGTTCGCGTAGTTGGGCCAGCGTCAACGGTTTGCCGGCCGTCTCGGCCACCATGATGTGCAGCAGGGCATGAAAGTCATTGCTGCTCACGTCGTTGAGCCGGGCGAAGTGGCGCCCGACGCGGTCGGACTGCGCGGTGATCGCGCGGATATCGGCCGAGAGCTGTCTTTCCAGCTCGGCTCGGCCGGGCGAGGTTTCGGGTGTCCGCCGCTTATTCACCTATGCGCATCCTTCATCAGACACACAGGATACGGCGTGCGGGGTGGTTTCCCTGCCGCCGGCGGAACGTGGCTGCCCCTGGGAACTATGACTTCACCGGGTCGTGACCCCAGTTCATCAACGAGTAGCGCCACGCCGACTCTTCGATATCGCCGCTGGGTCGTTGCTTGAGGTGCCGTTTGGCGTAGCCGACGACCTTGCGCATGTGCGCGTAGTCATCGTCATCGAGGTCGGCGCGCTTGGCGCGCAGGATCGTCACGATGCGCCGACCGCTGGCGTGACCGGTGGATTCGTTTCCTCCGCGCTTTTGACCGACACTCTGCGATTGCTCTGTCTTGAGCCATTTCTCGAGCTCGCGCGCGGTCATGTTGACGGTTTCCTTGAACTCTTTCCAGGCGGTGTCGCGATCCTTGGTGGCCATCGTCTGGCCTACTTGTCGGAGCGCTTCAGCGCGCTGGGCTTGTGGACGGCGTCCTTGCCGGTCTTGTCACTGCGCACCTGGTATTGCGGTTCGTCCTTGGAAGCCCGCACGGTGCGCCCCGCGGCTTCGGTGTCCGAGGTGATCTTGCGCTCGACCTTGCCTTGCACCGTATTGCCGTGGCTCTGCCACTCGACGCTGTCGCCCTTGCTGAACTTGTTCTCGGTCACCATGGGTCCCTTCTCATCCGTTAAGTTCCTTAACGAATTGGGTACCCCGCTTTGCGTCGTTGAACCGCCAGCGCCACCCAGGACGCCGCGGCGGCGGAAAAGGCCAGTTTCTGGGCGGTTCCGATGCGGTCGGTGGGGAGCAGGACACCGGCCACGTACCGACCGATGAATCCGGTTGCAGGCAGGGGATCCAGTCCGGCGCGCTGTCGCGCCCACGCCTCCAGCGAGGTCAGCGGACACTGCAATCGCAGTCCCACCACAGCCATGCCCCAGCACACAACGGGCACATGCACCCAGAGTGTGCGCCGCCAGCGCAGTGCCAGAAAGCCGCCGCTGGGCAGGTAGACCAGATACGCCAGGTGCGCGGCTGCGGTCGCTACGACCACGGTGGAATATGCCTTCCTCATCGCTGATTCACACTAGCGCGCACGGCGTTCGCCCCCTGGTCGCGGCAGCCCTGTTTAGCTGCGCGGACATCGGGTGTGCGGCGACGGGATCGGCGGCAGATGAAGGGAATGACGTTGCCGGAAAGCCCTGCTCAGGGTTCTGGCGAAGTAGTGCCCGCGCGCACCGCGTAACGGCGTTCGGCGTAGTCCATATCGTCCCGCCACAGTCGGTGGGCAGCATGGCGCATCAGCGGTGTGATCAGCGGGGCCGCATTGAGCGCCATTTTGAATCCGGGTCGCGGGGATTGCGCGACGACGGCTTCGATGACCGCAACGCGGGGCCGGCCGTCGGGCCCCGCACCGATCGGGGTGGCGTGGGTTTCGACGACGCTTCCGGCGCCTTCACCCTCCACGATGCGCATCACGATGGTGCGTGCTTCCGGGCAGGTGAATTCCGCGATCGTGGGTACACCCAGCGGGCCGACACGGAAGGTTACCGAGACGACGAAGCGGTCGTCCTCTTCGGTGGGCGTGGTGAGCACTTCCAGCCGCGCGAACGAATACGGGTGGAACCAGCTGCCGTGCCATGGGTCGAGGCGGTTGGCGATCACGTCGCAGGGCTCGCAGACGCCTTCAACGCGCGTGACGGCGGCCAGCGTGTCGGCGCTCGGCCGCTCGGGCAGCACGGGCGTATCCAGGGGCGTCTCGCCCCCGGCCGAATCGAGCCGCACCCACGCCAGCACGCCGTCGTCATAACTGGGCAGCGGCGCCCAGCCAAGCTTGCATTTCTTGCCGTCGAGCGCCAAACCGTGCCACCGGCACCGCAGGACGCCGTCGGACACGATGCCGGTGGCCAGGTCGGCGCCCAGATGCGGGCACGCTCCCGGACCGACCCGCAATTGCCCGAGCCGGTCACGCCAGGCGACCAGCTCGACGCCCGCGACGCGGGTACCGAACGGGCGGCTGGTGCGCACGTCACGGCTGGCCGCGAAGACATACCAGTTGCCGGTGCGCCGGCGCTGAGATCGATCTAGTGCCGCGTTGATGATCGCCGGCTGCGCCTGACCGTAGGTCGGGCGTTGTTTGGACCATGTTTCGGGTGGAACCACTTGCAGTGGCCAGTCTTTCGGCCACCGATGACGGATCCGGTCCATCGCGCTCATCGCCGCACCTGCCGTTGCCGCGCGGCCAGTGTGCGTAGTAGTGCGGACCTGCCGCGGATCGGAACGGTGTACAGGTCGTGCCCGGCCACGCCCCACCCGCCCAGCAGGTGGTTGGCGGCCGCCCAGCCGGTGGTGGCCGCGCGTTCCATCAACGCCACCGGCAGGTCGACCCGGATCCCGTCGCCGGCCAGCGCCAGGCCGGGCTGCGGCGTGGCGACCGTGGGCCGGCGTGTGTAGGTGCCCGGGGTGAACAGCGGGCAATCGCTGCGCTGCAGCACCCGCTGGTGAATGACCTTCGCGGCCGCGGTCTCGGGGTAGAGCTTGTGCAGCTGCGCCACACCATCATCACTCGATGTGCTGGAATCCATTGCATAAGAATGTAATTCCACCACCGATCCGCCGCTGCGAGCGGCCCACGCGGCGGCTTCTCGCTCGTAGCGTTCCAGCACGCTGATGTTGTCCAGCGGTTGATGGTCCGCGGTCCCGAGGAAGGCAGCGCGGGCCGGGTCGACGGGACGGTCGAGCCAGAGCCGGTGCACCAGGAACGGCGGGGCGGTGCGCAGGCGTGCTATCTGGTTGCGCCAGGAATCGTTGCCGAGTCCGGGCGACGCTGCCACGATGCGCTGCAGTCCACCGACGTCGACCGACAACACCACGGCATCGGTGTCGAGTTGATCGCCATCCTCGGTGTGTACGCGGAAACCCCGCGAGCCGTCGGGCTCGACCCGCTGCACCGCGGCGCCCGCGCGGAAGTTGACCCCGCGCTCGCTCAGGTAGTCGCGCAGCGGATTCCACAGGCTCTCATTGAAGTTCGCGTTCGCCACATCGAAGATGAGCCCTTCGCTGGAGCCCAGGAAGTAGATGTGGAACATGGTCGCGAGCTCACCGGCCGACAGCTGTGACGGCTCTGCGAAGAAGCTGCGGCTGAACACCTCGAAAGCGAGATGACGAGCGGACTCCGGGAAATTGATGCTTTTTAGGAAGGTCTCGGCGTCGACGTGGTCCAGCTGGTGGTAGATGTCGGGCACCGATACGGCCGCCAGCGGCGCGGCGGCTTTGGCGTCGATGCGCGCCAGATCGGAGAGCCGGAAGGTCGGGCTGCGCAAGGCGAACGCCAGCGCGTTCAGCGGTGGGGTGCGGGGCAGGCCCCGGAAACTGTCGCGCCGACCCGCACCGTCGATCAGCGGGTAGTCGGTGACCGGGGTCAGCATCCGCAGTTGGGGATCGACGCGGCGCAACAGGTTTCGCAGGTTGTAGTACTGGCGGAAGAAGGCGTGGAAGCCTCGGTTCATCGCCAGTTCGGCGCCGTCTTGCCGCTCGGTCCAGCCGCCGACCCGTCCGCCGAGGTAATTTTCCTTTTCCACGACCTCGACGGCCACGCCCCG
The DNA here is from genome assembly GCF_001673635.1 of Mycobacterium asiaticum. Lineage (GTDB taxonomy): Bacteria > Actinomycetota > Actinomycetes > Mycobacteriales > Mycobacteriaceae > Mycobacterium > Mycobacterium asiaticum_C. The sequence continues at coordinate 71,651 of NZ_LZMH01000035.1, forward strand.
TTCGGCGAGCCCGGCGGCGGCCGCCAGACCGGCGATGCCGGCGCCGATCACCACCACCCGCGGTCGCGAGGACAGCGCGTTGATATCGGCCAAACCCGGCGAGGCCGGGTGTCGGTGCCGTCGGCGATCGGTCATGATGATTGCTTTCCCTGGGGCCCTTCGGGCGCATTGGGCGCCCGGCCGATGAAGGTGTGCACGATGTTGCGTTCCCAGCCCGGCACCGTCTCGCTGCGCACGTCGGTGAAGCCGGCGTCGGTCATCCGTAGGCGGAAACGCGCGGCGCCGTCGAAGGACAGCACGCTGCGCCACAGGTGCCGGTACAAGGTGGTGCTCCGGGTCCGCCACCAACCGGCGGGAATGATGATCCCCCAGCACACTGCGTGCCAGATGCGCTGCGCAGCACGGGAATCACGGACCGAGTACTCGTGCACCGCCAGTGTCGCGCCCGGCCTTAGCAGCGTCGCGAAGGTGCGCAGCTGCGCGTCCGGATCCGCGAGATTGCGCAGCAGATAGGCCGCCAGGATGCCGTCGAACGGTCCGGTGATGCCGTGTTCGTGCAGATCCTCGATGCGCGTGTGCACGAACCGGACCGACGGAGGCCACGATTTCGCCTGTGCCGCCTGCAGCATGCCGGCCGCCGCGTCGACGGCGACGATCTCCGCCTCCGGTGCCGCCTGTAGCAGCGCCGCCGTCGACGCGCCGGTGCCGCAGCCGGCGTCGAGCAGCCGCAGGCCGCGCCCCCGGTCCGGCACATCCATCCGTGAGACCGAAAGCCGCAGGTTGGTGTGATAGCCCGGATTTGCGCCCACCAACTGGTCGTAGGCATCCGCGCCTACGTCGAACGCATCCGGCACGTCACTGCGGGCAAGGCCGGCCTTCTTCATGTCGACCTGCCTGCACGTTGGCGCTCCCATCCCAGCAGCACCCCGGTCACCAGGGCGAAGCCGAACAGGAAATCTTCGACGGGAATGTCGAACGGGAACCGCAGTCCGCTGGTGTGCCGCTCGTTGTAGATGACGATGGGCGCGCTGAGCTTGGTCAGCCAACCGTCGACGGGTATTTGAAAGCCCAGCACGATGACCATGGACAGCCAGTAAGCCGGCCGCCGGAACAGCCCGGTGTGCAGCACGGCGAACTCCAGCGCGCACACGGCCAGCACGGAGATCACCGCGGGCAGCGTGTATCCGAGCCCGGTCATCGCCGCCTGCTCCAGTCCAGAATCGTGCTCACCGCGTTGTAGGTCAGCAGGCCGCACACCGGGATCACCACGAAGAACAGCACTTCTTCGATGGGTATGTGCGGGGGCATCTCGATGCCGGTCAGATACTTTCCGTCGTAGGTCCATACCTTGGCCGCGATCGCCACCGCATCCCACACCAGGAATAGCGCCGCGACCGGTAGCAGCGCCCGAAGTGCCCGACGCGCCTGGCGGTACACCCCGTTGCCGAAGATCTCCAACGGAGCCGTGACCGCCAAGCAGAAGCCGAGCACAATCAAATACTGCCAGCGATCGTTCACGCCGCGCCAGCCTGTCGGCGTACCCGCCACGACCGGAACAGGGCACCACCGGCCACCTGCAGCCGGCGCGTCGTCCCCACCGTGGCGCGCTGACTGAACACCGAGAAATCGCTGCTCTCAATGCAATCCAGGATCTCCGAGTACAGGGTTAGCGCGGTCGCCACGCAGGGCCGCGATCGCGGCGCCAACAAGGTGATCCCGTCGGCGGCGAAACGATAGATCTCCCGGGTCGTTTCGTGCTGAGCGGCCAGCGCGTTGCGGACCCTGGCGTCGGTGCGGCGATGAGTGTGGCACCACATCAGCAGCTCTCGGTCGACGCCATGGGCCGCGAGTTCATCGGCCGGCAGATAGATGCGATTTCGCAATAGGTCCTCGTCGATGTCCCGCAGGAAATTGGTGAGCTGGAACGCGCGGCCCAGCGCGGCGGCGTAGGGTGCCGCCTGCTCGGTCTCCACGACCGTACCCAGCACCGGAAGCATTTGCAGGCCAATGACTTCCGCCGAGCCGCGCATGTACCGGTTGAGCGCGGTCCGGTCCGGATAGTCGGTGACGGTGAGGTCCATCCGCATCGAGGCGAGGAAGTCCTCGAACAGGTCGGCGGCGATGCCGTAGCGCGAGATGGTGTGATCGACCGCCGCCAGCACGGGCTCGTCGAAATGTGCTCCGCCGGCGAAGAACCGATCGGACAACTGCCGCAGTCCCTCCGCGCGGGCGTCGACGTCCAGGCTTGGGTTGAACTCGTCGAGGATGTCGTCAGCGTGCCGGGCGAACGCATACAGGGCATGCACGGCCGGGCGCTGGTCGGGGGCGAGCAACCTGGTGGCCAGGAAGTACGTGCGACCGTGCTCCGCGGCGATCTTGCGGCACTGGCGATAGGCGGTACGCAACCGCGGGTCGTCGATGCCGGCGGCGTCAAGTTCGGTGCGGATCATGGCAGTCGGGCCTTCATGTCGATACGGGTGGCTGAGCGGTCCACCGCACCGGTGATGCGGTCGGCGGCCAACCGGCCTGATATGAGGGTGGTCGGCACCCCCACGCCCGGCACGGTGGACGAGCCGGTCAATACCGCGTTCTCGATGCCGCGCACCATGTTCGCCGGCCGGAACGGCCCGGTCTGGGCGAAGGTGTGCGCCAGCGCGAACGGGCTGCCGGCCGCCATGCCCTGACGGGCCCAGTCGGCGGGGGTGTCCACGTGCAGCACTTCGACGTCGTCAACCAAGCCGGGCAGCAACCGATCCTGGACCGCTTCGATCATCGTCTGGGTGTACGGCCCGGTGGTGGTGGACCAGTCGATTTGCCGGCGGGACAGGTTGGGTGCCGGCGCCAGCACATAGAGCAGGTCACGGCCGGCCGGAGCCAGGCTCGGGTCGCCGGCCGTGGGACGCGTGACCAGCAACGACGGATCCCGCATGAGCTGACCGTCGCGGATGATGTCGGTGAAGGTGTGCTCCCACGCATCGCCGAACAGGATGGTGTGGTGCGCCTGTGGTCCGGTCGCGGCGCGGCAACCGGCGTGCAGCACCACCGCTGACGGTGCGGCACGCATTCGAAGTGGCCGCATCGGCCGCCGGCCGAGCAGTTCGTAGGTGCGGGGTAGCTCGGTGCTCAGCACCACCGCGTCGCAGCCGATGCGCTGACCGTCCGCGGTGATCACGGCCGTGACCCGCGCGCCGTCGCGCTCCAGCGCGGTGACCGTGGACCGGTAGCGGAACCGCACACCGGCGTCTTCGGCTGCCGCCGCCAGCGCGTCCGGCAGGGCCCGAACGCCGCCGCGGGGGAAGAACACGCCCGACACGGTGTCCATGTAGGCGATCACCGCATAGACCGCCAAGGCATGCTGCGGAGCCACTCCGGCGTAGAGGGACTGGAAAGTGAAGACCCGCCGCAGCCGCGGATCGCCGATGTAACGCCGGACCATCGTGTCCCAGCGCCGGAACCCACCGATGGCGGCCAGTCTGGCCAGCTGCGGGGTCAGCATCGACAACGGCGAGTCGAAGTTCGAAGCGATGAAGCCGTCGAACTCGGTGCGGTAGAGCCGGCCCAGCCAGTTGCGCAGCTCGAGGTAGCCCGCGGCCTCCTGCGGTCCCCCGAATTCTTTTACCGCGTCAGCCATTCGGTCGGCGTCGGTGTGGACGTCGATGCTGCTGCCGTCGGCGAACATCGCCCGGTAGGCCGGATCCACCGGCAACAACTCCATGCGCTGACCGGCTGTCTCACCGACGGCGGCGAACGCCTCGTCGATGAGGTCGGGCATGGTCAGCACCGTGGGGCCGGTGTCGATGGAATAGCCATTGACGTCGCGACGACCCGCACGTCCGCCCGGCCATGGCTCCCGTTCCACCACGGTGACTTCGCGGCCACGGCCGACCAGGTGCAACGCCGCAGCGAGCCCGGCGAATCCGGCACCGACAACCACGACGTGGTCGCTTTTTCCCTGCACCGTGCGCATCAGTGCCACACTCCCGCGATCATGCGGCGCGCCGGGTGCACACGCCCGCCATATCCGCCAGCGCCGCCTTGATCAGCATGTCGATTCCACTGGCGTCCAACGCTTTCTGTGCGATGTCCACCCGTTCGGTGATGAGCTCCTCGATCCATTGCACCGCGCCGGTGGCGAAGATCAGGCCGCGCCAGTGGTCCAGCGCGTCATCGTCGAGAGTCTCGGCGTTGATCAGTTCGCCGAATTCGCGCCGGGTCGACGTGTCGGCGAGTTCGTAGGCGGCCACCACCACGCTGGTGGCCTTGCGCTCGAGTAGGTCTCCGCCGTTGGGCTTGCCGGTGGCCGCGGGTGAGCCGAAGATGCCCAAGATGTCGTCGCGGAGCTGGAAGGCCTCGCCGACCGCGGAGCCGTAGTCCCCGAGCCGCGACAGCGTGGACTCGTCGCAGCCGGCCATCGCCGCGCCGATTTCCAGCGGCCGGCGGACGGTGTAGTTGCCGGACTTCATCCGGGCCACCCCGAGCACCGCCTTCAGCGTCGGAACATTCCGCAAATCCAGTGTGATATCGGCGAATTGACCCACCGCCAGCTCGGTGCGCATGGCGTCGTACCGGGGCCAGGCCCGCTGTAGCTGGTGCGGCTTGAGGCCGCAGTTGCGCAGCACTTGCTCGGCCCAGATCAGGCAGAGGTCACCGAGCAGGACCGCGGCTGATTCCCCGAACCGGCGCGAGCAGCCCGACAGGCCGTGCTGTTGATGCCAGTCGGCGAACTGGACGTGTGCGGCGGGACGCCCGCGGCGCGACGGCGAATCGTCCATCACGTCGTCTTGCAGCAGGGCGAACGTGTGCAGCAATTCCAAGCTCACGGTTGCGGACAGGGCCGCGTCGCTCGGCGGCGCGCCGCACATCCACCCCAAGTACATGAAGGTGGACCGCAGGCATTTGCCGCCTTCGACGAACTTGAGCAGGATCTCGCCGGCCACGTCGACGCCGCAGTCCAGCAACTCGTCCGCGCAACGGGCGGAGACGAACTCGGCGATTTCGGCCAGTACTGAGCGTCGCAGGCCCTCTCGCCAGGAGTCGAACTGGTCCGGGGCTGGTAGATATGCGGCACTTGCGCGAGTGGCGCCGAGGCGGACTCGCGGAAAATCGTGCACAGCCCCCACCGAAGCCTCCCTCGGAATTTGTGTCAGCGAATGGGTCAACCGCTGACCCGACCGGCCCAGATCCACGCCGTCTACCCCCTCCAAACGAAAACAAACCAACGACCCAGGAGTACCCACCGCGGGTACTATGTTCACTTAATTAATCGTTAATTTACTGAATGATTGTGCGGTTTGCCACCCGGGGGAGCAGTTTGGACGGGTATCGCCGGGGTGTTTCCCAGCCACGACGTGGCGTCCGCGCAGTTCACCACCTCGCCGCCACCAACCGTCGGGTACCAGGTGATCGCGCTCGGCGCCCACGTCAGCGCAACCGACACGCTGCCCAACGGCCGCCAGTTGCGGACTGCGCCGGGCGTGGGACCGGTATAACCGTCGCCGCCGACAACAGTGCCCTGCTGGTGGGGCTGGTCGAACGGGACGCTCTCGACGCGGTCGAGGCCTCGTCGTGGCGCGCGGTGATGCAACAACTCGGCGCCGATGCCCGGGCGCTGTCGCCCCAGCAGCCGGCGGTCCGCCTGGTCAGCATTGCGCGTCCCCGCGCCTGACCCCCGTGTTTTCTAGCCCGCAGAACGGGAACCCGGCGCCGGTGAAAGTTTCAGATCTAGTCGCGCTGCCCTTCCAATGGGGCTCGGCAATCCGCGGTAAACGGTTCTTTCATCCGATCGGCGTGGTGGCCGAGGGCTCGATCGAGCGGGTCGCCCCGAAGGACAGGGGGTTGCCGATCCCGTCGTCGGACGTGGTCGCCCGGTTTTCCAAGGCGACCGGCACCCCCGCGGCGCTGCCGGATTTCATCGGCCTGGCCATCAGAGTGCCGTCCGGGCCCGCGCAGTCCGAGCCCTGGGACGTGCTGCTGGTCTCCGCCGGTTCGGGCATCTTGACCCGCGCGCTTGCGCTGCGGCCGGTCACCTCCTGGAGCGGGCCGAACCTGACCACGCTGATGCCGCTGAACTATGGCGGAACCAAGTGGTGGCTGCGCGCCCGGATCGAAACCCCGATTGACGGCCCCGGCGTATCGCTCGACAACGTGCGAGAGCGGATCGAGCACGGCGGCGTGGAAGTGGCGATCGAACAGGCCCGCGGCAGTGCTGATTTCGAAAAACTCGCCCGGATGACGCTGAACCGGCTGGTCGACCTGGGGCCCGGCGAAGACGTCTCGTTCGACCCGGTGCTCAACACCGCTCCCGGGGTCAAGCTGTATCCCGGGTGGCTGGCCGATCTGCGGGCGAGTGCCTACGCGCGCAGCCGCGATGGACGCGACGCAGACGATTCGGGTGACACCCAATGACAACACGGATCGTCGTCACCGGTGCCAGCGGCAATGTGGGCACGGCGGTGCTGCAGCGGCTCGGCGAGGCGGGCGCCGATTACGACATCGTCGGTATCGCCCGGCGTGAGCCGCCGCAACAGGACGTGTACCGGGGCGTCGACTGGCATCAGCTTGACGTAGCGGACGACGGCGCGGAAGCCAAGCTGCACAACATTTTCCGCGGTGCCGACTGTGTCGTGCACCTGGCCTGGGGGTTCCAGCCCACCCGCAACATCCGTTACCTGTACGACGTCGGCATCCGCGGCACTTCGGCGGTCCTGCGTGCCGCCCACAGCGCCAATGTGCCCCACCTGGTGCACATGTCCTCACTGGGCACCTACGCGGCCGGGCGGTACGGGCAGAAGGTCGACGAGTCATGGTCGACAGCCGGGCTGGGCACTTCGGTGTACAGCAGGTCCAAGGCCGCGGCGGAGAAGCTGCTCGACGACTACGAGGGCACGCATCCCGACGGTGTCGGCATCTCCAGGCTGCGGCCCGGCCTGATCCTGCAGCGCCGGGCGGCGGCCGGTCTACGGCGTTATACGCTGCCGGCTTACATCGATCCGGCGTGGTTGCGCTGGCTACCGTTACTGCCCCTGGATCGCTCGCTGACCGTGTCCATGATCCACTCCGACGACGTCGCGGACGCCTGCGTTCGGGTGATCGAGAAGCGAGCCCTGGGGCCGTTCAATCTCGCCGCCGAACCGCCGGTGACGCGCGACGATGTTGCGAAGATCCTTGGCGCCAAACCAATTCACGTTCCGGCGGCGCTGCTCGGGCCGCTGGTGCAGGCGTCCTGGCTGGCCCGACTGCAGCCCATCGACCGCGGCTGGTTCGACATGGCGTTCGCCGCACCGCTGCTCACCACCGAGCGGGCCCGCCGTGAGCTGGATTGGTCACCGCGTCGGTCTGCGCTGGAAGCGCTGGAAGAGCTGGTCGACGGTCTGGTGCACGATACCGGCACGGCGAGCCCCGTCCTGCGGCCGCGCTCGTTACGCACCGCGATCATGCGCAACCTGTCCCGGGGGCCGGTCACCACCCGGCAGGTCCCGTGACTCAAGGCGTTTCGCCGCGACCGAGCAGGTGGCGCAGGGCCGATTCTAGGTCGGCTCGGCGGAAGTCATGTCCGGCCGCCACGAGCCGGGCCGGACTCACTCGCTGATTGGCCAGCGCTAGTTCGCGGGCGCCCTGCTCGCCCAGCAGGACCCGCGGGCCCAGCGCGGGCACCGGCAGGACCGCCGGCCGGTGCACCACCCGAGCCAGCGTGCTGGTGTATTCGCTGTTGCGGACCGGTTGAGGCGCAACAGCATTCACCGGTCCGGACAGGTCGGTGTCCCACAGCCCACGGTGATAGATGTCGATCAGGTCGTCGATCCCGATCCAGGAGAACCACTGTCTGCCGTCGCCCAGCGGGCCGCCCAGCCCGGCGGTGAACAGCGGCCGCATCAACCGCAGGGTCCCGCCGCGGGGGGACTGCACGATGCCGGTGCGCACCAGCACTACCCGTGCTCCCGCCTGCTCGGCCGGGGTGGTCGCGTCCTCCCATTCGGCGACGACGTCGGCGAGAAACCCCTCGCCGCGGTCGCTGCCTTCGGTCAGTGGCTCGTCGCCGCGGTCGTATCCGTAGTAGCCGATCGCCGACGCCGAGACCAGCACCGCGGTACCGGTGCGTGCCACCAGTTCGGCGAGCCGGCGCGTCGGGCCGATTCTGCTGTCGCGGATCGTCTTTCGGTGTTTGTCGGTGAACCGGCCGGCGATGGAGGCACCGGCCAGGTGGATGACCGCGTCCACACCGTTCAGCAGGTCCGGGTCGGGATCGGCCGGATTCCACTGCCGCTCGTCCGGCCCGTGCGCGGTGCCGCGCACCAGGCGGATTACGCGATGGCCACCCGTGCTCAGGAACGCCGCCAACGCCGTGCCGACCAGGCCAGAGGAACCCGTCACCGCCACCGTGGACGGCCGCAGGCCGTGGCGGTCGGCACGGGCGTGCGCGGCGAGATCGTCGGCCAACTGGCGGTGCCGGTAGGCGAACATGGCGCGCAACGCCGACGCCGGTACCGGGGTCTCGACTCGGTCGATAACCCTCGTCTTGTTCGCACTGACTTCCTCGAAGTCGTGCGTGTGCCGCCAGCGGGCGACCAGGCGCGGGGGCAGCGACGCCAACCCGTCGCTGCTGATGGCATCGACGAAACGCCTTGGCGGATCGTAGGAATCGGGCTGGTGCTGGGCGACCCAGCGCAGCCCGCCGGGCAGCGCGAGGATGGCGCGGCCGTCCTCGAGCGATTCGGCTTCGGCGATCAGGCGCATCGGCGACCAGGGCGGGGAGAGCCGGTTGAATGCACCGGGTCTGGCGTACCAGGCGAAGACCTCGTCGCGCGGGGCGTCGATCACGCTGGAATAGTTGATCCCCATCCCATGACGTTACCGGTCCGGCAATGCGTGCTCGACGATGGGCAGCCGCGGTAGCGGTTGGCGTTCAGCGCGCTTGGCCGCCAGGTATACCTGCGCGGTTTCGTTGGCCACGGTTTGCCAGTCGAAGTCGGAGGTGAGCCGCTTGCGGGCGGCGCGGGCGCGCCGTTGAGCGGCGGGGGGGTCGTCGAGCACGGTGCGCACCGCGGCGGCAAGTGCGGCCACGTCGCGCGGCGGACACGACACCCCGGTGACGCCGTTGATCACCGCCTCGCCCAGCCCGCCGATATTCGACGTCACCAGGGGGATGCCGGCGGCGGCGGCCTCGAGCGCGGCCAGCCCGAATGGCTCGTAGCGACTGGGCAGCACGGCCAAGTCGGCGCGGTGCAACAGCTCGAGCAGCTCGGCGTGTTCGCAGTGGCCGGCGAACCGGATCGCTTTGAGCACCTTGTGTTTACGGGCCTGCTCGACCAGCCACTCCTGCTGGGTGCCGTCGCCGGCGATGGTCAGCGTGGTGCCGGGGTGGGTGCGGCGGATCCGCGGCAAGGCCGCAATGGCGTCGTGCACGCCCTTCTCGTATTCCAGCCGTCCGACATAGAGCAACTCGGCCGGCCCGGTGCGCGGGCGGCGGGCGGCGAACGGCCAGCGTTGCGCGTGGATGCCGTTGGGTATCACCGTCGTCGCGGACAACCCGGGCCCGAACAGCTCGTTGATCTCCTCGCTCATCGACACCGAACACGCGATGAGCGAATCGGATTCACGCACCAACCACGATTCGACGGCGTGCACCTGACGGCTGGTGGGGCCGCTGACCCAGCCCGAGTGCCGACCGGCTTCGGTGGCGTGGATGGTGGAGACCAGCGGCACGTCGTAGTGCTGGGCCAGCGCCACCGCGGGATGGGCCACCAGCCAATCGTGGGCGTGTACCACGTCGGGACGCCAAACGCGTTCGTTGCCAGGTTGTTTCAGGGAGAGGCCGGCGCGGGTCATGGCGTGTCCCATGGCCAGCGTCCAGGCCATCATGTCGCTGCTGAAGGTGAACTCGTGCGGGTCGTGTGCGGCCGCGATCACCCGCACGCCCTCGCTGATGCCGTCGGACGTCGGGTGGGTGCCGGCGTCGGTGCCGGTGGGGTGCCGCGACAACACCACGACGTCGTGCCCGGCCGCGGCCAGGGCGGTGGACAGATGGTGCACGTGCCGGCCGAGGCCACCGATCACCACCGGCGGGTACTCCCACGAGACCATCAGGATCTTCATGCGCGGGCCCGTTGGCCGCGCGAGGGTGCGCGGAATGCCGCCGTGCGCGGCGTGTCGCGGTACCGACACGCACGCTCGCGGCGGAAGCGGAAGGGGGAGGGGCCGTTAGCGGCGGCCGGGCCGGCCGCGGCGGAGGTCACCGGGGCAACCTGCGAGCATCGAGGGCGCCGAACAGGCCGTCGGCCCGGTTCCACCCGTCGGCCAGGCGCTGTGCGGCGTCACGCCGGCCGGAGGCCAACGCCCCGGCGATCTCCCGGGTGGCGTGGGCATGCAGATGGGCCCGGTAGCGGGCGTAGTCGGCGGCGGAGTCCTTGCTGACCATGAACGGCCAGTCGCTGGACACGGTTAACAGCGTCTCGCGCAGGATCTGGTCGGCGACATGATCGCGGGGGGTCGGCCCGTCCAGCGATGCCGTCTGGGCCAGCGCCTTGTCGACGGTGGACAGCGCGGTGTCCACCACCTCGGCGTTGAGCTGCACCAGGTCGGCCACCTGCTCGCCGTTCCACACTTGCCAGTCCTTGCCGGAACCCCATGAGCTGGGCGGTAATTCGACCGGTGAGCCGACGAATCCCGCGGCCATCGCATCGTTGAGCGTGCCGACCTGGATGCCCGCGGCGGGCAGCGCCCGCAGTACCCGCGCCAGCCAGGTCGGGCCCTCGTACCACCAGTGCCCGAACAACTCGGTGTCGAACGCGGCGACGACGTGGGCCGGGCGGCCGATCCGCTCGGACTCCGACAGCAACCGATTGCGGACGACGTCGACGAAGTCGGCGACATGCATGTCGACCGCGCGGTCGGCGCGCTCGGGGTCGTACGGCGCCTTGCCCTCCGAGGCGACGCCGCGTCCGGTGACCCGGGCCGGCTTCAGGCCGGTGAGGTGGTCGTAGGTGTGGAAATCGCGGTAGGCGGCGTGCCCGGGATAGCCGGACTTGGGCGACCAGACGCGGTAGCTGACCTGCAGGTCCCGGCCGAAAGCGACCACGCCGGTGTCGCCGACGGGCCGGCCCAGAGCGGTGTCACCGTGCAGCGAGGGGCCGTCGACCATGAAGTGACTCACACCGGCGGCCGCGTAATCGTGCTCCATGCCAGGGGCATAGGCGCACTCGGGCGCCCAGATACCGGTAGGCCGCTGGGCCATCCGCAGCCCTGCGTCGGCCAGTCCCTCGCGCAGGGCGAACTCCCGCAGTCGCGGGTTCAGCAGCGGCTGGAACGGATGGGCGAGCGGGCCGCCCAGCAGCTCCACCGTGCCGGCGTCGATCAGCCCGCGCAGCAGCGGGCTGCCGCCATGCCGCCACAGCGTGGCGAAATCGTCCAGCGCCTGCTCGGCCTCCGCGGACTCGCGAATACCGAAGGCCCGCAACGCTTCGGGTGTGCACGAGAGGTAGCCCGCGGATTTCGAGCGGGGCACCGACCGCACGCTGGCGGCCTCGGCCGCACGCAGCCCCCAGTTGGCCAGCCAGTGGTACATACCGTCGAGGCAGTACGGGTCGTCGAGTTGGGCATTGACCACCGGCGTCATGCCGAGGGTGATCAGGCCACGGCGATCCTCGTCGGCCAGCTCACGCAACACCCGGAACAACGGCAGATAGGCCGCCGACCACGACTGATAGAGCCATTCCTCGCCCACCGGCCACCGGCCGTGATGGGCCAGCCACGGCAGATGCGTGTGCAGCACCAGGGTGAACATGCCCGGTACCCGGTCCCGCTCGGCGGCGAAGGTGTTCAAGCGCGCACCGCGATCGCAACTAGATCAAGGCTGTCGTCGATGTGGCGGTCACCACCGGCCGGGACGAGATCGAAGTCGGCGGTGGCGACCGCGGCGACGTCAGCCACCAGCTCGCGCGGCCAGGGCGCGTCGGCGACGGCCCGCTCGATCTGCGCGTCGATGATGGAGCCGCCGTGGCGGGCATCCATCTCCTGCAGGCGCGGCCCATGGAACAGCCCGGACATGGCGACGTGACCGAAGCCGCCGTGCACCAGCAGTTCGGTCAATTCGCCGGCGTTCAGCTCGCGGGTGTGGAACGGGTTGATCGGGGTGTCCCGGCCGGGGGAGAAGGTGATCCGGTTCGGGGTGGACATCATCAGCAGTCCGCCGGGCCGCAGCACCCGGGCGCACTCGCGGACGAACTGGCCTTGGTCCCACAGGTGCTCGATGACCTGGAAGTTGACCACCACATCTACCGACGCCGCCGGCAGCGGCAGTTCGGCCAGGTTTGCCCGCATCACCTCGACCCGGGGGTAGCGGGCCCGGACATGCGCCACGGCGGCCTCGTCGTAGTCCACCGCAATCACCCGTTTGGCCACCGCTGCGATCAAATCGGCACCGTAACCTTCGCCACACCCGGCCTCGAGCACCTCCCGGCCCGCGCAGTGCGGTGCCAGCCGCTCGTAGACCACCTCGTGCCGGCGGAACCAGTAGTTCTCAATGTCCAGGTCGGGGATGGTGCGCTCGCCGGTCAGCGTCAATACCGCGGCAGCCTCCGCCGGTGAATCGGCGGGGATCCGGTCGGGTCCCTCGGGGACGAATGCGCTCATTGCTAAGGCAGGCTAATGCCTGGCGCCCGATTCGCGAACCGGGCAGCCGATCCAGGCGAAAGAATGCCCATTACTACCCGCTATGGTGTGAGGGCAGACCGCAAAAAGTTACCGCCTAGTAACATGCCTGTGCGGTCGCGTAAACGCGTGACCTCAGTCCCGCAGCTAACGCTGTGGGACTCCGTCAAGGAGGACGAACCACACTTATGACGAACATCGTGGTCCTGATCAAGCAGGTCCCAGACACCTGGTCGGAGCGCAAGCTTTCCGACGGCGATTTCACGCTGGACCGCGAGGCCGCCGACGCGGTCTTGGACGAGATCAACGAGCGCGCCGTCGAGGAGGCGCTGCAGATCCGCGAGCGCGAAGGCGGCGAGGGAACGGTGACCGTGCTGACCGCCGGCCCCGAACGTGCCACCGAGGCGATCCGCAAGGCCCTGTCCATGGGCGCCGACAAGGCCGTGCACCTCAAGGACGACGGCCTGCACGGTTCCTGCGTCGTGCAGACCGCGTGGGCGCTGGCCCGTGCGCTGGGCACGATCGAGGGCACCGAGTTGGTCATCGCCGGTAACGAGGCCACCGACGGCTCGGGCGGCGCGGTGCCGGCGATCATCGCCGAGTACCTGGGCCTGCCGCAGCTCACCCACGTGCGCAAGCTGTCCGTCGAGGACGGCAAGGTGACCGCCGAGCGGGAAACCGACGACGGCGTCTTCGCCCTCGAGGCCACGCTGCCCGCGGTGGTCAGCGTCAACGAGAAGATCAACGAGCCACGCTTCCCGTCGTTCAAGGGCATCATGGCCGCCAAGAAGAAGGAAGTGACCGTCCTGACCCTGGCCGAGATCGGCGTCGAGAGCGACGAGGTCGGCCTGGAGAACGCGGGTTCGACGGTGCTGTCCTCCACGCCTAAGCCGCCGAAGACGGCAGGCGAGAAGGTCACCGACGAGGGCGAGGGCGGCAGCCAGATCGCTCAGTACCTGGTGTCCCAGAAGATCATCTGAGCGCAATTCCTGACTAGAGAGCAGATAACCCATGGCTGAAGTACTGGTGCTCGTTGAGCAAGCTGAAGGTGCCCTCAAGAAGGTCACTTCCGAACTGATTACCGCCGCTCGCGCGCTGGGCGAACCCGCCGCCGTCGTAGTCGGCGGCCCCGGCACGGCCGAGCCGCTGATCGACGGGCTGAAGGCGGCCGGCGCCGCGAAGATCTACGTCGCGGAGTCCGACGTCGTCGACAACTACCTGATCACCCCGTACGTGGACGTGCTGGCTGCGCTGGCCGAGGAGTCGACACCGGCCGCGGTGCTGCTGGCTGCCAACGCCGACGGCAAGGAAATCGCCGGCCGCCTCGCCGCCCGGATTGGTTCGGGCCTGCTGGTCGACGTCGTCGAGGTCAAAGAGGGCAACAAGGCCGTGCACTCCATCTTCGGTGGTGCGTTCACCGTCGAGGCGCAAGCCAACGGCGACACCCCGGTGATCACGGTCCGGGCCGGTGCCGTCGACGCCGAGCCGGCCGACGGCGCCGGAGAGGTCGTCAACGTCGAGGTGCCCGAGCCCGCCGAGAACGCGACCAAGGTCACCTCGCGCGAGCCGGCGGTCGCCGGCGACCGCCCGGAGCTCACCGAGGCCACCGTGGTGGTGTCCGGTGGTCGCGGTGTGGGCAGCGCCGAGAACTTCGGCGTCGTTGAGGAGCTGGCCGACTCGCTGGGTGCCGCGGTCGGGGCCTCGCGTGCGGCGGTCGACTCCGGTTACTACCCGGGCCAGTTCCAGGTCGGGCAGACCGGTAAGACCGTTTCCCCGCAGCTCTACATTGCGCTGGGCATCTCCGGGGCGATTCAGCACCGGGCCGGGATGCAGACCTCGAAGACCATCATCGCGGTCAACAAGGACGAGGAAGCGCCGATCTTCGAGATCGCCGACTACGGCGTGGTGGGCGACCTGTTCAAGGTGGCGCCGCAGCTGACCGAGGCGATCAAGGCGCGCAAGGGCTGATTTAGCCCCCGCGAGCAGACGCAAAAGCACCCGCACGCTCGGCGTGTCGGGTGCTTTTGCTGGGGGGCACCTCCCGCTTGCGGGGGACTGCTCGCGCAACAACGCGCGCACATTTCGTCATCTGGCGTGCACCGACATGTCAGCACGCCGATGCCGACTGGCTCACCGGCTGCGCCACGTTGGTGGCATGAGCATCGCTTCTGTCCTCATACCCAGCGAGAAACCACGCGGCCCGGTGACCAACGATGCCCCCGGCCCGCATTACTCCCTCCTGCTGTCCACCGACGAGGCCCTCATCGAAGCGGCGCAACGGCTGCGCTACGACGTCTTCAGCAACACTCCCGGATTCGCCCTGCCCGCGGCCGTCGACGGCCGCGACGCCGACCGGTTCGACGAGTACTGCGACCACCTGCTGGTGCGCGACGATGACACCGGTGAACTGGTGGGCTGCTACCGAATGTTGCCGCCCGCGGGTGCCATTGCCGCCGGCGGCCTGTATACCGCAACGGAATTCGACGTCCGCGCCTTCGACAGCCTGCGCCCGTCGCTGGTGGAGATGGGCCGGGCCGCGGTGCGCGAGGGGCACCGCAACGGCGGGGTGGTGCTGCTGATGTGGGCCGGGATCCTGGCCTACCTGGACCGCTGCGACTACGAGTACGTGACCGGATGTGTTTCGGTGCCGATCGGCGGCGACTCCACCGGCCAGGCGCCGGGCAGCCAGGTCCGCGGCGTGCGTGACTTCGTGCTGAGCCGGCACGCCGCGGACTACCGGGTGCACCCGCGGCGGCCCGTCCGCCTCGACGGCAAAGGCCTGGACGAAATCCCGGCGCCCAACCGGCCGGAGGTCCCGGCTTTGATGCGCGGTTACCTGCGGCTGGGCGCGCAGGTCTGCGGTGAACCGGCCCACGATCCGGACTTCGGCGTCGGTGACTTCTGCGTGCTACTGGCCAAACAACACGCCAACACCCGGTATCTCAAGCGGCTGCGCTCGGTTGCGGCGGCCTCGGCGCTGTGAACACGGCCGGGCACTCCTGGCTGCCCCGCGCGACATGCCACGCGGGTTGCGTGCGGATGGCGGAAGACGCTGCGGTTCAACCATTTCGAACGGCGCTGCGGGTGGCGTTCCGCGTCACCTGTGCGCTGCTGGTGGCGCCGGGAATACCGTTGCTCGGGGTGCCGCTGCCCGGCAGCACCGGGGTGCAGCGTACCTACTGCCGGTTGGTGCTGCGTTGTTTCGGAGTGCGAATCAAGGTGTCCGGCAACCCGATTCGTAACCTGCGCGGTGTGCTGGTGGTCAGCAGTCACACGTCCTGGCTGGACGCCTTCGCCATCGGCGCGGTGTTGCCGGGGTCCTTCGTCGCCCGTGCCGACATGTGCGCGGCCGGGCCAGTCGGGATGCTGGCCCGCATCCTGCGGGTCATCCCGATCGAACGGTCCAGCCTGCGACGGCTACCGGACGTGGTGGATGCGGTGGCCCGCCGCCTGCGCGCCGGGCAGACCGTCGTCGCGTTCCCCGAGGGCACCACTTGGTGCGGGCTGGCGTCGGGCAGCTTCTACCCGGCCATGTTTCAGGCCGCGATCGATTCCGGTCGCCCGGTCCAGCCGCTTCGGTTGAGCTATCACCACGCCGACGGCAGCGTGTCGACCGCGCCCGCATACGTCGGCGACGACACCCTGGGCCGGTCGGTCAGCCGATTGCTGCGGGTACGTCGCACCGTGGTCTCGCTACGCGTGGAGTCCCTGCAGCTGCCGGGCCCCGACCGGCGGGAACTGGCCGGCCGCTGCCAGTCCGTCGTGTTCCGGGAGCGCGCCCGCGGCCACCGGCACGCGCTGGTGGCCTGAGCACGGGCACAATGGGGTGATGTCTCGTTGGCCGACTCCCGATAAGCCCGGTCCGGGACAGGAATCGGTCTGGGATTATCCCCGTCCGCCGCGGTTGGAGGAGTTCGCCGGCGCGATCACCGTCGAGCTGGGCGGCGAGACTATCGCCTCGACGACCCGCGCCTGGCGGGTATTGGAAACCAGTCATCCCCCGACCTATTACCTGCCCCGCGACGCGTTCGCCGACGAGGTGCTGCGCCCGGCGGCCGGCGCCTCGTGGTGTGAATGGAAGGGTCAGGCACGCTACTTCGACCTGGTCACCCCGGCGCGGAAGGCCCCGCGCGCCGCGTGGACCTACCAATTGCCGTCGGCGCCGTTCACACCGATCGCGGGGGCCATCGCGGTGCTGGCCGCAGAGGTGGACCGGTGCACAGTCAACGGCGAGCAGGTGATTCCGCAGCCCGGCGGGTTCTACGGCGGCTGGATCACCAGTTGGATTGCCGGACCCTTCAAGGGTATTCCCGGTTCGATGGGTTGGTGATCCGCCGCCCCAGGCTTACCGATGCCCGTTAGCGGGAAGCCAGTGCCGGTGAACGACGGAATCATGCTCAGCGTGCATCGGGTAATCGCCGCGCCGCCGCAAGCCCTGTGGGAGCTACTGGTCGACCTGGATGCCTGGCCGCGCTGGGGACCAACGATCGCGCGCGCCGAGTTGGACCCGCCGTACCGGGAGCTGGAACTGGGCGCGACCGGCAGCGTTCAGACACCGCTGCTGGTCGGTGCGCCGTTCGTGGTGACTGAATTCGACCCCGGCAGATTCTGGGCCTGGAAAATAGGTGGGCAGGTGGTCGGAATCCCCGCCACCAGTCACCGCGTGGACCCGACGCCGCGGGGCGCCCGGGTGACGATGGCCGTGCCCTGGTGGGCCGGCCCCTATCTCAGCATCTGCTCGATTGCGTTGCGGCGCATGGAGAAAATGGTCGGCGCGGGTTAGTCGCGGGTTAGATCACGGCGGCTGGCCGTTCATCCTGCGCTGTTGGGCCACCACGTCATCGAGGTTCTTGAGCCGCCGCAACCCGGCCAGCGGCTGGGTCATTCGCCGGTTCCCGGCCAGCTCATCGGCGTTGCGGGACAGAAACCACCAGTAGCCGCCGGTGAACGGGCAGGCGCGGTCGCCGACCCGCTCGCTGGGCCGGTACCGACAATCACCGCAATAGTCGCTCATCCGGTTGATATAGGCCCCGCCCGCGGCATAGGGCTTGGTGGCCATCAACCCGCCGTCGGCATGCTGCGACATTCCGACCACGTTGGCGACCATCACCCAGTCGTAACCGTCGACGAAGCAGCGGTGGAACCAGTCGGTGACGGCGGCGGGATGCCAACCCCGTTGCAGCGCATAGTTCGACAGCACCATCAGCCGTGGGATGTGGTGCACCCAGCCGTGGTCGCGCACCTGCGCCAGCACGTCGCGTAGACAGCGGGCCTGCACCGCGTCGGCATCCAGCTCGGCGAACCAGTCGGGCAGGGCCGCGCGCGCCCGCAGCGCGTTGCGGCGGCGATACCCGTCGCCGAAATGCCAATACACATGCCAGATGTAGTCGCGCCAACCGATCAACTGCCGGATGTAACCCTCGACACTGGCCAGCGGGGCGTCCCCGCTGCGATAGGCGTCCTCGGCCGCATACGCACACTCCAGTGGATCAAGGAGCCCAAGATTCATCGGCGCCGACAGCAGGCTGTGTGCCATGAACCGGTCCCCGGCGAGGATGACGTCCTCATGAGGACCGAAGTGCGGCAACCGTTCCCGGATGAACACCCCTAGCGCGGCCCGCGCTTCGGTGGCGGTGACCGGGAATTCCCGCGGACCGTCGTTGCCGACAAACGAGACGTCGCCGTCGCGTTGCCACCGATCCAGATCCGCGCGGACCTGTTCATCGATCTCGTCCTCGTCGGGCCGCCAGGGCGGCGAAATGCCCAACTCGCTTCGGTCCCTGGGTGCGGGTTCGCGGTTGTCGGCGTCGAAATTCCAGCGGCCGCCCACCGGATCGTCGCCGTCCATCAACAGTTCGAACCGCTGGCGTGCGCCGCGGTAGAAGTTCTCCATCAGCAGCGTGCGCTGGTTCCCGGCCCACTCCTCGAAGGCCTCGCGACTGGTACAGAACCCGCGGGCCGGTAATACCTGCACTTCCGGTAGCGACCGCACGAACCGGTCCGCCGACCAGGAAGTCGGCTGGCAGACGCTGAGCGGACCCTCGAGTTGGTCGAGGGCTTCGCGGTAGGTGCCGGTCTGCAGAAACAGGGCCTGTTCGCCGAGCTCGGCGGCGCGGTGCCGCAACGCGGACAGCACCAGATGGGCCTTGCGGCGGTGAAAACGACGGCGTTGGAAAACCGCACGCGACTCGACGAGCAGCACCGGCTGGCCCGGATCGTCCAGGAAGTGTGGCCCGAGTTGGTCGGCGAAGCACCACCGGCGTGCCTGTTGGTTCACTTGGTGAACGATTGACCGATTTCGGGGGGCCCAAACCACGCCGAACGCCGGCGGCCGCCCCCGAAAAGCCGAAATTCCGGGTCACGGCGGGCGGCCGGTATCGTAAACCCCGTCATGGTCTACCTCGATCACGCCGCCACCACCCCGATGCACCCCACCGCCATCGAGGCGATGACGGCTGTACTGGGCACGGTGGGCAACGCGTCGTCGCTGCACACCACCGGGCGCGCGGCCCGGCGGCGCATCGAGGAATCGCGCGAGCTGATCGCCGACAAGCTGGGCGCTCGCCCGTCGGAGGTGATTTTCACCGCGGGCGGCACGGAGAGTGACAACCTCGCCATCAAAGGCATCTACTGGGCACGCCGTGCTGCCGACCCCGCGCGGCGCCGGGTGGTCACCACCGAGGTGGAACACCACGCGGTGCTCGACACCGTGGAATGGCTCGTCGAACACGAAGACGCCGAGGTCACCTGGCTGCCCACCATGCCGGATGGCTCGGTGGCTGCCACCGCGCTGCGCGAGGCGCTCGAAGCGCACCACGACGTCGCCCTGGTGTCGGTGATGTGGGCCAACAACGAGGTCGGGACGATCATGCCGATCGCGGAGCTGGCCGCCGTAGCGGCCGAGTTCGGTGTCCCGATGCACAGCGACGCCGTACAGGCGGTCGGACAGCTGCCGGTCGACTTCGGGGCGAGCGGATTGTCGGCGATGAGCGTGACCGCGCACAAGTTCGGCGGGCCGCCGGGCGTCGGTGCGCTGCTGCTGCGTCGCGACATTGACTGCGTGCCGCTGCTGCACGGCGGTGGCCAGGAGCGCGACGTGCGGTCCGGCACACCGGATGTGGCCGGCGCGGTGGGCATGGCCACGGCCGTCCGGATCGCGGTGGATGGGCTGGAGGGCAACAGCGCCCGACTGCGGGCGTTGCGCGAGCGGCTGGTCAAGGGTGTGCTTGCCGAAATCGACGACGTCCACCTCAACGGCGCCGACGACCCGCTGCGGCTTCCCGGCAACGCCCACTTCACTTTTCGCGGCTGTGAAGGCGACGCCCTGCTGATGCTGTTGGACGCCAATGGAATCGAGTGCTCGACCGGGTCGGCCTGCACCGCAGGCGTGGCGCGGCCCTCGCATGTGCTGACGGCGATGGGCGCCGACCCGGCCAGCGCCCGCGGTTCACTGCGAATGTCGTTCGGACACAACAGTGTTGACGCTGACGTGGACGCGGTGCTGGAAGTGTTGCCTGCGGCGGTGGCCCGGGCGCGGCGTGCCGTCCTGGCCGCGGCGGGGATGGCCAAGTGAAGGTTCTCGCCGCGATGAGCGGTGGCGTCGATTCTTCGGTCGCCGCCGCCCGCATGGTCGATGCCGGACACGACGTGGTCGGCGTGCACCTGGCGCTGTCGAGCGCGCCCGGCACGCTGCGTACCGGCTCGCGCGGTTGCTGCTCCAAGGAAGACGCCTCGGACGCCCGACGTGTCGCGGACGTGCTCGGAATCCCGTTCTACGTCTGGGATTTCGCGGAAAAGTTCAAAGAAGACGTGATCGACGACTTCGTGTCTTCCTACGCGCGCGGTGAGACACCCAATCCGTGCGTGCGGTGCAACCAGCAGATCAAGTTCTCCGCCCTGTCGGCCCGCGCGCTGGCGCTGGGTTTCGACGCGGTCGTCACGGGGCACTATGCGCGGCTGTCCGACGGGCGGCTGCGCCGCGCGGTCGACCGGGACAAGGACCAGTCCTACGTGCTCGCCGTGCTGACCGCTGCACAGCTGCGCCACGCCGCGTTTCCGATCGGGGACACCACCAAGCCGCAGATCCGCGCCGAGGCCGCGCGCCGCGGCCTGGCCGTCGCGGACAAACCGGACAGTCACGACATCTGCTTCATTCCCTCCGGCAACACCCAGGCGTTCCTCGGTGCGCGCATCGGGGTGCGCCGGGGGAGCGTGGTCGACGCCGACGGCGCGGTGCTGGCCGAACACGACGGCGTGCACGGCTTCACCGTCGGACAGCGCAAGGGGCTGGGCATCGCCGGACCGGGTCCGGATGGCCGTCCGCGCTATGTGACCGCTATCGACGCCGAGACCGCGACGGTCCACGTCGGTTGTGCCGCCGACCTTGACGTGCACGCGATGAAGGGCCGGCAGCCGATCTTCACTCAGGGCAGGCCGCCCCGCGGGCCGGTCGAGTGCGAGGTCCAGGTGCGGGCGCACGGCGAAACGACGCCCGCGGTGGCCGAACTGGTCGGCGAAGAACTGCAGGTGCAACTGCGCGCCCCGCTGCGAGGTGTCGCACGCGGACAGACGCTGGTGCTCTACCGTCACGACCCCGACGGTGACGAGGTGCTTGGCAGCGCGACCATCGCCGGGACCGCGCGCTGACTAGCTGCCCGGGACGTTGGCGGACATGTTCGTCATCACGATCTCGGACACCGACTCGGGGAAACCGCAGAACGTGACCTCCAGCATGGCGACCGACAGCACGCGGTAATCGCGTCCGCACGAGCCCGGCCGCATATGCAGCGAATCGGCGTCGGCGTTCCAGCTACTGACGAACAGCCAGCCCATCGAACTGATCGCGCAGTTCTTGACGGACGACACCAGGTCGTCGAAGGCCCGCCTGGCGGTCCCGGTGTCGGCGTAGCTCGCGGCGCCCTCGGAGATCAACCGCCCGTCCGGTGGGTCCTGATACGTCGTCTTGTGGAACGCTTTCACCTCGGTGCCGAAGGTCGCGGTCTCGGCGAACACGAACCGGCATTCGGGCGGCGCCGTCGTCGCCAGGTCGTCGATGTCGACGGGGTACCTGCCGTCCATCGTCGGGATGATCGTCAAATGGTCACCGGCGCCGGTAATGGCGCGCATGCGGGCTTGGTCCAACAGCACAGCCCCGGCATCGAGCACACCGAACGGCACGGCGTTCAGGGGCGCGACCGCTTCACCGCCGACCACCCGGGTGCACGCCGCTGTCAGCGCCGTCACCCAGCACAGCAGAGCCCAACACAGCAGTCTTGCCATCTGCCACCCTTCTCGGGTCGAACCTACCCGGGGCGCGGGGTGCTAAACACCCCTGGCGGTCGCCGCGCGATGTGAGGTCGAATACGGTTGCCCGGTGAGTGATTTCGCGCCGCCTTTCGCGAAGGCCAGCGGCATCGGTTCGTGGCCCGGCTCCTCGGCGAGGCAGGCCGCCGAGGTCGTCGTCGGCGAACTGGCGGGCGCACTGGCGCATCTGGTCGAGCTGCCGGCCAGGGGAGTCGGCGCCGACCTGCTCGGGCGCGCCGGCGCCTTGCTGATCGATGTCGCCATCGACACCGTGCCGCGGGGATACCGCATCGTGTCCCGCCCGGGTGCCGTGCTGCGCAGAGCAGTCAGCATGCTCGACGAGGACATGGACGCCCTCGAAGAGGCTTGGGAGACCGCGGGTCTGCGGGGCGGCGACCGGGTGGTAAAGGTGCAGGTGGCCGGGCCTGTCACCCTGGCGGCCGGACTGGAATTGCGCAACGGGCACCGGGCGATCACCGATCCCGGCGCGCTGCGAGACCTCACCGCGTCGCTGGCCGAAGGCGTTGCGGCCCACCGGGCGACGCTGGCGCGCCGCCTCGACACCCGCGTGGTGGTGCAACTCGACGAGCCCACGCTGCCGGCGGCCCTGGGCGGGCGGTTGAGCGGCGTCACGGCGCTGAGCCCGGTGCCCGCCCTGGACGAGGCCGTCGCGGAGACGCTGCTGCAGACCTGCGTCGACACCATCGATTCGGACCTGCTGCTGCACAGCTGTGCGCCGGACCTGCCGTGGGAGATGTTGCAACGTACCGGAATTCGAGCACTATCTGTGGATGCGGGCACGCTGCGCCCGGCGGACCTGGACGGCATCGCGGCTTTCGTCGAATCGGGGCGCACCATCGTGCTGGGTGTCGTCCCGGCCATCGCGCCCGAGCGGCGGCCGTCGGCGGAAGAGGTCGCGCAGGCGGTGGTCGCGGTGACCGACCGGCTCGGATTCGGCCGTGCGGCCCTGCGGGACCGCGTCGGCGTCACCCCGGCCTGCGGGCTGGCCGGTGCCACTCCCGAGTGGGCCCGCACGGCGATCGGGCTGGCCCGCAGGGCCGCGGAAGCATTCACCGACGACCCCGACGCCATCTAGCAACCTTTTGGTTGCGTTTCCTGCGCCGGCATGGTGAACTGAAAGGCAACCAGGAGGTTGCGTATGAGTACCGATCGCATCGAGAAGCAGGTGCTGCTGCGAGCGCCGTTGGACCGGGTCTGGCAGGCCGTCAGCGACGCCGAGCAGTTTGGCCGCTGGTTCGGCGCCCGTTTCGACGGGCCGTTCACCGAGGGCAGCAGCGTCACCGCGGTGATCACCCCGACCACCGTCGATGACGAGATCGCTAAGCGTCAGGAACCGCACGCGGGGGCGCAAAGCACCTGGCAGATCGTCGCGGTGCAACCGCAGCGGCGATTCGCCTACCGGTGGCGTCCTTTTCCGGACGACGGTGAGGACGAGGCGACGACCTTGGTGGAGTTCACGCTGTCGGAGGTGCCCGAAGGGGTGCTGCTCACCATCGTCGAGTCCGGGTTCGACGCCATCCCGGAGGCGCGGCGCGGTTCTGCCTACGAGAGCAACTCCGAAGGCTGGACGATCCAGGCCGACCTGGTCCGTCGGTACCTCGACGCATGACCGCCCGCGCCGCGGTCGACGCGCCACTGTTCGGCGCTCTCGGCGACCCCAACCGGCTGCGCATCGTCGTGCGGCTGTGCGACAGCGGCCCGAGCTCCACCACGCAACTCACCCAGGCGATCCCGGTGACGCGTCAGGCGGCCAGCAAGCATCTGCTGCTCCTGGAATCCGCCGGTCTGGTCACCAGCTCCCGGCGCGGGCGCGAACGCGTGTGGACCGTGCAGACCGAACCGCTGGCCCGGGCCGGCGACTACCTGGCGCAACTGTCGCGCCGCTGGGACGCCGCGGTGGACCGGCTGCGCGCCTTTGTGGAGGAGCGCCCCGTTGTGGAGGAGCGCCCCTTTGTGGAGGAGAGAGAGGAGTGAGCGCCCGGCGTCGGAGCCCTTCGATAGCCTGCGAGGGTGAGTTCGCCTGACGTGTTGCGCCAGTGGCAAGACCTGGCAGAGGAGGTGCGCGAACACCAGTTCCGCTATTACGTGCGGGATGCGCCGATCATCACCGATGCGGAGTTCGACAAGCTGCTGCGCAGGCTGGAAGCGCTGGAGGCGGAGTATCCCGAACTGCGCACCCCCGACTCGCCCACCCAGCTGGTCGGCGGCGCGGGGTTCGCGACCGACTTCGAGGCGGCCGAGCACCTAAAACGGATGCTGAGCCTGGACAACGCGTTCAGTGCCGAAGAACTCGGCGCCTGGGCCGCGCGGGTGCACGCCGAGGTAGGCGACGACGCGCACTACCTCTGTGAACTCAAGATCGACGGCGTCGCGTTGTCGCTCGTCTACCGGAATGGACGCCTCACCCGGGCCGCGACCCGTGGCGACGGGCGCACCGGTGAGGACGTCACCCTCAACGCCCGCACCATCGACGACGTGCCGCAACGGCTTACCGCCAGCGACGAATACCCGGTGCCGGATGTGCTCGAGGTGCGCGGCGAGGTCTTTTTTCAGGTCGCCGACTTCCAGGCGCTCAACGCCAGTCTCGTCGAACAGGGCAAGGCACCGTTCGCAAACCCCCGCAACAGCGCGGCCGGGTCACTGCGGCAGAAGGATCCGGCGGTCACCGCGCGGCGCATGCTGCGGATGATCTGCCATGGGCTCGGCCATACCGAGGGCTTCCGTCCGGCCACGCAGCACGGCGCCTACCTCGCGCTGAAGTCCTGGGGCCTGCCGGTCTCCGAGCACACCACCCTGGTCGACGATCTCGATGCAGTGCAGGAGCGGATCAGCTACTGGGGCGAGCACCGGCACGAGGTGGCGCACGAGATCGATGGCGTGGTGGTCAAGGTCGACGAGGTGGCGTTGCAACGTCGCCTGGGGTCCACCTCGCGCGCCCCGCGCTGGGCCATCGCTTACAAGTACCCGCCCGAAGAAGCGCAGACCAAGCTGCTCGACATCAGGGTCAACGTCGGCCGCACCGGGCGGGTGACGCCGTTTGCCTGGATGACGCCGGTGAAGGTCGCCGGTTCGACGGTGTCGCAAGCCACCCTGCACAACGCGTCGGAGGTCAAGCGCAAGGGCGTGCTGATCGGCGACACCGTGGTCATCCGTAAGGCCGGCGACGTGATCCCCGAGGTGCTCGGACCGGTGGTGGACTTGCGCGACGGGTCCGAACGCGAATTCGTCATGCCCACGTCCTGTCCGGAGTGTGGCACCACCCTGGCGCCGACCAAGGAAGCCGACGCCGACATCCGCTGCCCGAACACCCGGCACTGCCCGGCGCAGCTGCGGGAGCGGGTCTTCCACGTCGCCAGCCGCAACGCCCTGGACATCGAGGGGCTGGGCTACGAGGCGGGCGTGGCGTTGCTGCAGGCGCAGGCCATCGCCGACGAAGGCGACCTTTTCGACCTCACCGAGGACGACCTGCTGCGCACCGAGTTGTTCCGGACGAAAGCCGGCGGACTGTCCGCGAACGGCCGGCGGTTGCTGGCCAACCTCGGGAAGGCCAAGGCGGCGCCGCTGTGGCGGGTGCTGGTGGCATTGTCGATCCGGCACGTCGGGCCGACGGCCGCACGTGCCCTGGCCACCGAGTTCGGCAGCGTCGACGACATCGTCGCCGCGTCCACCGAGCAGCTGGCCGCCGTCGAGGGCGTCGGGGCGACCATCGCCGACGCGGTCACCGAATGGTTCGCCGTCGATTGGCACCGCGAGATCGTCGACAAGTGGCGCGCGGCCGGAGTGCGGATGGAAGACGAGCGCGACGAAAGCGTGCCGCGCAACCTGACCGGACTGACCATCGTGGTGACCGGCTCGCTGACCGGTTTTTCGCGCGACGACGCCAAGGAGGCGATCGTCGCTCGCGGCGGGAAGGCGGCGGGCTCGGTGTCGAAGAAGACCTCCTATGTCGTGGCCGGTGACTCGCCGGGGTCGAAGTACGACAAGGCGGTCGAGCTGGGTGTGCCGGTCCTCGACGAAGACGGTTTCCGACGGCTGTTGGCAGAGGGACTGGGCGACGGCGTGCCCGATTAAGGGCGCCAATCGGGCGGTGGGGCCTATGGTGGGCGCTATGACGCAGACTGTGGACCCGTCCGCGGATGCATCGCCGTGGTCGCCGCGGGAAGCCGAGCTGCTGGCGGTGACGCTGCAGCTGTTGCAGGAACACGGCTACGACCGATTGACCGTGGAAGCCGTCGCCGTCACCGCCCGGGCGAGCAAGGCGACCGTGTACCGCCGTTGGCCTTCGAAAGCCGAACTCGTGCTGGCGGCATTCATCGAGGGCATCCGGCCGATCGCGGTCCCGCCGAACACCGGCACCCTGCGTGGCGATCTGCTGCAGCTCGGCGAGGCGATCTGCTTGCAAGGTCACCAGC
Source organism: Mycobacterium asiaticum (assembly GCF_001673635.1). Lineage (GTDB taxonomy): Bacteria > Actinomycetota > Actinomycetes > Mycobacteriales > Mycobacteriaceae > Mycobacterium > Mycobacterium asiaticum_C. The sequence goes on from NZ_LZMH01000035.1 coordinate 98,032, forward strand.
AAGCCAGCACGATTCGCGCGGTGCTGGTCGAGGTGTCGCGCCATCCGGCCCTGCGGGACGCCATGCAGCACCGGTTCCTGGACCAACGCAAAGCGTTATTCCAGCACGTGTTCCACCAAGCCATCGAACGTGGTGAGATCTCCGAAGACGCTGTCAAAGAAGAACTTTGGGATATATTGCCCAACTATCTCATCTTCCGTTGCATCCTGCCCGGCCGGCCGCCGACCCTGGAAACGGTGCGTGCGCTGGTGGACGACTTCCTGCTGCCCGGCCTCACCCGAACAATTCGGTAGCGCCGACGTCGCAAAGCGCTCTTGTGTAGTACGGTTCGGTACCGTACTGTCATACCAGTGCTGCCGGCGGGCGCCGGACGTGGTGCTCTGCCTGGACAGCGAAAGGCCAACGGGTGGGACGGGTTTCGTTAGCACCTCTGGTCAAGCGGGGGTGGATGGTATTGGTCGCGACCGTGGTAGTCGCGACCGCCGCGTTCGCCATCTATCGCCTGCATGGAATCTTCGGCAGCCAGCACGACGCGTCCGCCAACAGCGGCATCTCCAACGAGATCGTCCCGTTCAACCCCAAAAACGTGGTCCTGGAAGTCTTCGGCGCGCCCGGCTCCGTCGCGACCATCAACTACCTGGACGTCAACGCACAGCCACAGCAGGTGCTCAACGCGCCGCTACCCTGGTCGTTCACCATCACCACCACCGAACCGGCCGTGCTGGGAAACGTTGTGGCGCAAGGCAACGGCAACACCATCGGCTGCCGAATCACTGTCAACGGTGAAGTCAAGGACGAACGCACCATCAATACCGCCTACGCCTACACCTTCTGCTTGGACAAATCCGGATGAACGACGAGAAGCCCCCTCGCATTCCCCACACCATCCGGCGGTTGTCGGTGCCGATCCTGTTGTTCTGGGTGATCCTGGCGGGGGTCAGCAACGCCCTGGTGCCGCAATTGGAAAAGGTGGGCGAGACCCACAACGTCGCACTGATCTCACCCGACTCGCCGTCCCTGAAGGCGACCAAACGCATCGGTGCGGCATTTCACGAGTTCGACACCGACAGCACCGCGATGATCGTGCTGGAAGGCGACAAGCCGTTGGGCGCCGACGCCCACCAGTACTACGACACGCTGATCCACAAGCTGGAGCGGGACCGTAAACACGTCGAGCACGTGCAGGACTTCTGGGGCGACAGCCTCACCGCGGCCGGATCGCAGAGCGGCGACGGCAAAGCCGCCTACGTCCAGTTGAACCTCGCCGGCAACCAGGGCTCCGCGCTGGCCAACGAATCCGTCGTCGCCGTGCGCAAAATCGTCGAAAGCACGCCGGCCCCAACCGGTGTCAAGGCCTACGTGACCGGCGCCGCCCCGCTGATCGCCGACCAGTTCGAGGTGGGCAGCAAGGGCACCGCAAAGGTCACCGCCCTCACCGTCGGAGTCATCGCGGTGATGCTGTTCTTCGTCTACCGGTCGTTCCTGACCATGCTGTTGGTGCTGGTGACGGTGATGATCGAGATGGCCGCCGCGCGAGGCATCGTCGCCTTCCTCGGCAATGCCGGGATCATCGGGCTGTCGACGTACGCGACGAATCTGCTCACCCTGTTGGTGATCGCCGCCGGCACCGACTACGCCATCTTCCTCGTCGGCCGTTACCAGGAAGCCCGCAGCGCCGGCGAAGAACGAGAAACCGCGTACTACACCATGTTTCGTGGGACCGCCCACATCATCCTGGGATCCGGGCTGACCGTGGCCGGTGCGGTGGCATGTTTGAGCTTCACCCGGCTGCCGTATTTCCAGAGCCTCGGGGTGCCCGCGGCCCTGGGCATCCTGGTTGCGCTGGTGGCCGCGTTGACCCTGGCGCCTGCGGTGCTGACGCTGGGTGCGCTGGTGGGCATCTTCGAACCCAAACGTGCGATGCGTACCCGCGGCTGGCGCCGGATCGGCACGGCCATCGTGCGCTGGCCCGGGCCGGTCCTCACGGTGGCGTGCGCGGTGGCCTTCATCGGCCTGCTCACCTTGCCGGGTTACAAGACGAGCTACGACACCCGCCCCTACATGCCCGAAGACGCCCCGGCGAACGTCGGCTACACGGCCGCCGAGCGGCACTTCTCCCGCGCCCGGCTGGAACCGGAATTGCTGATGGTCGAGACCGATCGCGACATGCGCAACCCGGCCGCCATGCTGATCCTGGACCGGATCGCCAAGGCGGTGTTCCATGTGCCGGGCATCGCTCAGGTGCAGTCCATCACCCGGCCGCTGGGCACCCCGCTCACGCACACCTCGCTGGCCTTCCAGATCAGCGCCCAGAGCGCTAACCAGAGTGAAAACCTCAGATATCAACGGGATCGCGCGGACGACCTGCTGCGCCAAGCCGGCGAACTCTCCAACTCGATCGACATCCTCCGGCAGCAGTACACGCTGCAACAGGAGTTGGCGGCGACCACCCACAGTGAGGCGCAGAGCTTCCGCGACACGATCGCGGTGATCAACGATCTGCGGGATAAGATCGCGAATTTCGACGACTTCTTCCGGCCGATCCGCAGCTATTTCTATTGGGAGAAGCACTGTTTCGACATCCCGGTCTGCTACGCGATCAGGTCGGTGCTGGACGCGCTCGACGGCGTCGACCAACTCAGCGCGCGGTTCGAGGATCTGACGGCCACCCTGGACAAGCTGGACGCGTTGCAGCCCAAGCTGGTGGCCCTGATACCGCAGCAGATCGCGAGCCAGGAGACCAATCACGACCTGACCCTGGCCAATTACGCCACCCTGTCCGGCATCTACGCCCAGACCGCGGCGGCCATCGAGAACTCGACGGAGCTGGGACGCGCATTCGACGAATCCAAGAACGACGACACCTTCTATCTGCCGCCCGAGGTTTTCAGCAACCCCGACTTCAAACGCGGGCTGAAACTGTTCCTTTCACCCGACGGTAAAGCCGCCCGGATGATCGTTACCCACGAAGGCGATCCCGCTACGCCAGAAGGCATTTCGCATATCGAGCCGATCCGCAATGCTGCCCACGAGGCGGTCAAGGGCACCCCGATGGCCGAGGCGAAATTCTACCTCGGCGGCACCGCGGCCACCTACAAGGACATCCAGGACGGCGCCACCTACGACCTGCTGATCGCCGGTATTGCCGCGCTGAGCCTGATCCTGCTGATCATGATGATGCTGACCCGAAGTCTGGTGGCCGCCATCGTCATCGTCGGCACCGTCGCCTTATCGCTGGGCGCCTCGTTTGGGATCTCGGTTCTGGTGTGGCAGTACATGTTCGGCATCAAACTCTATTGGGTGGTGCTGGCGCTGGCGGTGATCTTGCTGCTCGCGGTGGGGTCGGACTACAACCTGTTGCTGATTTCGCGGTTCCGCGAGGAGATCGCCGCCGGCCTCAACACCGGGATCATCCGCGCGATGGCCGGCTCCGGTTCGGTGGTCACTTCTGCGGGGCTGGTTTTCGCGGTCACCATGTGCGCGTTCATGTTCAGCGGTTTTCAGGTGCTCGGGCAGATCGGCACCACCATCGGCCTCGGTTTGTTGTTCGACACCTTGATCGTGCGGTCCTTCATGACGCCGTCGATCGCGGCGCTACTCGGGCGGTGGTTCTGGTGGCCCCAGCGGGTCCGTCCGCGGCCGGCCAGTCAGATGTTGCGACCCTACGGTCCCCGTTCGGCGGTCCGCCAACTGCTGTTGTGGGAAGACGGCGATCCGGTGATGCCGTCCTCGCGCAACTGACTACCGCAGCAGCGTCGCGACGATGCCGGCCAGGTAACCGAGCCTGGCCACCTCCGAAGGCCGGAATTCGGGGCCGGGCCGGCCCAGCACGACGGCGGTGTCGGGGTCGCCGAGCGGCGCCGCGACCATCGTGGTGTCCATGTCGCGCCACGCCTGCGGCACCCACTCGGCGCTGCCGTCCAGCGTCGAGGCCTGCTCGAGTGGCAGCCACGGTGCCGACACGGCCCGGGTCTCGGGCGCGCCGGCACTGGCGGCCAGCCGCTGCACCTGCCCGTCGTGCGTGCCGCGCAAGACCGTGCACCAGCTGACCCGCAGGATCCGCGGCGCCTGGTCGGCCAGCACCTGCAGCCGCGACGCGTTGTCGCCGGCGGCCGAGACACGGTCGAGCAGTTCCAGCTCGCGGTGCGCTTCGAGCAGCCCGGTGTGCGGCCGGACGCTGTCCACCCGGACGCCGGGCAGGGATTCGGCGGCCGTGATCAGTGTGTCCGGCATCGCGCCCGGTGGCAGTTCGATCACCAGGTCGTCGATGGCGAGCCCGGAGATGCGTTCGACCACGTCGAGCGACAAGATGTCGGCCCCGACCAGCCCTAGCGCGACCGCCAGCGATCCCAAACTGCCTGGTCGGTCGACCAGCTCGATGCGCAGCAGATAGGAAGGCACGGCCAACACTTTGGCACAGGGATGCGTGAGGTGCACTTTCACCGGGTAAGCCCTACGCCGTGCGCGGCAGGACTATCCGGGGAGGGTTGCAGTGATGCATAGACCGACGTCTGAGCAGGCAGGAAGGTGACCAGTACCCGCATTCAGCCGAGCCAGCAGGATATGGAGCACGCCTACCGTGTGGTGGACGCCATATCGGCGGCATTCGCCCGAAAGGTGGTCGGCCAGGACTATCTGCGCGAGTCGCTGCTGCTCGGCATGCTCACCGGCGGGCACATCCTGCTGGAGGGGGTGCCGGGGCTGGCCAAGACGACCGCCGCGCGGGTGATCGCCGATGCGATCTCCGGCCAGTTCCAACGCATCCAGTGCACGCCCGATCTGCTGCCCAGCGACATCATCGGCACCCAGATCTTCGATTCCTCGACCAACACCTTCACCACGCAACTGGGCCCGGTGCACGCGAACATCGTCCTGCTCGACGAGATCAACCGGTCCAGCGCGAAGACCCAGAGCGCCATGCTGGAAGCGATGGAGGAGCGCCAAACCACCATCGCGGGCCAGGTGTACCCGATCCCTGAGCCGTTCCTGGTGATTGCGACGCAGAATCCGGTCGACCAGGAGGGCACCTATCCGCTGTCGGAGGCGCAGACCGACCGGTTCATGCTCAAAGAGGTGCTCCGCTATCCCCGACCGGAGGACGAAGTCGAGGTGATTGCCCGTATCGACGCCGGCGTGTACGACCGGGACGTGCCGGCGCAGCCGGTGGTGAGCCTCGACGAGATCGCGCGCCTACAGGGTGTTGCGCGCAGCGTGCACATGGACACCGAGCTGATCCGCTACACCAGCGAACTCGTGCACGTCACCCGCAATGCCGGGGAGTTCCTGCCTGCCGACGTGGCTCGGGTGGTGGAGTACGGCGCCAGCCCGCGAGCCACCATCGCCTTCTGCCAGGCCGCCCGCGCGCTGGCCTTGCTGTCCGGGCGAAATCACGTGATTCCCGACGACATTCGCAAGCTGGCGCACCGAGTCCTGCGGCATCGACTGATCCTGGGCTTCGAGGCGGTCACTCTCGGGGTCTCCGCGGAGATGGTGATCGACGCTGTGCTGCAATCGGTTCGAGTGCCCTGACGGCAGATCATGGGTCGACACCTGAACCAGGCGAAGTCGCATTTCGGGACCGACACCCGGCGACTGCTCGAAGGCGGCCGCTACGCCCTGCTGCACACCAGAAGCCTCGAACTCGACGATCTGCGTCCCTACGTCCCCGGCGACGATTTGCGCGACATCGATTGGAAGGCGTCGGCGCGCTCGGGCGCGACACTGATCAAACGCTTCGTGTCAGAAAAGCATCACAAGATCCTGCTGGTGGCCGACTCGGGACGCAACATGTCGGCGTTGACGGACAGCGGTGAGGTCAAGGGCGAGGTGGCCACCAACGTAATGGGCGCGATCGGCCTGATCGCCATGGGACGCAGTGACGAGATCGGCTTGGTCTGCGGTGATTCGCGGGGCACCGCCTCGGTCCGCAGCGGGCGCGGCGAAACACACGTCGAGAGCCTGCTGCATCGCTTCTACACCAACACCTTTCGGGATGCCGCCACCAGCGACATCGTGCGCCAATTGGATTTCGTCGCCCGGGCGCACCGGCACCGCCTGCTGCTGATCGTGGTGTCCGACGAGCCCGAGGTCACCCCCGGTCTCGGTGAGGTGCTCAAGCGGCTCAGCGGGCGGCACGAGGTGATGTGGCTGATGATCGTCGACATGCCGGCGGTCGGGCCGGCCGACGGCGGACTGGGCGGGTTCGACGTTTCCACCGGACGATTCGTGCTCGGCGGCGCCGCGCTGGGCCCTCGAGTGATCGCCGCCTACTACGCCGCCGAGGAACGTCGCGCCGAGCGACTCGACGCGTTCCTCACCGAGCACCGGGTGCGCTTCGCGAGGATCGGCGGCAACGACGAGATACGCTCCGCCATAGTCGAATTGACCGAAGTGTACCGCCGTGCCGGGTGACGGTCTGCTGCGATTCATCTCCGGCCCGCTGCGTTTCTCCGCTTGGTGGCCGGTGTTGGGTGTTTTACTGCTTTTAGCCGTAATCGGCTGGTATGCAGTTGTTTTCGTGTGGACATTGCCGCCGGCACGGTTGCGCCGGATGCCTGTGATCAACGGCCTCCACGCACGGGTCAACCGGCGCAGGTTCGCGCGCGCGGTCGCAAGGATCGGCGCCCAATACCGGGACGGTACGCTGACGCCGAGCGCGGCCAGCGCCCGAATCAGCCGCACACTGCGCAGCTTTCTGTATGTGGCCACCGGGATCAGGGCTCAGTACCTGCACGTCGAGCAACTGGCCGGCGGCCCGCTCGCCGCTGCGGCGCCGCTGTTTGCCGGGCTGAACGACGCGCGCTTCAACCCAGGGGCACAACAGGATGTCGCCGAGCTGGGGCGCTCGGCGGAGGAGCTGATCACCTCGTGGAACTGAAGTGGTGGCCGGTCTTCTACATCGGGCTGTTGAGTCTCGCGGTCGCGGTGGCGGCCGCCGTGCTGCTGCCCACCGCCCGGCTGCGCCGGACGCTTCGGCCGCTGGCGCACGTCGACCGGCTCACCAGGCTTCCGCAGTACCTGCGCGTCTACCGGTTCTATCTCTTCTCGGTCGTGGTGACCGGCGTGTTGCTGCTGGCCACCTTCCTGACCGCGTTGACCGCCAGCGCGCGGCCCACCGGGATGGCCTCCGCGAGGCAGGCATTCGACACCGCCCATCCGCAGGACATCATGCTGTGTGTCGGAGCGCCGGTGACGGATGAGGCCACGGCGGATTTCCTGCAGTACTACGCGCGCTACGTGCAGCGGCTGCGACCCGAGGACACCCGCCGGTTCGGGCTGACCTCCCCGACCCTGCGGGTCATTCCGCTGACCCGCGATCACCGCTACCTGGCCGACCGGTTGGGATCGCTGTCCCGGCTTGCCCGCATCCAACAGGATCTTGATGACCGTAAAGCGTTGCCGGACAACGAACGCGCGGAGCTGACCAGGGGGCTCGAAGGCTTCTCCCGTCCGGTCGGCTACGTCGACTATGCCCCGGGCGTTCCGGACACGCTCGCCCAATGCATGGCCGGTTTCCCGTCGTACCCCGCGGAGCGGGCACACCGGCGGCAGCTGATCTATTTCGGCTACAGCACGTTTCGCGATCCCGCGGAGCGTCGGCCGTCGCTGTTCACCGGTGAGACCCTGAAGCGGCTGGCGGTGCAGCAAGGTGTCCAGGTCAACGTCGTCGCCCGGTCGGACGTGGCGAGCTCGTCCACCGAAGACGCCGATGCGCTGCAGGACACCGCGCAGGAGTGCGGTGGCAGGTTCTTCCAATACAACCCGGCTGGCGTCGAGTCCGCCGACACCCTGAGCGACTACCTCGACGAGATCGACGAAAACGGCCCCACCGCTCAATTGCCCGGCGGCAAAGTCATCTCGGTTCATTCCGCCGACTCGCCGGAAACACTGCTCGTCGGCAGCCTGCTGGCCGCCGCTCTGTTGTCCGTCTCGCTGGCGGTGCTGCGGCGATGAGTTCCTATCCGGTGCTGCCGGCCATCTGGATCGTGGCCCTCACCGCACTGCTGGTCCTGATCCGGGTGGTAGCGCTGTACCGGTTGCTGCTGCGGAGCGGGACGGGGCGGATCGGGCCGGTGTTGGGGCGTTGGGGCGCAACGACGTTGGCCGTCATCCTGCTGGTCATTGCCGCTTGCCGCCCTGGGTTCGACCGGGATCCCGGCGGTCCGTCGGCCGATCCCGTCCTGGACGCGAATGTCTTCTTCGTCGTGGACCGGTCGGTGAATGCCCGCGTCGAGGATTTCGGCGACGGCAAATCGCGAATGTCGGGGATGCGGGCGGACATCGGCGCGTTGATCGACCGGTACCCGCAGGCGCGGTTCGCGCTCATCTCGTTTGCGGCCCAGGCCACCCTGGATTGGCCGCTGTCCGACGACGCCGCGGGTCTGCATTCCGTCGTCAAAGGGCTCTCGCCTTACATCGCGGTGCCACCGGACGCGTTCTATCAGGCCAACGCCGTCGCCGCGCGGGATGTGCTGCGCGCCAAGGTCGAACAGGCTGCCAAGACCTACCCGGAGTCGCAGACCCTCGTCTTCTACCTCGGCACCGGCGCCCCGGGTTCTCGGGCGGCCGCGACCTCTATCGAGCTCGGACGCAACAAGATCGCAGGCGGCGCCGTGCTCGGCTACGGCACCGCGGCCGGCGGGCCGATTCCGCAGGGCTGGGTCGACGGCAGAATGGTTTATCAACCCGATCCAGACGGAAGCGGACCGCTGACTTCCGCGATCGACGAGACCCGGCTGCACGACATCGCCGCCCAACTCGACCTTCGCTACGTTCATCGCGACGGCGGGCCACTGCCCAATGGTGTCGCGCCTGCGGTCGTCGGCACGGGTGGCACCGACCCGTCGGCGCAGCTGTTCGGACGCCTGGAGCTGTACTGGGTCTGCACCCTGATTGCCGCGGCGTTGTTGTTGGCCGAGGGCGTGCTGACCGTTCGGGAGTACCGGCGCAACCGCATGTCCACCCGGGATGTGGCTCGATGACGCCGCGCAGCGTCACGTCGGCGCGCCTTCGGCTACGCCGCCGGCTCTGTTTGTGCTCCGCGCCGGTGGCCGTGGTTTTGGTGTTGGCGGCGGTCAAGATGATCTCCGTCGGAGTGCTCGGGTCGTGGGCAACAACGGATTTCAGCCGCCACGACATCGAGGGGCTGCGGCGCGACGTGGCCTGGTTGCGCATCGTCGACGTGCTCGACCCGGCCAAGACCTCGTTCGCGGCCGGCGACCTGCACGTCCTGGAAGGGCGCCTGCACGACGCCGACGACTCGTTCGCCGACTCACTGGCCCGCACGCAGGCGGCCCGGTCGTGCCCGGTGCGGGTCAACCTGCTGCTGGTTCGTGAGACCCGGGGCGATCTGGCTGCCCGCAAGGCGAACAAGGCGGAGGCACAGCGGTTCTATACCGCCGCCATCGCGTTGGCCGATCAGGCGCCGGCAGGCTGCTTCGCCGGCAATGGCGACAGTGACCTGCAGCGTCGCGCGATCCGGGACACGGCGATTCCGCGACTGCGGCAGAAACTGGACTTGCTCGATCGGCCGCCGGGCACAGCACCGGCCGAGCCGTCCGCGCCCGAGGCGCCGCCACCGGGGCCGCCGCCGTCGGGACCCCCGCCGGCCGGCAACTCGGAACTGGGCTCCACCGGTCCGGGGGAACTGATTCCGATCTCACCCGACCGCCTGCCGGTCACCGGTGGTACCGGTCCGCCGGGTCATCGACTCGGCACCGGAGATCCGCTTGACCTGCTTCGCAAGCTGCTGGACGACGCCAACTCCTACGGCGACAACCGGGAGGGATAAGCCACTCCACTAGGCTTTTCGCTCGTGTCCCAAATCTCTCGCGACGAGGTGGCCCACCTCGCCAGACTGGCCCGTCTGGCGTTGACCGAGACGGAGCTGAACAGCTTCGCCGGTCAACTCGACGCCATCCTCAACCACGTCAGCCAGATCCAGGCCGTCGACGTGACCGGTGTCGAGGCCACCGACAACCCGCTCAAGGACGTCAACGTCACCCGGCCGGACCAGACACAACCGTGCCTGACGCAACAGGAGGCACTGGCTGCCGCCCCCGAAGCGGTCGATGGCCGCTTCGCCGTCCCCCAGATCCTGGGGGAGAGCCAGTGACCGACATCATCCGGCTCGATGCGGCGACGCTGGCCGACAAGATCGCCGCCAAAGAGGTGTCGTCGGTCGAGGCCACCACCGCGTGCCTGGACCAGATCGAGGCGACCGACGCCGAGTACGGCGCATTCCTGCATGTGGCCGCCGACCGGGCGCTGGCGGCCGCGGCCGCCGTGGACAAGGCGGTCGCTGCCGGTGAGGCGCTCCCGTCGCCGCTGGCCGGGGTCCCGCTGGCACTGAAGGACGTGTTCACCACCGTCGACATGCCCACCACCTGCGGCTCGAAGATCCTCGAGGGTTGGCAATCGCCGTATGACGCGACACTGACCGCGCGGTTGCGGGCCGCCGGCATCCCGATCCTGGGTAAGACCAACATGGACGAGTTCGCGATGGGCTCGTCCACCGAAAACTCCGCCTACGGTCCGACCCGCAACCCGTGGGACGTCGAGCGCGTGCCGGGTGGCTCCGGCGGCGGCAGCGCGGCGGCACTGGCCGCTTTCCAAGCCCCGCTCGCGATCGGTTCGGACACCGGCGGGTCCATCCGCCAGCCGGCCGCGTTGACCGCGACCGTCGGCGTCAAACCCACCTATGGCACCGTGTCCCGCTACGGGCTGGTGGCGTGCGCGTCATCGCTTGACCAGGGCGGACCGTGCGCTCGGACCGTCCTGGACACCGCCCTGCTGCACCAGGTGATCGCGGGTCACGACCCGCGTGACTCCACCTCGATCGAGGCCGAGGTGCCCGATGTCGTGGGTGCGGCGCGCGCGGGCGCTGCCGGTGATCTGCGCGGTGTGCGGGTCGGTGTGGTGCGCCAGCTGCACAGCGGCGAGGGCTACCAGTCCGGCGTGCTGACGTCCTTCGAAGCCGCCGTCGAGCAGCTCAAGGAGTTGGGTGCGGAGGTGAGCGAGGTCGACTGCCCGCACTTCGACTACGCGCTGCCGGCCTACTACCTGATCCTGCCCTCCGAGGTGTCGAGCAACCTGGCCCGGTTCGACGCGATGCGCTACGGGCTGCGGGTGGGCGACGACGGTACCCACAGCGCCGAGGAGGTGATGGCGCTGACCCGTGCCGCCGGGTTCGGGCCGGAGGTCAAGCGTCGCATCATGATCGGGACCTACGCGTTGTCGGCCGGTTACTACGACGCCTACTACAACCAAGCACAGAAGGTGCGCACGCTGATCGCCCGCGATCTCGACGAGGCCTACAAGTCGGTCGACGTGCTGGTGTCGCCGGCGACCCCGACGACGGCGTTCCGGCTCGGGGAGAAGGTCGACGATCCGCTGGCGATGTACCTGTTCGACCTGTGCACGCTGCCGCTGAACCTGGCCGGGCACTGTGGCATGTCGGTCCCGTCGGGTTTGTCCCCGGACGACGGGTTGCCGGTCGGGCTGCAGATCATGGCCCCGGCACTGGCCGATGACCGGCTGTATCGGGTGGGCGCCGCCTACGAGGCGGCCCGCGGCCCGTTGCCGACGGCTATCTGAGTCCGGCTAAGTCCGGCTAAGTCCGGCGAGCAGACGCAAAAGCGCCCCAAAATATGCGGTTTAGGGGGATTTCGCGTCTGCTCGCGCCAGGTAGGGGCCCGCAGGGCAAGATGAGAATATGCGCATCGGAGTACTCACGGGCGGTGGTGACTGCCCCGGCCTCAACGCGGTCATTCGGGCGGTAGTGCGTACCTGCGACGCCCGCTACGGCTCGTCGGTGGTCGGTTTCCAGGATGGTTGGCGCGGGTTGCTGGAAAACCGCCGGATGCAACTACGCAACGATGACCGCAACGACCGGTTGCTGGCCAAGGGCGGCACGATGCTGGGCACGGCGCGGGTACACCCCGACAAGCTGCGCGCCGGACTCGACCAGATCAAGCAGACGCTCGATGACAACGGCATCGACGTGCTGATACCGATCGGGGGCGAGGGCACGCTGACGGCGGCGCACTGGCTGTCCGAGGAGAACGTGCCGGTGGTCGGGGTACCGAAAACCATCGACAACGACATCGACTGCACCGACGTGACCTTCGGTCACGACACCGCGCTGACGGTGGCCACCGACGCCATCGACCGCCTGCACAGCACCGCCGAATCCCACCAGCGGGTGATGCTGGTCGAGGTGATGGGACGGCACGCCGGCTGGATCGCACTCAACGCCGGCCTGGCATCAGGGGCGCACATGACGCTGATTCCCGAGCAGCCCTTCGACGTGGAGGAGGTGTGCCGGCTCGTCAAGCGCCGCTTCCAGCGCGGGGACTCGCACTTCATCTGCGTGGTGGCCGAGGGCGCCAAACCCGTCGCGGGCTCGATCGCGCTGCGCGAGGGCGGTATCGACGAGTTCGGTCACGAGAAGTTCACCGGAGTGGCAGCGCAACTCGGGCTCGAGGTGGAGAAACGCATCAATAAGGATGTCCGGGTGACCGTGCTGGGTCACGTGCAACGGGGCGGGTCCCCGACGGCCTACGACCGGGTGCTGGCCACCCGGTTCGGGGTGAACGCGGCCGACGCCGCCCACGCCGGGGAGTACGGCCAGATGGTGTCGCTGCGCGGGCAGGACATTGGGCGGGTGTCGCTGGCGGACGCGACTCGTCAACTCAAGCTGGTGCCCGAGAGCCGGTACGACGACGCCGCGGCCTTCTTCGGCTGACGTTCCCGGCTGTTGGCCGACCGGTAGCCCGGGGTTCACCGGTTTGCTGGTTTCTGGTTTATAAGAATCGGCTATACGTTGGTTTATGAACAACCGCGGTCCCCATCGCGGAGTACTGCAGCAGTCCGCCCCACTGCCTCGGCAGCGGGGTAACCCGGCTGGACCCGTCTGGCGGCCCGTTCCACGCAGCGGAGTGAGTACGGCGCCCCAGCCGCTGCGTCCCAAGAACGGCGACTCCCGCCAAACGACGAGTTCAGCGCACTTCGATCTGCCGACGGTATCGACGCCGGTCCTGGACAGGCCGCAGCCGGTGCAGCGCGACCGTCGTCCGGGCGGGACGGCGTTGGACGTCATCGAACAGCAGTTTGCTCCGGAGGCTCCGGCTCCCCGCAACTGGCGCGAGTTGATTCAGCGCTACGTCGGGATCGACCTCGGTCCGGGCCGTACGGCCGCGTACGAGAACGCGCTGCGCGATCAGGTTCGCATCGCCGTGGGAGGCGCGTATCCCATCGCGGTGCTGAATCTCAAGGGCGGCGTCGGCAAGACCGCGGTGGTCGAAGCACTCGGTTCGACGTTCGCCAGCGTGCGCAACGACCGGGTGATCGCCGTCGATCTCGACGCGGGAGACCTGGCGGACCGGCACGGGCGGCGACACGACCTCACCCTGGCTGATTTGATCCATGACAATCGTGTCGCGCGCTACGCCGACGTGCGCGCGCACACCTTCATGAACAGTTCCGGCCTGGAGGTGCTGGGGCTTCCGGATCCCGCGCACAGCAACTTCTGCATCAGCCGTCAGGACTTCGTCAAGGCGTTCTCGATCCTGCGCAGCCACTATTCCGTGGTGTTGATCGACTGCCCGAAAACACTGAACTCGGGCGTGATGGACGCGGTTCTGCTGGAGTCCCGTGCCCTGGTGGTGGTCACCAGCACGTCCATCGACTCGATCCAGAAGACAAGCGCGACGCTGGAGTGGCTGAGCCGCAACGGCTACCGCAAGCTGGTCGCGGCGACCGTGCTGGCCGTGAACCACGTCGAACGGACCAAGCTGAGCCCGCTGGCCGCGAAGCAACTCGAGCAGTTGTCCGCCCAGGTGGCGGCCACCGTGGTGCTGCCGTTCGACGGGCACGTGCACCAGGGCAGGGAGATCGGGCTGGATCTCCTGAGCAAGGTGAGCAGGCGCAGCTATTTGGAGTTGGCCGCCGCGCTGGCCCGTCTGCTGCCGTGCAGGCAGCCGGCTGGGCTGTAGCTCCGGCGCTTCGCCCGGCTCCGCCGCGCTCGCGGTCACCACTAGGATCGATTCCTATGACGGTTGCCAGGGCTGACCTGCTCGAATACGACGAGGTCATCGAACGCTTTGATCCGGTGCTCGGACTGGAAGTGCACGTCGAGCTGTCCACCGCCACCAAGATGTTCTGCGGATGCTCCACCACGTTCGGCGCCGAGCCGAACACCCAGGTGTGCCCGGTATGCCTGGGCCTACCCGGCTCGTTGCCGGTGCTCAACCAGGTCGCGGTCGAATCGGCGATCCGCATCGGCCTGGCGCTGAACTGCGAGATCGTGGACTGGTGCCGGTTCGCCCGGAAGAACTACTTCTACCCGGACATGCCGAAGAACTATCAGATCTCCCAGTACGACGAGCCGATCGCCATCAACGGCTACCTCGAGGCGCCGCTGGAGGACGGCACCACCTGGCGGGTCGAGATCGAGCGCGCCCACATGGAAGAGGACACCGGCAAGCTCACCCACATCGGCAGCGACACCGGCCGCATCGAAGGTGCCACCGGTTCGCTGATCGACTACAACCGCGCCGGGGTCCCGCTGATCGAGATCGTCACCAAACCCATCGTCGGGGCCGGGGAGCGGGCGCCCCAGATCGCGCGGGCCTACGTCACGGCGCTGCGTGACCTGCTGCGCGCCCTGGATGTCTCCGACGTGCGGATGGACCAGGGATCGATGCGCTGCGATGCCAACGTGTCGCTGATGCCCAAGGGCGCAACGGAATTCGGTACACGTACGGAGACCAAGAACGTCAACTCGCTGAAGAGTGTTGAGGTCGCCGTGCGGTACGAGATGCAGCGGCAGGCCGCCGTGCTGCTTTCTGGCGGCGAAATCATCCAGGAGACAAGGCATTTCCACGAAGCAGGGTACACCAGTCCGGGCCGCGCCAAGGAGACGGCGCAGGATTACCGGTACTTTCCCGAGCCCGATCTCGAGCCAGTCGCACCCAGCCGCGAGCTGGTCGAGCGGTTGCGGCAGAGCATCCCTGAGCTACCGTGGTTGAGCCGCAAGCGGATTCAGGATGAGTGGGGCATTTCCGACGAGGTGATGCGTGACCTCGTCAACGCCGGCGCGGTTGAACTGGTCGCCGAAACCGTCAAACACGGTGCGGCCAGCAAGGATGCACGGTCTTGGTGGGGAAATTATCTGGTGCAGAAGGCAAACGAAGCCGGCGTCGGGCTGGATGAGCTCGCTATCACCCCGGCACAGGTGGCCGCCGTGATCGCACTGGTCGACGAGGGGAAGTTGTCCAACAAGCTGGCCCGCGAGGTCGTCGAAGGGGTGCTGGCCGGAGAGGGCGAGCCCGAAGCGGTGATGACCGCGCGCGGTCTGGCGCTGGTGCGCGACGATTCACTCACCCAGGCGGCCGTCGACGAGGCGCTAGCGGCCAATCCCGATGTGGCGGAAAAGATTCGGGGCGGCAAGGTGGCCGCCGCCGGTGCGATCGTCGGTGCGGTGATGAAAGCGACCCGCGGGCAGGCCGACGCCGCGCGGGTGCGTGAGCTCGTGCTGGCCGCCTGCGGTCAAGGCTGAAGCGGCACTCTGCGACGTCGCAATCGGGGCGTCACCAGCCCCAGTCGTCGTCTTCGAGCACGTCCACGGTGAGATCGTTGTCGGCCACGCCCACCGTGCCGTAAAGAAACGTGAGTTGAGTTTGTTCATCGTCAAGCGGCTTGACCTCCACCAGGGTGGCGTGCCCGATCGACATACGGATCCTGTCGCCAGGCTTGAGTTGGTCAACACGCTTGAGGGGCACCTAGTAAGCGTGCCTTGTCTCATGCCCGAACGGCCAAGCAGTTTCCCCGGCCAGGCTTTGCTCGACGCCGAATCGGCACGCCGGGGCTGCCTCAGGTTCGCCGGCGCCACACCCGGCGGTCTACCCGCGGCGTCGCCCTGACCATCGCCGGTGCCGTGCCGGCGATAGATCATGGTGAGGTGAGCGGCAAATCATTGTTCCGGCTGACCAAGATGATGAACAACGCGATGGCCGTGGTGACGACGAAAGCCGGGGACCATCGCTCGGGGTGTCTGGTGGGATTCTCCACGCAGGTCAACATTCACCCGCCAAAGTTGCTCGTCGGGATCTCCAAGCCCAACCACACCTTCACCGTGGCGGCCGGCTCGGAGCACCTCGCGGTGCATCTCCTGTCGCAACGCGACACGGGCCTCGCCGAATTGTTCGGTGGCGAAACCGAAGACGAAATCGACAAATTCGCCCGTTGCGCCTGGCACAGCGGTCCGAAGGGAATGCCGATTCTGAATGACGCGGTTGCCTGGATGGTAGGCGCGACGCTGGACCGGATCGACTTCGGCGACCACGTCGGGTACCTGCTGGAACCCGTCGAGATGTGGTTTGCCGAAGGAGTTTCCGATGTGCTGCATTTCGTCGACGTGATCGACGTGGAACCCGGGCATGAGCCTTAAACGTCGGGCAGCTCAATTGGATTCGGTGGTACGCGGTCACACGGCACGTATATAAGAACTCGCTACCAAACTCCTGAAAGGGTCTCCAAAGCCGCAGCCCGGACTCATGATGGTGGAGTGATCGATGAATCGTTCGACGACATGATGGCCATGCTGGACACGCCGGTGTTCGTGGTGACGACCCAGGTCGACGGTCACCCATCGGGTTGTCTGGTTGCCTTCGGCACCCAGACCAGCGTGCAGCCGCCCAGCTTTATGGTGGGGCTGCCGCTCGCTGATCCCATCCATGAGGTCGCGAGCAAGTCCGACAGCTTGGCCGTGCATGTACTGCCGCGCGGCCGACACGTCCTGGCCGAGCTGTTCGGTCGTCATCCCGACCAGCCGGAGGACCCGTTCGCGCACTGCGCGTGGCGCGGCGGTCCGCTGGGCATGCCGATTCTCGACGACGCCGCCGCGTGGTTCGTTGGCCGGACGCTGAGCCGAAGTGAAGTCGCCGATCACGTCGCTTACCTGCTGGAACCGGTCGCCGTTTGGGCACCGCAAGGCCCCGAAGAACTGCTCTACCTGTCCGATCTCGACGACATCGACCCCGGGCAGGAAGCGCCGCCGCCGCGTCTGTACAACGGCGATCGCGCGGAGGCGGCCCGCAAGTACGGCATGCGGTTCACCCTCGACGTGCCCTAGCGAACTGGGCCTAGCAACCTGGCCGAGCAGACGCAAAAGCACCCGACACGCCACGTTTTCGGGTGCTTTTGCGTCTGCTCGCGCAAACTAAGGCGCGAAAACCACTAAGTCTTGTCGTCGTTGTTGCGCGGGAAGCCGCCACCCTGCGGGAACAGCGGGAACACCACGTCGTCGAGCTTCTCGGCGTCCCCAGCGGTCTTGTTCACCGTCGCGCCCCACACATTGCCGTCCGGCGACATCCGCAACGCCCACGCGTGCGCATGCGTGTCCTTGCGCACCACATCGGGCTCCCCGGTCACCGCACCGGTCTTCGGGGCCAGCCGCACCGCCACCGTCAGCTTCGTGTTGATCAGGTTCACCAGCACGGTGCCGTCCATCGCCGCGCAACCGGCCACGCCGGGCTTGTCCGGCCAGGTCCACACCGTCGACACCTCGGACTTCTTGGTGATCCGCTGCAACCGATCGGCACCCGGTGTGCGGTCGGCGACGTACAGCGAGCCGTCGACGGGGTCGATGCACAACCCGCCGCCGGAACCGATGCCGGACAGCGCGGTCGTCGGCGGTGCCTGCCCGATGGTGGTGGGCTGCTCGATCCGCAGTACCTTGCCCGCCAGCGAGCGGGGATCGGCGGCCATCGCCGGGTTGCCGGCGTCGCCGGTCATGACCACCAGCGTGGTCGGGCTGGTGAAGATCAAGGCGCCGGTATTGCCGGTGGCGCCCTTGGGGATCCCGGTCAGGATGTCCTTGGGCACGTCCCCCTCGGCGATGCGGATCACCCGGTTGTCGGTGGGCGTGCTGATGTAGGCGTACATCAGCCGGTCCTGCGAAAAGGTGGGGGACAGCACGATGTCCATCAGGCCGCCGTCCCCGGACGGGTCGACCGGGATCACCATCTTGACCTTGGGCTCGGCGCTGATCGAGATCTCCTTGATTACGCCGGTGGTGCGCTCGGCGACCAGCGCGGTCTTGCTGTCGACGCCCATGATCAGTCCACTGGTGCTTTCCAGGCAGCCCTGCATCACTCCCGGTGCCGGGCAGGCTTTAGGGAACGGCGTGGGCGGCAATGGCGGCGGCGGGGGAGGCGTGGAGGTGGGCTGCGGTTTCAGTTCCGGGTTCGTCGTGAAGGGCTGCGATTGGGCGTCGTTGAACCTGGCGCAGCCGCTCGACAGCAGCACCGCAGCGCACAGCGCCGCCAGCACGCACCGAACCGACCGCCGTATCCGCATGACCGACAGGCTACGGGAATTTGCGATCGTGGCCTCCTCCTGCCACCGGGTACGACGCCCGATACCGGTCGTCGGCGTACAAATCGGGTTACGACCCCGGGTGAACCATCAAGACATTGCGCCCTGATAAGGACAAACGATTCTTTGGTATTTGTTCTGTGCGCGATCAGTGGCCGATGGTCGGCCGAGATCATGAAATCGGCGAGATCACACGGCTGATCGCCGATCGTGGTGCGCGGGGGATTGTGTTAGCGGGCAGGGCCGGAGTCGGCAAGTCGCGGTTGGCTCGCGAGGTGGTGACGGCGACGGCGGCAGCCGGCTGGACCGTTCGCAGCGTCGCGGCAAGCGTGGCCTGCTGTGGCTGGATTCCGACCTACCCCCCGAGCCGGACGTGCTGCTGGCGGCGGCTACCGCCGCGAGTTCATGAACGAGGTCTGCGTCTCGTCGTCAACCTCAACACCTATCGCGTGGGGTGAACTGCAGGTGGATTCTCGGCATCGCTACCCGGCCTCCGGCACCCAAACTGAACATCCGCCGCGCAAAAATATGGATTTAACAGGCGAAAGCGCCGTTTCAAATCCCAGCTTCCGGCGAAAAAGCCCTTACCCTGACACGCGTGACCAGTTCGAATGAATCGCCATGGCAGCGGCCTGACCTCATCGGAGGTCCAACCGCAGTGCCAACCTCAAGCCGTCCCACCTCGGCAAGCCTGGTCGACCCCGAAGATGATCTGACGCCGGCGGGCTACGCGGGCGACTTCGGCAACACCGGAACCACCACCATCATCCCGCCCTATGACGCCAACTCCGGTGCCGTCCCGGGATACAACCCGCTGGATTCGCAGGAGCCGCTGCCCTACGTCGCGCCGCAGACCGCACGGCAGGTGCCGGCCGCGCCCTCGGCGATCGACTTCGACGACGAAGACGACCGGATCCGCGCAGCGGGCCGGCGCGGCACGCAGAACTTCGGCCTGCTGTTGCTGCGCGTCGGACTGGGTGTGGTGCTGATCGCGCACGGGCTGCAGAAACTGTTCGGCTGGTGGGGCGGCTCGGGCCTACACAGCTTCAAGAACGCGCTTACCGACGTCGGCTTCCAGCACGCCGACATCCTGGCCTACGTCGGGGCCGGTGGTGAGATCGTCGCGGGCGTGCTGCTGGTCCTGGGACTGTTCACCCCGATCGCCGCCGCGGGTGCGCTGGCATTCCTGCTCAACGGCTTGCTCGCGTCGGCCTCAGCGCGGCCGCGTTCGCACACCTTCACCTATTTCCTGCCGGACGGACACGAATACCAGATCACCCTGATCGTCATGGCGGTCGCCGTCATCCTGGTCGGCCCGGGCCGCTACGGACTCGACGCGGGCCGCGGCTGGGCAACCCGCCCGTTCATCGGCTCGTTCGTGGCGCTGCTGAGCGGCATCGCCGCCGGTATCGCCGTGTGGGTGCTGCTCAACGGCGTGAACCCGCTCGCCTGATCAGCGATACGGGTTCGGCACCCGTCCCGAACTGGCCTCGGTCAGCTGCGGCAGCGTCGCGAAAGTAACGGCGGGCAACCGCAGCTCCGACCCGTCCTTGAGCTTGGCGCGCGCCCAGTTTCCTCTGTGGAACCGCAGCCCGTCGATATCTTCCCAGGCGAGCGTTCGGCTGCCCAGCAGCGTCCGCACCGTCACGCCCCGATCGTCGGCGACCGTACGCAGCCGGACGATCATCGCCGACAACAGCACCGGGATGACCAGCAGCGGCAGCGTCCAGGCGAAAGCCGTGACCGGGACCAGCAGGCACAGGGTCAAGAAACCGACCGCGATATGCGCCACGGGCGAGACCTTAATCACCACGGGTGAATCAGTAACCACCCTCGCATCATCCCATCGCGGCCCGGAAGCACCGGATTTGACGGCTGAGCTGTGCGAAGACTACCGTCGGACGCTATGCAACACGGAATGCTCGTAGTAATTAGTCGGCGCGTTGGTGCCTGACTAGCTCTATCGAGCACCAACGCGACCCTCGTGCAGCAGCTCAGCTGGCGGGGGTTTTTTCTTGCCCCGAGACGCCAAAGCAGAAAAAGACCTAAGAGGAAACAGTGAGCGCACCCACCAAGTCAGCGGCACCGGCCCCAACGCCCGCCTCGCGCGAGGCCGCCGAAATCGCCTCGGACGCCGGCAAGGCGGCGTCCAGGCCGGCCACCGGACAGCCTAAACGCATTGCACCGCAACAACTTACCGGTGCACAGGCGGTAATCCGGTCGCTGGAGGCGCTCGACGTCGACGTGATCTTCGGGATTCCGGGGGGCGCGGTACTGCCGGTGTACGACCCGCTGTTCGATTCGCAGCAGCTGCGCCACGTCCTGGTCCGTCACGAGCAGGGCGCCGGCCACGCCGCCAGCGGCTACGCGCACGCCACCGGCCGGGTCGGGGTGTGCATGGCGACCTCGGGTCCCGGCGCCACCAACCTGGTGA
This sequence comes from Mycobacterium asiaticum, assembly GCF_001673635.1. Lineage (GTDB taxonomy): Bacteria > Actinomycetota > Actinomycetes > Mycobacteriales > Mycobacteriaceae > Mycobacterium > Mycobacterium asiaticum_C. Next base: position 118,844 of record NZ_LZMH01000035.1, read on the forward strand.
CGCCGCTGGCCGACGCGCAGATGGACTCGATCCCGGTGGTCGCGATCACCGGTCAGGTCGGGCGGCAGCTGATCGGGACCGACGCGTTCCAGGAGGCCGACATCTCGGGCATCACGATGCCGATCACCAAGCACAACTTCCTGGTGCGCACCGGCGACGAGATCCCGCAGGTGATCGCCGAGGCATTCCACATCGCGGCGAGCGGACGTCCCGGAGCTGTTCTCGTTGACATCCCCAAGGACGTGCTGCAGGGCCAGTGCACCTTCAGCTGGCCGCCGCGCATGGAGCTGCCCGGCTACAAGCCGAACACCAAGCCGCACAACCGGCAGATCCGTGAGGCCGCCAAGCTGATCGCGGCGGCGCACAAGCCGGTGCTGTACGTCGGCGGCGGCATCATCCGCGGCGAGGCGACCGAGGAACTCCGCGAGCTGGCCGAGCTGACCGGCATTCCGGTGGTCACCACCCTGATGGCCCGCGGTGCGTTTCCGGACAGCCATCAGCTGAACATGGGCATGCCGGGCATGCACGGCACCGTCGGCGCGGTGGCGGCGCTGCAGCGCAGCGACCTGTTGATCGCGCTGGGCACCCGTTTCGACGACCGGGTGACCGGCAAGCTGGAATCGTTTGCGCCCGAGGCCAAGGTGATCCACGCCGACATCGACCCGGCCGAGATCGGCAAGAACCGGCACGCCGACGTGCCGATCGTGGGCGACGTCAAGAACGTCATCACCGACCTCATCGAGATGCTGCGCCACTATGAGACTCCGGGCAACATCGACATGACGGAGTGGTGGGAGTACCTGGAGGGCGTTCGCAAGACGTACCCGCTGAGCTACGGCCCGCAGAGCGACGGCAGCCTGGGTCCGGAGTTCGTGATCGAGAAGCTCGGCCAGATCGCCGGTCCGGACGCCATCTACGTGGCCGGCGTCGGCCAGCACCAGATGTGGGCCGCGCAGTTCATCAAGTACGAAAAGCCGCGCACCTGGCTGAATTCCGGCGGTCTGGGCACCATGGGCTTCGCCATCCCGGCGGCCATGGGCGCCAAGATCGCGCTGCCCGACACCGAGGTGTGGGCGATCGACGGCGACGGCTGCTTCCAGATGACCAACCAGGAGTTGGCCACCTGCGCCATCGAGGGCATCCCGATCAAGGTTGCGCTGATCAACAACGGCAACCTGGGCATGGTGCGGCAGTGGCAGACCCTCTTCTACGAAGAGCGCTACTCGCAGACCGACCTGGCCACCCACTCCCACCGCATCCCGGATTTCGTGAAGCTGGCCGAGGCGCTGGGTTGTGTCGGAATGCGTTGCGAGCGTGAGGAAGACGTCGAAGAAATGATCAACCGCGCGCGAGAGATCAACGACCGCCCGGTCGTCATCGACTTCATTGTCGGCGCCGACGCGCAGGTCTGGCCGATGGTCGCTGCGGGCACCAGCAACGACGAGATCCAGGCCGCCCGTGGCATTCGTCCGTTGTTCGACGACGTCACCGAGGGGCACGCCTGATGACCGCCAGCGGTTCGCCCAAGACGCACACGCTGTCGGTTCTGGTCGAAGACAAGCCTGGTGTGCTCGCCCGCGTGGCAGCGCTGTTCTCGCGGCGTGGCTTCAACATCGAGTCACTGGCGGTCGGTGGCACCGAACAGAAGGACATGTCGCGGATGACGATCGTGGTCTCCGCCGATCAGACACCGCTCGAGCAGATCACCAAGCAGCTCAACAAGCTGATCAATGTGATCAAGATCGTCGAGCAGGATGACAATAACTCGGTGGACCGCGAACTGTGCCTGATCAAGGTGCGTGCCGACGTCGGCACTCGCAGCCAGGTGATCGAGGCGGCGAACCTGTTCCGCGCCAGCGTGATCGACGTTTCGCCGGAGTCGTTGACCGTCGAGGCCACCGGAAATCGGGGCAAACTCGAAGCGTTGCTGCGACTGCTGGAACCGTTCGGCATCAAGGAGATCGTCCAGTCCGGGGTGGTGTCGATGGCCCGCGGCCCGCGCGGTATCGGCACCGGCAAATAAGTTCGTACTAGTGAAAAGACAGATTAGAAGGAGATATTGAGGTGGCAGACGTGCCGGCGCAGACGCTGGAGATGTTCTACGACGACGACGCAGACCTGTCGATCATTCAGGGCCGCAAGGTCGGTGTGATCGGTTACGGCAGCCAGGGACACGCGCACTCGCTGAGCCTGCGCGACTCCGGCGTCGAGGTGAAGGTCGGCCTGAAGGAGGGATCGAAGTCCCGCGCCAAGGTCGAGGAGCAGGGCCTGGAGGTCGACACTCCCGCCGAGGTGGCCAAGTGGGCCGACGTGATCATGCTGCTCGCGCCCGACACCGCACAAGCCGATATCTTCACCAATGACATCGAGCCCAACCTGAAGGACGGCGACGCGCTGTTCTTCGGCCACGGCCTCAACATTCACTTCGATCTGATCAAGCCGCCGGCCAACGTCACCGTCGCGATGGTCGCGCCCAAGGGGCCCGGCCACCTGGTGCGGCGCCAATTCGTCGACGGCAAGGGCGTTCCCGCGCTGATCGCCGTCGACCAGGACCCGACCGGTGAGGGTCAAGCGTTGGCGCTGTCCTACGCCAAGGCGATCGGCGGCACCCGCGCCGGTGTCATCAAGACCACTTTCAAGGACGAGACCGAGACCGACCTGTTCGGTGAGCAGGCCGTATTGTGCGGCGGCACAGAGGAATTGGTGAAGACCGGTTTCGACGTGATGGTCGAGGCGGGTTACCCGCCGGAGATGGCCTACTTCGAGGTGCTGCACGAGCTGAAGCTGATCGTCGACCTGATGTACGAGGGCGGCATCGCGCGGATGAATTACTCGGTGTCCGATACCGCCGAGTTCGGTGGCTACCTGTCGGGGCCGCGCGTCATCGACGCCGGCACCAAGGAGCGGATGCGCGAGATCCTGCGCGACATTCAGAACGGCACGTTCACCAAGAAGCTGGTCGCCAACGTCGAGGGCGGCAACAAGCAACTCGAGCAGTTGCGCAAGGAGAACGCCGAGCACCCGATCGAGGTCACCGGCAAGAAGCTGCGTGACCTGATGAGCTGGGTCGACCGGCCCATCACCGAGACCGCCTAGTAGTCAGCGCGAGAACACCTAACGCCGAGCGTCACGCCAGCGTGGCGCTCGGCGCTAACGGTCACACTTGCGTGACGCTCGGCGGACTACGACGATGCTAGGCGTCCGGCAACCTGCACCACCCGCTGCGCGAGGTGCTCCAGCGCGTCGGCAGTCGCCGAGTCGAATTCGCTGATGTTGTCGTGCGTGGAGACCAGGCTGACGCCATACGGGTTGCCGTCGACGAACTTCAGCGGATCGGTGTAACCCGGCGGCACGATGATGCCGCCGAAGTGCATCAGGGTGACATACAGCGTGAGCAGGGTGGTCTCCTGACCACCGTGCAAGGTGTTGGACGATGTGAAAGCCGCGTACACCTTGTCCGCGAGTTTGCCCTCCGCCCAGAGCCCGCCCAGCCCGTCCAAGAAGTCGCGCAACTGCGAGGCGACTGAACCGAATCGGGTGGGGGAGCCGAAGATCACCGCGTCCGCCCACACGATGTCGTCGCCGGTGGCCACTGGAAGATCCTTGATGGCTTCGTAATTCGCCGTCCAGGCGGGGTTGTGCGCGAAGGAGGCCGGGTCACGGGTTTCGGCCACCGGCCGCAGCCGAACTTCGGCGCCCGCTGCCTCGGCCGTCGCCGCGACGCGCTTTGCCATCGACGTGCCATGCCCGGTGGCCGAATAGTAGATGATCGCGAGTTTTGTCATGGGCAGAGCTTAGGCATCTCCTTGATGCCGAACTCACGCCGCAGTAGGGTCCGCACGGCGTAATAGCCGCCCATGCCGTGCACCCCGGCGCCGGGCGGCGTGGCCGCTGAGCACAGATACACCTTGGGAATCGGTGTACTCCAAGGGTTCAGCCGCGGCGTTGGACCCAGCGTCGCCCGGAACACCGAGGCCCCGCCCACCGCGATGTCGCCTCCGATGTAGTTGGCATTGTGCTCGGCCATCCGCGCGGCCGGCACACTGCGTACCCCCACCACGATGTCGCGGAACCCGGGCGCGAACCGCTCGACCACGGCGGTGACGGCCTCGGTCGCGTCGACGGTGGATCCCGCGGGCACATGCGCGTACGTCCAGAACGGCCGGCGGCCCTCGGTGTCGATGCGGCCGGGATCGACGAGGTGCGGCGAGGACCCGAGCACCATCGGCAACTGCGCGTGCCGTCCCGCGGCGATGTCGGCTTCGGCTCGCGCCATCTCCTGGCGGGTACCACCGAGATGCAGGGTTGGCGCCTGAGTGAGCCGCGGGTCCGACCACGGAATCTCATCGTTGAGGACGAAATCGACCTTGGCCGCCCCCGAACCGAATTTGTAGTGCTGCAATGCTTTTGCGTACCCACCCGGAATCGAGTCGCGGTACACCCGCAGCAGCGCGGTCGGGGCCGTGTCGAAGACCGCGACGCCTTCCGGTGGGGCATCGACTTCCACTCCCGACGTCAGCTGACCGCCGTGCGCCCGCAGGTCGGCGATCAGGGCGTCGGAGATCTGCTGGGTGCCGCCCACCGGGATTGGCCAGCCGACCGAATGCGCGAGCGTGGACAACATCAGCCCCGCGCCCGCCGACGCCAGTGACGGCAACGGTGTAATCGCGTGCGCAGCAACGCCGGTGAACAGCGCTCGGGCGTCGTCGCCGCGCAGTGCGGCCCAAGCGGGGGTGCCTTGAGTGAGCATGCGCACGCCCAGTCGAATCGGAGTCGGAATCGATCTCGGTATCGAGCGTTTGTCACCCAACAAGAAGGCGACCACCGCATCGGAGTTCGACACCAACGGGCCGAGAAAGCGACGCCACGCCCCGCCGTCGTCCAACTCCGCGCAGGTCCGTTCCAGGTCGCGATACGCGATCGCCGCGGGTCGGCCCGGGAGCGGATTGGCATAGGAGATCTCAGGCACCGCCAATTCGACTCCGCGCGCGGACAGGTCGAACTCGGCGAAGAACGGCGAGGCGTAACCCAGCGGGTGCACCGCCGAGCAGACGTCGTGCAGGACTCCGGGGAATTCGAAGTCGGCCTGGGTTCGTGCCCCGCCGCCGAAGGTTGGCTGAGCTTCGATAACCTGCACCTTCAGGCCGGCGCGGGCGCATATGACGGCTGCGGCAAGCCCGTTGGGCCCGCTGCCGACGACGGTGACGTCCATCTGTGAATTACAGCCGACGACGTTGCCGAAGGGAACCCGGCAACCGCTCTACGCCGACGCGATGCATAACACCTCGTCGAGGGTGGCGGTCGCGAGCCCCGCGGCGGCGGCGCGCCGGCCTAGTTCGGCGAGGGGATCTGGATCAATGTCACGGATACCGCCGACGCGATCCAGTAGGGCGGTGTCGAACATGGCGGGGCCACAAGCCACCTGCTCACCCAGCACGTAGCGACCCGCGCCAGGGGCTCGGCGCACCGTATCCTCCGCCGCGCTCGCACCGCTCAGCGTGACCGCATCGTCGACGTTGATCGCCACCTGGAACACCCGTGGTTCGGCCTCGAGCACCGCGGTGAGGCGGGTGATGAAGTCTTCGACTGCGTAGAACTGCCAGCCCTGCCCGAGGTGTAGCCAGAACCGTCCGTGGATCTGAGCGCGTAGGGAGGTGAGGTTGGCGCCCGGCCTGTTGCCGGGGGCGGCATCAGTGAACTCGAGAAACCCATAGCGCTCAAGGAGGTTCGCCCGATCTGCGGATGACAAGCCGGCATCGACCACCAAGAAGCGTCCGACCCGCGACACGTCGGTGCAGCAGTTCAGGAAAGAGTTCAGGGTCAGATCGGTGCCTGCGCGATCTGGGCTGGCGACCAGGCTGACGGTGACCTCGACGTCACGCGGACCGGCAAAGAGGCGTTGCGCCAAGGCCTCCGGGTAATCGGAAGCCGCGTCGATCATCGAGGGCGCACAGACGTCGAGGTTGGCCGCCATCCGTTTGCGGTCATCGTCAGGGATGTCAGGGCGGGCCAGGACTCGCCGCCAGAGCGCGAACGCGTCGGCCTTCTTGTTGATCCACGACGCGCACACCGCCTGTTCGTCGAGCGCGCGCCAGTTGTAGACGTCAGCGGCGACGAAGACGATGTCATTTTCGGGGTAGGGGATCTCGGCAGCGCGCTTGGCAAACATGTAGCCGGGTTCATAGCGCTGCTGCCTGCAATACCACCGTGCGATGGCATACAGCGGCTCGGCCCGGCTCGGCCGGTTTTCCCAAGCCAACAGATACCTGTGCTGCACCTGCGCCCACGGCTCGCCGAGTTCTGCCATCGACGCCGCGACCCGCAACAGCGAGTAGAAGACCTCTTCATCCCAACCACCCATCTCGGCGCGGCGCTCATACCACTTTCGCGCGTTGGCGTAGTCGCCCAAGCAGAAGTAGCTCTGGGCGAGGTAGAAGACGGACCGAGAATCGGTGGGATTGCGTTCGACTTCGGCGAGCAGCAGGTCGCGGTCGCTGGCGTGCTTGCGTTTCAGGTCGCTGTTGCGTGCGCCGAGTCGACGAGATTCGACGTGGTAGTTGCCGTCCAATCGGTCGTGGCGGAAGCTCGCGTCGTCCGTCACATATTCATGCACAACGCCCACGTAGCGGACCGGCAGCCCGTCACGGAATAGATGTGGTCGCCAAAAGGTGGTGGTTTCCGAGTCTCGGCACCGCAGCCAGTAGACGTCGGCGCTGAGCCCGGTGAAGTCGATCGTGCCTTCGATGGTGTCGTCAGCGTCCATAACCCAGACGTAGTCGGCCCGTCCCTGCGCCAGGGCCAGCGCCTCGGTCCGGTTGTGGCCGAAATTGCGCCAAGGCCGTTCGAACAACTCCCCGGGTATGCCGAGTTCGGACATCCGGTTCCGGATGATGTCCTGAGTCCCGTCGTCGGAGCCGGTGTCCACGATGACCCACGAACTGAGGTGCGGGGCCGCCACGTCAAGCACGTCGCGGACGACATGAGCCTCGTTGCGCACGATCATGTTGAGACAGATCGCGGGGCGGGCGGTCACACCATCGGGCACGGCGAGCTCCTGGGTTCTCGTTGGTGTCAGCCGGCTCAGCCGTGAGCCGGCTGACTCGCCGGGGACACCATATTGATGCACAACACCTCGTCAAGGCTGGCCGTCGCCAGACCGGCGGCTGTGGCCCGCCGTCCCAGCTCGGCGAGGGGATCGCGGTCATTGCCTTGAAGGCCCCCGACGCGATCAAGCCGCGCGGTGTCGAACATTGCCGGGCCGTACACCACTTGACTGCCAAGCACATAGCGTCCGGCGCCCGGCGCGCGGGACACCACGTCGTCCGTTGCGGTCGCACCAATCAGCTTGTCCGCATCGGTGAAGTTGACCCCCACCTGATACGAGGTCTCCTCGGCCTCGAGCACGCTGGACAGGCGGGTGATCAGGGGCTCCCGGGCATAAAACTGCCAACTTTGTCCGAGGTGCAGCCAAAACCGTCCGTAGATCTGGTCACGAATCTGCGACAGCACCGCGCCCGCAGATGCGCCGGCGGCGATCGGACGAAACTCCAGAAACGGATACCGCTCGAGCAGGAACGCTCGATCGGCCGCTGCTAGGCCGGCATCAACGACCAGAAACCGCCCGACCCGCCATACGTCGGAGCAGCAGTTCAGCAGTGAGTTCAGCGTCACCTCGGTGCCGGCGCGATCCGGGCCGGCGATCAGGCTGAGCACGACCTCGGCGTCGCGGCGATGGCCCACCAGGTGCCGCGCCAGTTCACCGGGGTAGGAGGCGGCCGCTTCGAAGATCCTCGGTGCACTGTTGTCGCAGTTGGCGGCAATTCGCCGCCGTTCTTCGTCGGGAATGTTGTCCTTGGCCAGGACTCGACGCCAGAGTGCGACCGCCTCGGCGTGCTCGCCGATCCATGAGGCGCAGACGGCAGCCTCGTCGAGCGCACCCCAGGTGTAGGTGTCAGCGCTGACCAGCCACGTGTCCTCGGTGGGAAACGGGATCTCGGCGGCGTGCTTGGCGAAGAGATAGCCGAGCAGGTAGCGCTCGTCGAGGCGGTAGCGATAGGCGATGGCATACAACGGTTCCGCGCGGATCGGCCGGAATTCCCAAGCCCGCAGGTAGGCGTCCTGTACCTCGTGCCAGGGCGCCTTCATCGACCACATTGACTCCGCGACGCGGTACATCGAGTGGTACACCTCTTCGGCCCACCCGCCCATGTCGATGCGGTGCTGGTACCACTTGATGGCGTTCTCGAAATCGCCCAAATCGAAATAACTTTGGGCGAGATAGAAGACCGACCGCGCATCCTCGGGATCGCGTTCGACCTCAGCTAGCAGCAGGTCGCGGTCGCTCTCGTATTTCCGCTTCGGATACAGGTTGCGCGCTCCGAGGCGGCGCGAATCGATGTAGTAGTCGCCGTCGAGCCGGTCGTGGCTGAAATCGGAGTCGACCATGACGTATTCATGGACCACGCCTTCGTAACGGACCGGCAACCCGTCGCGGAAAAGGTTTGGCCGCCAGAAGATTTCGTTGGTCTGGCCATAGCGGAGCTGGTACAGATCCTTGCCCAACTGGCCGAAGTCGAGGTTGCCGACGACCTTGTCGTCAGCATCGAGGACCCAGATGTAGTCGCCGTGGCCCTGGGCGAGGGTCAATGCCTCGGATCGGTTGTGACCGAAATTGCGCCACGGCCGCTCGTGCAACTTCCCGGGGATACCGAGTCTGGCCATGTGCTCACGGATGACGTCCTGTGTCCCGTCGTCGGAGCCGGTGTCCACGATCACCCAGGCGCTGATGTACCGCGCGATGTCCTCGAGGGTTTGCCGAATGATCGCCGCTTCATTGCGGACGATCATGTTGACGCAAATTGCCGGGCGTACCAGTGAGGACACGGCCGGATCGTACTCAGCGGCGCGCGTGGTGGTAAGAGATTCGCCCTGCTGAATTCCAGTTGAACCGCGGGCCGCCGCCGAAGCCGACACCGCGGACGGCGGCGACCCGCTTCGCCCGGCTCCGCCGCGCTCGCGATCCCCGACTACGCTGTCCGCGTGAACCTGCCTGTTGTATTGATCGCCGACAAACTTGCCCAATCAACTGTCGCTGCCCTGGGAGACCAGGTTGAGGTGCGCTGGGTAGACGGGCCTGACCGGGAGAAACTCCTGGCCGCGGTGCCTGAGGCGGATGCGCTGCTGGTCCGGTCGGCCACCACGGTGGACGCCGAGGTGCTGGCCGCCGCCGCCAAGCTCAAGATCGTCGCCCGCGCCGGCGTCGGGCTGGACAACGTCGACGTGGACGCCGCCACCGCTCGTGGTGTGCTGGTGGTCAACGCCCCGACGTCGAACATCCACAGCGCCGCCGAGCACGCGATCGCGCTGCTGCTGGCCGCCGCGCGCCAGATCCCGGCCGCCGACGCGACATTGCGCGAGCACACCTGGAAGCGGTCGAAGTTCTCCGGCACCGAGATCTTCGGCAAGACCGTTGGCGTGGTGGGACTGGGCCGGATCGGGCAGCTCGTCGCCCAGCGGATCGCCGCCTTCGGCGCCCACATCGTCGCCTACGACCCGTATGTGTCGTCGGCTCGCGCCGCCCAGCTGGGCATCGAACTGCTGTCCCTTGACGACCTGCTCGCCCGGGCCGACTTCATCTCGGTGCACCTGCCCAAAACCCCCGAGACGGCGGGACTGATCGATAAGGAGGCGCTGGCCAAGACCAAGCCCGGCGTCATCATCGTCAACGCCGCCCGGGGTGGCCTGATCGACGAGGCCGCGCTGGCCGAGGCCATCAACAGCGGCCACGTGCGCGGTGCCGGGCTCGACGTGTTCGCCACCGAGCCCTGCACCGACAGCCCGTTGTTCGAGCTCCCGCAGGTGGTCGTCACCCCGCACCTGGGCGCCTCCACCGCCGAGGCCCAGGACCGGGCCGGCACCGACGTCGCCCAGAGCGTGCGGCTGGCGTTGGCGGGGGAGTTCGTCCCGGACGCGGTGAACGTCGGCGGCGGCGTTGTCAGCGAAGAGGTGGCGCCCTGGCTGGACCTGGCCCGCAAGCTCGGCGTGCTGGCGGCCGCGTTGTCCGACGAGTTGCCCGTGTCGTTGTCGGTGCAGGTGCGCGGTGAGCTGGCCGCCGAAGAGGTCGAGGTGCTGAAGCTCTCGGCGCTGCGCGGGCTGTTCTCGGCTGTGATCGAAGAGGCGGTGACATTCGTCAACGCGCCGGCGCTGGCCGCCGAGCGGGGGGTAACGGCCGAAATCAGCAAGGCCACCGAGAGCCCGAATCACCGCAGTGTGGTCGACGTGCGGGCCGTGGCCGCCGACGGCTCGGTGGTCAACGTCGCCGGCGCGCTGTCCGGGCCGCAGCTGGTCGAAAAGATCGTGCAGATCAACGGCCGCAACTTCGACCTGCGCGCTCAGGGCATCAACCTGGTGATCAATTACGCCGACCAGCCCGGCGCGCTGGGCAAGATCGGCACGCTGCTCGGGGCGGCCGGGGTGAACATCCAGGCCGCTCAGCTGTCCGAGGACACCGAAGGGGACAGCGCCACGATCCTGCTTCGGCTGGATCAGAACGTGCCCGCCGAGGTGCGGTCGTCGATCGCCGACGCGGTGGGCGCCAACAAGCTCGAAGTCGTTGATCTCTCATGAGAAGCGCCGGCGACGACGCAAAGCGAAGCGATGAGGAGCGGCGCAGATGAAGTTGGCGGTCATTGGCGGCGACGGTATCGGTCCGGAAGTCACCGCCCAGGCTCTCAAGGTCCTCGACGCCGTCCTGCCTGGGGTCGAGAAGACCGAGTACGACCTCGGTGCCCGGCGGTACCACGCGACCGGCGAGGTGCTGCCGGAGTCGGTGGTGCCCGAGCTGCGTGAGCACGACGCGATCCTGCTCGGCGCTATCGGTGATCCGTCCGTCCCCAGCGGCATATTGGAGCGGGGTCTGCTGTTGCGCATGCGCTTCGAGCTCGACCACCACGTGAACCTGCGGCCCGCGCGGCTGTATCCGGGGGTGCGGAGCCCGTTGGCCGGGGACCCCGAGATCGACTTCGTGGTTGTGCGCGAGGGCACCGAGGGGCCCTACACGGGCAACGGCGGTGCGATTCGCGTCGGCACAGCCAACGAGGTGGCGACGGAGGTGAGCGTCAACACGGCGTTCGGGGTGCGCCGGGTGGTCACCGACGCCTTCGAGCGGGCGCAGGCGCGCCGAAAGCACCTGACCCTGGTCCATAAAACCAACGTGCTGACATTCGCCGGTGGGCTGTGGTTGCGCACGGTGCAGGAGATCGGCGAGAAGTACCCCGACGTCGAAGTGGCCTACCAGCACGTCGACGCCGCCACGATCTTCCTGGCCACCGACCCGGGCCGGTTCGACGTGATCGTCACCGACAACCTGTTCGGCGACATCATCACCGACCTGGCCGCGGCGGTCTGCGGCGGAATCGGGTTGGCGGCCAGCGGGAACATCGATGCGACGCGCACCAATCCGTCCATGTTCGAGCCGGTGCACGGCAGTGCCCCCGATATCGCGGGTCAGGGCATCGCCGATCCGACGGCGGCGATCATTTCGGTGGCGCTGTTGCTTTCCCACCTCGGCGAGACCGACGCGGCGGCCCGGGTGGACCGGGCGGTCGAGGCCCACTTGGCAACTCGCGGGACCGAACGGCTTGCCACCACCGATGTCGGCGAACGGATTGTCGCCGGGCTGTGATCTCCAGGCCCGGCGGCAGCACGCGGGCCGGCACCAACGGCGCCGCCACCAGAGGGAACAGGCCGCATAGCGCCCACGCCAACGGGTAGGCGGCCGTAGTGATCAGGGCGCCGAACATCGGCGGCCCGGCCGCGGCCATCAAGCGCTGAGTGGTGTTCTGGGTGCCCAGCGCGCGTCCACTCCAATACGGCCCGGCGAACTCAGTGATGGCGGTGGCTTCCAGCCCGTTGTCCAGGACCGCGACGACCGAGATGACGACCATCAGCAGCACGTCGTAGCGCGAGCCGATGTTGTCGGTGAAAGCCAGCAGGAACAGCGTCAGCGCGGCCGCCAGCGCGATGAATCGGACCGGTCGCATTCGGGAGCCGACGCGATCCGACCAGCGGCCCACCAGAATTCGGCCCCCCGCGCCGATCAATTGTGAAATCGTCACCATCCCACCGGCCGCGGCGACCGACCAGCCGTGGTGATTGATCAGCCACACCAGCATGAAGGTCACGGTCACCGTCTGCGGCATCATCAGCAACGCCGACGCCGCGTGTATGCGCCACAGCACCCAGGAGCCGCGGTACGGGCTGGCGAGTTCTTCGTCGCTGGCCGACGCGCGCGACTTGCGCGGTGGGTCGGTGACGCCCACCAGGCTGATCACCGCGGCGATGCCACACGCCACCGCCGGGAACATCAGCCCGGCGTGGGCGCCACGCTCGGCCAGCCCCGGAATCACCAACGCGCCCAACGCAATTCCCACCGGTTGTGCGGTCTGACGGATACCCATCGCCAGCCCTCGTTGGTGCGGCGGGAACCAGCCGGAGACCAGCCGGCCACCGGCACTGTTGCAGCTGGCTGCGGCCATACCGCCGAGGAACAGGAACACACCCATCAGAAGCAGCGAGTGCACGGATGCCGCGGCGTAGGCCGCCGCAGCGGTAAGTGCGGAGCCCACCGTCAACACGATCCGCTCACCGACGCGGTCCAGCACATATCCCCAGGCGATCAGCGTGACCACCATGCCCCAGCTGGGCATGGACGCCAACAGACCCGCCTGCGTCAGCGGCGTTCCCCGCGCGGCTTCCAGTCTCGGGATCAAGAATGCGACGCCGTTGATGAAGAGGAATGAGCTTGCCGTGACGAACAGCGAAACGACCACGATCGTCCAGCGAGCGGCCGGGCTGGTCGGCTCCCTGGGCATTTGTCCATGCTCGCACAGGTTGGGGGATCGCCCTGTCGGCTAGTTTCGCTACCGGACCAGCCGGTCGCGAAGGCGGCCGTTGGGGGGTTGCTGGCGCGCCCGTTCCTCCAACCCGGGTGCCACCAGAGCGGTTGGCACCACCGGTACGGCTGCCAACGGGAACAGGCCACACAGCGCGAACGCGGCCGGATAGCCGAAGGCGCCGATGATCGCGCCAAACATCGGTGGCCCGGTCAGCGTCATCAACCGCTGGATGGTGTTCTGAACTCCCAGCGCGCGCCCGGCCCAGAACTGACCGGCGAACTCGGTGATCGCGGTGGCTTCTAATCCGTTGTCCATCACCGTAATCACCGATGTCGTGATCATCAGCGCCACCGCCAGGGGACCGTAGAAGTTGTTGGTGAAGGCCAGCAGCAGCATCGTCACGCCGGTGCCGGAGGCGATAAATCGAATGGGGCGCATGCGGGATCCGATGCGGTCCGACCACCGGCCCGCCGCGATGCGGGTGACAGCGCCGAGCAGGGCCGTGAGCGTCACGAGGCTGCCGGCGGACTCCACGGACCAACCTTGATTCTTGTTCAGCCAGACCAGCATGAACGTCACCGTCATCGACTGCGGCATTACCATCAACGCGGAAAGCGCGTGGATACGCCATAACACGGTGGTTCCGTGGTAGGGGCTGGCCAGTTCGTCCTCGCGCGCCACCGCGCGAGGCTTGCGCGGCGGGTCGTGCGCGACGACGGCGGCGACCACCGCCGAGATTGCACATGCCAGCGCGGGAAACAGCAGCCCGTGGGCCGGTGGTCCATGTTCAGCCAGATGCGGAATCATCAACGCGCCCATGGCAATTCCGAGCGGCTGGGCGGTCTGGCGGACCCCCATGGCCAAACCCCGCTGCTCCGGCGGAAACCAGCCGGCTACTAGGCGGCCACAGGCGGGGTTGCAGCTCGCCGCACCCATGCCGCCGAGGAACAGCAGAATCCCCATCATCAGCAGCGAGTCGACCGTCGACGCCGCGTACGCGGCCGCCGCCGTCACCATCGAACCCACCGTCAGCACAATTCGTTCGCCGATGAGGTCGGCTACGTAACCCCAACCGATGAGCGTCACCACCATGCCCAGGCTCGGCATCACCGACAGCAGACCGGATTCCGACAGCGGGGTTCCGTGCGCGGCTTCCAGCGCCGGGATCAGGAATGGGACCGCATTGATGAAGCTGAACGCGCTGGCAGTCACCACGAGCGCGACGGCCACCATCGACCAGCGCGTCGCCGCGCTGACCGCGTGCGATGACATCAAGCCATGCTTGCACAGAAGTGACGTCATAAGGAGGGCTGATTTGAACGGAGGGTTTCAGCTACGACGACGCCGAGACTGCAAATTTGGAGGGCTCCACTCGCACTTTCGCTGCAGATTTGCAATCTCGACGAGTGTGCCGTTGGCAAGCGGGCCCTGCGGGCCCGCATCGTCACCCGGCTCGGCTTGATCGCCGGGCTCCTCCTCGGGCCCTGCGGGCCCGCATCGTCACCCGGCTCGGCTTGATCGCCGGGCTCCTCCTCGGGCCCTGCGGGCCCGCATCGTCACCCGGCTCGGCTTGATCGCCGGGCTCCTCCTCGGGCCCTGCGGGCCCACATCGTCACCCGGCTCGGCTTGATCGCCGGGCTCCTCCTCGGGCCCTGCGGGCCCACATCGTCACCCGGCTAGGCTCATCCGAATGCGCCTTGGTCGAATCGCCAGCCCAGACGGAGTCGCCTTTGTCAGCATCGAAGGCCAATTGGACGACCGCAACAGCCTGACCGCCCGCGAAATCGCCGAGCATCCGTTCGGCACCCCGACTTTCACCGGCCGCTCCTGGCCCCTGGCCGACGTGCGGCTGCTGGCGCCGATACTTGCCAGCAAGGTGGTCTGCATCGGCAAGAACTACGCCGACCACATCGCCGAGATGGGTGGTCAGGCGCCCGCTGACCCGGTGATCTTCATGAAGCCCAACACCGCGATCATCGGACCGAACGTGCCGATTCGATTGCCGGCCAACGCCTCGCCCGTGCACTTCGAGGGGGAGCTGGCGGCCGTGATCGGCCGGGCCTGCAAAGACGTCTCCGCGGCGCAAGCCGCTGACAACATCCTTGGCTACACCATCGGCAACGATGTGTCGGCTCGCGATCAACAGCAGGCCGACGGTCAGTGGACCCGCGCGAAGGGCCACGACACTTTCTGCCCGATCGGGCCCTGGATCGTCACCGATGTCGACCCCGCCGATCTGGCACTGCGTACCGATGTCAACGGCGATGTCAAACAGAACGCCCGCACCTCGTTGATGATTCACGACGTCGGCGCCATCGTGGAATGGATCTCGGCGGTGATGACGCTGCTGCCGGGCGATCTGATCCTGACCGGTACACCGGCCGGAGTGGGCCCAATCGAAGATGGTGACACGGTCTCCGTCACCGTGGAAGGAATTGGTACCCTCACCAATCCCGTTGTCCGCAAAGGAAAGTCGTGACTACAACCGACCACGTCCGGGTTCGCTTCTGCCCGTCGCCCACCGGCACCCCGCACGTCGGGATGGTCCGCACGGCACTGTTCAACTGGGCGTACGCGCGGCACACCGGCGGCACCTTCGTTTTTCGCATCGAAGACACCGACGCCCAGCGCGACAGCGAGGAGAGTTATCTGGCCCTGCTCGACGCCATGCGCTGGCTGGGCCTGGACTGGGACGAGGGTCCCGAGATCGGCGGCCCCTACGCGCCGTACCGACAGTCCCAACGCGCCGACCTCTACCGGGACGTGCTGGCGCGACTGCTGGAAGCCGGCGAGGCCTATTACGCGTTCTCGACGGCGGAAGAGGTCGAGGCACGCCATGTCGCCGCCGGCCGGAATCCGAAACTGGGTTACGACAACTTCGACCGGCACCTCACCGATTCGCAGCGTGCGGCATACCTGGCCGAGGGGCGCCAGCCGGTGGTGCGGCTACGCATGCCCGACGAGGACCTCAGCTGGGATGACATGGTGCGCGGCCCGACCACGTTCGCGGCCGGCACGGTGCCCGACTTCGCCCTCACCCGCGCCAACGGAGATCCGTTGTACACCTTGGTCAATCCGTGCGACGACGCGCTGATGAAGATCACCCACGTGTTGCGCGGCGAGGATCTGCTGCCCTCGACACCGCGCCAGCTGGCGCTGTATCAGGCGCTGATCCGGATCGGGGTGGCCGAACGGATCCCGGAATTCGCTCATCTGCCAACGGTTTTGGGTGAGGGCACCAAGAAACTGTCCAAGCGGGACCCACAGTCCAATCTGTTCGCCCATCGCGATCGCGGGTTCATTCCCGAGGGCCTGCTGAATTACCTTGCCCTGCTCGGCTGGTCGATCGCTGATGACCACGACCTGTTCAGCCTCGACGAGATGGTCGCCGCCTTCGACGTGGTCAACGTCAATTCCAACCCGGCCCGCTTCGACCAGAAGAAGGCCGATGCGCTCAACGCCGAGCACATCCGGTTGCTCGCCGTCGACGACTTCACCCGCCGGCTGCGCCACTACCTCGAAACACACGGGCACCACCTCGCCCTGGACGAGCAGAGCTTCGCCACCGCCGCCGAACTGGTGCAAACCCGCATCGTCGTGCTCGGCGACGCGTGGGCGCTGCTCAAATTCCTGAACGACGACGAATACGCCCTGGACCCGAAGGCGGCGGCCAAGGAGCTGGGTCCGGATTCGGCTGCGGTGCTCGATGCAGCCATCGCCGTGCTGACGGGCGTCGCAGACTGGACCACCGCGCAGATCGAGGAGGCGCTCAAGGCGGCCCTCATCGAGGGACTGGCGCTCAAACCCCGCAAGGCTTTCGGTCCGATCCGCGTGGCCGCCACCGGAACCACGATCAGCCCGCCGTTGTTCGAGTCCCTGGAGTTGCTGGGTCGCGATCGCAGCCTGCAGCGGCTGCTTTCCGCGCGCCAGCAGGTGCCCGCGCAGTAGGCGTGCGGATCACCCCGCAAGTCTTTGGTAGTCTGCACTTCGGCTTCAACAAGGCCTGCAACGGCCGGCAGGAGCGGTTCCCAAGACCTGAGATAGGTCGAGGAAACGCCCTGACCAGCGGTTATGGGCAGCCGATGGGGTATGGTGTAATTGGCAACACAGCTGATTCTGGTTCAGCCATTCTAGGTTCGAGTCCTGGTACCCCAGCAAAACCTCACCAGCTCAAGCGATTAGGTGGGGTCTGCGGGGTGAGCTATGCTGGCACTCCGGATCGTGTCTGGCCCCGTCGTCTAGCGGCCTAGGACGCCGCCCTCTCACGGCGGTAGCGTGGGTTCGAATCCCATCGGGGCTACAAATCCAATTCTGCGGCTATTCGCCGCCTCGGCGCGCCGCCGGCGCGGTGGTACCGCCCACCGGCATGCTGGGCATGCCCAATTTGCGGTGGTCCCAGGAGCGGGCACGCCTGCTGACAATGCGGACACAGACCCGCTTGTTCATCATCTGCTCGACGAACGGCTTCATATCGTCGGTGTAGGGGCCGGTGTAGCGTTCCCAGACGCTGACCCCGACTCGATGGGAAACTTCTGGATCGTCGACGATTTCGGCGACGCCTTCGAAAGAGACTCCGCGCAACGTGTCATAAGTGTCGCCGTCCTCTATGAGGAAACTGACCCGCGGGTCCCGCTTGAGGTTGACCGCCTTCTGCGACTTGGCTTTGGTCTCCAACCAGATCTCGCCGTCGACCACGGCGTACCACATTGCCGTCAGGTGCGGCTGACCATCGGAGCCGATGGTGGCCAGCGTGCCGGTCCGGCTGTTGTTCACGAAGTCGGTGATCTCCGCCTCGGACATGACGATGCTCGCGCGCTGATTGGTTCCCATAGGCGTCAGTCTGACAGGCGGGCGGTGGCGAGTCTGCGCCGGTGGCGCGGACAGTCACACCTACAGCAAGCGAGCGATCGCGTCCGCCGCCGCTAGTAGGTCGTCCGCCCACCGCGCCCCGGGTCGTCGCCCCATCCGATCGACCGGTCCGGAAACCGAAATCGCGGCCACCACCGCGCCGCGGCCGTCGCGCACCGGGGCGGACACGCTCGCGACGCCCGGCTCGCGCTCGGCGACGCTTTGCGCCCAGCCGCGCCGGCGCACCTCGGCCAGCACCCGGTCGGTGAACATCGCCTGCGGCAGCACCGCCTGCTGCGTGGCGGCGTCGCTGTGGGCCAGCAGCACTTTGGCGCCCGAACCGGCCGTCATCGGCAGCCGCGCGCCGACGGGCACCGTATCGCGAAGCCCCGCAGGGGGTTCCAGGGCCGCGATGCAGACCCGCGAGGTGCCTTCCCGGCGGTACAACTGCACGCTCTCACCCGTCGTCTCGCGCAACTGCGGCAGCACAGCGGCGCCCGCGGCCAACAGCGGATCGTTGACGTGCGCGGCGAGTTCGGTGACCGCCGGGCCAAGCCGCCAACGGCCGTCCTCGTCGCGTCCGAGCAGCCGATGGACTTCCAGGGCCGCCGCCAGTCGATAGGTCGTTGCCCGGGGCATACCGGTTCGTTCGCACAGTTCGGCCAGCCCACAGGGGGATTCCGCGACCACCTGCAGAATGCCGACGGCTTTGTCCAGAACGCCGATGCCGCTATGCTGTCTCACAAGGAGATACTAGCGTCTCGCATTATGAGATCACAGCCCTGGATCATCGCGAGCCGTGAATAAGCGAATCGAGGCAAACCGAGATGGCGGAGCACACGCAAGCCGCGGCCCGGCCGCGAACCTTGGCCGAGAAGGTTTGGGACGACCACGTTGTCGTGTCGGGCAACGGGACCGAACCGGACTTGATCTACATCGACCTGCACCTGGTTCACGAGGTCACCAGCCCGCAGGCCTTCGACGGACTACGGCTGGCCGGTCGACCGGTGCGGCGTACCGATCTGACGATCGCCACCGAGGACCACAATGTGCCCACCCTCGACATCAACAAGCCGATCGCCGACCCGGTGTCGCGCACCCAGGTCGAGACGTTGCGCCACAACTGCGCCGAATTCGGTGTCCGCCTTCACCCGATGGGCGATATCGAGCAGGGGATCGTCCATGTGGTCGGACCGCAATTGGGGCTCACCCAGCCCGGAATGACGGTTGTCTGTGGCGATAGTCACACCTCGACCCATGGAGCCTTCGGCGCAATCGCTATGGGAATCGGCACCTCTGAGGTCGAACATGTGCTCGCCACCCAAACGCTGCGGCTGCGCCCGTTCAAGACGATGGCGGTCAATGTGGACGGCCAGTTGCCCCCGGGTGTCACGGCCAAAGACATCATTCTGGCGTTGATCGCGAAGATCGGCACCGGCGGTGGACAGGGCCACGTCATCGAATACCGCGGCAGCGCCATCGAATCGTTGTCGATGGAAGGCCGGATGACGGTTTGCAACATGAGCATCGAAGCCGGTGCCCGCGCCGGCATGGTGGCGCCGGACGAAACCACTTACGAGTTCCTGCGCGGCCGCCCGCACGCGCCCGCGGGTGCGGACTGGGACGCCGCATTTGCCTACTGGCAGCAGCTGCGTACTGACCCCGGTGCGGTTTTCGACACCGAGGTATACCTCGACGCCGCCTCACTGAGCCCGTTCGTGACCTGGGGAACGAACCCGGGTCAGGGGGTGCCACTGGCCGGGGCGGTTCCGGACCCCGAGTTGATGACCGATGACGCCGAGCGCCAGGCCGCCGAGAAAGCCTTGGCCTACATGGACCTTCGGCCCGGGACGGCGATGCGCGACATCTCCGTCGACACCGTGTTCGTCGGATCGTGCACCAACGGCCGCATCGAAGACCTGAGGGTGGTGGCCGAGGTATTACGTGGTCGCAAAATCGCTCCCGACGTGCGGATGCTCGTGGTCCCGGGCTCGATGCGGGTTCGCGCGCAGGCCGAAGCCGAAGGGCTGGGGGAGATTTTCACCGCAGCCGGCGCCGAATGGCGGCAAGCGGGCTGCTCGATGTGCCTGGGGATGAATCCCGATCAGCTCGCACCGGGGGAGCGTTGCGCCGCAACGTCCAACCGCAATTTCGAAGGGCGGCAGGGTAAGGGCGGCCGCACACACCTGGTGTCCCCGGCGGTCGCCGCGGCCACCGCGGTGCGCGGCACGCTATCCGCCCCCGCTGATTTGAACTAGTCGACTTGAATTCACGCTGAGAATAGAGGATCAGGATGGAAGCCTTTCGCACCCACACCGGTATCGGAGTGCCGCTGCGGCGGTCCAATGTCGACACCGACCAGATCATTCCCGCGGTCTTTCTGAAGCGGGTCACCCGAACCGGTTTCGAGGATGGCCTCTTCGCAAGCTGGCGCACGGACCCCTCATTCGTGCTCAATCTCAGTCCCTTTGACCGGGGCTCAGTCTTGGTGGCCGGACCGGATTTCGGCACCGGATCCTCCCGCGAGCACGCCGTCTGGGCGTTGATGGACTACGGATTCCGGGTAGTTATCTCGTCCCGGTTCGGCGACATTTTTCGCGGCAACGCCGGCAAGGCCGGACTGCTGGCGGCCGAAGTCGACCAAGACGGCGTCGAACTTCTTTGGAAGCTCATCGAGCAGAGTCCAGGCTTGGAAATCACTGTCAATCTTCAAGATCGAAATATCACCGCGGGAACGGCGGTGCTGCCGTTCAGGATTGACGACCACACCGCATACAGACTGCTCGAAGGTCTCGACGATATAGCCCTTACGCTGCGGAAACTCGACGAAATCGAGAATTTCGAAGCCGCTCGTCCGGCCTGGAAACCGCGCACGATCCCAGCCGTCTGATGCGCCGGGCGGGGTCGAATTCCGACACCGCCGCCGGGCTAAACCGGGCCGAATTCGCCACCGTGCCACTGGCCAAGGGCGGCAATCGGATTCCGAAATTGTCAGCCATTCGCGTCTGAAAATGCGCGTGGCTCTTGGCAATTTGCCAGGTGAGGGTTTACCGTGTCCTCTAGTCGGTTCGAAAACGAGGACCACTGGCTTCGGAGGGTTGAATGAACAAAGCAGAGCTCATAGATGTGCTCACACAGAAATTGGGCTCAGACCGTCGGCAGGCGACCGCCGCTGTCGAGAATGTCGTCGACACGATTGTGCGCGCGGTCCACAAAGGTGACAGCGTGACGATTACCGGTTTCGGTGTCTTCGAACAGCGTCGCCGCGCGGCCCGAGTGGCCCGCAACCCGCGTACCGGCGAGACGGTCAAGGTGAAGCCCACTTCGGTTCCGGCATTCCGTCCGGGTGCCCAATTCAAAGCCGTTGTGGCTGGCGCACAAAAGCTCCCGGCCGAGGGCCCCGCTGTGAAGCGCGGTGTGGTTGCGAGTGCGGCCAAGAAGGCGGCAAAGAAGGCTCCGGCCAAGAAGGCCGCCAGCAAGGCTCCGGCCAAGAAGGCCGCCAGCAAGGCTCC
The DNA here is from genome assembly GCF_001673635.1 of Mycobacterium asiaticum. Lineage (GTDB taxonomy): Bacteria > Actinomycetota > Actinomycetes > Mycobacteriales > Mycobacteriaceae > Mycobacterium > Mycobacterium asiaticum_C. The sequence continues at coordinate 140,100 of NZ_LZMH01000035.1, forward strand.
GGCGAAGAAGGCCGCGACCAAGGCTCCGGCGAAGAAGGCCGCGACCAAGGCTCCGGCGAAGAAGGCCGCGACCAAGGCTCCGGCCAAGAAGGCCGCGACCAAGGCTCCGGCCAAGAAGGCCGCGACCAAGGCTCCGGCCAAGAAGGCGGCCACCAAGGCTCCGGCCAAGAAGGCCGCCAGCAAGGCTCCGGCCAAGAAGGCTCCGGCCAAGAAGGCCGCAAGCACCCGGCGCGGTCGCAAGTAGTTCTCACGCGCGAATACCCTTCGGTTGGCAGCAATGCCTTCCGGAGGGTATTTGCGTTGTCAGGCCCTAACGTTCGCCGCGAGCGGCCCGCCGATGTGATCGGCGGCGATCAGCCGCCCGTCGGACAGTGAGAGCACCCAGGTGCTGCCCTTGAGGTTGCGCGACTTGTCGGGGCGCACGCCGTCGCGCTCGCACCACCAGGCGATCAGATCGGGAATCACCTTGCCTTGCGTACAGATCACGGGTGTGCCCGCCCGCCGGGCGATCTGCAACACTCGCTGCCGGCCGCGCTTGGGATTCTTGGCGTAGGCCTCTTCGGTCAAATGCGGCTCGGAGTGGATCTCGACATCCAGTTCCGCGGCCAGCGGTTCCACCGTCTGATAGCACCGTACCCGGTCAGCTGAGTACACCTCGGTGGCACCGAACGCCAACAGCTGGGGAACCAGCGCCTCGGCTTGGGCGCGTCCCTTCTTGTCCAGGGGTCGCTTGGTGTCGTCACCGCGGAAGCGAGATTTGCTGCCGGCGGTACCGTGCCGCACGACCAACACCGTCTTGGTGTCGGCCGGTTGCTTGGTGAACCGCCGCAAGACCTTTCGGTCCTGCGGGTAATCGAGCTTTTTCATGGCGTCGGCCACTGGTAGCCAGAGCAACTCGTCGACCTCGTCGCCGGGCGTGAACAGACCGCCGGTGCTGGCCGCCGCCCAGTAATGCACCTTCTTGACGCCCTGGTCGATTTTGTAGGTGATGGTGGTGAGGCACCGGCCCAGGCGACTGTGCTGGCCGGTCTCCTCGAGCACCTCGCGTACGGCGGCAACCGGTGCGGTCTCGCCGGGGTCGAGTTTGCCTTTTGGCAGCGACCAGTCGTCATAGCGCGGCCGGTGAATGACGGCGACCTCGACCGACTTGGCTGACTTGCCGGCGCCAGGTCGCCACAACACCGCACCGGCGGCATAGACGGTCCGGCCTTCCCCGCGTCGACGTCCCGACGATTCTTCGATCGACACCTCTACTCCTGCAGGTCAATTCGGCCGGGACAGGACACGGGTCACGGACTGCGGTGTCGCTCCATCAACGAAACCTGATGGTCGCGCACGCGTTCCCCCTCCCGCGGCGAGGCGCTCCACTGTCCGTCGGGCCCGAGCTCCCAGCACCGGGTGGCCGGGTCCAGCGCCGACTCGAAGAGATCGTCCAGCTGTGCGGTCAACCGCGGATCCTTGACTTGCACCATGACCTCGACACGCCGGTCGAGATTGCGGTGCATCATGTCGGCGCTGCCGATCCAGAATTCGTCGATGGCTTTGAAATGCAGGATTCGGGAGTGTTCCAGGAAACGGCCGAGAATGGAGCGCACGAAAATGTTTTCGGAGATGCCTTCGGCGCCCGGACGCAGCGCACAGATACCCCGCACCACCACCTCCACCCGCACACCGGCTTGCGAGGCCCGGTAGAGCGCGTCGATAACCTGCTCATCCACAAGTGCGTTCATCTTCAACCGGATTTGGCCGTCGTTGCCGCGGCGGTGCGCTTCGACCTCGCGTTCGACGCGCTCGATGATCCCGGTGCGAATCCCGTGCGGCGCCACCAAGAGGTTGCGGTAGGTCAGCTTGCGCGAGTAGCCGGTGAGCGTGTTGAACAGATCGGTGAGGTCGGCGCCGATGTTCGGGTCGGCGGTCAGCAGTCCGACATCTTCGTAGAGCCTTGCCGTCTTGCCGTTGTAGTTGCCGGTACCCACATGGCAGTACCGGCGGATGATGGGGCCTTCGCGGCGCACCACAAGGCAGGTCTTGCAATGGGTTTTGAGGCCGACGAACCCGTACACCACGTGCACGCCCGCCTGCTCCAGTGTTCTGGCCCAGCGGATATTGGCCTGTTCGTCGAAGCGGGCCTTGATCTCCACCATCGCCACCACCTGCTTACCCGCTTCGGCGGCGTCGATCAGTGCCCGCACGATCGGCGAGTCACCCGAGGTGCGGTACAGCGTCTGCTTGATGGCCAACACATTCGGGTCGGCGGCGGCTTGCTCGATGAAGCGCTGCACGCTGGTGGAGAACGAGTCATAGGGATGGTGCACCAGCACGTCACCCTCGCGCAGCGTTGCGAAAATGCTCTTGGGTGTCTCCCGGTCGGCGAACGCGGGATGGGTGGCCGGCACGAACGCCCGGTCCTTCAGGCCTGGCCGGTCCAGGTCGTAGATCTGCCACAACGACGACAGGTCCAGCAGCCCAGGCACTTCGATGACATCGCCGGGATGCACATCGAGCTCGCGCAACAACAGCTCGAGCATGCTTTCGGTCATGTCATTGGCGACCTCGAGCCGCACCGGCGAACCGAACCGCCGTCGCGCCAGTTCTCGCTCCAGGGCCTGCAAGAGGTCCTCGTCGCGATCTTCTTCCACCTCGAAATCCGCGTTGCGAGTAATGCGGAACGCGTGGTGTTCCACGATTTCCATGCCCGGAAAGAGCACCGGAAGGAACGCCGCGATCAACTCTTCCATCGGCAGGAACCGGACCACCACCCGTGCGTCGTCCTCACCGCCGCCCTGGCTTTCGAGTTCCACGAACCGGTCGACGTTGTCGGGCACCTTGACCCTGGCGAAATGCTGGGTGCCGTCCTCGGGCTGCTTGACGGTGATGGCCAGGTTCAGACTCAGCCCGCTGACGAAGGGGAACGGGTGCGCTGGGTCGACGGCCAGCGGCGTCAGGACGGGGAAGACCTGTTCGTTGAAATAGGTCGACAGATGCTCGCGTTCGGCCTCGCCCAGATCGGCCCACGTGAGGATGTGGATGCCTTCTTCTTCCAGGGCCGGCAACACCAGATCCAGGAACACCCGGGCATGCCGGCTCGCGATCTGTTGGGTCTGTTCGCCGATTCGGCGCAGTTGTTCGCGTGGCGTCAAACCGTCGGCCGAACGTACCGACAAGCCCATCTGGTCGCGGCGCTTGAGGCCGGCGACCCGAACCATGTAGAACTCATCGAGATTCGAGGCGAAGATCGCCAGGAACTTCGCCCGCTCCAACAGTGGCATCGAATTGTCAGCGGCCAGCGCGAGCACGCGAGCGTTGAAGTCGAGCCAGCTCAATTCGCGATTGAGGTACCGGTCGTCGGGCAGGGCGTCGCTGATCGCGGCCGGGGTCGCCGCGGGCGGCGCAGCGGGTGCCGAGTCGTCTGGGTGCCATGTGTTCTCATCCTGGCGCGCGTGCGCCTCGGGGCTGGCTTCGATGTCGGTCACCCTGCGATCATGGCCTATCGACCGGTGTTGCTGCCACCAGTAGACCGACATCAGTAGCTGTTGGGCGGCCGTTCACCGCACGTACTACCGCCTAGGGTGTCAGCGGTGGGCGAGGGCCCGCGCGGTCGCGGCACCAACCCCGAGCTGACGGGCGGCGGCCAAGTCGGCGGGCGTGTCGACATCGCAACGAAGGCCCGGCCAGGCGCCGGTGAGTTCGATGGCGCCCGAACGACGGTGCCGCGCGCAGGAATCCGGCCCGAACTGCGGTCCCAGCGGTGCTCCGAACGCGCACAGCGCGGCTGTTCCGGTGCCCAACCGGTCGGCGACGAAGCTGCGCTGGTAGTGCCGCGCCGCCGAGATCGCCTCAGCGAGTTCCTGTGTTTGCAGTGCCGGCAGATCACCTTGCAGCACAACAAGATTGACGACTTCGTCGGCCATCGACCGCTCCGCAACGGCGATGGCGCTGTTCAATGGGTCGGGATCATCCGGGCTGGTTGGGTCACCGAGGACGTGGGCTCCGAGATCTGCCGCCGCGGCGGCTGCCGCCTCGTCGGGGGTGATCACGGTGATCGAACGCAGCGAACTCACGCCCGCGGCTGCGGTCAGCGTGTCCACCAGCATGGCCAGCACCACGCTTTCGCGGGTCGGTGCCGAGAACACGGGCGCCAGCCTGGTCTTGGCGGCCGCCAACCGCTTGACGGCGATTATCAAACCGACGTCGGCGGCGCGCCCCGAGCTCATGAAGGTCATCCTGCCAGCGCCGCGCGGCGCGCCGTCCGAGAGCCGTCCGCGAAGCGTGACGACGGCGGGTCCGTGGGACTACTGTTTAGCGGCTGCAGGTGGCACAGGCGAGATAGTGGGGATGGTGAATGGCGAGCACGGGAACGGTCGCGGTGATGGGCGCCGGTGCGTGGGGCACGGTCCTGGCCAAGGTTCTCGCCGACGCCGGCGGTGAGGTCACGTTGTGGGCCCGCCGCTCGGATGTCGCCAAGCAGATCAACACCACCCGGTACAACTCCGACTACCTGCCGGGCACATTGCTGCCTCCCGGCATTCACGCCACTTCCGACGCGGAGGAGGCACTGTCCGGTACCACCACGGTGCTGCTGGGTGTGCCGGCTCAGACACTGCGAGCAAATCTCGAGCAGTGGAACGGCCTGTGGGACGACGGCGCCACGCTGGTCAGCCTGGCCAAGGGCATCGAGCTCGGCACGCTGATGCGCATGAGCCAGGTGATCGTGTCGGTCACCGGGGTAGACCCGTCCCAGGTTGCGGTGATCTCCGGGCCCAACCTGGCCAGCGAGATCGCGCAGTCCCAGCCCGCCGCCACCGTCATCGCGTGCAGCGACTCAGGCCGCGCGGTGGCGCTGCAACGCTTCCTGAACAGCGGATATTTTCGTCCCTACACCAACGCCGACGTGGTGGGCACCGAGATCGGCGGGGCCTGCAAGAACGTGATCGCGCTCGCCTGTGGGATGGCGGTTGGTGTGGGACTGGGCGAGAACACCGCCGCCGCCATCATCACCCGGGGCCTGGCCGAGATCATGCGGTTGGGGCTGGCACTGGGCGCCAAGGGCGCCACGCTGGCGGGTCTGGCGGGGGTCGGCGACCTGGTTGCGACGTGCACGTCGCCGTATTCGCGCAACCGCTCGCTGGGCGAGCGCCTGGGCCGCGGTGACAGCATGCAGACCGCACTGCACGGCAAGGACGGTCACGTGGTCGAGGGCGTCACTTCTTGCGAATCCGTGCTGGCCCTGGCGTCGAGCTACGACGTGGAAATGCCCCTCACCGACGCCGTGCACCGGGTCTGTCACAAGGGGCTTTCGGTGAACGAGGCGATCGCGTTGCTGCTGGGCCGCAGCACCAAGCCGGAATAGGCACCCGGCTACCCGGTAGCCTCTTGAAGTTGTGACTGCCAGCAATCGTGTGCGCGTCGCCGTTGTTTTCGGCGGTCGCAGCAACGAGCACGCCATATCGTGCGTGTCGGCGGGCAGCATTCTGCGCAATCTCGACCCGCAGCAGTTCGAAGTCCTAGCGATCGGCATCACCCCGGAGGGTTCGTGGGTCCTCACCGACGGCGATCCGGATGCGCTGGCCATCGCCGACCGGCAACTGCCCCGGGTGACCTCCGCATCCGGCACCGAACTGGCGCTGCCGGCCGACCCGCAGCGCGGCGGCCAGTTGGTGTCACTGGCGCCCGGGGCGGGCGAGGTTCTGGCCTCCGTCGATGTGGTGTTCCCCGTGCTGCACGGACCCTACGGCGAGGACGGCACCATTCAGGGCCTGCTGGAACTCGCCGGTGTCCCGTATGTGGGTGCCGGCGTGCTGGCCAGCGCCGCCGGCATGGACAAGGAATTCACCAAGAAGCTGCTCGTCGCCGAGGGGCTGCCGGTCGGTGCGTACGCCGTGCTGCGTCCGTCGCAAGCGACCCTGCACCCCGAGGAGCGCGAGCGGTTGGGTTTGCCGGTCTTCGTCAAACCGGCTCGGGGCGGCTCATCGATCGGTGTCAGCCGGGTGGCCAGCTGGGACCGACTGGACGTCGCGGTCGCCGAGGCCCGCCGGCACGACCCCAAGGTGATCATCGAGGCGGCCATCAACGGCCGGGAGCTGGAATGCGGCGTCCTTGAAATGCCGGACGGCTCAATCGAAGCCAGCACGCTGGGCGAGATCCGGGTGGTCGGGGTGCGCGGACGCGAAGACGGTTTCTACGACTTCGCCACCAAGTATCTCGATGACGTGGCCGAACTGGATGTGCCGGCCAAGGTCGACGATGACGTAGCGATCACGTTGCGGCAATTGGCGATTCGCGCATTCGAGGCCATCTCCTGTCAGGGCCTGGCCCGGGTCGACTTTTTCCTCACCGACCGCGGACCGGTGATCAATGAGATCAACACGATGCCGGGATTTACCACAATCTCCATGTATCCACGGATGTGGGCGGCCAGCGGAGTCGACTACCCGACACTGTTGGCCACCATGGTTCGGACCGCACTGGCCCGCGGCGTGGGGCTGCGTTAGCGAGCCGGATTCGGATCGATCGGAACCGCCGCCATGGTGCGGTCGATGACGCCGGACAGGTCCTGAATTGGGGCGGAACCGGATTGCGCGGGCAACGTCAGCGCCACATAGACCGGCCGATCCACGGTGTACCAGGTGAGCGTGCCGCCGGTTTGAGCGCCGCCGCCGAACCACTGCACCCGGTCGACGACCTGGATCGGCGAACCCACCACGAAGTCGCCGGGTCGCTCGACACCGCAACGCACAATCACCGGTTCGCTTTCGCCGCCGGACCGCCACGCACTGGCGCCATCCGGCGCAGGGGCGGCAACCGGCGCACGTTCGAAGTCACCCAGGCGCTGCGGCAACGCCGCGGTCAGCGCCTGGCAGGCCGGACCGGCGGCCTGCGGCGCGGCCGTACCGGGGATGACGACCGGACCGCGCGGTGACTGGCGCAGGGCGGCGAACACCAGAATGGCCACCACGGTCCCCACCGCCAGTGCCAGCGCGGCGAACATCGCTGCGCGCGGCGGCCCGCCGGTATCGGAGTCGCCGCCCACCTGGCCACCTTGCCTCACGTTTACACTGACGCGATCCGCCCGTACGGGCAGGGACCAACTTACCGCAGGTCGGCGGACCCTTCGGGGCTGCACGGCGCGGCAGGAGGTGGCGTGCGCGACGACGCAGCGGGGGACTCCCCGACGCTGGAGCAGTCCGGTGAATTCGCGGTGATCGAGCGGTTGGTCCGGGATCGCCGGCAACCCGCCACGGTAACGCTGGGTCCCGGTGATGACGGTGCGGTGATCGCGGCCGCCGATGGCCGGACCGTGGTATCGACCGACATGTTGGTGCAGGATCGGCACTTTCGGCTCGACTGGTCCACTCCGTATCAGGTCGGCCGCAAGGCGATCGCGCAGAACGCCGCCGACATCGAAGCGATGGGTGCGCGGACGACCGCGTTCGTGGTGGGCTTCGGCGCACCCGGTGCCACGTCGACGGCCGAGGCGAGTGCACTGGTCGATGGCATGTGGGACGAGGCGGAGCGCGTCGGTGCCGGAATCGCCGGCGGCGACTTGGTCAGCTGCCCGCAGTGGGTGGTGTCGGTGACGGTGCTGGGCGATCTGCAGGGCCGGGCACCGGTGCTGCGGTCCGGGGCCGTCCCCGGCTCGGTGGTCGCCGTCGCGGGGGAGTTGGGTCGCTCTGCCGCGGGATATGAGCTCCTGCGCAACGGGATTGAAGAATTCCCGGAATTGCGTGACCGGCATCTGGTGCCTCGGCCACCCTATGGCCAGGGCGCGGTGGCCGCCGCGGCGGGTGCGGTCGCGATGATCGATGTCTCCGACGGCTTGATCTCCGATCTGCGGCACGTCGCCAAGGCATCCGGAGCGGGCATCGATCTGGCCGCCGCGGCGCTGGCGCCCGACCGCGACGCGGTGGCCGCGGCGGCGGCCGCCCTTGGCGCCGATGCCTGGGCGTGGGTGCTCGGGGGCGGCGAAGATCATGCGCTGGCTGCGTGTTTCACCGGTGCGGTGCCCCCCGGCTGGCGGGTGATCGGCCGGGTAGTCGATGGACCCGCACGGGTGCTGGTCGATTCAAAGGAGTGGGAAGGGTACGCGGGGTGGCAGTCGTTCGAAGGATAGGCTGCCCACGATGACCGTCTACGCGATCGCCCAGCTGAAATTCACCGATCGGGCCGCCTATGACCGGTACCAGGCCCGCTTCATGGATGTTTTCCTGCGCTATCCGGGCACCTTGCTGGCCGCGGACGAAGCACCGCAGGTGATGGAGGGCCGGTGGGACCGGGAGAAGGTGGTGCTGATGTCCTTCCCCGACGAGCCCGCCTTCCGCAGTTGGGCGCAATCGCCGGAGTATCAGGCGATCTCGAAGGACCGGCGGGCCGGGGCCGACGCCGTGGTGCTGCTGGTGCAGGGACTGCAATGACGGCGCGCCCGTTGAGCGAACTCGTAGATCCGGGCTGGGCCGCGGCGCTGGCGCCGGTGGCAGACCAGGTGGCGGCCATGGGCCAGTTCCTGCGATCCGAGATCGCGGCGGGCCACCGCTACCTGCCCGCCGGACCGAACGTGTTGCGCGCCTTCACATTCCCATTCGACAACGTTCGGGTGCTGATCGTGGGCCAGGATCCCTACCCCACCCCCGGTCACGCCGTCGGCCTGAGTTTCTCGGTGGCGCCCGATGTGCGCCCGCTGCCCCGCAGCCTGTCCAACATCTTCGACGAGTACACCACCGACCTGGGACATCCGCCGCCGTCGTGTGGCGATCTGACCCCGTGGGCGCAACGCGGCGTGTTGCTGCTGAACCGGGTGCTCACCGTGCGGCCGAGCAATCCGGCATCGCACCGGGGCAAAGGCTGGGAAGCGGTGACCGAGCAGGCGATTCGTGCCCTGGTGGCCCGCCAGCAACCGCTGGTGGCGATCCTGTGGGGCCGTGACGCCTCGACCCTCAAGCCGATGCTGGCAGAAGGCAAGTGCGTTGCGATCGAATCCCCCCACCCATCGCCGCTGTCGGCATCACGCGGGTTCTTCGGGTCGCGGCCATTCAGCCGCGCCAACCAACTGCTCACGGAGGTGGGCGCCGAACCGATCGATTGGAGGCTACCGTGACCGAGACGATGAGGGCGCTGCGCGCCGGCCGCCGCGGCGGTCCCGAGGTGCTGACGGTGGAGCCCGCACCGGTGCCGGTCCCGGCGCCCGGTGAGGTGCTGGTCGCGGTACACGCCGCCGCCATCACGTTCGACGAGTTGACCTGGGAAGAGACGTGGACCCGCGACGGTGTCGACCGAACGCCGTCGATCGTCTCGCACGAAGTTTCCGGTGTGGTCGCTGAAACCGCCGCCGGCATCACCGATTTCCGCCGCGGCGACGAGGTCTACGGGCTGATCGACTTCGATCGGGACGGCGCGGCCGCCGAATTCGTCACGGTGCCCGCGGCTGACCTGGCGGCCAAGCCGTCGACGGTGTCGCATGCCGTGGCGGCAGCGCTGCCGTTGGCCGGACTCACCGCGCTGCAGGCGTTGGTCGATCATGGCGCCGTGCGTTCCGGCGAGGCGGTGCTGGTGCACGGCGGGGCCGGGGGAGTCGGCGCCTTCGCGGTTCAGCTCGCCGCCCGCCTCGGGGCCGAGGTCACCACGACCGTGCGCAGCGACGTCGCCGAGCTGGTCCGCGGTTTCGGTGCCCGGCACGTGATCGACACCCGTACAACGGAATTCGACCGGACGGGCGAGGCGTACGACGTGGTTGTGGACACCATCGGCGGTCAAACCCTGGACCGGTCGTACGGGGTGTTGCGTCGCGGTGGACGACTGATCGCCCTGGTGGCACCACCGCCGGAAGGCAAAGCCGAGGAATACGGGGTCACCGCGACTTTCTTCATCGTGCGCCCCAGGCGAGAGCAGCTCGTCGAACTGGCGGCGTTGGTGGACAGTGGCGGTTTGCACGTCGAAGTCGCCCAGACATTTCCGCTCGAGCGGGGTCGGGAAGCGTTCGAGAGCCGGGGAAACCCTGGCCGGCGGGGAGGGAAAACCGTCATCGTGGTCCGCGACTGACGTATCGGCTGTCAGCATTGAGGGGTGTACGACCTAGAGGACACCATCCGGCAGCGCCGATCGACCCGCATGTTCCTGCCTCTACCGGTACCCCGGCACCTGGTCGAGGAATCGCTGGAGCTGGCGATGTGCGCGCCGTCGAACTCGAATGTGCAACCCTGGCAAGTCGTTTTCGTCGCCGGCGCCGCCCGCGACAGGCTGGTGGCGGCGCTGCTCGAGCAGGCCCGCGCCCAGCCGCCGGTGGTGCCGCAGCTGCCGCCGGCGTTCGCGCACCTGCGCCGTGATCTCGGCGCGCAGGTCTACGGCGCGATGGGTATCGCCCGGGACGACGCGGACGGGCGGCGCGAGGCGGTGCTGCGCAATTGGGAGTTCTTCCGCGCGCCGCTGGGTGGCGTCGTATTCATGCACCAGGATCTCGACCACGTCGACAGCATGGGGGTCGGCATGTTCGTCCAGACGCTGTTGCTGGCGCTGACGGCGCGGGGGCTGAGCACCTGCGTTCAGGTCTCGATCGCCGGCTACCCCGAAATCGTGCGCCGGGAACTCGGCATCGCCTCGGACATGCGAATTCTGTGCGGCCTCGCGGTCGGTTACGCCGACCCGGATTTCCCCGGCAACACGATTCGGGTGCGGCGCGACCCGGTCGACGCGCATGCGGTCTTCCTGGAATCCTAGGGATTCGGGAAGTTCACGTCCTTGGTCACCGCTTTCCACTCCTCGATCGACGCCGACAGCGCGGAGATCTTGTCGCGCATGGCCTTCAGCACGTCTCGACCCAGCAGCAACCGCAACGGCGGATCCTCGAGTTCGCTCACCATGAGCACCGCCTCGGCCACCTTGCGAGGGTCGCCGGGCAGGTGATCGGCGAACTGCTTGATCAGGTCTTTGCGGGCGGCGACGTCGGCGTAGTCGGCGATCGGGCCGCTGGATTCCTTCATCGATCTCGTCGCCCAATCGGTGCGGAAGGCGCCCGGTTCGATGGCGGTGACCTTGATACCCAGCGGTCGCACCTCGGTGGCGAGCGCTTCGGTGATGGCTTCGAGCGCGAATTTGGTCGATGAGTAATAGGCGTTTGGCGGGTTGGCCACCAGCCCGGTCATCGACGACATGTTGATGATGCGTCCGGACCCGCGGGCGCGCATGCCCGGCAGTACCGCTTTGATCATGTCGACGGCTCCGAAGTAGTTGACGTCGAACAACTTCCGCACTTCGGCGTCTTCGCCCTCCTCGACGGCGGACAGGTATCCATGGCCGGCGTTGTTGACCAGGACGTCGATGCCGCCGAACGTGTCGACGGCGGTGGATACCGCCGCTGTGATCTGGCCGGTGTCGGTGACATCGAGCGCCACCGGCAGGGCGCGGTCACCGAATTCGTCGGCGAAAGCTCGCACCGTCTCGGCCCGCCGCGCCGTGACCACCACGCTGTGGCCTGCTCCCAATGCGGCTCGGGCGATTTCGCGACCGAAGCCGGTCGAGCAGCCGGTGATCAGCCAGCGCCCCATCTCAGACCGTCCCTTCGGGCAGCCTGCGCAAGTATGCCGCGCGGCGTTGCGCGAGTTGGCTGGCGCGCAGCTGCGCCGTCACCCGCGGTAGGTACGGCACCTCGGCATCGAGAAGGTCCCGCTTGACCACTCGGCCCCGGGCGCCGAGATCCTCGCGCGGCCCGTTTTCGCCGAACTCGGCCATGCGCAGCGTGAGGATGCCTTCGCGCAACCCGTCGGAGTCGATCCAATTCGCCAGCCCGGGATCTTCCGGCGCGATCACGTAGGTGTAGCTGCCGTCGTCGTTGGGCACCGATTGTGCCTTGTTCAGGCTGCCGGTGCGGTCGATGATGTCCAGCGTGGTGCCCCAGATATTGCTCAGGGGCACGGTGAAGTACTCGGCGCCACCGTCGTTCACGTCGACGACGAACGCCTCGTCCGGAGCGAGGTCGAAGCGGCCCATCACGTAGACCTGGTTGCGCATCGCGCCGACCTTGTCGGCCGACCAGGCCAGGTTGAAGTGGTTGGGCGGCATCTTGTACACCCCGTGGCTGAGCTTGCCGGTGAAGTCGGCGAAATACGCCATCATCGCCGCAGTCGCCTCGGCCTGTTCGTCGAGTGTTCGGGGCGGGGTGGCCGGCGGACCGCCGAGGCGTTGCACTTCAATGTAATTCGGGTCATCGCGTTCCCAGTCCAGCAGCACGTCGCGGATGTAGAACTCGTGTGCCTCGGCAGTGGTCTGAACATGATTGGGTCGCCCGCCCGCCGGTTCGGCGTCGACGCTGATGGTGAAACTGCCGTCGGAGTCGACCTCCATGGTGCGGCCGTTGAGTACGGCGACCGTGCCCATGCGGGCGTCCCACAGGGTGAAATAGTTCTCGGTCATCCGGTGTTCGCCGACCCGGCCGTGGATCTCGTAGCGTTCGTCGCCGGAGATCGGGATGACTCGATAGACGCTGTCCGGATTGTCGATGCCCCAACGTGATCCGGGAATGGAGCGGCCCGCCACCGGGTGCCCCAACCGGGTGATACAGGTGACTTTGGGTCGCAGCTTGTCCTGGTTCGATGACCACATCGCCGCCGAGAACATCACCTCGGCGTAGGCGGCGTCGAACCGCTCGCGCATCGCGTCCGACGGCTTCGCCCGGCCCAGCCAAGTTTCGGCCACACTCCGGTAGGCCGCTTTGACGGTGGGATGCTCGATCAGCTCCAGGGCGGCCAGTTCCTGTTCGCGCTGGGAAGCCGTCGAGACCGGATTGTCAACCACGGGTCGCTCCTTCGGTATAGCTGCGAAAACGCTTGTTGTAGAGAGAGAAACGTTCGTCGATTTGCTCGGGCAGCAGCCCGTAGGTGGCCAGCGCGTACGGCGGGCGCGCAACTTCGCGGGGCCGCACGGCCAGCCAGCGTCGCATCGCCGCCTCGGCCTCGTCGGTGAGCGGCACCCCGATGGCGTCGTACACCCGTGCCACCTGCCCGATCGGATCCGCGACCGCCGCGTCGAACCCGACATCGGTGACGCGTGCGGCGTCGTCGACCCAGCCGTCGCGGACCGCCATCGCCCGGTCGTTGGTCCACCCCATCCGCGCCAGCCATTGCACGCCCACGCGATGCAGGTCGACGGTGTCGGCGTGCATGGCGTGCAACGTCGCGTTGAGGCTCGCCCCGGATGCCACGGTGGTGCGCGGATCCCGGTGCATGTGCACGATGTGCAGGCCTGGGAACTGTGCCTGCAACAAGTCCAGATACCCGAGGTGCGCCGGTGATTTGAGTACCCAGCGCCGGCCCTGCACACCGCGGCGGCGCTTCTGCCACTGCAGGAATTGCAGCATGCGATGCAGATATCGATAGGCGGGAGTGAAATCCTGGGTGTCCAGCCAGGACCGGTATCGCGGGACGTTTGCGCCCGATTCGGGGACGTGCGACAGGAACGCGTCGGCCAGGAAGACGATCTCCTCTTCGGCTTCCCGCGCGTACATCGGATGGATCGCGAACAATTCCGGTGCCAGCTCACGGGATTTCGCCTCCCGTGCCTCGCTGACGGCGATGCGGGGGTCGACGCCGGTGAACGAATAGTCGAGGCGGGGAGCGGCCTCGACGACCTCCCAGCCGTACGCGCAGACGAACCGTGGGTCGGCAGCCAGCAGCCGCTGCAGCAGCGTGGTGCCGCTGCGCATCATCCCGATGACGACGATCGGCGGTGCGACCTGTTCGTCCAGGATCTCTGGGTGGCGACGGATCCACTCCTGCGTGCGCAGCCGCATCCGCAGGCTGTGCACGATCCCCGACCGCAGAATGTGAACCCCGACCGCGTTCAGGTCAGCGCGCGCGTAGTCGGCCAGCAGCACCCGCAGCGGGCCTTCGAACTCACCCGGCCCCCAATCGTCCAGTGTCTCTTTACGTTGCGCATCCGCCAACACGGCCGCCGGCTCGAATGGGTTGTGCACGCGTCAGAACTTCAGGTGCTGGCTGAGATCACCGGTCTGATCGATGAACATGGTGCGGGTGTCGAACCACCAGACACCGTCGATCTTGTGGAAAGTGTCCTGGTAATGCCCGGTGACGATCAGTTGCAACGGCAAATCGGGCGTGGCCTGGGTGACGCAGTAATAAGAGGTACTGCGCGCGGTGCCCTGGTCCTCGTCGATGAGGAGTTGCACATTGGTGGTGAGGTGCTTGGTCTTGGGTGTGCCGTCCTCGTAGATGCGGGTGGCCATCTCATACATCTCCCGCACCCGAGCGGCCCCTTCGAAGACGGTTTCCGGGGGACCGTCCTGAACGCCGCAAATGCGGCCGTGTTCGAAGAGCTGGGCGACCCCGTCGAGGTCGCCGCCGTCCAGCAACTGCGCGTAGCTGTAGATCAGATTGGTGATTTCAGTTGCGCTAGCGGTCATGTCGGGGCCACCTCGGGTTTAGTCTGATCGTCGTGACGTTACCTTGCGCGCTCCACCGGCCCGGCAACCTCACCGTGTCGTCGTCTCATGGGTGAACTCGACGACGCCGTTGCCGTGATCACCGGCGCCGCGCGCGGCCAAGGCCGCAGCCACGCCATCGCCCTCGCCGAACAGGGCGCTGACATCATCGCCGTGGATATTTGCGCCGATATCGATGAGATTCCGTACGCGCTGGGTACCCGAGCCAACCTCGACAAGACGGTACGGCTGGTCGAAGAGACCGGACGCAGGGCCGTACCCGTCGTCGCCGACGTGCGCGACCTCGGGCAGTTACAGGCCGGGGTGCAGACCGGGATCGATGAACTCGGTGAGATCGACATTGTCATCGCCAACGCCGGTGTGGTTGCGATGGGCGACACCCAGACCGATTCCGAACCGGTGTTCAACACGATTGTCGACACCAATCTCAAAGGGGTGTGGCACACACTGCTGTCCACGGTGCCGTCCATCATCCGCAAGGGCCGGGGCGGTTCGGTGGTGCTGATCAGTTCGTCGCAGGGGCTGACCGGGCGCGGCGGCGACGGCAGCGCGGCGATGTTCGCCTACGCCGCATCCAAGCACGCGGTGGTGGGTTTGATGCGGTCGGCCGCGAACGCGTACGGGCCGCACAAGATTCGGGTCAACTCCATCCACCCCGGCGGGGTGGCCACGCCGATGATCATCAACGACTTCGTGATCAACCGCATGACGGAAAACCCCAACCCGGCGGTCACTCAGACGTTGTTGCCCGATGTGCCGCTGGTCGAAGCGCAAGACGTGACGGCCGCGGTGCTCTGGCTGGTCAGCCCCGGGGCGCGCTACGTGACGGGCGTCTCGATCCCCGTCGACGCCGGGCACGTCGCCATGTGACGGTGCGCAGCGAACACCGCACCAGTGGTTCAATGACTCTGCTGAACCCCGTCATTCACTGACCCGATTCGCTGCCTCGCGAGCCAGCCCAGCACGTCGTCGGCAATCTCGCGCCAGCCGTTGTCAACCACCAGGGAATGGCCGCGGTCGGCGTACTGCTTGAGTTCGGTGACCGCCGTCGAATCGCCGTACAACTTGTATGCGGCGCGGGTCACGACGTCAGGCACGGTGTGGTCCTGCTGTCCGGAGATAAACAGCAGCGGGCCGCGGGATGCGTTGGCGGTATTGACTTTCGCGGGCGAGTTCCGGTGGAAGTTCGCTGACGCGGTTTGGAACAGCGGCCGGGCCGGGGACGGGATTGTGTAGCGGTCATACAGCGCGTCGGACTCGGCCCAGTCGATGGCGTTGCCGAAACCGTAGCGGAACTGCTTGGCCGTCAACGACACTGCCCGCTTCTTGCTCGCAGGGTTGCCGAGAACCGGGAAGCTGGAACGCAATTGGGCCAGCGGAAGCGGCTTGACGCCCTTGATCTGGGCCGGGTCGATTGCGACTGCTGCGCGGGCATAGCCGAGGTCGAGCAGTTTCTGCGCGATCAGGCCGCCGAACGAGTGCCCGATGACGACCGGTGGCTCCGGCAGCGCAGCGGCGATTGCCGCGAAATGCTGCACGACCGCGTCGATGCCGAGGTTTGCCACTCGTTCCGGATGCTCACGTGCCTCCGCCACGGTGGCGGGTTCGTTCGGCCAGCCGGGCGCGACGACGTCGTATCCGTGCCGGGCGAAAAGGTCCATCCACGGCTGCCAGGAGTCGGCGTGCAACCACAAGCCGTGGTTCCCATCGCCAGGGTTGACGGAGGGTTGGCGGTGTCGTGGCCAAGAGCTGGCCCTAGGGCAACGGCCGCATTCCCGCCGAGTTCGGCGACCAGGTCGCGATGCGGCAGAACCAGCTGACTCAGCCCGGTCAGCGGAATCGACGACTCGAACTGCACGCCCCGAACCTGCTGAACGCGCCATCCGGCCGCACGGGCCATGGCTGCGAAGGCGTCGAGGAGTGCGGTTTTGCCCATGCCGGCGTCGCCGCGCAGCATCATGACCGGGTATTCACCGTTCAGGAAGCGCCGCAATTCGGCGGACTCGCGGTCACGACCGAACAGTCGGTGCGCTGCGGTATCCACAGCAGGATTATTGCGCCTGGCGGCGGAATCCTCAGACGGTCAGAGGTGGCTCCGAAACGTCAGCCGCGGGTGACCTTGCCGGCCTTGATGCACGAAGTGCACACGTTGAGCCGCTGCTTGTTGCCGCCGGGACGGGTCACGGCGTGCACGGTCTGGACGTTCGGGTTCCACCGGCGGCTGGTGCGGCGGTGGGAGTGCGACACCGACTTACCGAAGCCGGGGCCTTTCCCGCAGATATCGCACACAGCGGCCATGGTTCGAACTCCTCAAGTCTGTCTGGGGCCCGGCGACGCCTGGTGGGTCTGCCGAACGAGCCGGAATAGCCCAGGCTAGCCCAGGCTGTCCCAGGATACCGACTGTGGTCGTCAACCACCAAAACGGCACCGCGCCGAGCTGCGCGATCACCCGCACTGTCGCACCCGGTCGCTAGGCTCGTGTGCCGGTGCGGACCGAGGTTACGCTGGCGCGCAATCGGGACCCCATGAGCGGCAGAGGAGGTGGGGTCGGGTTGAGTACGTCGGATCGTCCGCTGGACGGCCTGGCCCTGCGGGACTGGGCGCACACGGTGATCAGCGACCTGATCACGCACATCGACGAGATCAACCGGCTGAACGTTTTCCCGGTCGCCGACTCCGACACCGGGGCGAACATGCTGTTCACCATGCGTGCGGCGCTCGCCGAAGCCGATTCGGGCGACGGCGCGGGCGTTGCCGACGTCGCCGGTGTCGCCGCGGCGCTCTCGGCGGGGGCCGTCAAGGGCGCCCGCGGGAATTCCGGGGTGATCCTGTCGCAGATCCTGCTCGGCATCGCCGACGTCACCGGGAACGTGGTCGCCGAATCCGGCGGCCAGCTGACAGTGATCGATGCCGCGACCTTCGGGTCCGCCCTGTGGCGCGGTCTCGACCTGATCGTCGCGTCCATGGGCGGCGAAGAGGTGCCAGGGACCATCGTCTCAGTGCTGCGCGCGGCCGCGATGGCGGTGGAGCAGTGCGCCGCCGCCGGCGAGACGCTGGCCCGCGCTGTCATCGACGCCGGCGACGCGGCGGTGGTCGCGCTGGAACGGACCCCCGAGCAGCTCGACGTGCTCGCCGACGCCGGTGTGGTGGACGCCGGGGGCCGCGGGCTACTGGTCCTGCTCGATGCGCTGCGATCGACGATCACCGGCCATGCGCCCGCGCGACCGGTCTACGAGCCGTCGCCGGCGTCACAGCAGGTCAACGCCGCGACCCGGCGGCCCGCTCCCCAGTTCGAGGTGATGTATCTGCTGGCCGAGTGCGCTGCCGAGGCCGCCGACACGCTGCGGGAACGGCTCGGCGAGCTGGGGGATTCGGTGGCAATCGCCGCTGCCCCCGAGCAGAGCTACTCGGTACACGTACACACCGACGACGCGGGCGCGGCGATCGAGGCGGGCCTGGCCGCCGGACGGCCCAGCCGGATCGTGGTTTCTGCGCTGAGCGCCGGCATCTCCGGCCTGCCCGCCGGCAGCTGGACCCGCGACCGCGCGGTGCTGGCCGTCGTCGACGGTGACGGCGCCGACGAGCTGTTCGCCGGTGAAGGCGCCTTCGTGCTCCGGCCGGAACCGGAACAGGACCCGGAAGCCGCCGTGGGCATCAGCGCCCACCAACTGGTGCGCGCCGTCGTGGACACCGGCGCCGCCCAGGTGATGGTGCTGCCCAACGGGTATGTCGCCGCCGAGGAGCTGGTCGCCGGTTGCACCGCGGCGATCGGCTGGGGAGTCGACGTGGTCCCGGTGCCTACCGCGTCGATGGTGCAGGGGCTGGCGGCGCTGGCGGTGCACGACCCCGGCCGCCAAGCCGTCGACGACGGCTACACAATGGCCCGCGCCGCGGGCGGCGCCCGGCACGGATCGGTGCGGATCGCCACCGAGACCGCATTGACCTGGGCGGGCACCTGCAAACCGGGCGACGGGCTGGGCATCGCCGGCGACGAGGTGCTGATCGTGGCCGAGGACGCCGCGGCGGCGGCGATCGGCCTGCTCGACCTGCTGTTGGCTTCCGGCGGCGACCTGGTGACGGTGCTGGAGGGCGCCGCGCTGGACGGCGACGACGCCCAGGCCATCCAGACGGTCCTGGACGGCCACATGCACGATCGCCATCCGGGCAGCGAGCTGATGGTCTACCGCACCGGCCACCGCGGTGACGTGCTGCTGATCGGGGTGGAGTAGTGGCCACGCTCGACGATCGGCTCGACTACCTGTTGACCGACAAGACGATCAAACTCCTCGACGAGGAGTTCGGCATCCGCACCGTCGGCGAACTACTTCGGCATTACCCCCGCAGCTACGTCGAGGGCGCGTCCCGGCTCGGCGCCGAGGACCAGCGCCCGGAAGCGGGCCAGCACATCACGATCGTCGACGTCATCACCGCCACCGCAACCGGATGGATGCGACAAAAGGGTCCGAAAGGCAAGTCGAGGCAATGGCTGCGCATCACGCTCGGCCGCGGCCGCGGCAAGGTGACCGCCACCTTCTTCAACGCGGACTACCTCAAACGGGACCTCACCGAGCACACCAAGGTGATGCTGTCCGGCGAGGTCGGTTACTACAAGGGCGCCATGCAGCTGACCCACCCGGCGTTCCTGCTGATGGACACGCCAGGCAAGAACCGCGGCACCACTTCGCTGCGCAACATCGCCGACGCGTCGCAGGCCGTCAGCGGCGAGGTTGCGATGTCGGAGTTCGAGCGCCGCTGCTACCCGATCTATCCGGCCAGCACCAAACTGCAGAGCTGGGACATCTACCGCTGTGTTCGGCAGGTCATCAACATGCTGGATCCGGTCGAGGATCCGCTGCCCGCGGACCTGCGCGCCGAGCACTGCCTGATTTCCGAGGACAAGGCACTGCGCGACATTCACCTCGCCGAGGAACCTGCTGAGCGCGAGCGTGCGCGCGAGCGCCTTACCTTCGACGAAGCTGTCGGATTGCAGTGGGCGCTGGTGTGCCGCAGGCACGGCGAGCTGTCCGAGTCGGGGCCACCGGCCCCGACTCGGCCCGATGGTCTGGCGGCTGAGCTGTTGCGCCGGTTGCCGTTCGAGCTCACGGCGGGTCAGCGTGAAGTACTCGATGTGCTGTCCGACGGGTTGGCCATGACTCGCCCGCTGAACCGCCTGCTGCAGGGTGAAGTGGGCTCGGGCAAGACCATCGTCGCGGTGCTGGCCATGCTGCAGCTGGTCGACGCGGGCTATCAGTGCGCGCTGCTGGCGCCCACCGAAGTGCTTGCCGCACAACACATGCGCTCGATCACCGACGTGCTGGGGCCGTTGGCGATGGCCGGCCAGTTGGGCGGGTCCGACGACGCGACCAGCCTGGCGTTGCTCACCGGGTCGATGTCCGCGGCGCAGAAGAAGCAGGTGCGCGCGCAGATCGGCAGCGGACAGGCCGGCATCGTGATCGGAACCCACGCGCTGCTGCAAGACGTCGTGGAATTCCAGAACCTGGGCATGGTGGTTGTCGACGAGCAACACCGGTTCGGCGTCGAACAGCGAGATCGCTTGCGCGCCAAGGCCCGTGCCGGAATCACGCCGCACCTGCTGGTAATGACAGCGACGCCCATTCCGCGCACCGTCGCCCTGACCTACTACGGCGATCTGGAAACGCTGACGTTGCGTGAACTTCCGCGCGGGCGTCAGCCGATCAATACCCAGGTGATCCATGCCGGGGACAAGCCGGCCTGGCTCGAACGCGCGTGGCAACGCATCCACGAGGAAGTCGCCACGGGTCGGCAGGTCTACGTGGTGGCACCCCGCATCGATGAGAACGACAACGCCGGCGAAGAGGGCGGCACCAGGCCATCGGCCACCGCCGAGGGACTTTTCAACCGGTTGCGCGACGGGGAACTGGCCGGGCTGCGGCTGGCACTGATGCACGGACGGTTGTCGACCGACGAGAAGGATGCCGCGATGGCGGCCTTCCGGGCGGGCGAGGTCGATGTGCTGGTGTGCACCACGGTCATCGAGGTCGGCGTCGACGTCCCCAACGCCACCGTAATGCTGATCATGGACGCCGACCGGTTCGGCATCAGCCAACTGCACCAACTGCGCGGGCGGATCGGCCGGGGCGAACATGCCAGCCTGTGTCTGCTGGTGAGCTGGGTGGCGCCGGACTCACCGGCCAGTCGCAGACTCAACGCGGTGGCGGCGACAATGGACGGATTCGCCCTCGCCGACCTTGACCTGGAGGAGCGCAAAGAAGGAGATGTATTGGGCCGCAACCAGTCCGGCAGGCCGATCACCTTGCGGCTGCTGTCGCTGGCCAAGCACCTCGCCTATATCGAGACGGCCCGGGAATTCTGTGTCCGCGCACACGCCCAAAAGCCGGGAGACCCCGGATTGGATTCCCTGGCAGCGTATTTCGTCACAGACGATCGCGTCGAATACTTGGATAAGTCGTGAGCCGCAAGCGGCTTTGGTGGCTGGCCGCAGTGGCGGGGCTGGCCCTGGTGGTCGCGTACCAGACGGTCGGCTCGACGGTGACCAGGCACGCCGACGAGTTTGCCGCCCGGGCGGACATCCCGACCGTGCAGCCCGGGATCGACGTGCTCGCGGGTGTCGCGGTGGTGCCGCTACGCAACCATCGCTTCGACTACCGCAGGTCGGCGTTCGGCGAGGCGTGGGACGACAACAACGATGCGCCGTTGGGGCACAACGGTTGTGACACCCGCGACGACATCCTGGCTCGCGATCTCGTCGACGTCACCTTCGTCTCCACCAAGCGGTGCCCCACCGCGGTGGCGACCGGCACCCTGCACGACCCCTACACGAACGCAGTCATCGCCTTCCAGCGCGGCGCCAAGGTCGGCGAAGCCGTGCAGATCGACCACATCGTGCCGCTGGCCTACGCCTGGGACATGGCCGCCGCGAGCTGGCCCGCGCGGCTGCGGGTGAAGTTCGCCAACGACCCGGGCAACCTGCTGGCCGTGCAGGGGCAGGCCAACCAGGACAAAGGCGATTCCCCACCGGCGCAGTGGATGCCATCCAACGGGGCATTCGCGTGCCAGTACGCGATGCAGTTCATCGCCGTGATGCGCGGCTACGCGTTGCCGCTCGACCAGGCGTCCGCCGACGTGCTGCGCCAGGCCGCGGGCACCTGCCCGCAGGCCTGACCGCCGGACTAAGTGCCGCTGTAGGTCATCGGGTCCGGCCGAAGCCGGGTACCGTCATTGAGTCCGTTGAGCGCATCCACGTGCTCCGAAGCCAATTCGAAGTCAAAGATGTCCAGGTTGCCGGCGATGTGCTCGGGCTTGGCAGAGCGGAACACCACCGCATTGCCCAGCTGCACGTTCCACCGCAGCAGCACCTGCGCCGGCGTCTTGCCGTATTCACCGGCGATCGAGGTAACCGTCGGGTTGTCGTTCAGCTTGCCCAGGGCCAACGGCGTGTAGGACTGGGTGACGACATCGTGCTGGGCGTTCGCCTTGCGCAGTTCGTCCTGGTTCAGCAGCGGATGCAACTCGATCTGGTTGACCGCGGGGGTGACGAAGGTCAGGTCGATGACGATCGACAGGTGCTCATCGGTGAAGTTGGACACCCCGATGGACCGGGCTAGTCCGTCGCCGCGGCACTGGATCAAGCCGCCGAAGGAATCCACGTACTTGCCTACCGCGGGGGCCGGCCAGTGGATCAGGTAGAGGTCGACGTAATCCAGACCGAGCCGCTCGAGGCTGGCCTTGCAGGCGTCCTGGGACGCGGCGAAACCGTGATCCTCGGTGGCCAGCTTGGTGGTGACGAACAACTCCGCGCGGGGAATTCCGGACGCCGCGATCGCACGTCCCACCGCGGCCTCGTTGCCGTAAGCGGCCGCGGTGTCGATGAGCCGGCAACCGGCCTGAAGCGCGGCCGACACCGCGCGTTCGGTCTCGTCGTCCGATAATTCGGCGACGCCCAGCCCTAAAACCGGAATCGTGTTCTCGTCATTGAGGGCTATGGACGTCATGTCGACGCCCGACTCGCCAGTCACGTGGTCTCACCTACCTGTTTGAAGTGAAAGTTCTCGGATCAGGACCAAGCCGCGTTCCGTCGTCCAGCGAGGAGATCGACGCCATTTCACCGGCACTGAGTTCGAAGTCGAACACGTCGAAGTTACTCGCGATCCGCGCGGGGTTCACCGACTTGGGAATCACGATATTACCCAGTTGGATATGCCATCTGATCAACACCTGCGCGGGTGTCCGGCCGTGATCTTCGGCGACGGCTGTCACGGCCGGGTGGCTAAGCAGCGATCCGCGCCCAAGTGGAGACCACGCTTCGGTGGCAATGCCCAGGCGGGCGTGCACTTCTCGCAGCTCCGCCTGCGTAAGCCGCGGATGCAACTCGATCTGATTGACCGTCGGAACGATTCCCGTCGCGTCGATCAGAACCATCAGGTGCTCGGGTTCGAAATTGCTGACCCCGACGGATTTGATCCGGCCCTGATCACGCAGGCTTGCAAACGCCTTGAAGGTGTCCACGAATTTGTTCAGCTGCGGCTGCGGCCAATGAATCAGATACAGGTCGAGATAATCCAACCCCAGGCGGCCCATGCTGGCGTCGAACGCCCGCAGTGTGCTGTCGTAGCCCTGGTCCGGATTCGCCAATTTGGTCACGACGTAGAGTTGGTCGCGGGGCACGTCGGAGTTGGCGAGCGCGCGCCCGGTCTCCGGTTCGTTTCGGTAGGCCGCCGCGGTGTCAATATGCCGATAGCCGGCGCGCAGCGCGGCACTGACCGCCTGCTCGGTATCCGTCGGTTCGATCTTGAAGACGCCGAGGCCGATGACGGGAATCGAATTGCCGTCGTTTAGCGTGACGAGGGTTTTTTCAAGGGAGCGGCCCATGACAAAAAGTCTGCCAGGCGCGGCGGAACTCCAATCCGGAGCGACGCGCGCACCGATCGGGTGGATGACTCGCATCCAGAACACCGTTACGGGTGCCGGCGTGAAAGTCATTCCGCTGATCCCGTCGGCCGCCAAGCGGCTGCTGACCCGGGGCCGCTCGGTGATCATCGACGGCAACACCCTGGACCCGACGCTGCAACTGATGCTGACCGGCCTGCGTGCTGTCGGCCTCGACGGCCTGGTGGTCGACGACGATCCCGGCACCTCCCGCGACCTTATGCACCAGAACATGGTGGATATGCCCGGTCCGCAGATCCACGTCGAGGTGACCGAGCTATCGCTGCCCGGACCAGCGGGAGAGCTGCGGGCGCGGCACTACCGGCCCACCGAGGGCGCCGACGGTGCGCCGTTGCTGGTCTTCTATCACGGCGGCGGTTGGGTGATCGGCGACTTGGACACCCACGACGCGCTGTGCCGCCTGACCAGCCGCGACGCGGGCATCCACGTCCTGTCCGTCGACTATCGGCTGGCGCCCGAGCATCCGGCACCGGCCGCGATCGAGGACGCCTATGCCGCCTTCACATGGGCCAGCGAGCACGCCGCCGAACTCGGTGCGGCGCCCGGGCGGGTCGCCGTCGGCGGGGACAGCGCGGGCGGCAACCTGGCGGCCGTCGTGAGCCAACTGGCCCGGGACGGCGGTGGTCCGGCCCCGGTATTGCAGTGGCTGCTCTACCCGCGCACCGACTTCACCGCGCAGACCCGGTCGCTGAGCCTGTTCGCGCGCGGGTTCCTGCTGACCAAGCGCGACATCGACTGGTTCACCGCGCAGTACCTGCGCAAATCAGAGATCGACCGCACCGATCCGAAGGCGTCGCCCGCGCTGGCCGAGTCGTTGGCCGGGTTGGCGCCGGCCCTGATCGCGGTCGCCGGCTTCGACCCGCTGCGTGATGAGGGACAGGACTACGCGGCTGCGCTGCGGGCCGCCGGTACCGCCGTCGACCTGCGTTACCTGGGCTCGCTGACGCACGGCTTCGCGAACCTGTTTCAGCTCGGCGGCGGCAGCGCCGCCGGAACAAAGGAGCTGATCTCGGCGCTGCGTGCGCACCTGAGCCGGTGCTGACCGGCCTTCACCAGTGCCGTCGGTACTCTAGAGGCGCCTGAACCCCGCCCGGGGTACAGCCAACACACGTGAGGATCACTGTGGCCGACAAACCCAAGCGCCCAGCGCGACTCGACCTGCAGTCCGGCGACAGCAAGTTCGGCCGGCTAATTCAGATCGGCGGCACCGCGGTGATCGTGATCTTCGCGGCCGTGCTGGTGTTCTACATCGTCAACTCGAACCACAAGAAGGCAGTCGGCGGCCAAGAGGGTGCGGTCCGGGTCTCGTCGAGCAAGCTGGTCACCGACGCCGGCAAGCCCAAGGCCCTGGTGTCGTTCTACGAGGACTTCTTGTGCCCGGCGTGCGGCAACTTCGAGCGCGGCTTCGGTCCGACCATCTCCAAGCTCATCGACATCGGCGCGATCGAAGCCGACTACTCCATGGTGACCATCCTGGACAGCCCGCGCACCGGCAACTACTCCTCGCGCGCCGCCGCGGCGGCCTACTGTGTCGCCGACGAGTCCATCGAGGCCTTCCGCCGCTTCCATTCGGCGCTGTACAGCGAAGGCATCCAGCCCTCGGAGACGGGAACGAAATTCCCCGACAACGCCCGGCTGATCGAACTCGCGCGTCAGGCCGGTGCAGCCGGGACGGTGCCCGACTGCATCAACAGCGGCAAGTACATCTCGAAGGTCACCGGCCTCGCGGGTGCCAACAACATCCGCGCGACCCCGACGGTCAAGATCAACGGCCAGGAATACGAGTGGTCCACACCGGACGCGCTGGTCGCCAAGATCCGGGACATCGTCGGCAACATTCCCGGGATGGACGACGCCGCGGCTACCGCGAAGAGCTGACCGCGTGTCGGCTGACCCTGCCCCCGAAACGGACCCCGAAACCGACCTCTGGGTGCCGGCCCGCAGCGCGTGGTGGGTGCTGATCGCCGGAGCGATCGGACTGTTGTCCTCCATCACGCTGACGGTCGAGAAGATCGAACTGCTGCGTAACCCGTCCTACGTTCCGTCGTGCAACATCAACCCAATCGTTTCGTGCGGTTCGGTGATGGTGACGCCGCAGGCGTCGCTGTTCGGCTTTCCCAACCCGCTGCTCGGCATCGCCGGCTTCACCGTCGTGGTAGTCACCGGCGTGCTGGCCGTCACCAAAGTGCCGCTGCCCCGGTGGTATTGGATAGGGCTGGCCGTCGGGGTGCTGCTCGGTACGGTCTTCGTGCACTGGCTGATCTACCAGAGCCTGTACCGCATCGGGGCCCTGTGCCCGTACTGCATGGTGGTGTGGGCCGTCACCATCACGCTGTTGGTCGTGGTGTTGTCCTTGCTGGTGCGGCCGGTGATCGGGGATCGAACCGCGGTGCGGCTGATCTTCCTGTGGCGGTGGTCGCTCGTCACGTTCTGGTTCGCCGCGGTGTTCCTGCTGATCATGGCCCGCTTCTGGAATTATTGGTCGACACTTCTAAGTTAGGGGCCGGCCGTGATCTCCAAAGTGCTGGTGGCCAACCGCGGCGAAATCGCCATCCGGGCGTTCCGTGCCGCCTACGAGCTGGGCGTCGGCACCGTCGCCGTCTACTCCTACGAGGACCGCAACTCATTGCACCGGACCAAGGCCGACGAGTCCTATCAGATCGGTGAAGTCGGGCATCCGGTGCGGGCGTACCTGTCCGTCGACGAGATCGTTGAAACGGCGCGCCGCTGTGGTGCGGACGCCGTCTATCCCGGTTACGGATTCCTCTCGGAGAACCCGCAATTGGCGGCGGCGTGCGCCGCCGCGGACATCACCTTCGTCGGACCCGGCGCCGATGTGCTTCAGCTGACCGGCAACAAGTCCCGGGCCGTCGCCGCGGCGCGCGAAGCCGGACTGCCGGTGCTCGAGTCGTCGGCGCCCTCGGCTTCGGTGGACGATCTGGTGGCGGCATCTGAAGACATGCGATTCCCGTTGTTCGTCAAGGCGGTCGCCGGCGGCGGTGGGCGCGGCATGCGCCGGGTCACCGACAGCGCCGCGCTGCCCGAAGCGATCGAGGCGGCCAGCCGGGAGGCCGAGTCCGCGTTCGGCGACCCCACGGTGTATCTGGAACAGGCCGTGCTGCGACCGCGGCACATCGAGGTGCAGATCCTGGCCGACAACCACGGCAACGTGATTCACCTCTATGAGCGGGACTGCAGCGTGCAGCGCCGTCATCAGAAGGTGATCGAACTGGCGCCCGCCCCGAACCTGCCCGCAGAGCTACGTGAGCGGATCTGTTCGGACGCAGTGGCTTTCGCACGTCACATCGGCTACAGCTGCGCCGGCACGGTCGAGTTCCTGCTGGACGAGAACAGCGACTATGTCTTCATCGAGATGAACCCGCGGATTCAGGTGGAACACACCGTCACCGAGGAGATCACCGACATCGACCTGGTGTCCAGTCAGCTGCGGATCGCCTCGGGGGAGACGCTGGAGAATCTGGGCCTGACGCAGGATGCCGTCCGTCCGCATGGCGCCGCTTTGCAATGCCGCATCACGACCGAGGATCCAGCCAACGGATTCCGGCCGGACACCGGGCGGATCAGCGCGTTGCGTACGCCCGGCGGCGCGGGCATCCGGTTGGACGGCAGCACGAACTTGGGTGCCGAGATCTCCGCGCATTTCGACTCGATGCTGGTCAAGCTGACTTGCCGGGGCCGGGATTTCCCGACGGCGGTCAGCCGGGCCCGGCGGGCCATGGCGGAGTTCCGGATCCGCGGTGTGTCGACGAATATCTCTTTCCTGCAAGCGGTTCTGGACGACCCGGACTTCCAGGCCGGTCGCATCACCACCTCGTTCATAGATGACCGGCCGCAGTTGCTGACCGCGCGCACCTCGGCGGACCGCGGCACCAAGATCCTGAATTATCTGGCAGATGTCACCGTCAATCAGCCGCACGGCGCGCGGCCGTCGACGGTGTACCCGCAGGACAAATTGCCCGAGGTCGACCGAGAGGCGGCACCGCCGCCCGGATCCAAGCAACGGTTGGTTCAGTTGGGCCCGGAGGGTTTCGCGCGCTGGCTGCGGGAGTCGCCGGCGGTGGGGGTCACCGACACCACTTTCCGCGACGCGCACCAGTCGCTGCTGGCCACCCGGGTGCGGACCAGCGGATTGATGATGGTGGCACCGTATCTGGCGCGGACGATGCCGCAACTGTTGTCGGTCGAATGTTGGGGCGGCGCAACCTATGATGTGGCGCTGCGGTTCCTCAAGGAGGACCCGTGGGAGCGGCTGGCCGCGCTGCGGGAAGCTATCCCCAACATCTGTCTGCAGATGCTGCTGCGAGGCCGAAACACGGTGGGGTACACGCCTTATCCGGAGATCGTGACCTCGTCGTTCATCGAGGAGGCGACGGCCACCGGCATCGACATCTTCCGCATCTTCGACGCGCTGAACAATCTCGACTCGATGCGGCCCGCCATCGATGCCGTACGCGAAACCGGTTCTGCCATAGCCGAAGTCGCGATGTGTTACACCGGCGACCTGTCGGATCCCGCGGAGCAGCTTTACACCCTGGACTATTACCTCCGGCTGGCCGAGGGGATCGTCGACGCGGGTGCACACGTGCTGGCGATCAAGGACATGGCGGGGCTGCTGCGGGCGCCGGCAGCCCACACTCTGGTGAGCGCGCTGCGGAGCCGCTTCGACCTGCCGGTGCACGTGCATACCCACGACACCCCGGGTGGGCAGCTGGGGAGCTACGTGGCCGCGTGGCAGGCCGGCGCCGATGCGGTCGACGGCGCCTCGGCACCGATGGCGGGGACCACGAGCCAGCCCGCGCTGAGTTCGATCGTGGCCGCGGCAGCGCACACCCCGTACGACACCGGCTTGTCCCTGGCGGCGGTGTGCGCGCTGGAGCCGTACTGGGAAGCCTTGCGAAAGGTGTACGCGCCCTTTGAATCCGGGCTGCCCGGTCCGACCGGGCGGGTGTACCACCACGAGATCCCGGGCGGGCAGTTGTCGAACCTACGACAGCAGGCGATCGCACTCGGGCTGGGGGACCGGTTCGAGGAGATCGAAGAGGCGTACGCGGGCGCCGACCGGGTGCTTGGCCGGTTGATCAAGGTCACGCCGTCGTCGAAGGTGGTGGGTGACCTCGCGCTGGCGTTGGTGGGTGCCCAGGTGAGCGCCGACGAATTCGCCGCCGAACCATCGCGGTTGGACATCCCGGAATCGGTATTGAGTTTCCTGCGCGGCGATCTGGGTGATCCGGCCGGGGGATGGCCCGAGCCACTGCGGTCGGCGGCGCTGGAAGGTCGTGCTCCGGCCAAGCCGGATCCGGAGCTCAGCTCTGACGACTCGAACGCGTTGTCGGCACCGGGGCCCAAACGGCAGGCGGTGCTGAACAGGCTGCTGTTCCCCGGTCCCACAAAGGAATTCGAGGAACATCGGGAAACCTACGGTGACACCTCGCAGCTGTCGGCCAACCAGTTCTTCTACGGGCTGCGCCAAGGCGAAGAGCACCGGGTCAAGCTGGAGCGCGGCGTCGAACTGTTGATAGGGCTCGAGGCCATATCTGAACCGGACGAACGCGGCATGCGCACGGTGATGTGCATCATCAACGGTCAGTTGCGGCCGGTGCTGGTGCGCGATCGCAGCATCGCCAGTGCGGTTCCGGCCGCGGAGAAGGCCGACCGGGGCAATCCCGGGCACGTCGCGGCGCCCTTCGCCGGGGTGGTGACGGTGAGCGTGTCTGAGGGCGATGAGGTGAGCGCCGGTGACACGATTGCCACCATTGAGGCGATGAAGATGGAAGCGCCGATCACCGCGCCCAGCGACGGCACCGTTGAGCGGGTGGCGGTATCGAGCACCGCTCAGGTGGAGGGTGGGGACCTGCTGGTGGTGTTGAGCTGACGCGCCGGTGACGATGCGAACGGACGCTATGAGGAGCGGCGCGCTTTGACGCGCATCATCGGTGGGGTGGCCGGAGGCCGGCGTCTCGCGGTCCCTCCGAAGGGGACCAGACCGACCACCGATCGGGTGCGTGAGTCGCTGTTCAACATTCTGACGGCGCGACTGGATTTCACCGGTTTGGCCGTGCTCGATCTGTATGCAGGTTCGGGTGCGCTGGGGCTGGAGGCGCTTTCCCGCGGGGCCGCGTCGGCACTGTTCGTCGAATCCGACCAGCGCAGCGCGGCGGTCATCACCCGCAATATCGGAGCCGTAGCTCTGCCCGGCGCCACGGTGCGCAAAGGCACGGTGTCGGCGGTGCTGACCGCCGGGACGGCGGCGCCGGTGGACCTGGTGCTGGCCGACCCGCCCTACGAGGTCGACAGTGCGGAGATCAACGCAGTCCTGGTCGCGTTGAGTGCGCACGGCTGGGCTCGGGCGGGAACTGTTGCGGTGGTGGAGCGCTTTGCGGGGAGCCCGCGGCTGACCTGGCCGAACGAGTGGTCGGTTTGGCCCGAGCGGGTGTACGGCGACACCCGTCTGGAGCTGGCCGAACACGACTGAGTGTCGGTGCTAGCGTTTTTAGCCATGGGTGCCGCTCCTCTTTATCACTTCGGTCTGCATCGTCGCGAGCGCGGATCATGAGCGGCGCGGTTTGTCCCGGGTCTTTCGACCCCGTCACCCTGGGCCACATCGACGTGTTCGAGCGCGCCGCCGCCCAATTCGACGAGGTGGTGGTGGCCATCCTGGTGAACCCCGCTAAGAAAGGCATGTTCGACCTCGACGAGCGAATCGCGATGATCGAGGAGTCGACGACGCATCTGCCCAACCTCAAAGTGAAGTCAGGCCAGGGTCTGGTGGTCGACTTCGTCCGCTCTTGTGGAATGAACGCCATCGTCAAGGGTCTGCGCACCGGCACCGACTTCGAGTACGAGCTGCAGATGGCGCAGATGAACAAGCATGTGGCCGGTGTGGACACCTTCTTCGTTGCCACCGCTCCGCGCTACTCGTTCGTGTCGTCGTCGTTGGCCAAAGAGGTTGCGATGCTCGGAGGTGACGTGACTGAGCTATTGCCCGAACCGGTGAACCGTCGACTGCGGGAACGGATCGCTGAGCGGTAGCCACTAGGCCAGCTGGACGTAGTGCTCGGGGTTGATGGTGTTTTCGCCCGACCATCGGTAGGCGGTTATCTCGCCGCCCTTGGCCACACTGAAATCCACGCAGGCACAGTGGGCGGTCCAATCGCGTGCCCGCTGCGGCTTGCCCCGCCGCCAATAGTGGCCGAAGAACACCGGAACGGTGTCGGTGTATACGACGGACCGATCCTTCGCATCGACCTCGACGTCGGGCAGTGTGGGGTAGGGCTGACCGTCCTCGGTTGTGTAATTGCTTGCTATCTCGGCGATTTCACGCAGCGTCGTCGCGCCGTCATCCCACCACCGGATCCTGGCGTTGCCGCGCGGGTGGCCGTCCTTGTCCCGGTAGGCAGGCTGCCCATGGGCGGTCAAGCTGATCTCCGGTCCCTTGAGCAGGATTTCCACGGTCGTGTAGAGCGGATCGCCTTTCGTCGAAGCTCTCGCGAATTGAGCCGGGTCACTGAAACGATTCGAACCTAATTGGCCCGCAACATATTCCATTGATTCCCTGTGCCAGCAGGCGTGCACAACCCGAATGTCAGCTAGGTCCAGCCACAGGGGCAGCGTTGCGAACCAGCGTATGTACTCGGTGCGCTGTTTGAGCGTGAGCTGCTTGAGAAACGCCTGATGCTGGTGCGTGTTCTTCTTGGTGCGCCTACGCAGGTAGCAACCCGTGTTGTCCGGGTTACGGGTGGCATAGCAGATCGCGTTGAATTCGTGGTTGCCCATGACAATCTGGGCGCTGCCGTTGTCCACCATCGGCTTGACGAGCTCGAGAACGCGGAGCTGCTCGCTGCCTCGGTCGACCAGATCACCCACGAAGATCGCCTGCCGTTCGGGATGCCGGTAGGCCCCCTCGCGGACCTCATAGCCGAGTTCAGCGAGCAGCCTCTCCAGCTGCGAGGCGCAACCGTGGACGTCGCCGATGATGTCGTAGCCCTGCATAACTCGATCTTCGCATCTGGGTCTGACACGACTTGCCCACGAAAAACGGACCCGGTCCGGTGGGGGACCAGGTCCGTTCGTGTTGCCCGAACTAGTTGGGGTCGAAGCAGGTGTAGAAGGTCTGCGTCGCGTAGTCGTAGCAGGTGTATGTGCCGTACTCGGGCAGGTGGTTCGGAGCGGCGTTGGCGGTGCCGGCCCCGAAGGCGGCCAGGCCGATCGCGGAAGCCAGCAGTGACATCCTGGCGAGGGCACGGATGCGGGTGGTGAACATAATGGGTACCTCTCTTTCGCGTCGTTGCGATTTGTTGGGCGGCGGTTGCCGTTGGGGAAACAATGGCGGCGGCAGCTTGACGAAACCTTGTGGGATCCTTGGCGAGTAGCCCCCCGCGGGCACGCCGCCCGAAACGTGAGACGTTGCCCGATAAAAGAGTTACCGTCCTTTCAAGAACAACGATGTTCTACGGGATCGGGGACGCCATGTCGGGAACCGTGCTGATTACCGGCGCTTTCGGTTTGGTCGGATGCGATACCGTGCGGCGGTTCGCCCGGGACGGCTGGCGGGTGGTGGCCGCCGCTCACCGCCGGGCCGACGCGGTGTTACCGCACGGGGTGGAAACTCGATGGACCGATCTGACCGATCCTGACGGCGTCGATCGCCTGGTCACCGATGTGTCACCCGATGTCATCGTTCACCTGGCCGCGGTGATCCCGCCGCTGACATACCGCTACGCGCGATTCGCTCGCAAGGTGAACGTCGACGCCACCGTTGCCCTGGTGCGGGCCGCCGAAAGCCGGCCGAAACCGCCCCGGTTCCTGTACGCCTCCAGCGTCGCGCTTTACGGCGCGCGTAACCCTTACCACCACGCTGACCTACTCGATGTGGACACACCGCTGCGGCCGTGCGAGCTCTACGGAGGCCACAAACTTGAAGCCGAACTACTGGTCCGGTCGTCAAGCCTGGACTGGGTGGTGTTGCGACTGGGCGGGGTGCTCAGCGTCGACCCGCTGGCCATGCCCTTCACCCCCGATATCGTGTATTTCAGCAGCGCGTTGCCGAGCGACGGGCGGGTGCACTGCGTCGACACCCGCGACGTCGCAGCGGCTTTCGCCGCGTGCGCGGATAAAGACGTGGTCGGGCAGATCCTGCTGATTGCCGGCGATGACACACATCGATTGCGACAGGGCGGGATTGGATCGGCGATGGCGGCAACTCAGGGCATGGTCGGTTTGTTGCCGCAGGGCCGGCCCGGCAACCCGGACAGTGACGACGACTGGTTCCCCAATGATTGGATGGACGTCACCCGCGAGCAGAAGTTACTGAGTTTCCAGCAACATCCGTGGCCGGACATGCTCGCCGAGATGTCCGCACGGGCCGGTTGGAAGCGCACTCCGCGACGGCTTATCGCGCCAATGGCTCATCAGCTCGTCAAACGCCACGGGGCGTATCTCAATGCGCCCGGTCAGTATGCCGAGGTTTGGGGGGCGCTCCGCACACGGTTCGGTGAAACGGCGGTGGAAGTCGTCTCCTAGCAGACGTCCTAGAAGACGATGGTCTGGTTGTTGTGCACGATGACGCGGTCCTGACAGTGCCAGAGCACCGCCCGGGACAACACCGCGCGCTCGACGTCGGCGCCGACACGTACCAGGTCGTCAACGGTGTCAGTGTGGCTGACGCGCACCACATCCTGTTCGATGATGGGTCCTTCGTCGAGCACCTCGGTGACATAGTGAGCGGTCGCGCCGACGAGTTTGACGCCCCGCTCGCGGGCGCGCTTGTAAGGGGCTGCCCCGATAAAGGCGGGCAGGAACGAGTGGTGAATGTTGATCAGTGGGCAGCCGACCGCGGCGAGGAACTCCGGAGTGAGTATCTGCATATAACGGGCCAGAACCACCAGATCGACATTGCCGGTGAGCAATTGGAGCTGACGCTGCTCAGCCTCGGCCCGTGTGTCGCGGGTGGCGGGAATGTGGATGAATGGCACCCCGAAGGGCCGGACCCGCTCGGCCAGGTTCGGATGGTTGGCGATAACCATGGCGATCGACATGGGGAGTTCGCCGCGTCGAGTGCGCCACAACAGATCCAGCAGGCAGTGATCGTCCTTGGATGCCATGATCGCGACCCGTTTGGGATTTGCGGCCTCGGTGAATCGGTAGTCGATGCCGAACTTCTTGGCGACCGAGTTGGCGAAGTCGCGTTCCAGCCCATCGATCGCCGCGGTGAGTCCGGGTAGATGAAAGATCGCCCGCTGCAGGAAGGTCCCGTCCTCTGGCGCGGTCGAATGCTGATCCAGCGAGATGATGTTCGCGCCGGCATTGGCGAGGAAGGCGCTCACGGCCGCAATGATTCCCGGCCGGTCGTGGCAGCGCAGCAACAAGCGTCCGATGTCGGCGGGCGGCGGTGGGCCGGCAGGCCGTAGCGGGAAGTCGCCGGGTTCGCTTGGCGGTGACATGCGCGACCTCCCTTCGCCGGGAAATGACGCAGGACACGATACCGCCGAGAGTTGGTGTTTCGGCAGCTATGGCTCGTCTTCGTCCTCGTCGCTTTCGCAGAGCAGCTTTTCGGGGTGGTGGAATTTGTTGGTGCGGGGCTGGCCACGGTCCAGGTGGGCGGGTGGAAGCCATTCGGTGTCGCCGCGTTTGCTCGTGCGGGTGAGCCAACCTTTCTCGGCGATGGGGTGATGTCTGGTGCAGGCGAACGTGAGATCGTTGCCGTCGGTGATGCCGGACTTCGCGTAGGGCCTCACGTGGTGCACATCGCAGTTGTAGCCCTTGGCCGAGCACCCGGGAAAGGTGCAGCCGCGGTGCTTCGCGTACATGACGAGCCGTTGTGCGGCGTTCGCGAGGCGCTTGGTGTGGTACAGCGCCAAAGCCTTTCCGTCGTCGAAGATCGCCAGGTAGTGACGCGCGTGACTGGCCAGCCGGATCACATCGGACATCGGCAGGATGGTGCCCCCACCGGTGAGACCTCGCCCGGCAGCTCCTTGAGCGTGGTAGTGA
The DNA here is from genome assembly GCF_001673635.1 of Mycobacterium asiaticum. Classification (GTDB taxonomy): domain Bacteria; phylum Actinomycetota; class Actinomycetes; order Mycobacteriales; family Mycobacteriaceae; genus Mycobacterium; species Mycobacterium asiaticum_C. Next base: position 174,499 of record NZ_LZMH01000035.1, read on the forward strand.
CGACGATCGACGTCGGTAAACCGTTGTGCTGACCCAACTCCTTCGACATCAGCAGCGCCCGCAGCCCTACCAGTAGCGCATCGTGGAAGCGCTGGGCCTTGGACCGTAGGTCGTGCCGCGCCGCCTCTTCGATGGGCCGCTCATCGACTACGGGAGTCTCGTCGTCGGGATCACACATGCCCGGCGCGCCGAGTTTTGCCTCGACGGCCTCTACCGTGGCCCGCAATCCCGGGCTGATATAGCCGCTGATGCGCGACATGCTGTCAGATTCCTGCTTGCCCAACGTTATGCCCCGTTTGCGGGCGCGATCGTCGTCGGAGAAGTTGCCGTCGGGGTTGAGGTAATTGGCCGACTCGACGGTCAGCCCGCGCAGATCATCTGGACGGCGGTCGATCGCGAGCTTGGCCAGTTGCCGTTCGGCTTCTTCCCTTGTCCAAACGTGTACCGATGCGGCTGGATCGCGGAAAAAATCGCGAATCACCCGGACATGCCTTTCGCCGATCTTTCCTTCGCGGCGGTTGCCGGCAGCAGTGGTGGAAGCGGCTCGCCGGTCAATGCCCTGCGTTCACCCAGGTCCTGCGCTTCGGCGATGCGCCGGCCGGCCTCGTTCGGGGTGACATGCAATAGATCGGCTACCGGACGGCCCAGCGGGCCACCAAGTTCCTCCGGGCCGGCCTGCGCGCCGAGTTGATTGATCATCGTGTGCTGCGGTGCCCGCAGCCGGCGCGCCATACGTTCTGTGCGTTGCAACACCCGTTACAGCTCCGGAGGGACGAGTAGGTCAAAGGTCAACGCGCACAGACGGTTCAAGGCCTCATCGAGGAGATCCAGCACCTCGCCGATTTCCTCACGAGTGCTGGAAGCCATGCCTGAATTTAACGAATGTGCACTGACACAAATGCCGGCCGAAGGGCAGAAAGGGGGCGGCACAGACGATTTCGTTGACAGCGAACTCGCCAGTGCATACATCAAGCATGCGTCCCCGGTGGTAGTGCGAGCGCCGGAGACTAGTGGCAGCCCGGCCGGTGATCCTGATGACCACCATGGTGATCGTGATGATCGTGATGGTCGTGCCCTTCATCCGGCGAGCCAGCCATCATCCGCAGCATCGGCATGCCCCCGCTGGTGAAGAACCGCGCGACCAGCACCCCCGCGATCACCAGGAAGACGATGTTCAGCCAGGTGGTGTAGTTCCACGAGATTCCGGCCGACATCACCATCGCGTTGCGTTGGCTCGGAATGAGATTGGCGGTGCCGAAGATCAATTCGACCAAGTAGCCGGCGGCGACCATCGACACATAGAAGGTGGCCAACAACGTCAGCATCATTCTGGTGCCGTAGTACTTGCGGTAGATATTGAGGATCGGCAGGATCAGCAGGTCCGCGAAGATGAATGCGATCACCCCGCCGAAGCTGATGCCGCCATTCCACAGCACCGCGGCCAGCGGCACATTGCCGATCGAGCAGACGAACGACAAAATCGCGACAAACGGTCCGACGATCGGTCCCCACACAACCGACCATGTCGGGTGACTGGTCAAAAAGAAGTCCTGCCAGAAGGTTTCGGGAATCCAGGCCGCGATGGCGCCCGCGATGAACAACCCAAGGATCAGATCCCGCAGGATCGCCAGCCACTCCATCACGAACACGTGTGACACCGAGGTCAGGCCGGGTCCGGAAAACAGCCGCCGAAAGAATGACCCGTCACCCTGAATGGACATGTCCATGGCCGCGTGGCCCTCCATGGACCCGGCCACGCCCTTTTCCGCCTGCTCGCGGGCGGCCTCGATCAGCCGCGAGCGGACGAAGAACCGGAACAGCAGCGCCAGCACGATGATCATCAGCGGCCCGCCGACGAACTCCGCCGCCGTGAACTGCCAGCCCATCAGCAGAGCCAGGATGATGCCGAGCTCCACCACCAGGTTGGTCGAACCGATCTCGAACGCCATCGCGGCGGTGAAGTTGGCACCTTTGCGGAACAACGACCGGGCCAACGCCACGGCGGCGTACGAGCACGAGGACGAGGCGGCGCCGAGGCCGGCCGCGACGGCCAGAGTACGGGGGCGGTCGTCGCCCATCAGCGACACGATCGTCGAACGCCGCACCACGGCCTGCACCACCGCGGACAGCGCGAAGCCCAGGATCAGTGCCCACAGGATCTCCCACGTCATCGAGCCGGTGAGGGCTAATGCATGACCGAGAGCTCCCAGCACTTTGTCCGCCATCCGTCCTCCACTCCGTCTCTGTATACCCCAGGGGGGTATAAGAAATTGTTGCCCGCCGGTCCGTCGCCGTCAAGCCCTGCCTACCGGCCGGATCTATCGTCCTGCCAGCTGCGACCCAGCGGCGATAGGCTGTAGCAAACCACGTGCGCCCGGATCGTCGGCGGGTGAGATGGGAAATTGAGCCCGACACACCGGCGTTATCACCGCTGTCACAGGCGTAACACCAGGCACACTGGTCACAACAATTGATGCCAGGAGGGTATGGCCGTGTACCGAGTCTTTGAAGCGCTGGACGAATTGAGCGCCATCGTCGAAGAAGCCCGTGGCGTACCGATGACGGCGGGCTGCGTCGTGCCCCGCGGTGACGTGCTGGAACTGATCGACGACATCAAGGACGCCATCCCAGGCGAACTCGACGACGCTCAGGACGTGCTGGATGCCCGCGATTCGATGCTGCATGACGCGAAGGCGCACGCCGACTCCATGGTGTCCGCGGCAACCACCGAGTCGGAGTCGATGGTCAACCACGCCCGCGCCGAGGCCGACCGCCTACTCTCCGACGCCAAGGCCCAGGCCGACCGGATGGTGAGCGAGGCCCGGCAGCACAGCGAGCGGATGGTCGCCGAGGCACGCGAGGAGGCCATGCGCATCGCCGCCTCGGCCAAGCGCGAGTATGAGGCCAGCGTCAGCCGGGCCAAGACCGAATGCGACCGGTTGATTGAAAACGGCAACCTGTCCTACGAGAAAGCCGTGCAAGAGGGCATCAAGGAGCAGCAGCGCCTGGTGTCGCAGAACGAGGTGGTGCAGGCTGCCCACGCCGAATCCACCCGCCTCATCGACACTGCCCACGCCGAGGCCGACCGGTTGCGCGGCGAATGCGACATCTACGTCGACAACAAGCTGGCCGAGTTCGAAGAATTCCTCAACGGCACCCTGCGCTCCGTCGGCCGTGGCCGGCACCAGCTGCGTACGGCGGCCGGTACGCACGACTACGTGACTCGCTAACCCGACGGCCCCGGACGCGGCGAAAGTCGCAGCCCCGGACGGGGCGAAAAGTCATGGGCCTGCGTTGCGCGCCGTAGGATTCCAGGTATGGCCAAGCACCACAGCCAAACGGCACAGCGACCCGTGCGGACGCCACTGACCATCGACATCGCCAAGCTCGGTCGACGCCCGGGCTCTATGTTCAGAGTGCAGGACACCGTGGATAGTCCGACGCGCATCGGCGTTGAGCTGATCGCGATCCCGAAGGGCGAATCACTGGACCTGGATCTGCGGGTGGAGTCGGTGTCCGAGGGAGTGTTGGTCACCGGGGCCGTCGCCGCAGCCACCGCGGGTGAATGCTCGCGTTGCCTGTCGCCTATTCAGGGACGGGTGCAGGTTGAGCTGATCGAGCTGTTCGCGTATCCGGACAGTGCCACCGAAGCGACCACCGAGGAGGACGAGGTGGGGCACGTCGTCGACCAGATGGTCGACCTGGAGCAGCCGATCATCGACGCCGTGGGTCTGGAGCTGCCTTTTTCGCCAGTGTGCTCGCCCGATTGTCCGGGACTGTGCCCGCAGTGCGGGGTTTCCCTGGCCGCCGAACCCGGGCACCACCATGACCAGATCGACCCGCGGTGGGCCAAACTGGCCGGGATGTTTGAGAACGAGAAAGACAACGACGGCGGTGAGCGGTGACCCGGTCACGGCAGGCGCTGCTCGACGCGCTCGGTGTCGAACTGTCCGACGACCTGCTTTCACTGGCGCTGACGCACCGCAGCTTCGCCTACGAGAACGGCGGGCTACCTACCAACGAGCGGCTGGAGTTCCTCGGCGATGCCGTGCTGGGGCTGACCGTCACCGACGCGCTCTATCACCGCCACCCCGAGCGCTCCGAGGGTGACCTGGCCAAACTCCGGGCGAGCGTCGTCAACACCCAGGCACTGGCCGATGTAGCCCGCAACCTGACCGACGAGGGTCTGGGCGTGCACATCCTGCTGGGCCGTGGCGAGGCCAATACCGGCGGCGCCGACAAGTCCAGCATCCTCGCCGACGGCATGGAGTCCCTGCTCGGCGCCATCTACCTGCAGCACGGCATCGATGTGGCGCGAGAGGTCATCCTGCGGCTGTTCGGCCCGTTGCTGGACGCGGCCCCAACGCTCGGTGCCGGTCTGGACTGGAAGACCAGCCTGCAGGAACTCACCGCGTCACGGGCGCTGGGCGCGCCGTCCTACTCCGTCACCTCCACTGGCCCCGACCACGACAAGGAGTTCACCGCCGTCGTCGCGGTGATGGACGCCGAATACGGCTCGGGTGTGGGGCGCTCCAAGAAGGAAGCCGAGCAGAAGGCTGCGTCGGCGGCCTACAAGGCGCTGGAGGCCATGGAAGTGCTCGACAGCGCGGGGAAATCCTCCTTCTAGTGCCTGAACTGCCCGAAGTCGAGGTGGTGCGTCGCGGCCTCGAGACCCATGTGCTGGGCAAGACGATCACCGCCGTTCGTGTCCATCACCCGCGCGCGGTGCGCCGCCATGAGGCCGGGCCCGCCGACCTCACCGCCCGGTTGCTCGACGCCCGCATTACCCGAACCGACCGGCGCGGCAAGTACCTGTGGCTGATCCTGGACAAGGCCACCGACCCGGACACCGCGCTGGTGGTGCACCTCGGCATGAGTGGGCAGATGTTGCTGGGCACGGTGCCGCGCGCCGACCACGTTCGGATCTCCGCGCTGCTCGACGACGGGACGGTGCTGAGCTTCGCCGACCAGCGGACATTCGGCGGGTGGCTGCTCGCCGACCTGGTGACCGTGGACGGCAGCGTGGTGCCGGCCCCGGTCGCCCACTTGGCGCGCGATCCGCTGGACCCCCGATTCGACGCCGATGCGGTGGTTGAGGTGTTGCGGCGCAAGCACTCTGAGATCAAGCGACAGCTGCTGGACCAGCAGGTGGTGTCGGGCATCGGCAACATCTACGCCGACGAGGCGCTGTGGCGGGCCAAGGTCAACGGCGCCCGCATCGCCGCCAACCTGTCGCGCCGTCAGCTGGCGTCAGTGCTGGATGCCGCCGCCGAGGTGATGCGTGAGGCGCTGGGCAAGGGCGGCACGTCCTTCGATTCGCTGTACGTCAACGTCAACGGTGAGTCGGGCTACTTCGACCGATCGCTGGACGCCTACGGCCGCGAAGGCCAGAACTGCCGGCGTTGCGGAGCGGTGATACAACGGGAGAAGTTCATGAATCGCTCGTCGTTCTACTGTCCGAAATGCCAGCGCCGACCGCGCCGGTAAGGATTCTCGCCGAGTTCGCGTTGAGCTCGTTGAGCCTGCGTTCACGACGTGAAATCGCTCGATTTCGCGCCCTCACCGCAGGCTGAGCGTCTGGGAAATTGCAGAAAGGGAGCCATGACTGATCTGTGGGTCGAACGCACTGGCCCGCGCCGGTACACCGGACACAGCTCACGCGGCGCGCAGGTACTCGTCGGCAGCGAGGACGTCGAGGGCGTCTTCACCCCTGGCGAGCTGATGAAGATCGCGCTGGCCGCCTGCAGCGGGATGTCCAGCGATCAGCCCCTGGCCCGCCGCCTCGGCGACGACTACCGGGCAACCGTCAGGGTGTCCGGTGCCGCCGACCGGGAGAAGGAGATCTACCCGCGGCTCGACGAGAAGCTGGAACTGGACCTGTCGGGGCTGTCCGAGGACGAGAAGGCGCGCCTGCTCGTGGTCGTCAACCGGGCCATCGACGCGGTTTGCACCGTCGGCCGCACCCTGAAATCCGGCACCACGGTGACCTTCGAGGTGGACGATGTCAGCACCTGACGTGCGGCTGACCGCCTGGGTGCACGGCCACGTCCAGGGCGTGGGTTTCCGGTGGTGGACCCGTTGCCGGGCGCTGGAGCAGGGGCTGACCGGCTATGCGGCCAATCAAGCCGACGGCCGTGTGCTGGTGGTGGCCAACGGTCCCCGCGAGGCAGGCGAACGCCTACTGGATTTGCTCCGGGGCGACAGCACGCCGGGACGGGTGGACAAGGTGGTCGCCGACTGGTCGGAACCCACCGAGCAGTTCACCGGGTTCGTCGAACGGTAGCCACGCGTGGTGCATTTGGGGTCAGAGCGACTCGATTGACCAGCGGTGTGCAAGGGGTCTGGAACACCGCTCGTGACACGCCCCGAGCGGGCGGAGGCGGACGCTTGCACCGGTAATCTGGCCCCTCGTGTACCTCAAGAGTCTGACGCTGAAGGGATTCAAGTCCTTTGCGGCGCCGACGACTCTGCGCTTCGAGCCGGGCATCACCGCCGTCGTCGGCCCCAATGGGTCCGGCAAGTCCAACGTCGTTGACGCTCTCGCCTGGGTGATGGGGGAGCAGGGGGCAAAGACCCTGCGCGGCGGCAAGATGGAAGACGTCATCTTCGCCGGCACCTCCTCGCGCGCGCCGCTGGGCCGCGCCGAGGTCACCGTTACGATCGACAACTCCGACAACGCATTGCCGATCGAGTACTCCGAGGTGTCGATCACCCGCCGGATGTTCCGCGACGGCGCCAGCGAATACGAGATCAACGGCAGCAGTTGCCGTTTGATGGATGTTCAGGAGCTGCTCAGCGACTCGGGCATCGGCCGCGAGATGCACGTGATCGTGGGCCAGGGCAAGCTCGACGAGATCCTGCAGTCGCGGCCCGAGGACCGGCGCGCGTTCATCGAAGAGGCGGCCGGGGTGCTCAAGCACCGCAAGCGCAAGGAAAAAGCGCTGCGCAAGCTCGACGCCATGGCCGCGAACCTGGCACGTCTCAACGACCTGACCACCGAGCTGCGCCGCCAGCTCAAGCCGCTGGGCCGGCAGGCCGAAGTGGCCCGCCGCGCACAGACCATCCAGGCCGATCTGCGCGACGCCCGCCTGCGCCTGGCCGCGGACGACCTGGTCAACCGGCGCTCCGAGCGTCAGGCGATCTTCGATGCTGAAAGCACCATGCGCCGCGAGCACGACGATGCCGTCGCCCGGCTGGCGGTGGCCTCCCAGGAACTGGCCGCACACGAAGAAGCCTTGGCGGACTTGTCGCAACGCGCGGAATCGATCCAACAGACCTGGTTCCGGCTGTCCGCCCTGGCCGAACGGGTCGGCGCCACGGTCCGCATTGCCAGCGAACGCGCGCAGCACCTCGACGTAGAGCCGGTGCGCACCAGCGACACCGACCCCGACGCACTGGAAGCCGAGGCCGAGGAGGTGGCCCAGGCCGAGCAGGAGCTGCTGGCTGAGCTCGCCGAGGCTCGCGCCCGACTGGATGCCGCGCGCGCCGAACTCGCCGAACGGGAGCGCCGCGCCGTCGAAGCCGAGAAGGCGCACCTGGCGGCGGTGCGCGCCGAAGCCGACCGGCGCGAGGGCCTGGCCCGGCTGGCCGGGCAGGTGGAGACCATGCGGGCCCGGGTGGAATCGACCGACGAGAGCGTTGCGCGGCTGTCCGAACGGATCGAACACGCGGCTACCCGTGCCCAGCAGACCCGGGCGGAGTTCGAGAGTGTGCAGGGCCGCGTCGGCGAACTCGACCAGGGTGAGGTCGGCCTCGACGAGCAGCACGAACGCACGGTCACCGCGCTGCGACTGACCGACGAACGCGTCGCGGAGCTGCAAACCGCCGAACGCACCGCGGAACGCCAGGTCGCGTCGCTGCGAGCCCGCATCGAGGCGCTGTCGATGAGCCTGGAGCGCAAGGACGGCGCCGCGTGGCTAGCTCGAAATCATTCTGGCGCAGGTCTTTTCGGTTCCGTTGCGGAACTGGTCAAGGTGCGCCCGGGGTATGAAGCCGCGCTGGCCGCGGTGCTGGGTTCGGCGGCCGACGCACTGGCGGTCGACGGCCCCGGCGCCGCGCACACGGCGGTGGCCGCGCTCAAGCAGGCCGACGGTGGCCGCGCCGCCCTGGTGCTCAGCGACTGGCCCGCGCCCGCCGACACGCCCCGGACCGAGGAGTTGCCCGGCGGGGCCGCCTGGGCACTGGACCTGATCGATTCGCCGCCGCGATTGCGGGGCGCGATGGCGGCGATGCTGTCGGATGTCGCGGTGGTCGGCGATCTGGGTGAAGCGCTGGAACTGGTGGCCAGGCATTCCCGACTGCGGGCGGTCACGCTGGATGGTGACCTCGTCGGCGCCGGGCGGGTGAACGGTGGATCCGACCGCAAGGTCTCGACTTTGGAGGTCGCCTCCGAGATAGAGAAGGCCCGCGGTGAGCTGGCCGCCGCCGAGGCGCAGGTGGCTCAACTGAGCGCGGCGCTGTCCGGTGCATTGACCGAGCAGACCGCTCGTCAGGACGCGGCCGAGCAGGCCCTGGCCGCGCTCAACGAATCCGACACCGCCATTTCGGCGATGTATGAACAACTCGGGCGCCTGGGTCAGGAGGCGCGTGCGGCCGAGGACGAGTGGAGCCGGCTGCTGCAGCAGCGCGAGGAGCTGGAAGCGGGACGGGCGCGCACCCTCGAAGAGGTCGTCGAGCTGGAAACCCGGCTGCGAAACGCGCAGGAGACCGAGCACGTGCAGGCGGCCGAGCCCAACCTGGTCGAGGCCCGGCAGGAAATCGCCGCGGCTGCCGAGAGCGCGCGCAGCGCCGAGGTCGAGGCCCGGCTGACGGTGCGCACCGCCGAGGAGCGCGCCAACGCGGTGCGCGGACGCGCGGACTCGCTGCGTCGCGCGGCGGCCGCCGAGCGCGAGGCGCGAGTGCGGGCCGAACATGCGCACGCCGCTCGCCTACGGGCGGCCGCGGTGGCCGCGGCAGTGGCCGAGTCCGGACGGGTGTTGGCCGCTCGGCTGAACCGGGTGGTGGAAGCGGCCTCGCGGCTGCGCGACCAACTCGCCGCTGAACGGCAACAGCGCACGGCGGCCATGAACGCGGTGCGCGAGGAAGTGAACACGCTGAGCGCGCGGGTGGCGGCTCTCACCGATTCGCTGCATCGCGACGAGGTGGCCAACGCCCAAGCCGAGCTCCGGATCGAGCAGCTCGAGCAGATGGTGCTCGAGCAGTTCGGCATGGCGCCGACCGACCTGATCGCCGAATACGGCCCCGACGTCCCGCTGCCGCCCACCGACCTGGAGATGTCCGAGTTCGAGCAGGCCCGCGAACGCGGTGAGCAGGTGGTGGCGCCGGCCCCGATGCCGTTCGACCGCACCACCCAGGAGCGGCGCGCCAAACGCGCCGAACGCGAACTCGCCGAACTCGGCCGCGTCAACCCGCTGGCCCTGGAGGAGTTTGCTGCGCTGGAGGAGCGGTACAACTTCCTGTCCACCCAGCTCGAAGACGTCAAGGCCGCCCGCAAGGACCTGCTGGACGTCGTCGCCGAGGTGGACGCCCGCATCCTGCAGGTGTTCAGCGAGGCGTTCGTCGACGTCGAACGCGAGTTCCAGACGGTGTTCACCGCGCTTTTCCCCGGCGGGGAGGGCCGGCTGCGGCTGACCCAGCCCGACGACATGCTCGCCACCGGCATCGAGGTGGAGGCCCGCCCACCCGGCAAGAAGGTCACCAGGTTGTCTTTGCTCTCCGGGGGCGAGAAGGCACTGACGGCGGTGGCCATGCTGGTGGCGATCTTCCGGGCCCGCCCGTCGCCGTTCTACATCATGGATGAGGTGGAGGCCGCCCTGGACGACGTCAACCTGCGTCGCTTAATCGGCCTGTTCGAGATGCTGCGCGACCAGTCGCAGCTGATCATCATCACCCACCAGAAGCCCACCATGGAGGTCGCCGACGCGCTCTACGGCGTGACCATGCAGGGTGATGGGATCACCGCGGTCATCTCGCAGCGGATCCGCGGTCAGCAGGTGGATCAGCTGGTTTCCAGCACCAATTAGTTCGTTTGATTCGCTCCGGGTTTCACCCGAGATGCATTGGGAAGGGATAGTCAGCGTGTCCGAAGGTTTGTGGATTGCCATCGCGGTCGCCGCCGCCCTGATCATCATTGCGGCGTTGGTCGTCGGCCTGGTGCGCTACCGCAAGCGTCGGATCAAGCTGGCGCCGACGCCCAAACCGGACGCTATCGACCGGTCCGGCGGGTACACGGCGTCCTCGGGCATCACCTTCAGCAAGACACCGACCGCCGAACCGGTGCTCGACACCAGCGGGCTGCCCGCTGTCGGCGACGACGCGACCATCCCGCGCGATGCGCCCAAGCGCACCATTTCCGAGGTCCACCTGCCCGATCCGGAGCTGGAAACGGTGCCGGAGACCGAACCCGAGATCGAGGCCGAGCCGGAACTCGAGATCGAAGTCGAGCCGGTACCCGAGATCGAGGTCGAGCCGGCACCCGAGGCGCCGCAGATCGAAGCCATCGAACCGACGGAAGGACGGTTGGAACGGCTGCGGGGGCGGCTCGCCCGGTCGCAGAACGCCCTGGGCCGCAGCGTGCTGGGCCTGATCGGGGGCGGCGACCTCGACGAGGACTCCTGGCAGGACGTGGAGGACACGTTGCTGGTCGCCGACCTGGGCCCGGTGGTCACCGAGTCGGTGGTGTCGCAGCTGCGCAGCCGGCTGGCCAGCGGCAACGTCCGCAACGAGGCCGAGGCCCGGGCGGTGCTGCGCGAGGTGCTGATCGGGGAGTTGCAACCCGCCATGGACCGTTCGATCCGCGCGCTACCGCACGCGGACCATCCGTCGGTGCTGCTGGTCGTCGGCGTCAACGGCACCGGCAAGACAACCACCGTCGGCAAGCTGGCCCGGGTGCTGGTGGCCGACGGCCGCCGGGTGGTGCTGGGCGCCGCCGACACGTTCCGGGCCGCCGCGGCCGACCAGTTGCAAACCTGGGCGTCGCGGGTGGGCGCGGAAGTGGTGCGGGGCGCCGAGGGGGCCGACCCGGCGTCGGTGGCCTTCGACGCCGTGGACAAGGGCATCCAGTCCGGCGCCGACGTCGTCGTCATCGACACCGCCGGCCGGTTGCACACCAAGGTCGGGCTGATGGACGAGCTGGGCAAGGTGAAGCGGGTGGTGACCCGCCGGGCAGCCGTTGATGAGGTGCTGCTGGTGCTCGATGCGACGATCGGGCAGAACGGGCTGGCTCAGGCGAAGGTGTTCGCGGAGGTCGTCGACATCACCGGGGCGGTGCTGACCAAGCTGGACGGAACGGCCAAGGGCGGCATCGTATTCCGGGTCCAACAGGAACTCGGCGTGCCGGTGAAGCTGGTCGGACTGGGCGAAGGAGCCGACGACCTGGCGCCGTTCGAGCCGGCCGCGTTCGTGGACGCCCTGCTCGGCTGATCGGGACGGTGGCGACCCGCCGCGCCCGGCTACGCCGCGCCTGCGATCACCACGAGCAGCTATTACACAGCAACTTTTACGTTAATCCTGACGAAACATCGCTGCCCCATTCGCGCAACAACTTATGCGCATGGTTCTGGATCAGGTCGCCAGTCATTTATCTGGGGCCCTCCCAACGCTGACTGGAGGTGATAGCGAGTGAGTTTCCCACTGATGGGCCATCCCGATACCGGCGACACGGCCTGGATGTTGGCGAGTTCCGCGCTCGTCCTGTTGATGACGCCGGGCCTGGCGTTCTTCTACGGCGGCATGGTGCGTGCCAAGAGCGTCCTGAACATGATCATGATGAGCATCAGTTCGATGGGCGTCATAACCGTGCTCTGGGTGTTGTACGGCTACTCGATGGCATTCGGCAATGACACCGGAAATGTTGTCGGCAACCCGACCCAGTTCTGGGGCCTTAAAGGTCTCATCGGTGGCAACTACGTCGCTGCCGATCCGAGCAAGACCCCGCCCGTCGCGGAGACGACCATCCCGCTGGTGGGCACCTTGCCGGCCACCGTGTTTGTGGCTTTCCAGCTCATGTTCGCGATCATCACCGTCGCCCTGATCTCGGGTGCGGTAGCGGACCGGATGAAGTTCAGTGCCTGGTTGGTCTTCTCCGGGCTGTGGGCGACACTCGTCTACTTCCCCGTTGCGCACTGGGTGTTCGCCTTCGACGGCAGCGTCGCCGAGTCGGGCGGGTGGATCGCCAACAAGCTGAAAGCGATCGACTTCGCCGGCGGCACGGCCGTCCACATCAACGCCGGTGTGGCCGGCTTGGTGCTGGCCCTCGTCCTGGGCAGGCGCAAGGGCTGGCCGACGACGCTCTTCCGGCCGCACAACCTGCCGTTCGTGATGCTCGGCGCCGGCCTGCTGTGGTTCGGCTGGTACGGGTTCAACGCCGGTTCGGCGACCAGCTCCAACGGTGCCGCCGGTACGACCTTCGTCACCACCACGATCGCCACGGCAGCCGCCATGCTCGCCTGGCTGCTCACCGAGCGGATCCGCGACGGCAAGGCCACCACCCTGGGTGCGGCCTCGGGCATCGTCGCCGGATTGGTCGCCATCACGCCGTCGTGTTCTTCGGTCAACGTGGTCGGCGCGCTGGTGATCGGCACGGTGGCCGGTGTGCTGTGCGCGTTGGCGGTTGGGCTGAAGTTCAAGCTCAAGTTCGACGACTCGCTCGACGTGGTCGGCGTGCACCTAGTCGGTGGATTGGCCGGCACTTTGATGGTCGGCCTGGTCGCCACGCCACAGGCCCCGGCGGCCGTAGCGGGGCTGTTCTACGGCGGCGGTTGGAGCCAGCTTGGCAAGCAGGCCATCGGAGCGTTCGCCGTGTTGACCTACTCCGCTCTTGGCACGTTGATCATTGCCCTTATCCTGAAGTACACCATCGGACTGCGTCTCGGGGCTGAGCAGGAGGCCGCGGGCATCGACGAGTCGGAGCACGCCGAAAGCGGCTACGACTTTGCGGTCGCCAGCGGTTCGGTGCTTCCTAGGGCCAGCCTGCCGGAAAGCAGCCTCAACGGCCTGGAAGACCGGCAGCGAGTGGGCGAGAAAGTGGAGGCGGAATAGATATGAAGCTGATCACCGCGATCGTTAAGCCGTTCACCCTCGACGACGTCAAGACCAGCCTCGAGGACGCAGGCGTCCTGGGCATGACGGTCAGCGAAATCCAGGGCTATGGCCGGCAGAAGGGTCACACCGAGGTTTACCGGGGCGCTGAGTACTCGGTGGACTTCGTGCCGAAGGTGCGGATCGAGGTCGTGGTCGACGATTCCATCGTCGACAAGGTCGTGGACAGCATCGTCCGAGCGGCGCGGACCGGCAAAATCGGCGACGGCAAGGTATGGGTCAGTCCGGTCGACACCATCGTGCGGGTGCGCACCGGAGAGCGCGGACCCGACGCGTTATGACGATGGTTCGGCATTGCTGAACCGAGCCAGATGGGCCCCCCGGGTGTGAACCCGCACCCGGCGGACCCGTCCGAACAAGGAGAAGCAACGGAAAGCGCCTGTGCCGCAGTCGATTTGGCTGCCGCCAGGCGCGATCTGTTGTCTGAGGGGCGTCGCGACATGGCGCCGGCCGAATTGCGTCAGGCCTGCCTGGAGTTGCACGAATCCTGGTTGGTCGCCAAGGCCGGACAGATCGGGATCACTGAGGACAGCGGGTTTGCGATCGTTGGGGTCGGTGGGCTCGGTCGCCGCGAATTCCTGCCGTACTCCGATCTGGACCTGGTGCTGCTGCACGACGGCAAGTCCGCCGACGTGCTGGGGCCGGTCGCGGACAAACTGTGGTATCCGTTGTGGGACGCCAACATTCGGCTCGATCACAGTGTGCGCACAGTCGGTGAGGCATTGGCCACCGCCGGGTCGGACCTGACCGCCGCGCTGGGGATGCTCGAAGCGCGGCACATCGCGGGCGAACAGCGGCTCTCGGCCGAACTGATCGACGGCGTCCGCCGCCAGTGGCGCAGCGGAATCCGTTCCCGCATGGACGAACTCGTGGAGATGACGCACGCCCGGTGGCTACGGCTGGGCCGGATCGCTCATCGCGCCGAACCCGACCTGAAGTCTGGCCGCGGCGGTCTGCGTGATGTTCAGCTACTCAACGCACTGGCGCTGGCGCAGCTGATCGACCGGCACGGCATGGCCCGGGCCGACTCGGCGATCGGTTCGCTCGACGACGCGTACCTGACGTTGCTCGATGTGCGGACCGAGCTGCACCGGGTGTCGCGCCGGGGGCGCGACCAGCTGCTGGCTCAGTTCGCCGATGAGATCAGCGAGGCGCTGGGCGTCGGCGACCGGTTCGACCTGGCCCGGATGCTGTCCAGCGCGGGCCGCACCATCAGCTTCCACGCGGTCACCGGCCTGCGTACGGCCGCCAATGCGTTGCCCCGGCGCGGCATCTCGGCGCTGGTGCGGCGGCCCAAGCGGCGCCCGCTGGACGAGGGTGTCGTCGAGTATGCCGGCGAGATCGTGCTGGCCCGTGAGGCGCAGCCGCAGCACGATCCCGGCCTGGTGTTGCGGGTGGCCGCCGCGGCGGCCGACACCGGCATGCCCATCGGCGCGGCCACCTTGAGCCGGCTGGCCGACAACGCGCCCCCGCTGCCGACGCCGTGGCCGCGCGAGGCGCTGGACGACCTGCTGGTCGTGCTGTTGGCCGGGCCCACCGCGGTGCCGACCATCGAGGCGCTCGACCGCACCGGCTTGTGGGGTCAGCTGCTGCCCGAATGGGATTCGATCCGTGACCTGCCGCCGCGCGACGTGTCGCATAAGTGGACGGTGGACCGCCACGTGGTGGAGTGCGCCGTGCATGCGGCGCCGCTGACCACCAACGTGGCCCGACCGGACCTGCTTGCGCTAGGAGCGCTGCTGCACGACATCGGCAAGGGGCGTGGAACCGACCACAGCGTGCTCGGAGCCGACCTGGTGGTTCCGATTGGCGAGCGGTTGGGGCTGGCGCCCGCGGACACCGACACGCTTTCCAAGATGGTGCGCCACCACCTGCTGCTGCCGATCACGGCCACCCGCAGCGACCTCAACGACCCGGCCACCATTGAGGCCGTCTCCGAGGCCCTCGGCGGGGACCCGCAGCTCCTGGAGCTGATGCATGCCCTTTCGGAGGCCGACTCGAAGGCCACCGGCCCGGGCGTGTGGAGCGACTGGAAGGCGTCCCTGGTCGACGACTTGGTGCGGCGCTGCCGGATGGCGATGGCAGGCGAGGAGCTGCCGCAGGCGGAACCGACTGCGCCGCACTACCTTTCGTTGGCAGCACGGCAGGGCGTGCACGTCGAGATCAACCCGGGCGCCGGCGAGCGCCTGCACGCCGTGATGGTGGCGCCCGACGAACGCGGCTTGGTGTCCAAGGCCGCCGCCGTGCTGGCGCTGAACTCACTGCGGGTCCATTCGGCATCGGTCAACATCCACGAGGGCGTCGCGATCACCGAGTTCGTGGTGTCGCCGCTGTTCGGTTCGCCGCCGGCGGCAGACCTGCTGCGTCAATCGTTCGTGGGTGCGCTGCGCGGTGACGTCGACGTATTGGGCGCGTTGGAGAAGCGGGACAGCGATGCCGCCAGCGAAGCGACAGCCCGGGCAGGAGAGGTGCAGGTGGGCGTGCCTGTCACCCGCTCGACCGCGCCGCCCCGGATCCTGTGGCTGGACACCGACACACCGGGCCAGCTGATCCTGGAAGTGCGCGCCATGGACCGCACGGGGCTGCTGGCGCTGCTGGCCCGCGCGCTCGAGCGCGCCGAGACCGACATCGTCTGGGCCAAGGTCAACACCTTCGGGTCGACGGCGGCCGACGTCTTCTGTGTGACGGTGCCGGCCGACACCGACGCGCGGTCCGCGGTGGAGAAGAACCTGTTGGCTGTGCTGGGTGCGCCGGCGGTGGTCATGGTCGACGAGCCCGTCGGCGACTAGTGGCGATCGCCAGCGCGGCCGGTCGCCAGAATCCTGGTCAGCTCTATTCGGAGTTCAGCTGGCGCACGGCCTCGATGCGGGCCTTGAGCTGATCGCGGGTCGCCGCCGCGATCGGTGGGCCGCCGCAGCGGCGACGCAGCTCGTTGTGGATCCAACCGTGCGGCTTGCCGGTGCGGTGATGGGCGACCGACACCAGCGAGTTGAGTTCGCGGCGCAACTCGCGCAGCTGCCCGTGGGTGGTAATCGGCATGGGCGGCCCGGAGGCCGTCGCGGCGCGCTTCTGCAACTGCTCGTCCTGGCGCCGGTGCAGGAGCGCGCGCATCTGCTCGGCGTCCAACAGTCCGGGAATGCCCAGATAGTCGGCCTCTTCCTCGCTGCCGGCGGGGGCGGCGGTGCCGAACGAGGAGCCGTCGAAGATGACCTGATCCAGCTCGGCGTCCGCGCCCAGTGAGGTGAAGCCGTTCTCTTCGGTCTTCTCGTTCTGCGTCCGGACCGCGGGGTCGTCGTCGAGCGGATCGCCCTCGGACTCACGGTGTGGTTTGCCCAGCACGTGATTGCGCTGCGCCTCCAGCTCGCTGGCCAGTTGCAGCAGATTGGGCACCGACGGCAGGAAGATGCTGGCTGTCTCGCCGGGCCGCCGCGAGCGCACGAAGCGGCCGATCGCCTGTGCGAAGAACAGAGGAGTGGAGGCGCTGGTCGCGTAGATCCCGACGGACAGGCGGGGCACGTCCACACCCTCGGACACCATGCGCACCGCGACCAGCCATCGAGTGTCGCTGGCCGCGAACTCGCTGATGCGGGCCGAGGATCCCGGGTCGTCGGAGAGCACGACCGTCGGTGCTTCGCCGGTCAGCTTCTTGAGGAGGGTGGCATAGGCGCGGGCGGCGGTCCGGTCGGACGCGATGATCATGCCGCCCGCGTCGGGCACGTGCTCGCGCAGCTGACGCAGCCGCTGGTCGGCGGCGGTGATGACGGCGGGCATCCATTCGCCGGCCGGGTCCAGCGCAGTGCGCCACGCCCGGGCGGTCTGTTCGGCCGACAATGGCTCGCCGAGCCGCGCCTCGTGCTCCTCGCCCGCGCTGTCGCGCCAGCGGGCCTGGCCGGAATAAGCCATGAACACCACAGGACGCACCACCCCGTCGGCCAGTGCCTCCGCGTAGCCGTAGGTGTGGTCGGCCTGCGAGCGCATCTGGCCCTCGCCGTCGGGCTCGTAGCTGACGAACGGGATGGGGCTGTCGTCGCTGCGGAACGGCGTCCCGGTCAGGGCAAGCCGACGGGTCGCGTCGCTGAACGCCTCCCGGATCGCGTCGCCCCAGGTCTTGGCGTCCCCGCCGTGATGGATCTCGTCGAAAATCACCAGCGTCTTGCGCTGCTCGGTCCGCACCCGGTGCAACGACGGATGGGCGGCCACTTGGGCGTAGGTGACCACCACGCCGTGGTACTCCGGCGAGGTCTGCGGGTTGGAGTTGGAGAACTTGGGGTCCAGCGCCAGGCCCTGACGTCCGGCGGCCTGCGCCCACTGGATCTTGAGGTGTTCGGTGGGGACGACGACGGTGAGCTGCTCGACGGCGCGGTGGCCCATCAGTTCACCCGCGATCCGCAGCGCGAACGCCGTCTTGCCCGACCCGGGTGTGGCGACCGCCAGGAAGTCGCGCGGCTCGGTGCCGAGGTATTTCACCAGCGCACGGCGCTGCCAACCGCGCAGCGGCCGGCTGCTATCGGCGGAACCGACCGGCTGCAGCGACAAAGATCCCCCCGGGTGGCTGGCTGGGCTGACGCGCCTGTCGATGCCAAGCGCGGCTGTAAAATCTAGCATGACAACGCTTTTCGGCGTAGTTGCGACATGGCTGGGCTGGCCGGCCCGGTTGCGGGCGCGAACGTGCGCGGAATGCCGCGGACGTCGGCGTGTCGCTGTGCAGGTGCGCACCTTCGCGCGGATGCGGTGGTGAGTCACGGCGCTCGGCGATCACCGATAGGCTGGCGGTCGTGTTTGAATCGCTCTCCGATCGCTTGACCGGTGCCCTTCAAGGGCTACGCGGCAAAGGCCGCCTCACCGACGCCGATATCGACGCCACCACCCGTGAGATCCGGCTCGCGCTGCTGGAAGCCGACGTTTCGCTGCCCGTCGTGCGGGCGTTCGTGCACCGGATCAAGGAACGCGCCCGCGGCGCGGAGGTGTCCGGCGCGCTGAACCCGGCGCAGCAGGTCGTCAAGATCGTCAACGAGGAACTGATCGGCATCCTCGGCGGGGAGACTCGAGAGCTCGCGTACGCCAAGACCCCGCCGACCGTCATCATGCTCGCCGGCCTACAGGGCTCCGGTAAGACGACGCTGGCCGGCAAGCTGGCCTTCCGGCTCAAGAATCAGGGTCACACGCCGCTGCTGGTGGCGTGCGACCTGCAGCGTCCGGCCGCCGTGAACCAGCTGCAGGTGGTCGGGCAGCGGGCCGGTGTGCCGGTGTTCGCGCCGCACCCCGGCGCGTCCCCCGAGTCCGGCCCGGGTGACCCGGTCGCCGTCGCTGCGGCGGGCGTCGCCGAGGCCAAGGCCAAGCACCACGACTTCGTCATCGTCGACACGGCCGGCCGGCTGGGCATCGACGAGGAGCTGATGGCCCAGGCCGCCGCCATCCGCGATGCGGTCAACCCCGATGAGGTGCTGTTCGTCCTGGACGCGATGATCGGTCAGGACGCCGTCGCCACCGCCCAGGCGTTCGGAGACGGCGTCGGGTTCACCGGCGTCGTGCTGACCAAGCTGGACGGCGACGCCCGCGGTGGCGCCGCGCTGTCGGTTCGCGAAGTCACCGGGGTGCCAATCCTTTTCGCCTCCACCGGGGAGAAGTTCGAGGACTTCGACGTCTTCCACCCGGACCGGATGGCCAGCCGCATCCTGGGCATGGGCGACGTGCTGAGCCTGATCGAGCAGGCCGAGCAGGTTTTCGACGCCCAGCAGGCCGAGGCGGCCGCCGCCAAGATCGGCACCGGGGAACTCACGCTGGAAGATTTCCTCGAGCAGATGTTGGCTGTGCGCAAGATGGGCCCGATCGGCAACCTGCTGGGCATGCTGCCCGGCGGCGCACAGATGAAGGACGCGCTGGCCGAGGTCGACGACAAGAGCCTCGACCGGCTGCAGGCCATCATCCGCGGAATGACGCCCGAAGAGCGGGCCGACCCGAAGATCATCAACGCCTCCCGGCGCCTGCGTATCGCCAACGGCTCGGGCGTCACCGTGTCCGAGGTCAATCAGCTGGTGGACCGCTTCTTCGAGGCCCGCAAGATGATGTCGTCGATGCTCGGCGGCATGGGAATACCGGGAATCGGGCGCAAGTCCGCGACACGAAAGTCCAAGAACGCGAAGGGCAAGAAGGGCAAGAAGGGCGGCCGCGGGCCCACGCCGCCCAAGGTGCGCAGCCCGTTCGGGCCCGGGGCGGGCATACCGGGCATGCCGGCCGGCTTCCCGGACCTGTCGCAGATGCCCGAGGGACTCAACGAGTTGCCGCCCGGTCTGGCCGACTTCGACCTGTCCAAGCTGAAGTTCCCGGGCAAGAAGTAATCCCACCGTGCGGCTGCACGTGCGCGGTTCGGCCCTGCCGGGCGACGTTCCTACCGAACTGTGGATCGTCGACGGCCACATCAGCACCGAACCGGTGTCCGGCGCCGACACCGTCTTCGAGGGCGGTTGGGTCCTGCCGGGCCTGGTGGACGCGCATTGCCACGTCGGTCTCGGCGAGCACGGCGCCGTAGAACTCGACGAGGCGATCGCCCAGGCCGAGACCGAACGCGAGGCCGGGGCGTTGCTGCTGCGGGATTGCGGCTCACCGATCGATACCCGCAGCCTCGACGACCATGACGACCTGCCCCGGATCATCCGGGCCGGACGCCACCTGGCCAGGCCCAAGCGCTACATCCCCGGCCTGCCGATCGATCTGGAAGACGAGTCTCAACTGCCGGCCGCGGTGGCTGAGCAGGCCCGCCGCGGTGACGGCTGGGTCAAGCTGGTCGGAGACTGGATCGACCGCAAGGTCGGTGACCTCGCGCCGCTGTGGTCCGACGAGGTCCTCAAGGCCGCCATCGATGCCGCGCACGCCGAGGGCGCCCGAGTCACCGCGCACGTGTTCGGCGAGGATGCGCTGCCCGGATTGATCCGTGCCGGCATCGACTGCATCGAACATGGCACCGGCCTCACCGATGACACCATCGCGCTGATGGTCGAACACGGCACAGCGTTGGTGCCCACCCTGATCAATCTGGAGAACTTCCCCGGCATCGCCGATGCCGCGACCCGCTATCCGACGTACGCCGCGCACATGCGCGATCTGTACGACCGCGGGTACAGCCGGGTGGCGGCGGCGCGCGACGCCGGCGTGCCCGTATACGCCGGCACCGACGCGGGCGGCATGATCCGGCACGGACGCATCGCCGACGAGGTCGACGCCCTGCGCGGGATCGGCATGAGCGCCGAGGAGGCGTTGGGTGCGGCGTGCTGGGACGCGCGGCGCTGGTTGGGCCGGCCCTGCCTCGAGGACGGGGCATCGGCAGACCTGTTGTGCTACTCCCAGGACCCGCGCCTGGGCCCCGGGGTGCTGACCCGGCCTGATCTGGTGATCTTGCGCGGCAACCCGTTTCGGCCCGCCTGACCAGGCAAGTATTCGCCCAGTGTTGGCCGCGCGCTGACTGCCTCCCGCGTCGGGATGGTTAGTATCGCTGGATGGCGTTGGCCAGCGGTGCAGCCTTTGCCGGGTACACCGTCGTGCGGATGCTGAGTTCCTCCGCGACCGGTGAGCTTTACCTGGTGGAACGGCCTGACGTGCGCGGGTGGCGGGCCCTGAAGGTGCTGCCGTCGACATTGTCCGCGGACCGCGATTTCCGGCGCCGGTTCCACCAGGAGACGCAGGTCGCGGCCACCATGTACCACCCCAACATTGTCGAAGTGCACGACCGCGGCGAGTTCGAGGAACAGCTGTGGATCGCAATGGATTACGTGGACGGCACCGACGCCGCGCAGCTGATGGCCAGTCGGTTCCCGGCGGTACTGCCGCTGGCCGAAGCGCTGGGCATGATCACCGCGGTGGCCGGAGGCCTGGACTTCGCCCACCAGCGGGGGTTATTGCATCGGGACGTCCGGCCGGCCAACATCGTGCTGGCGACGACGGACGAACCGCGGATTCTGTTGGCCGACTTCGGCTTGGCGCGTCCGCCGACCGAATCGGCCTACGCCGCCCCGGAGGACCTCGCCGGTGCCGAACCCGACGGGCGCGCCGACCAGTACGCGCTGGCCGCGACCGCGATGCACCTGTTCACCGGCGCGCCGCCGGCGATCGGGACGCGACTGCGTGATCTGCGTCCGGACCTGGACCGGCTGGACGCGGTGCTGGGCCGGGCGATGGCAGGCAATCCGTCCGACCGGTTCGGCAGTTGCCGCGAGTTCGCCGACGCGCTGGCCGAGCACGCCGGCGTCCCAGATCCCAGCCAGCTCAGCCGCGAGACACACGAGCTAGCCCCGGTCATCGAGGTCGCCGAGGTCGCCGAGCAGCCCATCCCGGAACCCGCCTACGTCGTCGACTATCCGGCCTATGGCTGGCCGCAACCGCCGCAACCCCCACCGCCGCCGGTCCCGCGACCGGCCACCGTCCCGCCGACACGGCACGCCACGATGTTGCAGTCCGCCGCCGGGTCGCTCGCGCGACGGCTGGATGAGTTCTCCACCCGCCCCAAACCGCGGCGGGGGCCGCGGCGGATCCTGCTCGGTGCCGCCGCGGTGCTGCTGCTGGCCGGCCTGTTCGCCGCCGGCGTCTCGATCGGGCGCAAGACCATGACGTCGACTCAGGCGGGCAGCCCCGCCACCACGACGCCGGCCTCTTCGAGCACCACGCCGAGCAGCACCCCCGCGGGCTCACCGCTTCCGCTCGAGGGCATGTATGTAATCGAGGTGCAGCGCTCTAGGCAGACCTTCAACAACACCCCGACCCCGCAGCCGCCCGACGTCGCCACCTGGTGGGCGTTCCGGTCGTCGTGCACGCCAACGCGCTGCCTGGCCGCGGGGACCCTGCTCAACGAGGCGGACCACACCCAGCCGAAGTCTCCGGATGTGCACCCGCTGCTGCTCGAGTTCCAGGGCGGGCAATGGCGATCGCGGCCGGAAACCACCAAATTCCCCTGTATCGGCCCCAACGGGGTGGCCAGCACCCAGACCACCGTGCAGGCTGTCGCACTGCGTCCGGAACCGGAGGGCAACCTGGCCGGCGAGATGACCGTCACGGTCAAGACCAACGAATGTAGCCAGCAAGGGGGAGTCATCCGCATCCCCACCCAGGCGAGCCGGACGGGCGAGACGCCGCCCGGGGTGAATGTGCCGGACCCGGTGAGGGTCACGCCCAGTAGCGAACCGCCCACCGTCACACTCACCGGCCCGCCGACCACGACTACACACCGCTGAGCTCTCGCCCGGGGGAGAAAGATTGCGAGTGATCGCTATCTATGTTAGCGTTGGGCCACCGCGACGACTTGGAGGAAATTGTGACTTTCGACGTGATCATCCGCGATGGCCTGTGGTTCGACGGCACCGGCGCGGCGCCACAGACGCGTAACTTGGGCATTCGCGACGGGGTGGTGGCCACCGTCTCGGCCCAGGCCCTGGACGAGACCGGTTGCCCCGAGGTGATCGACGCCGGCGGCAAGTGGGTCATGCCGGGCTTCCTCGACGTGCACACGCACTACGACGCCGAGATCCTGCTCGACCCCGGCCTGCGCGAGTCGGTGCGGCACGGGGTGACCACCCTGCTACTGGGCAATTGCTCGCTGTCGACGGTCTACGCGAACTCCGAGGATGCTGCCGACCTGTTCAGTCGTGTCGAGGCGGTGCCGCGCGACTTCGTTCTTGGCGCGCTGGAAAGCAACAAGACCTGGTCGACGCCCGCGGAGTACGTCGAGAAGCTCGACGCGCTGCCATTGGGGCCGAATGTCGGCTCGATGCTTGGCCATTCGGACTTGCGCACCGCGGTGCTCGGGCTGCAGCGGGCCACCGACGGAGATGTCCGGCCAACCGACGCGGAGCTGGAAAAGATGGCGAAACTGCTCGACGAGGCGCTGGACGCCGGGATGCTGGGCATGTCAGGGATGGATGCACCGATCGACAAGCTCGACGGCGAGCGTTTCCGCTCCCGGGCGCTGCCGTCCACGTTCGCGACCTGGCGGGAGCGGCGCCGGCTGATCAAGGTACTACGCAAGCGCGGCCGGATCCTGCAGAGCGCCCCGAACGTCGACAGTCCGGTTTCGGCGCTGATGTTCTTCCTCACCAGCAGTCGAATACTGAACCGCCGCAAGGGTGTTCGGATGAGCCTTTTGGTGTCCGCGGATGCCAAGTCGATGCCGTTGGCAGTGCACACCTTTGGGCGCGGCGCTCGCCTGCTGAACAAGTTGCTGGCATCCAGCGTGCGGTTCCAGCACCTGCCGGTGCCGTTCACCCTGTACTCCGACGGCATCGACCTGCCGGTTTTCGAGGAGTTCGGCGCCGGCACGGCCGCGCTGCACCTGCGTGACCAGCTGGAGCGCAACCAGCTGCTGGCCGATGAGTCCTATCGCCGGAAATTCCGCCGCGAGTTCGACCGCGTCAAGCTGGGTCCGTCGCTGTGGCACCGCGACTTCCATGACGCGGTGATCGTGGAATGCCCCGATAAATCGTTGATCGGCAAGAGCTTTGGGACAATCGCCGACGAGCGTGGGCTGCACCCCCTGGATGCGTTCCTCGACATCCTGGTGGAGAACGGCGAACGCAACGTGCGCTGGACCACGACCGTCGCCAACCACCGGCCCAAGCAGCTGGACAAGCTGGCCGCCGACCCGGTTGTGCACATGGGCTTCTCCGACGCCGGCGCGCACCTGCGCAACATGGCCTTCTACAACTTTCCGCTGCGGCTGCTCAAACGCACTCGCGACGCCCACCGGGCCGGCCGGCCGTTCCTGACGGTGGAGCGGGCGGTGTACCGGCTGACCGCCGAAGTGGCCGAGTGGTTCGGCATCGACGCCGGCACCCTGCGGGAAGGCGACCGCGCGGACTTCGTCGTGATCGACCCCGCGCGGCTGGACGACTCGGTGGACGGCTACTACGAGGAGGCCGTGCCGTTCTACGGCGGCCTGCGCCGCATGGTGAACCGCAACGACGCGACCGTGGTCGCGACGGGTGTCGGCGGGTCGGTGGTCTTCCGCAACGGCGAGTTCTGTGAAGGCTACGGCGAAACCGTGAAGTCAGGCCGGTACCTGCGCGCGGGCGAGCGGCACGCGCACGGGGCCGAACAGGCCCTGAGCGCCACCGCGTAGCGATGGCCAGGACCCAGCAGCAGCGCCGCGAGGAGACGGTCGGCCGACTCCTCGAGGCCTGCATCGACACCATCATCGAAGTCGGCTACGCCCGCGCTTCGGCGGCGGTGATCACCAAACGCGCCGGGGTTTCGGTCGGGGCGCTGTTCCGGCACTTCGAAACCATGGGCGACTTCATGGCGGCCACGGCATCGGAGGTGCTGCGTCGGCAGTTGGAGACCTTCACCAAGCAGGTCGCTCAGATTCCGGCCGACCGGCCGGCGCTGGAGGCGGCCCTGGCGATCCTGCGGGACATCACCAGTGGGCCGGCGAACGCCGTGCTCTATGAGTTGTTGATCGCCGCCCGCACCGATGAGAAGTTGAAAACTACTCTGCAGCACGAACTTTGGCAGTACCGCGCGAAGATGTACGACGCCGCGCTGACCCTGCCTGGGACTGAGGACATCCCGCCGGACACGCTGCCGGTGCTGGTGGCGCTGTTGACCAACGTGTTCGACGGAGCCGCGGTGGTGGAAGGTGTGTTGCCCCAGCCCGAGATCGCGGAGCGCCGGATTCCGGTGCTGACCGCGCTGCTGAATGCGGCGTGGCCGGCTGATTAGCGCGAGCAGACGCGAAAGCTCCCGCACGCACGGCGTGTCGGGGGCTTTCGCGTCTGCTCGCGCAGGGAAAGCTACAGCGAGCCGATGCCGGCTTGCGGACTGAGCGCGAAGCCCCAGTCGAACAGGCTGGCGGCCTGGTCCCAGTAGGTCGGACCGCCCTCTTTGACCAGCCCGAACATCATCGCGATCACCAGCCGGCGGCCGCCGCGCGCCGCCGCACCGACGAACGTCTTGCGGGCGGCGTTGGTGAAGCCCGTCTTGCCGCCGATCGCGCCGGGGTAGCGCTGCAACAGCTCGTCCTGGTTGGTGATCACCAATTCGCCACCGTCGCCGGGGCCACCGGGAAACATCGCCGAGGGCTTGGCGGTGATCGCGGCGAACACCGGGTTGGCCATCGCGGCCCGGAATATCACCGCGAGGTCGTGGGCGGTCGATGCGCCGGGACCGTCGGGCCCGTCCAGCCCGGACGGCGTCGACGCATGAGTGCTCGAGGCACCCAGCGACGCTGCCTTGGCATTCATCTTGGCCACCGCGGCGCCCGGTCCACCCAGCATGTGCGCCAACGTGTTCGCGGCGTCGTTGCCCGAGACCAGCAACAGTCCGTCGAGCAGTTCGCGCGCGGTGTAGCTGTGGCCCGCCTTGACGCCCACGCAGTTGCATTCCACGTCCGTGTCGGCGGCGTCGGCGACCACCGCGGAGTCCAGGCTCAACTCGTCGAGCACCACCAGCGCCAGCAGCACCTTGATCGTGCTGGCCGGGGGATGTACCGCGTACTGGTCGCGGCCGGCCAGCACCTGGCCGCTGTCAAGGTCGGCCACGATCCAGGTCTGGGCCGGACCGTCGGGAATCGGCATCGAACCGACCGGCTGTACGTCGGTGTCGGCCGAAGCGGTGCCGGCCGTAAGACAGATCGCCACCAGCGCAGCGGCGGCGGCCAAGAGCTTTCGCATGGGCGCTGAGTGTAACGGTCCTGGCCGCGGTGTTGAATCGACGCATGTTGAGCCTGGCCGAAATTTCTGACCGCCTGGAGATCCAGCAGCTGCTGGTCGATTACTCCACCGCCATCGACTCGCGTCGCTTCGACGACCTGGACGACGTCTTCACCCCGGACGCCTATATCGACTACACCGCCCTGGGCGGGATCGCCGGCGAATACCCCGAGGTCAAGAAGTGGTTGTCGGAGGTGCTGCCGAACTTCCCGGTGTACTCGCACATGTTGGGCAATTTCTCGGTCCGCATTAGCGGCGACACGGCGTCGTCGCGGGTCATCTGCTTCAACCCGATGGTGCTGGGCGGGGACAAGGAGCAGATCCTGTTCTGCGGGCTCTGGTACGACGACGAGTTCGTGCGCACCGAGCAGGGCTGGCGGATGACGCGGCGGGTGGAGACGAAGACGTTCCAGAAAGTGCTCTGATTTCCTCCGCAGCACCCGGTTCTGGCACAATTGGCCGCTGTCCGTCGCGCGATCAAGATCGTTCGGTGGTCACACACGCGAGGCGAAACCGGACCTGGGCATCCCGCCCGTGTCGCTGAATTGCAGCGTGACACACACAGGAGAAGTCGCTTAACCATGGCTGTCAAAATCAAGCTCACTCGGCTTGGCAAAATCCGCAATCCCCAGTACCGCATCGCCGTCGCCGACGCGCGCACCCGTCGCGACGGTCGTTCCATCGAGGTGATCGGCCGGTACCACCCGAAGGAAGAGCCGAGCCTGATCGAGATCAACTCCGAGCGCGCGCAGTACTGGCTGTCCGTGGGGGCCCAGCCCACCGAGCCCGTGCTGAAGCTGCTGAAGATCACCGGCGACTGGCAGAAGTTCAAGGGCCTGCCCGGCGCCGAGGGTCGGCTGAAGGTCAAGCCCGCCAAGCCCAGCAAGCTGGAGCTGTTCAACGCCGCGTTGGCCGAGGCCGAGGGCGGTCCGACCACCGAGGCCACCAAGCCGAAGAAGAAGTCCGCGCCGAAGAAGGCCGCCAAGAGCGAGGAAGCCGCGCCTGACGCGGGAGCCGAGACCGGGGCGGAGAAGGCCGCGGCCGTGGCTGAGACCGAGCAGGGCGAGCAGTCCGCGCCGGCGACGGAAAGCTGACCAGCGCCGTGAGCACCGTCGTGGTCGACGCCGTCGAGCACCTGGTCCGCGGAATCGTCGACAACCCCGACGATGTGCGGGTCGACCTGGTGACCAGCCGCCGTGGCCGCACCGTCGAGGTCCACGTTCATCCCGATGACCTGGGCAAGGTGATCGGTCGCGGTGGTCGTACCGCGACCGCACTGCGCACCTTGGTCGCCGGAATCGGTGGCCGGGGTATCCGCGTCGACGTGGTGGACACCGACCAGTAGCGCAGCCGATGGAGCTGATCGTCGGGCGCGTGGCGAAAGCCCACGGCATCGCCGGCGAACTTGTCGTCGAGGTACGCACTGATGATCCCGATGTCCGGTTCGCGCCGGGCAGCACGCTGCGCGCCCGCAAACCCCGCGACGGCGGCCCCGCGCGCAGCTACGTGGTGGAAGGGGCGCGGCCGCACGGTGCCCGACTGCTGGTGCGGCTGGCCGGCGTGGCCGACCGCGACGCCGCCGACGCGCTGCGCGGCAGTCTGTTCATCATCGACTCCGATGAATTGCCGCCGATCGACGAGCCCGACACGTACTACGACCACCAACTGGAAGGCTTGCGGGTCGCAACGACGGCGGGTCAGGAGATCGGGGTGGTGGCCGAGGTGCTGCACACCGCCGGCGGTGAATTGCTGTCGGTCAAGCGCGAAAACGGGGAACTGCTGATCCCGTTCGTCAGCGCCATCGTCACCTCGGTGTCGCTGGACGACGGCACCCTCGAAATCGAACCACCCGACGGTCTGCTGGACCTGGGGTAAGCGTGCGCATCGACGTCATATCGATCTTCCCGGCCTATCTTGACCCGCTGCGACAATCGTTGCCGGGCAAGGCGATTGCGTCCGGTCTGGTGGATCTGCAGGTGCACGATCTGCGGCGGTGGACCCACGATGTGCACCACTCGGTGGACGATGCGCCGTACGGTGGCGGGCCCGGCATGGTGATGAGGGCACCGGTGTGGGGGGAGGCGCTGGACGAAATATGTTCGGCAGAGACCCTTTTGGTGGTGCCTAGTCCGGCCGGCGTGTTGTTCACCCAGGCCACCGCCCAGCGCTGGAGCGGCGAGGGGCACCTGGTGTTCGCCTGCGCTCGCTACGAGGGCATCGATCAGCGGGTGGTCGAGGACTCGGCGCGCCGGATGCGCGTCGAAGAGGTGTCGATCGGCGACTATGTCCTGCCCGGCGGCGAATCGGCGGCGCTGGTGATGATCGAGGCCGTGGTGCGGCTGTTGACCGGTGTCCTGGGCAATCCCGCATCACTCCAAGAGGATTCACACTCCCCGGCATTGGATCAGTTGCTGGAGGGGCCCAGTTATACCCGGCCGGCCAGCTGGCGTGGGCTGGACGTGCCGGAGGTGCTGCTTTCCGGGGATCATGCCCGCATCGCGGCGTGGCGGCGTGAGGTGTCGCTGCAGCGGACTCGCGAACGGCGACCGGAACTGCTGGATTGATTGTGGTGAGCAGACGCTAAAGCACCCAAAATCCTCGATTTTGGGGCGCTTTAGCGTCTGCTCGCGGGGAAAAAGGGGACGCTCAGATGCGGCCGTTGGGGAAGATGGTCTTGACGGCTTGGGTGATCGTTTCGCGCGCCGTGGCGTCGTCAGAGGGCTGCAGGGATTCGATGACCATGATGTAGCGGCGGTCGGCGCCGATGATCCCAGTGGACAGATGCATCCAGTCAGCACCGACGCAGCACATCCAACCTTGTTTGACGGCAACGGGTTCGGCGTACAGGCCGTCCGGGATTCCGAACCGCTGCGGGTAACCGTCGACTCCGGTCGGGGTGGACCGGGCCAGGTCGTTGACGATGAGCCGGGCGCGATCGGGCGGCAGCCCGCCGGAGCCGTCGAGCAGCCGTTCGTAGTAGCGGATCAGGTCCTCCGCCGAGCTGATCGTGTTCCACCAGCGGCCGTCGCTGGGCGGTGTGGTCGCGGTGAGACCGTACCGGCTGGCCACCTGCGTGATGATCGCATCGCCGCCGTCCTGGCCCCAGAACCGCTCGGCGGCGCCGTCGTCGGAGGACTGCAGCATCAGGTCCAGCGCCTGGTGATCGTCGGGGGACAGCGTCACGCGGCCGTCGGATTCCTGCAGCAGCAGGTCGTCGGCGATAAAGAGCTTGGCCACCGATGCGGTGGCGATGATCTGGCTGTTGCCGTTGGACACCAGCTGATGGGTGGCCCGGTCGAGGACGGCCACCGCCAGGTTCGCGCCACTGGCAGCGGCCTGATCGGTGGCCTGCTGAATGCGCGCCTGCACGCCGGTGAGCCCGCCCAGGCCGATGGTCGGCAGCGCCATCGGCGCCGCGGTCGGGGTGATGGCCCGCAATAGCAGCTCAACCAGCTGCTCCTGTGGGTGCGGGTCGGGCTGGGACGTCGCCTGACCGGTCGAGGTGAACGCCTTCGCATGGACCGTCGCCTCACAGCCGGCAACCACCACCAGAGCCGCCGCGGCGACGGCGGTCAGCATGGTCAGCGGCCGGGCTCGCATTGCACTCCTTCGGCGTTGTGAGGCGTTCAGCAACGTGAAGCTGGGCCGGGATTTTTGGGTATATCCATGGGTTCGGATCTGCGCGGTTCAGCCCCAGTCATATGTACCATTTGCAGCGGGTTTACGCCGGGCGCGAATCACGACAGTTTCCTGTGATTTTCACTGCATGCACCGCATCTGGCACAATTGGCCAGTTGTCTCCAGCGGTTGCCGGCGGGCCAGGTGCCTACCGCCTGCTGCGAGGTACACCCAGAAGCCCTAACCATCGGCTTGGTGACCGTTGCACGCCCGCGTGCGGCCGGTTGACGAAGCCGCGACCCCGAGGAAGTGTCTTTCCAATGAACAGGCTGGACTTCGTCGACCAGGCGTCGCTGCGCGACGACATCCCTGCCTTCGGCCCAGGCGACACCATCAACGTGCACGTGAAGGTTATCGAGGGCGCCAAGGAGCGCATCCAGGTCTTCAAGGGCGTGGTGATACGGCGCCAAGGTGGTGGCATCCGCGAGACCTTCACGGTGCGCAAGGAGAGCTACGGCGTCGGCGTCGAGCGGACCTTCCCGGTGCATTCGCCGAACATCGACCACATCGAGGTGGTGACTCGTGGCGACGTCCGTCGCGCCAAGTTGTACTACCTGCGTGAACTCCGCGGCAAGAAGGCCAAGATCAAGGAGAAGCGCTGACCTTGGTGGGGTCCCGGCGTCCGCAGCTGCACACCTAGTGCTGGCTACGCTGATCTCGTGACTGGAACCGAGGACTCTCCGGCGGAGGATTCCCCGTCGGCCGCTGATCCTGGATCCGAGCCCGAATCGGACTCCAAGACCGACGACTCGAACCCCAAGAAGCGCTCTACGCTGCGCGAACTCACGTGGCTTGCCATCGTCGCGATCGCCATCTACTACTTCGTGCTGACGTTCGTCGCGCGTCCGTACCTGATTCCGTCGGAGTCGATGGAACCCACCTTGCACGGGTGCGCGACGTGCGTCGGGGACCGGATCATGGTCGACAAGCTGACCTACCGCTTCAGCTCGCCGCAGCCCGGCGACGTCATCGTGTTCAAGGGCCCGCCGTCCTGGAACGTCGGTTACAAGTCGATCCGCTCGTCCAACACCGCCCTGCGCTGGGTGCAGAACGCGTTGTCGTTCATCGGCTTCGTGCCGCCCGACGAGAACGACCTGGTCAAGCGGGTGATCGCGGTCGGCGGGCAGACGGTGCAGTGCCGGGCCGACACGGGCCTGACGGTCAACGGCAAGCCGCTCAAAGAGCCGTATCTGGACGCGAACACCATGATGGCCGACCCGTCGGTGTATCCGTGCCTGGGCAGCGAGTTCGGACCGGTCACCGTCCCGCCGGGACGGCTGTGGGTGATGGGTGACAACCGGACCCATTCGGCGGATTCCCGCGCGCACTGCCCGATGCTGTGCACCGGTGATCCGATGGCGGGGACGGTGCCCGTCGCCAACGTGATCGGCAAGGCCAGGTTCATCGTGTGGCCGCCGTCGCGGTGGGGTGGCGTAGGTTCGGTGAACCCTCAGCAGGCGCAATAGTCATGGCCACCACTTGGCCGCCCCGGACGGTAATCCGGAAGTCTTCGGGATTACGCACGTTAGAGTCCGCGCTGCACCGCAGCGGGTTGGGTCCGGTGGCCGGAGTCGACGAGGTGGGTCGTGGAGCGTGCGCGGGCCCGCTAGTGGTCGCAGCCTGCGTCCTCGGTCCGAATCGCTTGGAAAGCCTTGCTGCGCTTGATGATTCGAAGAAGCTTACGGAGAAGGTGCGGGAGAAGCTGTTCCCGTTGATCTGCCGGTATGCGGTGGCCTATCACGTGGTGTTCATCCCGTCGACCGAGGTGGACCGGCGGGGCGTGCACGTGGCCAACATCGAAGGGATGCGACGTGCGGTGGCCGGCTTGTCGGTGCGGCCGGGCTACGTGCTGAGCGACGGTTTCCGGGTACCCGGGCTGGCCGTTCCGTCACTGCCGGTGATCGGTGGTGATGCGGCCGCCGCCTGCATCGCCGCGGCCAGTGTGCTGGCCAAGGTGAGCAGGGACCGGTTCATGGTCGCTTTGGACGCCAAGCACCCCGGGTACGGTTTCGCCGAGCACAAGGGCTACAGCACCCCCGCGCACGGCCGCGCTCTGGCCGGCCTGGGGCCGTGCCCCGAGCACCGCTATTCGTTCATCAACGTCCGGCGGGTGGCCACGGGATCCACCGTCCGGACCGTGGCCGAGTGCCTCCCCGACCCTCCGGGCGAGCACGGGTCATACCAGTGAGGAAAGATGGGGCATCAGCTCCGGGAGAAGGACGTCTGAACAGATGAGCGCAGAAGATCTCGAAAAGTATGAAACCGAGATGGAGCTCTCGCTGTACCGCGAATACAAGGACATCGTCGGGCAGTTCAGCTACGTCGTGGAGACGGAGCGCCGCTTCTACCTGGCCAACAGCGTGGAAATGGTGCCGCGCAACGCCGACGGCGAGGTCTACTTCGAGCTGCGGCTGGCCGACGCGTGGGTGTGGGACATGTACCGTCCGGCTCGCTTCGTCAAGCAGGTGCGGGTCGTGACGTTCAAGGACGTCAACATCGAAGAGGTAGAAAAGCCCGAGCTGCGGCTCCCGGAGTAGTCCGGCGCTAGACGTTCTCGTCGGCCGGCAGGTTACCGCGGGCGTCGATGACCCGTCGCGCCACGTCGGCCAGCTTGATGTTCAGGCTCTGCGAGTGCCGCCGCAACAGATCGAACGCGTCGTCTTCGCCCAGGCCGTGCAGCATCATCAGCATGCCGACCGCCTTGCCGATCTCGCGGTTGCTCAGCAGGCCTCGTCGCAGGCTGGACGCGTCCTCGCCGTGGGCGATCGCGTTGATCGCCACGCTGGCGAACGCCGCCAACACCGCCGCCCGTCCCGCCGACTCCGAATTGAACGTGTTGGGCGTCTCGCTGAACAGGTTCAGCGCAGCGCCCTTGCGTTTGTCGATCAACAGCCGGAAACCCATGGCGCCCCGGATCGGTGTTTCTTCGATAAGGCGGGCCGCGAAGTGCTGCCACTGGGTGGGTTTGGTCAGGTCCGGCTCGATCTGCGGGGTCTCCTCTTCAATGGCATCGATGCAGGGTCCGTCGCCGGCGCGTCGCTCCAGGTCGTCGACTTGGTGCGCCAGCTTGGAGCTGGCGCCCACCGTGACGTACCGGTCGTTGCGCTTCACCAACAGGCTCGCGTGGTCGCAGCCCGGCACGACCAAGGTGGCCGCGACGCAGATCGCGGCGTACATCTGGGTCGCGTCCGAGCCCTGGTAGATGATCTCGGCCAACGCAGCGAACACCGTCGCTGGGTCTGCGGTCAGGGCACTGGGTGCCGAGCCGGACCCGGTGTCGGGCTGGTTGGCCACGTCTCCACCTCCCTCGGGACTGTGTTCCGATGGCCGTAGAGTAGCTGGCCGCCGTTCCCCTCACACGCCGACGGCGCGTTCGAGATCCTTCAGTGACGTCTCCAGGTGGCTCAGCATGTGTTGCAGGTGGGGCACGCTGCCTCTGGCGCCGACGAGTCCGAAGTCTATGTTCTCGGCGTTGTTCGTGACGGTGATATTCATCGCCTGACCGTCCAATGTGATCGACAACGGGTAGTTACCGACCATTTGCGCACCGCGCCAGTACAAGGGTTCCTTGGACCCGGGTACGTTGGAGATCACGATGTTGAACGGTGGCGGGGCAGTGCGGATGAAGCCCGGGATCAGGCCGAGGAACAGGCCACCGGTCATGAACGCCGACAGGGCGAGTTGCTGCGCCTTCGGCAGCTGATTGAAGACCTGTTTCTGCTCGCGCATCGACGAACTGATCCCGGCAAGGCGGTCACCGGCGTCCTCGACGTCAGTGTTCAGGTTGCACAACACCGTGCCCACCGCGTTGCCGCCGCCTTCGGCGTCGCCTTCCTTGCGCAGGCTGACGGGAACCATCGCGATCAGCGGCGCATCAGGCAGCGCGTTCTGTTCGATCAGGTACGCACGAAGGGCGCCGGCCGACATCGCCAGCACGACATCGTTGAAGGTCGCGCCCGCGGCGGCTTTCACCGCGTTGATGCGTTCCAGCGACCACGATTGCGCGGCGATGCGCCGGGCGCCGCCGATGCGCACGTTGAACATCGTCTTGGGCGCCCTGAACGGGAAGGTGAGCTGCTGCTCGAGCAACGCCGCGCGTGCCAGGTTCAGTGTGGACGGGCCGAGCGCGACGGCTGATCCCAGGGTGCCGGTCAGCGCGTCCAGCGGAGACGAACCCCCGCCGCTGTCCGGCCGGTGCCGGGGCTTGAGCTCCCATGGCACGCGGACCTCGTCGTCGCTTGCGTCGGCGGTGAAGGCGCGCTGCATCAACCGCAACGCGGAAACGCCGTCCATCAGCGAATGGTGGAACTTGGTGTAGACCGCGTAGCGGCCGTCGTTGAGCCCTTCGACCAGATGGGCTTCCCAGAGCGGCCGGTGGCGGTCGAGCAGGCTGCCGTGCAGCCGCGAGGCCAGCTCCAGCAGTTCGCGGACGCGACCCGGGCGGGGCAGGGCCGAGCGTCGGAAGTGGTAGTCGAGTTCGACCTCTTTATCGAGCGCCCAAGCCAGGTTGGTGAGCGGCCCGAAGAACGCCGGGTGCTTGCGGAAGGTGGGCTGGACGTCGGTGCAATTGAGCATCGACTCGTAGGCCTCGGTCACGAATTCTTCATCGGCGCCTTCGGGCGGTTTGAAGAGTTGCAAAGCGCCGACGTGCATCGGGTGTTCACGTGACTCGCCGACCAGAAACATGGAGTCGGCTGGAGCAATCAGCTTCATGGCCACACTTTCGGTTAGACCCCTACGGACCGGATATGAATAGCCATCTGTTGCGTTTCGCACACATTGGCTTGCGCCGTTTGACCGGCCGCGGGCCCGGGAAGATCAGGTCGAGTGGGTATCACTGTCGCGATTACCGGCCCGACCGGCGAGATTGGCATTTCGGCCGTCACGGCGCTGGAGCGCGAACCCACGGTGGACAGGATCATCGGGATGGCGCGCCGGCCTTTCGACCCGCTGACGCATGGCTGGGCCAAAACGATCTACAAGCAAGGTGACATTCTGGATCGGGACGCCGTCGACGAGCTGGTCTCCGAAGCCGACGTGGTGATCCACCTGGCCTTCCTCATCATGGGGTCGCGGGAAGACAGCGAACGGGTGAACCTGCAGGGCACCCGCAATGTCTTCGAAGCCACGGTGGCCGCGGAACGGCCCCGACGACTCGTTTACACCTCGTCGGTCGCCGCCTATGGGTATCACTCCGACAACCCGGTGCCGTTGACCGAAGATGTCCCGGCCCGTGGTTCCGCCGAGCATTACTACTCGGCCCAGAAGGCGGCCTGCGAGGCGGTGCTGGCCGAAGTTACCGAAGGTTCCTCGCTGGAAGTTTTCGTGCTGCGGCCATGCATTGTCACCGGGCCGGAAGCACCGGCGCTGGCGGCGCCCCTGAAGAGTCTGCCCGGCATCGTGCGCGCCGCGAGCAAGGCCGTGCCGCTGCTGAAGCCGGTCGTGCCTGACCCCGGGTTTCCCCTTCAGCTTGTTCATCACGACGATGTCGCCATCGCGATCGCGCTGGCTGCCACCGCACCCGCCCCGCCCGGGGCTTACAACATCGCCGGTGACGGAACGGTGACCGTCAGCGAGGTGGCGCGGGCACTGGGCGCGCGTGCCGTGCGCGTGCCCGCCGCGGCGGCCTCGGCGGCGTCCGCAGCAATCACCCGGTTGCCGTTCGTGCCGTCACTGCTGGAATGGCTGCACGTCGCACGGACATCGGTGGTGATGGACACCGCGAAGGCCAAGAATGAACTGGGTTGGCAGCCCACCCACACATCGGCCGAGGCCCTCGAGTCGCTGGCTTCTGCGGTCTAGTTGCGGCCGGGGTACGTTGAGGCCGTGACAGCCGGAACGACGCCGTGACCGCCGGAAAGACGCCGTGGGGCACGTAACGGCGCGCCGGCGCGTCGCGCATCTGTCAGCAGGTCAAGCGATCACCCGACAAGAAACCCTGGCCGTCGAGGAGCCGCTGGAGATCCGCGTCAACGGGACAGCTACCACCGTCACCATGCGCACACCAGGCTCGGATTTCGAACTGGCGCAGGGGTTTCTGCTGACCGAGGGCATCATCGGGCAACGCGGGGACGTGCACACCATCCGTTACTGCGACGGCCGCGGGGACGACGGCGTCAACAACTACAACGTCCTGGACGTCACTCTGTCCGCGGACCTCCCGTCGCCCGACCTGGACCTCACCCGCAACTTCTACACCACCTCCTCGTGCGGTGTCTGCGGGAAAGCGTCGCTGGATGCGGTGCAACTGGTCAGCCGTTACTCGCCCGGTGACGATCCCGTGACCGTCGCCGCCGACACCCTGCGAGCCATGCCGGACGACCTGCGGGATGCGCAGAAGGTTTTCGCAGCGACCGGTGGTCTGCACGCCGCGGCGCTGTTCGGCGTGGACGGGGCCATGTTGGCCGTTCGCGAGGACATCGGTCGCCACAACGCGGTCGACAAGGTGATCGGATGGGCGC
Organism: Mycobacterium asiaticum; assembly: GCF_001673635.1. Lineage (GTDB taxonomy): Bacteria > Actinomycetota > Actinomycetes > Mycobacteriales > Mycobacteriaceae > Mycobacterium > Mycobacterium asiaticum_C. Next base: position 210,425 of record NZ_LZMH01000035.1, read on the forward strand.
TCGAGCACGACCGGGTGCCGCTGGCTGCCTCGGTGCTGTTGGTCAGCGGGCGGGCCTCGTTCGAACTGACCCAAAAAGCTTTGATGGCTGGGATTCCCGTGCTGGCTGCCGTATCGGCGCCGTCGTCGCTGGCGGTGTCGCTGGCCGAGGAGTCCGGGATCACCCTGGTGGCTTTTCTGCGGCAGGATTCGATGAACGTGTACACCAGACCGGACCGCGTCACCTAGGGCCTTACTGGCTGGATTGGAAAGCTCGGGACGCGGGTAGCCGGTCGTATCGCTGCACACAGCTGAGGAGCCGGCCATGCTGCATGAACTCGTCCTTGCCGCACAAAGCAACCCCGAGGCAGCAGGTTTCATCCTGCGCGGGATCAAGGGGATCTTCGTAGCGATCGGCAGCGTGATCGCGGCCATCGTCTGCGCCCTTATCGCGTCGATGAAAGGACGTAGCGCCCTCATCTGGGGGATCTGTGGCCTGTTCTTCAGCATCCTCACGCTCATCATCGTCATCATCATTCCGAGCAAGCGGACTTGATTCACCGCCCGAGGCCGCGCCTCGGGGCGGGCTGTTGATGAATGTTTGACTGGGGATAACTCGTTGCCCTGCGGCCTTTTTCGGCCGCTCACTGGCGGTGGTGTCGGCGCCGCCGCGCACCCTGGGCCGCATGACGACGTTAACTCGCGCCCAGTTGGGAGCGTTAGGCGAGCAACTGGCCGTAGATCATCTGACTCGCCTGGGTTTGCGGGTCCTGGCCCGCAATTGGCGTTGCCGGTACGGCGAACTCGATGTGATTGCCACCGACCCGACTACGGGCACAGTGATTTTCGTCGAGGTGAAGACCCGTAGCGGAGACGGCTACGGCGGGCTCGCGCAGGCAGTCAACGCGTCGAAGGTCCGCAGGTTGCGCCGCCTGGCCGGGCTTTGGTTGGCCGGTCAGAATCAGCGTTGGCCGGCGATCCGCATCGATGTGATCGGTGTGCGGATCGGTCGCCGCCCAGTTCCCGAGCTCACGCACATCAAGGGGATCGGCTGATGGCGCTGGGGCGTGCGTTCTCCGTTGCGGTCCGCGGGCTGGACGGGCACATCGTCGAGATTGAAGCCTTCATCACCTCGGGACTGCCGGGTGTGCACCTGGTCGGTCTGCCGGACGCGGCGTTGCAGGAATCCCGAGACCGGGTGCGGGCGGCGGTCACCAACTGCGGCGACGAATGGCCTCAATCCCGGCTCACCCTTGCGCTTTCACCGGCGACGTTGCCGAAGATGGGCTCGGTGTACGACATTGCCCTGGCCGCCGCCGTGTTGTCGGCCAAGCGCAAGAAGCCATGGGATCGCCTGGAGAAGGCAGTGCTGCTGGGGGAGTTGGCGCTGGACGGCCGGGTGCGGCCGGTGCGCGGGGTGCTGCCCGCCGTGTTGGCCGCCAAACACGAAGGCTGGCCGTGCGTCGTGGTTCCGGCTGAGAACCTGGCCGAGGCCAGCCTGATCGACGGAATCGACGTGTGCGGCGTGCGCACCCTCGGCCAGTTGAAGAGCTGGCTGAACGGGGGCGGGCCGCTGGATCCGGCGATCCCGGGAGCCGCCGCCAGTGACGAGCCGGCCGCCGACCTGGTCGATGTCCTCGGACAGTCACAGGCCCGTTTCGCCGTCGAGGTGGCCGCGGCGGGAGCGCATCACCTGATGATGACCGGTCCACCGGGGGTGGGCAAAACGATGCTGGCACAACGTCTTCCGGGCTTGCTGCCGCCGTTATCGCACGCGGAGTCGCTGGAAGTGACCGCGATACATTCGGTGGCCGGACTGCTGTCCTGCGACACACCGCTGATCACCAGACCGCCGTTTGTGGCGCCGCACCACAGCTCAAGCGTTGCCGCTCTGGTCGGCGGTGGCTCAGGGATGGCGCGTCCCGGGGCGGTGAGTCGGGCACACCGCGGGGTGCTATTTCTCGACGAGTGCGCCGAGATCGGCGTCCGGGCGCTAGAAGCACTGCGAACACCGTTGGAAGACGGCGAGATTCGCCTCGCCCGCCGTGACGGTGTGGCGTGTTATCCGGCGCGGTTCCAACTGATCCTGGCCGCGAATCCGTGCCCATGCGCGCCCGCCGACCCGCAGGACTGCATCTGCGCGGCGCCGGTCAAACGGCGCTATCTTGGCAAGCTCTCCGGGCCACTGCTGGACCGGGTGGACCTGCGGGTGCAGATGCATTCGGTACGGGCCGGCGCATTCACGGGCACCGACGGCGAGTCGACCGCGCAAGTGCGCGAGCGCGTGAAGAAAGCCCGGGATGCGGCGGCCGAGCGTTGGCGGCGGCACGGCTTCCGCACCAACGCCGAGGTCAGTGGCCCGTTGCTGCGCAGGAAATTCCGGCTAGGCAACACCGCGATGCGACCACTGCGCGACGCCCTGGATCGTGGTGCGCTCAGTATCCGCGGGGTAGACCGCACGTTGCGCGTCGCGTGGAGCCTGGCCGACCTGGCCGGGCGCACTTCGCCGGACCTGGCCGATGTCGCCGCCGCGTTGAGTTTCCGGCAATCGGGGACACGGCGATGAGCGCCGATCCCACATTGTTGGCGTGGGCCTATCTGTCCCGGGTGGCCGAACCGCCTTGCGCCGAACTGGCCGCGCTGGTCGCAGCCGTCGGGCCCCGCGAGGCGGCCGAGCGGATCCGTCGGGGGCTGGTCGACGACGAGTTGCTGAGGCAGACCGCCGCCCGGCGAGAAATCGATTCTGCTGCAGCCGATTTGGAGCTGATCGCACGGCGGGGCGGCCGATTGATCACACCCGGTGATGACGAGTGGCCGATACTGGCGTTCGCCGCGTTCGATGGCACCCGGGCACCTAAAGGCGCGCCGCTGGTGGCGCCGATGGTCCTGTGGGCGATCGGTCCGGAGCGCCTCGACGAGGTCGCCCAGCGCGCGGCCGCTCTCGTTGGCACCCGAGCGTCGACGGCCTATGGCGAGCATGTGACCGCCGAGTTGGCGACGGGCTTGGCCGAGCGTGACGTCGCGGTCGTCTCGGGCGGCGCCTACGGTATCGACGGGGCAGCTCACCGCGCCGCGTTGGCTGTCGACGGGATCACCGTGGCCGTCCTGGCCGGCGGGCTCGACGTCCCGTATCCCTCGGGGCATTCCGCGCTCCTGCATCGCATCGGCCAGCGCGGACTGTTGTTCACCGAGTACCCGCCCGGTGTCCGGCCGGCGCGCTATCGCTTCCTGACCCGCAACCGTCTGGTGGCCGCGGTCTCGGGCGCCGCTGTGGTCGTGGAGGCCGGGTTGCGCAGCGGCGCCGCCAACACGGCGGCGTGGGCACGGGCCCTGGGCCGGGTGGTCGGCGCGGTGCCCGGCCCGGTGACCTCTTCGGCGTCGGCCGGATGCCACGTGCTGTTGCGCAACGATGCGGCGCTGGTGACCCGCGCCGACGACATCGTCGAGATGGTGGGACGCATCGGCGAGCTGGCCGCCGAAGAGCCGCGCCCGATAACGGCGCTGGACGGGTTGGGCGAACCGGAACGTCAGGTCTACGAAGCTTTGCCGGGCCGGGGCGGCGCCACCGTCGACGAGATCGCCATCGCTTCGGGTCTGGTCCCTGAGCGGGTGCTGGGGCCACTGGCGATGCTGGAACTGGCCGGCCTGGCCGAGTGCCGCGACGGCTGCTGGCGGATCGTCCGTCAACGCCGCACGAAGGCGCGACTCGTATAGTCGACTCAGGGTCGGGTCTGATCAGGGAGGATAAGTGGCAGGTCGGCCGCTGCAGGCATTCGAGGTAGTCAGCACCAAAGAGCTGACGCCGCACATGGTCCGGGTGGTGTTGGGCGCCAAGGACTTCGACGCCTTCGTGCCCAGCAAGTTCACTGACTCCTACGTCAAGCTGGTCTTCGTACCCGACGGCATCGACCTGCAGGAATTGCCGCAGCCGCTGACGATGGACAGCTTTGCTGACCTGCCCGCCGAGCAACGGCCGCCGGTGCGCACCCTCACCGTGCGCCGCGTCGACGAAGAGGCCGGCCACATCACCCTGGACATCGCGGTGCACGGCGAGCACGGTGTGGCAGGACAGTGGGCCGGCGCGGTCCAACCCGGCGAGCCGATCCACCTGATGGGGCCGAGCGGCGCCTACACGCCCGACCCGACCGCCGACTGGCATCTGCTGGCGGGCGACGAATCGGCGCTGCCAGCTATCGCCGCGGCGCTCGAGGCGCTGCCCGAGACGGCGGTCGGCAAAGCATTCATCGAGGTCGCGGGCCCAGACGACGAGATCGAGTTGACCGCGCCAGAGGGTGTCGAGGTCAACTGGGTGCTGCGCGGGGGCCGCGCGGACCTGGTCCCTGAAGACCGGGCGGGGGACCACGCGCCGCTGATAGAGGCGGTCACCACCGCGCCCTGGCTGCCCGGCCAGGTGCACGTATTCATCCACGGCGAAGCCCAGGCCGTCATGCATAACCTGCGGCCTTACATCCGCAAAGAGCGCGGCGTCGAAGCCCAGTGGGCGTCGATCTCCGGCTACTGGCGGCGCGGCCGCACCGAAGAGTCCTTCCGGCAGTGGAAGAGGGAGCTGGCCGAAGCGGAGGCCGCGGAGCAGTAGCGCGGGCCACTGGCATTCTCTAGGGCATGGCATTCGGCGACTATCAGCTCGAGATCTACTTCCAGGGTCTGGCCGGCGTAACGCCCCCGCTCCCGATGGCCTTCGCGGAACTGGAGGCCAAAGCGGCGATGGCGATGCCGCCGTCGGTCTGGTCCTACGTTGTCGGCGGTGCCGGCGATGAGCACACGCAGCGTGCCAATCGCGAGGCATTCGATCGTTGGGGCCTGATGCCGCGCATGTTCATCGGCGCCACCGATCGAGACCTCTCGGTCGACCTGTTCGGAATGAAGCTGCCCTCACCGCTGTTCATGGCCCCGATCGGCGTCATCGGACTCTGCGCCCAGGACGGTCACGGCGACCTGGCGACCGCACGCGCGGCCGCCCGCACCGGAGTTCCGATGGTGGTGTCGACCCTGACCGCCGACCCGATGGAACAAGTCGCCGCCCAGTTCGGTGACACCCCCGGCTTCTTCCAGCTGTACACACCCAAGGACCGGGACCTGGCCGCCAGCCTGGTGCACCGCGCCGAAGCCGCCGGATTCAAGGCCATCATTGTCACCCTCGATACCTGGATCCCGGGATGGCGGCCACGCGACCTCACCACGGCCAACTTTCCGCAGCTGCGCGGACTCTGCCTCAGCAACTACACCAGCGACCCGGTGTTTCGCGCGGGCCTGGCCCGACCGCCCGAAGAAGACCCGCAGGGCACTGTGCTGAGCTGGGCGCAGACATTCGGCAATCCTCTGACCTGGAGCGACCTGAGCTGGCTGCGGTCCCTGACCGATCTGCCGCTGATCATCAAAGGCATCTGCCACCCCGACGACGCCCGGCGCGCCAAGGACGGTGGCGTCGACGGCATCTACTGCTCCACTCACGGCGGGCGCCAGGCCAACGGCGGCCTACCCGCCCTGGACTGCCTGCCCGACGTGGTCGAGGCGGCCGACGGTCTGCCGGTGCTATTCGACTCGGGTATCCGCAGCGGCGCCGACATCGTCAAGGCGCTGGCCATGGGCGCCACCGCCGTCGGTGTCGGCCGGCCCTACGCGTACGGCCTGGCCCTTGGCGGCATCGACGGCGTCGTGCACGTGCTGCGCATGCTGCTTGCCGAAGCCGACCTGATCATGGCTGTGGACGGTTACCCGACGCTGAAAGATCTCACCCCGGACACACTGCGGCGCGTCCTGTAGAAACGCCACGCCGCATCGGCCAGCGTGGAGGAGTGCCGGAAGACAACGAGGCGGCGGCCGCGGCCGAGGCCATCCTCGAGGAGTTCGACGACTACCTGGAGCTGCAGTGCGGTCGTTCGGCGCACACCCGCCGCGCCTACCTGGGCGACCTGCGGTCGCTGTTCGACTTCCTCGCCGAACGCGGATCAGGGCTCGAGAAGCTGACCCTGCCGGTGCTGCGATCGTGGCTGGCCACCTCGGCCGGGGCCGGCGCCGCCCGCACGACGCTGGCCCGCCGCACGTCCTCGGTCAAGGCCTTCACCGCCTGGGCCACCCGGCGGGGACTGCTCGCCGGCGACCCCGCCGAGCGGCTGCAGGTACCGAAGGCCCATCGCACCCTGCCCGCGGTGTTGCGGCAGGACCAGGCCCTGGCGGCAATGACCGCGGCGAAATCCGGCGCCGAACAAGGTGATCCGCTGGCGTTGCGGGACCGGCTGATCGTCGAATTGCTTTATGCCACCGGAATCAGGGTCAGCGAGCTGTGCGGCCTGGACGTCGACGACATCGACACCAGCCATCGGCTGGTCCGCGTGCTGGGGAAGGGCAACAAACAGCGCACAGCGCCATTCGGGCAACCGGCCGCCGAGGCGCTGCGGGCCTGGTTGAGCGACGGACGCCCCGCCCTGGCCACCGCCGAATCCGGGCCGGCGTTGTTGCTGGGCGCCCGCGGCCGTCGCCTCGACGTGCGTCAGGCGCGCACCGTGGTGCACCAGACCGTTGCCGCGGTGGACGGCGCACCCGACATGGGACCGCACGGCCTGCGGCACAGCGCGGCCACCCACCTACTCGAAGGCGGGGCCGATCTGCGGGTGGTGCAGGAACTGCTCGGTCATTCCAGCCTGGCCACCACGCAGCTCTACACCCACGTCGCGGTCGCCCGGCTGCGCGCGGTGCACGACCAGGCGCACCCCCGCGCCTAGGGCGCCGAACGGACCATGAAGCGCCTCACTTCCGCAGGAAATGGGTGCTTCAGCGGCTGTTCGCGCCACCCACAATCGGCTTGAGCCGGATCGGGGTGGACTTCAGCAGCCCGATCGGGTCGACGTAGTCGGCCCGCGACGCCGCACCCCACATCGCACCCCAGTGCAGACATGCGGCGACCGGGCAGCCCGCGTGCCCGGCCACCAGCTCGCCGAGCACCGAACCCGCCCCCACCTGCTCACCCGCCGAGACAACCGCGCGCACCGGTTCGTAGCTGGTGCGCAGACCGCCCGGATGCGCGAGCGACACGACGGGCCGGCCGGCCAGCAGCCCGGCGAACACCACCACACCGTCGCCCGCGGCATACACCGGCTGGCCCGCGAAACCAGCGAGGTCCACCCCGCGATGCCCGGACAACCAGTTAGGTGACGGCGCATCGAACGTGCGCACCACCGCCGGCGGACGCAGCGGCCAGCCCAGCCGTCCGCCGGCGGCGTCGGCCGGTGGCGCATTGAGCAGCACCCAACACAGAATCAGCAGCAGCACCCATCGCACCTGCTCAGTGCACCGCCGACACGCCAGCCAGGGCCAGCCACCGGTGGCGCCCGCTGTGGATGGAAAAAGCACCGGTCGCAGCGGTGTAGACTTTCCGACGCAGCTCGCTTGAGCGGGCTGACTTCGCGTGTCTGCATCGCGACCCAGTAGTTCGGGGATCCGCAACAGCATGCCGAGCGGTCCCGGAAGCCGGAAATCGGCCGACGGGTTCGGCATCGCAGCAGACACCAGGGCCCGGCTTCACCCGATGCCGGGCGACAACCGACACATGAAAGCTGGGCTCAGTCATGGCTGTTGTGACCATGAAGCAGCTGCTCGACAGCGGCACCCACTTCGGGCATCAGACCCGTCGCTGGAACCCCAAGATGAAGCGGTTCATCTTCACCGACCGCAATGGCATCTACATCATCGACCTGCAGCAGACGCTGACCTTCATCGACAAGGCGTACGAGTTCGTCAAGGAGACCGTCGCCCACGGTGGAACGGTGCTGTTCGTGGGCACCAAGAAGCAGGCGCAGGAATCCGTCGCGGCCGAAGCGACCCGCGTCGGCATGCCCTACGTGAACCAGCGCTGGCTGGGCGGCATGCTCACCAACTTCTCCACCGTGCACAAGCGGCTGCAGCGCCTCAAGGAGCTCGAGGCGATGGAGCAGACCGGTGGCTTCGAGGGTCGCACCAAGAAGGAAATCCTGGGCCTCACCCGGGAGAAGAACAAGCTGGAGCGGTCCCTGGGTGGTATCCGGGACATGGCCAAGGTGCCGTCGGCGATCTGGGTCGTCGACACCAACAAGGAGCACATCGCCGTCGGCGAGGCGCGCAAGCTGGGCATCCCGGTCATCGCGATCCTGGACACCAACTGCGACCCGGACGAGGTCGACTACCCGATTCCGGGCAACGACGACGCGATCCGCTCGGCCGCCCTGCTGACCAAGGTCATCGCCTCGGCCGTGGCCGAGGGTCTGCAGGCCCGCGCCGGCGTGGGCCGCGGTGACGGCAAGCCGGAGGCTGACGCCGCCGAGCCGCTGCCCGAGTGGGAGCAGGAGCTGCTGGCCGGTGCCGCTGCGACCGCCACCCCCGCCACTGAGGGCGCAACCGAACCAACTACAGACGCATCCTAGGAAAGGCTGAGCATTGGCGAATTACACCGCTGCCGACGTCAAGCGACTTCGGGAGCTGACCGGCGCTGGCATGCTCGACTGCAAGAACGCGCTGGTGGAAACCGACGGTGACTTCGACAAGGCCGTCGAGGCGCTCCGCATCAAGGGCGCCAAAGACGTCGGCAAGCGCGCCGAGCGGGCCACGGCCGAAGGCCTGGTCGCCGCCAAGGACGGCGCGCTGATCGAGCTGAACTGCGAGACGGACTTCGTCGCCAAGAACGCCGAGTTCCAGGAGCTGGCCAACAAGGTCGTCGAGGCCGCGGTCTCCGCAAAGGCCACCGATGTCGACTCCCTCAAGGCGGCCAGCGCCGGTGGCGAGACGGTCGAGGAGGCCATCGCCGCACTCTCGGCCAAGATCGGCGAAAAGCTGGAACTGCGCCGGGTGGCGATCTTCGACGGAACCGTGGAGACCTACCTGCACCGTCGTTCGGCTGACCTGCCGCCCGCGGTCGGCGTCCTGGTCGAGTACAACGGCGACAACGCCGAGGCCGCCCACGCGGTGGCGCTGCAGATCGCCGCGCTCAAGGCCCGCTACCTCACCCGTGAGGACGTGCCCGAAGACGTCGTCGCCAGCGAGCGCCGCATCGCCGAGGAAACCGCGAAGGCCGAGGGCAAGCCGGAGCAGGCACTGCCCAAGATCGTCGAGGGCCGGGTCAACGGCTTCTTCAAGGACACCGTGCTGCTCGAGCAGCCCTCGGTGTCGGACAACAAGAAGACCGTCAAGGCGCTGCTCGACGAGGCCGGGGTCACCGTGACGCGGTTCGTCCGGTTCGAGGTCGGCCAGGCCTGACGGGCGGGCGAGCGGCCATGCCCCGCGTACACGCCTTCGGCGACGACGCCCTCGGCGAGCTGGACGCTGTCGGGCTCGCTGAGGCGCTGCGATCCCGGCAGCTGAGTCCGTCAGAGGTCGTCGAGGCGGCCATCGCGCGCTGCGAGGCCGTCAACGAGCGGCTCAACGGCCTGGCGTACCGGTCCTACGACACCGCGCGCGAGGAAGCGTCACGCGAGGTCACCCGGTTCTTCCAGGGCGTGCCAACCTTCATCAAGGACAACGTCGACGTCGCCGGTCAGCCGTCGATGCGGGGCACCGACGCCTGGACCCCGTACCCGGCCAAAACGCACAGCGAAGTTGCCCGAGTGGTGCTCGGCACCGGGCTGATCTCGCTGGGCAAGACCCAGCTGTCGGAGTTCGGGTTCAGCGGCGCCGCCGAACACCCACGCCTGGGGCCGGTGCGCAACCCGTGGAACCCCGAATACACCGCGGGCGCCTCCTCGTCAGGATCGGGAGCTTTCGTCGCGGCCGGGGTGGTGCCCATCGCACACGCCAACGACGGTGGCGGCTCCATCCGCATTCCCGCCGCCTGCAACGGTCTGGTCGGGCTCAAGCCGTCCCGCGGCCGGTTGCCGCTGGACCCCGAATTGCGTCGGCTGCCGGTGGTCATCGTCGCCAACGGCGTGGTGACCCGCACGGTGCGCGATACGGCCGCGTTCTTCCGCGAGGCCGAGCGCGCATACCGGGCACACAAACTGCCTCCGATCGGCGACATCACCCGACCGGGCAAGCAACGGCTGAGGATCGCCGTGCTGACCCGCTCGGTCGACCACGAATCCAGCTCCGAAGTCACAGATCTGACGCTGAAGACCGCCGCCCTGCTCGAGGAACTCGGGCACCGTGTCGAGCACCTGGATGCCCCGCCCGCGGCAAGCACGTTCGGTGACGACTTCATCCTCTATTGGGGTCTGTTGGCGCTGGCGCAGCTGCGCACCGGCCGGCTGACCTTCGGCAAGACGTTCGATTCGTCCCGGCTGGACAACCTGACCCTGGGATTGGCTCGGCACGCCACTCGCAACCTGCACCGGTTACCCCGGGCAATCGTGCGGCTGCGGGCCGCGCGGCGGCTGAGCGCACCCTTGTACGCCACTTATGACGCCGTCCTCACCCCGACGGTCGCCGCCGAGCCGCCCCAGGTCGGGTACCTGGACCCCACCGACTACCACCAGGTCATCGAGCGGCTGTCACGCTGGGTGACGTTCACGCCCCTGCAGAACGTCACCGGCGACCCTGCGATCTCGTTGCCGCTGGCTCAGTCCGCCAACGGCCTGCCGGTGGGCATGATGCTCTCGGCGGCCGTCGGCGCCGAAGCGCGGCTGCTGGAGCTGGCCTTCGAGCTTGAAGAGGCCCGCCCGTGGGCCCGGATTCAGGACTGACCGCTCACTCAGCGCCGAGCGTCTCCAGCATGCGTCGGAACTCCCGCCGCTGAGAGTCGGTCAACCGGGCGAGTAGTCGGGCGTCCGCGGCAAAGACGACGGTCTCGGCGCGCTTCAACAGCGCGCGGCCCGCGGTGGTCAACGATGCCGGCAGTGCCCGACCGGAGGACACCGACGCGGGCCGCTCCACCGCACCGAGGTCCTGCAGCTTGCGCAGCACCGTGTTCATGGCCTGCGGTGTGACGTTGGCGCGCCGGGCCAGGTCGGCGCTCGACGACCCGGGGGATTGCGAAAGTATCCGCAGGCAGACGAACTCCGCGATCGTGAGCCCGAGCGGGGCCAATGCGGACGAGACCTCCGGTCGCAGCGCGGCGCCCACCCGATAAAGCAGGTAGCCGAGCGGGGCGTCGCTACCATCAGCCATATCAACCATCTTGACATACCGGCACGCCTTTCCGCCGCAACTTTGCGTGCAATTCGGATTTCCTGCGTGATGCCAATGTGAACTCTGTGGCGGGAATGGTGTATGACCTAAATCAAAATCGGGGTGTCTCTGCAGGTCGGGAGGCGGCCAAAGGCGATTTCCGCAGCGGCGTGTGTTTGAGCCTGCAATTCAGCGGCAATGCGAAAGGGCGTGCGGTTGAGCGCCCTATGAAGAGTTGCTGACCGCGTGCAACGAAACCCAACGGAGAGGATTCTCAGCGTGAAGTTCACCAAAACCACTGCAAAGACGGCCATTGGTGCCGCCGGCATAGCGGCGGTGAGCCTTTTCGGCGCAGCCACTGCGTCGTCCGCGCCCACCATCGTTGAGGGACTTGGCACACCCGAGACACTGGTCGACGGCCCGCTGGTGACTGACTACACCGTCAGCAACCTGCAGCCGGCCAACATCACCATCCCCGGCTACACCCCGACCGGTCAGCTGTGGCAGGCCGACGTGCACGTGAAGGCCAACAGCGGCGTCGTCACGCCCGTCGTGTCCAACTTCAACGCGCGGGCCGAAGGACAGAACTACCGCGTGATCGCCGCACCGGCTACCCCGCAGGGACTCAGCCCGGCTCCGATCACGCAGGGCAATACCGCGACCGGCAAGATCTACTTCGACGTGACCGGCGCGCCCCCGAACGGAGTCGTCTACAACGACGGTGTCCAGGATGTCCTGGTTTGGGAAACCAGCCCGGGCAGCCTGCCGGCACCTAACTCGGTGCCCGGCCAGCAGCTGCCGAACACCGTGCCCGGTCAGCCCAATACGGTCCCGGGTCAGGTGAACCCGGCGCCCGGCCAGGTCAACCCGAACCCGGCTCCGGGTCAGCCGAACGCCGTGCCCGGCCAGGCCAACCAGGTCCCCGGACAGATGACGCCTGAGTCGACGGAACAGGCCTAAGGCTCAGGCCATCGGGGCCTGACTAACCCCTCAGCCACCCCGCGCCACCGCCCTTGGCGCGGGGTGGCTGCTGTTCGGGGCGACCGAGATTATCTGAGTTGTGTGTGGGCGATATGGGTATGCGAGACCAATGACACACAGCGATCACCGGCCCTCGGAAGTTGTCGACCAGGCTCAGCGCCAAGCTGAGGAAGCTCGCGCCTCCATGCAGCGCAAGCGTGAGAAGCAGGACGGCGGCGTCAGCGGTTGGGTGGCGCAACGGGCCGGCCAGTGGGACCTGGAAGGTCAGGACGAAGCAACCATGCACCGCCAGAAGTTCTTCTGGAACGCGTTGGTCGACTACTGGTTCCGGATGGAGATCGACGGTTGGGAGAACATCGGCAAGGCGCCGGTGCTGTTGATCGGAATCCACTCCGGTGCCCCGTTCGTGTGGGATGCGTGGACGGTGGGACTGCAGTGGTGGCGGCGCTTCGGGCCCGAACGACCGTTGCACGGCACCGCCCACGACGCGCTGATGGCCATCCCGGGAATCGGTCGCTACTTCCGGGCGATGGGTGTGCTGCCCGCGGCACCCGACGCGATCGCGACCGCGCTGGCCGAAGGACGAGACGTCGCATTGTGGCCCGGCGGCGAGGTGGATTCGCTTCGGCCGTGGACCGAACGCGACCGGGCCAACCTGGCCGGCCGCAAGGGGTTCGTGAAGATGGCGATCCGGGCCGGGGTGCCGATTGTGCCGATCGCCACGGTCGGCGGGGCCGACGCCATGCCTGTGCTGATCCGCGGCGATCGCCTATCGCGGGCGCTGCGGCTGGACAAATTGCTGCGGCTCAAGGTCTTCCCGGTGGCGATATCGCTGCCCTGGGGCGTCGCGCCTGCAGCCCTGCCGCAACTGCCGCTGCCCGCCAAGATCAGGACTCGCTTCATGCCGCCGGTCGAGCTGGACAACGACGCCGCCCGCGCCGATGACGACGAGTACGTCGAGGCCAAGTACCGCGAGGTGCAGGACAGCATCCAGCGCGGCATGGACGCGCTGGCACGCAAGCGTGCGCTGCCCGTCTTCGGCTGAGACTCAGCGCGCGACCGGTTCCCACGCGGGCTTCAGGACCGGCTCGAGGACGATCCACCGCGGCTGCGGCGGCGCGACCGCCATGTAGCCCACGCCGCGCACGGTGTCGACCATCGACTCATGAGCCGCACCGAGTTTGGCGCGCAGCCGCCGCACATGCACGTCGACGGTCCGAACCCGGCCGTTGCTCTCATAGCCCCATACCTCGTGCATCAGCCGGGTCCGGCTGAACGCCCGGCCGGCATGCTGCACTAGGAAATAGAGCAACTTGAACTCGGTCAGCGTCAGGTCCAGGTCCCGGCCGTCCAGTGTCGCTGTGTAGCTGGCCGGGTGCAGTAGGAGGTCGCCGAACTCCAGCGTGCCGCCGATGGCCTTGCGCCGTCGCTGCACCGCCAATCGCAAGCGCGCCTGCATCTCGGCCGCACCGGCCGCGGCCACCACCACGTCGTCGTAATTCCAGTCGACATCGACTTCGGCCAGGGTGGCCGGCGCAACCACGACGACAACGGCCACCGCAGGAGCATTGGCAGTCAGCCACCGGCACGCCCGGCGGGCGCCGGCCGGGCCGGTGCGGGCGTCGACAATCGCGACATCGGCACCTTCGGCGGCCTCGTGGTATGCGGTGCCCAGGGGGAGGCTGCGCACGCTCAGCGCGAAGGTCTCCAAATCCGGCAGGGTGACTTGAAAGTCGGCGTCGTCGGTGAACAGAAGCACATCCACCTGCGTGCACCCCCGACCCGTAGCCACCTCCGCGGAGATCCCCCCGACAGCGGTTCGAATACCCCTCTGCGTGCGATTATTCCAGTTTTGTTACGACCGGGTGGGCGAACCGCATCCCGGAAAGTTCGACGGGCCCGGTCCGAGATTCCAGACCGGGCCCATCCTGAGACAAGTTTCTATTGGTTCGACTTCTGGCGTTCCTCGGCAACCTCCGCGGCGCTGCGGGCCGCCTCGGCCTGCGCTTCCTTCTTGGCCGCGTCGCGCTGTGCTTCCGCCTTGTCCTGCTGGGCTTCACCCTCGTTGACGAGGTCGCCCCGGCCGGTCACCGTCCCGATGACTTCCTTGGCCTTACCCTTGACGTCCTCGACGACGCCCTTGACCGCTTCCGCAGGTCCGGAGTTGCTGTCCGCCATGAGTTCCTCCTCAGTGTCCGTACCGAGCGCTCAAAAACGCCGATCGAACGAACGACCGGCAAGTGCGCGGCGGTGCGGGTCCTCAACTTCTCAAGACCGCGTCGACCGCCGCTCGCAGCGAATTCCCGGACCGGCGGAGGATCAAACATGTGCGCGCAATAGTGCACCCCGCCCACGCCAGAGCAGGGCAATGAGGCAGGATTGAGACGCGCCGTCCCGGGTCGTTGCCGGGTTGGCAATCTCGTGCGAGGAGATCGATGACGGAGCCAAGGCCGACGAGCAGTAACGGTGTGCCCGCCCATTCGGTTTCCGGCTCCCCGTCCAAGTATTCGCGGGTGCTGCTCAAACTGGGCGGTGAGATGTTCGGCGGCGGACAGGTAGGACTGGATCCCGATGTCGTCGCGCTGGTAGCCCGGCAGATCGCCGAGGTGGTCCGCGGCGGCGTGCAAGTGGCCGTGGTGATCGGCGGCGGGAACTTCTTCCGCGGCGCGCAGCTGCAGCAGCGCGGCATGGAACGCACCCGCTCGGACTACATGGGGATGCTGGGCACCGTGATGAACAGCCTGGCGCTGCAGGACTTTCTGGAAAAGGAAGGTATTGCGACCCGAGTGCAGACCGCGATCACGATGGGCCAGGTCGCCGAGCCCTATCTGCCGTTGCGGGCGGTCCGCCACCTGGAAAAGGGGCGGGTGGTGATCTTCGGCGCCGGCATGGGGTTGCCCTATTTCTCCACCGACACCACCGCGGCGCAGCGAGCGCTGGAGATCGGTGCCGAGGTGGTCCTGATGGCCAAAGCGGTGGACGGGGTCTTTGCTGACGACCCGCGCGAGAACCCCGAAGCCGAGTTGCTCACCGCGATCAGCCACCGGGAAGTCATCGACCGTGGGTTGCGGGTGGCTGACGCCACCGCGTTCAGTCTGTGTATGGACAATGGCATGCCGATCCTGGTGTTCAATTTGCTGACCGACGGCAATATCGCCCGTGCGGTCGCTGGTGAGAAGATCGGGACGCTGGTCACCACCTGAGGGGAAGACGCGCAGAATGCGCGCGGTGACGATGCAGAGGCAAACGATGAGGAGGAGCGGCGCAAGATGATAGACGAGGCTCTCTTCGACGCCGAGGAGAAAATGGAGAAGGCCGTATCAGTGGCCCGGGATGACCTGTCGACAATTCGCACCGGCCGCGCCAACCCCGGCATGTTCAACCGGATCGCCATCGACTACTACGGTGCCTCCACTCCGATCACCCAGCTGGCCAGCATCAATGTCCCCGAGGCGCGCATGGTGGTGATCAAGCCTTACGAGGCCAGCCAACTGCACGCCATCGAGACGGCCATCCGCAACTCCGACCTCGGCGTCAACCCCACCAACGACGGCACCATCATCCGGGTGGCGATCCCGCAGCTGACCGAGGAGCGTCGGCGCGACCTGGTCAAGCAGGCCAAGGCCAAGGGTGAGGACGCCCGGGTTTCGGTGCGCAACATCCGCCGCAAGGCGATGGAAGAATTGCACCGCATCCGCAAGGACGGCGAAGCCGGCGAGGACGAGGTCGGCCGCGCCGAGAAGGACCTCGAAAAGGCCACTCACCAATACGTTGCCCAGATCGACGAACTGGTCAAGCACAAAGAAGGCGAGCTGCTGGAGGTCTGAGGACCTGTCCAGCGGTTGAGTCCATCCACGTCCGTGGCAGCTACTGAAGCCGACGCCGGCAGCACGCCCGACGAGCCGGTTGACGCGTCTCAGCAGCCAGCCAAGAAGACGTCGCGGGCCGGCCGGGATCTGCCCGCCGCCATCGCGGTCGGGGCAAGCATCGGCGCGGTCCTGATTGCGACCTTGCTGTGGGTGCCCCACTTCTGGGTGCTGTACAGCGCGCTGGCCGCGTTGGTGGCCAGCCACGAGGTGGTGCGTCGGCTGCGCGAAGCGGGTTATCTGATCCCGGTCATTCCGCTGCTGGTCGGCGGGCAGGTCACCGTCTGGCTGACGTGGCCGTACCGGGCCGTCGGCGCGATCGCCGGGTTCGGCGGGATGGTCGTCATCTGCATGATCTGGCGGCTGTTCATGACGGACAAGCGCTCGCCCGACAGCCACGGAGCCGATGGTGCGCCGCCGCCCAGCAACTATCTGCGCGACGTCTCGGCGACCGTCTTTCTGTGCGCCTGGGTGCCGCTGTTCGCGTCCTTCGCCGCGATGCTGGTCTACGACCCGCAGCACGGGCCGGGCTGGGTGTTCTGCATGATGATCGCGGTCGTCTGTTCCGACACGGGCGGTTACGCGGTGGGGGCACTGATCGGCAAGCATCCGATGGTTCCGCGCATCAGCCCGAAGAAGTCCTGGGAGGGATTCGCCGGCTCGCTGATCTGCGGGATCACCGCGACCGTGCTCACCGCGACGTTCCTGGCCGGCAAGGAATGGTGGGTCGGTGCGCTGCTGGGTCTGCTGTTCGTGCTCACCACCACGCTCGGTGACTTGATCGAATCGCAGGTCAAGCGGGATTTGGGCATCAAAGACATGGGCCGGCTGTTGCCGGGCCACGGCGGTCTGATGGATCGGCTGGACGGCATCCTGCCTTCGGCGGTGGCCGCGTGGACCGTTCTGACGCTGTTGCCCTGATACTGGACTGGTAATGGTTCAACAATTGGTGTTCGAAGAGCCGTCGCCGCGCGGGTCCGTTCGGCGACCACCGCGGCACCTCGCCGACCTCGATGCCGACGGGCGTGCCGCCGCCGTGTCGGAGCTCGGCCTGCCGGCGTTCCGGGCCAAACAGCTCGCGCACCAGTACTACGGACGGCTGATCGCCGATCCGCACCAGATGACCGACCTGCCCGCCGCGGTGCGCGACCAGGTCGCGACGACGATGTTCCCGACGCTGCTCACCGCGGTGCGCGAGGTGACCTGCGACGCGGGCCAGACACGCAAGACGTTGTGGCGGGCCGGTGACGGCGCCACCGTCGAGTCGGTGCTGATGCGCTATCCGCAGCGCAACACCGTGTGCATCTCTTCGCAGGCCGGATGCGGCATGGCCTGCCCGTTCTGCGCGACGGGCCAAGGCGGGCTGACCCGCAATCTGTCGACCGCCGAAATCGTCGAGCAGGTGCGTGCCGCTGCGGTGGCGTTGCGGGACGACTTCGGACCCGAACCGCAGCGACTGTCCAACGTGGTGTTCATGGGGATGGGAGAGCCGCTGGCCAACTATGCCAGGACGGTGGCCGCGGTGCGCCGCATCGTCGAGCCACCGCCGTCCGGCTTCGGCATCTCGGCACGGTCGGTGACGGTGTCGACGGTCGGGCTGGCACCGGCGATCCGCAAGCTGGCCGACGAACGGCTCGGCGTGACCCTGGCGCTGTCGCTGCACACACCCGACGACGAGCTGCGCGACACGCTGGTGCCGG
The DNA here is from genome assembly GCF_001673635.1 of Mycobacterium asiaticum. Classification (GTDB taxonomy): domain Bacteria; phylum Actinomycetota; class Actinomycetes; order Mycobacteriales; family Mycobacteriaceae; genus Mycobacterium; species Mycobacterium asiaticum_C. The sequence goes on from NZ_LZMH01000035.1 coordinate 228,038, forward strand.
TGAACAACAGGTGGAAGGTCAGTGAGGTACTCGAGGCCGCCCGCTACTACGCCGACGTGACGGGCCGGCGGGTGTCGATCGAGTACGCGCTGATCCGCGACGTCAACGACCAGCCGTGGCGGGCCGACCTGCTGGGCAAGCGCCTGCACCGGGCGCTGGGGCCGCTGGCGCATGTCAACCTCATCCCGCTCAACCCGACGCCGGGCAGCGACTGGGACGCCAGCCCCAAGCCGGTTGAGCGCGAGTTCGTCAAACGTGTTCGTGCACAAGGAGTTTCGTGTACGGTGCGAGACACCCGGGGCCGGGAGATCAGCGCGGCGTGTGGACAGCTGGCCGCCGAAGGCGGGTAGCTGGAGCACGGGCCGTTCAGCCTGAGCCTGTGGACAGCTGGCCGCCGAAGGTTAGACCGTTCCCGCCCAGACTGAAAATCTGCAGCCAAAGTTCGAGTAGACCCCCGCAGATTTTCAATCTCGACGCCACGCGCGACTGAGGGGACATCCAGGCGCCACGCGCACAGGTGTTGAACCATGCCCAGCGGGCAATACGTGATCAGGCAAATGCCAGCGAATGAGGTGCGCCATGAAACTGTTCTCCCCGCTCAAGACGTGTATAACGATCGCGATTGCCGCCGTGCTGATGCTCGGTCTGGGCACGGCCCCGCGCGCGGTCGCGGCCGACGAACGCCTGAATTTCACCGCGACCACCCTCAGCGGCGCACCATTCAACGGCGCCACCCTGCAGGGCAAGCCGTCGGTGCTGTGGTTCTGGACGCCGTTCTGCCCGTTCTGCAACGCTGAGGCGCCCGGCTTGAGCCAGGTGGCGGCCGCCAACCCGGGCGTGACTTTCGTTGGGGTAGCGGCACATTCGGATGTCGGGCAGATGCAAGGCTTCGTCTCCAAATACGGCCTCAACTTCACCAACCTCAACGACGCCGACGGCGCGATCTGGGCCCGCTACAACGTGCCGTGGCAACCGGCCTGGGTGTTCTACCGCGCCGATGGCACCTCCACTTTCGTCAACAACACCACCTCGGCTATGTCGCAACAGGAGCTGGCCGGCCGGGTCGCCGCGCTGTCCTGACGTTGAATCAGCCCCTGATCGGGTTGGCGTTCGCCGCCGGACTGGTGGCCGCGCTGAACCCGTGCGGATTTGCGATGCTGCCCGCGTACCTGGTTCTGGTGGTGCGCGGGCAGCGAACCGCGCCAGTAACTGCGATCGGGCGCGCCCTGGCGGCAACCTTCGGAATGGCGCTGGGCTTCGTGACGGTCTTTGGTGCGTTCGGAGCGCTGACCATCTCGGCGGCCTCGACGGTACAGCGATACCTGCCGTTCGTGACGGTGCTGATCGGCGGCTTGCTCGTCGTGCTCGGCGGCTGGCTGTTATCCGGGCGCGAGATCACGGCGCTGAAACCGTTCGGGCCCCGCTGGGCGCCGACCGCGCGCCTGAGCTCCATGTACGGCTACGGAATCAGCTACGCGATCGCGTCGCTGTCGTGCACCGTCGGCCCGTTCCTGGCGGTCACCGGCGCCGGACTGCGCGGCGGCGCCGTGCTCGACACGATCGCCGTCTATGGCGCCTACATCGGCGGCCTGACGCTGGTCGTCGGGGCGCTGGCCATCGCGGTGGCTACCGCCGGCTCCGCGCTGATCGACCGAATGCGGGCGGTGCTGCCGCTGGTCAACCGGATCAGCGGAGCGCTGCTGGTGCTGGTCGGCTGCTACGTCGGCTACTACGGCCTCTATGAGATCCGGCTGTTCCACGCCAACGGCGACCCGCGGGATGCAGTGATCATGGCAGCCGGGCGGCTGCAAGGCACGCTCGCGGGTTGGGTGCACCAGCACGGCGGCTGGCCGTGGTTGGTGGTGGCGGGCGCAGTCGTGACGGGCGCGATCGTCATCAGCCGGATCGGCCGCAACGCCAAAACCCGTCGGGCTGAGCGCTAGCGCAACCAGCCGCGCCGACGGCCCCAGATGTCGCGCACCAGGACGAACAAGGTGAGCGCGGCGAACCCGATCAGGAACCAGTCCTCGACGTGGCCGACGTGGTTGCCGTGCAGCATCGCCAGTAGAAAGATGACCGCGAAGATGCCAACGCCGTACCAGGTGCGGTAGTTGATCCTGCTCCATCCCCACTGCGCGGACGGCACTTCGGCTTCGTCGACGTCGCCGGTGAAGCGTTCCACCTCGGTACTGGGCACGGGGATTCCTCCGCTCAGACTGGACTCGGACTGCCTCATTCTGGCACAGACGAATTCCCCCGGGGCAGGTCAGCACCCGGGGGAATCGCCTTGGCCGGTTACGCGGGCGGCATCAGGACCGTGTCGATCATGTACACCTGCGCGTTGGCCGTCGACACTCCGCCGCAGACCAGGCCGGCGTTGTTCACCCTGATGTTGTTGCCCTGGCCGGTCACCGTGACGGTGCCGCCCTGCAGGGTCTTGTGCGTGCCCAGCACCCGGGCCGGACTGGCCTGACCCGACACCACGTGATAGGTCAGGATGTTGTTCAGCAGCGCCGAGTCGGTCTTGAGCTGCTCGATCGTCGCCGGCGGCAGCTTATTGAACGCGGCGTCGGTGGGTGCGAACACCGTGTACTGACCGCTGTTGAGGGTGTCGACGAGATTCACCTGCGGGTTCAGTTTGCCCGACAGCGCCGAGGTCAGGGTGGTCAGCATCGGGTTGTTGGCCGCGGCCTCAGTGACCGGCACCTGCGACATGCCCTGCACGGACGCCGGTCCGCTCGGGTTGGTGGCGGCGTAGTCCGCGCAACCGGGGCCGACCAGGTCGCTGGCCGCCGCGGTGGGGGCCAGGGCAACACCGAAGGCCACCCCGCCGGCCATCAGCGCGGCCGTGAAACCGGTTGCTGCAATCGACTTTCTGGCTTTCATGCTCGTTCTCCTCTTTGAGTGTCATTGAATGCTGGCTATCCCCGACACTGCTGATTCGGAGCGGATCGGATTCCGGATGGGTCTCAGCCGTAGGTGAACGAAAAAAGCTGCAATCCTTTGCTCGGCCGCACCTCGATGGTCCCGGCCGACTGCGCCGTGTCGGCGACGATGTGGTGCGACGTCGGTGGTCCGCCGATCGGCAGTGCGGTGGGTTTGCCCTTGCGCAGCACCGTGAGGGTGCCGGTGCCACCGACGACGAGGTAGACGTCCTTGGCGTGGTAGTTGAGCTTGACCGCCGAATCCTCGCCGGTCGCCGTCGCGCCCTGGTAGTCCAGCGCCCAGGGGCCGGTCAAGGCGAAGCTGTCCGACGCCAGGTTCGGCGGGTAGCGGAACGTCGCCGATCCCTCGTCATACACGCCACCGCCGCCGTAATTCGTTGCCTTGCCGACGGCGAAGTAGGTCTCGGCCGTGGTGAAGGTCTTCGGTGTCATGTCGGGCGCGTCCACCGGGGCCGGGAGTTGGGTGCCCGGCTTGGCGTCAGTGAGCAACTGCCGGATCAGCGCTTCGGTCGCGTCGTAGTCGCCCTCGCCGAATTGCAGGTGCCGCACGGTGCCGTTGGCATCGATCAGGTACTCGGCGGGCCAGTAACTGTTGCGGTAGTTCGTCCACGTCGAGTAGTTGTTGTCCAGTGCGACTGAGTATTTGATGCCCAGGTCGGCCGCGCCCTTGGCGACGTTCTCCGGCACCTTCTCGAACGCGTACTCGGGAGTGTGCACGCCGACGACTTCCAGGCCTCTGTCGTGGTACGCCTGATACCAGCCGACAACATGCGGAATGGCGCGTTGGCAGTTGATGCAGGAATAGGCCCAGAAGTCGATCAGCACCACCTTGCCGCGCAACGCATTCAACGCCACAGGTTGCCCGCCCGGTGTGTTCAGCCAGCCGGTGATGCCGCGCAGATCCGGTGCGGGGCCGCAATTTTGGAGCCGGGTGCCGCCGTTGCCGCAGTTCGACAGCTGCGCGTTCTGGTCGGTAACGATGCCACCCAGCTGTTGCCGGATCTGTTCAGTGCCGCCGACCCTGTCCTGCAGTGACGCGGTGTAATCGGGGATGGCGCGTTGCAGCGCGGCGGGCAGGTTGAACACCAGCGCGACCGCCAGCAGGATCGTGACGAGTCCGGCTCCGATCCGGATCTCGCGCTGGCGACGACGAAATGCGCTGACGCGCTGGGCCACCCGTTGCCCGGCGAGCGCGAAGAACAGCAGCGGCAACGCGGCGCCGACTGCGAACGTAGCGGTGAGCACGACGGTCCCGACGCCGATCTTGGCGGTGGCGCCGGCCACCACGATCGCGGCCAGCACCGGTCCCGCGCACGGCACGTACAGCACCCCGAGCGCGAGACCCAGCCCGAAACCGTTGCCGCGAGTGACGATCTGCTTCTGCGGGATACGCGAGAACGGGCGCTCGAGCAGTTGCTCGAAGCGCGGGAAGATCAGGCCGAGGCCGATCGCGATCAAGGCCAGCAGAGCCACCCACCGGATGGCGTCCTGCGGCAGGCGCAGCGCGGACAGCATGGCGGACCCGAGCAGGGTCACCACACTGAAGCTGAGCACCAGGCCGCCGATCACCCGGTAGGGCCGCGATGCGGCCGTCCGGGTCGGCTTGGTCTGGACGGCCACCGCGCCGTCGGATTGTGTTGGCGCAGTGCTGTTTGCGCCCGAGAAGAAGATCACCGGCAGCACCGGCAGGATGCACGGCGATATTCCGGTGATGAGGCCGCCGAGAAATCCGATCAACGCGAGAGTCCACATGTCAGTTATTCGTCACGACGCCGGTCCCGGATTGGTTCACCGGCCGGCCAAACAAAGGCAGCCCACTCGGAGGTGGGCTGCCTTTGCTCCGACGCCGAATCGGCGAACCGTCATTGACCGGGCGGCATCAGCACCGTGTCGATCATGTAGACCGTCGCGTTCGCGGTGTGCACCCCTCCGCACACCAGGCCCGCGGTGTTGACCTTCAGGTCATTGCCGGCGCCGGTCACCGTGACATCCGCGCCTTGCAGCGTCTTGTGGGTCCCGGGAACCTTGGCCGGGCTCGCCTGACCCGAGACGACGTGGTAGGTCAGGATGCTGTTCAGCAGCTTGGCGTCGGTCTTGAGCTGGTCGATGGTGGCCGCCGGGAGCTTGTCGAACGCGGCGTTGGTGGGGGCGAACACCGTGTACTGGCCGCTGTTGAGAGTGTCGACGAGATTCACCTGCGGGTTGAGCTTGCCGGACAGCGCCGAGGTCAGCGTGGTCAGCATCGGGTTGTTCGACGCCGCTGTCGCCACTGGGTCCTGTGCCATGCCGGTGACCGATCCCGGCCCGGTGGGGTTCTGCGCCGCGTACTCCGAGCAACCTGGGCCGATCAGGTCGGCGGCCGGATCCGCCTTGGCGGGGCTGGGTGCGGCCGTGGCGGTCATGCTGGGCGCCGCCGCGGGGCTCACCTGGGCCGCGGGTTTGCTGCTCGAGCACCCCGCGAGCGCGAGCGCTGCCAGCGCGGCCGCGGCGATTGTCTTGGCATGTGTGTTCATCTCTCCAATTCCTTTGCAACAGAATGGTTTTGAGACGACGGCCGTCGCCCCTGCACTGAGTCATTCGGAGCGGGGCAGGTTGCGGATGGGTCCGAATAGCAAAAAGCGGCACAATGGGTGGGTGACTATCTCCGGTGACGGGCCCGTCGAAGGCCGGGCGCGAGTGCTGGTGCTGGGCAGCACCGGCTCGATCGGTACCCAAGCGCTGGAGGTCATCGCGGCAAACCCGGACCGCTTCGAGGTCGTCGGCCTCGCCGCCGGCGGCAACAACCTCGAGACGTTGCTGCAGCAGCGCGCCGCCACCGGTGTGACCAACATCGCTGTCGCGGACGCCGATGCCGCCGAGCGGGCCGGTGACATCCCTTTCAAGGGTCCCGATGCCGTCACCCGGCTGGTGCAGGAAACCGAGGCGGACGTCGTACTGAACGCTCTGGTCGGGGCACTGGGGCTGCGGCCGACGCTGGCCGCGCTGGAATCCGGCGCACGGCTGGCACTGGCCAACAAGGAGTCACTCGTTGCCGGCGGCCCGCTGGTGCTGCGGGCGGCGCGGCCCGGGCAGATCGTGCCCGTCGACTCCGAGCACTCCGCCATGGCGCAGTGCCTGCGCAGTGGCACCGCCGGCGAGGTCGACAAACTGGTGCTGACCGCCTCGGGGGGCCCATTCCGCGGCTGGTCGGCCGCCGACCTCGAGCACGTCACTCCGCAGCAGGCCGGCGCGCATCCCACCTGGTCGATGGGTCCGATGAACACGCTGAACTCGGCATCGCTGGTCAACAAGGGCCTCGAACTCATCGAGACCCACCTGTTGTTCGGCATCGCTTACGACCGCATCGAGGTCGTCGTGCATCCCCAGTCGATCGTCCACTCGATGGTGACCTTCACCGACGGATCGACGATCGCCCAGGCCAGCCCGCCGGACATGAAGCTGCCGATCTCGCTGGCGCTGGGCTGGCCGCGCCGGGTCGCCGGAGCCGCAATGGCCTGCGACTTCAGCAAGGCCTCCACCTGGGAATTCGAGCCGCTGGACAGCAAGGTTTTCCCGGCCGTCGAGCTGGCTCGGCACGCCGGCGAGGCCGGTGGCTGCCTGACCGCGGTCTACAACGCGGTGAACGAGGAGGCCGCGCAGGCCTTCCTCGAGGGCCGGCTCCGATTCCCGGCAATTGTCGCCACCATTGCCGACGTGCTGCACGGCGCCGACCAATGGGCCGTTCCACCCGCTACCGTGGATGAGGTACTCGAGGCGCAGCGCTGGGCCCGTGAGCGAGCGCGACGCGCGGTCGCTACCGCTGGTTCGGCGCCGGTCAGAGTTTCCGGCTTGGCGTGAGAAAGGTCGTAACAGGCTGATGATGTTCGTTATCGGCATTGTGCTGTTCGCACTTGCCATCCTCATCTCGGTCGCGCTGCACGAATGCGGCCACATGTGGGCGGCGCGCGCCACCGGCATGAAGGTGCGGCGCTACTTCGTCGGGTTCGGTCCCACGCTGTGGTCCACCCGGCGCGGAGAAACCCAGTACGGCATCAAGGCCATCCCCGCGGGCGGCTTCTGCGACATCGCCGGCATGACCCCGGTCGAGGAACTCGCGCCCGACGAGCAGGACCGGGCCATGTACAAGCAGGCGACGTGGAAACGGGTCGCGGTGCTGTTCGCCGGGCCGGGGATGAACTTCGTCATCTGCCTGGTGCTGCTCTATGCGATTGCCTTGATCTGGGGCCTGCCCAATCTGCACCCGTCGAATAAGGCGATCGTCGGTGAAACCGGCTGCGTCGCCCAGGAGGTCTCGCAGGGCAAGTTGGACAAGTGCAACGGCCAGGGCCCGGCCGCACTCGCCGGCATCCGGGTCGGTGACGTCGTCGTCAAGGTGGGCGACACCCCGGTCTCCACGTTCGAGCAGATGGCGACGGCGGTGCGCAAGTTGCACGGCACCGTGCCGGTGGTCGTCGAGCGGGACGGCAAGACCATCACCACCAGCGTCAACGTCGAAAGCACCCGGCGCTACATCCCCACCGGCCAGGGCAACCAGGTCCAGCCCGCCACCGTCGGCGCCATCGGCGTGGGCGCGCCACGCAACGAGCCGACGCAATACAACGCGCTCACGGCCGTACCGGGCACCATCGCATTCGCCGGCCAGCTGACTGTCGAGGTCGGCAAGTCGCTGGCCGCCATCCCGACCAAGGTCGGCGCGCTGTTCAACGCGATCGGTGGCGGCGAGCGCGACCCACAGACGCCGATGAGTGTGGTCGGCGCCAGCATCATCGGCGGCGACACCGTCGACCACGGCCTCTGGGTGGCGTTCTGGTTCTTCCTGGCGCAGCTGAACCTGATCCTCGGTGCCATCAATCTGTTGCCGCTGCTGCCCTTTGACGGCGGGCACATCGCCGTCGCGCTGTTCGAAAAGGTGCGCAACATGATCCGCTCGGCGCGCGGCAAGGTGGCCGCGGCGCCGGTGAACTACCTCAAACTCATGCCGGCGACCTACGTGGTGCTGATCTTCGTGGTCGGCTACATGCTGTTGACCGTCACCGCTGACCTGGTCAACCCCATCCGGCTCTTCCAATAAAGAGAGAAGGCGAACACAAGTGACCGTTGGCCTGGGCATGCCGCAATCTCCGGCGCCCACGCTGGCCCCTCGGCGCACCACCCGTCAGCTGATGGTTCGCGACGTCGGGGTGGGCAGCGACTACCCGATTTCGGTGCAATCGATGTGCACCACCAAGACGCATGACGTCAACTCGACCCTGCAGCAGATCGCGGAATTGACCGCGGCGGGTTGTGACATTGTCAGAGTGGCCTGCCCCCGGCAGGAGGACGCCGACGCGCTCGGTGAGATCGCCCGGCACAGCCAGATCCCCGTCATCGCCGACATCCACTTCCAGCCGAAGTACATCTTCGCCGCCATCGACGCCGGGTGCGCCGCGGTCCGCGTCAACCCCGGCAACATCAAGGAATTCGACGGCCGGGTCGGCGAAGTCGCCAAGGCCGCCGGCGCCGCGGGCATCCCCATCCGCATCGGCGTCAACGCCGGCTCCCTGGACAAGCGGTTCATGCAGAAGTACGGCAAGGCCACCCCGGAAGCGCTGGTCGAGTCGGCTTTGTGGGAAGCCTCGCTCTTCGAGGAGCACGGCTTCGGCAACATCAAGATCAGCGTCAAGCACAACGACCCCGTGGTCATGGTCGCCGCATATGAGCAACTGGCCGCGCAGTGCGACTACCCGCTGCACCTCGGCGTCACCGAGGCCGGCCCGGCTTTCCAGGGCACCATCAAGTCCGCCGTCGCGTTCGGTGCGTTGCTGTCGCGGGGGATCGGCGACACCATCCGGGTGTCGCTGTCCGCACCTCCGGTCGAGGAAGTGAAGGTCGGCACCCAGATCCTGGAGTCGCTCAACCTACGGCCGCGGTCGCTGGAGATCGTGTCGTGCCCGTCTTGTGGGCGCGCCCAGGTGGACGTGTACACGCTGGCCAACGAAGTCACCGCCGGCCTGGACGGCCTGGACGTTCCGTTGCGGGTGGCCGTGATGGGTTGCGTCGTCAATGGCCCCGGCGAGGCGCGCGAGGCCGACCTCGGCGTCGCCTCGGGCAACGGCAAGGGCCAGATCTTCGTCAAGGGCGAAGTGATCAAGACCGTGCCCGAGGCGCAGATCGTCGAGACGCTGATCGAGGAAGCCATGCGGCTCGCCGAGCAAATGGGTGAGCAATCCGAAACGGATCCCGGGACGGCAACAAGCGGTTCGCCTATTGTGACCGTAAGCTGATAGGGCCAAAGCTCACTGGCCCTCGGTTCGCACCACAGAGAGTTTCCCGATGTCGGCTCCGCCCATCCTGCGCCTTGTCGGCGAGCGACGGGTGTCGGTGGTGCGTGACGCCGCCACCGTGTGGAAGGTGCTGGGCGACAACCCCGTCGAATCGTGCATGGTCGCCGCGCGCGTCGCTGACTACGGTGTCGAACCCAATTCGATCGGCGGCGAACTCTGGACTGTTCGCGGCGCCGAGGAGTCGCTGTGCTTCGCCGGCGCGAACCTGATTCCGTTGCGCGGCAACCTGATCGACCTGAGAGCGTTCGCCGACGAGGCCAAAAGCACGGCGCGCCGCTGTTCGTCGTTGGTCGGCCGGGCCGACCTCGTGCTGCCCATGTGGCAGCGGCTGGAGCCCGCCTGGGGGCCGGCGCGGGACGTGCGTGACCACCAACCGCTGATGGCGCTCAACACCCACCCCAGCTGTGCGCTGGACACCGAGGTGCGCCAGGTGCGCCCCGAGGAACTCGACGCCTACCTGGTGGCTGCCGTGGACATGTTTATCGGCGAAGTCGGCGTCGACCCGCGGGTCGGTGACGGCGGGCGGGGTTACCGCCGCCGCGTGGCGAGCCTCATCGCGGCCGGGCGGGCCTGGGCCCGTTTCGAACACGGCCAGGTGGTCTTCAAGGCCGAAGTGGGCTCGCAGTCGCCGTCCGTCGGGCAGATCCAAGGGGTGTGGGTGCACCCGGAGCGGCGCGGGCTGGGCATCGGCACGGCCGGCACCGCGACGCTGGCCGCGGTCATCGTCGGCAGCGGACGGATCGCCAGCCTTTACGTCAACGACTTCAACACGGTGGCCCGCGCCGCCTACGCTCGCGTGGGATTCAAGGAAGTCGGGACTTTCGCCACGGTCCTGCTGGACTAGCTGTTGGACTAGCGCGCGTCACGGTTCGATCTCGGTGTGTCGGCGATGCGGTGACGGCATCTGTTCATAACATCAGTAACGATGGTAACTAGAACAACTCTGGCCTCGTCTGTCACAGGCTTGATGCTGGTCGCGGTGATCGCGCTGCCAGGCTGCACTCCCAAGCCCGAGGGTCCCGGTCCGGCCGCCGAGAGGTTCCTGTCGGCGCTGTCCGTCGGCGACACGGCGACGGCCGCCCAGGTCAGCGACAGCCCCAACGACGCCCGCGAAGCGCTCAACGCCGCCTGGGCCGGCCTGCAGGCCACCCATCTTGACGCGCAGGTGCTGAGTTCCAAGTATGCGGAGGACACCGGCACCGTCGCCTACCGCTTCACCTGGCACCTGCCGAAGAACCGGACCTGGACCTACGACGGCCAGCTGAAGATGGCCCGCGACGAGGGACACTGGCAGGTCCGGTGGGCCACCACCGGGCTGCACCCCAAGCTGGGTGAACACCAGACGTTCGCGCTGCGCGCCGACCAGCCGCGGCGGGCCTCGGTGAACGAGCTAGGCGGCTCCGACGTGCTGGCGCCGGGCTACATCTACCACTACGCGCTGGACGCCAGCCAGGCCGGACCCGCGCTGATCGGGACGGCACATGCCGTCGTGGACGCGCTGAGGCCGTTCAACGACACCCTGAACGATCCGCAGCTCCTCGCCGAAATGGCCAGCTCGACGACCAAGCCGGTCGATCTGGTGACGCTGCTGCCCGACGACAGCAACAAGGTCTTCCCGGCGATCGGCACACTGCCCGGCGTGGTGATCACCCCGCAGGCCGAACTGCTGCCCACCGACCCGCACTTCGCGCCGGCGGTCATGGCGGAAGTAAAGAAGGCGGTGGTCGACCAGCTCGACGGCCAGGCCGGTTGGCGGATCGTCAGTACCAATCAGAACGGTGTCGACGTCGCCGTCCTGCACGAGGTCGAGGGCTCACCGGCGCCGTCGGTATCGATCACGCTGGACCGAGCCGTGCAGGACGCTGCCCAGCATGCGGTCGACACCCGGGGCGGCAAAGCGATGCTGGTAGTGATCAAGCCGTCGACCGGGGAGATCCTGGCGGTTGCGCAGAACGCCGGCGCCAACGCCGAGGGCCTGCTGGCCACCACCGGTCTCTACCCGCCCGGGTCGACGTTCAAGATGGTCACCGCCGGCGCTGCCGTCGAGCGGGACATGGCCACCCCCAACACAATGCTGGGCTGCCCCGGCCACCTCGACATCGGCCACCGCACCATCCCGAACTACGGCGGCTTCGACCTGGGCGTGGTGCCGTTATCCCGGGCGTTCGCCAGCTCCTGCAACACCACCTTCGCCGAGCTCAGCAGCAAGTTGCCGCCGCGCGGCCTCACCCAGGCCGCCAGCCGCTACGGCATCGGGTTGGACTATCAGGTCGAGGGCATCACCACGGTGACCGGCTCGGTACCGCCGACCGTGGATCTGACCGAGCGCACCGAGGACGGCTTCGGCCAGGGCCGCGTCCTGGCCAGCCCGTTCGGCATGGCGCTGGTGGCGGCCACGGTCGCCGCCGGCAAAACCCCGGTGCCACAACTGATCGTCGGCCGGCCGACCGCGGTCGCCGGCGATAACACTCCGATCAGCCCGAAAATGGTCGAGGCGCTGCGCCCGATGATGCGGCTGGTGGTCACCAACGGCACCGCCAAGGACATCGCCGGCTGCGGCGAGGTGTACGGCAAGACGGGGGAGGCCGAGTTCGCCGGCGGATCGCATTCCTGGTTCGCCGGGTACCGGGGCGACTTGGCGTTCGCGGCGCTCATCGTCGGGGGCGGCAGCTCGGAATACGCGGTGCGGATGACCAAAGTGATGTTCGACTCCCTGCCCCCCGGCTACCTGGCTTGACGCGGACCCGGACGCCAGCTCGCGGTAAGTTGCGAGGGTGAGCTTCCGGGGCCGCGATGACTGAGTCCGGCGGGGACATGGTGTCGATGCGGGTGTCGGACGCCGACCGTAACGGGACCATGCGGCGTCTGAACAACGCCCTGGCGCTCGGGTTGATCGACATCGACGAGTTCGAGCAGCGCTCGCGCGGGGTTTCCTTCGCGCGGACCCGCGACGAGCTGGACGGCTTGGTCAGCGACCTGCCCGGGCCGGGTGCGATCGTCACCTCCGCGACCGACCGGGTGGAACTGCGCGGCTGGGCGGGCTCCCTCAAGCGGCACGGCGAATGGACGGTGCCCACCCGGCTGTCGCTGGTGCGGCGATTCGGCAACATCGACCTGGACCTGACCAAGGCGAGGTTCGCCGGACCGGTTGTGGTCATCGAGATCGACATGAAGTTCGGCTCACTGGATCTGCGGTTGCCCGAGGGTGCCAGTGCTTCGATCGACGACGTCGAGGCCTATGTGGGCAGCGCGAGTGACCGTCGCAAAGACCCGCCGGCCGAGGGCAACCCGCACGTGATCCTGACCGGCCAGCTGGTGTTCGGCTCGGTGATCATCCGTGGTCCGCGCCGCGCGCTGCTGCGCCGCCCCAGGTTGTGAGCGCGGGCGTTGATCGACACTGAAAATCTGCAGCGAAAGTGCGAGTGCGGCCCTGCCGGATTTCAGTCTCGGCAACGCAGCGGCACGCGCTTAAGCAGCCCGAATCGCTAAGCTGTCTGCCATGCCTGCTCGTACCGCGCTATCTCCCGGCGTGCTGTCCCCGACGCTGCCGGTGCCCAAGTGGATCGCGCGCCCCGAATACGTCGGCAAGCCGACCGCCAAAGAGGGTAGCGAGCCATGGGTGCAGGAGCCCGAGGTCATCGAGAAGATGCGGGTGGCCGGCCGCATCGCGGCCCGCGCCCTGCAGGAAGCCGGCAAGGCCGTCGCACCCGGCGTCACCACCGACCAACTCGACCGGATCGCGCACGAGTACATGGTCGACAACGGCGCGTACCCGTCGACGCTGGGCTACAAGGGTTTTCCCAAGTCCTGCTGCACGTCGGTCAATGAGGTCATCTGCCACGGGATCCCCGACTCGACCGTGATCGAAGACGGCGACATCGTCAACATCGACGTCACCGCCTACATCAACGGCGTGCACGGCGACACCAACGCGACCTTCCTGGCCGGCGACGTGTCCGAGGAGCACCGGCTGCTGGTCGAACGCACCCACGAGGCCACCATGCGTGCCATCAAGGCCGTCAAGCCGGGACGCGCGTTGTCGGTGATCGGCCGAGTCATCGAGGCTTACGCAAACCGGTTCGGCTACAACGTCGTTCGCGATTTCACCGGCCATGGCATCGGTACCACGTTCCACAATGGTCTGGTGGTTCTGCACTACGACCAGCCCGCCGTTGAGACCATCATCCAGCCCGGCATGACCTTCACCATCGAGCCGATGATCAATCTGGGTGGGCTGGACTACGAGATCTGGGACGACGGCTGGACAGTGGTCACCCGGGACCGCAAGTGGACCGCCCAGTTCGAACACACGCTTCTGGTCACCGACACCGGCGCCGAAATCCTCACCACGCCCTAAGCGTCCCCTGTTTTCGCGTCGCCGGAGTTCGTGACGGCAGCGGATTCAGAGGCAATTCTTGGTGTCGACGTGGCGGTCAATCGCTCCGGCGGTGGGAAACTTGGACGTGATTACCGAAGTGAACCGCGCACGCGAGCCAAATTGCCGGTAACTTTTCGGGAGTGCCCAACTTGATGACGACGCTCGAAGGATTCGCCGTTCCGGTGGCGGTGTCCGGTCCCGAAAACGGCACCGTCGTCGTCCTGCTGGCCGCCGACCAACGCCCGCCCGGCGCGTACGACGCCCTCTGCCAACGACTGCACAACGCGTCATTGCGCACCGTCGTCATCGGCGCAGACCCCCGCCTCACGGCCAAATCGGTCATCGGCCTGCTTGACTCGCTGGGTATCTCCTGGGCGGTGGTGGTGGGCGACCGAGCCAGCGCGGATCTGGCCTGGAAACTGGCGGCCACCAAATTGGGTCGGTTCGCCGGGCTGGTCGCCATTGACCGCGCGCATCCGCGGGTGCCCGATGCGGCCGGCGCGATTCGGGACGACAGCTGCCCGCCGGTAGAGATCGCGACCACGGTCCTGGTGAGTTCGCCGGCCGCCCGGGAGGCGGCCCGGGAGGGCCAGCGGTTCGTCTTCGGTGACTACCGGGTGGTTGATCTGCTCGGACGCCGCAATGCACACGAGTCGACGGCGCAGCTGGCCACCGAAATCGTGCTGCGCACCAGCGGCTGGTAACGACAGTCATGACTGGACTGCTCTCGCGGGCCGACCTGGAACACCTGGTCGCGGCCGGCGAGGTCGACACCGTGGTGGTGGCGTTCACCGATATGCAGGGCCGCCTGGTGGGCAAGCGGGTATCCGGCGCGTTCTTCGTCGAGCAGGTGGCCGCCCATGGCGCCGAGTGCTGCAGCTACCTGCTGGCCGTGGACGTCGACGTGAACACAGTGGCCGGCTATGCGATGTCGAACTGGGAAACCGGCTACGGCGACATGGTGATGACGCCCGATCTGAGCACGCTGCGCCGCATTCCCTGGCAGCCGGGCACCGCGCTGGTGATCGCCGATTTGTCCTGGGCCGACGGCAGCCCGGTCGCGGTCTCGCCGCGCGCCATTTTGCGCCGCCAGCTGGACCGCTTGCAAGAACGGGGGCTGACGGCCGATGTCGCCACCGAGCTCGAGTTCATCGTGTTCGACCAGTCCTATCGCCAGGCATGGGCCAGCGGTTACCGCGACCTCACGCCGGCCAGCGACTACAACATCGACTACGCGATCATGGCGTCGTCGCGGATGGAGCCCCTGCTGCGTGCCATCCGGCTGGGCATGCAGGGTGCGGGCCTGCGCGTCGAAGCCATCAAGGGCGAATGCAACAACGGCCAGCAGGAGATCGGTTTCCGCTACGACGAAGCGCTGATCACCTGCGACAACCACGCCATCTACAAGAACGGCGCCAAGGAGATCGCCGATCAGCACGGCAAGAGCTTGACCTTCATGGCGAAATACGATGAGCGCGAAGGCAATAGCTGTCATATCCATCTGTCGTTGCGGGATGCCGAGGGCACGGCGGTGTTCGCCGACGCCGACGAGCCGCACGGCATGTCGGCCACCTTCGGCAGCTTCGTCGCCGGTCTGCTGGCCGGTTTGCGGGAACTGACGCTGTTCTTCGCGCCGAACATCAACTCCTACAAGCGATTTGCCGACGGTAGCTTTGCTCCCACTGCGGTTGCGTGGGGTCTGGACAACCGGACCTGTGCGTTGCGGGTGGTCGGACACGGAAGCAGCATCCGGGTCGAGTGCCGGGTGCCCGGCGGCGATGTCAACCAGTACTTGGCGGTGGCGGCGGTGATCGCCGGCGGTCTGTACGGTGTTGAACAAGGACTGGAGCCCGGTGAGCCCTACGCCGGTAACGCCTACCAGGCCGGCGATGTCGAGCGGTTGCCGACCACGCTGGCCGAGGCCGCCCAGGTGTTCGGGACGTCGGAGCTGGCCCGCGCCGCCTTCGGCGACGATGTGGTCGCCCACTACCTGAACAACGCGCGCGTGGAACTGACGGCGTTCAACGCCGCGGTCACCGATTGGGAGAGGATTCGCGGTTTTGAACGCCTCTAGCAGCGTCGTCGTCGGTTTGACGATGTACCTCGAGCAGATTCGGACCGGGGTCTGGGACATTCCGGCGGCCTACCTGCCCGCCGACTACTTTGAGGGCGTGATGCTGGCCGGCGGCATTCCGGTGTTGCTGCCGCCGCAACCGGTCACCACCGACACTGTCGAGCGGGTGCTGAACAGCCTGGACGCGCTGGTGATCACCGGCGGATACGACCTGGACCCCGGCGCTTACGGACAGCAACCCCACCCCACCACCGACCGGCCCCGCGGCGACCGCGACGCGTGGGAGTTCGCGCTGTTGCGCGCCGCGGTGCAGCGGCGGCTACCCGTCCTGGGCATCTGCCGCGGCGCGCAGCTGCTCAATGTCGCGTTCGGCGGCACCCTGCACCAGGACCTGCCCGAGGTGATCGGCCATTCCGGGCATCGCGCCGGCAACGGCGTGTTCAGCAGGCTGCCCGTGCGCACCGTTTCGGGCACCCGGGTGTCCGCGTTGCTCGGCGACACCGCCGATGTGCCGTGCTATCACCACCAGGCCATCGACAGGGTCGGCGACGGCTTGGTGGTCGGCGCCTGGGACGCCGACGGGGTGGTCGAGGCGGTGGAGCTGCCCGGGGACACCTTTGTGCTTGCGGTGCAATGGCATCCGGAGAAGTCGCTGGACGACCTGCGGCTGTTCACCGCCCTGATCGACGCCGCGCGATCGCACGCACACCGATGACCGCCACCGAACTGATCAATCCCGCCACCGAGGAGATGCTGCGGACGGTCGAACACGTCGACGTGGCGGGCGTCGACGAGGCGGTGGCGCGGGCGAAGTCGGCACAGCGCCGCTGGGCACGGCTGGCGCCGGCCGAGTGGGCCGGCGCCCTGCGCGCCTTCGCCGCTGTCGTCGACGCCCACGTCGACGAACTCGCGGCGCTGGAAGTGGCCAACTCCGGCCATCCGATCGGCTCGGCCAAATGGGAGGCCGGCAACGTCCGCGACGTGCTGCAGTATTACGCGGCAAGCCCAGAACGTCTGTCCGGCAAGCAGATTCCGGTCGCCGGCGGAATCGACGTCACCTTCAACGAGCCGATGGGCGTGGTCGGGGTGATCACGCCGTGGAACTTCCCGATGGTGATCGCGATGTGGGGGATCGCCCCGGCGCTGGCCGCCGGCAACGCGGTGCTGGTCAAGCCGGCCGAATGGACACCGCTGACCACCATCCGGCTCGGCGAGCTGGCCGTCGAAGCCGGGTTGGACCCGGACCTGTTGCAGGTACTGCCCGGCCGGGGATCGGTGGTGGGGGAGCGGTTGGTCACCCATCCCGACGTCCGCAAGGTGGTGTTCACCGGGTCCACCGAAGTCGGCAAGAAGGTGATGGCCGGCGCTGCGGCGCAAGTGAAGCGGGTGACCCTGGAACTGGGCGGCAAGAGCGCCAACATCGTGTTCGCCGACTGTGATCTGGCGCGCGCGGCCGCGACCGCGCCTGGCGGGGTCTTCGACAACGCTGGCCAGGACTGCTGTTCCCGCAGCCGAATCCTGGTGCAACGCAGCGTTTATGACCGGTTCATGGAATTGCTCGAACCGGCAGTCAAAAGCGTCGTGGTCGGCGACCCGGCGTCACGCGATACGGAGATGGGCCCCCTGGTTTCCCGCCCGCACTGGGAGAAGGTGGCCTCCTACGTGCCCGAGGGCACACCGGTGGCGTTTCGGGGCAGCGCACCGACCGGTCCCGGGTTCTGGTTTCCGCCAACCGTTCTCACCCCGCAGCGCACCGATCGCAGTGTGACCGAGGAGATCTTCGGGCCGGTCGTGACGGTGTTGCCGTTCGACGACGAGGGCGATGCTATCGAGCTGGCAAACCACACCGAATACGGCCTGTCCGGCTCGATCTGGACCAATGACCTGTCCCGGGCACTGCGGGTGTCCCGGGCGGTGGAAGCCGGCAATCTGTCGGTGAATTCGCACTCCTCGGTGCGCTACAGCACCCCGTTCGGTGGATTCAAGCAGTCGGGTCTGGGTCGTGAGCTCGGCCCGGACGCGCCCTTGCATTTCACCGAGACCAAGAATGTGTTCATTGCCGTCAACGACTTCGAAGGGGAGGCCTAGTGGTTGCAGTTGACCTGACTCAGCGGCTGGCGGGCCGGGTGGCGGTGATCACCGGCGGCGGCAGCGGTATCGGCCTGGCCGCGGCGCGGCGCATGCACGCCGAGGGCGCGACGGTGGTCATCGGTGACATCGACGCCGATTCCGGCGGCGCGGCGGCCGAACAACTCTCCGGTCTGTTTGTCCCGGTGGATGTTTCCGACGAGGACTCGGTGAACAAACTTTTCGACTCCGCGGCCGGCACCTGCGGTTCGGTCGACATCGCATTCAACAACGCCGGGATCTCGCCGCCCGAGGACGACCTGATCGAGAACACCGAACTGGCGGCCTGGCAGCACGTGCAGGACGTCAACCTGAAGTCGGTGTATCTGTGCTGCCGGGCGGCGTTGCGGCACATGGTGTCGGCGGGACGTGGGTCGATCGTCAACACGGCATCGTTCGTGGCGGTACTGGGCTCGGCGACGTCGCAGATCTCCTACACCGCGTCCAAGGGCGGTGTGCTGGCCATGTCGCGGGAGCTCGGTGTGCAGTTCGCCCGGCAGGGCATCCGCGTCAATGCGCTTTGTCCGGGGCCGGTCAACACGCCGCTGTTGCAGGAGTTGTTCGCCAAGGACCCCGAGCGCGCGGCGCGGCGTCTGGTGCACGTGCCGTTGGGCCGGTTCGCCGATCCTGACGAAATCGCCGCAGCGGTGGCGTTTTTGGCCAGCGATGACGCATCCTTCATCACCGCGTCGACGTTCCTGGTCGACGGCGGCATCAGTTCCGCCTACGTGACCCCGCTCTAGAACGGGTTGCTGCTAGAGCAGCTCTATCAGCGGGATCGCCATTTCGGCCGGGGTGCCGGCGCCGTGAAAGCCGACGAGGCGGGCCGTCTCCGGCGGTTCGTGTGCGGTAGCCAACACCGCGGAATCGCTCGTGCAGACCACCACGACGTCACCGATCCGGGCGAGGTGCCGGGGATCCATCGGACCGAACAGACCTGAAGCAACGGCCTCGTCGCGGGCCAGCACGTCGGCCCGACCGGCGAGGATTTCGCGCCACGCCGACAGGACGTCGGCTGTCGCACCGGGCTCGGTGTGCAGATACCGAACTCGCGGTTCACCGGCGACCACTCGGATGCCCGCGCGCAACCGTGGGTCGGCGTCCAGGTCGATGCGCGCGTCCGGCGGCACATTGAGGCCGCCGTGGTCGGCGGTCACCAGCAGTGCGGCGCCGGCCGGCATCGCCTCGACCAGCCTGCTCAGCAGCGCGTCGACCCGAGCAGCCGCCTCGTGCCATTCGATGGATCCCACACCGAAGACATGCGCCGCGGTGTCCAGGTCTGCGGTGTAGCCGTACACCAGGCCCGGCGCGGCACGTAGCTCGTCGATCATCTGTTGGGCGTAGTCGTCGTCGGATCGGACGGGTACGAAATACGCGCCGCGATAGGCAGCCTCGGTCAGCCCGCTGCCGATGAACCACTCCGGCAGTACCGCACGCGCGCCGACCCCGGCGCGTGCCGTCCGCTCGAACCACGTGGGAACGGGCTGCC
The DNA here is from genome assembly GCF_001673635.1 of Mycobacterium asiaticum. GTDB lineage: Bacteria > Actinomycetota > Actinomycetes > Mycobacteriales > Mycobacteriaceae > Mycobacterium > Mycobacterium asiaticum_C. The sequence continues at coordinate 247,374 of NZ_LZMH01000035.1, forward strand.
ACTGCTCAGGCGGGGGTTCGTCGCGCCAACGGATGTGGCTGAGCACGCGGTCGGTGCCGGGGATGTTAAGCGTGAAGCCCAGGATGCCGTGTTCACCGGGCTGGGCGCCGGTACCCAGGGACGCCAGGCTGGTCGGCGTGGTGGACGGGAAAGTGCAGCACAACCGGCGCAAGCGGCCCACGTCGCCGGCCACCACGGACGCGAGCAGCGGCGCGTCACCGGCCAGCTCCGGCAACAGGTGCCAGCCCATTCCGTCGACGAGCACCACCGCCACCCGGTCGACGGCACCGATCGACGCCCACAGGCCCAGCGTGTCGTCGGCGCCTGGTACGCCCAGCAACGCGGCCGTGCTGGGCAGCACCTCGCATATTGAGTTGGGCACGACGTCAGTGTGGCACGAAGTCACGCGGTCACGGTGCCGTCGGCGAATCGTCGTAACCAGCCGAACCAGGCGGTCATTCCGGTGCCGGTGCGGGCGCTGATCGGCAGCACCGTGGCGGCCGGGTTCACCTGGCGGACGTGTGCGATGTAGGCGTCGACGTCGACATCCAGATAGGGCACCAGATCTATCTTGTTGAGCAGAACCAGATCGACGGCACGGAACATGACCGGGTACTTCAGCGGTTTGTCTTCGCCCTCGGTGACCGAATAGACCATCGCCTTGGCGTGTTCGCCGACGTCGAACTCCGCCGGGCATACCAGGTTGCCGACGTTCTCGATGATCACCAGATCCAGGTTCGGCAGGTCCAAGCCGGGCAGGGCCCGGTTGACCATCGGCGCGTCGAGGTGGCACTCGCCGCCGAAACCGTTGCTGGTGTTCAGCAGTGACACCTGGGCGCCGCGCCCACTGAGTTTGGCGGCATCCAGGTCGGTCGCGATGTCACCCTCGATCACACCGATGGCGAGTTCCCCGGCGAGCTCGTCCAGCGTCGCCTGCAGCACGGTCGTCTTGCCCGATCCCGGTGAGCTCATCAGGTTCAGCGCCCGAATCCCGTTGTTGTCGAAAGCGGCACGATTGAAGTCCGCCCGCACGTCGTTTTCGGTGAAGATCTCCTCTAGCACCTCGGCGCGCTGCGCACCGGTGTCGTAGTGGCTGTGGTCGCCGTGGTCGTGCTCATGGCTGTGCACGGTCCCATCGTCGTGGCGGTGGAATCTGCCCATTGCGAGCACCTTTCACGAGACGGTCATGGCGATTCGGCAGCGGCGGCCGAAGTCCACTTTTCCTCAATACGACCGTAGCGCCACACCAGCAGGGCCAGCGCCCAGGCGGCCACGAACATTCCCACCACGACGAAGCCGATCGTGTTGAGGTCCAGACCCGCCAGCCAATCCCAGAACGGGCCCTGCCAATGGAGCTGCTCGGCGAACAGGCCGAGCAACTCCACGGTGCCGATCAGCAACGCGACTACCACAGACAGGCCGGTGATCGCGATGTTGTAGTAGATCTTTCGCACCGGATTGGAGAACGCCCACCCGTACGCGAAGTTCATGAAAGAGCCGTCCACGGTGTCTAGCAAGCACATTCCCGCGGCGAAAAGCACCGGCAGGCACAGGATGGCGTACCAGGGCAGCCCGGACGCCGCGGTGGTGCCGGCCAGCACCAACAGGGCGATCTCGGTGGCGGTGTCGAAACCCAGGCCGAACAGAATGCCTACCGGGTACATGTGCCAGGACTTCCCGATCGATCTGGTGAAGCGGCCGAGAAAACGGTTGATCAATCCCCGGTTGTCCAGCTGCCGCTCGAGTTCGGCTTCGCTGAATACGCCCTGACGCAATTTGATGAAGACCCGCATGACGCCGATCAGCACGAGGACATTGAGGATCGCGATCAGATAGAGGAACAGCCCCGAGACGCTGGTGCCGATCAGACCCGTGTAGTGGCGCAGCTGCGAGTCGTCCTGCTGCACCGGTCCGACAACGGCCCGCAACCCGAACGCCAGCAGCAGGGCCAGTGCGAACACCACGGTGGAATGGCCCAGCGAAAAGAAGAATCCGACGGCAAGTGGTCGTTGCCCGTCGTCCATCAGCTTGCGGGTGGTGTTGTCGATTGCCGCGATATGGTCGGCGTCGAAGGCGTGCCGCAAGCCAAGGGTGTATGCGGTGAGGCCGATGCCGATCCCGAAAGCCTTGCCGCCCAGCGTCAAATGGGCCGGCTCCACGACCAACAGCAGCGTCGCCCAACCGATCAGGTGCAGCCCGGCGATGACGGCGAACATCGTTCCCAACCGCCACCACTGCACTGACGACAGACCCATCGTCATCGGAGCGGCGTCACGGGGAGTCACCGGCCGGAGTCAGTCCAGGCCCAGCAGAGCGTTCTCGACCACCTCGGACAGCGCCGGGTGAATCCAGTACTGACCACGCGCCATCTCGTGGGCGGTGAGCCCGAAGCTCATCGCCTGGATCAGCGGTTGAATGAGCGACGAAGCCTGATAACCCATGAAATGCGCACCAAGCAACTTGCCGGTGCCGCGCTCGGCGATCAGCTTGACCACCCCGGTGGTGTCCTCCATCGCCCATCCGTAGGCGACGTCACCGTACTCCTGCAGTTTCACCGAGATGTCGTATCCCTGTGCCAACGCTTGGTTTTCGGTCAACCCGACGCTGGCCAGCTGGGGATCGGTGAAAACCGCCGACGGTACGAACCGGTGGTCGGTGACCTGCATTGAACCGGTGTCGTCCCAGTCGCACAGCAGGTTGTGCTGCACCACCCGAGCCTCATGGTTGGCCACATGCTTGAGCTGGTACGGCGAGGAAACATCGCCTAGCGCGAAAACGTTACGCGCCGTGGTCCGTTGGTATTCATCCACCACCACCCGGCCCTGCGCGACGTCGACACCGGCCTGATCGGCGTCCAGCAGATCGGAGTTGGCGACGCGGCCCGTGGCCACCAGCAGCAGGTCGGCGTCGAGCGTGCTGCCGTCGTCCAGTTCGAGTGCGACGCCGTGGCCACGGTTTGCGGCGTTGACCACATTGCGCAACGCGCGCAGCTCCCATTTGTTGGACGCGATGCGGGTGAACCGCTCGCAGATGGCGTCGTCGGCGTGCTTCAACAGGGTGCCGCCACGCATGATGATGGTCACTCGCACCCCGAGGGCGGAGAAGACATGCGCGAATTCCGCTGCCACGTAACCGCTTCCGACAATCGCCAGGTGCTCGGGCAGTTCCGGGATGCGCATCACGGTGTCGCTGGTGTGGTAGGTGACGCCGGACGCCGCGATGGCCGGCGGCACCGTGGCCCGGGAGCCCGTCGCGATCACCACCTGATCCGCGGTGAACTCGTCGCCGCCGTCGGTGCGCAGCAGGTAACGGCCGTCGGACTGGACCGGCCCGAACCGGGTGTGCTGGCTGTAGACGTCGACGTTGGGCAGCGCCCGCCGATAATCCTCGCCGCTGTGCGCGATCGGGTCGATGCGTCCGAAGATGCGCGAAACGATGTCGTCCCAACGCACCCCGTCGATGTGCGCGTCCACGCCATAGCGCGCGGCGTCCCGGACGGTCTGCGCCACCTCGGCGGCATAGACGAACATCTTGGTCGGGATGCACCCGACGTTCAGGCAGGTGCCACCGAAGGTGCCCTGCTCGCAGATCGCCACCCGCTTCTTGGTGAACCGTTGGTCGACGATCGTGTTGCCCGACCCGGTTCCGATGATGGCAAGGTCGTAGGTTTCCATTGGGCTGCTTACCCTTTCCCTGACAATGCCGAGGCGGTGCTGAGGTAGTCGTCGAGCCAGCGGTCGAGATGGCGATAGGCTATCCGGCGGGGTTGCTCCACGGACAGGAACACATCGTGTTTGGCGTCGGGCACCGGGATGATGGTGCTGCGGTTCCCGATACAGCCCGCCCAGCGGGCGATCTGACTGACGTCGAGCACCGCGTCGCCGCGTTGCAGGGCGGCCGGTCCGGCGTCCTCGCTCACCGTGTGATCCGACCGCAGAATCAGGTTCGGCACACCCACGTCGAGCCCGCGGTGCAGCCGCGCATGGCCGCGGCGTATCGCGTGCAACCAGCCGAATGTCACCGGGAACCCGCCCAGCGGCTTCCATTCCAGGTTGTAGTCGAACTCGCCGTGGTAGTCGCGGTGCAGGCTGGAGCCGTAGCCGCCGGTACCGCTGGCCCGCGCGATCCCCTTACTGCGCATGCGCGACACCGCCGCGATGGTCGCCGTGGTCACGCCGAGGCGCAGGATAGCCCGGCCCTGCAGATCCAGGAACGGGCTGTTGAGCACCAGGCCAGTCACACCGTTCAGCGCGTCCTTGCGGCGCAGCCGGTCCAGCCATAGCGAGACGATCAGGCCGCCTGCCGAATGCCCGTACATCAGCACCTCGACGGCCGGGGACTGCTCGCGGATCACGCCGACGGCTCGGCTGAGCTCGTCGTCGTAGTAGGCGAGATCGGTGGTGAAGTGCGGCGTCTGGCCCGGCCGCCGGGATCTGCCGCACTTGCGCAGGTCGAGCGCGTAGAACGTGAAGCCGCGCTCGGCGAAGTGGTTGGCCAGCGCGGTGTTGAAGAAATAGTCCGTATAGCCGTGTACTGCCAGCACCGCCCGGTCCGCCGAGGGTCTGTCGCCGCGCCGTATCAGCGTCCCGACGACCTCGCCCTCACCGTCGGGATCGGGTCCCAGCGCAATGGTGCATTGCCAGTAACCGGGCAGGACATCGGGCACCCAGCCAGTCACGCAGGCAAGCTTAGAGCGCGATCGGAGCCGCCGCCGGTCCGCCGCCCGGCGAGGGCGCCGCCACCGGCGATAACCTTGGTGAACCGCCACGCCTCGAGGAAGGACCGACCACCCGGTGGCAAAGCTGACCAGAACCGACGTCGTACTGGTGGGTGCCGGCATCATGAGCGCCACCCTGGGTGCGATTCTGCGGCGGCTGGAACCGGATTGGTCGATCACCGTCGTCGAGCGGCTGGACGGCGTCGGCGCGGAGAGCAGCGGTCCGTGGAACAACGCCGGCACCGGCCACGCGGGACTGTGCGAGATGAACTACACCCCGGCCCGGCCCAACGGATCGATCGACATCACCAAGGCGGTCTTCGTCAACGAGCAGTTCCAGGTCACCCGCCAGTTCTGGGCCTACGCGGCAGAGAACGGCGTCCTGACCGACGTCCGGGGTTTTCTGAACCGCGTTCCGCACGTGAGCTTTGTCCGCGGCGCGGCCGGGGTCTCCTATCTGCGCCGGCGCCGCGAGGCTCTGGTGCACAATCCGTTGTTCGCCCAAACCGAGTTGATCGAGGATCCCGACGAGTTCGCCCGTCGGTTGCCGCTGATGGCCGCCGAGCGGGATTTCACCGAACCGGTGGCCCTGAACTGGGCGGCCGACGGCACCGATGTCGACTTCGGTGCGCTGTCCAGGCAGCTGATCGGCTATTGCGCGCGCACCGGCGCGGCGGTGTGGTTCGGTCACGAGGTGCGCGACCTGTCCCGCCAGGGCGACGGCAGCTGGACGTTGACCGTGGTCAACCGCCGCACCGGGGACGAGCGCAAACTCAACGGCAAGTTCGTCTTCGTCGGTGCCGGCGGTGATGCGCTGCCCGTGCTGCAGAAAGCCGGCATCGCCGAGATCAAAGGCTTCGCCGGTTTTCCGATCGGCGGCCGGTTCCTGCGAGCCGCCCGCCCCGCGCTCACCTCGGCGCATCGAGCCAAGGTGTACGGCAGCCCCGCGCCGGGAGCGCCGCCGCTGGGTGCCCTGCATTTGGATCTGCGCTTCGTCAACGGCAGGCCGTGGCTGGTGTTCGGGCCCTACGCCGGATGGTCGCCGAAGTTCCTGAAGCACGGGCACTTCAGCGATCTGCCACGCTCGATCCGGCCCGACAACCTGGTGTCGATGCTCGGCGTCGGAGTGCGGGAGTTGACCCTGGTGAGCTATCTGATCGGCCAGCTGCGGCTCACCGGCCCCGGTCGCATTGCCGCACTGCGCGAATTCGTGCCTAGCGCGGTTGGTTCGGACTGGGAGCTGACGGTGGCCGGCCAGCGGGTGCAGGTGATTCGGCGGGACAAGGGCAACGGCGGGGTGCTGGAGTTCGGCACCACGATCGTGGGTGCGGCCGACGGCAGCATCGCCGGGCTGCTGGGCGGTTCGCCGGGAGCCTCGACCGCCGTCCCGGCGATGCTGGATGTGCTGCAACGGTGTTTCGCGGCGCGGTATCACTCGTGGTTGCCGACGCTGAAGGAGATCGTGCCGTCCCTGGGAGCCCAGTTGTCCGATGAGCCGGCGTTGTACGACGAACTGCGTTCGTGGACTGGCAAGGCTCTGCAGCTGGACGCGGCGGCATGACGCGCGCCGGCGACGATGCAGAGCGGAGCGATGCTGTGGGGGCACCTCCCGCTCGCGGGGGAGAGTGGCGCAGATGAGTGAAGCGTTGCGCCGCGTCTGGGCCAAAGACCTTGATGCGCAGATACTTTACGAATTGCTCAAGCTTCGGGTAGAGGTGTTCGTGGTCGAGCAGGCCTGCCCCTACCCCGAACTCGACGGGCGTGATCTGCTCGCCGAGACCCGGCACTTCTGGTTGGAAACGACTGAGGGAGAAGTCATTTGCACGCTGCGGTTGATGGAGGAACACGCCGGCGGGGAGAAGGTATTCCGGATCGGCCGGGTGTGCACTAAACGCACCGCCCGCAACCAGGGCCACGCCACCCGGTTACTGCGTGCCGCGCTCGCCGAGGTCGGCGACTACCCTTGCCGCATCGACGCGCAAAAGTACCTCAGTGACATGTACGCCCAGCACGGGTTCGTCCGTGACGGCGCCGATTTCCTCGACGACGGCATACCCCACGTGCCGATGCTCAAGCCCGGCACCGGGCCGGCGGGGGCGCGGTGAAGCCCTACCCGTTCAGCGCGATCGTCGGGCACGACCAGCTGCGCCTGGCGCTGCTGTTGTGTGCCGTACGCCCGGAGATCGGCGGGGCGTTGATCCGCGGCGAGAAGGGAACCGCGAAGTCGACGGCGGTGCGCGGGCTGGCCGCCTTGCTGTCGAGCGCGACCGGCACCGACGGCGCCGGGCTGGTCGAGATGCCGCTGGGCGCCACCGAGGACCGGGTGGTGGGTTCGCTGGACCTGCAGCGGGTACTGCGCGACGGCGAGCACGCCTTCTCGCCGGGTCTGCTGGCACGCGCCCACGGCGGCGTGCTCTACGTCGACGAGGTCAACCTGCTGCACGACCACCTGGTCGACATCCTGCTGGACGCCGCCGCGATGGGCCGGGTGCACATCGAACGGGACGGCATCTCCCATTCGCACGAGGCGCGCTTCGTGCTGATCGGGACCATGAATCCCGAAGAGGGCGAACTGCGTCCGCAACTGCTGGACCGGTTCGGCCTCACCGTCGATGTCCAGGCCTCCCGCGACGTCGACGTACGGGTGGAGGTGATCCGCCAGCGGATGGCGTATGAGGCCGACCCGGACGGATTCGCGGCGAGCTATGCCGACGCCGACACCGAACTGGCCCGGCGCATCGCCGCGGCCCGGGCGATCGTCGACGATATTATGCTGCCGGACAGCGAATTACGGCGCATCGCGGCGCTGTGCGCCGCGTTCGACGTCGACGGTATGCGGGCCGACCTGGTGGTGGCTCGCACGGCCGCGGCACATGCCGCGTGGCGCGGCGCGCACACCGTCGAGGAACAGGACATCCGGGTGGCGGCCGAGCTGGCGTTGCCGCATCGTCGCCGTCGGGACCCCTTTGACGAGCACGGCATCGACCGCGACCAGCTCGACGAAGCCTTGGCCCAGGCCGCCGCCGATGCCCAGCCCGAACCAGAACCAGAACCCGATCCCGACCCGCCCGGTGGTGGCCGCTCGGAAAACGCGGATTCACCCACGCAGCAACGGAATCCCCAAGACAGCCCACAGCCGCCAAGGCCCAGCGCGCCACCGTCGAAGGTGTTTCGCACCAAAGCGCTGACCGTCCCAGGAGTGGGTGAAGGCGCGCCCGGCCGGCGCTCGCGAGCCCGCAACGCCTCGGGGAGCGTGATCGCCGCCGCCGATCCCGCGGACCCCGACGGGCACGGTCTGCACCTGTTCGCCACGGTGTTGTCAGCGGCCGAAAATGCCTGCGCCGCCGGGCCGTTGGCGTTGCGCCCCAACGATCTGCGTCGCGCCGTCCGCGAAGGCCGGGAGGGCAACCTGGTGATCTTCGTCGTCGACGCGTCCGGCTCGATGGCCGCCCGGGACCGGATGGCGGCGGTCGGCGGGGCCACCTTGTCGTTGTTGCGCGATGCCTACCAGCGACGCGACAAGGTCGCGGTCATCACCTTTCGCGGGCACGCGGCCACGCTGCTGCTGCCCCCGACGTCTTCGGCGCACATCGCCGGGCGGCGGCTGGCCCGATTCGACACCGGCGGCAGGACGCCGCTGGCCGAGGGTCTGCTGGCCGCGCGCGAACTCGTGGTCCGGGAACGGGTGCGGGACCGGGCGCGGCGCCCGCTGGTCGTCGTGCTCACCGATGGTCGCGCGACCGCCGGCCCGGACCCGTTGAGCCGCAGTCGCATTGCGGCCAAGCGGCTGGTTGCCGAGGGTGCCGCCGCCGTGGTGGTGGACTGCGAGACGTCCTTCGTCCGGCTGGGACTGGCCGGACAGCTCGCCCGCCAATTGGGTGCGCCGGTGATGCGGCTCGAACAGCTGCACGCCGAGCAGCTGACCCGGGCCGTCCGCAGCGTGGCGTAGGGACCGGTAATCGACCATGCCGCAAGGGAATCCGATCGACATCCCGGACGACGGCCTGACCACCCGGGCCCGGCGCAACACGCCGGTGCTGGCCGTGCACACCGGCGACGGGAAAGGCAAGTCGACGGCCGCGTTCGGGATGGCGTTGCGCGCCTGGAACGCCGGCCTCAATGTCGCCGTCTTCCAGTTCGTCAAGAGCGCGAAGTGGAAGGTGGGCGAGGAGATGGCCTTTCGGCGCCTGGGCGAGCTGCACAATCAGCTGGGCGTGGGCGGCGCGGTGGAGTGGCACAAGATGGGTGCCGGCTGGTCCTGGTCGCGCAAGCACGGTAGCGAGGTCGACCACGCGGCCGCGGCCGCCGACGGCTGGGCGGAGATCGCGCACCGATTGTCCGAGCAGCGCCACGACTATTATGTGCTCGACGAGTTCACCTACCCGCTGAAGTGGGGTTGGGTGGACGTCGACGACGTGGTGCGGACCCTGATCGACCGGCCCGGCCATCAGCACGTGGTGATCACCGGCCGCGACTCCCCGCCACAACTGACCGACGCCGCCGACCTGGTGACCGAGATGACCAAGCGCAAGCACCCGATGGATGCCGGCCGCAAAGGTCAGAAGGGCATCGAGTGGTGAGAGTGCGGCGTGGTGCTCCCGAGGGTGCGTGTCTGCACGGCGACACGCCGCGTTACTTGGCACTCCGCGCACCCTCGCGCCATCGGGGCGTCCGGTGGTAAGCACGCCGGCCGTCGTCCTCGCCGCACCGGCCTCCGGCAGCGGAAAGACAACGGTGGCAACGGGTTTGATCGGCGCACTGCGCCAGGCCGGGCACCGGGTGGCGCCGTTCAAGGTCGGTCCGGACTTCATCGACCCCGGCTACCACACCCTGGCCGCGGGCCGACCCGGTCGCAACCTGGACCCGGTGCTGGTGGGGGAGCGGCTGATCGGCCCGCTGTTCCAGCACGGCACCCGGGGCACCGACATCGCGGTGATCGAAGGCGTGATGGGACTTTTCGACGGTCGCATCGGCGAGGTCTCGACCGGGCCGGCGCAGGGTTCTACCGCCCACGTCGCGGGCCTGCTGCGGGCGCCGGTGATCCTGGTTGTCGACGCGCGCGGTCAGAGCCACAGCATCGGAGCACTGCTGCACGGCTTTTCCACCTTCGACGCCCAAACCCGGATCGGCGGCGTGATCCTCAACCGGGTCGGCTCGGCCCGGCACGAGCAGGTGCTGCGGCAAGCGTGCGAGCAGGCCGGTGTCCCGGTCCTGGGCGCGATTCCCCGCAACGACGAACTGGAACTCCCGACGAGATATCTGGGGCTGGTCACCGCGGTGGAGTACGGCCGCCACGCCCAGCAGGCGATCGAGGCGATGACCGCGCTGGTGGCCCGGCACGTCGACCTGGGCGCGGTCCTGGCGACCGCCGGGAGCAGGGTCGACGACCCGCCGTGGGACCCGACAGGCGCGGTCGGCGACATCGCCACCGATCGGCGCCCCGTCGTCGCGCTGGCGGCCGGAAAGGCATTCAGCTTCGGCTACGCCGAGCACGCGGAGTTGCTGCAAGCCACCGGCGCCGAGGTCACCGAATTCGACCCGCTGAGCGAAGCCCTGCCCGACGGCACCGACGCGGTGCTGCTGCCCGGCGGGTTTCCCGAGCAGTTCGCCGCGGAACTGTCCGCCAACGACACCGCCCGACGGCAGATCGCCGAACTGGCGGCCGCCGGTGCGCCCGTGCACGCCGAATGCGCGGGCCTGATCTACCTGGCGGCCGAACTCGACGGACACCCGATGTGCGGGGTGCTGGAAGGATCGGCGCGCTTCACCCAGCACCTCAACCTGGGTTACCGCGACGCGGTCGCGGTGGCCGAATCATCGCTGTACTCGGCCGGCGAGCGGGTGGTGGGACACGAATTCCACCGCACCGCAGTCACATTCACCGGCAGCTACCAGCCGGCCTGGGTGTACCGGGGCCAACAGGTGGACCGGGTCCGCGACGGTGCGGTGCACCGCGGCGTGCACGCGTCGTATCTGCACACCCATCCGGCGGCGACGCCGGGTGCCGTCGCGCGCTTCGTCTCGCACGCCGCTAGCCACAGCGCGGTAGAACATTAAACTTGCCCGGTGACCGAGAGCCCCTACCTGGTGGGACTGCGACTTGCCGGCCGGAAGGTCGTGGTCGTCGGCGGGGGCAGCGTCGCGCAGCGCCGACTACCGCTGCTGATCGCCAGCGGCGCCGACGTGCACGTCATCTCCCGAAGCGCCACCCGTTCCGTCGAGGCGATGGACGGGATCACCCTGTCGCTGCGTGAGTACGCCGACGGCGACCTGGACGGCGCCTGGTACGCGCTGGCCGCCACCAATGACCCCGACGTCAACGCGGCGATCGTCGCCGAGGCAGAACGCTCCCGCATCTTCTGCGTCCGGGCCGACATCGCCGTCGAGGGCACCGCGGTCACCCCGGCGTCGTTCGAGTACGCCGGGCTGTCGGTGGGCGTGCTGGCCGGCGGTGAGCACCGGCGTTCTGCGGCCATCCGCTCGGCGATCCGCGAGGCCCTGCAGACGGGCGTGATCACTCCGGACGGACAGGTCGGATCCGAAGTCGTCCGAGGCGGCGTCGCTCTGGTCGGCGGCGGGCCGGGGGACCCCGAGCTGATCACCGTCCGCGGCCGCCGACTGCTCGCGCAGGCCGACGTGGTGGTCGCCGACCGGCTGGCGCCACCGGAACTGCTGGCCGAATTGGGGCCCCACGTCGAGGTGATCGACGCCGCCAAGATTCCATACGGCCGGGCCATGGCCCAGGACGCCATCAACGCCGTCCTGGTCGAACGGGCCCGCGCTGGCAAGTTCGTGGTCCGCCTCAAGGGGGGCGACCCGTTCGTGTTCGCGAGGGGCTACGAGGAAGTGCTGGCGTGTGCCGAAGCGGGGATTCCGGTGACCGTGGTGCCAGGTGTGACCAGCGCCATAGCGGTGCCCGCTCTGGCCGGCGTTCCGGTCACGCATCGGGCCACAAATCACGAGTTCGTGGTGGTCAGCGGCCATTTGGCGCCCGACCATCCCGAATCGTTAGTCAATTGGGATGCTTTAGCAGCAATGTCCGGCACCATCGTTTTGCTGATGGCGGTCGAACGCATCGAACTCTTCGTCGCCGCACTGCTAAAAGGCGGCCGACCTGCGGATACTCCGGTTTTGGTGGTGCAACACGGGACGACGCCCGCGCAACAAACGTTGCGGACAAGGTTGGCTGACACGCCGGAGCGGGTACGTGCAGAGGGGATCCGACCTCCCGCAATCATCGTTATCGGCCCAGTGGCGGGCCTCACTGCCGCTGAGGCTTTAAACAATTCTTAAGATTACTGTAAGGTAACCTGCTATGACGGCTCTCAACGACTCAGAGCGCGCGGTTCACACTTGGACCGAGGGGCGCTCAGAACGTTCGGCCCAGGAGCGTCCCGCGCGTTCGGTGGAGACCCCTTTGCAGCGCTTGAGCAGGTATTATCCGGCGTGGATGCCTTCCTACCGCTTCATCGCGGCGGTCATCGCGATCGGCGGGATGCAGCTGCTGGCCACCATGGACAGCACGGTCGCGATCGTGGCGCTTCCTAAGATTCAGGACGAGCTCAGCCTGTCCGATGCCGGCCGCAGCTGGGTGATTACCGCCTATGTGCTGACCTTCGGTGGGCTGATGCTGCTCGGTGGGCGCCTCGGCGACACCATCGGGCGCAAGCGCACCTTCATCGTCGGTGTCGCCCTGTTCACCATTTCCTCGGTGCTGTGCGCGGTGGCGTGGGACGAAGTGACCATGGTCATCGCCCGGCTCTCACAGGGCATCGGGTCGGCCATCGCCTCGCCCACCGGACTGGCGCTGGTCGCCACGACATTCCCCAAGGGGCCTGCCCGTAACGCCGCAACCGCGGTGTTCGCCGCGATGACCGCCATCGGTTCGGTGATGGGTCTGGTGGTCGGCGGATTCCTGACCGAGTACTCCTGGCGGCTGGCCTTCCTGGTCAACGTCCCGATCGGTCTGGTGATGATCTATCTGGCCCGCACCGCGCTGCGCGAGACCAACCGCGAGCGGATGAAGCTCGACGCGGCCGGGGCCATGCTGGCCACCCTGGCCTGCACCGCCGCCGTATTCGCCTTCTCCATCGGCCCGGAAAAGGGCTGGATCTCGGTCACCACCATCGGCTCGGGCGTCGTTGCGCTGGCCGCGGCCATCGCCTTCGCCATCGTGGAACGCACCGCCGAAAACCCGGTGATCCCGTTCGGCCTCTTCCGCGACCGCAACCGGTTGGTCACCTTCGGTGCCATCTTCCTGGCCGGTGGCGTCATGTTCAGCCTGACCGTGTCCATCGGCCTGTACGTGCAGGACATCCTGGGCTACAGCGCGCTGCGCGCAGGTGTCGGCTTCATCCCGTTCGTCATCGCGATGGGCATCGGCCTCGGGATCTCCTCGCAGCTGGTGTCCCGATTCTCGCCGCGCGTGCTGACGATCGGCGGCGGCTGGTTGCTGCTGGGGGCGATGCTCTACGGCTCGTTCTGCATGCACCGCGGTGCGCCGTACTTCCCCAACCTGGTGTTGCCCATCGTCGTCGGCGGTATCGGGATTGGCATGGTGGTCGTGCCGCTGACCCTGTCGGCCATTGCGGGCGTCGGCTTCGACCAGATCGGTCCGGTCTCGGCCATGACGCTGATGCTGCAGAGCCTCGGTGGGCCGTTGGTGCTGGCCGTCATCCAGGCCGTGATCACGTCGCGCACGCTCTACCTCGGTGGAATCACCGGCCCGGTCAAGTTCATGAACGAAGCCCAGTTGCTCGCTCTCGACAAGGGCTACACCTACGGCCTGCTGTGGGTGGCCGGCACGGCGGTGATCGTCGGCTGTGCGGCGCTGTTCATCGGTTATACGCCGGAACAGGTTGCGCACGCGCAGGAAGTCAAGGAAGCGATCGACGCCGGGGAGCTCTAGCTTCCCGCGCGGCTTACCCCGAGCTTTCGCTGAACGTCACGCTGGCGTGGCGTCCGCTGCCGGCTGCCACGCTGGCGTGACGTTCGCCGCACCAACCCGCCCGCTAGGCTTGCCGCCTGTGATCACCCGGATGTCCGAGCTGTTCCTGCGCACGCTGCGCGACGACCCCGCCGACGCGGAAGTGCCCAGTCACAAACTGTTGATCCGCGCGGGATACGTCCGGCCGATCGCGCCCGGGTTGTACAGCTGGTTGCCGCTGGGCCTGCGCGTCCTACGCAACATCGAGCGCATCGTGCGCGAGGAGATGAACGCGATCGGCGGCCAGGAGATCCTGTTTCCCGCCCTGCTGCCGCGTGCGCCTTACGAGACGACGAACCGCTGGACCGAGTACGGCGACGGCGTGTTCCGGCTCAAAGACCGTCGCGGCAACGACTACCTGCTCGGACCCACCCACGAGGAGCTGTTCACCCTGACTGTCAAGGGCGAATACAGCTCTTACAAGGACTTTCCGCTGACCCTCTACCAAATTCAGACCAAGTACCGCGACGAGGCGCGGCCCCGCGCCGGGATTCTGCGGGGCCGCGAGTTCGTGATGAAGGACTCCTATTCGTTCGATATCGACGCCGCCGGCCTCAAGTCCTCCTATCACGCGCACCGGGAGGCCTATCAGCGCATGTTCGACCGGCTGCGGGTGCGTTACGTCATCGTCTCGGCGGTCTCGGGTGCGATGGGTGGCAGCGCCTCCGAGGAGTTTCTGGCCGAAAGCCCGATCGGCGAGGACACCTTCGTGCGCTGCCTGGAATCCGGGTACGCGGCCAACGTCGAGGCGGTCATCACCGCCCAACCCGAGGCAAAACCCGTCGACGGTCTGCCCGAGGCGCAAATCCACGACACCGGCGACACACCGACCATCGCCACCCTGGTGGCCTGGGCCAACGAGGCCGGCCTGGGCCGGACCGTCACCGCCGCGGACACCCTCAAGAATGTCCTGGTCAAGGTGCGCCAGCCCGGCGGGGACTGGGAATTGCTCGCGATCGGGGTGCCCGGCGACCGCGATATCGACGACAAGCGCCTGAGCGCGGCGCTGGAGCCGGCCGAGTACGCCCTGCTCGACGACGCCGACTTCGCTCGTTACCCGTTTCTGGTCAAGGGTTACATCGGCCCGAAAGCGCTGCGCGACAACGAAGTTCGCTACCTTGTCGACCCGCGTGTGGTGGATGGCAGCAGCTGGATCACCGGCGCGGACTCACCCGGCCGCCATGTCGTCGGGCTGGTGGCCGGCCGCGACTTCTCCGCCGACGGCACCATCGAAGCAGCCGAGGTGCGGGAGGGCGATCCTTCGCCCGACGGCGCCGGCCCGCTGGTCATGGCGCGGGGCATCGAGATCGGCCACATCTTCCAGCTCGGCCGCAAGTACACCGACGCCTTCACCGCCGATGTGCTCGGCGAGGACGGCAAACCGGTCCGGCTGACCATGGGCTCCTACGGCATCGGGGTGTCACGCCTGGTGGCCGTCGTCGCCGAACAACACCACGACGAGCTCGGGCTGCGCTGGCCGTCCTCGGTCGCGCCGTTCGACGTGCACCTGGTGATCGCCAACAAGGACCCCGAAGCGCGCCTGGGCGCGGCCAAGCTGGCCGCCGACCTGGACAAGGTGGGTGTCGAGGTGCTGCTGGACGACCGCACCGCATCGCCGGGGGTGAAGTTCAAGGACGCCGAGTTGCTCGGCATGCCGTGGATCGTGGTGGTGGGCCGCGGGTGGGCGGACGGCCGGATCGAGCTGCGCGACCGGTTCAGCGGCCAGACGACCGAGCTTGCCGTCAACGATGCGCTGGTGACCGATCTGTTGGCCGCCATCAGCGGCTGACTACTCGTTGCCGCCCGGGAAAGGCGCTGTGATCGGCCAACCGCCGAGCACCTTGTTCCAGCGGGAGGCCATCACCGCGCTCTGGCTCAGCGCAGTGGAGGCGAAGGCGCGGTCGTCGGCGGAGTCGGCGTACTCCACGACGGCCCGCCATGCCGTCGCGCCGTCGTTCTCCATCCGCGCCGCCAGCCGCGCGGCCTCGGCGGGGGAGCCCACCGGTGACGGCAACTGGTAGCCGGGCGCGGCGACGACAGCGGTGGCCTTGCGTGCGGTCAGCATGGCGATGACGTCGTCGCGGCGCTGGCGATGCTGATTGAGTGCCTCCACCACCAGGTCGTTGACGCTGGGTGGCGACATCGCCGACACGATGCCGTAGCCGTAGATGGTGGCGTGCTCGACGGACAGCGCGTCGTTCAGTGCCGTGATGTCGGCGTCTTTGCCGGCGGGGGAACGTTTCGGGCTGGCGCCGAAGCTGGGTTCCGACGACGTCATATCGACGGCCCTCCGGGCACCAGCGCCACCTCGTAGGAGGCGGTGCAGGACGCAACGATTGAGGCCAGCAGCCCTGCTCGGTACCCCGACATCGTGGCCACCAGGCGATTCGCGTCCTCGGCGGACTTACGCAGCGAGTCGATGACGTCCGACACCGGCGGCGGGGGCGGCGGCGGAGCCTCCGGATCGGTGGAGGTGGTCGTGGTCGAACTGCTCGTCTCGCTGGTCGACGACACCAACTTGCCCGCAGCCCGCGCGACCTCGGTGGCCAGCGCCCGGGCGTGCGCTGCGCGCTGGGAGGCCACCACGCTCAGCGCGGCGGCAACCTGGGGCGGGCTGCCGATGGCTCCAGCGGCCGCCGTCGCCAGCGCGCTGTCGCGGCGGGCCTGCTCCAGCGGGCCTAACAACTCCTCGACAGCCGGGGGTTTGGGGGCGGGCTCGCCACACGCGGTGGCCACCACCCCAAGTGCGAGAGCGGCACCACCGGCGAGCACACCCCGCCTGCTGATGACGGGTACTGCTCTGGGCACGCCCCACATCCTGCCATCACCGCGTCGCGGGAGAACGCCTGCCACGATCACGGTGTCATTGCCCGATCCTGGCGTATCGTTGGTAGCTGGCTCGCCAGTGACCGGACAACTTCAGATGAGGAGCTCGCCGTGACCACCGGGCTACCGTCGCAGACGCAGGTGATCGAGCTACTCAGTGGTGAGTTCGCGCGCGCCGGCTACGAGATCGAAGACGTGGTCATCGACAGCCGCACCCGTCCGCCACGGATCACTGTGATTGCGGACGGCGACACGGGCCTGGACCTGGACACCATCGCCGACCTGTCCCGCTCGGCATCGACTTTGCTGGACGACCTCGCCGACGCGAGCCCCCAGTACGTCCTCGAGGTCAGCTCACCCGGCGTGGAGCGCCCCCTGACCAGTGAGAAGCATTTCCGGCGCGCCCGCGGCCGCAAGGTCGCACTGGCGCTTTCCGACGGCACCGAGCTGTCCGGCCGCATCGGCGAGACGCGGGACGGCGTGACGGCGCTGGTCATCCGGCAGGGCCGCGATTGGGCCGTGCGTGAGATCGCGCTCGCTGACGTCACGAACGCGGTCGTCCAGGTCGAGTTTTCGCCACCCGCACAAGCAGAGCTGGAGCTGGCGCAGCCGGCTCAGGCGGGTGGGGGCGCTGAGACGGAGGCCGACACATGAACATCGACATGGCCGCGCTGCACGCGATCGAGGTGGACCGGGGCATCTCGGTCAACGAATTGCTGGAAACCATCAAGTCCGCGCTGCTCACCGCCTACCGGCACACTCAAGGCCACCAGACCGACGCCCGCATCGAGATCGACCGCAAGAGCGGGGTGGTGCGCGTCATTGCCCGCGAGACCGACGAAAACGGCAACCTGATCAGCGAGTGGGACGACACTCCGGAGGGGTTCGGCCGCATCGCCGCCACGACCGCCCGCCAGGTGATGCTGCAGCGTTTCCGCGACGCCGAGAACGAGCGCACCTTCGGTGAGTTCTCCACCCGCGAAGGTGAGATCGTGGCCGGCGTCATCCAGCGCGACAGCCGTGCGAACGCCCGCGGTCTGGTGGTCGTCCGGATGGGCACCGAAGCCAAGGCCTCTGAGGGCGTCATTCCGGCGGCCGAACAGGTGCCGGGGGAGAGCTACGAACACGGCAACCGGCTGCGCTGTTATGTCGTCGGGGTGAGCCGTGGCTCCCGCGAGCCGCTGATCACGCTGTCGCGCACCCACCCCAATCTGGTGCGCAAGCTGTTCTCGCTGGAAGTGCCGGAGATCGCCGACGGGTCGGTCGAGATCGTGGCGGTCGCCCGCGAGGCCGGCCACCGATCCAAGATCGCCGTGACATCGCGGGTGCCCGGGCTCAATGCGAAGGGCGCCTGCATCGGCCCGATGGGACAGCGGGTCCGCAATGTGATGAGCGAGTTGTCCGGCGAGAAGATCGACATCATCGATTACGACGAGGACCCGGCCCGCTTCGTCGCGAACGCGTTGTCGCCGGCCAAGGTGGTGTCGGTGTCGGTGATTGACCAGACCGCCCGTGCCGCCCGCGTGGTGGTGCCCGACTTCCAGTTGTCGCTGGCCATCGGTAAGGAGGGGCAAAACGCGCGGCTGGCCGCGCGGCTGACCGGATGGCGCATCGATATTCGTGGCGACGCGCCCGGCCAGTCCGCCGGGCACCCCGAACACGGCGCCAGCCACGGGATGACCCACTAATCTCTGGCCGAGCAGACGCAAGAGCCCCCGACACGCCGTGTGATTGGGAGCTTTTGCGTCTGCTCGCGCATTCGGCGCACGGGCGGTTCGGACTGAAGTCCGAGTGACGCTAGACTTAGCCGTGATCCAGCGCGAGCCTTCGGCCTCGGCGCGCAGACGCCCGGACAACCCCAGCGGACCCGTGCGGACGTGCGTCGGATGCCGGAAGCGAGAGTTGGCCGTCGAACTGCTTCGAGTGGTGGCCTCGTCTACGGGGAACGGCAGCTACGCCGTAATCGTTGACACGGCCAGAAGCCTGCCGGGGCGAGGTGCATGGCTGCATCCCGCGCCGCAGTGCGTACAACAAGCGAATCGGCGGCGGGCTTTCAACCGCGCGCTGCGCATCACCGGTTCACCGGATACATCCGCGGTGGTCGAGCAGGTGAGCTCGTCCCACGGCGCAACAGAACAGGTAGCAACGAACATGAGCACACCGTGAAGTCCCGATGACCATGTGTCATAGCTAAACCCGAGGCGCGGCCCACTGACTGTCGCCTCTTAGACAGGAGATGTAGTGGCAGGTAAGGCCCGCGTACACGAGTTAGCCAAGGAACTCGGTGTCACCAGCAAGGAAGTCCTCGCCCGACTTAATGAACAGGGCGAATTCGTCAAATCCGCGTCGTCGACGGTAGAAGCGCCGGTTGCCCGGCGCCTTCGCGAGTCGTTCGGCGGCGGTAAGCCGGCCGCCAAGGGTCCCGCGGCCGGTCCGCAAGGCAAGGCCCCCGAGAAGGCCGGTCCGGTCCCCGGCGCAGCCAAGGCCGATTCGGCCCTGGACCGCGCGCTCGACAAGGCGATCGACCCGACCGGCAACGGCGCGTCGACCAGCGCACCGGCCAAGCCCGCCGCCCCCGGTCGGCCGGGCGGTGCCGCGCCCGCCAGTCCGGTGGCCCCGGCCGCCAGCGCCGCCAAGCCCGCGGCCCCGGCGCCCCCGACGCCCCGACCGGCGGCTCCGACCCCCGGTCAGCCGGCCAGCCCACAGGCCCCGCAGCCCGGCATGACGCCCGGACCGCGTCCGGGACCGGCCCCCAAACCCGGCGTGCGCACCCCGCGCGTCGGTAACAATCCATTCTCGTCGGCGCAGCCCGTCGACCGGCCGATCCCGCGTCCGCACCCGCAGGCTCCGCGCCCCGGCGCACCCCGGCCGGGCGCGCCCCGGCCCGGCGGTGCCTCGCCCGGCAGCATGCCGCCGCGTCCCGGTGGCGCCGCCGGCGGTCCCCGTCCGGCGCGCGCCGGCGGCCCGCGTCCCGGCGGTGCCCGCCCCGGTGGTCCCGGCGGACGTGACGGCGGCGGCGGCGGTAACTACCGCGGTGGCGGCGGCGTCGGAGCAGCACCCGGCGGCGCCGGCGGCAATTACCGCGGTCGTCCCGGTGGCGGTGGCCCCGGCGGTGGGGGTGGACGCCCCGGTCAGCGCGGTGGCGCGGCCGGCGCGTTCGGGCGTCCGGGTGGTGCGCCGCGGCGTGGCCGCAAGTCGAAGCGGGCGAAGCGCGCCGAGTACGAGAACATGCAGGCGCCGGTCGTCGGCGGCGTGCGGTTGCCGCACGGCAACGGCGAGACCATCCGGCTGGCCCGGGGCGCCTCGCTGTCCGACTTCGCCGACAAGATCAACGCCAACCCGGCCTCGCTGGTGCAGGCGTTGTTCAACCTCGGCGAGATGGTGACGGCCACCCAATCGGTGGGCGACGAGACGCTCGAGCTGCTGGGCAGCGAGATGAACTACAACGTTCAGGTCGTCAGCCCCGAGGACGAGGACCGCGAACTGCTCGAGTCCTTCGACCTGACCTACGGCGAAGACGAGGGCGGCGAGGAAGACCTGCAGACCCGTCCGCCGGTGGTGACCGTGATGGGTCACGTCGACCACGGTAAGACGCGCCTGTTGGACACCATCCGTAAGGCCAGCGTCCGCGAGGGCGAGGCCGGCGGCATCACCCAGCACATCGGTGCCTACCAGGTTGCCGTCGATCTGGACGGCAACGAGCGGCTCATCACCTTCATCGACACCCCCGGTCACGAGGCGTTCACCGCCATGCGGGCCCGCGGGGCCAAGGCCACCGACATCGCGATCCTGGTGGTCGCGGCCGACGACGGCGTGATGCCGCAGACGGTTGAGGCCATCAACCACGCGCAGGCCGCGGATGTGCCGATTGTGGTGGCGGTCAACAAGATCGACAAGGAAGGCGCCGACCCGGCCAAGATCCGCGGCCAGCTCACCGAATACGGTTTGGTGGCAGAGGATTTCGGTGGCGACACGATGTTCGTCGACATCTCGGCCAAGCAGGGCACCAACATCGAGGCACTGCTCGAGGCGGTGCTGCTGACCGCCGACGCGGCGTTGGACCTGCGTGCCAACCCCGACATGGAAGCCCAGGGTGTGGCCATCGAGGCGCACCTGGACCGCGGTCGCGGGCCGGTGGCCACCGTGCTGATCCAGCGCGGCACCCTGCGGGTCGGCGACTCGGTGGTGGCCGGCGACGCGTACGGCCGCGTGCGGCGCATGGTCGACGAGCACGGCGACGACGTCGAGGAGGCGTTGCCGTCGCGGCCGGTGCAGGTCATCGGGTTCACCTCGGTGCCCGGCGCCGGTGACAACTTCCTGGTTGTCGACGAGGACCGCATCGCCCGCCAGATCGCCGACCGGCGCAGTGCTCGCAAGCGCAACGCCCTGGCGGCGCGCAGTCGCAAGCGCATCAGCCTGGAGGACCTGGACTCGGCGCTGAAGGAAACCAGTCAGCTGAACCTGATCCTCAAGGGCGACAACGCCGGTACGGTCGAGGCGCTCGAAGAGGCCTTGATGGGGATCGAGATCGACGACGAGGTGCAGCTGCGCGTCATCGACCGCGGCGTCGGTGGCATCACCGAAACCAACGTGAACCTGGCGTCGGCTTCGGACGCGGTGATCATCGGCTTCAACGTGCGCGCCGAAGGCAAGGCGACGGAGCTGGCCAACCGCGAAGGCGTGGACATCCGGTACTACTCGGTGATCTACCAGGCGATCGACGAGATCGAGAAGGCCCTGCGCGGCATGCTCAAGCCGATCTACGAGGAGAACCAGCTGGGCCGCGCGGAGATCCGCGCGATCTTCCGGTCCTCGAAGGTGGGCATCATCGCCGGTTGCATGATCACCTCGGGTGTGGTGCGCCGCAACGCCAAGGCGCGATTGCTGCGGGACAACATCGTGGTCACCGAGAACCTGACGATCAACTCGCTGCGGCGGGAGAAGGACGACGTCACCGAGGTCCGCGAAGGTTTCGAGTGCGGTCTGACGCTGGGGTACTCCGACATCAAGGAAGGCGACATCATCGAGTCCTTCGAGCTCGTGCAAAAGGAACGGTCGTGACCCGGCATGGCTGATCCCGCCCGGGCGCGCCGCCTGGCCAAACGAATCAGCACTATCGTCGCCTCGGCGATCGAATATGAGATCAAGGATCCGAGGCTGGCCGGGGTCACCATCGTCGACACGAAGGTGACCAACGACCTGCACGACGCGACCGTCTACTACACGGTGATGGGTCCGACGCTGGACGACGAGCCGGACCTGGCCGGCGCCGCCGCGGCGCTGGACCGGGCCAAGGGGGTGCTGCGCACTAAGGTGGGTGCCGGCACCGGCGTGCGCTTCACGCCGACCCTGACGTTCGAGCGTGACACCACGACCGACACGGTCAATCGGATGGAGGAGCTGCTGGCCCGCGCCCGCGCCGCCGACGCCGATCTGGCCCGCGTTCGGGTGGGTGCGAAGCCGGCTGGGGAGGCCGACCCGTACCGTGATAGTGGGTCGGCGGCCGAGACGCCGGCCGCCGGGGGACTTGGCGAGGCTAAGGACACCGATGACCACAACCGATCGCACGATCGATCCGAAGACTGAGCTGACGGGCATGCCTCGCTTTACCGGGGCGCGTGTCGACGCGGTCGGCGCCGCCGAGCTGCTGGAGACCGCGAACACCGTCGCCGTGATCTGCCATGTTCACCCGGACGCGGACACCATCGGTGCGGGCCTGGCGCTGGCCCTGGTGCTGGACGGCTGCGATAAGAAAGTGCAGGTCAGCTTCGCCGCACCGGCGGCACTACCGGAGTCGTTGCGCTCGCTGCCCGGCTGCGAGCTGCTGGTCGGTCCGGAAGAGTTGCGACGCGACGTCGACCTGGTGGTGACCGTCGACGTGCCGAGCATTCACCGGCTCGGCCGGCTGCGCGAGCTGGCCGAGCCCGATCAGCAGCTGCTGGTGATCGACCACCACGCCTCCAACGGCCTGTTCGGGACGGCGAATTTCGTTGACGCGAAGGCGGATTCGACGACGATGATGGTCGCCGAGATCCTCGACGCGTGGGGCAAGCCGATCAGCCCGGCAGTCGCGCACTGCATCTACGCCGGGCTGACCACCGACACCGGGTCGTTCCGCTGGGCCAGCCCGCGGGCGTTCCGGCTGGCGGCCCGGCTGCTCGAGATCGGGGTGGACAACGCGTCCATCAGCCGGTCGCTGATGGACAGCCATCCGTTCGCGTGGCTGCCGCTGCTGTCGCGGGTCCTGGGTTCCGCGCGCCTGGTGCCCGAGGCCGTCGAAGGTCGCGGACTGGTGTATGCCGTTGTCGCGCACCAGGATTGGCTCGGTTCACGCCCCGAGGAGGTGGAGAGCGTGGTCGACATCGTGCGCACCACGCAGGAGGCCGAAGTCGCGGCGGTGTTCAAGGAGGTCGACCCGCAGCAGTGGTCGGTCTCCATGCGCGCCAAGACCGCTGTGGACCTGGCCGCCGTCGCATCCGGATTCGGCGGGGGCGGGCACCGTCTTGCGGCCGGTTACTCGACCACCGGCTCCATCGACGACGTGGTGGCGGCGCTGCGCGCGGCTCTTGGCTGACTTTCGTCAGATCACCAGGCTGGCCCTGCCCGCCTTGGGTGTGCTGGCGGCCGAGCCGTTGTATCTGCTGTTCGACACCGCGGTGGTCGGCCGGCTCGGGGCAGTGGCCCTGGCCGGTCTGGCGATCGGCAGCCTGGTGCTCGGCCTGGTCAGCACCCAGCTCACCTTCCTGTCCTACGGCACGACCGCACGCGCGGCCCGGTACTTCGGGGCGGCCGACCGGGCGGCGGCGGTGAACGAAGGTGTGCAGGCGACGTGGCTGGGTTTGGGCCTGGGCACCGCGATCGTCGTGGTGGTGCAGGCCGCGGCGGTGCCGGTGGTATCGGCGATCGCGGGCTCGGGCGGTGACGGAAAAAGCACTGCATCGGCGGCCCTGCCGTGGCTGCGGATCGCGATCCTGGGCGTACCGGCGATCCTGGTGTCGCTGGCCGGAAACGGGTGGATGCGCGGAGTGCAGGACACCGTGCGGCCGCTGCGCTATGTGGTCACCGGGTTCGCGGTGTCGGCGTTGTTGTGCCCGTCGCTGGTCTACGGCTGGTTCGGGCTGCCCAGGGTGGGACTGCCCGGTTCGGCGGTGGCGAATCTGTGCGGCCAGTGGCTGGCCGCACTGTTGTTCTGCGGCGCCCTGCTGGCCGAACGGGTGCCGCTGCGGCTGGACCGCGCCGCGTTGCGATCCCAGCTGGTGATGGGACGCGATCTGATCCTGCGCAGCCTGGCGTTCCAGACCTGTTATGTCTCGGCCGCCGCGGTGGCGGCCCGGTTCGGCGCCGCCGCGCTGGCCTCCCATCAGATCGTGCTGCAACTGTGGTCGTTTCTGGCGCTGGTGCTCGATTCGCTGGCGATCGCGGCGCAGTCGCTGGTGGGCGCGGCGCTCGGGGCCGGCGACGCGGCGCACGCCAAGTGGGTGGCGTGGCGGGTGACGCTGTTCTCGCTGCTTGCCGCCGCGTTGTTGGCGACCGTCTTCGGCGTCGGTGCCGGGGTGCTGCCCGACCTTTTCACCGACGACCCGTCGGTGCTTTCCGCGGTGACGGTGCCGTGGTGGTTCCTGGTGGCCCAGTTGCCAGTTGCCGGAATCGTTTTCGCCCTGGACGGAGTCCTGCTGGGCGCCGGAGACGCCGCGTTCATGCGCACCGCCACCGTCGTGAGTGCGCTGATCGGATTCCTGCCGTTGATCTGGCTGTCGCTGGCCTACGGGTGGGGGTTGGCCGGCATCTGGTCCGGGTTGAGCACATTCATGGTGCTGCGGCTGATCTTCGGCGGCTGGCGCACCGTGTCGGGACGCTGGGCCGTGACCGGCACTCGCTGAGTCCGGCCAATCCCGGCGCTACACTGCGCCGGTGACGACCCAACGGACCCGGCGTCGGTCGTGGGGCGATTACGCGTTGTTCGTCGTGCTGGTCGGGCCGAACCTGGCGCTGCTGATGCTGTTCATCTACCGGCCGCTGGCCGACAACATCCGGCTGTCGTTCTTCGACTGGAACATCTCGGACCCGCGGGCCGAGTTCGTCGGGTTCTCCAACTACGCGGAGTGGTTCACCCGCACCGACACGCGGCAGATCGTGCTGAACACGACGATCTTCACCGTGGCGGCGGTGGTCGGCTCGATGGTTCTGGGGCTCGCGTTGGCCATGCTGCTGGACCAGCCGCTACGCGGGCGAAACCTGGTGCGGTCCACGGTGTTTGCGCCGTTTGTGATCTCCGGTGCGGCGATTGGTCTGGCCGCCCAGTTCGTCTTCGACCCCCATTTCGGCCTGGTGCAGGATCTGCTGCGCCGCCTCGGTGCCGGTGTGCCGGACTTCTACCAGGACGCGCGCTGGGCGATGTTCATGATCGTCGTCACCTATGTCTGGAAGAACCTCGGCTACACCTTCGTCATCTACCTGGCCGCTCTGCAGGGTGTGCGCCGAGACCTGTTGGAAGCGGCCGAGATCGACGGCGCGAGCCGGTGGACCACATTTCGCCGAGTGCTGCTGCCGCAACTGCGTCCGACGACGTTCTTCCTGTCGATCACCGTGCTGATCAACTCGTTGCAGGTGTTCGACGTCATCAACGTGATGACCCGGGGCGGGCCGGAGGGCACCGGCACCACGACCATGGTGTACCAGGTCTATCTGGAAACCTTCCGGAACTTCCGCGCCGGCTACGGCGCCACCGTCGCCACCATCATGTTCCTGGTGCTGCTGGCGATCACCTACTACCAGGTGCGGGTGATGGATCGGGGTCAGCGCCAATGAGGTCCGCGCGCCTGGCCCGCGTGTTCGGCTATCTGGCGATGCTGCTGGTGGTGGCCCTCGTCGCCGGGCCGCTGACATTCGTCTTCTTCACCTCGTTCAAGCAGCAGCCCGACATCTACTCCCAGCCGACCACCTGGTGGCCGCCGCACTGGCATCCGCAGAATTATCGGACTGCCACTCACCAGATTCCGTTCTGGACCTTCCTGCGCAACTCGGTGATTCTCACCTCGGCGCTGGCGTTGGTGAAGTTCGTCCTCGGCGTGCTCAGCGCATTCGGCCTGGTTTTCATCCGGTTCCCGGGCCGTAACGCGGTGTTCCTGTTGATCATCGCCGCGCTGATGGTGCCCAATCAGATCACGGTGATCTCCAACTACGCGTTGATATCCCAACTGGGCCTGCGCAACACCTTTCCGGGCATCATCCTGCCGCTGGCCGGTGTCGCGTTCGGAACCTTCCTGATGCGCAACCACTTTCTGTCGTTGCCCGCCGAGGTCATCGAAGCCGCCCGGATGGACGGCGCGCGGTGGTGGCAGCTGCTGCTGCGCGTCGTGCTGCCGATGTCGGGGCCCACCATGGTGGCATTCGGGCTCATCACCGTGGTCAACGAATGGAACGAGTACCTATGGCCGTTCCTGATGGCCGACGACGAATCGGTGGCGCCGCTGCCGGTGGGCCTGACGTTCCTGCAGCAGGCCGAGGGAGTGACCAACTGGGGTCCGGTGATGGCGGTGACACTGCTGGCGATGCTGCCTATCCTGCTCATCTTCATTGCGCTGCAACGGCAGATGATCAAGGGCCTCACCTCTGGCGCGGTCAAGGGTTAGCCGTGGATGCCGTGAACCGCAGGCAGTTGCTCACGCTGATCGGCGCGGCGGGAATGACCGCCGGTTGCGCGGGAATGGGCGGCAGCGGTGGGGTGAAGTCCGGAAACGGGCCGATGACATTCTGGTCCAATCACCCCGGTATGTCGACCGCGGTGGAAAAAGAGCTGATCGGCCGATTCGAGGCGGAGTTTCCCGGCCTGCAGGTCAAGTTGATCGACGCCGGCAAGGACTACGACGAGGTGGCGCAGAAATTCAACGCCGCGCTGATCGGCACCGATGTCCCCGATGTCGTTGTGCTGGATGATATCTGGTGGTTCCATTTCGCCCTGAGCGGTGTCATCGCGCCACTCGACGAGTTGATGCGTGAAGTGGGCGTGGACACACCCGACTATGTGGACTCGTTGCTGGCCGACTACGAGTTCGACGGCCAACGCTATGCGCTGCCCTATGCGCGTTCGACGCCGCTGTTCTACTACAACAAGGCCGTGTGGGAGCGCGCCGGCTTACCGGATCGCGGACCGGTCGCCTGGCAGGAGCTCGCGGACTGGGGTCCGCGGCTGCAGCGGGTGGTCGGCGGCCGGAACTGGGCGCACGGCTGGGCGAACTCCGAAGCCATCTCCTGGACGTTTGAAGGGCCGAATTGGGCGTTCGGAGGCGCATATTCAGACAAATGGGACCTGAAATTCACTGACCCGGCGACGATTGCGGCCGGCAACTTCTTCCGCGACTCCATTCATGGCGGCAGGTATGCCGTGGTCGCCAACAATGTCGCCAATGAGTTCGCCACCGGCATTTTGGCTTCGGCGGTGGCGTCGACGGGCGCGCTGGTCGGCATCACCGCCGCGGCCAGATTCGACTTCGGGGTGGCGCCGCTGCCGACCGGCCCCGGCGGGGCGCCCGCGTGCCCGACCGGCGGGGCTGGGCTGGCCATCCCGACCAAGTTGTCCGACGAGCGAAAGATCAACGCGCTGAAGTTCATTGCCTACCTCACGAACCCGCAATCCACCGTCTACTTCAGCCAGCGCACGGGTTACCTCGCCGTGCGCAAGTCTGCGGTCGATGACCCGAGTGAGCAGCGGTATCTCACCGAAAACCCCAATGCCCGAGTCGCTTTCGATCAGCTCGCGCACACCCGCCCGCAGGATTATGCCCGTGTCTTCCTACCCGGCGCCGAGCGCGTCATCGCGTCCGGACTGGAGTCCATCGGGCTGAAGGGATCCGATGTCAGTGCGACATTCAGCGACATGAACAAGCAGCTGCAGGTCATCTACGACCGCCAGATCAAACGCAAGCTCGCGGGTTTCCGCCATGGCTGAAGTGCGGTACCGCGCGGTCAGCCATCGCTACCCCGGCGCGCAGGGGCTGGCGGTGGACAACCTGCACCTCGAGATCGCCGACGGCGAATTCCTGGTCCTAGTCGGTCCTTCGGGTTGCGGCAAGTCCACCACCCTGCGGATGCTGGCGGGACTGGAAACCGTTGAGAGCGGCCGCATAACGATTGGAGACGTGGACGTCACCGATCTGCCGCCGCGGGCCCGCGACGTGGCGATGGTGTTTCAGAACTATGCGCTGTACCCGAACATGACGGTGGCCGCCAACATGGGATTCGCCCTGCGCAATGCCGGCATGTCGCGCGCCGACACGCGCCGGCGTGTCCAGGAAGTCGCCGCGATGCTGGAATTGACTGAGCTGCTGGACCGTAAGCCCGCGAAGCTGTCCGGCGGGCAACGCCAGCGGGTGGCGATGGGACGTGCGATCGTGCGCCGGCCGCAGGTGTTCTGCATGGACGAGCCGCTGTCGAATCTGGATGCCAAGTTGCGGGTCAGCACCCGGTCGCAGATCTCCGGGCTGCAACGTCAGCTCGGCACCACCACCGTCTACGTCACCCACGACCAGGTGGAGGCGATGACCATGGGCGACCGGGTCGCCGTGCTCAAAGATGGTGTACTGCAACAGGTCGACACCCCGCGTGCCCTCTACGACAACCCGGTCAACACCTTCGTCGCCACGTTCATCGGGGCCCCGTCGATGAACCTTATCGACGCCGCGGTGGCCGACGGTGTGGTGCGCTCACCCGACTTGGGGATCCCGGTGCCCCGCGGGACCGCCGAGCGGGTGCTGGTCGGTATCCGTCCGGAGTCCTGGGACGTGGTGCCCGCCGGCGCGGCGGGTTCACTGGCGGTGCACGTCGAGCTCGTCGAGGAACTCGGCTTCGAATCGTTCGTCTACGCGACGCCGGTGGGGCGGGAGGGTTGGGCGTCGCTCGCCGAACGAATTGTGTTCCGCACCGACCGTCGCACGGCGGTGCGGGTCGGGGAGGAGTTGGCGATCGTGCCGCACCCGAACGAGGTGCGCTTCTTCGACAGCCGAACCGAGACCCGCGTGGGCTCGGCTTAATGGCGGCGACCCGCTTCGCCCTGCTGCGCCGCGCTCGCGATCGGCTGGTCTGATGGCGGCGATCCGCTTCGCCCGGCTGCGCCGCGCTCGCGATCGCCGCTGGTCTGATGGCGGCGACCCGCTTCGCCCGGCTGCGCCGCGCTTGCGATCGCGGCTGGTCTGATGGCGGCGATCCGCTTCGCCCGGCTGCGCCGCGCTCGCGATCGCCGCTAGCGCACCTGCGAGCGTCCCCGTTGCAACACCGCCTCGCGGTTCGCGGCGATGTCGTCACCGCTGGTCCGGAACTGCCGGGCCGCGGAGGCCTCCAACCAGAGCCCGCCGCTGGTCTGTGCGTCGTCGATCCGGTGGTAGGACGCCAGCAGCGCGCGGACCGCGCCCTGGTTGTTGCCGACGATGGACGCCGCGACCTGCCGGGCGGTGGGCAACAGCTGGTCGTGCGGCACCACCTCGGTGACCAGCCCCGCGCGCAGCGCATCGGCGGCCGACAGGTAGTCGCCGGTCATGCTCATCCGCCGGGCTAGGCCCACGCCCACCTTCTGCGGCAGCCGCACGCTGAGCCCCCAGGTCGGCAGCAGGCCCACCCGGGCGTGGGTGTCAGCGAAGCGCGCTTGCTCGGAGGCGATCAGGATGTCGCAGTACAGCGCCAGCTCCAGGCCGCCGGTTACGGCGGCGCCGTTGATCGCGCCGATCACCGGTTTGGTCAGCGCAGGCCACCGCGGCGAGATGTCCGGCAGCGCGGTCTGGCCGCCCAGCTCTTTGAGGTCCAGTCCGGCGCAGAACACCGGGTCGGCGCCGGTGACGATGATGACGTCGACGTCGTCGTCGCTCTCCGCGTCGGCCAGCGCGCCGAAGAACTGGTCCCGCAGCGCCGAGGACAGCGCGTTGCGGGACTGCGGGCGGTTCAGGGTCAGGGTGCGTACCCGCTCGTCGTTGTCGATCAGCAGGATGTCGTCGGTCATGACTTCACCGTAGCCACGCGCCGGTGGGCGGCCTGGGCACCCCCGTGCGCGAGCAGACGCGAAATCCCCCGCACGCTCGGCGTGTCGGGGGATTTCGCGTCTGCTCGCGCAACCTAACGCAACCCACCGCGGCGCCTATCGTGAAAAGCATGTGCCGGAACATCACCGAACTGCGTGGGCTGGAACCGCCCGCCACTGCCCAGGAGATCGCGGCCGCGGCGCGCCAATATGTCCGCAAGGTCAGCGGGATCACACGTCCGTCGGCGGCCAACGCCGACGCGTTCGAAGCGGCGGTCGCCGAGGTCACCGCCACCACCGCCCGGCTGCTGGACGCCCTGCCGCAACGCCGCCAGCCGCCCAGGACCATCCCGCCGCTGCGCCGGCCCGAGGTCATCGCCCGACTCGCGGGACCGCAATGAGGCCGGCGCTCAAGGAGTGGAGCGCCGCCGTGCATGCGCTACTCGACGGGCGTCAGACCATCCTGCTGCGCAAGGGCGGCATCGGCGAAAAGCGGTTCGAGGTCGCCGCCCGGGAATTCCTGCTGTTCCCGACGACAGCGCACAGCCACGCGCAGCGGGTCCGGCCCGAGCACCGGGACCTGCTTGAACCCGCGGCCGACGACAGCACGGACGAACACATCGTCGTGCGGGCAGCGGCCAAAGTCGTTGCGGCGCTGCCCGTCAACCAGCCGGACGGCCTGGAACGGATCGAGGACCTGCACATCTGGACGGCGGAGTCGGTGCGCGCGGACCGGCTCGACTTCCGGCCCAAACACAAGCTCGCCGTGCTCGTCGTCGCCGCGGCCCCGCTCACCGAGCCGGTGCGGCTGAGCCGGACCCCGGATTATGCGGGCTGCACCAGTTGGGTGCAGCTGCCCGTCGAACCTGCGTTGGCTCAGCCGGTGCACGACGACGCCGCGCTAGCCGACATCGCCGCCCGGGTCCGCGAGGCCGTCGGCTGAGCCGGCTGGCAGCAGCAGACGGGAATCCCCGAAATGCACCGAATGGGTGGCCGCCCGCAGCTCACGCCCGGTCAGCAACGGTTCACCGGTGCCTAGGTTGCGGGCATAGCGGGGGAACCAACTACCCGCGATCAGCACGCGGATGCGGGATCCCGCCTCGAACCGGTGCGCGATCGGATCCAACTCGATACGCACGGTGCGTTCGCCGTCGGCCAGGCGCCGGTAACCGTCGCTCACGTTCCGGGACCGGCCCTTGGCGTCGACCTCGCTGACCCGGACGAACAGGTCGGCGTGGGGATTGTCGGAGCTGTGCGACAACTCGAGCACGGGGTTGCCGTACACGTAGAGGTCGGCGTCCAGGGCGGCCCCGGTGAAGCTGAGCACATCGTCGCGCAGCGCCAGCTCGGTGTCGTCCCGGTAGCCACCCTTGGGCGACAGCAGCGGACCACCCGTGGTCGGCGTGGGATGGGCCGGGTCGTAGCGGAAGTTGGCCGGCCGGGTGTTGATCTCAGGCGGGGTGTCGCCCAGGTGCCCGTAGGGCTGCAGGTACAACGACCGTTCGGTGGTCGCCGGCGGCCAGTCCGGCAGGTGGCGCCACCCCTGTCCGGTGACGTAAATCCGGACCGGGCTCGGGCGCCGCGCCGCCGGCGCGTGGCCCAGGTGGGTGTCCAGCCAATCCAGGGTTTCCCGCACGCATATCGCCAGGCCCTTGGTCAGCATCTGGATGTGCGTCCAGGGCCCCACCGTCAGTGCGACGTCGACGTCACGGTCCCGCAGGTGCCGGTACTGCTGAATCGTCTGGCGCACGAAGATGTCCTGCCAGCCCGACAGCAACAGCACCGGGACCGACACCCGGTCCAGTGCGCCCGGGAAGCGCATCGGGTCCCAGAACGGGTCGGTGGCTTCGTTGTGTTCCAGCCACGACTCGAACCAGGGCGCGCCGTCACCAAGCAGCTTGCGGGCCGATTTACCCAAAGGCACCTCGCTGGCGGCGCGGGATACTTTGCGCGGGGCGCGGACGCGGGCAATCAAGGCCCGGAGCCGGCGCGGATCCTCCTGGCGGGAGACCAGTTCGCTCCAGGCCAGGAAGTCGACCGAGAACGACCCGGTGCCCCACACGGATTCGTGGAAATCGTGCGGGCCCACCGTGATCACCGCCGCAGCCAGCTCGGGCGGCGGATCGTCGAGCAGCGCCCACTGGGTGAAGCCGAGGTAGGACACGCCGATCGTCGCGAAGCGGCCGGTGAACCACGGCTGCTGACGCAGCCACTGGACCGTATCGGCGGCGTCGGGGGCCTCGTTGACCATCGGCTCGAACTCGCCGCCCGACCCGAAGGTGCCGCGCACGCTCTGCAGCACGACGTGGTAGCCGCGGGCGGCGTACAACCGCGCGAATGCCAGCGAGAACGGCAACTTGCGGCCGTACGGACCCCGTGCCAACAGGGTGCCGGCGGGAGTAGCCGTCTGCGGTGCGTAATGGTCGGCGACGAGGCGGACGCCGTCGCGCATCGGGATCTCGACGCGGTTGACGGTGAAACGGGTGCTGGCGCGGGGCAGACGCAACGCCGCACCCAGCGCGCCCAGCGCGAACCGGCCGCCAGTGCTCAGTGGGCGCAACCGTGCCTGGTCGCGCCGCAGGGAAGTGGTGCTCACATTCCCAGGTTAGGAAATCGGCTCAGAACTTGTAGAACGGAGCGAGTTCGTTGGCGCGCTGCAGATTCGTGGACGGGCAGTCGACGTCCGGCTCCGAGTAGACCGTGGAGTAGAACAACGACTGCTGGATCACCCCGTAGTCGGTCTTGAAGGTGACCATGCAGGAGATGTACCAGAAGCTGTTGTGGTAGGTGGGCTTGAGCACCCAGTACTGGGCGGCGCGGTGGCCCTGGATCGTGGTCTCGACGGCGTCGGGGGGCAACGTCTGGGCGTAGGTGCGCCAGATGATCGGTTCAACCGCAAGCTGGTAGTTGCCGGCGTCGAACTGGCAACGCAGTCCCTCCAGCGGTTGCGGAGGTGTGTAGGCCAGGCCGAGCCGCTGGACGGCGTCAAACGGGATGTCAGTGCAGGGGTCGAAAGGGCTCGGATCGCTGGTCGCCACGATCGGGCTCTTCATGGTGGTTTCCATCGGTTGCGCGGTCGACCGCAACTCGACGGCGCCGCGGCCGGCCGGTGGTGCCTGGTAGTGCCAGCCCGCTAAGCCCACCATGATCGCGGTGACCAGCGCGCTCAGCGCTGCAGCCAGACGTACCTTGGCAAACACGACACCCCCTGCTCTCGGCAGTCCTATTGCCGGGAGTGTACAAGTAGCGTTCGCACCGTCACAGCGAAACCATTCACCTCGTCGCTAGGGTGGATAACCGTGGCAGGGCATGAGTCGGGCGGTGGGGGACAGCCGACGCTGTGGGCGGTCTCGGACCTGCACACCGGACACCTGGGCAATAAGCCGGTCACCGAGTCGCTGCACCCCTCGTCGCCGGACGACTGGCTGATCGTGTGCGGCGACGTCGCCGAACGCACCGACGAGATCCGCTGGGCCCTGGATCTGCTGCGCAGGCGCTTCGCCAAGGTGATCTGGGTGCCAGGCAACCACGAACTGTGGACCACCAACCGGGACCCGATGCAGATCTTCGGCCGCGACCGCTACGACTACCTGGTCAACATGTGCGACGAGATGGGTGTCGTCACTCCCGAGCATCCGTTCCCGGTGTGGACCGAACGGGGCGGGCCGGCCACCATCGTGCCGATGTTCCTGCTCTACGACTACACATTTCTGCCTGCCGGCGCCGCGAGTAAGGCCGAGGGCCTGGCCATCGCGAAAGAGCGGAATGTGGTGTGCACCGATGAGTTTCTGCTGTCGTCGGAGCCGTACCCCACCCGCGACGCGTGGTGCCGCGAACGGGTCGCCAAGACCCGCGCACGGTTGGAGGAGTTGGACTGGATGCAGCCCACCGTGCTGGTCAACCACTTCCCGCTGGTGCGTGAACCCTGCGAGGCGCTGTTCTATCCGGAGTTTTCGCTGTGGTGCGGAACGACCCTGACTGCCGACTGGCACACCCGCTACAACGCGGTGTGCTCGGTCTACGGTCACCTGCACATTCCGCGGACCACCTGGTATGACGACGTGCGGTTCGAGGAGGTGTCGGTGGGTTACCCGCGCGAGTGGCGGCGCCGCAAGCCGTACAGCTGGTTGCGCCAGGTGTTGCCGGATCCGCAGTACGCACCCGGCTACCTGAACGACTTCGGTGGCCACTTCGTGATCACCCCCGAGATGAGGGCGCAGGCCACCCAGTTCCGGGAACGGTTGCGGCAGCGGCAGAACCGGTGACGGCGCGAACGCTGGTATCGCCGCTGCTGCCCAACACGCTGGCCGAGGAGATGGGCTACGCCGAGTTGTACACGGATCCGCCGGGGCTGACGCCACTGCCTGAGGAGGAACCGCTGATCGCCAAGTCGGTCGCCAAGCGGCGTAGCGAATTCATCACCGTCCGGCACTGTGCACGGATCGCGCTGGGTGAGCTGGGTGTGCCGCCGGCGCCGATCCTCAAGGGCGACAAGGGCGAACCATGCTGGCCGGACGGCATCGTCGGCAGCCTGACCCACTGCACCGGCTACCGGGGTGCGGTCGTCGGGCGCAGCGAGGCGGTGCGGTCCGTCGGTATCGACGCCGAACCGCACGACGTGCTGCCCAACGGCGTGCTGGACGCGATCAGCCTGCCCGCCGAGCGTGCCGAGATGCCGCAGGCGATGCCGGACGGTCTGCACTGGGACCGAATCCTGTTCTGCGCCAAGGAAGCCACCTACAAAGCCTGGTTTCCGCTGACCAAGCGGTGGTTGGGCTTCGAGGATGCGCACATCACCTTTCACGCCGATTCGGCCGACAGCGGCCGGTTCGTCTCCCGCATCCTGATCGACCCCGCCGCCCTGTCCGGCCCGCCCCTGACCTCGCTGGCGGGACGCTGGTCGGTCGAGCGGGGTTTGGTGTTGACGGCGATCGTGCTGTGAGCGTGACCGGCCCCGGCCTGGTGATCGTCGACAAGCCGGCCGGGATGACCAGTCATGACGTGGTGGGACGTTGCCGGCGCATCTTCGCCACGCGCCGGGTGGGCCACGCCGGCACGCTGGACCCGATGGCCACCGGGGTGCTGGTCGTCGGCATCGAGCGGGCCACCAAGATCCTCGGCCTGATGACCGCAACCGACAAGTCCTACACCGCCACCATTCGGCTGGGCCAGTCGACGTCGACCGAGGACGCCGAAGGTGAACTGCTGCAATCGGTTTCGACCGAGCACCTCACCGACACCGCTATCACAGCCGCCGTCGCGAACCTGCGCGGTGACATCAGCCAGATCCCGTCGGCGGTCAGCGCGATCAAGGTCGGCGGCCGCCGGGCGTACCAATTGGCTCGCGAGGGCCAGGCCGTCGAGCTGCAGGCCCGGCCGGTGCGCATCGACCGCTTCGACATCACCGCGGTGCGGCGCGGGCCGGACATCATCGACCTCGACGTGGCCGTCGACTGCTCGTCGGGAACCTACATCCGGGCGCTGGCCCGCGACCTCGGCGACGCGCTGGCGGTGGGGGGTCACCTGACGTCGCTGCGGCGCACTCGGGTGGGTCGCTTCGACCGGACCCAAGCGGTGTCGCTCGACGAGCTCGCGGAGCACCCGCGGCTGGGCCTGAGCCTGGACGAGGCCTGTCTGCTGATGTTTCCCCGCCGCGATCTCGATGCCGCGGAGGTCGACGCGACCGCCAACGGCCGGCCGCTCGCTGCCGCCGGAATCGACGGTGTTTACGCCGCGAGCGACGCCGACGGCCGGGTGATAGCGCTGTTGCGGGACGAGGGGGAGCGGACCAGGTCGGTGGTGGTGATCCGCCCGGCGACTCTGTAGCGCCGAGCGTGGGCCTCCGGTAGGTGAAACGGCCTCCGCGCCGCCATAGGCCCCACGTTCGGCGCCGCAGCGGTTTGGCAGACTGTGCTCAGCCGCGTGGGAAGGGGCAACGATGCCTAGTAAGAGCGCCAACAAAGTTTTCGTCGTCGGTGTCGGGATGACGAAATTCGAGAAGCCGGGTCGCCGCGAAGGCTGGGACTACCCGCAGATGGCCAAGGAGTCCGGCACCAAAGCCCTCGAAGACGCCGGGGTCGACTACTCCGAGATCGAGCAGGGCTACGTCGGGTACTGCTCAGGTGACTCCACCTCCGGGCAGCGCGCCCTCTACGAACTGGGCATGACGGGCATCCCGATCGTGAACGTCAACAACAACTGCTCGACGGGCTCGACAGCGTTATACCTTGGCGCGCAAGCGATCCGCGGTGGTCTGGCCGACTGCGTACTCGCGCTTGGGTTCGAGAAGATGCAGCCCGGGGCGTTGCAGGGCGGCGCCCAGGACCGGGAATCGCCGATGGGCCGGCACGTCAAGGCGCTGGCCGAGATCGACGAATTCGCCTTCCCGGTGGCGCCGTGGATGTTCGGAGCGGCCGGGCGCGAGCACATGAAGAAGTACGGCACCACCGCCGAGCACTTCGCCAAGATCGGGCTGAAGAACCACCGGCATTCGGTCAACAACCCGTACGCGCAGTTCCAGGAGGAGTACACCCTCGACGACATCCTGGCGGCGAAGATGATCTCCGACCCGCTGACCAAACTGCAGTGCTCGCCCACCTCCGACGGCTCGGCCGCGGTGGTGCTGGCCAGCGAGGAGTACGTCGCTGCGCACGACCTCGCCGGCCAGGCCGTGGAGATCGTGGGTCAGGCGATGACCACCGACTTCGAGTCAACCTTTGACGGCAGCGCCCGCAACATCATCGGTCATGACATGAATGTGCAAGCGGCGCAACGGGTTTACCAGCAGTCCGGGCTCGGTCCCGAGGATTTCCAGGTGATCGAGCTGCACGACTGCTTCTCCGCCAACGAGCTGCTGCTCTACGAAGCGCTCGGGCTGTGCGGCGAGGGCGAGGCCCCGAAGCTGATCGACGACAACCAGACCACCTACGGCGGACGCTGGGTGGTCAATCCGTCGGGCGGGCTCATCTCCAAGGGACACCCGCTGGGGGCGACGGGGCTGGCGCAGTGCTCGGAATTGACCTGGCAGCTGCGCGGCACCGCCGACAAGCGTCAGGTCGACAACGTGACAGCGGCGCTGCAGCACAACATCGGTCTGGGCGGCGCGGCCGTCGTCACCGCCTACCAGCGCGCCGAGCGGTAGGGCCTAGCCCACCACCCAGATCGACCGGGCCGCCGGACTGCCCAGATCGACGGTGGTCGCCGCGCCATCATCGGATTCGATCGACACCGAGATCATCCCGGCGAATTCACGCCGGGCCAGCACCCGCACTCGCGAGTCCAGGTTGATGCCGACGCTGTCGAAGTACCGCAGCATCTCCGGGTCGGCGTCGGAGATGCGGGCGACCTTTCCGGTGTCGCCGTCGTCGCAGACCCACAGTTGCCGGGCCGGCGGGGTGGGCACCTGACCGTCGATGGCCGGGATCGGGTCACCGTGCGGATCGCGCTGGGGAAAGCCGAGCTTGGCGTCGATCCGGGCCATCATCCGATCCGAGACGGCGTGCTCGAGGATCTCGGCCTCGTCATGCACCTCATCCCAGCCGTAGCCGAGCTCGTCGACGAGGAACGTTTCCAGCAACCGGTGCCGGCGCACCATCGCCAGCGCCGCGCGCCGTCCCGACTCGGTCAGCGTCACCGCGCCGTATTTCTCGTGGTCGACCAGACCCTGCTCGGCGAGGCGGCGGATGGACTCCGAGGCGGTGCTGGCGGACACCCCGAGCTTTTCGGCCAGCAGCTTGGTGCTCACCTTTTGCGGAGCCCCGTCCGGCGACCACTCCTGGACCGTCCAAATGACTTTCAGGTAGTCCTGGGCGACCGCGGTGAGCCCGCCAGGCTCTTCGTCAGCCCTCACAACAACAAATCTTAGGCAATGCAGGCCTAAATCCGCGTCGCGGCGGGCAGGTTGCCTGCCACGAGATTTGTCGCGGGCGGTCACGCCGTAGGCTTGCGGTCGTGCAGCGGTGGCGTGGCCAGGACGAGATCCCCACGGACTGGGGCAGGTGCGTGCTGACCATAGGGGTCTTTGACGGTGTGCACCGGGGGCATGCCGAGCTGATCGCGCACGCGGTGAAGGCCGCCCGTGCCCGCGACGTGCCGTCGGTGCTGATGACGTTCGACCCGCACCCGATGGAGGTCGTCTACCCCGGCAGCCACCCGGCGCAGCTGACCACCCTGACCCGCCGCGCCGAACTGGTCGAGGAACTCGGCATCGACGTCTTCCTGGTCATGCCGTTCACCCCCGACTTCATGAAGCTCACTCCCGAGCGCTACGTGCACGAGCTGCTGGTCGAGAACCTGCACGTGGTGGAGGTGGTGGTGGGGGAGAACTTCACCTTCGGCAAGAAGGCGGCCGGCAACGTCGAGACCCTGCGCCGCGCGGGTGAGCGGTTCGGGTTCGCGGTCGAGTCGATGTCGCTGCTGTCCGAACACCACAGCAACGAGACCGTGACGTTCTCGTCGACCTACATCCGGTCCTGCGTGGACGCCGGCGACATGGGTGCGGCCAGCGAAGCGCTGGGCCGCCCCCACCGCGTCGAGGGTGTGGTGGTGCGCGGCTATGGGCGCGGCGTGGAGCTGGGCTATCCGACCGCGAACGTGGCGCCGCCGATGTATGCCGCGATCCCGGCCGACGGCGTGTACGCCGCCTGGTTCACGGTGCTCGGGCACGGGCCGGCCACCGGCACCGTCGTCCCCGGTGAGCGCTACCAGGCTGCGGTGTCGGTCGGCACCAATCCGACGTTCTCCGGCCGCACCCGCACGGTGGAGGCGTTCGTACTGGACGCCGACGCCGATCTGTACGGCCAGCATGTCGCGCTGGACTTCGTCGCCCGCATCCGCGGCCAGCTGAAGTTCGACTCGGTGCCCGAGCTGATCAAAGAGATCGGCAACGACACCGAGCGAACCCGTGCGCTGCTGAGTTAGTCGGTGACCCAGGCGCGCTGCTAGACTGCCCGACGACATCGGCGCGTGCTGCGGTTCGCGGTGGCCGCGCCGGGAAAATCCTGATCGCGGACCTATTGATGGAGTTGTTTCGTGGCGCTTACTGCCGAGCAGAAAAAAGAAATTCTAAAGTCCTACGGTCTGCACGAGACCGACACCGGATCGCCGGAGGCGCAGATCGCGCTGTTGACCAAGCGCATCGCGGACCTCACCGAGCACCTCAAAGTCCACAAGCATGACCACCACTCGCGCCGCGGCTTGTTGCTGCTGGTGGGGCGCCGCAAGCGGCTGGTCAAGTACCTCACCCAGGTGGACGTGGAGCGTTACCGTTCGCTGATCGAGCGCCTGGGTCTGCGCCGCTGAACCATGGCGCGATGCGCGCCCTGATCGCGCTAGCCAGCGTGGTCGGCGCATTGACGGGGTGTTCGGCGGGGAGCAAAGGACCCAACCTCACCGAATTCAAAGTGGGGGAGTGTCTCAGTCTCGGCGGGACGCCCGACCGTCCGCAAGCCGCCAAGGCGCTGTGCGGTGGCCCACAGTCCAACTTCAAGGTCGCGGCTCTCGTCGGCGACCGGGCCGAATGCCCGACCGACGTGGACTCCTACTACACGGCGCACAACTCGATGAGCGGCGACCGCAACACCCTCTGCCTGGACATCGACTGGGTGATCGGCGGCTGCATGAGCGTCGACCCCCACCACCGCACCGACCCGTTCCGCGTCGACTGTGGCGACGCCTCGGTGCCGCACCGGCATCGTGCCACCCAGATACTGCGTGATCTCAACCCGCCCGTCAGCGTCGACCAGTGCGCCAGCGGGCTCGGTTACGCCTACCCGGCGCGCCGGTTCGCCGTGTGCGTCGAAGACGTCAGCAACGGACCGCGCACGTAGAGATTCGTAGAGGTCGGGGGTACCCGGTGTACAGTTAGGACGTTCTGGGCCGTGTCGGCCCGAACAGCTGGTGCGGTCCACGCAGATCCGCATGTGCCGTTCCAGCGAGTCGCTGAGCATGTCGCGAGCGAGCAGCCCGGTCTGATCGGGCGGTCTTCGGTAGTGGCTGCCGGGCTCCCCGGATTAAGAGGGAAGGTCGGCCGCTTCGATCGATGGCCGTAGCCGCATTCAGACTCCGCTTCTTGACGCTCTCGCCGAGCACGCTTCGTGTTGCGCACCGACTCGCGAAACAGCTGAATGACAGAGAGGCCGCACTGACGTCATGTCTGCGACTGAAATTGAAGAAGGCGTATTCGAGACGACCGCCACGATCGACAACGGAAGCTTCGGTACCCGCACCGTCCGTTTCGAGACCGGCCGCCTGGCCCAACAGGCCGCCGGCGCCGTCGTCGCCTACCTCGACGACGAGAACATGCTGCTGTCGGCGACGACCGCCAGCAAAAACCCCAAGGACCATTTCGACTTCTTCCCGCTGACGGTGGACGTCGAAGAGCGGATGTATGCCGCCGGTCGCATCCCCGGCTCGTTCTTCCGCCGTGAGGGCCGCCCGTCTACCGACGCGATCCTGACCTGCCGGCTCATCGACCGCCCGCTGCGCCCGTCGTTCGTCGACGGCCTGCGCAACGAGATCCAGGTCGTGGTGACGATCCTGAGCCTGGATCCCAACGACCTGTACGACGTGCTGGCGATCAACGCGGCCTCGGCGTCCACCCAGCTGGGCGGCCTGCCGTTCTCCGGCCCCATCGGCGGCGTGCGCGTCGCTCTGATCGACGGCACCTGGGTCGCTTTCCCCACCGTCGAGCAACTCGAGCGCGCCGTGTTCGACATGGTGGTCGCCGGCCGCATCGTCGGTGAGGGTGACAGCAAAGACGTCGCGATCATGATGGTCGAGGCTGAGGCCACCGAAGGCGTCATCGAACTCATCGAGGGCGGCGCGCAGGCGCCGACGGAGACCGTCGTGGCCGAGGGCCTGGAAGCCGCCAAGCCGTTCATCTCCGCACTGTGCACCGCGCAGCAGGAGCTCGCCGACGCGGCCGCCAAGCCCACCAGCGACTACCCCGTCTTCCCGGCCTACGAGGAAGACGTCTACTACTCGGTGGCCTCGGTAGCCACCGACGAGCTGGCCAAGGCGCTGAGCATCGGCGGCAAGGCCGAGCGCGACCAGCGCACCGACGAGCTCAAGGCCGAGGTCCTCGAGCGGCTCGCCGGCACCTACGAAGGCCGGGAGAAGGAGGTCAGCGCCGCGTTCCGCTCGCTGACCAAGAAGCTGGTCCGCCAGCGCATCCTGACCGACCACTTCCGCATCGACGGTCGCGGCATCACCGACATCCGCGCGCTGTCGGCCGAGGTCGCGGTGGTGCCGCGGGCACACGGCAGCGCCCTGTTCGAGCGCGGCGAGACCCAGATCCTGGGCATCACGACGCTGGACATGATGAAGATGGCCCAGCAGATCGACTCGCTGGGACCGGAAACCTCCAAGCGGTACATGCACCACTACAACTTCCCGCCGTATTCGACCGGTGAAACCGGCCGGGTGGGCTCGCCCAAGCGGCGCGAAATCGGGCACGGTGCGCTGGCCGAGCGGGCCCTGATGCCGGTGCTGCCCAGCGTCGAGGAGTTCCCCTACGCCATCCGCCAGGTTTCCGAGGCACTGGGCTCCAACGGCTCCACCTCGATGGGTTCGGTCTGTGCGTCCACGCTGGCGCTGCTGAACGCCGGGGTGCCGCTGAAGGCGCCGGTGGCCGGCATCGCGATGGGTCTGGTGTCCGATGACGTCGAAGGTGAAACCCGCTACGTCACCCTGACCGACATCCTGGGTGCCGAGGACGCGTTCGGCGACATGGACTTCAAGTGCGCCGGCACCAAGGACTTCGTCACCGCGCTGCAGCTGGACACCAAGCTGGACGGCATCCCGTCCCAGGTGCTCGCGGGTGCGCTGGCTCAGGCCAAGGACGCGCGCCTGACCATCCTCGAGGTTATGGCCGAGGCGATTGACGCGCCGGACGAGATGAGCCCGTACGCGCCCCGGGTCACCACCATCAAGGTGCCGGTGGACAAGATCGGTGAGGTCATCGGACCCAAGGGCAAGGTGATCAACGCGATCACCGAGGAGACCGGCGCGCAGATCTCGATCGAGGACGACGGCACCGTGTTCGTCGGGGCCACGGACGGGCCGTCCGCCCAGGCCGCGATCGACCGGATCAACGCCATCGCCAACCCGCAGCTGCCGACGGTCGGCGAGCGGTTCCTCGGAACCGTCGTCAAGACAACCGATTTCGGCGCGTTCGTGTCGCTGCTGCCCGGTCGGGACGGCTTGGTCCACATCTCCAAGCTGGGCAAGGGCAAGCGCATCGCCAAGGTCGAGGACGTGGTGAACGTCGGCGACAAGCTGCGCGTTGAGATCGCCGACATCGACAAGCGGGGCAAGATCTCGCTGGTCCTGGTGGAAGAGGACAGCGCCGGCGCCGCAACCGCCGACTCCGGAGCAGCGCCAGCCGCAGATGCCGCCACGGTCAGCAGCTGACCCCGGGGGCGCCCCGGCTCCGGAAAAAGGAGGAGTGCGCCGCACCACCCTGCCCGGCGGTCTGCGCGTCGTAACCGAATACCTGCCCGCGGTGCGGTCCGCATCGGTCGGCGTCTGGGTCGGTGTGGGTTCGCGCGACGAGGGCACCACGGTGGCCGGCGCGGCGCACTTTCTCGAGCACCTGCTGTTCAAGTCGACGCCAACCCGCACGGCGGTGGACATCGCCCAAGCGATGGACGCCGTCGGCGGGGAGCTCAACGCGTTCACCGCCAAGGAGCACACCTGTTACTACGCGCACGTGCTGGACACTGACCTGGCGCTGGCCGTCGACCTGGTCTCCGACGTGGTGCTCAACGGTCGGTGCGCAGCCGACGACGTCGAACTGGAACGCGACGTGGTCCTCGAGGAGATCGCGATGCGCGACGACGACCCCGAGGACGCGCTGGCCGACATGTTCATGACGGCGCTGTTCGGCGACCACCCGGTGGGCCGGCCGGTGATCGGCAGCGCGCAGTCGGTGTCCTCGATGTCGCGGGCTCAGCTGCACTCGTTTCACCTGCGGCGCTACACCCCGGAACGAATGGTCCTGGCGGTGGCGGGCAACGTCGATCACGACGAGGTCGTCGCGCTGGCGCGGACGCATTTCACCGACCGGTTGATCCGCGGCCGTCGCCCGGTGGCGCCCCGCAAGGGGGCGGGCCGGATCGCCGGCAACCCGGGCCTCGTGTTGGGCAAGCGTGACGCCGAACAGACCCATGTCTCGTTGGGCGTGCGAACTCCGGGCCGCGGCTGGGAGCACCGCTGGGCGCTCTCGGTGCTGCACACCGCGCTGGGCGGCGGGTTGAGTTCACGGTTGTTCCAGGAGGTTCGCGAGTCACGCGGCCTGGCCTACTCGATCTACTCGGCGCTGGACATCTTCGCCGACAGCGGTGCGCTGTCGGTGTACGCGGCGTGCCTGCCCGACCGGTTCGCCGAGGTGATGCGAGTGACCACCGACGTACTGGAATCCGTTGCGCGCGACGGCATCACCGAGGACGAATGCCGCATCGCCAAGGGCTCGCTGCGTGGCGGGCTGGTGCTGGGCCTGGAGGACTCCGGGTCACGGATGAGCCGCATCGGCCGCAGTGAGCTGAACTACGGCGCCCACCGCACCATCGAGCACACCTTGCGGCAGATCGAAAGGGTCACGCTCGACGAGGTCAACGCGGTGGCCCACCGGCTGTTGAGCAAGCGCTTCGGCGCCGCCGTCCTGGGCCCGTACAGCGCGAAACGGCAGCTGCCGCAACAACTTCGAGCGATGGTAAGTTAGCCCGATGGTATTGGGTTTTTGGGATATTGCCGCGCCCATCGTGGGTGCGCCGATGGCCGGTGGCCCGGGTACTCCCGCGCTGGCCGCGGCGGTGTCCAATGCGGGCGGCCTCGGCTTCGTCGCCGGTGGCTACCTCAGTGCCGAGCAGTTCGCCGAGGCCATCGCCACGGCGCGCGCGGCGACCACCGGCCCGATCGGGGCGAATCTCTTCGTGCCCCAACCCAGCGTCGCGGACTGGGTGCAACTGGAGTACTACGCCGAAGACCTCGAAGAGGTTGCCGATCATTACCACGTCGAGGTGGGCCACCCCGTCCACGGCGACGACGACGATTGGGAACGCAAACTCGAGGTGGTAGCCGACGTCCGCCCCGAGATGGTGTCCTTCACCTTCGGGTCGCCACCACCCGATGTCATCCGCCGGCTGAGCGCCCTGGGGTTGCTGGTGTCGGTCACCGTGACTTCGGCTTATGAGGCCGGCGTGGCCGTTGCGGCCGGTGCGGACAACCTGGTGGTCCAGGGGCCCGCGGCCGGCGGGCACCGCGGGACCTTTGCGCCCGATATGGAGCCGGGTACCGAGTCGCTGCATCAACTGCTCGACCGGATCGGCGCCGCCCACGACGTGCCGCTGATCGCGGCGGGCGGGCTGGGCACCGTGGAAGCCGTCGCGGCGGTGCTGCGCCGGGGCGCGGTGGCCGCGCAGATCGGCACCGCGCTGCTGCTCGCCGACGAAGCCGGTACGCACCCCGCCTACCGCGTCGCCCTGAAGAACCCGGCCTTCGACTCGACCGTGGTCACCCGCGCGTTCTCCGGCCGCTATG
Source organism: Mycobacterium asiaticum (assembly GCF_001673635.1). GTDB lineage: Bacteria > Actinomycetota > Actinomycetes > Mycobacteriales > Mycobacteriaceae > Mycobacterium > Mycobacterium asiaticum_C. Next base: position 291,447 of record NZ_LZMH01000035.1, read on the forward strand.
CCCGCGGCCTGGCGAACAACTTCACTCGGCTGCTGGATCACGTTGCGCCGCTTGGCTATCCGGAGGTGAACCAGATGACCAAGCCGATCCGGGCGGCGGCCATCCGGGAAGAGGATCCGCACGGCACGAATTTGTGGGCCGGCGAAGCCTACCGGGAGGCGTCCGCCGGACCGGCCGCCGATATCGTCACGGCCCTGGCCCCCTACGTGCGGTAGGCGCTCACGCCGCGAGCACGGTGGCCGGATCGGTGAACGGCAACTCGAGGTCGGCAGCCACCTGCTGCGACACCAGCGCTCCGTCATGCGTCGAAAGCCCTTTGGCCAGAGCGGGATCCGTTCGGCAGGCGTCCTGCCAACCCTGGTCGGCCAGCCTGAGCACATAGGGGATGGTCGCGTTGGTCAGCGCATAAGTCGATGTCTTGGGTACCGCGCTGGGCATGTTCGCCACGCAGTAGAACAGCGTGTCGTGCACGGCGAACGTCGGGTCGTCGTGGGTGGTGGGCCGGGAATCCTCGAAGCAACCGCCTTGATCGATCGAAACGTCCACCAGCACCGCTCCGGGTTTCATCTGCGCGACAAGCGAATTGGAGATCAAACTGGGAGCTTTGGCGCCCGGCACCAGTACCGCGCCGATCACCAGTTCGGCGCGTTTGACCGCACCTTCGAGCTCGTAGCGGGACGAGTAACGGGTGCTGATGCGACCGGCGAACTCCGCGTCCAGCAACCGGAGCTTGTTGATATTGACGTCGAGCAGCATCACCGACCCGCCCATGCCGCTGGCGATCCGGGCGGCGTTGTAACCCGCTGTGCCGCCGCCGATCACGACGATGTCGGCGGGCTTGACACCCGGCACCCCGCCCATCAGCACCCCGCGCCCGCCCTGGGTGCGCATCAGGTGATACGCGCCGACCTGAGCGGCGAGCCGTCCGGCCACCTCGCTCATCGGCGCAAGCAGCGGCAAAGCGCCGTCGGCGGTCTGCACGGTCTCGTAGGCGATGGACGTGGTTCCGGCCGACAGCAGCGCATCGGTGCAGGACCGCGATGCCGCGAGATGGAGATAAGTGAACAGCGTCTGATGCCGTCGCAGGCTGCCGTATTCGGCCGGAATCGGCTCTTTCACCTTGAGAATCAAATCGGCGTCGGCCCATACCTGCGCGGCCGTGGCCAGCATCTGGGCGCCGGCCGCTTTGAACTCCGCGTCGCTGATCGACGATCCTTCGCCGGCGCCGGCCTGGATCAGCACCTCGTGCCCGCGGTGGGTCAATGCGGCGACGCCGGCGGGAGTGATGGCAACCCGGAACTCGTTGTTCTTGGCCTCGGTCGGAATGCCTACTCGCATGCTGGCCTCCTGCCGGAGATCGGGTTGTCCCCTCAATTGTGTAGAAGATCCGGCGAGTGCGCGACTCTCTCGCGCATCGGGGCCGTGGCTATGATCGGCCGATGAGCGAACCGTCAGCTTCGGCAACCGTGCAGATCGCAGCCACTCCGGAGGCGGTGTACGGCATGATCACCGATCTCCCGACCCTGGCCCAATTGGCCGAGGAGGCGGTTTCGATGGAATGGCGAAAGGGCGAGGCGGTCACCGAGGGGGCGGTGTTCGTCGGCCACAACGAAAACGGTCGCAAGCGCTGGACCACCAAGTGCACCGTGACCGACGCGGACCCGGGTCGTGCGTTCGCGTTCGAAGTGCGGCACACGGTGCTGCCAATCGCGCGGTGGCAGTACGACATCGAGCCGGCCGACGGTGGCTGCCGCGTCACCGAAAGCACCTGGGACCGGCGGCCCGGCTGGTTCCGCAAGCTCGCCAAACAGGCCACCGGCGTCGCCGACCGGGACGCTGAAAACCGTAAGAACATCGACATCACGCTGCAGCGCCTCAAGGAGCGCGCCGAGAAAAGGTAGTACCGCGGGTACCGCATACCTGCCCGTTTCAGTACACTTGCCTTCAAGCGAGGCAAGGGGGCCGCAATGTCGATCGTCGATGACCGGGCCGTGGGCCCACACTCCAGGGAATCGGACGCCGCTGACCACGAGCGGCTCGTCCTCGAGGCGCGCAACGTCGAGTTCGACTGGTCTGACCTGCCATTTCACTATGTCCCCGGCGAGCCGTTGGCCACCCACGTGCTCAACGTCCTACACCTGCTGCTGCCCGCCGGCGAGGAGTTCTTCGTCCAGGTCTTCAAGAAGACCCTGCCGTTGATCAAGGATGACCAGCTGCGGCTGGACGTTCAGGGTTTCATCGGCCAGGAGGCGATGCACTCGCAGGCGCATTCGGGGGTGCTGGCGCACTTCGACGCGCAAGGCATCGACCTGACCCCGTTCACCGACCAGATCAGGTGGCTGTTCGAACAGCTGCTTGGCGAGCGGCCGCATCGTAGCGAGCGCCGCCAACACAGCTGGCTGCTCGAGCAGGTCGCGTTCATCTCGGCCATCGAGCACTACACCGCCGTGCTGGGCGAATGGATCCTGGATTCGCCGGCCCTGGACGCGGTGGGTGCGCATCCGGTGATGCTGGACATGTTGCGGTGGCACGGCGCCGAGGAAGTCGAGCACAAGGCCGTCGCGTTCGACACGGTGAAGCATCTGCGGGCCGGGTATTGGCGGCAGGTCCGGGCGCAGTTCGCGGTGACACCGGTGCTACTGCTGCTGTGGATCCGCGGCGTGAAGTTCATGTTCTCGGTGGACCCGTGCGTGCCGGCCGGCGCCAAGCCGCGCTGGCGCGACTATTTCAGGGCGGCGCGCCGGGGCCTGGTCCCCGGACCGTTCCGGTTGATCCGGGTGGTCGGGTCCTACTACCGGCCCGGGTTCCACCCCTCCGAGCTGGGCGGGCTGGACCGCGCCGTGAACTACCTTGCCGTGTCGCCGGCCGCGCGGGCGTCGCACTGACCTATGACGATCGTTACCGCGTCCGACGGTGTCGCCCTGGCGGTGCACCGGTACAACGACATCGATCCCGACCGTCCCACGATTCTGGCGATTCACGGCTATCCCGATAACCACCGGATCTGGGACGGTGTGGCCGAGGTGCTGTCCCAGCGCTATAACGTGGTGGCCTACGATGTGCGCGGCGCCGGTGAATCATCAGCTCCGGCAGAGCGTTCCGGATACCGGCTGCCGCAACTGATATCCGACGTGGCCACGGTGATCGACAGCCTCGGCGTGGACCGGGTGCATCTGCTGGCGCACGACTGGGGCTCGGTGCAGGGCTGGGCGGCGGTGACCGACGACTCGGTCTCACCCAAGGTGGCGTCCTTCACGTCCATCTCCGGCCCCCATCTGGAATACGCGGGCCGGTTCCTACATTCGGCCCGCACGCCGCGGGCCGCCGCCGGGGTGGCTCGGCAGATCCTGGCGTCGGGATACATCTGGTTTTTCCTGTGCCCGGGGGTTCCCGAACTGGCCTTCCGCTCCGGGCTGGGCGTGAAAGTCGTTGAGGCTTTTGGTCGCATCGGCCAGTCGAGCATCCGTACCCGTCACGAGTCGCCGCCGCGCTCGATCGGTGACTATGTCAATGGGCTGAACCTGTACCGGGAGAACCTGCCCGGTCCGCTGGTGTCACCCGGTGACGATCTGCCGCGAACCAGCGTCCCGGTGCAGGTGCTGGTACCGAGCAAGGACGCGTTCATCACCGGAGCGCTGCAGCGGTTCATGGGCGCGATGACCTCCGGTGGCAGGGTGGTTCCGGTGCAGGGCGGGCACTGGATGGTGACATCGCGACCCGAGGTGATCGCCCGGTTGGTCGGGGAGTGGGTCGAACGCGTCAACGGCGCTATCCCGGACGGGGTGCCGTCGGAGATGCGCAGTGGCCCACGCGATGTCCGGGGGAAGCTGGCGCTGGTCACCGGGGCTGGCGCGGGCATCGGCCGCGCGACCGCCGTCGAACTGGCCCGCAGTGGCGCCCACACGGTGGTGATCGTGGACCGCGACCTGGCCGCCGCCAACGAGACCGCCGACGCGGTGCGTGCCGCCTGCGCGGAGGCCGCGGTGTACCAGGTCGACGTCACCGATGAAGCGGCGATGAATGACCTTGCCGCGCAAGTACGTAGCAAGCACGGGGTGGTTGACATCCTGGTGAACAACGCCGGAATCGGCATGGCCGGACGGTTCTTGGAGACCACCCCGGAACACTGGGACGCCATCATGGCGGTCAACGTGCGCAGCGTCATCACCGGCAGCCGGGCCTTCGGTGCTCAGATGGTGGAGCGCGGCGAGGGCGGGACGATCATCAACATCTCGTCGGCCTCGGCGTTCCTGCCGTCGAAATCCATGATCGCCTACACCACCACGAAGGCGGCGGTGCTGGCCTTCAGCGAGGCGCTACGTGCCGACTTCGCCGACGAGGGCATCGCCGTGACCGCGGTGTGTCCCGGCTTCGTCAACACCAACATCGCCAAAAGTACGGTGTACGCCGGGATGTCGACCGAACAGCAGGAGCGGGCCCGGGCGAAGGCCGACGCGACGTACCGGCGGCGGAACTTCACCCCCGAAGCCACCGCGCGGGCGATCGTCAAATCCATCAAGACCGGCCCGCCGGTGTTGCCGGTCGCACCGGAGTCATGGGTCGGCTACGCGATGCGGCGGATCAGCCCGTCGGTGATCCGGTTGCTGGCCCGGCTGGACATCCGGCAGCAGTAGGGATTGACGGTGCCGGACAGTATTTGGACGAGCAGGCCCGCCGATCTATACGGGCGGCGAGAGCGTGATCGCTTCTACACCGTGCTGTGGGGGGTGCGCACGGTGATGGGCGGGCTTTCGGCGGCGTCCCGGTGGAAGCCCTCGCGGGTGCCGGTGGTGCGAAGGACGCACAGCGCCAAGGTCATTGAGCGTGTCCGCGTGGCGCCGGACGTGGTCGCCTTGACGCTGGCCGACCCGGACGGGGGATTGCTGCCGTCCTGGACGCCGGGCGGGCACATCGACGTCCAGTTGCCCTCGGGCCGTCGCCGGCAGTACTCGCTGTGCGGCCCGCCCGGACGGCGCACCGACTACCGCATCGCCGTCCGCCGCATTCCCGACGGCGGCGGCGGTTCGATCGAGATGCACGACGCGTTCGACGTGGGCGACACGCTGGTTTTCGAAGGCCCGCGCAACGCGTTCTATCTCGGCACGTCCGAGCACGACGTGCTGTTCGTGATCGGCGGCATTGGCGTGACACCGATCCTGCCGATGATCCGCGCGGCCGCGCAGCGCGGAATCAATTGGCGGGCAATATATGCCGGCCGCAGCCGCGAGTACATGCCACTGCTGGACGAGGTGCTGGCGGTGGCGCCCGACCGCGTCACCGTGTGGGCCGACGACGAGCGCGGCGGTTTCGCGTCCATCGAGGACCTGCTGGCCGATGCCGGGCCGACGACGGCGGTGTACGTCTGCGGGCCGGCCGGGATGCTGGAAGCCGTTCGCGTCGCCCGCAACCAGTACGCCAACGCGCCGTTGCACTACGAGCGGTTCAGCCCCGCGCCCATCGTCGACGGCGGCCCTTTTGAATTGGAACTCGCCAGATCCGGAGAGGTTCTCAGCGTCCCGGCCAATCGCTCGGCGCTGGAGGTGATGCTCGACCGCGACCCGACAACCGCCTATTCCTGTCAGCAGGGATTTTGCGGCACGTGCAAGGTCAAAGTCGTTGCCGGGCAGGTTGATCGGCGCGGCCGCACCGCCGAAGGTGACGACGAGATGCTGGTCTGCGTCTCGCGCTCCGACGGTGCGCGGGTCGTCATCGACGCCTAGAACACACCCTCCTCCCGCAGGACGTCGGCGAATCGCGCCAGATCGGCGGCGAACAGCCCGGGTTGTTCGAACGCGGCGAAATGACCGCCGCGGTCGTACACCGAGTAATGCACCAGGTTGTAGCGCGCGGCGGCCCACGCCCGTGGTGTCTGCAACAGCTCGCCCGGGTAGACGGCGTATCCGGTTGGGACATCCACCCGACCGCTCCATTCGTCGAGCGCCGACGTCCCGGCCCGTCGGGCTTCGCAGTAGAGCCGGGCTGCCGACGTGGCCGTGCCGGTGAGCCAGTAGAACATCAGGTTGTCGATGAGCCGATCGGTGCGGATCGGCATGCCTTCCCGGATGTCGCACCAGGCGTGGAACTTCTCGAGTATCCAGCCCGCCAGGCCCAGCGGTGAATCGTCGAGGCCGAAGCCCAGCGAATGTGGGCGCGTGGACTGGATTTCCATGTATGCGGTGCCGTCCTTGACCCGCTCCAGGCTGGCCGAGATGGCGGCGAGTTCGGTTTCGGTGATGTTCGCCAGGAGTTCGGGGTCGTTCTGGTCGGGCGGTGCGAACAGCATGTTCGTGTGGATCGCCGCGACATGCTGCGAGTAGTGCTCGCCGAGGTACTTCGTGACCAGGGCGCCCCAGTCACCGCCCTGGGCGACGTAACGCTCGTAGCCGAGTTGCGACATCACATCGTCAACCGCAGCCGCGATGCGGGCGACGTCAACACCCTTCTCCCGGGTTGGACCGGAGAAGCCGTAACCGGGCATCGACACCAGCACCACATGGAACCGCTTCTGCAGCAACGGCATTGCATCGAGGAACTCGACGATCGAGCCGGGCCAGCCGTGCGTGATGGCCAGCGGTATGGCGTGCGGTTCGTCTGAGCGGGCGTGCAGGAAATGGACTCGCTGACCCGTGGCCTCGGTGACGAACGAGCCGATGGCGTTGACTTCGGCTTCGACGGCGCGCCAGTCGTAGCGGTGCAGCCAGTGGTCGACGACGTCCCTGAGGAACGCCTGCTCGGTGCCGTAATCCCAATCGGTGCCGGCGATTTCGGCCGGCCAGCGTGATGCGCTGAGACGTCGGTGCAGATCGTCGAGCTGATCCTGGGGGACTTGCAGGGGGTACGGCTCGATCGGGGTGATCACGCGTGGCTGCACCGGCGGTGTGGCGACCGGCTCAGGCGTTTCCACCTGCGGCTCTGCCGGTGCGGCCACCGGGGGTTCGGCTGTGGCGGTGGGCGGTTCGGCTGGTGGTGGCTCAATTGGCTCCGGTTCGGGCGCCTCGGCAGGCGCGGCCGCCTGCGGTTCGGGCGCCTCGGCGGGCGCGGCCGCCTGCGGTTCGGGCGCCTCGGCAGGCGCGGGCGCCTCCGGTTCGGGCGCCAGGTTCGGTGGTGGCGCGATCAGCGAGACGATGGCCGGTGGCCCGGTCACCACCGGCGCCGCGCGATACAGCCGGTAGCCAACGTGCGGCACACTCACGCCGGGCAGTGGCTTCCAGCTGTAGGTGCGGCCGTCGAGCTCGAAGCCCTTCTTCTCGTAGAAGTCGCGGGCCTTCTGGTTTTTCTCGGCGCACCACAGAATCATGTCGTTGTCGGGGAAGGCGCGCAGCGCCTTGTTCAGCAGCAGGCCGCCGACGCCATGCCGTTGATGCTCGTCGGAGATGTAGAGCGCGTCGATCTGAATGTCATTGGGGTTCGACAGGTCCGGCCCGAACAGGATCATGCCGAGCAATTTGCCGCGAGCCTCGGCCATCCACATGCTCCAGCCGCCCCGCTTGAGAGTGGTCGGGTACAGCGTGTCCACCCACGTCCTAGGGGTCCCGATCATGTCCAGCACGTGCGTGGCCACGATGCCCTTCCAGGACTGGCGCCACGCCGGATAGTGCATGGCCGCCACCCTGGCGTAATCCTTCGGCTTGGCCTCGCGGATCCGGATATCGCTGGATCTCACGCGAGCACCTCCGTTGGTCGCCTCTGCACATCGACCATCTAAGCCTAGAGAGCCGCCTCTAGGCTGGCGCGAGCAGACCCGCAAACAACCCCCACCCCCCCCGGGGGGGGGGGTTCGCGTCTGCTCACCCCGGGGACCTATCGAACACGCGTTCGCAGGTCCGTCAAAGTT
>NZ_LZMH01000036.1 GCF_001673635.1 Mycobacterium asiaticum
CGGCCCTGCCGGCGCCAATCAGCCCCGTCCCGCCGCCGCTGCCGCCCGTCCCGCCGACGCCGCCGGCGGCGCTGCTTCCTCCTATACCTCCGGCACCGCCGTTGCCGGTCAGCCAGCCGCCGTTGCCGCCTGATCCGCCCGTCCCGCCGAGGCCGCCCGTGGCGACCGGTGCCTGCGCGGCGCCGCCCTGCCCGCCGCTGCCGCCGTCGCCGAACAGCCAGGCGCTGCCGCCGGCGCCACCGACTCCGCCGTTACCGGCCGTGGTTGCGACGCCGCCCGACCCGCCCGCGCCCGCGTTTCCGGCCAACAGGCCGCCCCACCCGCCGGCGCCGCCGTTGCCGCCGCCGTTGGCACCCAGGCCGCCGGCACCGCCGATCCCTCCGGCGCCCAACAGGATCGCCTGCCCGCCGGCGCCGCCCAAACCCCCGATGCCGGCAACGGCGTCACCGCCCGCTCCCCCGGCCCCGCCGTTGCCGAACAGCCAGCCGCCGTTCCCGCCGGTGCCGCCGACCGCACCGGCAGCCCCGGCGCCGCCGGCCCCACCGTTACCGAAAAGCCCGGCGGCGCCGCCCCTTCCACCAGCGGGATGGGCACCGCCGCCGGATCCGCCGGATCCGCCGTTGCCGAACAACAGACCACCGGCACCACCGTCCGCGCCGGTGCCCGCCGCCCCGTCGGCGCCGTTGCCGATCAGCGGCCGCCCCAACAGCAGCTGCGTCGGCAGGTTGATCAGATTGAGCAGGTCAGCGATCGGCCCCGGCAGGGCCGCCGCACTGGCGGCCTCGGCACCGGCATATGCCGCCGCGCCCGCGGTGAGAGCGCGCACGAATTGGGCGTGCAAGGCATCGGCTTGGGCACCGAGTGATTGGTAGAGCTGAGCGTGCCGGCCGAACAACGCGGCGACGGCGGCGGACACTTCGTCGGCGCCGGCGGCCAGCAATTCAGTGGTGGGAGCCGCGGCAATTGCGTTGGCCGCGTTGACCGCCGAACCGATGGCCGCCAAATCCGCTGCGGCAGCTGCCATCCACTCGGGCGTCACAGCCACGAACGACATAGTGCACCTCCCGGCTTGCCGGATGTGCAGGACAGAGTAGCTCTAGTCGGCGCCTAGATCGGGGATTTGGCGGGGTCGAGCACGTGGATCTCGCCGGTGCTGCCGTCCACCTCGATCAGGGCTCCCGTCGGCAGCGACCGGGTGGCGCCCTGAACGTCGACCACACAAGGGAACCCGAATTCGCGGGCCACCACCGCCGCGTGCGACATGGGGCCGCCGAGTTCGGTGACCACCGCGGCGGCATAGCAGAACGCGGCGGTGTAGCCGACGTCGGTGACCTCGGCGACCAGGATCTCGCCGGGTTGCAGGTCGTCGATGGTCTCGGGCCGCACGATCCGCACCCGGCCGCGCACCTTACCGCCGCAGACACCGACACCGCGCAGGCTGTCACCGCCGGTGAGGGCCGGCGGTGCCGCCACGGTCGGCTCCCAGGACCCGCTGAACACGGTGGGTGGAACGACGCCGACCAGCCGGCGCTGCTCGGCGCGACGCCGGGCGACCAGCTCGGCGACGTTGGGCGGCAACGCATCCAGTTCGTCGACCAGCAGGTAGAAGACATCGTCGGCGGATTGGAAGACCCCGGATTCGGCCAGCCGTCGGCCATATTCGCGCAGCAGTCCGCGCAGCACCCAGATGGCCCGCACCATGCGGTCCCGGCGGACTTCCCGGTCCCGCAACTGCCGGGCGGCGAGCAGCGCAACAGGCTTGGCGCGCAACGGAATCCGTGCGTGTCGGGGCTGCGGCGCGGGTGGTGCGCTCAGCGCCTTGGTAACCATGCGGACCAGTAGCTCGGGGTCGTCGGCGTAGCTGGTCGACAACATCTCGACCTCCGCCGGACCGCGGTGTCCCATCAGGTCCAGCTCCGCGAACACCGCGGCGTGGAACTCGGGCGCCTCCACCGCCAGCTTGCCCAGCCGCTCCCCCGGTTCGCCCAGCACCCGCAGCACCGCGGGATCGTGCCGCGCGGCGGTCACCAGCCGCTGCACCGCTTCCACCGAGCGCGCGCTGACCAGTTGGGGTCCCGCGGCCGGTGCGGTGTCGCGTCCGCACAGCCCACGCAGCAGCACGTTGAACGCGGCGCAGAGCATGAACGACCCGGAGGCCAACAGCCAGCCGTGTACGACGTGATCGCGGGCCAACAGAATCAGGCTGAGCAACCGGCGGTCGTCCAGCCGGGTGACGTCGCGGCCGACCAGTTGCTCCAGGCGGTCGATGTCGGCCAGGTAGTCGTCGGTGTCCAGCGGTGAGCCCGCGCTCAGGCCGACCAGGTTGACCCCGAACACGCCGATGTTGCGGATGGTACGCAGTTGCCTGCGGACCGGATTGGTTTCCGACGGTGGCCGTTCGGCACCGAAGATCGGCAGCGAGGCCATGCTGGGCCCGAAGAACCCGCTGTTGCTGACGATGGTTGCGGGCTTCGCGAACGGCACCGTCTCGGCCATGAAATGCGCCGAGGTGATCGCCCCGTAGAGCCGGTGTGCGAACACCGCGACGGTGCGCATCGCGATTTCCTTCTGCACAATCCCGCCCGGACGTAGCCGCTCGGCGATGCCCACGCCGCCCGCGCGCAGGCCGCGGACCGTGACCGATGCCGACGACGGCGAGAACGGGCCGGGCAGCGCCTCGGAGAGGTTGGTGGCCAGGAAGGTAGGGAACCGGGGGTCGATCGGAGTGTCGAATTCTCCGTTGACGCCCTGCGGCCCGGCCAGTTTGGGCACCACCCCGTCGGCGGCGGGGGCGTCCACCGCGGGCAGGTCCTGGATGGGCGCCAGCCGCCACGGCAGCGCCAGCACGCGTTTGCCGAGCGAGACCCGGCCGCGCACCGCCAACGCGAAGTCTTCCAGGCATTCCTCGGCCGTCCACGCCGGCGCGAAGCCCCAGTGCTCGCGCAGCCGGGTGGTCTCCATCAGGGCGACCTCCGGCAACGTGGAGCTGCGTCCCAGGGCGGCGAGCCCGGGAAGCAGCGGGCGGCCCACCGCCGCCGCGAGCTGCCGCAGTGTCGGCGTCGCATCGGCGGCGAGATTGATTGCGCCGCTGTCGATTTCGGGTTGGACGAGGGCGGTGGTGAACAACCGCAGCGCGTCGTCGGTGTGGACCACCTGCACGCGGCGGTCGGCGGAGTCCGCGCGGAGCACCGGCCGGGCCAGCAGCCGGCGCAGCTCGTTGTCGACGCCGCGTCCCACCACCAGGGGAAAGCGGATCGCCACCCACTGCAGTCCGGACTGAGCGAGCATCTCTTCGACCCGCGCCCGCAGCCGCCCCTCGGGCGTCGCCGGGCGCACCGGGTCCTGCTCGCTCGCGGGCTTTGTTCCGCCGCCGTATACGTGCGCCGATGATGCGAACACGATGCGGGGGTTGCCCGACTCCTTCGCCGCGGCCAGCAGGTTGGCGGCCCCGGTCAGGTTGGCATGACCGCGGTCCCGACGCGCCCAGGCGCAATGCGCGACCACGTCGGCGCCGGAGATGGCGCGCCGGACCGCGGCGGCATCACGGATATCGCCGACGACGAAGTCGGCTGTGCTAGGCCAACTTTCGGGCCGGTGACGGCCGAGGCCGGTGACTTCGTGTCCCTGGCTGAGCAGTCGGGCGACCAGGCCGCGGCCGAGCACGCCGCCGGCACCGGTGACCGCGACCCTCACTGGTTACTCACCGCACGCACTCACTCATCGTCGTTCAGGAATGCCGCGTTGACCAGGTCGTCGAGGTCCATGTCCGCGATGTCCTTGGCGTCGGATCCGGACTGCGACGCCGCATGGGCACCGTTGAGGTCGCCGTCCTTCTCGTTGGCCAACGCCAACAGCACGTCCAGCACGCCCGCCTGCCGCAGCCGCTTGACCGGGATGGACGCGACGACGCGCCGCAGTTCCTCTTCGCCGGGCGCCGCGAGCTGGGCCGCCGGGTGCTCGGCGCCGACGAGCTCCTGGTGGAAGTAGCCGGCCAGCGCCGCCGAGTTGGGATAGTCGAAGATCAGCGTCGGCGACAGCGCCAGCCCGGTGGCGGCTTTGAGCCGGTTGCGCATCTCGACGGCGGTCAGCGAGTCGAAGCCCAGCTCCTGGAACGCCCGGTCGGGGTCGATCGCTTCGGGTGTGGTGTTGCCCAGCACCGTGGCGATGTGGGAGCGCACCAGATCCAGCAGGATCGCCCGCTGCTCGTCCTCGGGCAGACCGTCGAGGCGTTGCAGCAGCGCCGACTTCGATTTGGCCGCGGCCAGCGAATCGTCCACCTGACGCCGCGCCGGTGCGTTGATCAGGTCGACGAACATCGGCGGCAAGGTGCCGGCGTCGAACTTCGCCCGCAGCGCGACCAGGTCGATGTGCGCGGGCAGCAGGAACGGCTCGTCGACGATCAGCGCAGTGTCGAGCAGCTCCAGCGCCTCCTCCGAGGACATCGCCACGATGCCGTCGCGGGCGAACCGGGCCAGGTCGGCCGCGGCCAGTCCTTCGGTCATGTTGCTGGCCTGATCCCAGAGTCCCCAGCCCAGCGAGATGGCCGGCAGACCCTGGGCCTGCCGGTACACCGCCAGCGCGTCCAGGAACGAGTTACCCGCCGCATAGTTGGCCTGGCCCGAGGCGCCGGCCAGTCCGGCGATCGACGAAAACAGCACGAACGCATGCAGATTCAGTTCGCGGGTGAGCTCGTGCAGGTTCCACGCGGCATCGGCCTTGGCCCGCAACGCCGCATCGACCCGTTCCGGGGTCAGCGACGTGACCACCGCATCGTCCAGGGTGCCGGCCGCGTGGATCACGGCTGTCAGCGGATGCCGTTCGGGGACATCGGCGATCACCTTGGCCATCGCCTCGCGATCCGCGGCGTCACAGGCCACCACCTGCACCTGTGCGCCGGCGGCGGTCAACTGCGCGGTCAGCTCCGCTGCGCCCGGCGCATCCGGGCCGCGCCGGCTCACCAGCACCACGTTCGGCACCCGGTGCCGGGTGACGACATGCCGCGCCAGGGCCGACCCCGCCATGCCGGTGCCGCCGGTGATCAGGACGGTGCCGCCGCCCAGACCGCTGCGTGCCTCGCCGACGGGCCCGGCGCTCAGCGCGGCCGGCACGGTCATGACGACCTTGCCGACGTGGCGGGCTTGGCTGAGGTAGCGCAGTGCCGCCGCCGCGCGTCGCACGTCGAACGTCGTGGCCGGCAGTGGCCGCAGCACCCCGGCCTCGAACAGTGCGGTCAGTTCGGTGAGCATCCGCTGGATATGGTCGGGTCCCGCTTCGAACAGGTCGAAGGCGCGGTAGAGCACCCCGGCGTGTTGTTGCGCGACCTTTTCCGGGTCGCGGATGTCGGTCTTGCCCATCTCCAGGAACACCCCGCCCGGCGCGACCAACCGCAGTGACGCATCGACGAATTCGCCGGCCAGCGAGTCCAGCACCACATCCACGCCGCGCCCGCCCGTGGCCGTGCGGAACTGGTCCTCGAACTGCACACTGCGCGAGTCGGCGATGTGGTCGTCGTCGAAGCCGAGGCGGCGCAGGGTGTCCCACTTGCCCTTGCTGGCGGTGGCGAACACCTCGACGCCCAGGTGCCGGGCCAGCTGCACCGCGGCCATGCCCACGCCGCCGGTGGCTGCGTGCACGAGCAGGCGCTGGCCGGGCTGGATGTCGGCCAGGGCCGTCAGCGCGTAGTAGGCGGTCGCGAAAACGACCGGGGCGGTGGCGGCCTGGACGTCGGACCAGTCCGACGGAATCTTGATCAGCAGCCGCTCGTCGGTGACGGCGACGGCACCGGTGCCTTCCGGGAACAGCCCGGTGACGCGGTCGCCGGCCGCGAAACAGCTTGCCTCGGGACCCGTTTCGATGACCGTTCCGGCGGCCTCGACACCCATGGCGGCGCTCTCGTCAGGGTAGAGGCCGAGGGCGATCATGACGTCGCGGAAGTTGGCGGCCATGGCACTGGTCGCGACGCGGACGTTGCGTGGGGCCAACTCATCGCCCGCGCCGGGAATCGGCTCCATGCGCAGGTTCTCGAATGTGCCGGCGGTGCTCATGCCCAGTCGCCACGGCCCGTCGCCGGGCGGTACCAGCAGACTGCGCACCGCGCGGCTGCCGTGCACCCGGGCGATGTGCGTCACGCCGTGGCGCAACAACACCTGTGGCTCGCCGACCGCCAGCACCGCCGCGGCCTCGTCGTCGCCGATCGACACGTCGGTGTCCACCAGCACGATCCGGCCGGGATGCTCGGTCTGCGCCGAACGCACCAATCCCCATACCGCGGCGCCGGCCAGGTCGGTGACGCTCTCACCCGGGCCGGCCATCGCGCCGCGGGTGGCGACCAGCAACACACCGGAATCGTGCTCGCTCAGCCAGGATTGGACGATCTGCAGCGTCCGGTGGGTCGCTGTGCGCACGGCGGCCAAGGTGTCCCCGGAGACCGGTTCGGACTCGTAGAGCTGATACGGCGGCGTGCCGCCGGCTGATGCCGCCGGTGCCGGTGACCAGACCACGTCGAACAGCCGGTCACCGGCCGAACCCGAGAGCGCGGCCTTGAGCTGCTGCTCGGTCACCGGGCGGGCCACCATCGACGCCACGGACAACACCGGCAACCCGAGCGCGTCGGTCAATTCCACCGATACCGACGACGGGCCGGTGCGCGTGATGCGGGCGCGCACCGCCGAGGCACCCGCTGCATGCAGCGAAACACCTTGCCAGGCAAAGGGAACCAGTACACCGCCGGCATTATCCGGGCCTGCTTCGGCGCCGGCGATGATGGCGTGCAGCGCGGCATCCAGCACCGCCGGGTGCACACCGAAGCCGGTAGGCGACAAACCTGGTACCGCGGGCAGGGCGACCTCGGCGAACAGGTCGTCGCCACGACGCCACATGGCGGTCAGGCCCTGGAATGCCGGGCCGTAGCCGTACCCGTGCTCGGCCAACCGCTCGTAGATTCCGGTCACGTCGACCTGCTGTGCGCCCACCGGTGGCCACGCGGACAGGTCCGTACCGGGTTGCGCGGCCGCCGGACTCACCGAGCCTTCGGCATGCAACAGCCAGGTGGAGCCGGAGTCGGCCCGCGAGTAGACCGACACCGCGCGGGAGCCGGAATCATCGGCGGCGTCTACCACCACCTGCACGGCCACCGAACCCGACTCGGGCAGGACCAACGGCGCCGCCAGCGTCAGCTCGTCGACCACCGCGCAGCCGACTTCGTCGGCGGCCCGGATGGCCAACTCAACGAAACCGGCGCCCGGGAAGATCACCACGCCGCCCACGGCGTGGTCCTTCAGCCAGGCGTGCCGGGCGGCGGACAACCGGCCGGTCAGCACCACACCGCCGGAGGACGGCAGGTCCACGACGGCACCCAGCAGCGGGTGCTCTCCGGCGGCCTGGCCGAGGCCTTCGGCGTCGACGGCACCGCCATCGTTGGACAGCCAGAACCGGCGTCGCTCAAAGGCATACGTCGGCAGCTCGACGAAGTTCGCCGGCCCCAGCACCGCCCGCCAGTTCACCTGTGCACCCGTCACGAAGGCCTGGGCCAGGGCCGTGATCAACGTGGTGGGCTCCGGGCGGTCTTTGCGCAGCGCGCAGACCGTGGTCACGGCGACGTCGGGCAGGGACTCGTCGATGGAGGCGGTCAGGCCGCCGCTGGGACCGACCTCGACGAACCGGGTCGCGCCGGCCGCATGGGCGGACCGGATGCTCTCGGCGAACCGGACCGGTTCCCGCACATGGCGTTTCCAGTATTCCGCCGAGCCGAAGTCCGCGCCGGCCAGCTGCCCGGTCAGGTTCGAGATGACCGGAATGCTGGGCTGCCCGACCGGCAGCCCGGCCGCGACCGCGCCGAATTCCTCGACCATCGGGTCCATCAGCGCCGAGTGGAAGGCGTGCGACACGGCCAGCTGGTGGACGCGGCGGCCCTGTGCGCGCAGGCCGTCGGCCACCAAGCGCACCGACTCCTCATCACCCGAAATCACCACGGACGAAGGACCGTTGACGGCCGCGATGCTGACCTCGGGTCCCAGCAGCGGACGGACTTCCGCCTCGGTTGCCTGCACCGCGATCATTGCCCCGCCGGCGTCCAGCCGCTGCATGAAGCGGCCGCGGGCGGCGACCAGAACAGCGGCGTTCTGCAGCGACAGCACCCCGGCGACATGCGCAGCGGACAACTCACCGACCGAGTGCCCCATCACGAAGTCGGGCCGCACATCCCAGGACTCGAGCAGCCGGAACATCGCGACCTCGACGGCGAACAGCGCGGGCTGAGCGAATTCCGTGGTGTTCAGCAGGTTTTCGTCGCCGCCCCAGACCACCTCGCGCAGCGGGCGCAGCAGGTGGCGGTCCAGCTCCGCGACGACGGCGTCGAACGCCTCGGCGAAGACGGGATACCGGGCGTGCAATTCCTTGCCCATGCCCAGCAATTGCGAGCCCTGGCCCGGGAAGACGAAGACCGTCTTGCCACCGGGCTGGGCGACGCCGCGAATGACCTCGCCGACTTCGTCGGTGGCCAGCTCGTCCAGTCCGGCCAGCATCTGCTCCCGGTCGGACCCCACGATGACGGCCCGATGCTCGAAGGAAGACCGGCCGGCCAGCGTCCAGCCGATGTCGGTGAGCCCGAACTCGTCGTGGCCGCCAAGGTATTCGGACAACCGCGCCGCCTGGGCCGGCAACGCTGAGGGTGTCTTCGCCGAGACCACCCACGGCAGTACCGCCGGCTCAGGTCCGGCCGGCTCGACTGCGGGTGCCGCCGGAACCGACTCGATGATCACGTGCGCATTGGTGCCGCTGATCCCGAACGAGGACACCCCCGCACGGCGCGGGCCGCTGTGCGCGAGCCACGGCCGGGATTCGGTCAACAACGACACCGCCCCGGTGGACCAGTCCACGTGCGGGCTCGGTGCGTCGACGTGCATGGTGGCCGGGAGCACCTCGTGGCGCATCGCCTGAACCATCTTGATCACCCCGGCCACACCGGCTGCTGCCTGGGTGTGGCCCATGTTCGACTTGATCGATCCCAGCCACAGCGGCTCGGTGCGGCCCTGGCCGTAGGTGGCCAGCAGCGCCTGCGCCTCGATCGGGTCGCCCAAAGTTGTTCCGGTGCCGTGCCCTTCGACGACGTCGACCTCGGCCGGGGTCAAGCCGGCGTTGGCCAGCGCCGCCCGCACCACCCGCTGTTGGGAGGGACCGTTCGGTGCGGTCAGCCCGTTGGAGGCGCCGTCCTGGTTGATCGCCGAACCCCGCACCAACGCCAGCACCGGATGCCCGAGTCGCTGCGCGTCCGAAAGCCGTTCCACCACCAGCATTCCGCCGCCCTCGGCGAACCCGGTGCCATCGGCCGCGCCGGCGAACGCCTTGCACCGCCCGTCGGCTGACAGGCCACGCATGCGGCTGAACTCCACGAAGATGTCCGGTGTGGCGTTGACGGTGACACCGCCGGCCAGCGCCAGGTCGCACTCCCCCGACCGCAGCGACTGCACCGCCATGTGCAAAGCCACCAGCGACGACGAACACGCGGTATCCACCGACACCGCAGGGCCTTCCAGGCCCAGCACGTACGCCACCCGGCCGGAGGCCACGCTCGAGGACTGTCCGGTCAACCGGAAACCCTCCGCGGTCTGTGCGGCCCCGATGCCGTAGCCCTGGGTGTAGACCCCGGCGAACACGCCGGTGGCGCTGCCGCGCAGGGCGCCCGGGTCGATTCCGGCGCGTTCCAGCGCCTCCCAGGACAGTTCGAGATACATGCGCTGCTGCGGGTCCATGGCCAGCGCCTCGCTCGGTGCGATCCCGAAGAAAGCGGGGTCGAAGTCCGCGACACCGTCGACGAAGCCACCGGTGCGGGTGTAGCAGGTGCCTGGCACGTCGGGGTCGCGGTTGTACAGGCCGGCCAGGTCCCAGCCGCGGTCGGCCGGGAAGTCCGACAGCACATCGCGGCCTCGGAACACCATGTCCCACAGCTCTTCCGGGGAGGTCACCCCGCCGGGGTAGCGGCACGACATACCGACGATCGCGATCGCGTCGTCACCGGTGGCGCGGACCGCGGGCACCTGCTTGATCTCCTGCGGCATGCCGGCGAGTTCGGTGCGGATGTAGGAGGCCAGCCCGTTGGGCGTCGGGTAGTCGAAGATGAGTGTGGGCGAAAGCGACAGCCCGGTGGCGGTTTTGAGGCGGTTGCGCATCTCGACGGCGGTCAGCGAGTCAAAGCCCAACTCCTGGAACGCCTTGTCGGGGTCAATGGCTTCCGGCCCGATGTTGCCCAGCACGGTGGCGATATGGGATCTCACCAGGTCCAGCAGAACGGCATGCTGCTCGGCCTCGGCCAGCCCCTGCAGCCGGTGCGCGAGTGCCGATTTCGACTTCGCCGCGGCCAGCGATTCGTCGACCTGACGTCGGCCGGGGCCGGTGACCAGATCACGGAACATCGGCGGTACCGCCACCGCGTGCGCCCGCAGCGCGGCCAGGTCGATCCGGGCCGGGGCCAGGAACGGCTCGTCGACGATCATTGCGGTGTCGAACAGTTCCAGCGCTTCCTGCGACGACAACGCCAGCACACCCTCGCGGCCCAGCCGGGCCAGGTCGGCGGAATCCAGGCCGCCGGTCATCGCGCTGGCCTGATCCCACAATCCCCAGCCCAGCGACATCGCCGGCAGGCGCTGGGCGCGCCGGTGCGCGGCCAGCGCGTCGAGGAAGCAGTTCGCCGCCGAGTAGTTGCCCTGACCCGAGGAGCCCACCAGTCCGGCCATCGACGAAAACATCACGAACGCGGACACATTCAGATCGCTGGTCAGCTCGTGCAGGTTCCAGGCCGCATCCACCTTGGCCCGCAACACCGCGTCGATCCGCTCCGGTGTCAGCGATGTCACGACCGCGTCGTCGAGCACCCCGGCGGCGTGGATGACCGCCGACAGCGGCCGCTGCACCGGAATGTCGGCGATGACCTTGGCCAGCGCCGGCCGGTCCGAGGCGTCGCACGCGACGATCTGCACCTGCGCTCCGGCGGCCTCCAATTCCGCGGTCAACTCCGCGGCGCCGGGCGCGTCCGGGCCCCGTCGGCTGAGCAACAGCAGATGACGAACCCCGTGCTGCGCCACCACATGCCGCGCCAACGCCGAACCCGCCATCCCGGTGCCACCGCTGATCAGGACGGTGCCGTGCCCCAAGCCGTTGCCGGCCCCAAAGGGAATAGTCATGACGACCTTGCCGATGTGGCGGGCCTGGCTCAGGTACCGCAGCGCGGCCGGTGCCCGCCGGATGTCGAAGGTGGTCACCGGCAGCGGCCGCAGCACACCCGCGTCGAAAAGCTCGGCGAGATCCAGCATGTACTGGTGCATACGGGGCCGGCCCGGCTCGAAAAGGTCGAAGGCGCGGTAGCGCACCCCCGGGTACTCCTGGGCGATCGCTCCGGGGTCGCGGATGTCGGTCTTACCCATTTCCAGGAACACCCCGCCGGGGGCGACCAGCCGCAGCGAGGCGTCCACGAATTCGCCGGCCAGCGAGTCCAGCACGATGTCCATGCCGGCGCCGTTGGTGATGGTGCGGAACTTCTCCTCGAATTCCAGGCTGCGCGAGTCGGCAATGTGGTCGTCGTCGAAGCCCATGGCCCGCAACGTGTCCCACTTGCCCTTGCTAGCGGTGCCGAACACCTCGAGACCGAGGTGCCGGGCCAGCTGGGTGGCCGCCATGCCGACGCCGCCGGCGGCGGCGTGGATCAGCACCCGCTGCCCCGGTTTGGCGGCGGCGAGGTCGATGAACGCGAACCACGCGGTGGTGAACACCGCGGAAATGGCGGCCGCTTCGGCGTAGGTCCAGTCCGACGGCATCGGCAGCAGCAGCCGGATGTCGCCGGGCACCAGGGTGCCGCTGGTGTCGGGGAAGAATCCGTATACCGAGTCACCGACCGCGAATTCGGTGACGCCGGGCCCGACCTCGACGACCACGCCGGCGCCCTCGCCGCCGAGCAGGGCTTCGTGGGTGAACATGCCCAGCGTGATCATGATGTCGCGGAAGTTCGCCGCGATGGCGCGCAGCGCGACCCGGACGTGGCCGGGCTGCAACGGCGCCTCGCCGCCGGGAACCGGTTCCAGGCGCAGGTTTTCGAAGGTGCCGGCGCTGCTCAGGCCCAACCGCCACGGCCCCTCGCCCGGCGGTTCCAGGATGCCGTCGACCGCACGGCTGGCCCGCACTCGCGGCGTGTAGGCCTGCCCGTTCCGCAGCAACACCTGCGGCTCGCCGACCGCCAGTGCCGCCACCGCGGCCGAATCATCAACGGGCGCATCGGAATCGACCAGCACCAGCCGGCCCGGGTGCTCGGTCTGCGCCGAGCGCAGCAGACCCCAGACCGCCGCGCCTGCCAGATCTTTGACGTCCTCGCCGGGCAGCGCCATGGCACCGCGGGTGGCGACCACCAGCACGCCCGAATCCTGCTCTGAATCCTTTTGGAGCCACGATTGCACCGCGGCCAGCGCTCGGTGCGCGCGTTCGTAGGTCGCGGTCACCGGGTCGTCTTCGGCAGCAACGGAATTGAAGATCTCATAGCGTTCCGGCTGGCCGCTCGTGGATGTGGCCGCCGACCACACCAGTTCGAACAGCCGGTCGGGGCCGGCCCCGGAAATCGCTGCGCGCAGCCGCTGCTCGGTCACCGGCCGGGCCACCATGGCGGCGACCGAGAGCACCGGCAGGCCCAGGCCGTCGGCCAGCTCAACGGAGACCGCGGCATTCCCGGCCGGCGCGATCCGCGCCCGTACCGTCGATGCGCCCGCGGCGTGCAGCGACACACCCTGCCAGGAGAACGGAAGCGCCAGCTCCGCCTGCGGGTTGGCCAGCACCGCCGCATGCAGGGCGGCGTCCAGCAGCGCCGGGTGCATCCCGAATCCGCCGGTGCCCCCGGCCGATTCCGGCAACCGCACCTCGGCGAACAACTCCTCGCCGCGTGACCACAACGCGGTCAGCCCGCGGAAAGCCGGGCCGTAGCCGTAGCCGTGCTCGGCCAGCCGCTCGTAGCCTCCCGTCAGGTCGACGGCGACGGCTCCCGCCGGTGGCCACACCGCCAGATCGGCCACCGGTTCGACCGTCCCGGAACTCAACGTCCCCTCGGCGTGCAACACCCACGCCGAAGCGCCGTCGACGTCGGCGTGTGAGTAGATCGAGACGCTGCGCTGGTCGCTCTCTTGCACAGCTGCGCCCACAACCACTTGCACCGCAACCGATCCCGACGCGGGAAGCATCAACGGCGACCGCAGGGTCAGCTCGTCGACCACCGTGCAGCCGACCTCGTCGCCCGCGCGGATCGCCAACTCCACGAAGCCCGTGCCCGGGAAGACCACCATCCCCGAAACGGCGTGATCGGCCAGCCATCCCTGCGCACTGGCCGACAGCCGACCCGTCAGCACCACTCCGCCGGAGGCGGGCAACTCCACGACCGCGCGCAGCAGCGCATGCTCGCTGACCGCCAACCCCAGCCCCGAGGCGTCGGCGCCCGCGCCCTCACCCGAAAGCCAGAAGCGGCGCTTGTCGAAGGCGTAGGTCGGCAGGTCGACCAGACGGCCGCCGGCCACCGGGACGTGCCAATCGACCGTCACACCGGCCACAAAAGCCGCGGCGGCCGAGGACAGGAACCGCCGCAGACCGCCGTCCTCACGGCCCAGGGTCGGGATCACGACGGGCTCGGCGTCGCCGTCGAGGCAATCGGCGACCGTGTCCTCGATGCCCGCGATCAGCGCCGGATGCGGACTGGATTCGACGAACACGCGGTAGCCGTGCTCGCAGGCGCTGCGGACGGCCTGGTCGAGTTGCACGGTCTGGCGGATGTTGCGGTACCAGTACTCGGCATCCAAACCGGCGGTGTCCAAGCGGTTTCCGGTGACGGTAGAGAAGAAGGCGGTGCGCGTCGAGGTGGCTTCGATGCCGGCCAGCGCGTGGGCGAGGTCGGCGCGAATCGCCTCGACCTCGGCCGAGTGCGAGGCGTAGTCCACGTCGATCCGGCGGACGCGGAGTTCTTGTTCGGTGCATACGCGGATCAGCTCGTCCAGGGCCGCCCCTTCGCCGGACACCACGACCGCCGAGCGGCCGTTCACCGCGGCAATGTCGATCCGATTTCCGAACGGCGCCAACAACTCCCGCGCCCGCTCCACACCGCAGGCGATGGAGACCATGCCGCCCGGTCCGGCCAGCCCGGTCAGCAACTTGCTGCGCAGAGTGACCACCTTGGCGGCGTCGCGCAAGGACAGCGCACCGGCGACGTAGGCGGCGGCGATCTCACCCTGCGAATGACCGATCACGGCATCGGGGCGCACGCCGATCGACTTCCACAGTTCGGCCAGCGACACCATCACCGCGAACAGCGCCGGCTGCACGACGTCGACGCGATCCAACCCGGGCGCGCCCGGCGCGCCGCGCAGCACGTCGATCAGCGACCAGTCGACGAATTCAGCGAACGCCTCCGCGCAAGCTTGGATCTGTTGCGCGAAAACCGGCGCCGTATCCAGTAATTCGACACCCATGCCGATCCACTGCGAGCCCTGGCCGGGGAAGACGAACACGGTCTTGCCGGCGGGCCGCGCCGTGCCGCGCACCAGTTCACTGAGTTCAGCGAGTTCACTCGGCTCCCCCGCTGCCAACTCGTCAAGCCCGGCCAGCAGGCGCTCGCGGTCCGCGCCGACCAGCACGGCCCGGTGCTCGAAGGTGGTGCGGCCGGCCAGTGTCCAGGCGACATCGGCGGGTTCCAGCTCCGGCCGGGCGCGCAGGTGCTCGACCAGGCGGGCCGCCTGGCCCGTCAACGCCGAGGCGGACTTCGCCGAGAGTGCCCACGGCACCACCGCAGGCGCCGGGCGGGACTGCGGCGGCTCGTCGGCCGGCACCGACTCGATGATCACGTGCGCGTTGGTGCCGCTGATCCCGAACGACGACACCGCCGCGCGGCGCCTGCGTCCCGACTCAGTGGTCCAGGGCCGCGCCTGCGCCAGCAACTCCACCGACCCGGCCGCCCAATCCACATGCGGCGAAGGCACATCCACATGCAGGGTCGCGGGCAGCAGCTCGTGCCGCATCGCCTGCACCATCTTGATCACCCCGGCCACGCCGGCGGCGGCCTGGGTGTGACCCATGTTCGATTTGACCGACCCCAGCCACAGCGGTTGGTTGCGGTCCTGGCCGTAGGTGGCCAGCAGCGCTTGGGCCTCGATCGGATCGCCCAAAGTTGTTCCGGTGCCGTGGCCTTCGACCACATCCACGTCGGCCGGGGTCAAGCCGGCGTTGGCCAGCGCCGCCCGCACCACCCGTTGCTGGGAAGGCCCGTTGGGCGCCGTCAACCCGTTGGAGGCGCCGTCCTGGTTCACCGCGGACCCGCGCACCACCGCGAGCACCGGATGCCCGAGCCGGCGGGCGTCGGAGAGGCGTTCCACCACCAGCATGGCCCCGCCCTCGGACCAGCCGACGCCGTCGGCCGCCCCGGCGTAGGCCTTGCAGCGCCCGTCGGGCGCCAGGCCGCGGTGCCGGCTGAACTCGACGAAGACCGTCGGGGTGGCGTTGACCGTCGCGCCGCCGGCCAGCGCCAGATCGCACTCGCCGGTGCGAAGCGACTGAACCGCCATGTGCAGCGCGACCAGCGAGGACGAGCACGCCGTGTCCACCGATACCGCCGGGCCTTCCAGGCCCAGCACGTAGGACACCCGGCCGGACGCCACGCTGGACGTCATTCCGGTGAGCCGGTAGCCCTCGACCTCCTCGGCAAACATTCCGTAACCCTGGGCGATAATGCCAGCAAACACACCGGTGGCGCTGCCCCGCAATCCGCCGGGGTCGATTCCAGCGCGCTCCAGCGCTTCCCACGACAACTCCAGCAACATCCGGTGCTGGGGGTCCATCGCCAGCGCCTCGCTGGGCGCGATGCCGAAGAACGCGGGGTCGAAGTCGGCGACGCCGTCCACGAAACCGCCGGTATTGGCGTACGTCTTGTGCGGGGCGTCGGGGTCGGGGTCGAAGAGGCTGCCGACATCCCAGCCGCGGTCGGTGGGGAACTCGGCGATCACGTCGCGGCCGTCGGCCACCATCTGCCACAGGCCGTCCGGGGAGTCCACTCCACCCGGGAAGCGGCAGGACATTCCGACGATGGCGATCGGCTCGCTCGACCGCTCCAGCAGCGCGCGGTTGGTGCGCTTGAGGCGCTCAACCTGGACCAGCGCTTTTCGCAACGCTTCGGTTGCATGCTGGAGTTGATCAGCCATTACTAACCCCTCGCCTTTTTTGGTCGTCTCTGACCCGCCGGATGCGGCTCTCGCCGAGTCATGAAGGTTGCTGCACGAAGCGACGTCGCTGTTTCTTCGACCGGCTTCGTGCGGGCTTCCGACCTAAGAATCTCGCTGGTGAGTATCGCCAACTCCGGCTGGATTTCAAAACGTCCGATACTCCCGGCTACACACGGAACGGCTGGGCACCCGTCCGCCGCGGCGATCCACCCGATGGATGCGCGGCGCACTGCGTCCCCTCTGCACTCCCTTGTACACCGGGTCCGCCGTTCATGGCGCGACTGTACCTTTCCTTCTCGATTCCATGTCGTTCCGGCCGTTCGGGAAGTTCGCTTACGAGGGCTCAGACGCCCACACGCCGCCAGCCGTCGGCGGCTCGGGCGGCGCGGAGCAATTCGTTGCAGAGGTCCCGCAATTCGGCGGCGCCGGCACCCTCGTCGAGCGCGGTGGCGACGTCCTCGGCCGCGCATCTGACCTGGTAAACGCGGTCCGACAGGTCGGCCGCCTCGTCGGCGGTCAATACAACGGCGTCGGCGGGCAGGGCCGCGACTTCACCGCGGGTGATCATGGCCCGCTGCTCGTATGCCCGCTGCCGGCAGGACTGGCGGCAGTACTGGCGACGACGGCCCATACCCACGTCGGCGACATCCCGTCCACACCAGCGACACGGCTGGGGCCGAACCCGACGACTCACGCCTGCAGACTTTAGTCGGAACCGGGCCGCGATCCCGGTATCATTGATGATCGCCGATGATCGCGTCGTTCATGCGCAGGAATCATGGAGAACGGGAACTCGGGCAAACGGTCTTATCGTTTGCTTAGGGAGAATCGCACTACGGGAGCACCACGGGCTCACCGCACCCAAAGGAGCAGCACCAATGGCTGATCGTGTCCTACGAGGCAGTCGCCTCGGAGCCGTGAGCTATGAGACCGACCGCAATCACGACCTCGCGCCGCGACAGATCGCGCGCTATCGCACCGAGAACGGCGAGGAGTTCGAAGTTCCGTTCGCCGACGACGCCGAGATCCCCGGCACCTGGCTGTGCCGCAACGGCATGGAAGGCACCCTGATCGAGGGCGACCTGCCCGAGCCGAAGAAGGTCAAGCCGCCACGTACCCACTGGGACATGCTGCTGGAGCGCCGCTCGGTCGAGGAGCTCGAGGAATTGCTCAAGGAGCGTCTCGACCTGATCCGGTCGCGCCGCCGCGGATAGCCACCGGATCAGGTGCGGGCTCGGCTTGACCGGGCCCGGTTGTGTCGGCGCTCGACCCGGCCCTTCCAACCCCACTGGGCGACCTTGACCAGTGCCTCGCGGATGTTCGATCCGCTCATTTTCGACACGCCGATCTCGCGCTCGGTGAAGGTGATCGGGACCTCGACGACGGAGAAGTCGGCGTTGACGCTGCGCCACGTCATCTCGATCTGGAAGCAGTAACCCTTGGAGTCGACGGTGTCCAGGTCGATGGCTTCGAGGACTTCGCGTCGGTAAGCGCGGTAACCGGCCGTGATGTCGTGGACGCCGATGCCCAGCGCCAGGCGTGAATACGTGTTGGCCGTCCAGGACAGCGCCCAGCGCCGCCACGGCCAGTTGCGCACGGCCCCGCCGTGTACGTAGCGGGACCCGATCGCCAGGTCGGCGCCGGCGTCGACGGCCTCCAGCAGGCGGTACAGCTGCTCGGGAGCGTGGCTGCCGTCGGCATCCATCTCGACCAGAACGGCGTAGTCGCGGCTCAGCCCCCAGGCGAAACCTTCCAGGTATGCCGCGCCCAGACCGTTCTTGACCGTGCGGTGCAACACGTGGGTGCAGCCTGAATCGGCGGCCGCCAACTCGTCGGCGAGCTTGCCGGTGCCGTCGGGGCTGCTGTCGTCGACGATCAATATGTGCACGTCAGGGCAGGCCTGCTTGACGCGCTGATGGATCAGCGGCAGGTTCTCCAGCTCGTTGTAGGTGGGGATGATCACCAGGACGCGCTGGCTGGGACCGGCGCCCGACACGTCGGGCGCGCTGTGGCCGGTGGTCATGTAGCTCCTTCGTCTCGCCCGGTTGGAGTTCCGTCGCCTTCGTCGGACGGGGCGTCGTTGGCCGTGGTCACCTGGCTCGCTGACGGCGGTTC
Organism: Mycobacterium asiaticum; assembly: GCF_001673635.1. Classification (GTDB taxonomy): domain Bacteria; phylum Actinomycetota; class Actinomycetes; order Mycobacteriales; family Mycobacteriaceae; genus Mycobacterium; species Mycobacterium asiaticum_C. Next base: position 18,345 of record NZ_LZMH01000036.1, read on the forward strand.
GGAGTCACCATAGTTGGGCCGGGACCGCCGGCGGTTTGGACGCGGAAACCTCGCCGGGAACCAACCATTGTGCCGTATTGCGGCCAGAATCAATGCCCCAGCCGCCCCGACCAGGACCCATTGCACGATCGGAGCCCAGCGCGTGGCCGGCGTCAGGCGGGTCTTGAGGCGGACTTGGGTGTCCAGATAATCCGGCACGAAGAACTCCGTGCGCTTGAGTTCGCCGCCGTCCGGAGCGATGACGGCGCTGATTCCGGTGGTGCCGGCCACCAGGACGTAACGGTCGTGCTCGACGGCCCGCACCTTGGCGAACGCCAACTGCTGCTCACTCATCGTTCTGGTGAAGGTGGCGTTGTTGCTCGGCACGGCCAGCAACTGGGCGCCGTTGAGGACGGACTTGCGCGGCGCGCGGTCGAAGACCACCTCCCAGCAGGTCGCCACGCCCAGCGGTACCCCGGCGATGGGCACCACCCCGTCCCCGGGGACGGGCACGAAGTGTCCGGCGCGGTCGGCGTAACCGGACAGATGGCGGAACAGCCAGGGCATCGGCAGATACTCGCCGAACGGTTGCACGATCGCCTTGTCGTGGCGGCCCTCCGGTCCCTTGCCGGGGTTCCAGACGATCATCGTGTTCGTGTATTCGGGCGTCTCTTTCATGCGCCCGGGCACGTCGAGCACCGTGCCGATCAGGATCGGCGCGCCGATCGCGCCGGCCGCTTTGGAGATCTGCTGGCCGGCGTCGATGTTGGTGAACGGGTCGATGTCGGAGGAGTCCTCCGGCCAGATCACGAAGCGGGGCTGCGGGGCGACCCCGGCCTGCACGTCCTCGGCCAGCCGCAGGGTCTGGTTGACGTGGTTGTCGAGCACCGCGCGCCGCTGGGCGTTGAAATCCAGTCCGAGGCGGGGCACGTTGCCCTGCACGATGGCGACGGTGATGGTCGGTTCGCCGCCGGCGCCCACCCCGGCGTGGCGCACCTGGGGCCAGATCACGATCGCGGCCAGCAATACGAGACAGATGCTCAGGCCCGGCAGCATGACCGCCGGCGGCTTGGCTGTGTCGGCTGTGTCGGCTGTGTCGCGCTTGGCTGTGTCGCGCTTGGCTCCCCCGGCGCGCAGCCAGGCAGCGATTTCCAGCGCGATCGCCGTCATGCTGGTGCCGACCAGCACCACCGAGGTGGACAGCAGCGCCACCCCGCCAAGCTGAACCAGCGGCAGCAGGGGGCCTTGGGCCTGCCCGAAGGCCACCGAACCCCAGGGGAATCCGTCGAACGGGAAGATCGATTTCAGCCATTCCTGGGCGCCCCAGAGCACCGCGAACCAAACCGGCCAGCCGGGCAGTCGGCGGACGACGACGGCAAGCAAACCGAAGAGGGCCGGAAAGCAGGCACAGGCGGTCGCCAGCACCAGCCACGGCATCGTGCCCACCAGCGTGCTGATCCAGGGCAGCAGCGGGACGTAGAACGCCAGGCCGAACAGGAATCCGTAGCCCAGCCCGCCGGCCGGCGTGGTGGCGGGGTGCACCAGCACCCAGGTCAGTAACGCGATCGCCACGACGGCGGCCCACCACCAGTTCAGCGAGGGAAAACTGGCGTACATCAGCCAGCCGGCGACCAGGGCGACCGCCAAGCGGACCAGCCGCGGACGCAGCGCCGCAAATATGTCGGGAATGCGTTCCAGCGCCCGCCGGCCCGGGCTCGGCCGTTCCGGCCGTGCTTCTTCTGGCAAATCCTCGGATGCCCCCGACGGCAAATCCTCTAGGGGTTGCTCCGGGACCGGTTCGACGTCGGGAAGACTTGACTGGGCCGGCTCGTCGGGCTCCTGGCGTCTCGGTCCCCGGCTGTGCCGTCCGCTAGCCATAGATGACCGCACCCCGGTGCACGGTCTGGCGGCATCGCGGCAAGGGGTCGTGCGTGTCCAGCCGCGGCAAGGCGGGCACCCTCGATCGCGGGTCCGTCGACCAGCGTTGCACGTCATCGCGGGGTGCGCTGACGTCCAGCACGTCGGCATCCCATACGGAATACGACGCGGGCGCGCCGGGTACCAGGGTGCCGGTGACGCCGTCGCGGACCCCGCTGGCCCGCCAGCCGCCCCGGGTGGCCGCGGCGAACGCCGCCCGCGCCGACACCGCGCTGCCCGGCGTGCGGTGCCGGACCGCAGCGCGGACGCTCCCCCAGGGCCCGAAGCCGGTCACGGGCGCGTCGGAACCGAAGGCGAGGGGCACGCCTTGGGATGCTAACAGCGCGAGCGGGTTGAGCCGGCAACCTCGATCGGGACCGAGCCGCTGCGCATACATGCCGTCACTGCCACCCCACAACGCGTCGAAATTCGGTTGCACGCTTGCGATGACGCCCCACGAGCCCAACTTCGCGGCCTGCTCGGCGCTGACCATCTCGAGGTGCTCGAGTCGATGGCCGCAACGAGCGACAGCGGCCACTCCGAGGTCGGTTACGACCCGTTCGAGGGCGTCGACGACCGCTGACACCGCGGCGTCCCCGATCACATGGAAACCGGCCGTCACCTCGGCCTGGGTGCACGCCCGCAGGTGGGCCTCGATGGTGTCGGGATCGATATGGCGGGTGCCGGTGCATTCCGGTGCGTCGGCGTACGGTTCATGCAGCCAGGCGGTGCGCGAACCCAGCGCCCCGTCGACGAACAGGTCCCCGGCCAAGCCGCTCGCGCCGGTCTCCGCTATCAGCGCGCGAGCCTGCGCTGCCGTGCTGACCGCTTCACCCCAGTACCCGATCACTTCGACGCCGCTATGTAGTGCGCTGATCTGCAACCAGTCGTCCAGGCCGCCGATCTGCGGACCGGCGCATTCGTGCACCGCGACGATGCCGGCCGCGGCCAGCGCCTGCAGCGCCGCGACTCGGGCCTCGGCGAGCTGATCTTTGGTGAGCAGTTCTCGGGCGGTCTGCCGCGCCAGGTGGTGCGCGTCGGCGGTCAGCGGCCGCTGTGGGTCGAATCCTTTGGCGTCGGCAAGTCCGGGGACGAGCCGCCGCAGCGCCGACGACGCCACCGCCGAGTGCACGTCCACCCGGGCGAGGTAGGCGGGCAGATCGCCCAAGGCCGCATCGAGGTCGTCGGTGCGGGGGGCGGTGTCGTCGGACCAGGTCGACTCGTCCCAGCCGTGCCCCCATATCGGTTGTCCCGGGTGGGCGACCGCGTAGTCGGCGAGCAGCCGCAGGAACTGCTGCCGCGAGCCGGCGGGGCGCAGGTCCAGGCCGCTGATCGCCAGGCCGGTGGCGCTGAGATGGATGTGACTGTCGACGAAGCCCGGCGCCACGAATCCGCCGTCGAGATCCTGCACCTCAGCGTCCGGGAACTGGGCGCGGCCCACCTCATCGCTGCCCAGCCACGCGACGACATCGCCGCGCACGGCCATGGCGGTGGCGTCCGGGTGGCTCGGGCTGTGTACCCGGCCGTTGATCAGCAGCCTGGTGGATGTCGGCGTCACACGGGCAAAACTACGCGGGTCCGTCATGCAGTCTTCGAATGCCGGATTGTGGGGTAAATGTTGGCGAGGAGTTGGACGGGAGGCTGCCATGCCCAAAGAATCGAAGACCGCTGACGACGAGCCCAAGGGCGGCCGTCCGGGACCCGTGGACCACGGGCGCGAAGGCGGGATGGCCACCCGGGAGAACGCGCCGGAACTGACCGAACCGGACAACGACGACTAACGGCTGGGACCCGAGGGCAAGCCGGGTGCGTCGACGTCGATCACGTCGATGACCTCGCCGTCGATGTAGTCACGGCCGTCGCTGTCACGGCCGGTCTGCAGATCGGCCGGCAGCGGGATACGGCGCAGGAACCCGCGTACCGCCAGGGCGCTGAACGCGGGGCGAGCGGCGGCGCGCACCGGCGGCACCAGCAGCAGCAAGCCCAGCACGGTGGAGGCAACCCCGGGAACCACGACCAGCCCGGTGGCCAGCGCGGTCAGGGCGCCGTCGCCCAGCGCGCTGTGCGGTTCCTCGGCGCCCGATCGCAGCGCCATCAGCTGGCGACTGAGCTGCAGCCCGCCCATCGGCGCGCCGACCATCAGTCCCAGCACGAATGTGCCCGCCAGCACCAGCACGGTCCAGCCGACACCGATCGTCGCCGCCAGCCCGACCGTGATCATGAGCTCGACGACGGCATAGACAAGAAGCAGCCGTCCTAACATGTGACGCCAACGTGCGCCGGGTACGCGAGAGTTCCTTGGACGGTCGCGTCACGGCTGCAGTTAGATGACGGTATGACGACGATCGAAATCGACACCCCCGCCGGACCGATCGATGCGCTACTGAGCGTTCCGCAGGGTGAAGGTCCGTGGCCGGGTGTCGTGGTGGTGCACGACGCGATCGGGTACGGCCCGGACAACGAGGCCGTTTCCCGGCGCATCGCCGGTGCGGGCTATGTGGCGATCACGCCGAACCTGTATGCGCGCGGCGGGCGGGCCCGCTGCATCACCAGGGTGATTCGCGAGGTGCTCGCCGGCCAGGGGCGGTCCATCGATGACGTGCTGGCCGCCCGGGAGCACCTGTTGGCGCTACCCGAATGCAATGGCCAGGTCGGCATCGCCGGTTTCTGCATGGGCGGTCAGTTCGCACTTGTGCTGTCGCCCAAAGGTTTCGGTGCGTCGGCACCGTTCTACGGCACGCCGCTGCCGCGTCGGCTGGACGAGACGCTGGACGGCGCCTGCCCGATCGTGGCCAGCTTCGGCAAGCGCGACCCGCTGGGGGTGGGTGCGCCGGACAAGCTGCGCCGGGTGACGGCGGCCAAGAACATCCCGACCGACATCAAGACCTACCCGAAAGCGGGACACAGCTTCGCCAACAAGCTGCCTGGGCAGCCGGTGCTGCGGATCACCGGATTCGGCTACGACGAGGCCGCCACCGAGGACGCCTGGCGGCGGGTGTTCGCATTTTTCGGCGAGCACCTGCGCTGAGTTCTTGGGCCTCTTGGGCCACGTTTCTCAGGCCACCCTCAGTTCGAGTCCGACGTTGTTCTCCATACCGCCGCGCAGCTTGCTGAACAGATTGAAAACTTTGCCGATGACGCCGTAGCGCTTGCCGATCGCGTCGTAGACGGCCGCGGTTTGCGACTTGTCCAGGATCGCCGCGGTGCCTTCGACGGCGTCGCTTTTGGGGTTACCGCGCATGTCGCAGATGGCCAGCGTGACCCGCGGCGTGTTGCGAATTCGCTTGACCTTCCAGGACTTCTCCTGGGTGATGACCAGCAGCCGGTCACCGCTCTCCTTGTCTAGGGCGGCCCAGATCGGGACGGGCTTGGGCCGGCCGTCCTTGGTGAAGGTGGTGAGCAGGATGTATTGCGCTTTGGCCAGGTCGGCGAAGGTCGGTGTCACGCTGACAACCTAGCGCGCTTTGGTTGCGCGAGCAGACGCAAAAGCACCCAAAATGGCACATTTTGGGGCGCTTTTGCGTCTGCTCGCCGGGGGCACGGGTGCCCCGCTTTCGAGGTGCGGCACATTCCGTCGTTGACATCCGGCGGCGTTAAGTGAAAACATCGTTTTCACTTAACCTGCGTGCGGATCGAGGAACCGGGTGAGCGACCCACCACAACCGTTGGCCTGGTTGCCGTTTTCCATCACCGAGGCCGCAACCGCGGGCTCCGAGACGCACCTTCCGCCCGCATGGTCACACCTGTTGGACCGGCTGCGCCGGGCCGCGGCAGTGGTGGAGTCCTCCTCGAGCAACCGCAATCGCGCCGATTTTGCCGCCGGCATGCGGCACCTGACGGTGCTGCTGACCGCCGGCATCGATGAGGTCTTGCAATTCGACCCCGATCCAATCCTGTCGGTGCAACGGACCAGTACCGACGACCTCATCACCTGGGGCATGGAATGCCCGGACTGTCTCTACACCCGCGCCGTGCTGCGCGGCGGGCAGCGCTACCGGTTGTTCGGCAATCGCGGTACCGCACGCTATGTCGGTCTGCAGACGATGAACGGGATCGCGGCGACGGCGAACGCGCTCGTTGATGAGCTGGCGGTCGACTCGGCCGGCAACTTCGAGGTGTTCCTGTCCGCCGATGAACAGCCAGGCAACTGGCTGCGCGTCGAGGGCGACAACCCCACGCTGGCTGTCCGGCACTTCTTCTACGACTGGGACACTGAAGTGCCGTCGTCGTTGCGGATCGAACGGCTCGGCGGGCCGACGGCGGCGACGGGTGATCGCGTCGACGCCGGTGACGCATTGGCGCGGCAGCTGGTCGCCCTCGGCGACTTCGTCCACGACAACCTCGCGTTCTTTCTCCAATTCGGCGCCGCCCCACCCACCAACGGGTTCCTGCCGCCGATCGACCGCACCGACATGGGCGCCGCCGCGGAAAACAGGCCGGTCATCGGCCGGTGGGAGCTGGAATCTGACGAGGCGCTGATCGTCGAAGTTGAACCACCCGAAGGCATTTACTGGAGCTTTTCCATCGGTAACCCGTGGTGGGAGACCATCCACTACGGCCGCCACCAGTCCAGCCTCAACGCCCATCAGGCCGTCGTCGATTCCGACGGACGCGTGCGCGTGGTCCTGTGCTCGCAGGACCCGGGGGTGGCCAATTGGCTCGACACGGCCGGGCACAGCAATGGCCCCATCATTCTGCGCTGCGTGCGGACCGCGACCGCACCGGTGCCGACGACGCGCGTGGTTCCCGCCACGAATGTGCTGTCGGATTTGCCATCAGACACAACGAGAATTACGGCGGCAGAGCGAGCTGCGGTGCTCGCCGCGCGCCGGCGTGCGGTGCACGAAAGGTTCCGACGATGACTTTCAGTGCTGACGAATTGGAAGTGGGTGCCTGTGCGGCAACGGGTCTCGAGGATTTCGGATCAAGTTATTACCGGGATGGGCTCGAGCGCATAGTCGACGCGCTGAACACCGAGGCGGATCTCAACGAGCTCGGCCGGGTCATCCAGCACGCCACCATCAGCAACGCACTGATCCAGCGACTCAAGGTCGAGGACACCTATGCCCGGCACCCCGAGATCGACGATCAGGTGGTGGAGGGACCGGTTTTCGTCATCGGCCTCCCCCGCACCGGCACCACCGCGTTGAGCCAACTGGTGGCCGCCGATCCACAGTTCCGATCGTTGCGCATGTGGGAATCACAAGCACCTACCCCACCGCCCGAATCCGCGACCCAACATGATGATCCGCGCATCGCGCAGGCCGAGGCGGGACTGAAGATGCTCGACGACATGTTCCCGAAGATGAAGACGCTGTACAACTCCGAGGCGACCGCACCAACGGAGTGCCAGGATCTGATGGGCATGAGCTTCCGGACGTTCCACTTCGACGGCGCCGTGCGTGCGCCGAGATACCTGGCATGGTTGATGGACTGTGACATGCGGGAGACCTACACGTACCACCGGCGAGTCCTCAAGTTGTTGCAGTGGCGTTGTCCACCGAATATGTGGCACCTCAAAACGCCCGTACACATGTTCGCTCTCGACGCGCTCGTCGAAGCGTACCCGAACGCTAAATTCCTTTGGAGTCATCGTGATCCGGCCAAGGTGATGGCCTCGGTGTGCAGCCTCATTCACTACGTGCGCAGCTGGAGCAGCGACCGCGACGACGCCGCCGAGTTGGGTGCCGAGCAGGTCGACAGTTGGGTCGAGGCGGTTCGGCGGGCAATGGATTTCCGCGACCGGGTGGGTGATGAGCGATTCGCCGACGTGTCCTTCGCCGCATTGCAATCCGACCCCGTCGAGACGCTGCGCGCCAGCTACCAGTCACTGGGATTGACATTCAGCGAGGCGAGCCGGCGCGCCGTCGACCAGTGGGCGCAGGATCATCGGCCGGGAGCCCGTGGTGCACATGACTATTCGTTGAGCGATTACGGCTTGATCGCTGAAGGTGTGCGCGAGCGGTTCGCCAACTACCTGGCCAGCTATGACGCAACTGCGTGAAGAAGGCACCGCGGCCCGGACCCGGCGGCGCGATAAGCTCGGGCCGGACCCCGCGATTCGCCGCCGAATACTGACGGCCGCCTCGGCGACTCTGCGCACGGAGGGCGTGAGCGGACTCAGCATCGCGGCGGTTCTGGACCGAGCAGGTTTGAGCACCCGCGCGTTCTACCGGCATTTCGACTCCAAGGACGCCCTGGTAGCCGAGATATTTCTAGATGCCGCGCGCATCGAAACGCGCCGGCTGCGTCGCCGCATGGCCTCTGCTGCAACCGAAATAGACGCTGTGGCGGCATGGGTCGACGCACGACTAGACCTTGCGTTCGACCCCCACGTGAGGTCGGATCTGCGGCGACTCTCACAAGAGGCGCAATCGCAGACCTTCGTGTCGCCCAACTCGATTCAGCCGGCGTTTCTGGAGATGCTCAAACCACTCGCCGACGCGCTGCAAGGCGGTGTCCAGAGCGGGGCGTTTCACGACGTCGATCCGGTAATCGGTGCCCGCTTCATTCACGGCGTCGTGTGGACGGGCATTGACCGGCAATGGGCTGATGGCGACTGCGATCGCGCCGAAGTCCGCGCCCACATATTGCGGTTCTGCCTGGGTGGCCTGGGCGTTGCGGCCGAATTGATCGACGGCATCTGTTCGGGTTGAAGGAGTAGTTGTGGACTTGGGGTTGGCCGGCGCGACCGCCGTCGTCACCGGTGGCAGCAAGGGGATGGGTCTGGCCATCGCCGAGGCTCTGGCGGCCGAGGGCGCCAGGGTGGCCGTCATGGCGCGGGGCCAGGACGCGCTCGATGCCGCGGCGGCGGTGCTGACCGCGGCCGGCGCTCCGGAAGCCATCGGGATCAAAGTGCATATGGGCGAGGCGGATTCGATCGCTTCGGGCTTCGCTGAGGTGTCGCATCGCTGGGGCCATCTCAATTGCCTGATCCATACCATCGGACCGGCCGACGGCTACTTCGAGCAGATGGACGACGCGGAGTGGGATGCCGCGTTCGCTTTGGGCACCATGTCGGCCGTGCGATCGATTCGAGCGGCGTTGCCATTGCTGCGCGCCGCAAAGTGGGCTCGCATTGTGACCCTGGGTGCGCATTCCATCCAGCGCCAGAACCCACGCATCGTCGCCTACACCGCAGCCAAGGCGGCCCTGGCCAGCGTGACCAAGAATTTGTCCAAAAGTCTTGCCGGCGACGGCATCCTGGTGAATTGCGTGTGTCCCGGGACCATCGTGACAGCCAGCTTCACCGAGAACCTCAAGGACATCCTGGCCGCCGACGGACTGGATGCGACTGATCCCCGTGATGTGATGACCTGGATTGACCGGCATTTTCATCAGCCCTGCGACCTCGGGCGGGCTGGCCTGCCGGAAGAGGTTGCGTCGATCACTGCCTACCTTGCATCCCGGCTCAACGGCTACGTGACTGGCGCGACGGTGAACGTGGATGGTGGCTCAGATTTCATCTGAGTCCACCTTTGGTTGCGCGAGCAGACGCAAAAGCACCCAAAATGGCACATTTTGGGGCGCTTTTGCGTCTGCTCGCCGGGAGGGCGTTAGCCCTCCAGGTCGCCCTCGGTCTCCAAAAGCGCCTGGCGCAGCCCATCGAGTGTGTCGGGTTGCGGTTCGGCCCACATGCCGCGACCGGCCGCCTCTAGCAGTCGCTCCGCCATGCCGTGCAACGCCCACGGGTTGGACTCGGTCATGAACTTGCGGTTCTCCGGGTCCAGCACGTATCGCTCGGTCAGTTGCTCATACATCCAGTCGGCCATCACGCCTGCGGTGGCGTCGTACCCGAACAGGTAGTCCACCGTCGCGGCCATTTCGAACGCGCCCTTGTACCCGTGCCGGCGCATGGCCGCCATCCAGCGGGGATTGACCACCCGGGCCCGGAACACCCGGGTGGTCTCCTCGGACAGCGTGCGGGTGCGGATGGCGTCCGGCCTGGTGTTGTCGCCGATGTAGGCCGCGGGCGCCTGACCGGTCAGCGCCCGCACGGTGGCCACCATTCCGCCGTGGTACTGGAAATAGTCGTCGGAGTCGGCGATGTCGTGCTCGCGGGTGTCGGTGTTCTTGGCGGCCACCGCGATGCGCCGGTATTGCCGGTTCATGTCATCGACCGCCTCGCGCCCGTCCAGGCCTCGGCCGTAGGCGAAACCGCCCCACGCGGTGTACACCTGCGCCAGGTCGGCGTCGTCACGCCAGTTGCGGCTGTCGATCAACTGCAGCAGGCCCGCGCCGTAGGTGCCCGGCTTGGATCCGAAAATCCTTGTCGTGGAACGCCTTGCATCACCGTGCTGGGCCAGGTCGGCGCGCGAGTGTGCCCGCACGTAGTTGTCCTCGTCCGGTTCGTCGAGTTCGGCGACCAGGCGTACGGCGTCGTCGAGCATGGTCACCACGTGCGGGAAGGCGTCGCGGAAGAATCCCGAGATGCGCACGGTCACATCGATGCGCGGCCGGCCCAACTCCTCGAGCGGGATGGCCGTCAGGTCGACGACCCGGCGGGACGCGTCGTCCCAGACCGGCCGTACGCCCAGCAGCGCCAGCACCTCGGCGATGTCGTCGCCCGCAGTGCGCATCGCCGACGTGCCCCACACAGACAGGCCCACCGACTGCGGCCACTGCCCGTGGTCATCGCGATAGCGGTCCAGCAGTGAATCCGCCAGTGCCACACCGGCTTCCCACGCCAGCCGGGACGGCACCGCCTTGGGGTCCACGGAGTAGAAGTTGCGTCCGGTGGGCAGCACGTTGATCAGGCCGCGCAGCGGCGAGCCGGACGGTCCGGCCGGGATGAACCGTCCGTCCAATGCCCGCAGCACCTGCTCGATCTCCGCGGAGGTCCCGGCCAGCCGGGGCACCACCTCGGTGGCCGCAAAACGCAACACGGCGGCGACGTCGGCGTTGTCGGTGAGCCGGTCGGCCGCGGCGGCATCCCAGCCGGCTTCCTGCAAGCCGGCGATCAGCTTGCGGGCCGCGGCCTCGGCCTGGTCGACCGAGGTGCGTTCGTCGGTGCCGTCCTCGGACAGGCCCAGCGCCTGGCGCAGACCGGGCAGCGCCTGCTGGCCGGCGAACAGCTGACGGGCCCGCAGGATGGCCAGCACCAGGTCGAGTTCGACTTCACCCGTAGGCTTTTGGCCGAGGATGTGCAGGCCGTCGCGGATCTGCACATCCTTGATCTCACACAGCCAGCCGTCGACATGCAGCAGCATGTCGTCGAAGGTGTCCTCTTCGGGCCGCTCGGTCAGCCCTAGGTCGTGGTCCATTTTGGCGGCGCGGATCAACGTCCAGATCTGTTGCCGGATGGCGGGCAACTTGCCGGGGTCCAGCGCGGCGACGTTGGCGTGCTCGTCGAGCAGCTGTTCCAAACGCGCTATGTCGCCATAGGTTTCGGCGCGCGCCATCGGCGGGATGAGGTGGTCGACCAACACGGCGTGGGCCCGCCGCTTGGCCTGCGTGCCCTCGCCGGGGTCGTTGACCAGGAACGGGTAGATCAGCGGCAAGTTGCCCAGCGCGGCATCAGAGGCGCAGGCCGCCGACATGCCTAACGTCTTGCCCGGCAGCCATTCCAGGTTGCCGTGCTTGCCCAGATGTACGATCGCGTGCGACCCGAAGCCGGTGTCCAGCCAGTGGTACGCGGCCAGGTAGTGGTGGCTGGGCGGTAGGTCGGGGTCGTGGTAGATCGCCACCGGGTTCTCGCCGAAACCGCGCGGCGGCTGCACCATCAACACCAGGTTGCCGGATTGTATTGCCGCGATGACGATCTCGCCGTCCGGATGGTGACTGCGGTCGACGAACAGGTCGCCTGGGGGCGGACCCCAGTGCTTGATCACCGCGTTGGACAGCTCCGCCGGCAGGGTGGCGAACCACTCGCGGTACTCCTGCGCCGAGACCCGGATGGGGTTGCCTGCGAGTTGGCTTTCAGTGAGCCAGTCGGGGTCCTGGCCGCCGCGTTCAATCAGGGCATGCACCAGCGCGTCACCGTCGCCCGCCTCGACGCCGGGTAGATCGCCGATCTGGTAGCCGTGCTCGCCCATGGCGCGCAGCAGGGCCACCGCGCTGGCCGGGGTGTCCAGGCCGACGGCGTTGCCGATGCGGGCGTGTTTGGTCGGGTAAGCCGAGAACACCAGTGCCACCCGCTTCTCGGCGGCAGGGATGTGACGCAGCTGCGCGTGCCGGACCGCCAGACCCGCGACACGGGCGCAGCGCTCCGGGTCCGCGACGTAGGAGATGAGTCCGTCGTCGTCAATCTCCTTGAACGAGAACGGGACTGTGATGATGCGGCCGTCGAACTCGGGCACCGCGACCTGGGTGGCCACATCCAGCGGGGACAGACCGTCGTCGTTGTCTTGCCACTGCTCACGCGGGCTGGTCAGGCACAGGCCCTGCAAGATCGGAATATCCAGGGCGGCAAGGTGTTCGACGTTCCAGCTGTCATCATCACCACCCGCGCCTGCCGCAGCGGGTTTGGCTCCGCCGGCGGCCAGCACGGTCACCACCATGGCGTCGGCAGTTGTGAGCGTCTTCAACAACTCGGGCTCGGCGGTGCGCAGCGAGGCGCAGTAGACGGGCAGCGGCTGGCCGCCGGTGGCTTCGATCGCCTGGCACAGGGCCTCGACATAGGCGGTGTTGCCGGCGAGCTGCTGGGCGCGGTAGTAGAGCACCGCAATGGTGGGCCCGGTATTGCGGGTGGCAGGCCGGTCCAGGACACCCCAGGTCGGGGTCTGCACCGGCGGAGTGAAGCCGAATCCGGTCATCAGCACGGTGTCCGACAGGAACGCATGCAGTTGGGTCAGGTTGTCAACGCCGCCGTGGGCCAGGTAGATGTGCGTCTGCACCGCGATGCCGGCGGCTACGGTCGAAAGCCCGGTCAGCTCGGCGTCGGGCGCCTGCTCGCCGCTGACCAACACCGCGGGCAACCCGCTGGCCAGCACCGCGTCGATGCCGTCCTCCCAGGCGCGGTATCCCCCTAGGATGCGCACCACCACGATCGAGGCCTCGGCGAGGAGTTCGGGAAGCTCGACATCGGACAGCCGCGCCGGGTTGGCCCACCGGAAGTTCTTGCCGCTGGAACGGGCGCTGATCAGGTCCGTGTCGGACGTCGACAGCAGCAGGATCGTTGGGTCGGCCACCCCTCATTCGTACCGCAGCGGCGTCGGAGCACCGAATCGGCACGTATGGTCGGCATATGGGCAGAGGATTCGTCGTCACCTTCGCGGTCGGGCTGATCGTCGCGTTGTTCGGTGTGATCTGGGCGCTGCAGGGCTTCGGCGTGCTGGGCGGCAGCCCGATGAGCAACACCACCACCTGGTCGGTGATCGGGCCGATCACGGCGCTCATCGGGATAGCGGTCGCGGTGTTCAGTTGGCGGAAGCTGTCGTCGAAATAGGTTTCACGCCGGCACCACGGTGAAGTTCACCGTGTGCCAGCCGGTGGCGCCGTCCGGAACGGGACTCGCCCGTTGTTCGGTCTGAACGCCCCCGGTGTTGTCGATGGCCCGCACGGTAATGCTCTGTCTCCCGGGTTCTTTCGCTTGCCACGGGAAGCTCCACAGTCGCCATGTCTGGTTGGAGTAACTTGCGCCCAGTTCGGTCGGCTGCCAATCGCCGTCGCCGATGCGGACTTCCACCGCCCGCACGCCGCGATTCTGCGCCCAGGCGACACCGCCGAACACGACCGGCCCCACCGGTACCTGCTGGCCGCCTCGGGGCACGTCGATGCGCGACTGCGTCTTGATGGGCGCCTGCGCCGCCCAGCCCTGCCGCGTCCAGTAGGCCTTGGCCTTGTCGAAACGGGTGAGCTCCAGGTCGACGACCCACTTGGTGGCGGACACGTAGCCATAGAGTCCCGGCACCACCATGCGGGCCGGGTAGCCGTGTTCGACCGGCAGCGGTTGACCGTTGAGGCCGACCGCCAGCAGCGCCTCGCGGCCGTCCGTGAGCGCCTGCACGGGCGTACCGGCGGTGAATCCGTCGATCGAGGTGGAGAGCACCATGTCGGCGTCCGGGTGCACGCCGGCCGGCGCCAGCAGATCCGCCAATCGGTAGCCCGTCCAGATTCCGGTCGAAATAAGATCTCCCCCAACGGGATTAGACACGCAGGTCAGGGTGGTCACCGACTCGACGATGTCGAAGCGGGCGAGGTCGTCGAGCGTGTAAGTGGTCTCGCGATCCACCATCCCGTGGATACGCAACCGCCAGTCGCCGCGGCTGAGCTGGGGCACGCTCAGCGCGGTGTCGATGCGGTAGAAGTCAGCGCTTGGAGTGATGAAGCTGGGTAGCGCAACGCCTTTCGGCTGCACCTCGGGAGGTATCGGGCCCACCCTCGAGCGTGGGGTCGGTACGGCGAACGTCTTGCGATCCGATTCCACCGAATGCGCCAGTCGGGTGGCGATGGCCCCCACTACCCCACTGACCACGCCGAATCCGAGCAACCCGTACAGGACCATTTTGCGCCGGCCGGGGTCCGCTAGCTCGTTGCCTGCCGCCTCGCGCTCCGGGTGTGGCCAGAACCGCCGGATGAGGATGCGCAGGACCGCTATGCCGGAGGCGACGCCGAGGATGGTGGGGATGGTGTCGAGCGCGGTGCCACCGGGTCGCGACAGCACGGCAGCGCAGCCGAGGACGCCGGCGGCGGCGATCACGGCACTACCGACCGGGCGGCGGGGCGTTTCGAGGGTTCCGGCGATCGCCGCGATCGCCGCGATCACCACGAGCACGACGACGGCCAGGAAGGGCTTGTCCAGCGGGCCGAGTGTTTGGATCGCCCATTCCTTGACCGGGCCGGGCGTCAGGTCGACGACCGCCGAACCGACGGCGGTGCGGGCATCAGCCCGCCCACCGATGGGGATGCTGGCCAGTTGAGCGACACCGAGCGCGACGGAGGCAGCTGCGACCCCGGCAATCATCCGTTCATTCGACGAGGCCGCCTGCACCGGACTGACTCTACTCGCGGCACTCGTCGCCGTCGTAAATGTTCTGGGGGCCATACGGTTCGATGCAATAGTTGCTGTCCCATCGACCGCAGACTCGCAAAGTAATACCGTGGAGCGATGACATCCCAATCCGTCGCCGGAAAAGTTGTTGCCGTGACCGGTGGCGCCCGCGGCATTGGTCTGGCGATCGCCACGGCGCTGCACGCTGCGGGGGCCAAGGTGGCCATCGGAGATATCGACGAAGCCACCGCCAAGCAGGAGGGTGAGCGGCTGGGACTGGCCGTCTCCCGCCGCCTGGACGTCACCGACCGCGCTTCGTTCAGCGAATTCCTCGACGCGGTGGAGAATGAGCTGGGCCCGCTGGATGTCCTGGTCAACAATGCCGGGGTGATCGCGGTGGGTAGCGCCGTCGAGGAGGATGACGCTGTCACCCGACGCTTGTTCGACGTCAACGTGCACGGAGTCATCCTCGGCACCAAATTGGCGACGAAACGGATGCTGCCCCGTCACAGCGGCCACGTCGTCAATATCGGCTCGTTGGGCAGCGTGGTACCCACCGAAGGCATCGCAACCTATTGCGCCACAAAGCACGCCGTGCTCGGATACACCGATGCGGTGCGCATGGAGAACCACGGCAGCGGAGTGAATTTCACGGTGATCATGCCGACGCTGACCAACACCGAGATGGTCGCCGGGGTCGGCCACGCCAAGGGCTTCAAGAATGCTGAGCCAAGCGACGTCGCGCGGGCCGTCGTCAACGTCATCGCCAGACCCGAACCGCGAGTAGCGATTCCGCGTTCACTCGGCGCTACCGTGTGGGCACAGCGCTTGATGCCCCAAGCCGTGGCCGAGGCACTCGGGCGCGCTCTGGGTACCGGGCGGATATTCACCAGCGACCTGGAACGTGAAAAGCGTCAGGCTTACGCGCGACGCACCGGGACGTCGTGAATGCGTAGATAGTTCAGCGCCAAAGTCGTGATCTCGTAGAGGAATTCGTCGCGGTCGATATCGGGACGGTCCAGGATGTAGCGGACGGTGAGGTGCTCGACCATCCGCACCAGCATCCACGCCGCGGTATCGAAGCGGACATCGGAGCGCACCTGGTCGCGGTTCATCACCAGATAGGCCATGGTCAGCTCGCCGATCCGCTGCTCGAAGGCCGCGAGTTTGCTGCCGGCGCCCAGTCGCGGGGTCCGTTCGATCACCGCCCGCAGAAATTCGGGATGTACATCGAGCGCGTCGAGCAGCGCTGCGACGGAGTTACGGACATGTTCGGGCGCGGGCCGGTCCAACGACTGCGTGAGCGTGGAGGCCACCCGTGCCGCCAGCGCGTCGCTGTAGCGGTCGATGACCGCGGCGACGATGGCCTCCTTGTTCGGGAAGTACTGGTAAAGCGAACCCGGGCTGACACCGGCCGCGGCCGCGATTCGGTTGGTGGATGCACCGTCGTACCCGTGGCCGATCAACACCTCCTGCGCCGCGTCCAGGATTCGTTCGACCAGCGCACGCGACCGCTCCTGGCTGGGCGTTCGGCGGGCAGCGCCCTTGTTGGCCCTGGCCATCAAAACGCGAATTGAACGTGAATTAGAGCTCGTGTCAGCATGGGAGCCATGGTGGCAGACCTGGACGTACCGCTCAAGGCGGATGCCCGATATCCGCGCCGCTTTCTCGGTGCCCAGGCGCGCAACCGCCGGCTGGGCCGCCCGCTGCAGGTTCTGACCCGCACCTCACGGCCCGACAGTGAAGTTCTGGAGCGGATCGGCCAGCGCCTGATGCAACGCGACGAGCCGGGCGCTGCTCTGGTGCGGGCGATGCGGGCCGGCGAGGTGTCCATGGGCCAGTTCAACGCTGCCCTGGACTCCGGTGTCGACGCGGTGCCTGACTGTCCGGCGGCGCTGCGCGAGTTCTTCGCCGTCGTCGAGCGCACCCCTGAGTGGGTGGACTTCGACTTGATCAACCGGGGCGCAGCGGCCTACCGGCGATTCGGCACGAACGCCGCCGATGTCATGCTGCAGTTGGCCTTGATTGGCGGATATCGGTTCGGCGGGCCTACCGACCTGCTCGTAGAGACCGGCGGGCTGACCGGACGCACCACGGTGCGTCGGTTGGCAGAAACTCAGCACTGGGCCGTCGCGATATCGGAACACGATGGCATGCGCCGCGATAAGCCGGGCTTCAAGCTCACCGTGCACGTGCGGCTGATGCATGCGCTGGTGAATCAGCGGTTCGAGACCAACGGGCGATGGGATGTCGAGCAGTGGGGTCTGCCGATCAACCAGTCCGACCAGGCCGCGACGCTGGGGCTGTTCAACGGCGCACTGCTGCTTGGTGTCCGGCTGCTCGGGGTACGGGTCAGCCGTCAGGATTCCCTGGCGATCATGCATCTGTGGAAGTACGTCGGTTGGCTCATGGGGGTAGATGAGGACTGGCTTTGCGACACCGAAAGCCAGCAGCACCGCCTCAATTACCATCTGCTGCTTACCCAGTCCGACGTCAGTCTGGCTGGCCCGCCGTTAGCCAACGCCATCGTCGACGCGCAGCGCGGCCTGTACTTTCCCACCCTGCCCCGGGTGCGGGGTGCCGTCGCGCGCGCCCGTCTGCTCAGCATGCTGCGTTATTTCCTGCGCAAGGACGGCATGCGCGATCTGGAACTGCCGCGCTCGCTTCCCGTCGCGGTGCTGCCGGTCCTGGCCGCCAATCTCGTTCGGTATCAACTGCTTACCCGAACCCGCTGGGGGACGGCTTACGTGCAGCGCTGGGGTGAGCGCGCCCGGCAGCGCGTGCTGAACCGGTATTTCGGCGACCAATCCCACGACGTGGGCAAGTTGGCGCTATGAGCACCCGTGTCGATTTGGGTCCGCGGTCACTGCTGTGGCGCTGGGCGGGCGACCTGCGCATCGCCTTCGAAGGCGGTACGGCGGGCTTGATGCAGACGATGCATCCCGCGATCGGCCAGGGTCTGATCGACCACTCGAACTTCTTCGACGATCCTGTCGACCGCGTATTCCGTTCCCTGCCCGGCATTCTCGGCACCATTTACGATGGGCCCGACGCGGACGACACCGGGATCAAGGTCCGCGACTTTCACCGTGACATCAAGGGTGAGCTGCCCGACGGGCAGCGCTACCATGCCCTCAATCCCGAGACATACTGGTGGGCGCACGCCACCTTTCAGGTGATGGTGCACCGGCTCGCCGAACACTGGGACACCCATCGGCTGACCAATCGCGAACGCGAACAGCTTTACCTCGAGGGCTGCGAATGGTATCGGCGGTACGGAGTTTCGGAGTCGGTTCTGCCGCCGACGCTTTGCGAATTCAACCGGGAGTACGACCGCTACTGCACTGAAGTGCTGCAGCCCAATGCGGCGTCGGACTATCTGATCAAATTTATCAAGAGGCCGGCGATCCCCGATATGAGCGCGTCACCGGATTATCCGAGCCATCCCCTACTGCGTCCGCTCATGGACGCGTTGCTGCCGACATTACCGGTCCGTGCGGCTCTGGCACCGCCGATGCGCCTGGTGATCTTCGGTGGTCTGCCCCCAATTGTGCGGGAGCGTTTCGACATTCGTTGGACGCGGGTCGATGAGACCCGCTACCGGGCCGTGCGCAGCGCGATCAGGAGCGGTTGGCGCACGGTGCCCGCATCGCTGAAGTGGCATAAGGCGGCCCGCAAGGGGTGGTTGCGGGAGCTGGGCAGTGTCCCACGCCGGGTCTGAGGGTGCCTGTGCTCACCGCGCGTACACCCGGCGCCGCGAACCTCGCACACCCGCCGCGCACCCGCACACCCGATGCGCCCACTCCACACCCGCCGATCGTGGGCCTTGTGGCGGCCTCAAGCGCGATTTCTCTACCTGAGGCCAGCGCTCGACCGCGGCGCGCGGCACGCGCCCGCAAGCAGCACCCATAGAGCCCGCTACGCGACGCCCTTCTGGCGCAAGAGCGGCAGCACCCCCTCGGCGAACCAGTAGGCCTCTTCCAGATGCGGATAACCCGACAGGATGAACTCGTCGAAGCCCAGCGAGTGGTACTCCACGATCAGGTTGGCGACCTCTTCGTGGCTGCCCACCAACGCCGTTCCCGCGCCCCCGCGAACCAACCCCACCCCCGCCCAGAGGTTGGGGTAGATCTCCAACTGGTCGAGGCGCCCGCCATGCAACGCGGTCATCCGGCGCTGCCCCTCGGACTGCGAGCGCGCATGAATTTCGGTGGCACTGGCGATCTGCTCGGCAGTGAGTTCGTTGACGAGCTCGTCGGCCACCGCCCAGGCGGCCTCCGATGTCGCACGGCTGATGGTGTGCAGCCGGATTCCGAACCGCATGCTGCGGCCGCGGGCTTCGGCCAGCCCCCTTACTTTGGCGATCTTGTCCGCCGCCACCTGCGGTGGTTCTCCCCAGGTCAGATAGACGTCGACGAATTCAGCGGCGATGTCCAGCGCCGGCGGTGAAGAACCACCAAAGTAGATCTGCGGCAAAGGATCCGGCGGCGCCGATACGCGCGCGTCCTCAAGCCGGTAGTACTTGCCGTCAAAGTCGACGGCTTCCTGCCGCCAGATCGAGTTAACGATCTGCAGGAATTCGCCGGTGCGGTCATAGCGTTCGTCGTGGCTCAGCCAGTCGCCGAAGCGGCGCTGCTCGGAGTCATCGCCGCCGCTGACGACGTTGAGCAGAACCCGTCCTTCGGAGAACCGCTGCAGAGTGGCGGTCTGCTGCGCCGCGAGCGTCGGCGGCACCAGGCCGGGGCGGAACGCCACCAGGAATTTCAACCGCTCGGTCTCGGCGAGCAGCGCGGCCGCCGTCAACCACGCGTCCTCACACCAGGTGCCCGTCGGTGTCAACACCCCTTCGAAGCCCAGCCGGTCTGCGGCCCGGGCGATTTCGGCCAGGTACCGTCGGCTGGGCTTGCGATGGCCCGCCGAGATCGCGTGATGCGACGACGTGTGGGATCCCCCGACAATCGACCGGCTATCACCGGTAGTCGGGAGGAACCAGAAGAATTTTGCCGGCATGGCTCCCCCTTCGTGTTAGCTGATCAGGTTCGGGCGCAGCGCGTCGTTGAAGCGCCTGTCCACCCAGTTGACGAATTTGGGTGACGATTGGATCTGTTGTGAGGCCGCGAACAAATCGGCAAGCCGCTGTTCTGAATTGATCACATCGTCGCCGAGCTCGGTAGGCAGTCGCAGGCTCCGATTCGCCGCAACCGCCGCGGTTTCTGGATCCAATCCGACTGCGGTGGCGTAATACTGACCCCACTCCTGGGGATGCCCCTTCGCCCAATGAGCGGCTCGTGCGAAACGCACCAGGAGGTCAGACAGTGCGGTGTTGCGTTTGGGGTCGGCAAGTGCCTGATCCGACGCCACGCCCACATAGTCGCCGTTGGTGACCCCGGTGGCTTCGGCGATGCTGCGCACCGGGATCTGCCGCTCGGCCTGCGCCGTGAAGGGGTCCCATATCGCCCACGCATCGGCCTGATGCTGCTTGAATGCCGACAACGCGTCCGCGGGTTGCAAGAACACCAGCTTGATGTCGGACGGTTTCAGCCCGACCTTGTCGAGCTGTGCCAGCAGGTTGGCATGCGAGGAACTGCCTTTGCCGACCGCGACGGCCTTGCCGCGCAGGTCAGCAACCGAGGTGATCGGTGAATCAGCATGCACTAGAATGCGATTGCCCGGCCCACCACCGGCATACGCGGACACCACCTTGATCTTTGCGTTGCTGGCCGCCCCGAAGATCGGCGGCGTATTGCCCATGATCGCGAAGTCGATCTTGCCCGCCGTGGCCGCTTCGACCTGAGGCGGGCCCGAGGTGAATGTGGAGAAAGCGACGCGGTATGGCAGGTTCTCGAGTTGCCCTGCCGCGCGCAGCAGCGCCTCGGTCCCGCCCTTCTGGTCGCCGATTTGCAACGTGAGACCGGCCAGCTCGGCCAGCGGAACTGCGGCGGGTGCGGCTTGTGGTCCCGAAGTCCCGGCCCGCGCGACACATCCGGCCGTTGCGAGAGCCACGACCGCAAATAGCGCAAAGATAGTTCGGCGCACGCTCAATGCCGCACCCCGAGCCGATCGAGCAGTTCGGCGCGGTACCGCTCGGTGTGTGCGCCCACGTCGCCGGCCGAGCGACGTGGCTCGTGGATCGTCAGTGTGTGCACGATCCGTCCGTCGTCGCAGACCAGTACGCGATCGGCCAGGGCGACCGCCTCATCGACGTCGTGAGTTACCAGCAACACACCGAACCCGTGCTGTCGCCACAGATCCAACAACAGATCGCGCATCGTCAACCGGGTCAAAGCGTCCAGCGCCCCGAACGGTTCATCGAGCAGCAGCAACTGCGGCTCGGCCACCAACGCCCGGGCAAGTGAAACCCGTTGTGCCTGACCGCCTGACAGCGTCAGCGGCCAGGCGCCGGCACGGTCGGCCAGACCGACGTCGGCCAGCGCCCGGTCCGCGCGCTCCCGGATCTGAGTCTTGGGCAACCGACTGCGGGTCAGGCCGTAGCCGACATTGGTGCGCACGTCGCGCCACGGGAACAGGCGTGGCTCCTGAAAGGCCAACGCCGGCGCACCGGCCACCACGCGCTCGCCGCTGTGGTCGTCGGACAAGCCGGCAAGCACCCGCAGCAGCGTCGACTTGCCCGAGCCGCTGCGCCCCACCAGCGCGACGATCTCGCCGGTGCGCACCTGCAACGAAACCTCGACCAGCACATGGCGTTGGCCGTACCACTTGTCGACGTTACGGAGTTCTCCGGCGATCGCCACGCGGGCACCCTGACCGGTGGTGGGTTCTGCTGTGATGGTCACCTATGGCCTTTCATTGTCGGTACCGCAGCGCGCGACGCTCGACGAGGCGGACGAGCGCGTCGGTCGCGATGCCCAGCAACGCATAGACGGTCAGGCCGAAGATGATGATGTCAATGCGCAGAAAGTCGCGTGCATTGTTGATCAGGAAACCGATTCCCTTGTCGGCGTTGACCTGTTCGGCCACGATCAGCGTCAGCCAGGCAATGGCCAGCGACTGCCGGAAGCCGACCAGTACCTGCGGTGCGGCGCTCGGGACGATGATCCGGGTGAACCGCTGCCAGAACGAAAAGCCCAGCACCTGAGCGGTTTCGAACAGTTTCGGATCGACCTGGCGGATCGCCGAGAAACTGTTGAGATACAGCGGGAACGTCACCCCCAGCGCCACCAGCAACACTTTCGGCAGCTCGCCAATCCCGAACCACACGATGAACAGCGGGATCAGACCCAGATGCGGCAGCGCCCGGATCATCTGCATCGGCGGGTCGACCGTCGCCTCGAACCAGCGCGACAGCCCTACCGCGGAACCGAGTACCAATCCCACGATCCCGCCCAGTGCCAACCCCTCGATGACCCGCAAACCCGACACCTGCAACGCGTCGAAGAGTTGGCCGTTGTGGATCAGTTCCAGACCCGCATCAGCGATGAGCGAGGGAGCAGGCAGCACCGACTCCGGGATAACCTCGACAGCGCTCCCCAGCTGCCATATCCCAAGGGACAGCAACGGCGAAGCCCAGCGCAGGATGTCCCATTTGCGGCGCGCCCAACGGCCGGCCGGGCTGACTCCCGTGGTGCCGGCGACCCTATTCGGGGCAGCAACGAGCGCGGTGGCAATGCTCACCGGGCAGACACTAAAGCGCTATCAGCCGGTGCCGTAAGGGTTTTCCTCTGCGTGACGACAAACGCCACTCCGGGGGTGCGGACGTCGAATCCGGCGAGCTCTGGGTGACGCAGAACGTCGTGGTGTGCTTGGGGCGACCAGGGAAAAACTCGGGCAGACCGTCCTTGCCCGGGTACCAGCCCGCCGCAGCCGGTGATCCAGATGGTCTGCGGCGTGCCGGCTTCATATCCTCGATCAGCAGGCGACTTGCCGGACGCCGAAGACCCGTTCCATTAGGGCTGCGTCACCGAAGGTCCGGACGTTGACCACCCTGCCGTCCTGGAACTGGTAGACGTCGGCTTGCCGGGCAACATTTGCGCCGAAACGCAATTCGGTCAGCACGATGACCGACTCGCCGTCGGTGAAAAACCGCTTCGGCTCGATGCCGGTGAGCTTCGCTGCGACCCGCTGCAGCAGTTCGACGACCGCGGCCCGGCCACCGTACGTCCCGCTGATTGAACTCTCGCCGTTGACATTCCACTCCACCGAGCCGTCGAAGATACTCAACACCGAATCCAGGTCACCGGCGCTCAATGCGTGGTAGGCCTGCTCCACGGTGTGGAGGTTCTCCAACGTCATGCGCTTGCGACCAAGCGTCCGTCGGACCCCTCGTGGACGGAGTGCCCGCCCGCCCGGCGGTGCTGTGCGCGCAGAATGCGGAGCAGAATTGGGGGGCGCAATAACCGGAGCGGCGAGTCCAGCATTCCGACGACGCGCATGAACTGCCCCGCGACGACCGGGTCCGTCTCACTGGCGATCATCACCGGCTCGAGACACGCATTGCTGATCCGGATCGACACCGGTCGCGGCCCAGGGACTTCCGGCAAAGCCAGGTCCGAGGCGACGGCGGTCTGCCACGCCACCCGCACATGCTTCGCTGCCAGCCGGGTAAAGCGGCGCGTCAGCCCGCTCCCCCCGTGGCGCAGACAATCGCGCAGCACGGTCGCCTCGATGGCCGCGATCGTCATGCCCTGCCCGTAGATCGGGTTGAAGCTGCACACCGCATCGCCGACGACCAGCAAACCCTCCGGTAACCGGTGCAGTTTGTCGTAACGACGCCAGCGGTTGGATGGGACGCGATGGTGCACGACGTCGCCGATCGGCTCGGCGGCGCGAATCGCCTCGACCACCCGGCGTGGCGCCAATTCCGCTGCATAGTCGAGTATTTCGGCATGATCGCGGGGCGGAACCACCCCCGCCATGGTGCCGGCGCCGACCATATACGTGTCGTCCTCGTACCCGATCATGGCGAACATCCTTGGCCGTCCCGGCGCCGGGAAACGGGCAATCATGTGCTCCTTGATCACCCCGGCGGGGATGCGCAGCAGCTGGCACGCGTAGGCCAACTGAACCACCACTTCGTCTTCTCGCGGCCGGTCATAGCCGAGTTCTTCGAGGAAGACCGGGGTCCGGGAACCGCGGCCGGTGGCGTCGACCACGACATCGGCGGTCAGTGTCTCGGTACTATCGTCGGCGCGGTTTACCACCCGCACACCCGTTACCCGGCGACGATCCGGCGTGGCGGTCAGGCCCACGACGTCCTGGCCCTCCCGGAACGTTACGTCGGCAATTGACCGAACACGTTGCCGCACCGCGTATTCCAGCATCGGACGGCTCGGGGACAAGATCCGCGGCGCGTCCACCGAGCGCCCCTCTCGCACCAGCTGGTGTCCACCGAACGACCAGTCGAGTTTGGCAAGGTCACCGTCATCCCACCGGCTGACGCCGCGAACTAGCAGGTCGTCGCTGAAGCCGGGGAACAGCTCGTCGAGAACCTGGACCAGCCGCGCGAGGCAGGAATGAATCAGCCTGCCCTGGGGGACGCCGCGCCGGTTCACGGGTTCCGTCGGCAGGACATCTCGCTCGACAACCGTCACCCGGCGGTAGAACTCGGACAGGACGCGAGCCGCCAACAACCCGCCCATACTGGCACCCAGCACCACCGCATGATCTCCGCGTTGCTCCATTGCACACTCCTGGCCGCTCGAATAGGACTGTTCGAAGTCTCCGGTCAAGCGAAGCGGTGTGCCTAAGTAGTGGCGTACTGCACTTCGGTTTCGCACGCTACTAATGCAGCGCGCCGCCCGATGTTGCCGGTCAGCGACCGATCAGTGCCGCGATCCGCGCGGCGACCTCGGCGGCGACCCGCTGGGCCGCTGCCCCGGTCCCGGGTACGTAGCGATCGGCGGCGGCGTCGTAATCGGCGCCGGCGATCGTCCCGTGGTCGGCGTCCAGTTCCGCCAGTTGCACCGGCCATCCGCGCTGTTCGAGGGCCGCGGCGAAGTCCCGGCTGGCGCTCACCGGGACCACATCATCGGCCAGGCCGTGCAGCAAGGTGAACGGCGCCCCGACGTGCTCGGACCGCAGCATGTCGGTGACCGGGCGGCCCGAGATCGGATCCGGCGCCATGAAGGCGCCCGCCAGGCACACCGTATGCGCCAGTTGAACTTTCAGATTGTCGGCGTCGAAGGTGACCCCCGCCGCGGCCGCGGCCCCCATTGACCACCCGACCAGCACGATGGGACCGTCAGTTCGCCCGCGGGCGAACTCCAGCGAACCCAGCAGGTCCGCCCGTCCGCCGTCGTCGGCATGGGAGTTCCAATCCGGGGCCACCACGGCGGCGCCGTGCCCGGCCAGCAGCCCCGCAAGTGGCCGGACGGCGGCGCGGGCATCGGTCTGCATGCCGTGCCACAGCAGAATCGTGGGCTGGTCGGGGCCGCCGAAGACGTCGGCCGAGCGTCCCGGGGCGTACTCCACCGTCTCCATGCCCCCGGTGTGCCCCCGTCGGCGGGGATCCAATCACCTCCGGCGCCACCCCGTACCGTGGATGGGTGTCCAGGACCCGCGATTCCGACGCTTGCCCCGGTGCGCTGCAGGTGCATCAGGCCGCGGACGGTGCCCTAGTGCGGGTGCGGTTGCCTGGCGGCAGGATCAGCGCCGCCCAGTTGGCCACGTTGGCCGGGGTGGCACAGGAATTAGGCTCGGCGACGCTGGAGCTGACCGCACGCGGCAACGTGCAGTTGCGGGCGATCAGGGATGTCACCGCGGTCGCCGAAGCGGTCGCGGCAGCCGGGTTGTTGCCGTCGGCGACGCACGAACGCGTTCGCAACATCGTCGCGTCGCCGCTGTCGGGCCGGGTCGGCGGCAACGCGGACGTGCGGCCGTGGATCACCGAGCTGGACGCGGCGATCCGCGCCGAACCCCGCCTCGCCGACTTGGGCGGGCGGTTCTTCTTCAGCCTGGACGACGGCCGAGGCGATGTATCGGGCCTGTGCGCCGACGCCGGCGTGCACGTGGGCCCGGACGGCCCGACGCTACTGCTGGCCGGCCGCGACACCGGCGTGCGACCCAGCGACGTCACCGCGGCCCTGGTCGATGTTGCAGTGCGGTTCCTTGAGACTCGCGAAAAGGCTTGGCGGATAACGGAACTGGCAAATCCAGCCGAATTGTTGCCCGGCGTGGAGCTCGGCGCCGCGTTCATGCCGGCCCAAAAACCGCCGATCGGCTGGATCACCCAGGACGACGGCAGGGTGACCCTGGGCGCCGCGGTGCCGCTGGGCGTGTTGCCCGCCCGGGACGCGGAGTTCCTTGCGGCGATCGAGGCGCCCGTGCTGTTCACGCCGTGGCGCACGGTGCTGGTGTGCGACCTCACCGAAGAGGTGGCCGACGTCGCCCTGCGGGTGCTGGCGCCGCTGGGTCTGGTGTTCGACGAGAACTCGCCCTGGCTGACGGTGAGCGCATGCACCGGCAGCCCCGGCTGCGCGCGCTCGCTTGCCGACGTGCGCGCCGATGCTGAGGCCGCGCTGGACCCGGCGTACCCGGTGCACCGGCACTTTGTCGGTTGCGAACGCGCGTGCGGTAGCCCGCTGCACGGAGAAGTGCTGATCGCTACCGGGACGGGCTACCAGGTACGCAGGTCTTAAGGTGGGCGGGTGCTCGACTACATTCGCGACGCTGCGGAGATCTACCGGCAGTCGTTCGCGACGATCCGCGCCGAAGCCGACCTGACGCGCTTTCCCGCTGACGTCGAGCGCGTGGTGGTCCGGCTGATTCACACCTGCGGTCAGGTCGACGTCGCCGAGCATGTGGCCTTCACCGACGACGTCGTGGCCCGGGCTGGCGCCGCCCTGCGCGCGGGCGCACCCGTGTTGTGCGATTCGTCCATGGTGGCGGCCGGCATCACCGCCGCGCGGCTACCGGCCGGCAATGAGGTGGTGTCGCTGGTCGCCGACCCGCGCGCGGCCGACCAGGCCGCCACCCGCCAGACCACCAGGTCGGCGGCCGGCGTCGAGTTGTGGGCCGACCGCCTGGGTGACGCCGTCGTGGCCGTCGGGAACGCGCCCACCGCGCTGTTCCGACTGCTGGAACTGATCGACGAGGGCGCGCCCACGCCGGCGGCGGTGCTGGGCGGGCCGGTCGGATTCGTGGGTTCGGCGCAGTCCAAGCAGGAGCTGGTGGCACGCCCGCGCGGCATGTCCTACCTCGTGGTGCAGGGGCGCCGGGGTGGCAGCGCCATGGCCGCCGCCGCTGTCAACGCGATAGCGACCGAGCGCGAATGACGCCGCGGGGCACGCTGTGGGGTGTCGGGCTGGGTCCCGGCGATCCGGAGTTGGTGACGGTCAAGGCGGCCCGGGTGATCGGCGAAGCCGACGTGGTGGCCTATCACAGCGCGCGTCACGGCCGGAGCATTGCGCGCGGTATCGCCGCACCGTATTTGCGGCCGGGCCAGATCGAGGAACACCTGGTGTACCCGGTGACGACAGAAACGACCGATCATCCCGGCGGCTATGCGGGCGCGCTGGAGGACTTCTACGTCGAAGCCACCGAGCGGATCGCCGCGCACCTGGCCGCCGGACGCAATGTCGCGCTGCTGGCCGAAGGCGACCCGCTGTTCTACAGCTCCTACATGCATCTGCACACCCGGCTCACGGAGCGGTTCGACGCGGTGATCGTGCCGGGCGTGACCTCGGTCAGCGCCGCCTCGGCGGCCGTGGCGACCCCGCTGGTGGCCGGCGAGGAAGTGCTCTCGGTGCTGCCCGGCACCCTGCCGGTGGGCGAGTTGACCCGGCGGCTGGCCGACGCCGACGCGGCGGTGATCCTGAAGCTGGGACGCTCCTATCACAATGTGCGCGAAGCGCTTTCGGCATCCGGTCAACTCGACGACACGTTCTACGTGGAGCGGGCCAGCACCCCCGGCCAGCGGGTACTGCCCGCCGCCGACGTCGACGAGTCCAGCGTCCCCTACTTCTCGCTGGCCATGCTGCCGGGCGGTCGGCGTCGGCACCGGGCGGCAGGCTCGGTGGCCGTGGTGGGTCTGGGTCCGGGCGGCATCGAGTGGATGACGCCGCAGAGCCGACGCGAGCTGGCCGACGCGACGGACCTGATCGGCTACGGCGGATACCTGGACCGGGTGCCCGTCCGCGACGGCCAGCGCCGCCACCCCAGCGACAACACCGACGAACCCGCCCGGGCCCGGCTGGCCTGTTCGCTGGCCGAGCAGGGGCACGCTGTGGCGGTGGTGTCCTCGGGCGACCCGGGTGTGTTCGCGATGGCAACAGCGGTCCTCGAAGAAGCCAAACAGTGGCCGGCCGTGCAGGTTCGGGTGATTCCTGCGATGACGGCGGCACAGGCGGTGGCCAGCCGGGTCGGCGCGCCGCTGGGCCACGACTACGCAGTGATCTCGCTCTCCGATCGGCTCAAGCCATGGGACATCATCGCCGCCCGACTCGAGGCCGCGGCCGCCGCCGATCTGGTCCTTGCCATCTACAACCCTGCGTCGAAGGCCCGGACGTGGCAGGTGGGCGCCATGCGCGACGTGTTACTGCGCCACCGCGACCCCGGCACGCCGGTCGTCGTCGGGCGCAACGTGTCCGGGCCCGACGAGGATGTCCGGGTGGTGGCGCTGGCCGAGCTGAACCCCGCCGACGTCGACATGCGCTGCCTGCTGATCATCGGCTCGTCGCAAACTCAATGGCAGTCAACCGATTTCGGCGATCGGGTGTTCACTCCCCGTCGCTACCCCGGCTAGACCCCCAAGGCAGAAGCCACAATCCGCGCGGCGTCGGCGACGAACGCGTCGTTGGGTTGCGCGCCGTAGCCGCCGCCGACGAAATCGGAGTAGATGGCGATCACGTGCGGCGCTCCGCTGGGCGACCACACCACCGCGACGTCGTTGGTACGGCCGTAGTCGCCCGAACCGGTTTTGTCGGCCACCTTCCAGTCGGGCGGAAATGCCGCGCGGATCCGCTTGCCGCCGGTGGTGCTTCGGGTCATCCAGTCGACCAGCAGCACCCGCTTGTCGGCCGGTAAGTCGTCACCGAGCAGAAGTTGTTGGAAGACAAGGGCAATGGCGTGCGGGGTCGTGGTGTCCCGCGGATCGTCGGGCGCGTCGCGGTTGAGTTGCGGCTCGGGCTGGTCAAGCCGACTCACGTTGTCCCCCAAGGTGCGCAGGTAGGCGGTGAAGCCGGCGGGACCGCCGACCTCGGCGAGCAACAGGTTGGCGGCGGTGCCGTCGCTGTAGCGGACGGCGGCATCACACAATTGCCCTACGGTCATTCCGGTGTCGACGTGCTGCTCGGTCACCGGTGACACGGAGTTGATGTCGGACCTGTTGTAGCTGACCAGCTTGTCGAGGTGATCCAGCGGGTACTGGTGCAGGACCGCCGCGGCCAGTGGCGCTTTGAAGGTGGAGCAGAAAGCGAACCGCTCGTCGGCGCGGTAGGCGATCGCCGGCTCGGGCACGTAGACACCCAGCCGCCCCTCGTATCGCCGCTCCAATTGGTCGAACTGGTGGGACAGGTCCGGCGCGACCCTGGGGGTTGTGTTCGACGTGGTCGGTTGGTCGGCCTTGGGGGCGCACGCACACACGGTCAACGCAATCCCGGCTGCCATGGAGAGTGCCTTGCGGCGGGTGAGCGGTGGTGTGCGCATTTCGCGCAACAGTGTGCCACGCGCCCTAGTTCCGGTCGTCGTCCCAACTGCTGGGCAACATGGGCAACCTGCCGTCGTCGGGCAAGGTGGCCAATCCCGTCGCGTGTGCCGACGCGGATCCGGTCGCGGCTCCGGCGAACCCCAGCGACCCGGCGCCTGCCGGGGACGGTGCGGCGGCGTCCAGGTATTCGTACCGGTTGCCCTGATCCTTCACCGTCGCGCCCCGGTGGCGACGACGGCGGACCCGGTCGTCCGCCGGTGCGATCGCCGGCGCCGGGGCCGCCGCGTCGTCAGGCGCCGGTTCGGGAGCCTGACGGCGCGCGCGGTTACTGGCGCTGCTTCGGGCGGACAACTCCGAGAGACCCACTGCGTACAAGGAATCGCTGACGCCGGCCGTCGCCCCGGTCGGGTCGGTGAGGGTGGGACCGAAGCCGGCCGCACCACCACCACCGGCCGGGCCTGCCCCGGTGGTCGTCACGGCACTGGGCGCGGCGGTGCTCGGTGCGGCATGGCCGACGCTCGTCGGCGCCACGCCGGCCGTCGGTGGCACCGGGACACTGGAGCCCGGCGCGGCGGTGGCCAGCGGCGTGGCGACCGAAAGCGGAATGGCGATGCCGGCCGCCCCGACGCCGATCGTCCCACCCAGTCCGACCGCACCCAACCCGGACGCGACGACGAATACCGGGGCCAGTGACACGGCCAGGCTGACCGCCTGCTGCCCGAACGGCCAGAAGATCATCAGCGTGTGGAACGTGGCCCACGCCAGCGCGGTGGCCAGCACCGGAGAGATGCCCGGGATCTGCCCCAGTGCGGCGCTGAGCCCGTTGGCGAAGGGAACCGCCGGGATGGGCCACCCGCCCGGATTGAGGTCCTTGGAGACCGGCCAGGCGAACTTCGAGGTGTACTGCTGAATGACGGCGGCCAGCTGATCCTGCCAGGTGGTGGGGGCGGCGGCCTGCTGAGCGGTGTCGCCGTGCTGCGCGACGATCTTGGGCGCCGGCGTGGTGGCCGGCTCGGCGGCGACCGCGGTCTCCGCCGCCGCCTGGTAAGTGGTCATGGTCTCGGCAGCCTGCAGCCACATGCGCACGTAATCGGCTTCGTTGACGGCGATGGGGATGGTGTTGATGCCGAAGAAGTTGGTCGCCACCAGCGCGGCATGCACGGCATGGTTGGCGGCGAGTTCGGCCAGCGTGGGCATGGCGGCGAGCGCGACGGTGTAGGCGCTGGCGGCGGCTTGGTGCGTCACGGCGGCTTCGGCACTTTTCGCGGCGGTGTTCAGCAGCCACGCCAGGTAGGGGGCGTGGGCGGTCACATACGCTTCGGCGGTGGGTCCGTCCCAGGCCCCTTGCACCGCGCCGAGTAGCTCGGTGAGCTCGTCGGCCGCCTCGGTGTAGGTGGTGCTCAGCGACGACCACGCCTGCGCGGCCGCCAACAGCGATTCTGGCCCAGGCCCACTGCTCAATAGCGCCGAAGGCACCTCCGGCGGCAGGGCCAGCCACAGCGGAGCCGTCATCGTCGGCGACCTGCCCCCAGCACCACGATCTACCTCCCCCAGAGCCGCTCGGGCTGTGAGCGGCTTCCGTCTCAGGTAGTCGGATCGGTGCGCGCGCTAGTTCCCCGCATTTGAATTGGATGTGAGGCCGCTGACCCATCGCGCTGCCTCTTCGACGGTGCCGACCGCGCGTACCCAGTCCGGTAGCGGCGGTCGCGCCACCATTACGACCGGGATCCGCAACGAGGCGGCCGCGTCCAATTTTCCGCGGGTCATCTCACCGCCGCTGTTCTTGGTCACCAGCGCATCGATGCGGTGGTCGGCCATCAGTCGGAGTTCGTCCTCGTAGCGATAGGGACCGCGGGAGAGCAGCAGCGTGCGGCGACGCGGCAGTCGGTCGTCGTCGGGCGCGGTGACGGCTCGGATCAGGAACCACGCGTCGCTGTCGGCGAACGCCCCGACCGCCGATCGGCCGGTGGTCAGGAAGACCCGCGCATAACCCTGTCGCGCAACCTCTTCGGCGGCGGCGCGATCCGAGGCCACGACGGTGGCCGCACCGGGATCCCACGCGGGCCGGGCGAGCACGAGATGCGGTAGGCGCAGTTCGCGGCAAACCTGTGCGGCGTGGGCGGTCATGGTCGCCGCGAACGGGTGGGTGGCGTCGACGACCGCGTCGATGCGTTCGTCGCGCAGCCACCGGCGCAGCCCGTCGACGCCGCCGAACCCGCCGATGCGCACCGGGCCTACCGGCAACGCCGGGTCGGGCACCCGGCCCGCCAGCGAGCTGACAATATCGACCTGCGGGTGCAGGGCTTGTGCCAAGGCGCGTCCTTCGGCGGTGCCGCCCAGCAGGAGCACCCGCATCAATGGTCCCTGCGCCTGGCCGCCGAATAGAGATAGCTGTCGGTGAAGCCTTCGGCGGCCAGCACGTCTCCGACGACGATGACGGCGGTCTTGGTGATTCCGGCCTGCCGCATCTGGGCGGCGATGTCGGTCAGGGTGCCGCGCAGCACGGTCTGTTGCGGCCAGCTCGCGAAAGCCACCACGGCGACCGGCGTTTCGGGCCGGTACCCACCGGCCAAAAGCTGCGGAACGATGGCGTCGATCTGTGCGGCGGCCAGATGCAGCACCAGGGTGGCACCGGTTGCGGCGAGGCTCGCCAGGTCTTCCCCGGGCGGCATCGCCGTGGACAGTGTTGACACCCGGGTCAGCGTCACGGTCTGGGCGACCCCGGGCACGGTCAGTTCACGCTTGAGTGCCGCGGCCGCGGCGGCGAAAGCTGGTACACCAGGCACGATTTCGTAGCCGATGCCCAGCGCGTCGAGCCGACGGCACTGCTCGGCAAGGGCACTGTACAGCGACGGGTCACCGGAATGCAGCCGCGCCACGTCGTGGCCGGCGGCGTCGGCGGCGGCGAGCTCGTCAATGATCTGGTCCAGCGTGAGCGGGCCGGTGTCGATGACGCTGGCGTCGGATCGGCAGTGCGCCAACAGGTCTTGCGGCATGATCGAGCCCGCGTACAGGCACACCTGGCATGTTTCGAGCAGACGCAGACCACGCACGGTGATCAGATCCGCGGCGCCGGGGCCGGCGCCGATGAAGTACACCGTCATCGCTTCACTACCGACCACTGGGTGACGGGATGCTGCGGTCGCCAGCCGCTGAAGCCGCCCAGCGGCTCGGCCTGGTAGTGCTGGAACCGGCGCAAGTCACCACCGTAGCGGGAATGGCTCTGCGCCAGCAGACTTTCCGATTCCACGGTGACCGCGTTGGCCACCAGCCGACCACCGGCGGGCAGGCGCTTGAGGCAGGCGTCCAGCAGATCGGGGTGAGTGAGGCCGCCGCCGATGAAGATCGCCGACGGTGCCGGGGCACCGTCGAATCCGCCCGGTGCCGCCCCACGTGTCTCGATGTCCACCCCGTGCGCCGTCGCGTTGGCTACGATGTTGGCACGGCGGCGTTCGTCGCGTTCAAACGCTATGGCGGTGCAGCCCGGCCCGCTGCGGCACCATTCGATGGAGATGCTGCCCGAACCAGCCCCGACATCCCAAAGCCGTTGTCCCGGGGCGGGAGCCAAGACCGCCATGGTGACCGCCCGGATGGTGTGTTTGGTGATCTGACCGTCGTGGACGAAGGCGTCGTCGGGAAGTTGGGCGGCGCGTTCGTCGGGCAGGTACTGCACCGCAACCACATTGAGGTCGTCGACGTCGGCGGGCATGTGATCGGCCCAGTCCCGCGCGGTGCCGTCTCGACGGCGCTCGGCGGGAGCACCGAGTTGTTCGAGCAGGGTCAGCTCCGAGTCGCCACGTCCGTGCTGCCGGAGTAGCCCGGCCAGAGCCAGTGGTGTTGTACGGTTGCGGGACAGGATAATTGCCCGTCCCCCGCGCCGCACCGCCGTGTGCGGCTCGGCTGTGACGAGGCTGATCACCTCGGTGTCGTGGACGTTCCAGCCCATCCGGGCGCATGCCAGGGTGACCGATGAGACGTGCGGCAGCACCCGCACGTTGGCGGCGCCGAACAACCGGATCAGCGTTCCGCCGATTCCGTGCAGCAGCGGGTCGCCACTGGCGACGACGTGAACGTCGGCCGCCGCGTCGTCCAGGAGCTTCTCCAAGACGGGCAGCAGCGGCGAGGGCCACTGCCGACGCGGTGCGCTCACCGTGTCGTCGAGCAGGTCGAGTTGCCGTTTCGACCCGTAAATGACTGTGGCGGAGCGTAATTCAGATCGGGATTGATCCGACAGGCCGGACATGCCGTCGGCGCCGACGCCGACCACGATGATCATCTCGGCATCCTGCGCCAGACGACTTGCGGCAGCAGCTTCAGGGTGAAAAACATCGGCCGCAGCGCCCACGGAATCCAGACGCTGCGTCGGCCTTTGGCCAGTGCTTTCGCCGTGGCGGCGGCGACCTGCTGGGGTGTGCTGGACAGCGGCGCCGGTGTCATGCCCTCGGTCATACGCCCGATGACGAACCCGGGGCGAGCGATCAGCAACCGCACCCCGGTGCCGTGCAGGGCGTCGGCCAGTCCGTTGGCGAACCCGTCCAGGCCGGCCTTTGCCGAGCCGTAGACGTAGTTCGCGCGTCGGACCCGCACGCCGGCCACCGACGAGAACACGACGAGCGATCCCCGGTTGGCGGTGCGCATGTGTGCCGCCAGGATGGTCAGCAAGCTGACCTGCGCGACGTAATCGGTGTGCACGATGGCGACGGCGTGCGCGGCGTCCACCTCGGCGCGGCCCTGGTCGCCGAGGATGCCGAAGGCCAGCACCGCGGTGCCGATGGGGCCGTGCTCGGCGATGATTGCCTCGACGAGGCGAGCGTGGGAGGCGACGTCGTCGGCGTCGAACTCCTTGGTGTACACGGCTGCCGCGCCGGCGTCTTGAACCGCGGCCACTTGGTCGTCGAGTTCGTTTGCGCGGCGTGCCGCAAGCAGCACCGTGGCTCCGGGAGCCAGGTGCCGCGCGAGCTCGACGCCGATCTCGCTGCGGCCGCCGAAAATTACTACCGGACCGCTGCCCGTGTCATCCACGGCTGTGATTATGGCCTGCGCTAGCGTGAAGGGCGATGGCCAAGACCACTACGCGGCTCACCGACGACGCGCTGGCGTTTCTCTCCGAACGCCATCTGGCGATGTTGACGACGCTGCGGGCCGACAATTCGCCGCACGTGGTGGCGGTGGGATTCACCTTCGACCCCAGGACCCACATTGCAAGGGTGATCACCACCGGGGGTTCCCAGAAGGCGGTCAACGCCGAGCGTGGCGGCGTCGCGGTGCTCAGTCAGGTCGACGGCGCGCGCTGGCTGTCGTTGGAGGGCCGCGCCACGGTCAACAAGGAGATCGACGCCATCCGCGATGCCGAACTGCGGTACGCGCAGCGTTATCGCACCCCGCGGGCGAACCCGCGCCGGGTCGTCATCGAGGTCCAGGTGGAACGGGTGCTGGGCTCGTCGGATTTGTTGGATCGCGGCTAGTCGCTCGCTGCTACGGCGAGATCATGTACTGCACCCATGCGCCGCCGCCCGGGCCGGACGCCGCCCACAGCCGCGAATTCTGAATACCCGTCCGGGGCAGCCCGAAGGTCAAGCCCATGGCGGTGCAGGCCGCAGCGGCATTGGCGAACGGGACCGGCGCCGTTACCGACCACGTGCCCGTTCCGCTGACGCAGGCCGCGGGATGCGCGTCGGTGCAGGGCGCGGCCACCCACCGTCCGTCGGTGCCCTGCAAGGTGCACGAGCCTGCGCCCGCGCGCGGTTCGTCCGGGGCCCAGCTCCATAGCGTCCCCTGGATGCGGCCGTCTTCGGGGAGCAGCTGGTCGAGTCCGAACAGGTTGACACCGCAGAACGTCATGGCCTGCACCTTGGTCGGCGTCAACGCGGCCGGATTGTTGGGCGGCCGGGTGGGGTTGACCAATGCCGAGATGAAAGTCGAGTCCTCGAAGTAGCGGACGATGTTGTTGGCGTAGACGGCCGGGCCGTAGGTGGCGTCACACTTGGGGAACTGCTGGTAGTCGAATGTCGACCCGCTCTGCACCTCCTCGCCTTCCCAGCTGAAAACGGCGGTCCCCAGGCCCGGTGAACAGTCACTGACGAGCACCACCTGTGCGCCCGCGGCCCGGACATCGTTGCGGGAGATGTTGCGCGGGAATGCCGCACAGCCGCTGGGGCCGATATCGGCGGGTGCGGGATGGTAGATGAGGCTGGTCCCGTTGGGCCGCCGCAGACCGGTCTCCATGGTGTTCAACGCAGAGGCGTACGCCGTCGCATCCTTCAGCTGGTCTTCGATCATGATCAGCACGACCTCGTTGGGATGGGTGTTCAACCAATCCGTAATAGCGGGAAGGACTTTGGAGAACAGGGGTTCGGTGGTGCAGCCCAGGTTGCCCTGCTCGGGCGGACGTCCATGGCAAACCGTCACGCCCGGGCGCCCGAGTTGGCCAAGCTGTGGGATGTAGTGCAGGTCCAGTTCGATGCTGCGCACGTCGATGTCGAGCTGCTGAGGCATCGACAGCTGCTGATTGGAATCGGCGTGCGACGGGGTGAATTGGTTCGCCAGACTGTTGAACGAATTGTGGGTGCCGAGCCACTGAGCGTCGCGGAATGGCACCGAGTCGCCGAGAGCGTATTGGAACTGGGCGGTCCGGTGCACCCATGACTGCAGGTAGGCGGCTGTCGCCGCCTGAGTCACCTTGTGCGCCAACGGCACCAGGCACAGGCTGTCGGAAACTCCGACACGGCGGCACTCTGCGGCGACCGCGTCGGCAAACTTCCCGGTGCCCGAACACGGGAATGCGAACGGGCTGATGGCATTACACGGAGCCGTAGGTGAGGGCGGGGTAGGCACCTCGTTGACATCCGCTGTGACGGGCGCGCCCGACGTCAGGGCGAGCATGAAAGCAAACACGACGACGGCGCACTTGATCCACCGAGCGCTGGGCATGGGCTACCCTGGCACGGCTCGACGGACAGAGACGAGAAACGTTGTCGAACTGTAGGAGTGTTGAGATCACTTCGTGAACCACGTCGGGCAGGTGTGGGCCGCGCCGAGGGGTGAATTGCGGGCGGGCGGGCCCGACGTTAGCTTTCCCAGCGAAGGGAGGCCGAAGTGTTCGTTGACACCGAATTGTTGCGAGCGGGTGGTCGCGAGGCTCGCCGCGCGGGGGCGCACACCGAGCAAGCGGCGCAGCATCTTTCGCGTGAGCCGCTGCTTGCGCAGATGTTCGGCGACTTCGGCGCGGGTGAGGCGTTCCGCGTAACGGTCGGAGCCGCGCACGCTCATCAGCTGCGAACCCTGTTGGGTAACAGGACGATCCTGACCGGCGTCGGTGACCACGCCCACCAGGCCGTTGCCGCGTTTCACGCCACCGAGTACGACAACGCCGGCCGGCTTCGAGCGGTGCGGTGCAGCTCCGGAACATAAGCGTTCGGCGTCTGGTCGCCGAAGCCGGCGGTGACCCGTGGGCCGTCAACGCGAGCCTTCAGCGTGGCCGTCCGGCTCAGATCTCGTCGCTGGGTCAGGCGTTTCACGATGCGGGGCAACGGACCGCTGAGGCCGATGCCGCCTTCGGGGAAGCGCGTCGCCGCTTCGAGGCGTCCTGGAACCGCGAGAACGGCGACCATCCGATCAACGACGCCGCCGAGGTTCGTCGCGCCACCCAGTCACTGGGTATCCAGGCGGCGCAGCTCACTGACATCGCAGCCGATTTGGAGCAGGTGGCGGCGCTGCTCGCCGAAGCGCAGCGGGCGACCGCAGCGGTGCTCCAGGCGTTGGAACCTCGGTTGGAGAGCATCGACCGCGAAATAGGTGAGGTGCTCCTGTTCGAGATGGCGCACCTTTTCGACGGGCACGCGGCGATCTCCGATCTGGAACACCTGGCAGTCGAGGAAACGGCGGCTGCGGCCCACCAGGTCGGAAGCATCCGCGACATGTATTCCGAACGGCTCCACCATCTGACGATGCGGATGCGCACCAAGGACGGATACGACGCGGCGCCGATCGAGAACCTGGACGGTTACGAAGCCGAGTCGCCGGAACAAGCCGAACAAGACGTCCACGCGGCCCTTGCCGGAAACCAGGCTGCGGCGTCCCGAGTGAATCAAGTGTTGGACTCGATCACCGCCGAGCAGCTCGCCGGCACGACTCCGCTGACAGGAGACCAGGCTTCGGTACTCAGTCAGTTGCAGGCCCAGCAGCACGGCATGTCCGTGGATGCGCTGGCCGCGGCAGAACGGCGACTCGGTGACCAACGGCAGATGATCGCCAATTCGTGGCAGCTGATGAGTAACCCCGCGATCGTGTTTCCGCGCACCGAGCTCAAACCCGGCGCCCGCCAGGGATCCGACACGATGCGGGGCGGGGCGACGCAGCTGCCCGTAAGCGTGCAAGAAGCGTTCGACGCACCCTTCGAAATTCACACCGATGCGGCGGTGGGACCGATACTGACCGGCGACCCGATGAGGATGCTGACCGACATAGTCATGCGCAGCAATCCCGCCTTTCAAACGAACACCGATCTGGATCGGCGAATGATCCGGCGTGCGGCGGTCGTGATGGATGGCACGCTCGGTCCGGTCCCACCCGCAGAGGTCCATATTGCAATGCGCGACGACGTCTTCGACCCGTTCGTCAGGGACATGTTGGCGGCGGTCTCACCGGACCACCCGGTGGTGCATGACATGCTTACCGGACCCGACCGCGACGCTTTCTTGCAACACGTGCTGCGACATCCCTGGCATGACGACGGGAAAGCTGTTGCCGCGCTGTTTGATTGGACCGCACCGGCCCATGGTCCGGAAGCCGGAATCGCCGGTGAAACCGCACATGCTTATGGGGCCTATATCGGTTCACACGAACACGACTTGCTGCATCTGCCCGGTGAAGAGACGGTGGGCAAGAGAAATCCCGAACTGGTGCGCGCCATGGCGCGCGGACTGGCACCGTATATCGGCAACATCACTGGGACGCGGGGCGCTATACCGGATTTCGGCGAGTTCCCCGGCGCCTACGGCGACGACGACGAGAGCGGCAGATTGCCGATTGCCAAGGGAATGTTCTCGGTGCTCAGTACCGACCGGGTGGCCTCGGACTACTTCAACGGGCTTGCTGACCGCCGGGCGCTGATCGCCGAAGGCAGTTATGTCCAGGCGCTCACGAGCCATGCACCCGATTTGACGGGTTACAACGCCGACTTGCACGAGGCGATGACCCTGCGGGGACTGGTCAACTCCGGGATACACAACGCGGTTCAGGCCGAGGCCGAGAACCACCAGATGGCCGAAAACGCCACACAGCGCGCAGAATACGATCAAAACAAGACCGCTTACGAGTTGGGTGCGAGAGCCACGTCCGCGGCGGCGGGACTGGTGCCGGGGGCAGGGCCCTACGCAGGGCCCCTCGTCGGCATCCTCGGCCAGGCGATCGAGACCGAGGTCTTGGGGCCCGCGCCGACCGAGACGCCGATGCCGACCGATCATCCGTTGGCCAACATGTCGATTGGCCGCGCAGACCGCGAACTACTCAACGCGGTCATGGCCTCCGGACACGGCATCGAGGGCATTCCGCCGCGGTATTTGATCGACGGGCGCATCGGCAGCCCAGATGAGTTGCGGGGAAGAGGTATTCCCGTGGAGTCCGGTATCTACGACGCGACTTTGAACCGGGCGTTGGCGGGATTGTTCACTGAAATCTACGGCGATAATCCTGCTCGGTACGTAATGCCCGACAAAGACATGATTTTGCGCTACAACGCGGTAACCAACGACCCCAACCCGTTGAAGCGATGACGTCGCGGGGCAGTGACTAACTCGATTCGCCGATAGGCGCTAGCATCACCGAATCCCGTCGGCGTGTGGCGGGTCGGGTGGAAGGACGCGATGAGCGGCGACGACGAGTTACGCATCATCCTCGATCAGCTGTCACAGCTGCTCGGTATACCGCCGCCACCCGTCATCACCCCCGACCCGTTGGCGTCCGGGCATTCCAACATCAGCCAGCTGCTCCGGGCGCTGGGGGCGGCGGCGAATGCCGGGGATGCCGAAGACAACGGCGAAGCGCAGGCCGGGCACGACGAGCGGGACGCGAAGGTCGCCGATGCGCTCGCCAAATTCCCCGCCAACGAGGACGACGCGGCGGCTCAACTTGCCGGTGTCGGAGGGTCGGGACAGATGTCGCAGATGCTGCAGCAGATGCCGCAGATGGCCTCCGGGATCGCGGGCGGGATCGCTGGTGCGTTGGGCGGGATGCTGCAGCCGTTCAGCCAGATTTCCCAACAACTGGCGCAGGCCGGACAGCAGGCCATGCAGGCCGGAATGGGCATGGTGCAGCAGGGTGCGGGCGCTGGCACGGGCGCGGCGGAACGGGCGGAGCTGCTCGGAGCAGACGATGAGCTTGGGGCCGGTGGCGGTGGCTTCTCCGGCGGCGCTGGCGGTGGCGGCAGTGATAGCGGGGGCGGCTTCGAGGGGACCGCCCCGACGGCGATGCTGGGGCCGCCGCCGACTCCGTCGGCCGGTACGGTGCCGGCATCGTCGCAGACGACGTCGTTGCCCGCAGCGAGTGCACCCGAGCCGTCGGCCGCTCCACGCGGCGCGATGGGCGGCGCGATGCCGATGATGCCGCCGGGGGCCATGCACGGCGGCGGTACCGGCAACGATGCGAAACCCGACACCAAACGCATCGTCGGGCCGACCGTGAAGAACGGCGCACCGGTGCAGGGACGGATCACCACGCCGCCGCCTCTGCCCGCGGTGACCAAACATGTCGACGGCAAACCGGTCGCGACGCGGCGGATCCTGCTGTCCGACGACAAGCCTGATGCCGACGGTTCGTCGGGTCGCTGACCGGGCCGGCAGCAATGGTAATCCGCCGAGTGAGGCGCTGATCAATCGTTAATTGAGCGGCTGTAGCAAAGACTGACTGGCGCTTTCGCGGTGGAACGATACGATCCACGCGTGTCCAACGTGCCCCCACCGCAACTTTCCGCGTGGCCGTCTGCGCCACCGCCCACGCGAGGTCAACCGTCGAGGTGGCTGGGGCTTCTATCGCTAGGGATCGCGTTGTTGGCGATCGGAGTAGCCGTGGGCGCCTGGTTGCGACCGCTACCGAAGTACGAGCCGCCGCCGGCCCCGACGTACACGAGCCAGCAGGTTGCCGACGCGAAGGCGAAAGTGTGCGCTGCGTTCCAAAGGGTGCATAACGCAGTTCGGGGCAATTTTGCACGCGACCAGGGCACAGATCCCAATCAGCAACTGTTGGTTGCGCTTGCAGGCCAACAAGCTCTTATTGCAGGCGCCAATTTCCTCAAAACGACGTTGTTGGATGCACCAGCAACCGCGAACGCTCTAACAGCAGAAGTACAAAAGATCATTCGTGTCTACGAGAGCCTCGCAATTGATTATCTGAACGGGCGCGGCAGCCCAGACGTAGATCCCTCTCTGCGAGCCGGAGACGATGCGACGATAGCAATACAACGGATCTGTTCATGACCGACCTACCTCAGGGAAAGTGGTCGCTTCTTCTGGTAGGTGATCAATGGCCGGACCAGAGTGACGTGATTGCCCTTGACCGCGCTAAGGCGAACAGACACGCAAACGTTGTGGCATGGAGGCAACTAGTCGACGTCTTGCACCATGCTCGATTTGGTCCGCTGGTAGAGCAGCAAGGGCACACCGCAAATGATCTGCGGGACGCGTTCTTCCGAGGCGAGCAGCAGGCAGTCGGTGCGGTCACGAAGAACCATGTCAAAGAAAACGCGTATTCAGCTGCCGGGGATAGCATCAAACACCTTCGTCAGGAGTTGACTGGCATAGCTGACGAAGGAAACCGAGAAATCGCGTGTATCGAGAACACGACCGAACCGGTAGAAACCAAAGTTGCCCAAATCGCTGCGCTCATACAGCATTACCGGGGACTAGCTATTGCTTCAGCGGCCAAGTGCACCGCCAACGTACTTGAGGCAATGCAGCGTATCTTGGAAGCGGACGCAGCTGCTCAATCCGCCCGGCAATTCGCGCATAGCCAGGGCGTGGACGTTGGCGAGGCTTTTGGACACTCCCAGGACCAGGTCGACTTGGAAGGGCAAGTATTAGAAGCGCTGGTCCGCCCCGGCTCGGCTGCCGGAATAAGGTTCGGGCAACCCCCGGAGTCTTCAAAGCAGGCTCCGACGTCTGCTGAACCGATACTCAATTCGCCCGGCACGGTTTTAGGTATTCCAGAACGCTTCGGGCAGCCTGCATTTGGGAATACTCGTGCTGCGCCAGAGCGAGGAACCTCAACTGGGCCGGGGACGGCGATGGGCATACCTACGGGATACCGCTCACCGCAGGTGGCCCCACCTGATTCGGTGTCAAAACAGACGACATCACTTTTTGCAACGCACGCGCCGGCGATGGCAGGAGCCGTTCCCAGCCCCGCGGGCGTGCCTTGCCAGCAACTACCTGCAACGATGTGGCACGGTGAATCTACATTGTCCCCTGGCATGCCCGGGGGACACTTGCCGTCGCCAACGACCCCAACGATCACCCCCGCCGAACTCGCCCAGAGTTTCAACAAGGGCATGGAATCCGGCGCACCGTTCTCGGCCGCCGGCCACGCCGTGCCGTCAATGCCGATCTCGCCGACCGAGCCCCAAATGTCGCACGCCGCAACAGCAATGCCTGCGACCACCGCCGCGCCGGTACACGTGCCCGCGGTCGACTCTCCCGCGCCAATCCACCACACGCCCGCCCCAGAGGCCCCGCAACCGCCGGCGATAGTGGCAGCCGCTCCCCCGGCACCGATCGCGCCCGCGCCGCCCCCGGCCGCCGGCGTGCTGCCGAGCTATGGGTCCGACCTGAGACCTTCCGTCTCCACCACGATCACTCCGCCTTCAGCGCCCAACCCTCCGCCGGTGTCAGCGACGCCAAGTTCGGCGCCAGTGAGCCCGTCCGGGGCTCATGCCAGTCCGGGCCAACCGGCGGTCGTCCGCCAAACCACGCCGTCAGCGCCACCCCCACCGCCGAACGCCACCGGCGCGCAAGCCGTCACTGCCACCGCGACCGGCGCGGCAGTCGGCGCAGCGTCAGCCGACGCTGCAGCGCGTGCCCGGCTACAGCGCCTGGTCGACGCGGTCGCCCGTCAGCAACCACGCCTGGCGTGGGCCGCCGGCGACCGCGCCGATGACACCACGCTGCTTGTGACCGACCTGGCCGGCGGCTGGATCCCGCCAGGCGTCGCACTCCCCGCCGCGGTAACGCTGCTGCCGCCGGCACGACGGCGCGGCAACCTCGAATCCTTGCTCGGTGAAGTCACCGTCACCGCGAGCTACACCCCTATCCACCAGCTCCCCGATGAAACCGAGCCGCCGTCCACGTCGCCGCGGCCGCGATCCGCGCCGGAGATCCCCGACCTCGGCTGGGAACTCAGCCAGGCCACCCAGTGGCGCGATGGCCTACCCCGGCTGGCCCACACCCTGGCGAAGGCGGCCTCGGCGGGCACAGGCGTACTGGACTCCGAAACCGCTCTGCTGCAACAACATCTGGCCACCATCAGCAGCCGAGTCCTGGACACTTACCCGAAAGAAATCAACGCCCACGACGTCGGCAACTGGCAACTGCTCGCGGCGATCGACGCCCTGGTGGCGGGCGACAAGAACGCCGCCAACTACCACCTTGCCTGGTTCCTGGCCGGCGAGGCGACTGGCCAAAGGCTCAAGAACTAACCCACCACAAGCAATTCGTGCGGACGGCTGTTGACCGAGATAGCCCCATCCGAGGTCACCACTACGATGTCCTCGATGCGAGCGCCCCACCGACCGGGAAAGTAGATGCCCGGCTCGATCGAGAACGCCATGCCCGCAGCCAGCGGCAGGTCATTGCCGGCGACGATGTACGGCTCTTCGTGCACACACAACCCGATGCCGTGACCGGTGCGATGCACGAAATACTCTGCGAGACCCGCCGCGGCCAAGACATCCCGGGCCGCGGAATCGACCTGCTCTGCCGTCACCCCAGGACGGACGGCCTCGAACGCGGTGCGCTGCGCCAGCTGCAGAGCCGAATATTGTTCGGCCACTTCATCACTCGGCTCGCCGATGCTGTAGGTACGGGTCGAGTCGGAATGGTAGCCGGGCCCAAACGTGCCGCCGATGTCGACGACTACGATGTCTCCCGCCGCCAGCCTGCGGTCCGAGAAGCCGTGATGCGGGTCGGCGCCGTGCGGACCCGATCCCACGATAACGAACGCCACCCCCGAATGCCCTTCGGCCACAATGGCTTCGGAGATGTCCGCCGCCACCTCTGCCTCCGTGCGGCCCGGCACCAAAAACGAGGGCACCCGGGCATGCACCCGATCGATCGCCGCGCCTGCCGCCGACAATGCGTCGATTTCGGCCGCTTCCTTGACCATTCGCAGCTCACGCAGCACATCGGTGGCCAACACCGGCATCGCCCCCAGCGCCTCAGACAGCGGCAGCAGGTGCAGGGCCGGCATGGAGTCGGTCACGGCTACCGCGGACGCCACCCGTCCCAACGCCGCGCCCACCAACCGGTACGGGTCGTCGCCGTCGACCCAATCACGCACAGTTAGGTCCAGTTCCCCCGCGGCGGACTC
Organism: Mycobacterium asiaticum; assembly: GCF_001673635.1. GTDB lineage: Bacteria > Actinomycetota > Actinomycetes > Mycobacteriales > Mycobacteriaceae > Mycobacterium > Mycobacterium asiaticum_C. Next base: position 62,348 of record NZ_LZMH01000036.1, read on the forward strand.
CTTCAGCGAAGCGAGCTCCAGTCGCGGCAACACCACAGTCGGATCGCCCTCGGCCGGCACCACCAAGGCGGTCAGTCGCTCAAACGTTTCCGCCCGGGACCCGAGCAGATACCGCAGGTCATAGCCCGGGGTGATCACCAAGCCGGCCAGCCCAGCCTGCGCGGCCAAGGCGGCGGCGGCCCGGAGCCGACGGGCATAAACCGCGGCCTCGAATCGGTGAGAGTCCATGCAAGCCAGGCTAACCGCCTGGCCCTGGCAGGATTACCAGCATGCCCGCTCCCCTGTTGCTGCTCGACGGCGCCAGCATGTGGTTTCGCTCGTACTTCGGAGTGCCGTCCTCAATAAAGGCGCCCGACGGCAGGCCCGTCAACGCCGTCCGCGGATTCATCGACTCGATGGCGGTGGTCATCACCCAACAAAAACCCAGCCGACTCGCGGTCTGCTTGGACCTGGATTGGCGGCCGCAGTTCCGCGTCGACCTCATCCCGTCCTACAAGGCGCACCGGGTTGCCGAACCCGAACCGGCGGGTGAACCCGATGTGGAGGAGGTGCCCGACGAGCTGACCCCGCAGATCGACATGATCATGGAGTTGCTCGACGCTTTCGGGATTCCGACCGCCGGGGCGCCCGGCTACGAAGCCGACGACGTCCTCGGCACGCTGGCGGCACAGGAACGCGACGACCCCGTGGTGGTGGTCAGCGGCGACCGCGACCTGCTGCAGGTGGTTACCGACGACCCCGTCTCGGTCCGGGTTCTCTATCTGGGCCGCGGGCTGGCCAAAGCCAATCTGTACGGGCCCAAAGAGGTGGCCGAGCAGTACGGAGTGCCGGTGCATCGGGCCGGGCCGGCCTACGCCGAGCTCGCCCTGCTACGCGGCGACCCGTCGGACGGCCTGCCGGGCGTACCGGGTGTCGGCGAGAAGACCGCCGCCTCCCTGCTCGCCCAGCACGGCTCGCTGGACGACATCCTGGCTGCGGCCAATGACCCGAAATCCAAGCTGGCCAACGGAATACGGACCAAACTGCGCAAGTCCGCGGACTACATCGAGGCCGCGCAGAAGGTGGTACGTGTATCCACCGACGCGCCGGTCACGCTGTCGACGCGCACCGACAAGCTGCCGCTGCACGCGGCCCACCCGAAACGCACCGCGGACCTGGCCACGCAGTACGGCGTCGGATCCTCGATCGCGCGACTGCAGAAGGCGCTGGACCGGCTACCCGACTGATTACTGCGGGCGACCGACCTCGTAGGTGCCCTTGTCGTCCTGGAACGTCACCGTCACACGCTTCGAAGCGCCGTCGATGCTCACGGTGCAATCGAAGGTGCCGCCCTTCTTCACCACCGGGTCCGAACCGCCGTTGCACTTGACGTCCTTGACGTTCTTGGCGCCGTAACCGTTGGTCTCGTCAGTCAGGATCGACTGCACACCGGAATTGGCCTTGTTGACGTCCAGCTTGGTGGTTACGAAGAACCCGGGCACCACGAATCCGAGCACCAGAATGACGATCAGGAACAGCAGCGCGATCCCGCCGGCCACCGCACCGATGAAGGCCTTCGAGCGCTTGGGACCCTGCGGCGCAGGTTGCCCGTAGGTCTGCGGCGGCGGGTATTGCCCGGGCTGACCCGGCTGTCCGTACTGGGGGGGCTGGCCGTACTGGGCCGGCTGGCCGTACTGGGGCTGTCCGTACTGGGGTGGCTGACCGTACTGCGGTGTCGCGCCGTACTGGGTCGCCTGCGAACCGTAGTCGGAACCGTATTCCGGCTGCGCATATTGCTGCGGGTACGCCTGATCGGCAGGCTGCTGGTAGCCCGGGTACTCGGCGGCCGGATATGACTGCGCGTGCCAGGTCGCGTCCTGACCGCCGCCCGGTTGCTGCCAGGGCGACCCCGCCATGGTCGGGTCCGAGGAACCCGGGCTGGGCTGCTGCCACCTCGGGTCTGGTCCCTGCGGTCCACTCATTACTGCTCCTCAGTCGATTTGTCCCTGGCCAACCGTGGCCCCCGTGGTCGTATGCCGATCCACCGTAGCTCCGGCCTAGCCTACCCGGCGTCAACTGCGACGACGCCGCGCCGAATGTCATTGATAGCGCGCTTGGCCGTTGCCCGCACGTCCGGATCCGGGGCCGCGTTGCGGACCTGGTCGAGCAGGTCGAGGATCTGGCGGCACCAGCGGACGAAATCACCTGCTGACAGGGGCGCGCCGCTGCCCGCCGCCTCGGCCGCGGCCAAGGCCGCCGCGAGGTCGCCGGTGCGCGCCCACCGGTAGATCACCGGGACGAAGCCGTCATCGGGTTCCCGGCTCTGGCCGATGCGGTGCGTCTGCTCGTCGGCCCGCAAGTCAGCGGACAGCCGCGCTGTCTGCGTCAGCGCCTGCCGAAGTCTCGGCGTCGGCGTCTCGGCACCCAACGGCGCACCCGGCCCGTCCGACCCGCGCGACTCGTACAACACCGCAGACACCACGCCCGCCAGTTCGGCCGACTTCAACCCGGCCCACGCGCCACTGCGCAGGCACTCGGCGACCAGCAGGTCGCTTTCGCTGTAGATCCGGGCCAGTAGCTTGCCATCGTTAGTGACCTGCGGGTCATCGGATCCGCCCTCGATGAACTCCCGCTCGATCAGCAGACCCAGAATCCGGTCGAACGTGCGGGCCAGCGAGTTGGTCGCGGCGGACACCTTGCGTTCAAGCTGCGCGTTGTCGCGTTCGATGCGCAGGTACCGCTCGGCCTCGCGGACCTGCTCGTCCACGTCCGGTGCGTTGTGGGAGGGATGGCGACGCAGCTCGTCGCGCAGCGACGCCAGCTCCGGGTCGTAGTGCGCGTCGTCCTTGTTCCGCCGGCCCGTCGGGGTCGGCAGGCCCTCGGCGGCCGAGCGCAGCGCGGAGGCCAGATCCCGACGTACCCGCGGCTGGCGGTGTTCGACGCGCTTTGGCAGGGTCATCGATCCGACGGGCGGGGTGGCGCCGGTGTAGTCGGCCGACGAGATCCGGCCCGCCCACCGGTGCTCGGTCAGCACCAACGGCCGAGGGTCCGTGCTGTCGCGGGCAGATTCCAGCACCACCGCCAGGCCGCCGCGCCTGCCGTGGGTGATAGTGATGATGTCGCCGCGGCGCAACGCCGCAAGTGCGTCGCTGGCGGCCTGCCGCCGGTGCAGCCGCGACGCGCGGGCTTGGGAGCGTTCCAGTTCGCTGATCCGCGCCCGCATGCGGGCATATTCCAGGACCGGCGCCTCGTGGCCACCCAACTCGGCGGCGATCTCGTCCAGCATGCCCTTACCGCGTTCGATGCCACGGACCAGGCCGACCACCGAACGGTCCGCTTGATACTGGGCGAACGACTGCTCGAGCAACCGGTGCGCCTGTTCCGGTCCCATCTGCTGAACCAGGTTGATCGTCATGTTGTAGGACGGGGCGAACGAGCTGCGCAGCGGGAAGGTGCGGGTGGACGCCAGGCCGGCCACCTCCGACGGCTCTACCTCGGGGTGCCAGAGCACCACCGCGTGCCCCTCGACGTCGATGCCTCGGCGGCCGGCACGCCCGGTCAGCTGGGTGTATTCCCCCGGTGTCAGCGGCACATGTTGCTCGCCGTTGAACTTGACCAGCTTCTCCAGGACGACGGTCCGGGCCGGCATGTTGATGCCCAGCGCCAGCGTCTCTGTGGCGAACACCGCCCGGACCAGGCCCGCGGTGAACAGTTCCTCGACGGTGTGCCGGAATGCCGGCAGCATCCCGGCGTGGTGAGCCGCCAGGCCGCGTAGCAGCCCCTCGCGCCACTCGTAGTAGCCCAGCACCGCCAGGTCGGCGTCGGCCAGATCACCGCAGCGGTGCTCGATGATCTCGGCGATCCGCGCCCGCTCCTCCTGCGTGGTCAGTTGCAGCGGCGAGCGCAGACACTGCTGCACGGCCGCGTCGCACCCCGCCCGGGAGAAAACGAAGGTGATCGCCGGCAACAACCCCGCCGCATCCAGAGACGCGATCACATCCGGCCGCGACGGCGGGCGGTAGAAGCGCGGCCGACCGCCGCGGGCCGGACCGCCACGCGGACCACGCCGGGGCTGCCAGTCGGACATTCGGTCGGCCTCGCGGCGATGGGCGATGTGGCGCAGCAAGTCGGGGTTGACGTGCGGTTTGTCCTTGGCGGGCGCCTCGGGCCGGTAGTCGAACAGGTCGAAAAGCCGCTTGCCCACCAGCACGTGCTGCCACAGCGGCACCGGCCGGTGCTCGTCGACGACCACCGTGGTGTCGCCGCGTACGGTCTGGATCCAGCCGCCGAACTCCTCGGCGTTGCTCACGGTGGCCGACAGGCTGACCAGGCGCACCTCGTCGGGCAGGTGCAAGATCACCTCCTCCCACACCGGGCCGCGCATCCGGTCGGCGAGGAAGTGCACCTCGTCCATGACGACGTAGGAAAGTCCTTGCAGCGCTGTCGAATTGGCATAGAGCATGTTGCGCAGCACTTCGGTCGTCATCACGACCACCGGAGCGTCGGCGTTGACCGACAGGTCGCCCGTCAGCAAGCCGATGCGGTCCTTGCCGTAGCGCGCGACGAGGTCGGTGTGCTTCTGGTTGCTCAGCGCCTTCAGCGGCGTCGTGTAGAAGCATTTGCCGCCGGCCGCCAGCGCCAGGTGCACCGCGAATTCCCCGACGACGGTCTTGCCGGCGCCGGTCGGGGCGCATACCAGCACGCCGTGACCACGTTCCAGCGCCGCGCAGCCGCGGCGCTGAAAGTCGTCGAGGGCGAAGGCCAGTTCGGCGCTGAACCGGGTGAGCTCGGGAAGTTCGGTCACGCGTTGACCGGTCTCTTGCCGCGAGCGTGCGCGGATTGCCGGCCCGGTCGGCGTGTCGCCGGACATCTGTGCACGCTCGCGACGGGCTCAGGTGACGTCGTCATGGGATCCGCCGATCACCGAGGGCGCCGGTATCGGCGAGGGCGGCTCGATGGGCGACGCCTCGTCGTCCGGGATCGCGGCGGCTTCGCGCTTGGCTTTGCGCTTGTCGTGCACCCGGGCGATCTGAATGGCGAACTCCAGCAGCACGGTCAACGCCAGACCGAGCGCGGTCATCGAGAACGGATCCGAGCCCGGCGTGAACACCGCCGCGAACAGGAACATCGCGAAGATCAGCCCGCGCCGCCAGGCTTTGAGCCGCTCGTAGGTCAGGATGCCGGCGATGTTAAGCATCACGATCAGCAGCGGGAATTCGAAGCTCACCCCGAACACCACCAGCAGGTTGATCAGGAACCCGAAATACCGGTCGCCGGACAGCGCCGTGACCTGCACGTCGCTGCCGACGGTCAGCAGGAAGCTCAAGGCCTTGGACAACACCAGGTACGCCAGCGCCGCACCGGCAACGAACAGGATCACCGCCGGGATCACGAAGGCCACCGCGAAGCGGCGCTCCTTCTTGTAAAGCCCCGGGGTGATGAATGCCCACAGCTCGTAGAACCACACCGGACAGGCCAGCACGATGCCGGCCGTCATGCCGACCTTGAGCCGCAGCATGAACTGGTCGAAGGGCGCTGTAGCCAGCAGCCGGCACTGCCCGTCGGCGCTGATGTTCGCCCGGGCCGACTGCGGCAGAGCGCAATACGGCTGTCGCAGCCATTCGCCGAGGCTTTCCAGCCCGAAGATTGGGTGCGAGTACCAGATGAACCCGAACGCCGTGGTGACGACGATCGCGGCCAGCGAAATTAGCAGGCGCGCGCGCAATTCGGTCAGGTGCTCGACCAGGGACATGGTCCCGTCAGGATTGACGCGGCTACGCCGATTGCGCGGATTGAGCCGTTTGAGAGGACCGAAAGCGCGCGCAGAAACCCGGGAAGCTTTCACGACATTCGGTCAGAGGGACGCCGGACTATGCCGGCCGCGCCTCAGTGTGGCCCTGCTCGGTGGATTCGACGCGCTGCGACTGCACCGGTGTCGGGGTGGCCGCAGGGGTCGCCGGGGTCTCGATCGACGGTTCGGACTTGTTCTCGCTTTGCAGCTCACGGACCTCGGACTTGAAGATTCGCAGCGACTTGCCCAGTGAGCGCGCCGCGTCGGGGAGCCGCTTGGCACCGAACAACACAATCACCACGACAGCGAGGATCAGCCAGTGCCACGGTTGAAGACTGCCCACTTTGATTACCTCCAGACGTTGACCCGATGTTACCGCAGCACGGCGGTCGCTCCGGGACATGCGAACGGTGCCTGCGCGTCACACCTGTTCAGTAGCGTGTTCGAAGGCTTCATACGCCCGGAGGGCCGCGGCGGCCGCGGCTTGGACCCGCTGCGCCAGCGTTTGCGGCTCCAGCACCTGCACCGCCGCTCCGAAGCCCAGCACCAGCCGGGTCATCCAGTCCTCGGAGGCGTAGGTCATCGTCCCCTCACACGAACCGTCAGACAGCTCGCGTACCTCTCTGATCGGGAAGTATTCGAACATCCACGATGCCGACGGGCCCACCCGCAGCAACGCCGAGGGCAACGACGGGTCGCCGTCGAACAACGAGGTGTCGGGTGGGGCTTGCAGGACCGGCTCCGGCGGCAATGCCGGTTCACCCCGCTCGGCCGCGTCAACGATGCGGTCGAACCGGAACAACCGCACCCCCTCAGCCTCGCGTGACCACGCTTCCAGGTAGCTGTGGTCGCCGATCAGCAGCACCCGGATCGGGTCGACGATGCGGGAGGTGAGGGAGTCGTGGGAGGCGGCGTAGTAATCGATGGTCAGGGCCCGCTTGTCGCGCACGGCGGCGCGCACGGTGGCCGCGGCGCGGCTTTCCAAGGGCGCGGGCTCGTCGGTGGCAGCCACCGCGTTGTCGGGTCCGGCGGCTCCGGCCGCGGCGGCGATCTTGGCGATCGCGCTGCGCGCAGCCTCGGGATCGACCACGCCGGGGAAGTCGGCCAACGCCCGCAGGGCCACCAACAGCCCGGTGGCCTCGGGAGATGTGAGCTTGAGCGGCCGGTCGATGCCGGCGGAGAACGTCACTTTGACGGTGTCCCCGGAGAACTCGAAGTCGATGAGGTCGCCGGGGTCGTAGCCGGGCAGGCCACACATCCACAGCTGGTTGAGGTCCTGCTCGAGCTGCTGCTCGGAGACACCGAGGTCGGCGGCGGCCTCAGCGCGGGTAATCCGGGGATTGGCTTGTAGGTACGGCACCATGTTGAGCAGCCGCACCAGCCTCGTCGATACGGGAGTCATTTGCGCCGCTCCTCCTCGGAGCTCGCCGCCGCCCGCAACCGGGCCACCACGTCCTCGCGCAGCGACGCGGGTTCCAGCACGATCGCGTCCGCGCCGTAGCCGGCGATTTCGCGCGCCAACCGGTCACCGAAGGAGATGTCGAGCTCGATCACTTCACCGGCACGCCCGGCGAGCGGGCGGGACTCCACCGAGCGACCGGCGCGGCGCAACGCCGTGGCGCGGCCGTCGGCCACCCACACCCTGGCCTGTGCGCCGGTGGGCGCCTCGGCAACGGCCCGGGCCACGATCTGCGACAGGTCGACGCCGTCGGGCACGGTAACCGCCCCCGCCTCCCCGATCGGGACGACCTCGGCACCGATGCGGGAGACCCGAAACGTGCGGGTGGCGTTGCGGTCGCGGTCGTGCCCGACCAAATACCAGCGGCCCTTGTTGGTGACCACACCCCACGGTTCGACGGTGCGAGTGGTATACGGCTCGGCGCGGGAGGGCCGGTGCGGGAACTGCACCACCCGCCGAGAATTGATGGCTTCCAACAGGATTCCGAGGACACCCTCGGATCCACGCAGGCCCGGCAAACCGGCCGGCGAGGCGATGGCGACCGGGGCGCCGTAGTCGGCGGGATCGACGTCCACGCCGGCCGCTCGCAACTTGAGCAGCGCCCCCTGTGTGGCGGTGATCAACTCGGGCGACTGCCAGAGTTGGGTCGCGACGGCCACCGCGGCGGCTTCTTCATGGGTCAACTCAACATCCGGCAGCGCGTAGGCATCGCGGTTGATGCGGTAACCCTCGGTGGGGTCCAGGTTCGATACCCGCCCGACTTCCAGCGGGATGCCCAGGTCGCGCAGTTCGTTCTTGTCGCGTTCGAACATCCGGGAGAACGCCTCGGACGAAGGGCTCTCGGAGTACCCCGCGACGCTGGACCTGATCTTCTCGGCGGTGATGTAGCCGCGAGTCGATAGCAGTGCGATGACCAGGTTGACCAGCCGCTCAACTTTCGAAATGGCCATTCGTCGGCTACATGCTCGCGATCAGTCGTTTCACCCGCTCGTCGACGGCCCGGAACGGGTCTTTGCACAGGACGGTTCGCTGTGCCTGGTCGTTGAGCTTAAGGTGCACCCAGTCGACGGTGAAGTCACGTCCGGCCGCCTGTGCAGCGCTGATGAACTCGCCGCGCAACCTGGCCCGCGTGGTCTGCGGTGGCCGCTCGACCGCATCGGCGATTTCCTCGTCGGTGGTGACCCGGGTGGCCAGGCCCTTGCGCTGCAGCAGGTCGAACACGCCACGGCCGCGCTTGATGTCGTGGTAGGCCAAATCGAGCTGGGCGATCTTCGGGTCGGACAACTCCATGTTGTAGCGGTCCTGGTAGCGCTGGAACAGCTTGCGCTTGATCACCCAGTCGATCTCGGTGTCCACCTTGGCGAAGTCCTGGCTTTCCACGGCGTCGAGCTGGCGGCCCCACAGATCCACGACCTGCTCGATCTGGGCGTTGGGCTCACGGGTCTGCAAGTGCTCGACGGCGCGGCTGTAGTACTCGCGCTGGATTTCAAGCGCGCTCGCCTGGCGTCCGCCGGCCAGCCGGACGGGACGACGACCGGTGACGTCGTGGCTGACCTCGCGGATGGCGCGGATCGGGTTGTCCAGCGAGAAGTCCCGGAACGCCACTCCCGCCTCGATCATCTCCAGCACCAGCGCCGCGGTGCCCACCTTGAGCATGGTGGTCGTCTCGCACATGTTGGAGTCGCCGACGATGACGTGCAGCCGGCGGTACTTCTCGGCGTCGGCATGCGGCTCGTCGCGGGTGTTGATGATGGGTCGGCTCCGGGTGGTCGCCGACGACACCCCTTCCCAAATGTGCTCGGCGCGCTGGCTCAGGCAGAATGTGGCGGCTTTGGGCGTCTGCAGCACCTTGCCGGCGCCGCAGATCAGCTGGCGGGTGACCAGGAACGGCAGCAGCACGTCGGAGATCCGGGAGAATTCGCCGGCGCGCACGATCAGGTAGTTCTCGTGGCAGCCGTACGAGTTGCCCGCCGAGTCGGTGTTGTTCTTGAACAGGTAGATGTCACCGCCGATGCCTTCGTCGGCGAGCCGCTGCTCGGCGTCGACCAGCAGGTCTTCGAGCACCCACTCGCCGGCCCGGTCGTGCGTGACCAGCTGCACCAGGCTGTCGCACTCCGCGGTTGCGTACTCCGGATGGCTGCCCACATCGAGGTAGAGGCGAGCCCCGTTGCGCAAGAAAACATTCGAGCTGCGACCCCACGAGACCACCCGCCGGAACAGGTAGCGGGCTACCTCGTCTGGGGACAGGCGTCGATGCCCGTGGAAGGTGCAGGTGACACCGAATTCGGTCTCGATGCCCATTATTCGTCGCTGCACGTAATCGAGGGTACTGGTTGTCATTCCGCGACGGTGCACAGCCGCGCCCGCGTCGTAGTACCAACCCACTCTGCAGGGGTAGCGAATCTAAAAGTTAGGCTGTGCGAAACTTCCGTTTCACAGCCCGCTTCGGAAGGCCCCGTTGACGATGATCTGGATGGCCGCGCCACCGGAGGTTCACTCCGCGCTGCTGAGCCTGGGTCCCGGTGCGGAGTCGCTGCTGACGGCCGCTGCGGCGTGGGAGTCGCTCAGCATCGAATACGCCGCGGCGGCCGCGGAGATCAGCGACGTCGTCACCGCCGTGGGGGCGGGCTGGGAGGGCTCCGGCGCCGAATCCTGGTCGGCGGCTCAGGCGCCTTATGTGGCGTGGCTGCTCGACGCCAGTGCCGACGGTGCCGCCGCGGCCGCCCAGCACGAGGTCGCCGCCGCCGCGTATACCGCCGCCCTGGCGGCCATGCCGACCCTGGCTGAGTTGGCCGCCAACCACGCCACCCATGCCGCACTGGTCGCCACGAACTTCTTCGGCATCAACACCGTCCCGATTGCGCTCAACGAAGCCGACTACGTGCGGATGTGGATCCAGGCCGCCACCACGATGGCCACCTACCAGTCCGCGGCGACGGCCGCGGTCGCATCCACACCAACCACGTCGGCGGCACCGCCCATCGTGAGATCTGCCGGTTCGGCGGCATCGCTGGATCCAGGCCGGGCCATGATCAATGCGATCGCGCCGATCCTGGAGCGCTTCGGCATCAACGGGTTGATCCGAAATCCGTTGGTTTCCAACCCTTTGACCGACCTCATATCGGACTTCCTGGAGATCTTCGGCATCTACTGGGACTCCGGCGCCGGCACACTCAACGGACTCGGCTACGAGAGCTACGCGGACGCCACCCAGCCGATGTGGTACCTCGCTCGCGGCCTCGAGCTGATCGGGGACACCATGCAGATGTCGCAGAACCCGACCCAGGCGATCCAGTATTTCCTGGCCCTTTCCCTCTTGGACTGGCCGACGCACGTCGCCCAACTCGGAACGGCCATAACTCAGTCGCCGTTGCTGTTGGCAGCGGCTGGGGGTGCCATGTTGGTGCCGGCGGCATCGGCCGGCGGGCTGACCGGGCTGGCCGGGTTGGCGGGAGCACCCACCCCCACCGAACTGCCCGCTCCCGCGCCCATTCCGGCCGCCGTGGACTTGCCGGCCGCGGGAATGACGTCGTCACCAACGTCGATTGGCACGGCATCCACCGCCGGCTCGGCGTCGGCCCCGGCGCCCTCGGCCGCGCCGACGAGCACCGCGACCGCGCCATCTGCCCCTGCGCCCCCGGCTGCCGGGTTCACGCCGCCCTACCTGGTCGGTCCGCCGGGAATCGGATTCGGTTCGGGGATGGCCGCCGGCGCGAGCGCGAGCGCGAAGAAGAAAGCGTCCGAGCCAGACAGCGCCGCCGAGGCGGCGAAGTCATCGGCCGCGCTGCGTCGGCAGGCGCGGCTTCGCCAGCGCACGCGCACCACCCAGCGCGGCTACGGTGACGAGTTCATGGACATGGATGTGGACGTCGAGCCACTGTTCGACGAGCCGCCGGACGATGCGACGGCCTCAGGGCAAGGCGCTGGATCGCAGGGACTTGCCGGGACCCTCCCCCACGACACCGTCGGGGAAGCGGCGGGTTTGACGAAGTTGGTCGACGACGATTTCGGCGGTGGGCCGATCATGCCGATGTTGCCGAACACCTGGCAGTGAGGGTGTTATCGAAGATTCGAATCCGACGATTCTGGCTATATTTCGACTGATCCCATCGGGCCTGGGTGGCACGGCGATTCGGCGGGTGGAAAAGCCATTTCTGAACATAGTTTCCTGGGCAGCGACGCCGAAACGGCTCGTGTGCACGCGGTTGAGCGATACCGCGTGCTGGACGCGCCGCCCGATCGGGTTTTCGGCAGAGTCGTCGGCTTGGCCGCTCGCTTCTTCGGTGCACCCATGGCGGCGGTCTCGATCGTCGGCCGTAACCGCATCGGATTCGTCGCGGTCCATGGGGTCGGCGAGGTTCGCCAGATCCCGCGCGGTGCCAATCTGTGCGAGCCTGCGATCGTCACTGGTGACGCCTATTTCGTGCCCGACGCGCTCACGACGTTCCCGACAAACCCCTTCGCGCGCGAGCACCGGATCCGGTTCTATGCGTGCGCGCCGATCGTCACTTTCGACGGGCATCGGATCGGCACGGTCGCGGTCATGGACCACGAGGCGCGCGAGGCGTCCGGCGACCAGCTTTCGGTGCTCGAGGATCTCGCAGCGATCGTCATGGAGCAGCTCGAGCTTCGGCTCAGTTCCCTGGACGCGCTGGGGGCCGAGCGACGGCTGCGCGACGCGGCGGAGTACGCGCGCGACGACGCCCGCGTCGACCGCGCGGATGCGCAGCGGGCTCGTGACGAGGCGCGGCGGGATCGCGACGACGCCCGCCTGGACCGCGACCTCGCGTTGCGGGACCGCGACATCGCCGAGTACGACCGAGACCTTACCGAGGAATACGCGGCGGTCCTGCAGCAAACGCTGCTTCCGCCGGTGCTGCCTCGCATCGAGGGACTGACGCTGGCCGCGCACTACCATCCGGCTTCGCCGCGGCGGGTGGGCGGGGACTTCTATGACGTGTTCCCGCTCGGTGACAACCGGTGGGCTTTCTTCGTCGGCGACGTGGAGGGTCACGGCGTCGAGGCCGCGGTGGCGACGTCGCTGATCCGCTACACCCTGCGCTCGGCCGCGCTGCACTACCGCGACCCGACCTTGGGGCTTGCGGAACTCAACGCGGTGCTGATGCGCGAGTTGGCTCCCCGGCGTTTCTGCACCGTCCTGTTCGGGACCTTGGAGCCAGGCGCGGACGGTTGCCGGGTGACGATGGCCACGGGTGGGCATCCACCCGCACTACTGCTGGATCCCGCCGGTGGTGCGGAAGAGGTGCGATCTCGCGACGGGATGCTGGTCGGCATGATCGAGAATGCGGTGTTCGACGCCTGCGTCATCCAGTTGCGACCGGGGCAGACCCTGCTGTTTTACACCGACGGGATCGTCGAGGCCCGCCACGCCGCGGCGCCGTTCGACCAGGACAATTTGGCTGCCTTCGTTGCCGAACGGGCGAGGCTGGGCGCGCTGGGTCTCGTCGAAGAACTGACGATGTTGATCCCGAAACTGCGTCCCGACGACGACGTCGCGCTGCTGGCGATTACCGCCTCGTGATCGCGGGGGCGCTTATTCGGCGGACTCGCCCTCTGATTCGGGTTCGGTTCCGGGTTCGCCCAACAGGGAATCCACTGCGGCGCGGTTGAGCCGGCGGAACGCGCGCCGGGGCCGGTTGGCGTCCAGGATCGCGGCCTCCAGACTGGCGATGCTCAGCGTGGACTGACCGTTGCCGGATGTGTCGCCGGCGCTGGCCCGCAGCGCGTCGACCGCGATCTTCAACGCGTCGGGCAGCTCGGCGTTCTCAGCGTAGGACTCCTTGAGCGCGTTGGTGATCGGCTCGGTTGTACCGCCCATCACCACGAAGTGCGGCTCGTCGGCGATCGACCCGTCGTAGGTGATCCGATACAGCTCCGGCGGCTTTGTCTCGCCGTAGTGCGCGACCTCGGCCACACACAACTCGACCTCATACGGTTTGGCCTGCTCGGTGAAGATGCTGCCCAGCGTCTGCGCATAAACATTCGCCAGCTGGCGGCCGGTGACGTCGCGGCGGTCGTACGCGTAGCCGCGAGTGTCGGCGAACTGGATGCCGCCGCGCCGCAGGTTGTCGAATTCGTTGAACTTCCCGGCCGCGGCGAAACCAACGCGGTCGTACAGCTCACTGATCTTCTGCAGCGATCGCGACGGGTTCTCCGCGACGAACAGCACGCCGCCGGCATACGCCAACGCGACCACGCTGCGACCGCGGGCGATGCCCTTGCGCGCGAGCTCGCTGCGCTCGCGCATCGCCTGCTCGGGCGAGATGAAATACGGGAAACTCACTTCTCACCGCCGTCGGCGTCGGGGCCGAAAGTATCCGCGCGCGAACGGCTTTCGATGACATCGCGGGCCAGTTCGGCGATGCGCCGCTCCGCGATGTCGACGGCGCCTTCGGCGTCGATGGTGACCGCCGTGGGGTAGATGCCACGGACAAGGTCAGGTCCGCCGGTGGCGGAGTCGTCGTCGGCGGCGTCGTAGAGCGCTTCCACCGCCACCCGCAGCGCCGAGTCGGCGTCGGTGACTTGTGAATACAGCTTCTTCATCGATGACTTGGCGAAAATCGACCCCGAGCCCACCGACTGGTAGCCCTCTTCCTCGATGTTCCAGCCGCCGGCGGCGTCGAAGGACACGATGCGGCCGGCACCCTCCCGGTCGGGAGCGGCGATGTCGTAGCCCACCAGCAGCGGCAGTGCCACCAACCCCTGCATGGCGGCGGGCAGGTTTCCACGCACCATGATCGCGAGCCGGTTGACCTTGCCGGCGAACGTCAGCGGCACGCCTTCGAGCTTTTCGTAGTGCTCGAGCTCGACCGCGTAGAGCCGGGCGAACTCGACGGCGATGGCCGCGGTGCCGGCGATGCCGGTGGCGGTGTAATCGTCGGTGATGTAGACCTTGCGCACGTCGCGCCCGGCAATCATGTTGCCCTGCGTCGCGCGCCGGTCACCGGCGATCAGCACACCGCCGGGGTATTTCAGAGCGACGATGGTGGTGCCGTGCGGCAATTGGTCGGACACAGCCGCACCGCTGATGCTGGCGGGAAGCAGTTCCGGAGCCTGCCGGCGCAAGAAGTCAGCAAACGACGACAGTTCTACGGCCGGGAATCCGGGTCTTGCGGGGTTGGTGGACAGACGATCAGGCAACGGCCAGGTCACTGTCCGCCCTTTTGAACGTATGCGCGCACGAAGTCCTCAGCGTTCTCCTCGAGGACATCGTCAATCTCGTCGAGCAAATCGTCTGTTTCCTCGGTCAGCTTTTCGCGACGCTCCTGGCCCGCGGCAGTGGTGCCGGTGACGTCATCCTCATCGCCGCCGCCACCGCCACGTTTGGTTTGCTCCTGCGCCATCGCCGCCTCCTGCTTCGTCACGGGCCTTCTGACAGGCCGCGTTGCGTGTCCATCTGCCCGTTGGCTTTTCTCTACCCTACCGGTCAGCACCGACGTTTCGTCGGTCTAACCAGGTCTAGCTCGTGAGTTGCTCCACCAGTTCGACTGCGCTGTTCACCGAATCCAATAGCGCGCCGACATGTGCCTTGCTGCCACGCAGCGGTTCAAGCGTCGGGATCCGGACCAGCGAGTCGCCCCCCAGGTCGAAAATCACCGAGTCCCAACTGGCCGCAGCGATGTCCGCGCCGAACCGGCGCAAACACTCACCGCGGAAGTAGGCGCGGGTGTCGGTGGGTGGATTTTCGACCGCGTCCAACACCTGGTGTTCGGTGACCAGGCGCTTCATCGACCCGCGCGCCACCAGGCGGTTGTACAGGCCCTTGTCCAGCCGCACGTCGGAATACTGCAGGTCGACGAGGTGCAGGCGGGGTGCCGACCAGCTCAAATTCTCACGCTGGCGGAAACCTTCCAGGAGCCGCAGCTTGGCCGGCCAGTCCAGCAGTTCGGCACAGTCCATTGGGTCGCGCTCGAGCTGGTCGAGGACGTGCGCCCAGGTCTCCACTACGTGCGAGGCGCGGGGATCCTTGTCGCGGCTGTCCACCAGCTTGGCTACCCGATCGAGGTAGATCCGTTGCAACGCAAGCCCGGTGAGCTCCCGGCCGTCGGCCAGGGCCACGGTCTGACGCAGCGAGGGGTCGCGGCTGATGGCGTGGACGGCGTGCACCGGACGGGCCAGGGCGAGGTCGGTGAGGTCGATGCCCTCCTCGATCAGGTCGAGGACCAGCGCGGTGGTGCCCAGCTTCAGATAAGTCGACGTTTCGGCCAGATTCGCGTCGCCGATGATGACGTGCAGCCGGCGGTAGCGGTCCGCGTCGGCGTGCGGTTCGTCGCGGGTGTTGATGATGCCGCGCTTGAGGGTGGTTTCCAGGCCGACCTCGACCTCGATGTAGTCCGACCGCTGCGAGAGCTGGAAGCCGGCCTCGTCACCCGAGGCGCCGATGCCGACCCGGCCCGAACCCGTCACCACCTGGCGCGACACCAGGAACGGGGTGAGCCCGGCGATGATGGCCGAGAACGGCGTCTGGCGCGACATCAGGTAGTTCTCGTGTGATCCGTACGACGCGCCCTTGCCGTCGACGTTGTTCTTGTAGAGCTGCAGCTTTGCCGCGCCCGGCACGCTGGCCACGTGGCGGGCGGCGGCCTCCATCACGCGTTCGCCGGCCTTGTCCCAGATCACCGCGTCCAGTGGGTCTGTGCACTCCGGCGCCGAATACTCCGGGTGCGCGTGGTCGACGTAGAGCCGCGCCCCGTTCGTCAGGATCATGTTCGCCGCGCCGACCTCATCGGCGTCGACCACCGGCGGCGGCCCGGCTGAGCGGCTCAGGTCGAAACCGCGTGCGTCCCGCAGCGGCGACTCGACCTCGTAGTCCCAGCGGGTCCGCTTCGCGCGCTGGATACCCGCGGCCGCGGCGTACGCCAGAACCGCCTGCGTCGAAGTCAGGATCGGGTTAGCGGTCGGGTCGGACGGCGACGAGATGCCGTACTCAACCTCGGTCCCGATAATCCGTTGCATACCTTGAGCCTAAGCCCGCCGACGATGCGGCCTGCTTGCGGGCCTTCTCGTCCAGCCGGAGCGGACGGGGCACGCCGTCGGGCGGCGCGTTCGGTCCCGGCCGGGAGGCACCACGATTCTTCGCCGGCTTGGAGCGAGTCCCGGACGGCAACACAACGACAATGTCGCTACAAGCCGGGCACAGATTGTGGTCCCCTCCCGAGGCGGCCGCGATAGCCCGATCGGCACCGGCCCCGAGGTGACGACCGCACCGTCCCGAGGCGGCCGTGACCGCCTCAACCCGACGGCCGGCAAAGACCGCCACACGTGCTGCCACTCGGCGATACAGTGACGCGGCATGAGCCCTTCTCTGCGCTCGCTGGCAGGACGCGCGTCGGCGACCGACGAGGCCGAAAGCTGGTTTCTGCAGCGCGGTCTGCCGTCGGTGTTGACGACGCGAGGCCGGTGGCGGCGGCTGTGGTCACGGTCGGCTCCGGTGTTGGCCGCCTACGCCACGTTGCACTGTTGGACGCTCCCGGTGCTGCTGGTCACCGACGGCAAGACGGAAGTCGTCATCGAGGGCTCGCCATCCCCGCGGGAATGGTTCCTGTTGATTCTCATCGCGTTGGCTCCCGTGGGCATGACGCTGGTCGGCTGGCTGGTGTCCCGGATTCCCAACGGCCGCAACCGCGCACTGGCATCAACGGCCGCGATCGCCACCGTGGTAACCGTCATCTTGATCGAAACCGGCCCGTCGCACCTTCCCGATGCGGTCGTGACAGCCGTCGTCTTGATGGTCCTCACCGGCTGCGGCGTCGGCTCGGTGATCGGATGGTCGGCTCGCATGACGCTCTCGCACCTCGCGTCAATCGGCGGACTGGCGGTTCGGGCCCTACCGGTCGTGCTGCTGACCACGTTGGTGTTCTTCAACGGCAACGTCTGGATCATGGCCGCGACGATCAGCGGTAATCGCCTGGCACTGGCCATCCTTTTCCTGATAGGCATTGCCGCCGCCTTCGTCGTCTCCGCCACCTCCGAACGCGTCAAGCCGATGTTACGCTCCCCCGCAGCCGTACCGATCGACCGAAAACGTTTGTCCGACACGCCTTTCGAGGCAATGCCCGATCCACCGGGCAGCCCGCCGTTGAGTCGAGCAGAGCGTGCCAACGTGGTTTTCGTGCTGGCGGCATCGCAACTCGCCCAGATCACGGTGGTCGCCGCGCTGACCGCTGGCATCTATGTGACCCTGGGGCTGATCGTGCTCACCCCGGGACTGCTGAAGGACTGGGCGCACACCACCGACAACAACTCGACCGTAATGGGGCTGACGGTGCCGGTGCCCGACTCCCTGGTGCATCTCTGTCTGTTCCTGGGGGCGCTGACGTTCATGTACATCAGCGCCCGGGCGGCCGGTGATGCCGATTACCGCACGCGCTTCGTCGACCCGTTGATCGACGATCTGCATCTCACCCTGACCGCCCGCAACCGCTACCGCAATCGCGTGGTCAACGCGCCGGTGACCAGTGTTGACGCCGCTGACCTGGGTGATTAGGTTCACCCTGTGTCAGCCCCTCAATCGAACTCCGCGGCGCCCCAACAATCGGGCGACCTTTTCGGGAAACGTTACGGCGAAGTGCTTCTCGTAACCCCCGGGGAGGCGGGTCCGCAAGCCACCGTGTACAACAGCTTCCCACTCAACGATTGTCCCGACGAGCTCTGGAAGGCGCTTGACCCGCACGCGATCGCTACCGAAAACGGTGCTGCCACAGCACTACTCAACGGTCCGCGCTACTGGTTGATGAACCGCATCGAAAAGAATCAGCAGGGCCCGCAGATCATCAAGACCTTCGGCGGCATCGACATGCTGCTGCAGGCAACGGTCCTGCTGTCGTCGATGAACCCCACCCCTTACACCGTTAATCACGTCAGCCGCCACACCGTCTTCGTCTTCGACGCCGGCCAAGAGATTTACGAACTCCAGGACCCGCACGGCCACCAATGGGTCATGCAGACCTGGAGTCAGGTCGCCGACCCCGAACTGTCCCGCAGCGACCTACCCAAGCTCGGTGATCGGCTCAAGCTGCCGGCGGGCTGGTCCTACCACGCACGGGTGCTGAAGGAAGAGTTGCGCATCGACACCACCACGCAGTCGGCCCAGGTGCTGCAGGACGACCTGACCAACAGCTACTCACTGGCCAGCTAGTTTCGCCAGTTCGCCATCCAGCTGCGGTGCCGTACGGGGGCCTTTCGCGTCGTAGCCGCATGAGCGCGACGCTAGCCGGGGGTACCGACAAGCGCCCGAACGCTCCTTACAGGTACTGCCCCAGGTTCGACTCGGTGTCGATGGCCCGCGACGCACTCGACGACTTGCCGGTGACCAGGGTGCGGATGTACACGATCCGCTCGCCCTTCTTGCCCGAGATCCGCGCCCAGTCATCGGGATTCGTGGTGTTGGGCAGGTCCTCGTTCTCGGCGAACTCGTCGACGATCGAGTCGAGCAGATGCTGGATGCGCAGACCCGGTTGGCCCGTCTCCAGCACCGACTTGATCGCGTTCTTCTTCGCCCGGTCGACCACGTTCTGGATCATCGCGCCCGAGTTGAAGTCCTTGAAGTACATGACTTCCTTGTCACCGTTGGCGTAGGTGACCTCCAGGAACCGGTTGTCGTCGATTTCGGCGTACATCCGGTCGACGACCTTCTCGATCATCGCCTTGATGCAGAGGCTGCGGTCGCCGTCGAACTCGGCGAGGTCGTCGGCGTGCACCGGCAGCGTCTCGACCAAGTACTTCGAGAAGATGTCCTGCGCCGCTTCGGCATCCGGCCGCTCGATCTTGATCTTCACGTCGAGGCGCCCGGGCCGCAGGATAGCCGGGTCGATCATGTCCTCACGGTTGGAGGCGCCGATCACGATGACGTTCTCGAGGCCTTCCACGCCGTCGATCTCCGACAGCAGCTGCGGGACCACGGTGGTCTCGACGTCGGAGGAGACGCCGGTGCCGCGGGTACGGAAGATCGAGTCCATCTCGTCGAAGAACACGATCACCGGGGTGCCTTCCGACGCCTTCTCCCGGGCGCGCTGGAAGATCAGCCGGATGTGCCGCTCGGTCTCACCGACGAACTTGTTGAGCAGCTCGGGGCCCTTGATGTTGAGGAAGTACGACTTCGCTTCGCGCGCATCGTCACCGCGCAGGTCGGCCATCTTCTTGGCCAGCGAGTTGGCGACCGCCTTGGCAATGAGCGTCTTACCGCAACCGGGCGGGCCGTAGAGCAGCACACCTTTGGGCGGACGCAGCGCGTACTCCCGGTAGAGCTCCTTGTGCAGGAACGGCAGTTCGACGGCATCGCGGATCTGCTCGATCTGCCGGGTCAGGCCACCGATGTCCTCGTAGCTGACGTCGGGAACCTCTTCCAGCACCAGGTCTTCGACCTCGGCCTTCGGGATGCGCTCGAAGGCGTACCCGGCCTTGGTGTCGACCAGCAGCGAGTCGCCGGGCCGCAGCTTGCGCGGCCGGCTGTCGTCGTTGAGGGCGTCGGGATGCCCTTCGGGCAGGTCCTCGGCGACCAGCGGCTCAGCCAGCCACACGATGCGCTCCTCGTCGGCATGGCCGACCACCAGAGCGCGATGACCGTCGCCCAGCACCTCGCGCAGCGTCGAGATCTCACCGACCGATTCGTAGGTGCCGGCCTCAACGACCGTCAGCGCCTCGTTGAGGCGCACGGTCTGCCCCTTCTTCAGCAGCGACGTTTCGATGTTCGGCGAGCACGTGAGGCGCATCTTGCGCCCGGAGGTGAACACGTCGACGGTCTCGTCGTCATGCGCACCGAGCAGAACGCCGTAACCGCTGGGCGGCTGACCGAGTCGGTCGACTTCCTCGCGCAGCGCCAACAGTTGTTGGCGGGCCTCTTTAAGAGTTTCCATTAATTTCGAATTGCGCGCGGCGAGCGAGTCGATGCGCGCTTCGAGTTGATGGACATCGCGGGCCGAGCGAGTGGGGTTCTGGTGTGCAACCGCATTATCGAGTTGCTCACGCAGAACCGCGGCCTCGCGCCGCAGTTGTTCGAGTTCTGCAGCATCTTCGCTGGACAGGGGGATATCGCGTGATGTTTTGAATGCTTCAGAACGCTCTGAGTCACCCATGTTGCGCTCCTTTCCCGCACCAAGGATGGCGTGGCGGATACTTCAACGCTACCGGCCGGCAGCGTTTGATGTGTGTAGTCAAATGCGGTTGAAAAGTTACAAGTTGGGTCACGCTGGTAATCTCGGCTTCTACTCGGGCCGAGCGAAAGGACTTCTGTGACCGCGAAATCCCTAGCCACAGGCCTTCCGGGGGCCGCGGCGACGGGTGCGGCCGACCCGGGTGTGACTTCCGTTGCATTCCCCTGCCTATACCCGTTTTTTCGCCCCTGAGCCCTGCCGCTGGATGTCCGGAAACCTCTGCGTAACAGTGGGCACCGCCATCACCGTGGCGGCGGTAGGACTCACCGGTTGTTCGCAACAAGCGGCGCGGCGAATGGATTCCGCCGAACCGCCGCCGCCGGCGACGTCGAGCGTAGTGGCCCCACCAAGCGCTCCCCTGCCCCCACCTGAGGCGCTCAACGATGTGCTGTTCCGCCTCGCCGACCCGGCGGTGCCCGGCAACGAGAAACTCAACCTGGTCGAAGGCTCGACGCCGGAGACCGCGGAAGCGCTGGACAACTTCACCACCGCCGCCCGCGACGGCGGCTATTTGCCGATGGCGTTCGCGGCCAACAACATCGCCTGGTCGGGCGCGAACCCATCGCATGTGACGTCCGCCGTCGTCGTCACCACCGCCAATCCCGACCGGCGCGAGTTCACGTTCCCGATGGAGTTCGTCCCGCTCCAATCCGGGTGGCAGTTGTCGCGCAAGACCGCGGCGATGCTGCTGGGCCTGAGTAATCGCACCTCGAGCCAGTCCGTCCCGCCGCCTCCGCCTGCCCCGTCACCCTCGCCGGCCCCGTCACCTCCGCTTCCGCCGCCGCCCGAGCCGGTGCCGCCGCCGCCCAGCAGGACGTCGAACTCGAGCCAGCCGATCCACATGCCTTCAGGACCCCGGCGACGAGGTCGGGGCGGGGCTGGGCGCGGGGCTGGGCTCTGGGCTGGGCGACGTGCGGTCACTCAAACAGAAGCGGTCGGTCATCCGACCGGTCGTCGCGGAACTGCGGCGAAACGGTT